>NZ_KE150487.1:287767-356743 GCF_000411555.1 Atopobium sp. oral taxon 199 str. F0494 | reverse complement strand
CCTCCCTTCCACCCACCCTCTCGTTCCCGAATTGTGGAGGATTTGTGAAGACGGCCTTTTCGGGTCTTTCGAAGGGGGGTAGAGACTATAGTTATTCCCCGCGCGACGCTGACAGACCTACTAAAAGCGCAGCGCAGCGAACCTTGAAAACCGGATACTGAGATCGTAAAAGATCGACAAAGACAGACTAGCGAAATAATCGAATGTGAATGCAAATTCACGCCAATTCTTATATTTCAGCGAATCCGAGATCAGCGTGATCTAAGCGAGGATTTATACTCACCTCTTTTAACCTCTACAGGCACATGTGTCTGTATCAGTTTGAATGGAGAGTTCGATCCTGGCTCAGGATGAACGCTGGCGGCGCGCCTAACACATGCAAGTCGAACGATTAAAGCACCTTTTAGGTGTGTATAAAGTGGCGAACGGCTGAGTAACACGTGGGCAACCTGCCCTCCTCTTGGGGATAGCCTCGGGAAACCGAGGATAATACCCGATACTTCACTTGAGCCGCATGACTCAAGTGAGAAAGCTTTTGCGGAGAAGGATGGGCCCGCGGCCTGTTAGCTTGTTGGTGGGGTAGAGGCCTACCAAGGCAATGATGGGTAGCTGGGTTGAGAGACCGACCAGCCAGATTGGGACTGAGACACGGCCCAGACTCCTACGGGAGGCAGCAGTGGGGAATCTTGCACAATGGGCGAAAGCCTGATGCAGCGACGCCGCGTGCGGGACGAAGGCCTTCGGGTTGTAAACCGCTTTCAGCAGGGACGAGGCGTAAGTGACGGTACCTGCAGAAGAAGCCCCGGCTAACTACGTGCCAGCAGCCGCGGTAATACGTAGGGGGCAAGCGTTATCCGGATTCATTGGGCGTAAAGCGCTCGTAGGCGGTCTGTTAGGTCGGGAGTTAAATCCGGAGGCTCAACCTCCGTCCGCTCCCGATACCGGCAGACTTGAGTTTGGTAGGGGAAGGTGGAATTCCTAGTGTAGCGGTGGAATGCGCAGATATTAGGAAGAACACCAGTGGCGAAGGCGGCCTTCTGGGCCATAACTGACGCTGAGGAGCGAAAGCTAGGGGAGCAAACAGGATTAGATACCCTGGTAGTCCTAGCTGTAAACGATGGACACTAGGTGTGGGGGAGCCTTTCCTCCGTGCCGCAGCTAACGCATTAAGTGTCCCGCCTGGGGAGTACGGCCGCAAGGCTAAAACTCAAAGGAATTGACGGGGACCCGCACAAGCAGCGGAGCATGTGGTTTAATTCGAAGCAACGCGAAGAACCTTACCAGGGCTTGACATATAGGTGAAGCGGCGGAAACGTCGTGGCCGAAAGGAGCCTATACAGGTGGTGCATGGCTGTCGTCAGCTCGTGTCGTGAGATGTTAGGTTAAGTCCTGCAACGAGCGCAACCCTCGTCGTATATTGCCAGCGGCTCGGCCGGGCACCTATACGAGACCGCCGGCGTCAAGCCGGAGGAAGGTGGGGACGACGTCAAGTCATCATGCCCCTTATGTCCTGGGCTACACACGTGCTACAATGGCCGGCACAATGAGCTGCCAACCCGCAAGGGTGAGCGAATCTCGAAAGCCGGCCCCAGTTCGGATTGGAGGCTGCAACCCGCCTCCATGAAGTCGGAGTTGCTAGTAATCGCGGATCAGCACGCCGCGGTGAATGCGTTCCCGGGTCTTGTACACACCGCCCGTCACACCACCCGAGTCGATTGCACCCGAAGTCGTCAGCCTAACCGTTTGGAGGGAGACGCCGAAGGTGTGGTTGGTAAGGGGGGTGAAGTCGTAACAAGGTAGCCGTACCGGAAGGTGCGGCTGGATCACCTCCTTTCTAGGGAGATACCCTCATCTAGATTGATTTACTTTATTTGAGTACCCTCGCAATGTATCAACACTGAAATCTTTGTCCGCATATGCGTCAGTATCCGGTCTCGAGGGTTCGCCCTCGCGTACCTTGAGAGCTGCATAGTGTGATTAATTCGATTTTCTTCAAGAAGATCGCATCTGTAGATACTTTTGCCGATACGGCAAAAGTGCAATCAAGTATGTTCAAACCATTAAAAGAAGATGGTAAGGGCAAACGGTGGATGCCTTGGCACAAGAAGCCGATGAAGGACGTGATAAGCTGCGATAAGCCACGGTGAGGTGCACATAACCTTTGACCCGTGGATGTCCGAATGGGTAAACCCACTAGATTTAATCGTCTAGTACTTCCTGCTGAATCTATAGGCAGGAGTGAGGTAACCGGGGGAACTGAAACATCTAAGTACCCCGAGGAAGAGAAATCAAACGAGATTCCCCAAGTAGTGGCGAGCGAACGGGGATATAGGACAAACCGGAAGTTGCGCAAGCGCTTTCGGGGTTGTAGGACCACACACCATAGAAGTTACAAAACATCGTGGAAGCAAAACGGTATGGAAAGGCCGGCCAAAGAGGGTTAAAGCCCCGTATGCGAATCTGCGATGTCTTCTCGTGTGGCACCTGAGTACTGCCGGACACGTGAAACCCGGTGGGAACCTGGGGGGTCCACCCTCCAATCCTAAATACTCTCTTGTGACCGATAGTGAACCAGTACCGTGAGGGAAAGGTGAAAAGTACCCCGATGAGGGGAGTGAAATAGTACCTGAAACCGTTTGCCTACAAGCAGTCGGAGCAGACTTTTGTCTGTGACGGCGTGCCTTTTGTAGAATGAGCCAGCGAGTTACGGCATGTGGCAAGGTTAAGCTCAAAAGCGAGCCGCAGCGAAAGCGAGTCTGAATAGGGCGCGTGAGTCGCATACCGTAGACGCGAAGCCAGGTGAGCTATCCATGAGCAGGCTGAAGCGGGGGTAAGACCCCGTGGAGGGCCGAACCCACTTAGGTTGAAAACTGAGGGGATGACTTGTGGATAGGAGTGAAAGGCCTATCAAACCTGGAGATATCTCGTTCTCCCCGAAATAGCTTTAGGGCTAGCCTCGGACGTTTACCCGTGGGGGTAGAGCACTGAATAGTTGCGGGGGCTTCACCGCCTACCAAGATTAATCAAACTCCGAATACCATAGGGTCCAAAGTCCGGGAGTCAGAATATGTGGGCTAAGCTGTGTATTCAAAAGGGAAACAGCCCAGACCGCCCGCTAAGGTCCCAAAATCTATGCTAAGTGGCAAAGGATGTGCGTTTGCTCAGACAACCAGGATGTTGGCTTAGAAGCAGCCATTCATTTAAAGAGTGCGTAATAGCTCACTGGTCGAGTGGACATGCGCCGACAATATACGGGGCTAAGCATAGTACCGAAGCGGCGGACTTGCACGTATGTGTAAGTGGTAGGGGAGCTTTCTGTTTGGGTTGAAGCAGTCGGATAACCGGCTGTGGACTGACCAGAAGTGAGAATGCTGGCATGAGTAACGAAAGACGAGTAAAAAACTCGTCCGCCGTACACCTAAGGGTTCCTGGGCAAGGCTAATCCTCCCAGGGTCAGGCGGGAGCTAAGGCGAGGCCGGAAGGCGTAGTCGATGCACAACAGGTAGATATTCCTGTCCCTCCGCACAAGCGCTATCACCAATGGGGTGACGGAGCAGGGTAGCTGGTCGGGGTTCTGGACGTCCCCGTGAAGACACGTAGGCTAAGAAGTAGTAAAACGCGCTTCTTATGAGGCTGAGGTGTCTGACGAAGCAACTGAGTGAAGCTAGTGAGCCCATACTTCCAAGAAAAACCTCTAGGGAGCTTGTCGGAGCCCGTACCAAAACCGACACAGGTAGGTGGGTAGAGCATACCAAGGCGATCGGGAGAACTATGGTTAAGGAACTCGGCAAAATTGCCCCGTAACTTCGGAAGAAGGGGTGCCGGTTTGGGTGATAAGACACGCTCTTTGAGCCTCGGCCGGTCACAGTAAATAGGTCCAAGCGACTGTTTATCAAAAACACAGGACTCTGCTGAAGTCGTAAGACGACGTATAGGGTCTGACGCCTGCCCGGTGCTGGAAGGTCACGAGGAGTTGTTAGCGTATGCGAAGCAGCGAATCTAAGCCCCAGTAAACGGCGGCCGTAACTATAACGGTCCTAAGGTAGCGAAATTCCTTGTCGGGTAAGTTCCGACCTGCACGAAAGGCGTAACGATTTGGACGCTGTCTCAACCATAGACCCGGTGAAATTGCACTAGTCGTGAAGATGCGACTTACCCGCAGAAGGACGGAAAGACCCCGTGAACCTTTACTGCAGCTTGACATTGGCTGCCGGTTCGTCGTGTAGAGGATAGGTGGGAGACTTTGAACCAGGGACGCCAGTTTCTGGGGAGTCACCCTTGGAATACCACCCTCGACGTTTCGGCATCCTAACCTGCGACCGTTATCCGGCGTGGGGACCGTGTCAGGTGGGTAGTTTGACTGGGGCGGTCGCCTCCTAAAATGTAACGGAGGCGCACGTAAGGTCTGCTCAGAATGGTCGGCAACCATTCTTTTGAGTGCAAGAGCATAAGCAGGCTTGACTGCGAGACTTACAAGTCGAGCAGATGGGAAACCAGGTTCTAGTGATCCGGCGGCTCAGAGTGGTATGGCCGTCGCTCAACGGACAAAAGGTACTCCGGGGATAACAGGCTGATCTTCCCCAAGAGTCCACATCGACGGGAAGGTTTGGCACCTCGATGTCGGCTCATCGCATCCTGGGGCTGGAGCAGGTCCCAAGGGTATGGCTGTTCGCCATTTAAAGCGGTACGCGAGCTGGGTTCAGAACGTCGTGAGACAGTTCGGTCCCTATCCTCTGTGGGCGTAGGAAAATTGAGGGAGGCTGCCCCTAGTACGAGAGGACCGGGGTGGACGGACCTCCGGTGTACGGGTTGTCAACCAATGGCAGAGCCCGGTAGCTGAGTCCGGTTGGGATAACCGCTGAAAGCATCTAAGCGGGAAGCCCATCCCAAGATGAGTTTTCCTTTCGGTAAGACCCCTTGTAGACTACGAGGTTGATAGGTTGCAGATGTACGTGCGGCAACGCATTTAGTCGAGCAATACTAATCGGTCGAGCTCTTCTTTTCAAACATACTTTTACCAAACGCGATCCTTCTTCGATCGAACAATCACACTGTGCGGCCCTCAGGGTACGTGAGCGAAAGCCTCGCTTGAAAGTCGAATACCCCTTGTTGGTCAGCGATTATGGCAGGGAAGGCACACCTGGTCCCATTCCGAACCCAGAAGTTAAGCTCCCGAGCGCCGATGGTACTGCGGAGGAAGTCCGTGGGAGAGCAGGACGTCGCTGACCAACAAGGGGCATTTGCATAGAGAGGGACTTTTGTGTGCGCGTATGTGGAGGCTTTTGAAGAACGATGCCGTAGATGAAATGTGGAAGATGTGTCGAGTTTTTTTGATGAAACTGTGTGCATAGGCGGATTTGTGTGACCGTTCAGCCCCTACATGAAATCTCTATATCTTGAGCCGCTTCTTTAAGATGCAATTTTTCAACTTTTCTTCGAAGATTTTTCTACGGATAGTAAACAAAACCTACATATATAAAATACATAAATTTCATAATTCGATAACTTTCGTTAAATTAGCTTATATTATTTAAGAAAAAATGATTAGATAACAAAATATGTAATATATTATGAGAGAGTTTTAAACATTCTCAACACACCTTATGTTTCATCTGACCGTTATCTGACTGCTATTTGACCTTAATCTTACAAATTTCTCCCTACCGATTACCGAGTCCTTAATTTTTCTATTGCATTTTGTATCACTCTTAGTAGTGAAACTTTTAAAGAGCCAAAAGTGCAACCAAAAGTAAGTCCAAGAGAATGGAGTTGCACGGCTAGCAATAGGTGAGGGGGACACACTATGTATCAAGAAAATTCTGAAGAGACTCATCATGCACCGTCGCGCTGCTCCTTTGTGAGTCCCTACGAAGGTCTCTTTAGCCATTCACTTACGGTTGGTCATTTTATTGATTCGGCTATGCGCGATAGAATCTTGGTCCTTTGCGCTGAGCCTGGAATGGGTAAAACAACGCTCATGCGTGAATTGCGAGCGCAATCGGAGTATCGTGGCTGGAAGTACTATGATTTTTCGCTTTGCGGCTACACTCCAAAAGACGCTTCCGCATATATTGCTCGCAAATCATATGACATTTCTCGTTGCAAAAACTCAATCAAACAGCGGATTGTTTTCTTTGACGATGTACCGGAATCAGATGAAGCGCAGGTGGTTAAACAGGCTCGCGCATTCAGCCGGTTGAGAGCTGCAGGTTGTGCCGTTGTTGTCGCTTGCCTGCCCGAGGCGGCGCAGCTTATTGAAGAAATACCAAACTGTCTCGTTTTTAGTGCGCTCGAATTGCTCCTTGATGAGAGCAATTCCCCTGCGCCTGAGAGTGTAAAGAGAAAAGCTACAAAGCTTACGCGAGGAGTCCCGCTGCTCGTAGGATCTTTGCGAGAAGAAATGCTCTGTGGTGATACAACAAAGCTGTCAATTAGATACCAGGAAGCACTGCTCTCTCTTATTTTTGATACGGTGAGAGAAACGCTTTGTCACGAAGAGCTTATAGCCAGATCAACCCTTTTGCTACTTGGTAAGGGAACGTTTCAGGATATTGAGACGGTTCTCGGAAAACGCGCTCTTGAATATATGCCATATTTTGAAGCGAACGTTCCCTATTTCGGTGTCGATAACAAGGGCAAACGGTTCAGTTGTATTCTTAACAGCCGCGCCGACCTTCTTGAAGGCTGCGTTCCAAAGCTTAAGCAATATGTGCCGTTCATGATGGCGTACCTTCAGAAGATAGCCTTATTACTAAAGGAGCGTCACGAATACAAGCGCCTGTCCCTCGCATGCACGCTTCTTGGCGAGGCGTACTCTTGGAACCTGGTATTGCCGGATGCTGCTGAGCTGATTGACGCGGGAGAAACTCACCTTGTAAGCAATGTATTTTTGACCATGAGAAACAGAGATGTTCTTTCGCGGACTGGTATGAGGGCGCTTGAGCACGCTCTTTCATATGTCGTACAGGGGCAGACGCAAAACAAGGATTTTGACGATACCTTCTCCGCCAAATCAATTGCTTCACCGGAGTCTCTTGTCAATGCATGTGCTCTGCTCGCGTCTGCAAGGATGCTCGTTGTTAAACCGTTGCCGTTTCTTGCAGGAGACATCGATGAGCAAAGCTCCATGGTTCAGAGGCTCATGCTGCACAGACAGGTCTTTTCGCTTGTTCGTGTGGGAAGGTTGGCCGATGCATATCGACTTTTGAGCCTTGAAATACATGATGACTGCAAAATGACCCTGTCGTCCGCATGTATCACGATTGACAGAGAGATACTCCGCATCCTTTTAGGAATTCCTCAACCAGCTTCATCAGTTCGGTTGGATGAGGCGCTTGGCTTTTTGAGAACGTCTGATGTTATGGGGTTGAGAAGTTATATCGGCATTGTGCAAAGTCTCCGGCTTATTGAGCAGAAAGAAACAGATGTTGCCTCAATTTATCAGGTTGAGCGCTACGCGTCTCAGGCTGAAGAGCGCGGCGATGTGATTGCGCAAGTTGTTGAGTTGCTTGCGGTCAGCATACTTGACCTGCGAAGCAAAGCGTATCCGCGAGCGTATGTTCATGCAAACAATGCGTTGGTTCTTGCGCAAAAGGTTCGGTGCGACTACCTCGCTGAAACAGGTTTCATTCTCTCGGGAGTATCCCGCTTTATGCTGGGCGAGCCTCCAAAAGAACAAGAAACACGTCCTGTTGTTAATCCTTCGCTGTACGAGGCGTATAAGGTGATTGTAAATGCGATGGATTCCTTTTCAGGATGCGGGTCTCTCAAAGAGCCGCGGATGTCTGCTGAGTCGGCGCCTCAGAACGCGCTTTGGCTTATTCGTGCGCTTGTAAAAGGAATTGGGCAGTTTTCGGACGAACTTACAAAGTGTATCCCTGAGTCTTGGAAACGTGCAATGGGAGCCTCATTGCAGAAGAATTCTGGCAGCATAAATCCCCATTCGCATGAAATACAGCATGAAACGCAGAAAGAGGCTGGTTCCACTCAGGCGTCTCCACATCGGGGTATTCGGCTCTCTATTTTGGGAGGATTTTCGGTAACGGTTAATGGGGTGCCTGTTCCGGAGAGTATGTTTGGAAAACGCTACGCTAAACTGCTCCTTATTTACCTGGCGCTCTCCAGAAAACATACCGCGCCGAGGCACGCCATTATTGACGCGCTGTGGCCAAATTGCACATATGGAGCAGGTGTCGAGAAAATCTACCAGGCAACAAGAGTGATTAGACAGGCAATCGCTTCAATTGATGAAACATGCAATCCAATCATATCGATTCGAGGTGAGAAGACCGTCATGTTGAATGATCAAATCTTTACGGTTGATATCGACCGCTTTGAAGAAATCGCTCGGATAGTACCGACCGTTACGGACGATGAAGAGTTGGTCCATCTTGCGCAGGAAGTTCGGTGTCTGTATAGAGGTGATGTCTATGTTCCGACAGACGATGCTTTTTCCTACGTTGAAACGGTGAGAAGAAATTTCTGTCAAAAGTATATCGACATCATGACAATCGGTTCAGAAGCCGCGTTGCGTCTAGAGTGCTATAAGCTCGCGGTACTTCTCGCCGAAAACGCCGTTCTTGTCGATGAATACAAAGAAAGCTCAATCATTGCTCTGGTAAAGGCCATGCGGGCTTGCGGAAGATCGGCAGAAGCCCAGCGTTGCTACGACGATTATGTAAGGCGCTGTCTGCAGCAGGAGAATCGTATTCCCTCAAAAGAGCTGCGTATAATCGCTGGGGATATTCGCGACAAATCACACAAGGCGGAGCCGCTGCGTATCGAGGATTCCTATATTGAAGTCGCGGTGGAGTGATGGTGGAGTCTCAGTGAAGTAATGGCGTAGTTGCGGTGAGGTAAGTATGTAGCAATTTCATGAAGTAGGGGCAAATAGGCACCTAAAGGAGCTTAGGATATTCCATCAAGGGAAAAAATGAGTAGAATTAAAAGGCTGGATAAAGGAGTCTCTTTCTTAAGGGACTCTCACAAAGAGAAACCGATACTTAAAGGATACCTATGGCAAACTTTCTCTCAAAGGTTCTTTCCTTCGGCGCCGATAAGGACTTGAAGGCATATGAGAAAATCGCACGTCAGATTACGTCCCTTGAGCCGGAAATGCAGGCGATGACCGATGATGAACTTCGCGCGCAGACGGACGCGTTTAAAAAACGCCTTGCACATGGAGAAAGTCTAGATGACCTGCTTCCGGAGGCATTTGCCACTGTCCGTGAGGTATCTGTCCGTACAACAGGTCTTCGCCATTTTGACGTGCAGCTTATTGGCGGCATCGCGTTGCATAAGGGAACCATTGCAGAGATGAAAACCGGCGAGGGCAAGACGCTCGTATCAACGCTGGCCGGTTATCTCAATGCGCTTTCAGGCAACGGTGTTCATATCGTTACCGTGAACGATTATCTTGCCAAGCGCGACTCTGAATGGATGGGCAAGATCTATAAGTTCCTGGGCATGAAAGTTGGCCTGCTTCAAAACGGAATGCGCCTCAGCTTAAAAAAGCCGGCTTACGAGGCAGATATTACCTATGGAACCAACTCTGAATTTGGTTTCGATTATCTTCGCGACAATATGGTTACCCAGCCGGGAATGCGCGTTCAGCGCGGCCATCATTTTGCTATCGTCGACGAGGTGGACTCCATCCTTATTGATGAGGCTCGCACTCCTCTCATTATTTCCGGCGCGGGGACTAAATCAGCCGGTACCTATCGTGATTTCGCTCAGGCGGTTCGTGGTCTTATTGCTGATGTCGATTTTGAGATGGACGAGGCAAAACACACGATTGCCACTACAGAGAGCGGCCTTGCAAAAGTCGAGAAGAAGCTTGGGCTTGATATTTACGGTGACGATGCGGGACAGCTTGTCAATCACCTGCAGCAGGCGCTCAAAGCCGAGTACATGTTCCATCGTGACCAGCAGTATGTCGTTATGGACGGCGAAGTCAAAATCGTTGACGAGTTTACTGGCCGCATTATGGAAGGCCGCCGCTACTCCGAGGGTCTTCACCAGGCAATTGAGGCAAAGGAAAATGTTGCGGTTCGTGAAGAGAACCAGACGCTTGCCACCATTACGCTCCAAAATTACTTCCTGATGTATGACAAGCTTTCCGGCATGACCGGCACCGCCATGACAGAGGACGCGGAGTTTCGCGAGGTCTATCATGTCCCTGTTCAGGTCATCCCACCCAATCGCCCGGTCATTCGTGTTGACCACGATGATTTGGTATATCGC
This sequence comes from Atopobium sp. oral taxon 199 str. F0494, assembly GCF_000411555.1. Taxonomy (GTDB): domain Bacteria; phylum Actinomycetota; class Coriobacteriia; order Coriobacteriales; family Atopobiaceae; genus Lancefieldella. The sequence continues at coordinate 346,501 of NZ_KE150487.1, read as the reverse complement.
ACAGTGGACGCAAAATTCAAGGCGGTCGTTGATGACGTTGAGGAGCGCCATGCGAATGGTCAGCCTGTTCTGGTTGGTACTGTTTCTATCGACAACTCCGAACGCCTTTCTCGCCTGCTGGACAAACGAGGCATTAAACACAGCGTTCTGAACGCTAAGTTCCATGAGCGTGAGGCTCAGATTGTCGCGCAAGCCGGCCGCGAAGCTGCGGTGACCATCGCAACAAACATGGCCGGCCGTGGTACCGATATTCTGCTGGGCGGTAATGCGGAGGTTCTGGCGGAAGATCTCCTTCGCGAGCAGGGCATCGATCCTGAAGAGGCTACTGCCGAGCAACTTGCAGGCGCAAAAGCTCGTGCCGAGAAAGTCTGTGAAACAGAGAGACAGCACGTACTTACTGCCGGCGGTCTTTGCGTCATTGGTACCGAGCGCCATGAGAGCCGCCGTATTGACAATCAGCTTCGTGGCCGTTCGGGCCGACAGGGCGATCCCGGCGAGACTCAGTTCTATCTTTCTCTTGAAGACGATTTGATGCGCCGCTTTGGCGGAGATCGAATGGATCGCATTTCCGCTATGATGCAGCGCTACGAAATGCCTGACGACCAGCCTATTCAGGCAAAGATTGTTACCCGTGCCGTTGAGGGAGCTCAGCACAAGGTTGAGGAAGTCAACTTCGCTATGCGTAAGAATGTTCTTGACTACGATGACGTCATGAACAAGCAGCGTCAGGTTATCTACGGTGAGCGTAATAAGATTCTTGACGGTAAAGATCTTATGGCGCTTATCGAGGATGTTACTGACGCCACCGCAGAGCGCGTGATCGGCGAGTACTGCTTCGGTCCTCATGAAGAATGGGATCTTGACGGCCTCGTCAAGTGGCTCAAGGAGCTCACGGGTGTCCAGTCTAAAAAGGTGCCGGAGCTTTCTGAAGAGAAGAAATCCGAGGAGCTTGCGAAGACGGTCGCTGACTTCATCAAAACCGCTTTCAATGAAAAGTCCGATCGCCTGGGTGAAGAAGTTATGCAAGAGCTTTCTGCCCAGGTTATGCTGCGTGTCATTGATACCCGCTGGATGACGTACCTCCAGGAGATGGATTACCTGAAGACGGGCATCGGCCTGCGCGGTTTTGGCCAGCGCGATCCTCTCGTTGAGTATAAGACCGAGGCGTACGCGGCATTTACGTTGCTGGTCAATACGATGTACGAGGATTTCCTTCGTACTATTCTGCACATTGAGCTGGTCAATCGTCCCCGCACGAGTGTGTCTGCTGACGAAGAGCCTGAGTCGCTTCGAGGAGCGCAATACTCTGGCGGCGAAGAGGTGGACGGAGACCGGGGTCAGAAACCGGCGATGGTCAAGAATCGCAGCGCAGCCATTGGAAAATCTCCTCAGGGTTCCGGCGTGGGCTCTTCGTCGGTTGCGACCTACCGCAAGGCTGACGACCCCAACCCCTATGTCAACGTAGGCCGAAACGATCCCTGTCCTTGCGGAAGCGGTAAAAAATTCAAGAATTGCCACGGAAAAAACAGATAACAGGTAGGACATGGCTGAAACCGAGCACGCCTCTTTAGGCGCTCTTGCCGTTCGTCTTGGTGAAGTCGAACAGTATCTTCATATTGACGAGAAGCGCAAAGAAATAGCGCGTCTTACTTCGGTAAGCGCGCAACCTGACTTTTGGAACGACGCTGATTTTGCGCGGGAGACCATGGCTCATCTCGCAAACTTGAAGGACGATGTCGCCGGCATTGACGCGGCTCGAACGAAGTTGGATGACGCGAAGGCCGCTCGTGAGTTGGGTGATGAAACAGGAGACGAGGGGCTTCTCGCTGAATCGGAGCAGCTTGTCGATGCACTTGAGCATGACCTTTCGGAGTTGGAGCTTTCCAGCTGGTTTACGGATGAGCTTGATCACGGCGACGCGATTGTTACCGTCAAGCCGGGGCAAGGCGGCCTTGAAGCCCAGGACTGGGCGGATATGCTCTACCACATGTATCTTCGCTATGCGGCGCGTCGCGGGTGGGGCGTGGATATCGCGGAGGCAATTCCCGCTGAAGTTATTGGTATTGACCGCGCTACGTTTACCGTGTCGGGCAAAAACGCGTATGGAATGCTTCGCGCCGAGCAAGGCGTCCATCGTTTGGTTCGCATTTCTCCCACTGACGATAAGAAACGTCGCCAAACAAGCTTTGCCGGCGTTGAAGTGCTTCCGGTCTTGCCGGACGACATAGAAGTCGCAATTGACCCTAGTGACCTGCGCATTGACGTCTATCACGCATCGGGACCCGGCGGGCAGGGAGTGAACACCACCGACTCCGCGGTGCGCATCACGCATATTCCTACCGGTACCGTTGTGACGTGTCAAAACGAGCGCAGCCAGTTGCAAAACAAGGCCGCGGCCATGAACATTCTCCGTTCCCGCCTGTATGAAATCGAGCGAGAAAAGCGTGAGGCGGAGCTTGATGAGCTGCGTGGACCTAAGCATGAGATCTCATTTGGCAATCAAATCCGCAGTTATGTCCTCTATCCATACCAGCTGGTTAAGGATCTCCGCACTGGAGAGGAAACGGGTAACGTTGATGCTGTCTTGAGTGATGGAGATCTTGACCCCTTTATCATCGCGTATCACCGCTGGATTGTCGGACAAAAGGACGCTTCATGAAAAGAATGAAAATACGCACGCTTGTCCGCGATACATTCTTCATCATACTTGGCTCGATAATCTTTGCGATTGGCCTCGATTGCTTTGAGATTCCGTACGGCATCGCGGCCGGTGGTATCACTGGTCTCGCAACGGTATTTCACGCGCTTGCGGCAACCGCCGGCATTGAGCTGCCTATTGGCGCTCAGACCATCGCCATGAACATCATCCTCATCGTCTTTGTCATACGAGGAGGAAACAAGAGCTATGTGGTCCGCTCAGTCGTAGGCTTCATGGTGTCCTCACTGTTTATCGACCTTCTCGCGCCGGTTCTTCCGGTGCTTGGAAAGCACGATTTGATACTCGCGTCGCTTTGGGGCGGCATTATCTGTGGCATTGGACTCGGTCTGGTATTTCGAGCTGGCGCCAACACGGGTGGCACCGATATTATCGCCCAGGCCTTCGCAAAGAGGTTCCTGGTTCCCATGGGCACCGCGGTCATCATTGTTGATATGGTTGTCATCATAATCTCCATTCCCGTCTTTTCACTGGAGAGCGGACTGTATTCGATGCTGGCCATGTTCATTACAGGCAAAGTGCTCGACTATGTGGTTGACGGCCCCAAGTCGGAGCGCGCGGCGTACATCATCTCCAAGGAGCATGACGCGATAGCTCATGAGATTCTCTACTCACTCAACCGCGGTTGTACGGAGCTGCAGGCTCGCGGCGTGTGGAGCGGTAATACCAAGCCCGTTCTTCTTGTGGTACTCAATCGTTCAGAATCAATCCAGCTCAAAGAGATTGTGGCCGAGATAGACTCCGAGGCGCTCGTGTTTGTGTCCGAGGTTCACGAGGCGTTTGGTGAAGGTTTTAAGTCATTTCAGGCGATAACGTAAAATCTACGTGGTGATTTCGCAAGATACCTGCGTGTTTGGTAGAATTACCCCTGTATCTGTTTCTACGGTATGTGAAAAGGAGCATCTGTGGCTAATCATTTTCGTACCGATGAACAACAAAATGCCGATGTAGAGGAGCGTTTTGGCGTGATTTCGCCCGACGCCGGCCTCGTGAGCGAATATGGCGAGCAGAACAGCGCGCCTGCAAGTGACAACTCACTTGATCCGCTTGATACTGCTGACGGTGTTCATGTTGTTACAGCTGAAGAGCAAACGGAGCCGGAACAGGCTCCGGTGGATCGAGCCAGCCTGTTTGCTGACCTTGCCCGTGAAGACGAGCCAACGATTTCCCGTACAGGAACTCCGGCCATTTCATTTCAAAAGGCAACGCTTGTGTACCCGTCGCAGCCTGAAAAACCCGCGCTTGACGGCATCAGTGCCGATATTTATCCCGGTGAGTTTGTATTTGTCGTTGGTCACTCGGGGTCGGGCAAGTCGTCTTTGCTGCGCCTTATTACCCGTGAGCAAAAGACCACGGGCGGCAAAGTGATTATTGCCGGCCAGGATCTCACTAAGATGAGAAATTCTAAAGTCCCGTATCTGCGCCGTCAGATTGGCACGGTGTATCAGGATTTTAAGCTGCTTCCCGACAAGACGGTCTATCAAAACGTTTCATTCGCGCTTGAATGCATTGGCAAGCCGCGCTCTATTATCAATGTTCAGGTTCCTGAGGTACTGCGCCTCGTGGGTCTTGGACAGAAGATGGACGCGTATCCCGATCAGCTTTCCGGCGGCGAGCAGCAGCGTGTATCCGTTGCTCGTGCCATGGTCAACCGCCCGCCGCTGCTTATCTGCGACGAGCCCACCGGCAACCTTGACCCAGCCATTTCACTCGGCATCATGAAGCTGCTTGATCGCATCAATCGCGCTGGTACAACGGTTGTAATGGCAACGCACGACCGTGAGATGGTTGACTCTCTGCGCAAGCGTGTCATTGCGCTTGAAGCCGGCCATATCGTGCGCGATCAAGAGAAAGGGGGCTATGGCTATTATGGTGCTCTCTAATTTTGGCTATTCCCTGCGTGAGGCGGGTCATCACTTTAGGAGGAACTGGTCAACGGCTTTTGGCGCTGTTGTTACTATCTTCCTGTCGCTTTTTATCATCGGCTTGTTTGTGCTTGGCTCAGCTCTGATTGAAAACATGGTCGGCAACGTTGAGAATCGCGTTACCATCCAGGCGTTCCTCTCAGACGATGCCGATAAGACCGCCGTTGACGCCTTTACCAAGCAGGTGCAGGGTTGGGACAACGTTGAATCTGTGACGTACAAGAGCAAGGACGAGGCTCTCGAGGAATACAGGAATACTATGTCCTACCGCAATGCCGCTGACGCGGTCAGCGCGCTTGACGGTCAGAACCCCATTCCGGCCTCACTTGTTATCAAGATGAAGGATCCCAAGCAGGTAGAGTCAACAGCCCAGAAGATTTCCTCGTCAAGTGATTTTAAGGCCATCGCGGACAACAAGGACAATCCTTCAGGTGACGTCCAGTACGGCCGCGAAACTGTCGAGAGGCTTTTCAGCGTTACCTCGTACATCCGTATCGGCGCCATCGTGCTGGTAGCGCTCCTTATTTTTGTGGCGTTCGTCTTCATCAACAACACCATTCGTCTGGCAATCAACGCGCGTCGCCGTGAGATTGCTATCATGCGCCTGGTAGGAGCCTCTAACAGCTTTATCCGCGGGCCATTTTTGATGGAAGGCGCGCTTGAGGCCCTGATTGGCGCGATTCTCGCCGTGGTAACGCTCGTTATCGGTATGCACTTTGTGCTTCCGCGTCTGACGGAGAGCATGTCATTTTTGACCTTTGCCATTCCGACCTATGTGGTGTGGGGCATGAGCGGCCTGCTTTTGCTGCTCGGATTGTTGCTGGGCCTTTTTGGTTCTGCGATTGCCATGGGGCGCTATCTGAAAGTGTAGATTGTAAACGCACATAGTACGGTACTGAAGCATGTAATGGCGAGAAGATTGGTCTTCTCGCCATTTTTTCAGCGGTATGCTATCGCGTCAGTCGGAGAAGCGAAACGCTGTAATCCGTCTACATGATTTATACGACCGTTCGCAAAATGATGTAATCGTTTTTATCATTTTCGTGTGAGGATACGGCTAGAGAACTTCATACGTTTTGAGTTGTAGGGGAGATTTGGCATGGCAAGTACAGATGTTTCCGCACCGCAAATGAAGAAGTCGCTCTCGCTTTTTAACTTCTTTACCATTGGATTTGGCGCGATTATCGGCACCGGATGGGTGCTTTTGGTCGGCGACTGGATGATTCTTGGCGGCGGCCCGTATCCGGCAATGATCGCATTTGCAATCGGCGCGCTGTTTTTGGTTCCGATTGGCATGGTCTTTGGCGAACTGACCGCCGCAATTCCCATTTCAGGCGGCATCATTGAATACACGGACAGAACTTTTGGCCGCCCGGTTGGCTTCTTTACCGGCTGGATGCTGCTTTTGGGTAACGCGCCTCTGTGTCCGTGGGAAGCTATTGCGATCTCAACGCTTTTGACGGATCGTTTTGGTGCCTTCCCTGCGCTTTCATGGTTGAGATCCGTCAAGCTCTATACCATTCTTGGTGCGGACGTGTATCTATGGCCGACGATTATTGCTTTAGGTTTTGCGGTTCTCGTTATCTTCCTTAACTTTAGGGGTGCGGGAGCGGCGGCAAAACTGTCCAGCTTCCTTGCTAAGGCTCTGCTTGCTGGCATGGTTCTTGCAATGGTGATCTCATTTTTTGTGGGCTCACCGCAAAATGGTATGCCTCTTTTCTCACAGGCTACTGAGGTTGCAAGCGGAGATCCAACAAAAGCGACTTCATTTTTGGGCGGAGTCATTGCCGTTCTCGTCATGACACCCTTCTTCTATGCCGGATTCGATACTATTCCTCAGCAGGCTGAAGAAGCTTCTGAGGGTTTGGATTGGAAGAAATTTGGTATCATTCCGGCGCTCGCGCTCATAGCTTCTGGTATTTTCTATCTCATCTGCATTTACGCCTTCGGCACCATGATTGACTGGCATGAATTTGTGAAGAGTTCTGTGCCTGCGCTTGCAGTGCTTCAGCGCATTAACATCTTCTTCTATATCGCGATGCTCATTATCGCGACACTTGGACCCCTTGGTCCCATGAATTCGTTCTTCGGCGCTTCAACTCGCCTTCTGCTGGCTCTGGGTCGCAAGAAGATGCTGCCTGAAAGCTTTGCTCGTCTTGACCCAAAGTCGGGCGCGCCGAAAACGGCCAATATCTTCATGGCCTGTCTCACCCTTGTGGGGCCGTTCTTGGGCCGCAATATGCTCGTTCCTTTGACAAACGTTGCGTCGCTCGGCTTTATTTTTGCCTGCACGATGGCCGGTTTGGCCTGCCTGCGCCTGCGTCGGACGGAACCTGATCTTCCGCGGCCTTACAAGGTCAATGGTGGCATATTCGGAATCATATGCGCCATTCTTGCTGGAGCGATTATCATCGCCCTTATGGTCGTTCCCTTCAGCCCAGCCGCAATGAAGCCTGTTGAATGGATGATTACCGGCGCGTGGATTCTTATAGGCCTTGTAATTCTTCTGGCGTTTAACAAGCGCGGATAGCGCGAAAAATACGCGGCACTGTGTCGGATAACGACAAAGAATTGGAGAGGATTATGGGAAGGTATGCTTTTGTAGGCGGTAAACTCGTTGACGGTACCGGTTCAGCTCCGGTTGAGGACTCCTTGGTCCTTGTCGACGATACAAAGATCACCTATGCAGGACCTCGGACTGAGATCCCCGAGGGTTATGAGGTTCGTGACATTCAGGGCCGTACCATTATGCCCGGTCTTATCGATTCTCACCTGCACTTTTCCGGAAATCTGACAGATGATGACAACGATTGGGTTATTGAATCCGTTGCCCAGAAACAGGCTTGCGCGGTCAAGCAGTCCTACGATGCTCTGACGCACGGCCTTACCACCGTGTGTGAGATTGGCCGCAACGGTATTGCTATTCGCGATTTGGTGAATATGGGCATTATGAAGGGTCCGCGCATTTACGCGACCGGGCTTGGTTTTTGCCGCGTTGCCGGACATGGCGATTCGCACCATCTCCCACTGCAGATTTCAAAAGACAGCCACCCATGGGGAGACCAGGTAGACGGTCCGTGGGATTTGCGCAAGGCGGTACGCCGTCGTCTTCGCGAGAACCCTGACGCCATTAAGATTTGGGCAACCGGTGGCGGTATCTGGCATTGGGACTCCGGCAGGGATCAGCACTACTGCTACGAGGAGATTAAGGCGGTCTGCGATGAAGCCGCAATGGTCGGCATTCCCGTATGGTCGCATTCGTACAACAGCGTTTCTGCCGCGTATGATTCAGTTCGCTGTGGCTGCGAGCAGCTCATTCACGGTTTTGAGCTTGACGATAAGACCATGGATCTGATGGTTGAACAGGGAACGTTCTTTACTCCCACCATCGGCTTTTTGCCAACCTGGTATGCGACATACCCGCCCGAGTGGACGCCGGAGCTGGACAAATTCCCAGGCAACGGTGTTATCGAGAAGGGCTTGGAGCGCACCTATGCCAATCTTCGTCGCGCATATGAGCGTGGCGTGACCCTGACTATTGGCTCTGACTCCTTCAGCTTTGTAACTCCATACGGCTATGTCACCATTGATGAGATGTATGACTTTGTTGATAAGGCAGGCATCTCCATTCTTGATACCATCAAAGCCGGTACCCTGAACGGTGCAAAGATGGTTCATCATGAGGATGAGTTTGGCTCACTTGAAAAGGGTAAACTTGCTGATCTTCTCGTGGTTAAGGGCGACGTTGCCTCCAACATCCATGATCTGACACCTGACAATATGGAAGTTATCATGAAGGAAGGCGATATTGTCATTAGGGGCGCGTTGTAGGGTATAAGCCAGTCCTGAACGGATAGGATTTTAATCGATTAAGGAGGAAGGGGTCGCTCGCGAGACGACCCCTTTTGCGTATCGTAATATCTTAGTCAAATCAGAATGAAACGATTAGTACATCGAAGATACAGAAAAAGTGCGAGAGAGGGATAGTGGCGCGCAAAAAGGTACATAACGGCAACCGCAAGCAGGGTAGGGTTAAAAGAGCGAGAAAATCGCCGAAGCTTCTAACGGGAATCCTGCGCGTAATGCGGCCAGGAACAGGGACGGTGACTACGCCTGAAGGCACCTTTGCGCTTGCGCGCCATGGTCTGCATGAGGGCATGGATGGCGATGAAGTGCAGGTGTCTCTTGCAACGGCAAGGGGCAGAGAGCCACAGGCAATCGTTCGTTCTGTGCTGACACGTGCTACCTCAACTTTTTTAGGACGCTATGAAACCGCCGGTCCTCTCGGTGCTGTTATACCGCTGGACGCCCGCATCCAAAGAGATTTCTTTGTGTTGCCGGAAGACTCTTCGCCGAAGCGCTGCGGTGTCTCTCACGGCGACATTGTAGTCGCTCGTATTGTGGAGTATCCCACGCGCATGAGCGCCGCAGTGGTTACCCTTGACCGGCGTGTCGGCTCGTCCGATGAGTTGGATATGAATATTGAGGCTGTAATTGCCTCATTCGGACTTGCTACGGAGTTTCCCCAAAGCGCTCTGGCAGAGGCGTCACGCCTGTCACTCGATAGCAATACAGAGCTGGCGGACGACGCGAGTCGTGTTGATTTGCGAGAAGCGCTCTGCATCACGATAGACCCTTCGGACGCGAAGGACTTTGATGACGCTGTGGGCGCCCGTCGGCTGCCCGATGGCGGATATGAACTCGACGTTCATATCGCGGACGTTTCTCGATATGTATCTTGGGGCTCGCCGATTGATCTTGAAGCGCAGGTGCGGACCTGTTCGGTGTATCTTGTGGATCGTGTTATCCCCATGTTGCCTGAGCAGCTTTGCAATAATTTGTGCTCGCTGCGCCCTCATGAAGATCGCCTGACCGTAAGCGTTCGCATGAGACTTGACGAGAAGGGCGCCGTCTGTTCTGCTCAAGCGATGAACGCTATGATTCGTTCTGCAGCCCGCTTATCGTATGAGCAGGCAGATGATTTGCTTGAAGGAAAGCAAGCTCAAGATGTCGTTGTATCGGACGGTGCTGCAGACGGTGCTGCGGACGGTGAGGCTCAGCAGTCAGCTCTAGTCGAAATGCTTGAAGTTCTCGATGAAATCAGAGCGAAGCGCCAGAAGATTCGTCGCGAGCGGGGAGCCATTGATTTTGAGACCGTTGAGACGCGCATGCTGCTGGATACAAACGGGCATCCGACTGGTGTCTCTGTTCGCAGGAGAACGCGCGCCACAGGTTTGATAGAAGAGGCGATGCTGCTGGCAAACGAATCAGTGGCCAAGATGCTCGCCGACGCGGACAGTAAGACAGCCTATCGTGTACATGAGCAGCCTTCTCCCGAGGCACTGCGTACCGGTTTGTCGGCGCTTATCGCCATCGGAGCCCTGGAGGCTGCAGAAGCCGCGCGCATAGCGAATGGAGACCCCCGTGCCATTCGCGAGGCGATTGAGAAATCGCGCGGTACCGCCTATGCCCGTGTGGTTAATGCCGTGCTGCTCAGAGCGCAAAAGCGTGCGATTTATCTACCCGTCAATCAAGGCCACTACGCGCTTGGAGCCACTGCGTACTGCCATTTCACCTCGCCCATTCGGCGCTATCCGGACATACTGGTGCATCGCGCGCTTAAAGCTCTTCTCGCCGGCGAGAAGAACCTCGGAAAAGGTCGGCTTGAGCAGATAAAAGCGCTTCCGCAGCTGTGCGCGACGTGCTCCGAGCGCGAACGTGTAGCCGACAGCGCCGCCAGCGCTTCGCAGAAAATAAAAATGGCCGAGTTCTATCAGAGCCGAATCGGCGAGGAGGCATGGGGAACCATTGAGAGCGTAGAGCGCTTTGGCCTCTTTATTACGCTGGATACGACGTATGCTGAAGGGCTGCTGCATGTCAGAGATCTCGGGCAGGAGTGGATTCGCTACGACGAGGAGCAGTTCATGCTTACCGAAGAGGCTACCGGCAAAAGGTGGCGCATCGGAGATCGCATTAAGGTCAAGGTTTCTGCGGTTACAATAGAACGCGGGCAGATTGATTTTTTGCCGGTGAATATGCTGCATGGCAAACGGTCGCCTGTTAAGCGACCGTCTGTTAAAAGGTGAGCCAAGGCGGGTATAGAGTAGCTGCGCAAAAAGCCGCCGTGCAAGAGCTACTGGCGCACAACGCGGTTCCGCGCAACGTGGCCGATGCGCAACGTGGCCGGGGGTGTAGTGTAGCCGATGCGCAACGTGGCCGGCCGAAAAGGATAAAGCATTGCCTCCGAAGGAGAGACATGGCACAGACAGAACTTTCCGATGAGCTCATCGATACCGAGGGCTTGTTGCTGCAAAATGAAGATGAACAGGCGTATGGGCTGCTGGCTCGTCTCGCGGAGGACGCGGAAGAGTACGTTGACCGCAATTATCAGACAACCAACGAGGTTCAATGGTTCGCGTTTCCCACGCTCTTTGACCGTCTTGCCTATAGGCGTGTAGAGAAGGACCCCCGAGAGTTGCGTGACGTTGGAGAGCCGTTTGAGCGTCTGTATGCCGACTTTGCGCTTTCCTGCGTGCGGACGGGCAAATACGAAGAGGCGGCAGACGCCCTCAAGCAGGCTATCCGCTGGAACCCCATGAACTGCGCCGCCCGTCTTGATTTGGCTGATTTGTATAAGATTGCCGGCGATGTCCAGCAGTATCTGGCGCTTACCTTCAGCGTCTTTGAGCGAGCAAGCGAGGTAAGGCATCTTGCGCGCGCCTTTTTGAATTTCGCCGCATGGTTTGAGCAGACAGGTCGTCCGCAGCAGGCGGCAGCGGCGCTGCGTGCAGCTCGCCGTCTTGACGCGCGTGACGGGGCGCTTGACGCCGCTTTGAGTCAGGCCGCGGGTACCGAAACCGACCCGGATGGCGTGTCCGACTCTGAAGCGGAGGATCTTCTCGCGGCGGAAGGCTTGCCTGATGGAGCCAACGCGGAAATCGCGGTCTGCCTTTTGATGTGCGCTCAAGATGAGGCTGCAATGGGCAATCGCGGCGAGGCAACGCAGTTGACCATTCGCGCCCGCGACCTTGTGGGCGAGCCCGCTGCCCTCGCTCTTTTAGAGCTCGTGCGCGACGCGGCGCTGAACTCCGAGACGTCAGACAACGGCACGGAGTCCGAGCCTGAGACGTCGGCCGGCAAGAAGCCCGGGTCTGAGATGTCGGCCGGCAAGGAGCCCGGGTCCAAGACACAAAAGGAGGCGGACGATGGAAAAGCGTGAGCGTAAGAGTATTGCGCGCAATCGTTCTGCTCGCCATGAATACGAAATACTGGAGACGTTTGAATGCGGTGTGGTGCTGACGGGCACGGAGGTCAAAAGCCTTCGTGACCGTGGAGCGCAGATTACGGACGCGTTCTGCCTGGTTCGTGGTCGTGAAGTGTGGCTTCACGGGGTGCATATCCATCCGTACTCAAATGGCGGTGTGTGGAATGTAGACCCGGACCGCAAGCGCAAGCTGTTGCTGCACAGGAGCCAGATTACCTATCTTGACGGTAAGCTGCGCCAAAAGGGGCTTGCGCTCATACCGCTTGACCTGCTGTTTGACACGCATAATCGTGTGAAGCTGGTTATTGGACTCGCGCGCGGCAAGAAACTATATGACAAGCGGGCCGACGCCGCTCGTCGTGATTCCGATAGGGAGATTCAGCGCGCGCTCAAGGAGCGGAGTCGCTTTTAGCGGTGCTGGTTTTGATGCTCCGGTGTTGATGCGTCAGGCTGTGAGCGCCAGATTTTGGGCGCCAGATTTTGGGCGCCGGCAGCTTAGAGGCCGGTGACGTTACGTGCCGATAAGGAGCTCTCGGGCTTGTAAAAAAGTCAGGTATTGATAAAATGCTTCAAACGCGGTCGTAATTTACCCAGTGCGATCGCGTGTTTGCAGGACCAGAAGTACGTAAAAGACCGGTATGGAGCCGGTCGTGGAGAGAGGAAACAAGATGGCAGAAAAGACATACAAGTTCGTATGCACCGTTTGCGGCTATGAGGTTGAGGTGGATACTCCCGAGCTTCCCGAGGACTACACGTGCCCCGTGTGCGGCGTTGGCCCCGATCAGTTTGAGCTTGTCGAGGACTAACTCTGACTGATGCGAATGAAGCTTGGCAATTGAGCCACAACATTTTTGTCGAGTAGTGCTAAGTTAGCGGTGTAAGCTTTTCGCTTGCGCCGCTTTTTTCGTGCGAGTTGCACGACTTATGGTGACCAATCAGCAGGGAGATTGCCTTGAAACACGCGCTGCAAATGTCGGATTCCGTTGAGGTAGCGGCGCTTTTGGCGCTGTCGGGAGGCGTGATGGACGCCTACTCCTATCTTGTGCGCGATCACGTCTTCGCCAATGCGCAAACGGGCAATTTGTTGTTGTTGGGCATTCATGTAACCAGCGGCTCGTTTGAAAAGTGTGCTAAGTATGGAATGCCGGTGCTGGCGTTTGCCATCGGCATCGCGGTGGCGTATGTCATTCGCATAGTGGCTCGCGAACGTCATCTTCACTGGAGACAGCTTGCCGTTTTTGTCGAAATCTTTCTCTTGACCTGCGTTGCGTTTATACCGCAGGATATGAACCTGCTGGCAAACAGCCTTACGTCGCTGGCGTGCGGCATCCAGGTGCAGGCGTTCAGAAAGCTGCACGGACACGCGTTCGCGACGACCATGTGCATAGGGAACCTTCGAAGCGGCACGCAGGAAGTCGCCGCATATATCCACACGCACAACAAGGAGCACGCGGAGTCTTCCCTGCTCTATTTCGGAACCATTTTCTGCTTTGTCGCGGGAGCCGTTATCGGGAGTCGGTTGATTCCCGTGATGGGGAATTACATGATTCTTGCAAGCCCCGTGTTTCTTCTCGCTGTGATTGCGGTTATGTTCATCGATCGGGAGCGGCAGCTGCTGCATGATGAGGAGATTCGCGAGGCAAAGGATCGCCGCAGGTCAGAGTATGCCAAAGGTTTCGCGGCAGGCCGAGCGCATGAGCGGGCGAGAAGAACCTCTCAGCTAGGAAGCTCTTCTTCAGCCGACTGACTCCAGTGCATTTTAGCGTCCGGCTCTCTGGTCCACTTCAGTCCTCGTTAGGTGCCACTTAGGCGTCCGCTTCCGGTCTACTCGGGCGTCCATTGAGGCGTTTCCAAAAAAGTGCATGAGTTGTGATATGAAAACTCCTAAAAAAGGCATCAGTTGTGATAAATCCCCTAAAAATGCCATGAGTTGTGAAGTATTTTTATCACAACTGTGGCACTTTTTTGGAAACGCCACCCGTGAGCCATACCCCTTTCTGGAAAGTCACCTGCTGGGCCATACTTTCGGAAGGCGCGGCGCCGCACTTCTGGAAAGTTACCTCGCGCGCTGTGTTGTCGTCTGGAAACACGAGCATATCCCGACAAAAAGGGGTATACTGTTCGTCCCGATGTTATTGTCGGGCGCTGAGAAAAGCTCGGCAACGGCAGAGATGCCGTCCGTCCGGTACGGCGCAAGCAACGCCGCCTGTGCTGTGCTTCTCGCGTGCGTAACTTGAAAGCTGTATGGTGACACAGCACCTCATTCATCCGGGGGTGACTGGATTCGACAGGGTGAGTCTTAGGTGGGCAGCAAGCCGTGGTCTCCTCGCCACGTTAAACAGGGGAAATGTCAAATTGAATTGACAACACTCTTTCTTATGAGCCTCAGATGGCTCTCGCTGCTTAATTAAAAGTTCAGCGCGTCAAACCGGGATATGCTCCCGCTTCCGGGGCGACGTCATGTGAGGGAGATGCTTGTAAGGACGTAGTCGGTATGCCTTACAAAAAGATTGAACCGGCTGGAACAACAAACGCGGGTTGCTCGGCGTGCGTTGTTTAAGATGTAATGAGCAACTGAGCTTGGAGACACCTGCCGCGGATTTGCTTTGGACCGGAGTTCGATTCTCCGCACCTCCACCAGAGTAGGAAGCGTTGAACTTTATTTCGTGAGAAATGAGTTGGCGCTTGTATATAGGTTCGTGGACGATTACTGACCACGAGCGACGCCCTACGAAGCCCGTAGGGCGGCTTTAAGGCCTTGGATGGATAAAATCCCATCCAAGGTTTTTGTGCCTTAAAACGGCTCCTGAGGGCGAATCTGGTCCCGTCCCACCCGCAGACCATCGACAGCGACTGCGAACGGCGCTCTGCCTATGGGCGGAGGCGGCTATCGCCGCCCCGCTGCGAATGCACCGCCTACGGCGGAAGAGATTCAAAGGCTCGGGCGCTCCGCGCCCGAGGGATGGACGACGTGTGAAAAGCATGTGTGCATGAGAGGGATTCCTCCATTCGAACCCGTCCTCATACGTCGTCTGTAATAGTCTGGCGGCCCGCAGGGCCGCCCTAGCCTGCATTGAGGGCGCGAAGCGCCCGAAATGCGCACTTGCGAAGGACATGAAAACGGGGTGCGAAAAGTGGAAAGCCTCGTTTACAAGCGCTTTGCCTGAACACATTGAATTTCGATGTGTTCAGGATGTGTTCAGCCCCATGTGGTCGTGGCGGTTTTCCATTATGTGGGGCGCAAATTTTTTTGTCACTTTCCGCTCATATACGAGCAGAACAGCCTTCTGACCTGCGGTTAAGCGAATGTTTTCCTTGTGTTGCGGTTGTTTTTGGCGTATTATAGAGGCATAGAGAACAAGGCTCAGCACCCGTCCCGCCTCTGATGCGGGGTTACTGCCGGGAATAAGGGCCGAGCGCGAGGCAATACAGGCCAAGCGTCACAGGTGAAACAACGATTGACGAAGCCCCCTGTGGAAACCGAGATAGGCAAGGCATTTTCATGCCCATGTTCGTCTCTGGTTTCCACAGGGGGCCTTTTTGTTGCTCGCCGAACCTGAATCGAGGAGGTATCAGATATGGAAGACATGCAGGTTGAGAATAAGGGTTTTCTTACTACGCGCGAGGTTGTGGAGAGGCCGGGCCTCAGCCCGACCACGCTCCGCATATGGAGGACGAACGGCACGGGACCGAGGTTCTACAGGTTTCACCGCTCCATTTTCTATAAGAGGGAAGACGTGGATGCATGGATTGGCGAGAACTATCAGCTCGTCGAGCCGAGGAACTGAAGGAGGTGCGGATTTATAACGACAAACAAAAGGGCAGCTCCCTTGCCGCCACAGCAACAGGAATCGCCTCATCTACGTATAGAAATAATATCGCAATATCACGTTTCGACCGATATTTCAAGCGCCTAGTGGCATGGCGCAGAGATTGAAGGAAGGCCCTGATTATGACGTGAACAACCAGGGCAATGCATACAATCCCGGCTACATGTACGGTGGGGAGAGCTACACGAAGGCACTTCATGCGGCGGTGACCTACGTGTGCAGGACGGCACACCCATTTGACAGTCTGGACATGCTCTCCGAGAGGGTCGTGATTGTGACGGACAATCTGGTCTACTGGGTGGATTCCCCTCGTGAAGGCCACGGCGATAATCATAAGCCGCCTCGCGGGCGTGCCCTGAGGTGGGCGAGGCCGAAGGCCATAGACCCCGTGCAGGCCGCCGAGCTGGTCTTCATGCGAGAAGTCGTCCGCATGGTGTGCGTGAGGGAGACCATCGGCAAGGAGACCTCCGAGGGCGTCTTCGCGGTCTACGACTGGGACGAGGGCGTCTACCGCGAGATTGGCGACGGCCAGATAGAAAGGTGGTGCCACGAGCTGGCGGGTTCCGTCAACGGCAGCTGGAAGAAGAACTTCGTCCAGAAGCTCCACGACATGGCGTCGCGTCGCGAGAACCGCGTGTGCGAGTGCGACGACCCCGCCCTCGTCTTCATGGCGAACGGCATCTGGGACTACGAGGAGCGCGTGATGCTGGACTTCTCGCCTGACTCGTATCGCTCAGGAAGAGCGCCACGGCGCTTCCAGACAAGGAGCCGCCTGTGCCCACGCATACGATGCCTGATGGTACCGTGATTGACCTGTGGGGGGCTGTCCGACTCTTACACGCCGTACGATGGCGGGCGTGACCTTCTGGTCAAGCTCGCAGGCGCCTGCCTGCGTAGCTACCACAACTGGCGTGTGATGGTGACCCTGTACAACAAGACGGGTCACAACGGCAAGAGTTCGGTGCTCGACCACCTCAAGGCGCTCGTCGGCTTCGATGGGTGCATGACGTCGAGCCTCGCGCTGCTCGCCGGTGGTGGAGACGGCGGCCGCTTCGGGGTATCCAACATTGTTGGCGTCTCGCTCATCACGTGCGAGGACTCCGACTCTGGTGCGTACCTGAAGGACAACTCCCGCCTGAAGAACATCATCTCGCATGATGCTATAGGCGTCGAGCGCAAGAACAAGGGCATGTTCGACTACACGCCGCATGCATTGATTGTCTGCGCCGCCAACGACATCCCCAAGACGAGGGACAAGGGCGACGCGTGGCTGGACAGGAACATCTACGTCCCGTTCACGGGCCAGTTCATAGGCAAGGCGGACGACAAGACCATACGCTCCGAGTGGCTGGTACCCCGAGAGGTGTGCGAGTACATGGCCTACCAGTCGCTGGTGAAGTGGCCGAGATACTACGAGCTACCAGAGCTAGAGGAGGCCGCAAAGCTCAAGCACGAGTGGGTTCTTGGCAACGACACGTTGGCCGAGTTCTGGGATGAGGACAAAGACACGGAGCATCATGACTTCCCGCCAATCAGGTACCTGCGCTGGAAGTATGACAGGTGGATGGATTGCGAGCATCCGGGCATGCGGAACCCTATGAGCAGCAAGATGTTCGCACAGCGAATCTGTGAGATTGCATGCGCCGACGGCGAATGGATGCAGGTCAGAGGCGCAAACGGAAAGTTGCTTTTCACGAACAGCTCAAAGTGGTGCCCCTCGCTGGTCAACATGAAACCTAGGGAACGCGGGATTTACCGCACGGTCGTCTTCGAGTACTGCAACGCCCACGGCACGACACCCGCAGACCTCGGGAACTGCTACGAGGCGGTGAGGGTGCAGCTTGGCGTTGCGGATCGCGACACAGGCGAGATGGATTAGGAGGCAAACGATTATGAGAGATTTCGACGCGGAGCTTGAGGCTCTGAAGGAGAAGATGAATGCGGTTCGCCGCGACAAGCAGACCGCCGAGAGGCGGGCCAACGAGAAGCTCGGGAAGGCGCTCCGGGAGATGTTCCCGGACGTGCCAGACGACGCTTCGAAACTGAGGAGTATCTCGAAGGCTGGAAGGGTGCGCAGAGCGCTTACCCTGAAGTTTCGGGTGCGACCGACCATGCCGAGAACGCAAGTTATGACCCACAGGGTGGGCATGACTTTTCGAGGCAGGCAGGGAGTCCAGAGGGGCGGCAGCCCCTCTCGGTCCAGGAGACTTATCGCAGATAAGTCGGATGGAGTGTTACTCTAACTTATCGTGGCGATAAGCAGAGTGACGGACACCGTTGCATAAAGAGAGAGCGGCCAGCCGAGAGGGAATGCCGCTCGAAAATACGGAGGCGCCTTAGCCTGAATCATCCTCCGAAAAATCCATGTGACAAGGAGGATGAATGCCATGGGATTCAATGTTGGTATGCCCGTGCTAAAGCTCAAGAGAGGAGCGGCGGCCAAGGGCAATTCGAACAGACGCGGGAACCTGCGCAAGATACTTTGCGAGGCGGGCACCGAGAGATACTCGAAGACGAAGACGCTCGATCGTAAGATGAGCGACACTAACGCCCACCTCGGGCCTCACGCCTCGGGAGTGGAGGCATACGAAGCCATGCTCGAAGAGGTGAAGGACTACGAGAACGAGATGAGAAAGACGTCTTACAAAGGGCGAGGCCTCCGCTCGGACGTGGTGCTCGCCTTCTCCCTCATCGTCAAGCCAGAGAAGGAGTGGATTGACGCCCAGACGCCGGAGGACAGGGAGAGGTTCTTCAAGGACTCCTACGAGACGCTTTGCGAGATTGGCATCCTGAGGGACGGCGACGTCCGCATGAGGGAGCGCTACCGCGACGAGGGGCGGAGCACGAGCACATCATCGCCATGTCGTACAACGGCAAGGGCGAGCTGAAGGGCAAGGACGTCGTCAACCTGAAGATGTACAAGAAGCTCAACCGCGACTATCCGAAGCGCATGCGCGAGAAGGGCTGGGACGTCAACGAGCTGAAGACCTACGACGAGGAAGCGGTCAAGAACATGACCGACGACGAGAAGAGAGCGTACAAAGAGGCGCACATCGCCAGGAAGGCGGCGAGGAGGAGCCTTTCCCCTAACGAGTACATGGCGATGAAAGACGCCGAGAAGGCCAACGAGCTGAGGCATGCCCTTGAGGGCGAGAACGAAAGGCTGCACGAGGAGGTGGAGGACAAATACGACCACCTCGAAGGGCTGCAGGCCTACATGGAGGACGAGAAGGACCGGCTGAACGACGAGGTCAACGAGATGATAGGCGACCTTGAGGACGTGCAGCAGCAGGTCGCAGATGCCAGGGACGAGCTTGCCGACCTTGTGCCTGAGCGAAAGAGGGTCAGGCGGGAAATCGAGGAGGCCAAGAGGCAGACAGACGACCTTGCAAAACAGAAGGCCGAGATAGCCCGCCAGAGGGCCGAGAACGACCGCAGGGCGCGTCTGGTTGCCGAGAGGGCACGGGAGGTCGAGCGGCTTGCAAAAGACGCTGAGGAGGTCAATTCTGAGCCGTCAGGCTTCGCCTCGTTTATCATCCCCAAGGTCAAGGAGAGGTATCCTAACTTCTATGCAAGCTGTGAGAGGGCATGGCAGGGGCTTCAGAGGAAGAGGGAAGACGTCAGGAACCGCGCCCGCGACATCTCGCTGCGGTTCGGCGACCTGTTGGAGGCCGATGCGCACAAGAATGACGACGACCAGATGCAGTTATGATTTTGGTCACAATAAAGACCAGAATGTGGCAAAAAAGTAACCATAATGCCGATGGCTGGCACTATGGTTATTTTTGTGCCTGAATTTGGGCGAGAAACGGTTACGAAAGTGGTCAAAAGATTCCTATCCAAGCGCATTCAAGTCCTCGCTGAACAGGTAGCAGCGAATGGTTATGTCTATGGTCTTGAGATGTGGGAGTAGAAAATTAGAATTATAATATTGACTAAGAATTATATAAGAATTATTGAAAATAGAGTCTGCTAGTGCTATGCTTAACTATATTCATATTTATAGATGAGGTGATTTAATGTTGAGCGATACAACAGAAAAAAGAGTATCAGTGTCCATATCGTTGGCGGAATCAGAAAAAAACGAAATCAAAGACATCGCAAAAGAATATGGTTTGTCTCTTTCTGCATTCTTGCGATTGGCTGCGAAAGAATATGCGACAAAGCATGCTGAGACAGCAAACGTCGACCAAAGATAGGAGGTGCGTATTTTGAAAAAAAATAAACTTGTACGACCTATTCTAAAGTGGGTAGGCGGAAAACGACAACTTCTGGAAGAAATAGAGAAAAGACTACCAAAAAGAATTTCCTATTATGTCGAGCCGTTTGTTGGAGGAGGAGCGGTCTTATTTGACAGGCAGCCTCAATATGTACGAATCAACGATTACAACAAAGAGCTGATTAATGTATATAGGGTAGTCAGAGACAACCCAGATGATTTAATAGAAGAACTCAAGAATCACGAAAAGAAAAATGACGAATCTGGTAGCGAATGGTTCTACTTTGTTCGAGGTTTAGATAGAACACCCGAGTTTGAGAATATGTCAGATTTCCAGCGTGCTGCACGCATTATTTACCTAAACAAGACTTGTTACAACGGACTTTTTCGAGTGAATTCTGCTGGACAGCTTAATGTTCCATATGGTCGATATAAACATCCTAATATTGTCAACGAAGTTGGCATTCGTGCACTGCATGGATATTTTTGCAATGCAAATATCGAAATGCGCGAGGGTGATTTTGCGGATTGCTTAATAGGCCTACCTAAAGGGGCATTTGTGTATTTAGACCCGCCATATATGCCTATTACTGCAACCTCTGCATTTACTGGCTATACGCAAGGCGGTTTCGGATACGACGAGCAAGTACGGTTACGTGATGAATGTGTCAAATTGCGTGAGCAGGGCATACATTTCTTGCAATCGAATAGTGACTGCGAAGAGATTCGAGAACTATATAAAAGCTTCAAAATTGAAACAGTAGATGCAAAACGCTCTATCAACTCTCGCGGTGACAGACGTGGCACGGTGAAGGAGGTGTTAATTAGTGGCTGAGACAATTGGCAAAACGGATAATGCCTGGTTGAAGCTTTTCGAAAAATATCCTATTGAAGAGCAGACAAAAAACGGAGGCCTTTTTGAGATTCAGGCGGATGCCATAAAAGAATTCAGAGAGCCTCGCTTAATGACGAAGTTTGATACTGTCGATTCGGTGGCAAGTCCCTTGCGAGAGCTTGGATTGAATATATTACCAGTGTCGCGTCATTCTTATGTGATAGGTAAATTTGATTTGTACGAAGCTTTCCCAGATACATTAGGAATGAAACCAACACCTATTTCACTCCCTGATTATGAGACTTTGCGAGTGGAAAATCTGACCAGTGAATCAAATGCAATTAACGCACTTCTTGTAAGTCATACGCTTGAGCAGTTCCTTAATGAGGAAGAACAAGATTTAGTCGAGACTTTCAACGGACGTATGGGAAGTGGTGACTTTTCGTTTGATGTGAACTTACTTCCACAGCAAGCAGCTAACTCTAATGCAGCGGTGCGAAAGACTATTAATGTAAGCAAAGCGCAGCTTGAAATTGATGGCGGGTTTGAGTCACAAAGCTCAATTTGTATTATGGAAGCAAAAAATATCAGGCATGATAATTTTAATATTCGGCAACTCTATTTCCCATATCGCAAATATCTTGCACTGGTGAAAAAGCCTATCAGACTGGTGTTTTCGCAGTATACAAATCTAACGTATTATCTGTATGAATATGAGTTTACTGAGCATAATCTTCTCTCGTCAATAAGGCTTATAAATAAACATGCATATACTTTCGAAGATTGTCAAATTTCCATGTCAGACCTTATTGATACATGGAAGAAGACAACTGCAAATCTCAATGACAATCAAACGGAGACAAATGTTCCATTCATTCAAGCAGACAGGCTTGACAGGGTAATTGCTTTAGCAGAGCGTTTGGGCGCCGCCGCCGAAAATGCAATGACAACAGATGAAGTTACCGAGTTTATGGGTACTGTAAAACGTCAGGCTGCATATTATCCTGCAGCGGGAGAATATCTGGGTCTTTTTGACCGCTCTGAACGGGGGAAAGTAAAACTCACAGATATAGCTTTTCAGATACTCGATATGAATTATCGAGAAAGACAACTTGCGTATGTGAGCCTGATTTTGAGACATCGAATTTTTCATAATTTGTTTAAGACAGTAATAGAAAATGGTAATTATCCTGATAAGCAATATATTGAAGAAGCTATGTTGCAGTTGAATGTATGTAACGGCGGGGCAACTGTACACAGACGTGCGTCCAGTGTTCTTTCGTGGCTTAATTGGATGTTTTCTCTTGCTGACGACGATATTTAGGCGTTCGAGTAAGGAGGTGATTCTTTAGTTGGCAAAGCAGAATAGATTCGTACAGAACGACAACAACCTCGCTATAGCCTACTACCGCTTCTCGTCACACAGCCAGAACGAGGCTTCCATCGACCAGCAGAGGGAGCAGGCGCAGGCGTTCGCCGAGGCGCACGGATACCGCATAGCCAAGGAGTACGAGGACGCCGCCATATCGGGCACGATCAGTGACCGCCCGCAGTACCAGTCATGCTCTCCGAGGTGGGCGCGATAAGGCCAGCCGTTCTCATCCTGTGGAAGACCGACCGGCTGGGGCGTGACCGCTTCGAGCTGGCGGACGCCAAGCGTAGGATTCGAGACGCTGGCTGCCGCGTCTGCCTCATCGCGGAGCCTACGCCGGATGACTCGCCGGAGTCGGTGCTCATGGAGACGATGATGGAGGGCATGGCCGAGTTCTGCTCAAGATAGCTGTCCCAGAACATAAGGCGAGGCATGACCTACAACGCGGAGCACGCCCTATACAACGGTCACAAGGTGTGGGGCTACGGTGTGGACGACGAGAAGCATTATGTCGTGGACGATGCCGTCGCCCCGTTCGTGGTTGACATGTTCGAGCGCTACGCCGACGGCGAGGCGATGCAGTCCATATGCGACGACTTCAACGAGAGGGGCCTCAGGACGACGCGCGGGGCGCTCTTCGGCGTCAAGACCATGAACAAGCTGCTCAAGAACAGGGCCTACATAGGCGAGTATCGCCACGGCGGCGTCACCGTCGAGGGCGGCATGCCGCAGATTGTGGACGAGGAGCTGTTCGACAGGGCGCAGAGGCGGCTCGCCGAGAACAAGCGCAACGGCTCAAGGCGCAGGGCGAGCGCACAGGCAGAGGACGCCCCTCGCTACTGGCTTACGGGCAAGCTCTTCTGCGGCGAGTGCGGAGGCTCCATGCAGGGCGTCTCGGGCACGAGCAAGACCGGGGCGAAGCACTATTACTACTACTGCAAGGAGCAGAGGGCCAAGAGGTGCTCGAAGAGGCCCGTTCGCAAGGAGTGGGTCGAGGGCGCGGTGATCGACATCCTCAAGGGGTTCCTGGACGACAGCGAGAACCTCGCGTCAATCGCTGTGGACGCGGCCAAATACTACGAGGAGCACTACAAGGGCACGGACTACCTCGCGGGCCTTGAGCAGCAGCGCAGGGACGTCGAGAAGGGCCTCGCCAACTTCGTGAGGGCGATAGAGGCGGGCATATTCAACGAGGCGATGCCAGAAACGCATGGCCGAGCTTCAGGCGCGCAAGGAAGCCCTGGACGACGCCATAGCTGCCGAGACGGTCAGACGTCGCTCTTCGAGAACGAGCACTCAATAAGGTCCTACTACGACAGGTTCCTCCATGCGGATTTCGACAATGCGGAAGTGAGGGACTCCGTCATGGAGTACTTCGTCGATAAAATCTATCTGCACGAGGACAGGCTCGTGGTAGCCTCGTGGTACTCCGAGGACAACCGCGAGGTTCCGATGGAGGTGCTGGACGGGGAGACGGAAGACCCTTTTGCTGAAGGGGAAGCCGTCAGGTTCGATTGCTTCCCCTCTGGCTCCACCATAAGGGGAAATGTTGAATTTTGTTTTAAAGAAATGAGCTGGAGTTTGTGTATATGAATTTATATGGATTTATGAACGAGCATTACCCCTTAAAAGGATTCACTTTGCTTGTAGAGCGATTTTAAAATTTTAGACGAACAACTAATTGTCACCTAAGGTTTTTGTCTTAAAACAGTTTTCACAACCTTGTGTTTCTTTACCAACTTGTGCGTAATCTTGCTAGATAGATGCCCTGAAAGACGAGAGCGTCCGCATACGAAAGAACTATCGGGATAAAATGGTGAAGTATAAGCACACCATCTCGATATCTTAAATGACAAAGGAGATCTAAGGGTAAAGATCTTATGAGCACGAGGATGTACTTTAAGTTTAATTAACATTTCCCGAAGCGCATGTTGACGAAGGAAAAGACTATGGTTGGCTCGAATAAGATCAAGAACATCCGTATGATCCTTCAAAGAACGGGTCTTAATAAGGATTAAGCCTTTCCGGATAGAGAGCCTTTACTTCGAGCGGCGTTGTTCGATCTAAAAGAGGAGGAGGTGAGGTCTGGCTTTGATTTTAAACAAGGAAAGTGCAAGTTTAGTGAGAAATTGAGATAGGCAGCAGACCTGCTTCTCTGTTCAACTAGCCCTTATTGAAAATATCGAAGAGCTCCCCTAAGTATATCGATACCGTCTGGTCTTAAGCACAACCTCAACACGCGAGGAATAGTTAAAAACTTTTTCTCCAAAGGCTAAGGGGTATGGAACTATCGTGTTGCGCTGGTATGTATGCTTTGGTATACGTGTCAGCGAGAGGTAAGTATTACGCACTATGTAAGAAAAGAAATAGTACGTTTTCTACGTCTGCTTTTATTGGTGTTGTGTCTTTCATACTGGAAAGACTAAAGATATCTAATAATTTAAAAAAAGACGCTTTCATGCAGGCATTTTCAGTAAGTTGTAACTTATCGACACAGCTGAGTCTTGACCCAAATAAAAGTCTGCCCGAGTGTTGCTGCAGTCTGCCTTGACAGCAGATCTGTTGAACGGACTATGAGTATACATCAAAATACAAGTTTCTCAGCTCAAATCTACTTGCAGCACTTGCCAAAAGGTGATTTGGCATACAAGCAACACTTCATTTCGTACTGATACTGAACCGGTTGGACCGATATATGGAGTAGTAAATTACTATTGAAACTTGCTCCAACCAAAGGATATAGCTCTGATAACATGATATGTGAAGGATTTCTAGACGCTTACCTAAAAACCTAGAGAAAAATCTAAAGAGCAAGCCTCTCTGCCACTGTGATAGGTGCGATGTTTCAGCGGAGGAGTTTGTGGAAAACTTCGGTATTGCCGCAAGGATAGAATCAAAGAACCATTCGACTGATCAAATTTGAGCGAGCGCTGAGGGGAACTTTGACACACCCTCCAAAGGAAGGAGACCAAAAAATTACTCGTACCTTATTTGTGTAAAAATTATTAGTTTGCAAAATTCTAGTAGAAATGTGTTAAGAATGTATTAAGTCTTTTGGTAAGATTATTTTGGTTATTTTAGTGAGAGTGTTTAGATTGGGGAACTGAATCTGATGGAACAGATTGCTTGGGGTAGTGGGCGATCAACCAGTTTTTAGTCTTTGATCATATGGCATAGAGTGATGGAGGCCAGGATGAGTCTACGATATAGAGCGTGTTTTACTGCTCTGTGGGGAGTAATTATTGGAGTAGTACTACTTGTGGGTTTCCTTGTAGTGCCACCGATACCCGTTTTGGCGGATGAACCTCCTGTTCACACCAAAACTCTTACCCCTAATGGAGACGGCTCCTATACTCTTACGCTTAGTGTAAAAGGTAGGTCTCAAATAAGTACAGAAAAGACGCGTGCGAACGTTATTGTCGTATTTGATAAATCGAATAGCATGAATAATAAGCACAAAAAGGAGACGCGTCTTAAGGTGGCAAAAGAGGCGGTAAACGCATTAGCGGATGAGCTAATGCAGAACAATACTATTGATGATCCTAGCCGTATTCAAATGTCATTGGTAACGTTTGAATCAATTGCATATAAGGAAAGATTTGGTGGGAGTCTCTGGACATCAGATTTAAATGCGTTTCAACAGGCGGTAGATGACATTGAAACACCCCATGATGCAGGATTGCCAAAGTATCATGGAGGAACTAACTGGGAAGATGCATTAAAGGCTGCAAATGAAGTGGCTCAAAGCAGCGATGGTGACCCTACATATGTCATTTTTGTATCTGATGGAAACCCTACATTTTATAATGGCACTAAACATAATTACACAAAGACAGCGAGTGGTCACTATCTTCTTGGAACCGGTCATGATGAGGGGAAAGAGGGAAAGAAGAACGTTCAAGAGTGTTTTGGACCAGCAACAGATGACGCGCGTAATGTAGTTACTTCTGGAAATACTTTTTACGCTATAGGTACATTTGGCGATGTTGATCGTATGCGAGATCTTGTAGATTATGCGTATGACGGACAGCAGACCGATAATTACTATTTTGATGCAAAAGATCAAGAAGGCATCGTCAATGCTTTTAGTTCTATTGTTGCTGACATTACGCATAAGTCCTACTACAGAGACGTTAAGATAAAAGACACTCTTACTGATATGGTTTCAGCAACGAATATTGATGGTCAGGTAACTACTTTCAAATATACTAAAACCAGTGCTAATGGGGTTACAACCGATTGGTCAGAAGCTCCGAAGGCGAAGTTAAGTGGCGATACCGTCACATGGGATCTTTCAAGTATTAGTCAGCTTGAAAATAACGTAATCTATTCAGTAAGCTTTACAGTTACTCCCACACAAAAGGCACTAGATTCTGTAGCAGCTGCTGCTAATGGTAATGGTCTAGATGAGAATGTTCTTGATAATGGAGACGGCACGTACTCAGTCTATTCCAATACGTCTGCGACGTTAGAGTATATTAGACAAAAAACGGTTAATGGTGTTGTTACCGATCAGGAACATGGGATGTCGCCTTACGAGCGTCCTACGATGAAAGTTCCATTGTCTCAAGTTAAAGTTGAAAAGAAATGGTCAGGTGATGATATTTCTGACCATGCCAGCAAGACCATTACCGTGCAGCTTAAAAGGACTATGACCATAAACGGTGTAGAAATCACTAAGGACTATGGAGATCCAATCACGTTAGATGCTGGTAATGATTGGTCGAAGGATATTGTTGTACCCGGAGGTCTTGAGGGAGATACCACCTGGTCAGTCGATGAAATAAGCCCGATTGAAGGATATGATACTTCATATAGTTCGCCAGTTATATATAGTTCGTATAGGTCAGGGAATATTAATGGTAGTACTGACGGTGTAAATACCATTACTAATACTCTGAAAACGTATGATATTATTATGTACAAGACTTCAAGTACTGATGGAAATGCGAAAACACCTCTTGCTGGTGCAGAGTTTACGGTTTTTGCTGAAGATGGAGAGACGATAGTCGCGCCTGCTATTGCCACTGATAATGACGGTAAAGCAAAGTTTTCTGATCTTAAGCCAGGTACATATATCATTCGTGAGACAAAGGTTCCTGCCGGTTATCAAAAACTTGATAATGACTTGAGGCTTGTAATTGATACTTCTGGGAATGCTACGTTAAATGGACTACCTATCAGCTCCGATCATCAGGGAGAAAATGGTAGCAGTGGTTATTGGTTCCAAATTGATGTGGATAACCGCGTGTTAGGTGCGCTTCCATATGCAGGTGGCGTAGGGAACATACCTTTTGTTGGTGCGGGAATCATGTTCATAGTATTTGCGGTAGGGTTTGTTCTGTACTGCATATACCGCAAGTCGTTTGTATCAGTTGCTCACTAAAGGTGCAGTTGATGGCTAAAGTAAGTTTGATCATGACTGAAAATCAGTCGCGAAAGGAGTAGAAAATGATCAAAAAAGGGTTTAGACAGAAGGTGCTAACAGGCATTGCTGCGGCAGCGCTTGCTCTTTCAATGGTGCCAGTTGGCATGGCATCAGCAGAACCGGGGAGTAAGTACGCTTCTGATATCACTCTCAAGAATGTTGACAGTGGAGCTACTGTTACCGCCTACC
This sequence comes from Atopobium sp. oral taxon 199 str. F0494, assembly GCF_000411555.1. Lineage (GTDB taxonomy): Bacteria > Actinomycetota > Coriobacteriia > Coriobacteriales > Atopobiaceae > Lancefieldella. The sequence continues at coordinate 318,723 of NZ_KE150487.1, read as the reverse complement.
AAATTGTCGACGCAGTTGTTGATTCTAATAATAACTTAACGTATAAGTATGCAAACGGAATCGATGGCAATACGTATTCAGCGCTCCAATCAAATTCTGCTGAAATGAAGGCTGCGGTGGGTAAAATTGCAACGGATATTGCTGGCGGAAGTGTTACTCCCCTTGACGTAAAAACTGTAACGGCAGCCGGCGGCGCAGTTACATTCTCTGGTCTTGATGACGGCGAATGGCTATTTGTCGTTACTAATGCTGATGGATCGACAAAGGTTTATCAGAATACCGTTGTTAATAATACGCCTAAGTCTTCTGGGTTGACTTATGTTGCAAATCCACAGACAGTTGATATTAAAGCTGAGGATGGCCCCCAGCCAGATAAGACGGTCGGTGAAAGTAATGCTCACGAAACCAGTGAGTACCAGGTTGGCGACCTAGTTCCATTTACCATTACTGCTGCGGTTCCGAATTATCCTTCCAACTACACGAATCCGACTTTTACTTTTAAAGATGCTCCTAACGACGGTCTTATTGATCAGACTGACACTATTGAAGTGAAAGCTAACGGCAACCCTGTTGCGGCTTCTGAGTACACAGTTGCCGCTAATGGCAATGGCTTTACGCTTTCATTTAAGTCTGATTTTATTAAGACCCATCTCGGTCAAACCATCACGGTGGCATATAAGGCAAAACTTACGAGCGCTGCTTTCAAAACTGCTTCTGATGGAACAAAGAATTCCCTTACGCTTGACTACAGCAATAGCCCCACAACCACTCATACGAGTGATCCTATTAAAGATAAAGTGAACACTTATGGCTTCTACTTCCAAAAGGTTGACAAAGACAGTCACCCGCTTCAGGGGGCCGAGTTTACGCTCTATAATGAAGACGGCACAGAAGCCATTAAAGACGAGAATGGCGATGTGCTTAAGTCGACTGCAGACGCTAATGGTTATGTCTGGTTTGAGGATCTTGCTGATGGAAAGACGTATACAGTAAAGGAAACAAAGGTTCCCGCCGGGAAGCAAGCAGTTGCCGATTTTAAAGTAACCATTAAAGCTGCTTCTGCAACGCTTGATAACCCTGCTACAACCGGTATCGCCGAAGCAAACTACCAAAAGTATACAAATGACAATACTGTTGTCGACCCCGATCAGGGTGTTCTTCCTATAACGGGTGGTGCAGGTACGCTTGCTCTTACTGTTGCTGGTGTTGTTATGATTGCCGGTAGTGCTATGATTGTCGCGAGTTCTCGTAAAAAGATTAGTAAGTAATTGATTACAAGAGAGTAATTGTTGGTTAACGGTAAACATTATAGGAAGATCGAAGAAGAGGGAGTAGTGATTCCCTCTTCTTCTTTGCTAAAATACGAAAGTAAAGCACCGAAGTCGCTTCAGCGCGATGCTTGTAAATGTTGTAGGCATATTCCTCAATCCCTTACAATTGCAATTATTATAGCGATGTTGCTGTTTTTGTTTGGTGTTGGGTTGATTGCTTATCCCTATGCCAGCAGTTGGCTAAATCAAATTGAGCAGAATAAAGTTGTAAAAAATCAAGAAGAGGCAGTATCCAATATTTCTAAAGAAGATCTTTCTGCTCACATGGATGCGGCGCAAGATTATAACAAACGCTTACAGGCGGGTAGGGTTCTCGTCACTGATCCATTTGATCCCAGTATCACACAAACTTCTAATGAAGAATATGAGTCGCTCCTAAATATTTCAGATGACGGCGTGATGGGGCAGATTATCATTCCGAGCATTAACGTTAGTATGCCAATATATCATGATGTGACCGGAAAGGGCATGGATCACGGTGTAGGACACATGCCTACAACTTCGCTTCCCGTGGGCGGTGAATCGACACATTGTGTTCTAGCAGGCCATACTGGCCTGCCTTCAGCCAAAGTTTTTGATAATCTTGATCAACTTAAGGAAGGTGACTGGTTTATTATTAAAGTGTTAGGAGAAGACCACGCATACCGTGTGACCTCTGTTGAAACAGTACTTCCTGAAGAAACAGGGAGTCTTACAATAGTTGAAGGGAAGGATCAGGTGACATTAGTTACCTGCACTCCCTATGGCGTTAATACGCACCGCCTCTTGGTGCACGCTGAAAGGTGCGATGTTCCGGAAGAATGGAATGAAAAAAGAGATACTTCTATGCCTCCTGAATCACGTCTGTATTTTGAAACTCCTCTATTTATTCTAACATTGGTTGGTCTAGTAATAGGAATTAGTTTAATTATAGGTTTGATTTTTATCCGAAGGAGATATAAAAAGAAGGAATAAAGGGGGGCTAAGGTATTTTTTAGAGCCCAACATGATGTTTGAGTACTTAAATTCAAGTAATTTATGTAGTTTTAAATTGGAGCTTGTAAACAGAAGCTGCAAGGTATAATAACTACAGGCTTATTCTGGTTAGCCAGAAAAGGAAAAGGAGGAAAGAATGAGATCTGCTTCTAAGGGTATTCTGGGGAAGATTGGCTGTCTTTTTGCAGCAGTCGTTTTGGTATTTTCCCTGGTACCGGTCAAGGCATTTGCAGCGCCTACAAGCGTTAACGATGTTGCTGATAGCGAAATCACCATTAAGGGTCTTGAGAGCGGTGACGTAGTAAGTGCGTATCAGATCGCTGACGCAGATATTGATGCTGCTAACAACCTGACCTACAAGATGGCTGACGGTCTTCCGTCCGAGTACGACACAATCGATAAGATTGCTGCTGTTGCTACTGATGGCTATACTTTTACTCAGGGCTCTGATATGCAGAACGCTACTGCGGCTATCGCAAATGCTCTAACCTCAAAACCTGCATATACAACTGCTACTGCAGGTGCTGATGGTACTGCTAAGCTGACGCTCGGCAGCGGCTACTATCTTGTCCGTGTTACTACTACAAGTGGTAAAACTCGTGTGTACCAGAATATGGTGGTCGACGTTTCCCCCAAGGTTGAAAATGGTACCTATAAGTCCCGCGACGTTGCTCCTATTGATGTCAAGAAGACTGATGTAACTGTTAAGAAGACCGTTGGTTCTGAGTATAAGGAGTCTACTGACCAGTACAGTGTTGGTGACAGTGTCCCCTTCAAGGTCAATACCGCTATCCCTAACTATCCGAAGGACTCTAAAAATGCCACGTTCACGATTGGTGATAAGCCGACCAAGGGCCTTAAAATCAAGACTGATACCATCAAAATCAACGGCCAAAAGGCAGAGTCTGGTGCTGACTATACGTTAACAGCAGCTGAGGATGGCTACACGATTGAGTATAAGAAGGACTATATCCTTGCTAACCCTGGCAAGGCGATTGAAGTTACTTATGAAGCAGAACTTACTTCTGAAGCTTTCTCTCATAGTGCAGACGATGTGACTGGCAACACCGCCACCGTTACATTCAATCCCAATCCTTATGATTCAGCGACGGTTACTCCTGGCAGCACGACTAAGGTGAAAACCTACGGTTACGTCTTTAAGAAGACTGACCCTGAGGGTAATCCTCTTAAGGGCGCTACCTTCACTCTTACCCTTCCCAACGGTAAGGTTTTGACTTCTGTTTCCAATGATAAGGGTTATGTTTACTTCTCCGGTCTCGCTGCTGGGCACTACAAGATTTCTGAAACTGGCGTTCCTACTGGCTATACTAAGGTTAACGACATTGAGTTTGATCTCGATGAGACTACCGCTACTGCTGATAACCCAGCAACAGATGGTGTAATCGAGAACAATTTCCTCGTTAATTCTCAGAATGTAGTCGACAACAAGCAGCCTGCTCTTCCTATTACCGGCGATGCGGGCACCTTTACTCTTACGGCAGCAGGAACTGTTCTTCTCGCTGCTGGCGTATTTGCAATCGTTCGTTCAAGGAAGCAGCGCGCTTAAGTAAGCAGAGCTTGTTTCAATCATGGCTTATGCAAAACATATGAAGCATGGCAGTGAAGCAGGAGAATCATCAGATTCTCCTGCTTCTGTTACTGTGTCCGGTAGAAGGAAAGTATCAGTGCCTCAAGTATCCGGTATACAGATGTCCGGAACTCAGTTAAATGTTGAAAATATAAAGAAAAAGAAACGTTCCCAGATTTGGCTGATTTTATCTATTATTGCTTTAGTAGCAGGTCTTGCACTTATATCTTATCCATTTGTAAGTGATTGGCTTAATCAGCAAGCCCAAAATGAAGTGAGTGCGACTCAAGAAAAAACTGTAACAGCAATGAAAAAAGAGGATCTTTCTTCTGAAAAAGAGAAAGCAATAGCCTTTAATAAACATCTTCGTGATGGTAGCTCAAAAGTCATTGACCCATTTGACAGTAAAGATACGATGCCTGGAAACGAAGAATACAAGGAAGTCCTCAATGTTGCCGGAGACGGTACCATGGGTGAGCTGATAATACCAAAAATTAGTGTTGATCTCCCCATTTATCATTTTACAACTGATAAAGTGCTTCAGCATGGTGTTGGGCATGTTGTGAACACGTCAGTTCCTATCGGTGGAGAATCAACTCACTGTGTCCTTGCGGGACATACCGGATTACCAACTGCTCGCATTTTTGATAAGCTGAATGAACTGAGCGTAAATGATTGGTTCATTGTTCGTGTGCTTGGTGAAGATCACGCATATAGAGTAACTTCAACCGAGGTTGTTCTTCCTGAAGAAGTAAATAGTCTCTCAATCGAACCTGGAAAAGACCAAGTTACTCTCGTAACTTGTACACCATATGGCGTTAATACCCATCGTTTGCTCGTGCACGCAGAGCGCTGTGAAGTCCCTGCGGAATGGGAGTCTTCAAAGAAGCTGGTCAATCGTTCTGTTGAACCGCTTGCCGATTTGCCTAGGCATATGGTGTTTTATTCAATTGCTGGCATACTGGTTACAATAAGTATTATTTTAGGCATAGTTTTTGCAGTGAAGTTCCATAAGAAGAGGAGCAACAGATCCCATAAAAGATAATATGAATAGAGATAAATAATGAATTAACAATCGTTCATATTGCCATACATGCAATATGAACGATTGTAATATTGCGGCGATGTTGAATTTATTGCATAAAAAGCATTCTACCTGCCAGATAGTGCATCTTGGGCGCATGCTGAGCTATTCGCATTCAGTTTGCTTATGCTAGAGATGCCTTAAGGCGAGGCGGCAACAGGCAGAATCGATTGTTTGGACGAAAGATGGAGATTCGTGTCGTAGAGGAAAAGGGTCGTTCGCAGATAGAGGTGACTATCCTGAGCGGGTCGGATGACTGGCGCGTTGCCGGAATTGTTCGCCAGCTGCAGATGGCTGACGGCAAAATTTCGGGGTACGTTCCCGGAACCATCAAGCGGCGCATAGTGTTTCTCGCCGATGTAGCGTGGATTGAAACGAGCGAGAACGCATCACTGATTCATCTTGCAACTGGTGAAACGCTTGAAAGCGACAGTCGCCTGCATGAGCTTGAAGCGGCCCTGAAAGAAACGGAGTTTGTCCGTACTTCTCGACAGGAATTGGTCAATTTGGACCATGTTACAGGGATTAGTCCCGCGGGATCCGGACGCATGCTTCTTTCTCTTGGTGAGAAGAACCTGGTTGCCTCAAGAAAATATGCGGCAGGCATTAAAAAGCGCATTGGCCTCAGGTAGGTGCCTCGGGGCAAAGGTAGCCAGCCGCGCGAGGCATTATGCGCGAGGGCGGGCAGTCACGAGGTGATTGGGGCACTAGGCCGCAGGGTGTTCGAGTATGTTTCAAATTCAAAACGTCCCAAGAGAAGGGGATACCATGGAACTTAAACAGTCGCAGGGCATGCAGAACATTGAGCAGACCGCCAATCAAGAGTTTGGCGGTGGCGCCAACAAAACGATGGGCGAGACGGCGCGGAAAGGTCTTGTTATAGGAGCGTTTTACTTTACGATGGTTTCACTTGTGTACTTTGTGGTGATGCTGCTTGGTGACTTTGGCGACAGACAGGAAAGTATCCTTGTTCTGACGCTCATTGGCGCGGGAGCAGGAGCGGGGCTGTTTCAGCAGGTTTGGTTTAATTACCAACCGTTTATCCTGCGCTTTAGCTATTTCAAACGGTATCTGGGATTTAACGTCTGCATGTTTTCCGTGTTAGTGATAATGGCGCTCATCGGAGGCTGGTTACCCGGCATCCCTGAGGCATGGGTTTCGTTTGTAGGGTCATATCTTGTGATTCTTCTGGTGATGACCATCCTCTTTAACTGGCGTTTCAAACGTGAGAATAGAGAATATCAAATGGCGTTCAAAAAGTATCAGGACGCTCGGCGCTGATGAGGGTACACTTCTTTCAAGTAACAGAAGGAGGCCTCATGGGAGCAGAAGCCGAGAAGGAAAACCCAACAGAACCTAAGGCGAGGAATTCGACAGAAACTGCAAAGGAAACCCTAGCGGCAAAAGAAGAGCGAGAAACCCCTTCGGTCCGACCGTCTCAACAGGCTGGAGCGTACCAATCGACTACCGCCCTCGTTCTTGAGGGCGGCAGCTTTCGGGGCATTTTTACCGCCGGCGTATTGGATGTCTTGCTTGAACATGGCATTGCCGACTTCGACAGCGTGTGGGGAACCTCTGCGGGCGCCATCAATGCAGTGAGTTTCAAATCCCGTCAGATCGGTCGTGCCATGCGCGTGATCTTGGCATTCCGGGACGATCGCAGGTTCATGTCGTTCTGGTCGCTGGCCACTACGGGAAATATTGCCGGCAGCGAATTCATGTACGAAGAGATACAAAATCATCTGGACCCATGCGATTCTGAGGCATTCAACTCAAATCCTCTGCAAATGTATGCCGTAGCTTCTGACGTTACCTTTGGGACCCCCGCGTACCTGCACGTACGATCTCTGCCTGAGGATATCTGGAAAGTTCAGGCCTCGGCTTCGATGCCGTTGGTATCAAGGACGGTCGAGCAGGAGGGACGCCGCTATTTGGACGGCGGCACCACCGATTCCATTCCCTTTGCTCCTGCGCTCGGACTTTCGGGAGCGCGAATCCCCGAGGATCACATGCCGTCAAAACGAGCAGTGGTGATTGTGACGCAAGACCGTGAATACCTCAAGGGCACCGCAAACGAGCAAATGGCCATTCGCTCACATCGCTATGACGCTTTCCCGTATTATCTCGACGCGCTTGAGACGCGTGCGAAAAGATACAACGCCTGCAGGGAGCAGCTCTGGCAGCTGGAGCGAGAAGGACGGTGCCTGGTGCTAGCCCCTCCCGAGCCGGTAGAGGTGAAGGTAAACGAACGCTCGGGCGAGGCGCTTTTGACGCTTTATCTGCAAGGGCGTGGACAGGCGGAAAAGCGGATTGAAGAGATCCGCTCCTTTGTCGCGGATGGCGTTAGGTAAGGCGCTTGAGCTGCACCTTTTCAAGAAGCGAATCCACAACGGAGCGTGGAGCGGCTTGCGTACCGGATTCCATGACGTTGGCGGCGCCAGTTGCCATAGCGAGGCGCAGCGTGTCCTCAATGGAAAGTCCTTTATCCTCGGCATAGGCAAAAGCCGCCACTACCGAATCTCCCGCTCCAACGGTGCTTCCTACCGGCACGCGTACAGGATATGCGTACCATGCCTGATCTTTGGCAACATAGACGGCGCCATTGCCTCCCATAGAGATGCAAACGGTGCTGGGACCCTCTGCGACAAGGGCTGCCGCGGCGTCGGCTATATCGTCAACGGTATCAAGTCTGCGGCCTACGAGTTCAGAAAGTTCATGATCGTTGGGTTTGGTGTAATAGGGCTTCTCGGCAAGGCCGGCCTGGAGGGCAGCGCCGTCAGCGTCCAAAAAGACTTTCAGTCCCGCTTCGCGCAGGCGGCGCGTCCAGCGACCGTAGGTATCTATGGAAGCCCCGCGCGGGAGACTGCCGGAGAGCACTACGATGTCTCCCGCGGAGGTCATGCCCGCAAGTTCGTCGAGAATGGAAGTGAGCTGTTCATCGCGCACCTCAGGTCCCGGTTCGTTGATGTCGGTATTGGTGTGACTGACAGCGTCAACTACCTTGAGATTGGTTCGCGTCTGTCCACCGGCGTCGAAGGCATGGACTTTGATGTTCTGCTCGCTAAGAGAGCGCTCAATCCAGGTGCCTGTAGTGCCGCCAAGAAGAGCGACAGCAGCAGAAGTTCCACCCAGCTGAGCTATAACCTTGGATACGTTGATGCCCTTGCCTCCCGCATCCTGACGGATATCGGTGATACGGTTGACTTGGTCAATGGTAAAATGCGGAATTTGGACGGTCTTATCGAGTGCGGGGTTTAACGTAACGGTATAAATCATCAGCAACCTCCGATGAGTGGGATACTACTGATAATACTCGGTTTGCTGAAGAACGTATATAAAATTCCTCGTGATATTGCCGTGCAAGTGGAGTATACTTTTAAGGCTTTTCCACAGAGCCCCGTAATCTCTGATAAAAGCAGCGGTAGCTTGTCCAGAAGCTGCCATTTTGTACATTCGTAGGAGGAGTCTAGTGAAGAAGTCGACTCAGTTCGCCAAGGCTGGCGAAGTCGAGCGCAAGTGGGTGCTCATCGACGCTGAGGGCGCTACGCTCGGCCGTCTGGCCACGAAGGCAGCAATGATCCTTCGCGGAAAGAACAAGCCGCAGTATACCCCTAACGCCGATACTGGTGACTTTGTAGTTATCATCAACGCCGAGAAGGTCATCCTTACCGGTACTAAGGCTGATTACAAAGAGTACTGGCGTCACTCTGGCTATCTTGGAGGTCTCAAGCTTGAGTCTTTCAAGGAAGCTATGGAGAAGCATCCTGAGCGTGTCATTGAGCACGCCGTTAAGGGCATGCTCCCCAAGACCACTCTCGGTCGCAAGCAGGGCATGAAGCTCAAGGTGTATACCGGAGCCAATCATCCGCATGCTGCACAGAATCCCGTTAAGATCGAGCTGGAGGGCTAAACGATGGCTGAAAATACTGCAGTTTATACTGGCACCGGTCGTCGTAAAGAGGCCGTGGCTCGTGTTCGTCTTATTCCCGGTACCGGCAAGGTAGTGGTCAATGGTCGTGAGGCAGCCATCTATTTTGGTCGCCAGCAGCTCGTTGACAATGCCGTAGCGCCTCTGCGCGTTACCGATACCCTTGGTCATTTTGATGTTTTCGCAAATTGTGATGGCGGCGGCATCAACGGTCAGGCTGGTGCGCTTCGTCTGGGCATCGCCCGCGCGCTCCTTGAGGCCGGCGAGTACCGTGAGGATCTCAAGAAGGCTGGTTACCTCACCCGCGATTCCCGTGCGGTCGAGCGTAAGAAGTACGGCCTGAAGAAGGCACGCAAGCGTCCGCAGTTCTCGAAGCGCTAACGTTTCAGGACGTATCCGAGCGCAAGGTGCATTGGCGCAAGGAATGCGGACACGCGAGAACCAAAGCACACAAGGGTCTGTCGATTTTACGACAGACCCTTTTTCTTGTTGGCTGCACTTTGATTTCACCTAAAATATTAGTATTGCCGCGCATGCGCAGGCGTGCGAGGCGAGAAGAACATCCAATCGTCCGCATTGCGCGGACCTATGACATACGATATACGACATATGCAAGGAGCTGCTATGAAGTACTTTGGCACTGATGGATTTCGAGGCCGTGCGAACGAAGGCCTCAACGTTGACCACGCGTACAAGATTGGCCGCTTCATCGGGTGGTACTACGGGCTTCGTCAGGGTCATCGCGCCCGCGTGATTTTGGGAAAAGACACTCGCCGCTCCAGCTATATGTTTGAGTCGGCACTCGTCTCTGGTCTTGTGGCTTCGGGCGCTGACGCGTATATCCTTCATGTTATTCCGACGCCCGGAGTAAGTTATGAGGTGGTCGACGGCGCCTTTGACTGCGGCATCATGATTACCGCTTCTCACAATCCCTTCACGGACAACGGCATTAAGCTTGTGAATAAAGATGGCTATAAGATGGAGGAGGATGTACTCCAGCAAGTTGAGGATTACATCGACGGCACCTTTGAGGTTCCTCTCGCCACAGGCGAACAGATCGGCTGCACCATCGACTATATGCAGGGACGCAATCGCTATATCTCCAGTCTTATCGCCTCGTGCGGCTTCAGCCTTCAGGGCATGAAAATCGGGCTTGACTGCGCTAACGGCGCGGCTTCAAGCGTTGCTCGTCCTGTTTTTGACGCGCTCGGCGCGGAGACACACGTTATCAACAACGCTCCCAACGGCCTTAACATTAACGTGGACTCTGGTTCCACCCATATTGACCAGCTGCAGCGCTTTGTAGTGCAAAACGGCCTTGATGTCGGTTTTGCCTACGACGGCGATGCCGACCGCTGTCTGGCCGTTGATGAACGCGGCCACGTGGTCGACGGCGACCTTATCTTGTATGTGTGTGGCTGCTATCTCAATAAGTACGGCCGCCTGGCAAAGCAGACGGTTGTCACCACGGTTATGAGCAACTTCGGGCTGTTCAAGGCCTTCGAGGACGCGGGTCTTTCCTACGCGAAAACCGACGTGGGCGATAAGAACGTCTACGCCTGCATGAATGAGCACGAGTACAGCCTGGGCGGCGAGCAGTCCGGCCATATCATCTTTGGCGATTTGGAAAAGACCGGTGACGGCATTATGACCAGCCTTCGCATTATGGAAGTTCTTCGCGCCGAACGCGAGAAACTCTCAGAGCTGGCTCGTCCTGTCCGCCTGTACCCGCAGCAGTTGCTCAATGTCCGGGTTACCGACAAGAACGCCGCCATGGAGTCCGCCGACGTAAAGAAGGCAGTTGAAGCTGCCGAGAAGTACCTCGAGGGCGATGGTCGTGTTCTGGTGAGGGCATCGGGCACCGAGCCGCTGGTGCGCGTACTTGCGGAGGCTTCCTCCGAAAAGCTTTGCCAGGAAGCCAATGAAATTGTTTTGAAGGCGCTTGAACCCTTCAAGTTGACGGCGTAAGCGCGGGTAACGTATGGCTCTTGCAGGAATTGGCGTTGATATGCTGGAGATTGCGCGCATGCAGCGGGCGATTGATGGCCATCCTCACTTTATCAGGCGTGTGTTTACGGAGGAGGAGCGTCTCTATTGCGAGCATACGGCGCATCCCGCCGAGCACTATGCCGCCCGCTTTGCCGCTCGCGAAGCTGTGCTGAAGGCGTTGGGGCTGGGATTTGGCGCGGGTGTCGGGTTCTCTGACGTTTCGGTTACGCTGGATGATACAGGCCGTCCGAGGGTTCTTCTCGCCGGACGAGCGGCTGAGGTGGCGCGCGAGCAGGGAGTTCGTGAGGTAGCTCTTTCAATCTCGCATACCCGCTCTGTTGCGGTGGCAAATGCAGTTACCGTGACGGACGCGGTGAAACCAAAAATTGACGAGAAAGAAGACGCAGCTCAAGCGCTTGTGGCCTCATTTAAAGAGGCGCGTTCTGTGATAGATGAGCTTGAGCGTGTGCAAGAAACTATAATAGACACCATGAAACAGCAGTCTGAGGAGTAGAACATGCAGCCTGTTCTGAACGTTGAGGATATTAAGCGCGTTGAGGTCTCGCTTACTCGTACAGGGGTGAGCGTTTCTGAGCTGATGCATCGCGCCGGCTATGCGGCCGCCCAGGAAGTTCTGAATCTTGGAGGAACCATCGATAACGTGGTGGTGCTTGCCGGCATGGGCAACAACGGCGGCGACGGCTGGGTGGCTGCTGAGGCGCTGCGTTCGCGAAGCGTTAACGTCAAGGTCATTACTCCCATTGAGCCGGATCAAATATCAGGCGATCTTGCGCGCCAAACTGCGCAGCGCGCGGTTCGCTCCGGCGTATCAGTGCTGGTCGGCCCATCAAAGACGGAACTTGCGGACTTGCTTTCCACCGCTGACGCCGTCCTTGACTGCATGTTGGGAACCGGTTTTCACGGAAAAGTCCGCGCTCCCTTTGACATTTGGATTGAGACGCTCAATGAGTCCGGCGCCCGCGTGCTTGCGGTGGACGTGCCGTCGGGTCTTGACTCCCAGACCGGCCACGCCGAAAGCGCCTGTGTTATAGCGGATATGACGGTCACGATGATAGCCCTTAAACCAGGCCTTTTGGCGGATGCGGGCCGTGACGTATGCGGCTCCATTGTGGTCGCACCGCTTGCCGAGCAAACCGAGCGTCTTGTAGTGGACGCGGATCCCGTAGCGTGGCGTACTGATTTGGAAGACTATCTGGACAGCTTGCCTGCGCAGCAAAACGACGTGGACAAGTTCTCGCGTGGATCTGTGCTTGTGGTGGGAGGCTCTTCTCGCTTCCCGGGTGCCGCGGTTATGGCGGCGCGCTCCGCCGCTCGCGCGGGCGCCGGTTATGTGACCCTTGCGGTTCCGGAAGCCATTTTACCTACGGTGCAGATTCAATGCCCGGAGATTCCCGCGGTCGGTCTGCCTTGTGATGAGGAGGGCATGCTTACCGAAGACGCGGTTCCTCTCGTAAGCGAGCTTGCCGGCATGCGAACGGTCACGCTTGTTGGCCCGGGTATGCGGGTTTCCGGCGGTACGGTTGCTGTAACATCGGCTCTTATCGATTCCAGCCTGCCGCTTATTGTTGACGCTGATGCGCTCAACTGCATCGCACGTCTGACGTCCCATAATCTTCCCGATTTTCCCGAGGTCACAAGGCGTTCAGCGCCGCTTATCCTGACGCCGCATCGCCGTGAGCTTGGCCGCTTGGTAGGCAGGATTGACAATCCGCCCGCAAGCCTGGTAGAGCAGCTTGACGCCGCTCGCAAGATCATTTGGGCTGACGGTGGCTCTGAGCTCGTCGTTGTTGCTAAAAGCACGGCGACCGCCTGCGTTGGTGTTCAGAAGGCCGTACTACCCAAGCCCGGCTTCGCAACGCTTGCGACTGCCGGTTCGGGCGATGTTCTTGCAGGCGTTCTCGCGGGGCGTTTGGCTCTGGCTGGAGGAGTCGCTGACGATCTTCCAACGTTTTGCTCGCTTGCCTGCGAGGTGCACGCCTATGCGGGACAGCTGGCGGTGGAGAAATTCGGCACACGTGGCGTTATGGCGTCCGATATTTCCGAGGCGGTCGGCCTCGCGGCGGACGCTCTTGAAGAGCAAATCTCATTTCCTGTGGAAACGATGACGGAGTAGCAAAGATGGCGCTTCCAAATAACAGGTGGGCATGGGTCGAGATAGATCTCAGCGCGCTCAAGCACAATGCGAAGGCGTTTCAGGCGCAGATGGCGCGCGGTGTGAAGCTGATGGCCATCGTCAAGGCCGATGCTTACGGTCACGGAGCCGTTGCGTGCGCTAAGGCTTTGCGCCAGGCGGGCGCCCATCAATTTGGGGTCGCCACAGTTGACGAAGGTATCGCCCTGCGCCAGGCGGGCATTGAAGATCCCATTTTGGTGCTCAGCCAGCCGCCTCTGGAGAGCATTGCTGACCTGGTCACATTTGACTTGATGCCCGCGATATACGAGGTTGATTTCGCACTCGAATACGGGGAGGCGTCCTCTGCGGCCGGCAAGGTCGGCCAGTATCATCTTGCCCTTGATACCGGCATGACTCGCATCGGCGTGCGGCGAGAAGAAGCTCTTGAGGTTCGGCGCGCCATCGATTTCCATCGTGGTCTTGCATGCGCCGGTACGTTCACGCATTTTGCCACCGCTGACTTGCTCGATGACTGGGATTTCGCCTTGCAGGTGAATCGCTTTACCGAGGCGGTTTCGATACTGCATGAAGCCGGACTTGAAACCGGTTTGATACATGCCGACAATACCCCCGGCACCATCCTTCATCCCGACATTCAGTTTGATATGTGCCGGGTGGGCATTGGCCTGTACGGTCTTCATCCTGCGGAAAACACCGTGCCGCGCATTGCTCTTGAGCCCGTGATGAGCGTGCGGGGACGCGTGTCGCGCGCGGTCTATCCCAACGTCGGCGATGGAGTGGGGTATGGACTGACCTGGCGGGTTCCGCGGAAGAACGTCCAGGTGGCAACAGTGCCTATCGGTTATGCCGATGGTCTCGCGCGCTGCCTTTCTAATCGCATGGATGTGCTGGTAGATGGCATGCGCGTGCGACAGGTGGGCAACATTTGCATGGATCAGTTCATGTTTGCCGTTGATGTCAACAGAACGCGTTCTTATCGACCCGGATACGAGGTCAGCGTAGGTGATATGGTGACTATCATGGGCGCTGACGGCGATGAGTTTATTTCCGCGGAAGAGATTGCTGAGCTTTGTAATACCATCAACTACGAGGTCGTATGCGATTTTGGAATGCGCCTCGATAAAGTTTACCTTTAGTGCACTGTACGCGGAGCAACGCGGCGAGCGCGGCGCGGGAGCGAGCGTGGGGCCGTTTGCCTAAGAACTATGGTTGGTTGAAAAGATGCCCGAGAATTCATCTCAACACATTCCGTCCATTACGCTCGAAGAAATCCGAGCCCAGATGAGAGATTGTCGCCTTTGTCAGCTATGCGAGGGTCGCAATACCATCGTGTTTGGGGACGGAAATCCTCATGCGCGCGTGATGTTTATCGGCGAGGGACCCGGCAGAAACGAAGATCTTGGCGGAAGACCGTTTATCGGCGCGGCGGGCAAGAAACTTGACGGCTACCTTGCAGCGGCGGGCCTTTCTCGCGACGATATTTTCATCACCAACGTGGTCAAGTGCCGGCCACCCTCAAATAGAAACCCTCGTCCTGAAGAGATTGAGGCGTGCGCTCCGTACCTGCGCAATCAGGTTCGTGCTATCTGGCCGGACGCGATTGTATGCCTGGGTAATTTTGCGTCGCAATTTATTTTGCGTACCGAGAAGGGCGTGACGTCGCTGCGAGGCCGCCTGTACCAGACGGGTCATTTCGTTGTATTACCAACGTTCCACCCCGCGGCTACTATCTACCATCCGGACTGGGGAACGCTGCTTGCCGATGACCTGCGTCTTCTGGGCGGATGGCTCCGCGAACACCCGCAAGGGGAGGTCGTGCATGAGTAAGCTTCCTCGTATGGTTAGCCCCGGCGTCTTTGTTTCTTCTTCCGCGGCCGAGACCATTGCTCTTGGCGAGAAGTGCGGAAAACTCCTTGCAGCTGGCGATGTGCTGGTGCTGACAGGAGATCTTGGAGCAGGAAAGACGCAGTTCACGAAGGGTATCGCGCAGGGTATGGGTATTGCCGCTGATGTGACGAGCCCTACCTTTACTATTGAGATGGTGTATGAGGGCGGCGCGATGCCGCTCTACCATTTTGATTTGTATCGCCTGAATGATTCCAGCCAGCTTGAAGATACCGGCCTTTTTGATGCCATTGGATCTGACGGTCCCACCGTTATTGAGTGGGGTGAGCAGTTTGCCGACGATATTGGTGATGAACGTGTTGACGTGTTCATTTCCCGTCTTGAGGGAGGCGCTGTCGATAGCAGCGTCAGTGATGGTAGCGCTGGTGGCGACGTTGATGGCAACAGTGAGCCTCAGCGAGAGATCCGCTTTGTTGTGCATGATTCCCGCGGTCAGCAGTTGGTTGAATCGTTTTTATATGAGGACACCAAACAATGAAACGTATACGCGTGAGCGCCTCATCATTGCAATGCGATGAGTCTTCGCTGGTAACATTGTGTGCCAAGCCAAATTTTTACCTGGGTGAAGAAATTGATTTTCAGTTTGATTGGACAAAATGCGACTTTATTTCAATTAGCCAGATTGTGGCTTTAGCGATTTTTGTAAAGCGATTTAATCTTAAGGATTGCATTGACAGTAATGGTATAAAGGAAAATGTTCGACAGTATATATCCCGAATGGATTTCTTTAAGTATGTGGGATTACAACAGATCGAAGATTTTAATCGTCATGCTGAAAAGAACAGATTTCTTCCCTTATTAGTAATTCAAGATGATTTTGATATCAATTCTTTAGTCAATAGGTTGATGGATATTATCGTTTCAAAGCTTGAAGTACAAGATAGCGTCAAAAGTGCCATCGATTATTCAATTGGTGAGATTTTGGATAATGTAGAAATGCATGCGCAATCAAAGATAGGCGGTTTATTGGGCGCACAATACTTTCCCAATTTGGGATTTTTGGAAGTTTGCGTTGCTGATGGTGGCATAGGCATTGATTCAAGCATGAAGGAGAATCAGATATATGCAAAGCTATCCTCCGAAGATAGGATGGCTAAAGCATTTGAACGAAAAACAGGCCAGTGGATAGGAAAAGAAGATTACGGAAGTGAGAAGGTAAGTGGAGGAGTAGGACTTTCAGTTCTCTCAAATTTTGTAAGAGCTGCTAACGGGAATCTTTTAGCTATAGCAAATGAATCTTCTATAAAAATCGATAGGCAGCGGGGCATACAAAAAGTACCTAACCTTTATTTTCCAGGCACCATAATCTCATTTAGAATACCCGTAGATAGAACTATCGACATTCAAACGAATGATCTTCTCCCTGATGAAGCAAAAGGCTCATTTAGATATAATTCGAAAGACGCAATATATTCAGAAAAGTCACAAGAAGGACCTCTTTGGTAACGAATTAGATATTTTTGTGTGTACATCTAATTTTGCTATATGATAATGTTCGTTACAGAGGGGAGAGTTTTATGGTTATACATATGAATACTTTTGGCACCTCTTTAGTAACGCGCTCGGCAGGAAGAAGCGCCTTCAGTCAGATTTCTCAAGCTTTTGATAGTAGCTCTCAAGATGTAGTCACGTTCGATTTTGAGGGCGTGAATACTATAACGAGTTCTTTTGCTGATGAAGTTTTTGGCAGATTAGCTTATGAGCTTGGATTTAATGAGCTAAGGAGAAGGACTACCTTTACTCATATTTCTACTTTTTGGGCGACGATTGTCAGAAGTGCAATTGACGCAAGAAGTCTTGAGAAGGTCGCTCCGCTCGGCAGGAGTTAGCGTTAATTAAAAGAGCAGATGAAACCCCGCTCGCAGCATTGGGAGTGGGGTTTTCTTTGAGCCGAATCAAAAGATTAAATGAAAGCACCGCTTCAGTTATTCTGGGGAATCTGATATATACGCCAGCATACATACGTCACTATAGACGCCTCATTACACGTTATTTGAAACAATTTTATCAGACAGGCGGTGGGTGGCGAAAAGCGTGCGCACCCTGATAAAGCCTGTTGAAATGACAAACTAGCAGCGATAAATCGTCCGCGAACGGTCTGGAAAGAGGCATGAGCGAAAAATACGTCATGCTTTTTAGTCAGATGGTGAAACAAATTAGTCATACAAGGCTCAAAATTACAGTGAGCTAGTAAGATGCTAGTAAAAGGAGGCCGTATGCGGGGAGTGCGCTTACATCTGGAAGAGTACCGTCAACATGCCAGCTCGGCGGAGTGTGACATCATTGACTACATCCTTTCCAATTCCCGAGAAGCGGCTGGTAAGTCGATTCATGAACTTGCGGATCAGACATATACCTCCGCGTCAACGGTAGTCCGTCTCTGCAAAAAACTCGGATGCGCCGGATACAGAGAATTTCAGCAGGCCTTAGTGTACGAGCTCGCGGTAAGCGACAAGAGTAATGATATTGCTGTGAGCGGTGTTATCGCAGGCGACTCAACCGAGAACGTTATCGAAAAGGTAACATCCAGAAATATCGCGTCGCTTGAGCTGACCAAGCAGCTTTTGGACGCGGATACGATTGATGAAGTGGTGTCGCTTATGATGGAGGCGCGCTCTATCTGCCTCTTTGGCGTAGGTGCGTCGCTTCTCGTGGCTCATGACTTGCAGCTTAAACTCATGCGCCTGAATATCGCTTGCAATCTTTGCGATGACTTGCACTCGCAGCTGCTCTATGCGAAGAACACGGGGCGAGAAGATCTTGCCCTCGTAATCAGCTACTCGGGACTCACGCGCGAAATGCTTGAGTGCGCCTGGATTGTAAAGGCGAATGGAGCCAAACTGGTAGCGATTACCAGAAGCGGTGTGGATTCGGAACTTGCGCGCCGCGCTGATTTTGTTCTTGGGGTTGCAGAAACGGAGCATGTGCTGAGAAGTGGCGCCATGTCGTCAAGAATCGCCCAGCTCAACGTTATCGATACCCTTTTTGTCGCCTATGTGAATCGTAATTACGAGAAGAGCGTCAGGCGCTTCTCGTCAAACTATATCGAGAAGTCAACGGCGCCTTCCAATAAGGCTTCAGCAGCTTCCGCTCCAGAATCCGATACCGTCGCAGCTGATGCGGATGCCGCAATCGGCGCAAACGCCACAACGAGCGCAAACGCCGCGGCCGGCGAAGACGCCGCAACGTTAGAAGGTACATAGAGAGAGTCGTTCATTGTCGTATAGGAAAACCTCGGTGGCAATCACGAGAGAAGGGAAGCATATGGATTACAGTACGTTTGCAGGGGCTATCCTTACCGCCGTTGGTGGCAAGGAAAACGTCCTGGGTAACATGGTGTGCATGACACGGCTGCGCATCAAGGTTGCCGATCCCTCAAAAGTCGACGCGAATAGCCTCAAGGCGCTTGACGGTGTCATGGGTCTCGTGGAAGAAGGCGACAGGCTTGAGGTTGTACTCGGTCCCGGCGTGGTCAACAAAGTCATTGCTGAATTTTCCGCATTGACCGGCATCAAAGCTGGGGATGTTCTAGACCAGAGCGCCTTGAGCAAAGAGCCATCGGGCGAGAGTGCGGCTGAGGTTGCCAAGAGCAACAAATCAACTCAGAAGGCCAAGTACGATAAGCCCGTGCAGCGCTTCCTGAAAAGGATTGCCAATATCTTTGTGCCACTTCTGCCGGGCATTATTGCGGCCGGCCTTATCAACGGCCTCTGTAACGTCATCAATGTTGGCACGCACAACGCGTTTGCTACAGCCTGGTGGTACCAGACCATTCGCACGATGGGTTGGGCGCTCTTTGCCTACCTTCCGATTCTTGTAGGAATGAATGCCGCGAAGGAGTTTGGCGGGTCGGCCGTACTCGGTGCCATGGCGGCGGCGCTCTCCATTGCCAATGCGGGTATGCCGCTTCTAGCCAAAAATACGGAAGGCGTGGACCTAGTTCACTTGCCATTTGCCCTTCCGTCAGTGAAGTTCGCTGAAGGCGTGTTCTCGGTGACGACTTCGAATGTCTTCAATGCCGCCGCAGGAGGTCTTCTCGGCGCGCTTATCTGTGCTATATTCTTTGCTTGGCTTGAGAAGAACTTCCGCAAGATTATGCCGAGCGTTCTGGATACCTTCTTAACACCGCTCTGCACAGTCATTGTCGGCTCTATCGTGGCTGTTTTGGTGCTGCAGCCCCTCGGCGCATTCCTTACGCAAGCGATCTTTTTTATCCTTCAGTTCTTCTACGATAAGCTCGGCGTCTTCGGAGCCTACCTGTTGGGCTCAACCTTCCTGCCGCTCGTTTCCGTTGGCTTGCATCAGGCGTTGACGCCAATCCACGTCATGCTCAATGATCCGTCTGGTCCTACGCAGGGAGTGAACTATTTGCTGCCTATCCTTATGATGGCTGGCGGCGGACAAGTTGGCGCGGGTCTCGCCATTCTTGTTAAGACGAAGAACACTCACGTTAAGCGGTTCTTGACTGAATCCATACCTGTTGGCGTGCTTGGTATCGGTGAACCTTTGATGTATGCGGTAACACTTCCTTTAGGCAGGCCCTTTATCACGGCCTGCCTTGGCGCTGGTGTCGGCTCTATCCTCGCGTGGCTCTTCCATCTTGGTACAGTTTCGCAGGGCGTATCCGGTCTCTTTGGCCTGCTCATCGTGCAGCCTGGCACGCAGGGCTTCTACGTTATCGCTATGCTTGCGGCCTATGTCGCCGGCTTTGTCCTGACGTATTTCTTTGGCGTTGACGAAGACCGTATTAACGATGTCTTTGGTGAGTAACGGCCGTTTGGCCCTGTCTGCACCTTGGCTTTAATTCGATTTGATTCTCGTTTGGCTTGATTCTGACTTCAATCTCCCGTCGTTGCAGGCGGGGGATTGAGGCATGTTGCAGAAAGGATGTGAGGCGTATGTTTACGGGAGTGTCTCTCTATGTTGGCAGCGGATTTGAAAAGAATGCGTGCATGCTGAAAAAAGCATATGAGGCCGGTGCTCGCTACACCTTTACTTCGCTGCACATTCCTGAAGAAACAAGCGCAGAGTATCAAAGAGATGCCCGTGACCTCATCAGGTTTTGTGGCGAGAAGGGCGTCCACCTAATCGCCGACGTATCTCCTCATACCTTGGAGAAACTGGGTGTTTCTCGTCTTGAAGAACTCGCTGACTTCGGAATTGATTATGTGCGTCTTGATTATGGCTTTGACGCTCAACGGATCATCGAGCTCTCTAGGGTGTTTCATGTAGTCTTCAACGCGTCAACTATCACGGAGGACGTCATCCGCGTCTGGCAGGAAGCGGGGGCTGATTTTTCTCGTTTCGCGGCCTGCCACAATTACTATCCCAAACGATATACTGGCCTTTCCATAGAACGTGTTGCGCGCAGTAATGCTCGCCTCAAGAGCTTGGGTTTCCAAACTCTTGCGTTCATACCGGGAGACGCTGAGAAGCGCTGTCCGCTTTTTGAAGGCCTTCCTACTGTTGAGGAGCATCGCGACCATACCGGAGTTCTTCTCGCTCGCGATGCCCTTGAGCTCTATGACGCCCAAACTGACGTTGTTTTTATCGGCGACATTAGCGCCTCTGAGGGTGTTTGGAAGTGGCTGCGAGCGTTTAGTGAGGGACATGTTCCTTTGCGGGTAGAGCTGGACGATACATACGACTATCTGTACGGCCGGGTGCAGCACGATAGAGTGGACTCATCCGACTACCTTATCCGCTCGCAGGAGTCGCGCCTGTGGACTGACGCGTCTGTTGTTGAGGCAACGCCTGCCGCTACGGAGGGGCCCGTTGCCGCGCCGTGTGTTGCTACGCCGCCAGTGGCTGCCGCGTCATCGCCGGTTGCCACCACGGCGCCGTTCACCGCCGAGAAGGGAGCCTTGCTTCCCGTAGGAACGATACTGGTAAGCGCCGCGGAGTACGGTCGCTACGTCGGGGAAGTCTCCATCACGAAAAAAGAGCTCCCGCTTGACCCGCGAGACGCCGTAGTGGGGCGTGTCACCGCGTCGGACATTCCGCTGCTGTCGTACATTCATACCGGCAGAGGCTTTACGCTTGAGAAGTGGAGTTTTGCATGATCAAGTTGGACAAATTCAAAACCGAGAGCCGAAACGCCCATACGATGCAGCTTGATCAAATGACGCCGCTTGAGATTGCTCGGGTGATGAATGAAGAAGATCATAAGGTCGCCGACGCTGTTGGAGAAGTGCTTCTGCAGGTAGCGCAAGCGATTACATGGGCGAAAGAAGCGCTTGAGGCGGGCGGGCGCGTCATCTACTTTGGCGCGGGGACCTCAGGGCGCCTGGGCGTGCTTGACGCGGTAGAGTGCCCGCCAACTTTCGGGGTTGATCCCGGTGTGGTTGTCGGTCTTATTGCTGGTGGCGAGAAGGCCTTTGTGAGAGCGATTGAAGGCGCGGAAGACAGTCAGACGCTATGCGTCGAGGAACTTAAGGATATTGGCCTTTGCGAGAAAGATTTAGCTGTTGGCCTGGCTGCTTCTGGCCGCACTCCCTATGTCATCGGCGGCCTTGCTTACGCGAACGCCCTCGGGTGTAAGACGATTGCCGTTACCGCGAATAAGGGTTCTGAGGCGGGAGCTGTGGCTCAGCTTGCCATAGAGGCCGAGCCGGGTCCAGAGGTGCTGACGGGCTCAACGCGTCTGAAGGCGGGCACCGCGGAGAAGTTAATTCTCAACATGATTTCAACAGGCGCTATGGTGGGCATCGGCAAGGTGTACCAAAACCTCATGGTTGACGTGCAGCAGACGAACGAAAAACTGGTAAGCCGCGCGCGCAATATTGTGTGCGAAGCTACGGGCTGCTCTTTGCAGGACGCCGACAAGACCTTGCGTCTCGCGGACGAGGACGTTAAATGCGCGGTGGTTATGCTGCTAGCGCAGGTGAACGCTGATGAGGCACGCTCTCGGCTTCAGGCTGCTCGCGGGCACGTCCGTGAGGCTATCGCAGATACTTAGTTTGTGTGGTCGCGTTGTTTAAGGCGAGAAAGTTCTTCTCGTACCAAGATAATTTCTTCAATCATTGCGAGACTTTTCTATCTGTGGTTCATTTTTATTGGCGGTGCTAATACGACTATCGGACTTACTATTCTTTTTGTTGCCGCGTGTAAGTCGAAGTATGCAAAATATCTGGGATGAATTGCCGTCTTTCCGGCAGTCTTTAATATCAAATGAGCCTATTATCTTCGGTGCTCCCATTGTTTTTAAATCTAATGCTTGTCACTCCATTCGTCTTTACCACCACGGCCCGTGCTCTTTGGTGGGGTGGTACTACCGTTTTGGTCGGCAACGCTGGAGGAGACGCCCAGTTTGCAGTGCTTCTTGCACTCCCAGCACCACTTTTAGCAGCACTATCCTTCTTGCGATACTTTCTTGATTCGCAGAGAGGATATATCGATGGTTTTTTTGAATCTTATTTTCGATTGTGCTTCGACACCAAAGGAAATTTTGACAGGCCTTTATTTTTTTCAAGGCATTTGCATCGCTAATTATACCGCTTGCAGGATATTACAAAGGATTCAAGAACAAAGAGAAGATGATGACGTATAAATAGAACAAGATTCTTATAGGAGAGAGTTTAATAAAGTGCGGCCGTATAACTAACAAAATGAGGGGCACTATGAGTATTCTGTGGGCACATTCAAAAGACGAGGATGAAGCTGAATGGCAGCCTCTGTCTGAGCATCTGGTAAACGTGTCGGAACTGAGCGCCGAATTTGCATCCACGTTTGGCTACGAGCAATGGGGTCGTGCACTCGGCCTCTTGCATGACGCGGGTAAGTCATGCGACAGGTTCCAGAATGAGCGCCTGCACAACAGGCCTGTAAGCGTAGATCATGCGGCGTTTGGTGCGAAACGTGCGCTTGAGCTCTATGGCGGCCGAGGTGATAAAGATGACGCATGTGGTAGTGGGGCCTATGTGGGCGAACTTTTGGCTTATGCAATCCTAGGACATCATGGCGGTATGAAGACCTCTATCGATATGGAGAATAGGATAGAGCGCCTTGGCACCCCACCTTCCCCAGGAAAAGCCATTGATGACTACAGTCCGTACTATGTCATGATAGATGAGTTTCCTGATGTTGTCCCCCCGGATCGAGTTGACCTTGAACCAACGATGCTTTCCCGCATCATGAGATCATCCCCTGAAGCCCTGCAAGATAATGCGGTGCGACAAATCTTCCAGCAACATCTATCCTTTTCGGGGCAGGCTCTGACGCGCATGCTGTTCTCGTGTCTTGTCGATGCCGATTGGATTGACACGGAGAGCTTTATGAGCCCTGAGGTGGCGGAGAAGAGGGGGCATGACTACGACTCCATTCCCATGTTGCTCGATAGACTCGAAAATCATCTCGAGAGGCTGGCGGGTAAGGCTGGGAACACGCCGGTCAACGAAGCACGTGCTGCCGTTCTTGCCGATTGCAGAGAGGGAGCGGTATCCAAGCCTGGCCTTTTCACCCTCACGGTGCCGACCGGCGGTGGTAAGACGCTTTCGTCTATGGAGTTCGCCTTGCGTCATGCGGCGGAGAACGATCTCGAGCGTGTCATCTATGCCATCCCCTTTACGTCCATCGTCGAGCAGAGCGCCACTATTTTTAGGGATATTTTTGGTGCTGATAACGTTCTTGAGCATCACTCGAATTACGACTTTGAGGAAGCGGCGAAGGAAGGACGCGAATACGAGCGGCTTGCCGTACAGAATTGGGATGCGCCCATCGTGGTTACTACGAATGTTCAGCTGCTGGAGTCGTTGTTCTCAAACAAGCCAGGAAAATGCCGCAAGCTGCACAACATTGCGAATAGCGTTATCGTACTTGACGAGGCACAGACCATACCAATCGAGCTCATACACCCGACGCTTGCGGCACTCGAGGAATTGGCACTCGACTTCGGTGCGAGCATCGTGCTCTGTACAGCGACGCAGCCAGCCGTGCAAAACGAGTGGCCGTTCGGCTCTTGCCCCCATGAACTGTGTCGCGCACACGAGGAACTATTCTCAAAGGCGTTTGATGGACGAGTCCACTACCAGATAGTGGGCGAGATTCTAGAAAAGGACTTGGTGGATAAACTCATACAATTGCATCAAGCACTATGTGTTGTTGGCAAGAAAGCTGAGGCGCTTACTCTCTATCGCGACGTGGTGGCCCGAGCGCGCGAGAGCGCTTTGATCGAGGACAATAGAGAGCCTTATGAAGAAGGTTTCTTTCATCTGAGCGCACACATGATTCCAGTGCACAGATCACAGATGATTGCAAAGATACGAAATCGGCTTGATGCAGGGAAACGATGCGTAGTCATATCAACCCAGCTTATAGAAGCGGGTGTGGATGTCGATTTCCCTATCGTCTGGCGCGAGATGGCTGGACTGGATTCTATCGTGCAGGCGGCGGGACGCTGTAACCGCAATGGAGGACGCACCGATGAGGTAGGCGAGAAGGTTCCGGGAGATGTTTTTATCTTCGAGTTCGCCGAGAGGGATGAGGCTTTCGTACGGTCAGGAACGCGCTCTTTCCTGGGAAAGACACGCTCGATTGCATCTGAGCTGCTCAATGTAGATGGCTTAGGCATTGACGCGAATACGGTCGACCTCTACTTTAGGCGTTGCTATCAGACCGAAGGCCTTGATGCTAAATGTATAGTGGGAGACGACGGAAAGGGCCATAGGAAGTACGGTTCCTCGGGACTCTACGAGGACATGTCTGACCAGAAACATCTTTCGTTCAGTAAGGGTCTCCTATCGCGCTACATGGACTATTGCTACGACTTTGAGATGTACGCTCGTACCTATAGGGTCATAGAAGACTCAGGTGAATCCGTCTTCGTCCCTTGGAATGAAAAGGGTATGAAGTTGTTTAGTCGCCTGCACTCTCATGAGGCCTTTCGTGAAGAGGCGTCCCTTATACGACAGCTGCAGCCTTATAGCGTAAGCGTATACCCTCAGCTCATGCGCGAGTTAGAGCAAGAGGGACTCATCGAACACCTGGGTCTTGTAAACGTGCTGCGCATGGAGGACGACTGCCGTACAGTCTACAGCGAAGAGACGGGTCTTCTCCCACCGGATGAGGAGGTACTCAATGTGATGGTACTATGACGCACCTCGTGCATTACGATTGGGACAAAGCTATTCAAGGAAAGGAGGAGATACATGGGATATGGCATAAAGATGCTGGTAAAAGGACCACGCGCATGCTTCACGCGTCCCGAGATGAAGGCGGAGCGCGTTAGCTATGACGTGATGACGCCATCGGCGGCACGTGGAATCCTAGAGGCCGTGTATTGGAAACCAGCAATCACATGGCACATTGATAGCATTGAGGTGCTCAACAAGATTCGCTTCGAGACGTTTCGCCGCAACGAGGTGGGAAGTAAACTTCCCTACAGTGGATCGGCGGGCGCTAAGTCAATCGAGGGAGGTAAAAACCTGCCCCTCTATGAAACCGTATCGACAGACCGCCAGCAGCGCGCAACTTTGCTGTTACGGGACGTTGCATATGTCGTCAATGCCCACTTCGATTTGACTAACCGCGTGGGTGAGGACGATACGGTTGAGAAGCACTACAACATTGTCCTGCGGCGCCTGCGCAAGGGTCAGTGCTTCAATCAGCCTTATCTTGGGTGCAGGGAGTTCTCCGCAGAAGTTTCATTAGTTGAGGAGGGGGAGAACGTTCCTCTCTCCGCATATGCAGGAGTTTCTGAGAAGGACCTTGGTTTTATGCTCTACGATTTGGACTTTGCGGATATGGAGCACCCTGAGCCTAAGTTCTTCCGTGCCGTCATGAGAGGCGGCGTCATCGACGTCTCCACAGCTGCGCGAGAGGTGATTGGATGATTATCAGGGACCTTTACGACCTCTACGAGCGCTATGCTGCCGACCCAAAAAAATCCGGACAAACACCACCCGAAGGCATGAGCGCTGAGAAAGTGTTCTGGGAGATTGTCCTTTCGGAAAATGGTGAGCTGAAGAATATCCTCTCTTTGTCACAAGGAGGGAGCAAGAATGACAACGAGCATACAGTTATGCTCGTTCCACGACCATTAAACGAACGACGGAGCTCAAATGTCAGACCCTATTTTCTTTGTGATACGGCAGAGTATCTGTTTGGACTAGGTAGCACCGAGAAGCGCAATAAATCGCGCGAGCTACACGAGAATGTGCTCAAACACTGCGATGATTTCGTTGCAGACGCAGTGCGCAAGTTCTTCTCACAAAGTCTTCCGATGGGACAGTGGGATGTAGGGCGATTAGAAGATATCCTGTCTTTCAAACAGGCAAACAATAAAAGCAACCTTCTTGTTTTTTATGTCGAGAACTTTGCAGGAGAAGGATTTTTTGCTCATGAACGTCCGTCTGTGATTGATGCTTGGAATCGTTATCGTACAGAAAACCCCGAAAGCAGCACCTCCGGTCAGTGCTCTGTCACGAGTGAGAAAGCTATGTTAGCCCGTGTCTTTTTGCCAGTGACAGGCTTTGCTGGTGCGCAGTCTTCCGGCGCCTCTCTCATTTCGTTCAACTGTGATTCGTTCAATTCCTACGGCAAGACCCAAGCCTACAATGCCTCGGTTTCAGAGCGGGTTGCCTTTGGAGCGGGTACAGCCCTCAAGATGCTGCTCTCTGACCCAGAACGCAAGGTTCACTTGGGCGATACTACCTTTACGTTCTGGAGCGACAGGCCATCGCCTGACGAGGACAGCCTGCTCACGCATTTCCTTGGTGGGAACGACGGAAATAAGGTCGCTGAGGACTCGGCAATTGTTGATCGTGTCCGTAATGCAATTGAAGGTATCAAAAACGGACGTCCTTTTAGTATGAGCTTTAATCCTGACGTGCGTTACTACGTATTGGGCATATCTCCCAACGCTGCGCGACTTTCTGTTCGGTTCTTTGAGACTGCCACACTTGGAGAAGTGGCTGAGCACTATGGCCAATACCTGCGGGATATTGAGATGGTAGGCGTGCGGGAGACTTCGCTGTTTCAACTCATCAGACAATGTGCCGTTCAGAGAAAGTACGAGAATATCCCCTCCACACTTGTGAACCCTTGTGTGCAGGCGATGCTCACTGGCGGCAGGTTTCCCCGTTCGTTGCTCAGCACTTTGCTCTCGCGCATGCGGGCAGACCATGGGTCAAACAACAGTTGGGACATAGGTCAGCGTGCATCGCTCATCAAAGCTTGCCTTGTCCGCACGCGGCGTGTTTCGGGAATTCCATCAATAAGAGAAAGCGAGATTGACGTGGCTTTAAATAGAGACAACAACAACGTAGGGTACCTTCTTGGTAGATTGTTTGCCGTGATGGAAAGAGCGCAGTCGGAGGCGTTGGGAACCACCAATGCAACCATCCGGGATAAGTATATAGGTTCCGCATCAGTTACGCCGGCTCGTGTGATGCCGACGCTCATGCATGGTTGCCAGAACCACCTAAGCGATTTGCGCAAGAAGAAGCCAGGATTGAATGTTATCCTTGAAAAGGAACTTGACGAGATAGTGGGAAAGAAGCTCTCAGATAATCCCTATCCAGGGACGCTCTCCATGGAGGATCAGGGTGAGTTCTTTATCGGGTACTACCAAGAGCGCGTAGATCTCTGGACTTCACACAAACAAAATGGTAGTGAATCCAATGAAACTGCAGACAGTAGACTCAGTGAGAATTAGGAGAATATCATGGCAGAACCTATCAAGAACCGTTACGATTTCGTCTTCTTCTGTGATGTCAAAAACGGCAACCCCAATGGTGACCCCGATGCAGGAAATCTCCCGCGCATCGATCCTGATACCTCGCGTGGGATTATTTCCGATGTATGCATCAAGCGTAAGATTCGCAATTACGTCAATCTTATAAAGGGAGAGGCCATAGACGATCCGGACACTAATGAGGGAGAGTTGGGCTACAAGATTTACGTGCAGGAGGGTGCTGTTCTCAACGAGCGCAATCTTAGAGCGTATAGGCATTACAATTTGACGCCGCAAAAAAAGAAGCTGCCCAAGAAGGTCGAGGAGCAGCTGAAGGTCACCAGATTCATGTGCAACAACTTCTTCGACATCAGGACCTTTGGTGCGGTTATGACAACGGGTGTTAACTGCGGCCAGGTGCGTGGTCCCGTGCAGTTGTGTTTCGGCGAGTCCATCGATCCAGTCGTGCCGCTTGAGATGAGCATCACGCGAATGGCCGCAACGGAAGCCAAGGAAGATAAGGACAATAAGACTATGGGTCGTAAGCAGTACGTGCCCTACGGTCTTTATCGAATAGAGGGATTCGTTTCTGCCTTCCTTGCCGAGAAATCTAGTTTTTGCCAGGCTGACCTCGACCTTCTGTGGGAGGCTTTCATGAACATGTTCGAGAGCGATCGCAGCGCTGCTCGTGGCCTTATGACATCGCGTAAGCTTGTAGTCTTCAAGCATGAGAGCAAACTTGGCAATGCTCCTGCCCATACACTTTTTGATATGGTGCAGGTTGAGAAGAAGATTCCTGCCAATCAAGAACCAAGAAAATTTGAAGACTACGAGATTAAGGTTTCTGAAGAGGAAATGCCCGGCATTGAGGTGGAGATTTACGACTATATAGCGCCTTCCATATAGGCTGTCATGTACACCGAGGACGAGCTGCTGGCTCTCTCAGGCTTACAGCATCTGGCATATTGTGAACGTCAATGGGCTCTCATTCATTTAGAGAAGATTTGGAAAGATAGTATCGACACGGTACGTGGTAATTACTTTCATGAGCGTGTGGATATGGCAGGATATTCTTGTGTTGATGGCGTAAGAGCTGAACGTGGGGTTCATCTTGTAAGTTATTCACTTGGGCTATATGGTGTCGCTGACATTGTGGAATACGGTGTTGGCGGCGCCGATTCTTATATTCGACCTATTGAATATAAGGTAGGAAAACCGAAAGTGGAGGATTGGGATAGGATTCAAGCAACAGCACAAGTCTTATGTCTTGAGGAGATGCACGGAAAGACTATTACTACGGCTTCTCTTTTTTATGGAGAGACGCGAAGAAGAGAATATATAGAGGTGAATGAAAAACTTAGGAGTGAGGTAAAGGAACTTGCAGAACATATGCACAATCTTTTTGAGGCAGAGAAAACTCCTCAAGCTAAGATAGGCCCAAAATGTTGCCGTTGTTCACTCGCTGATGAATGTCTTCCTAAAATAAGTAATTTTGCAATAGAAGAGTATTGGATGCAATTTGACAGGAGGCAGTAAACTGAGATGAAAAGACTTTTAAATACGCTTTATCTAACAAACCCTGATGCCTACCTTCGAAAAAAAGATGATGCTCTTGCTGTATATGTTGATCAGAAGAAAATAATGAGTGTACCTTTTCATCTTCTTGAAGGAGTTGTTCTGTTTGGACATGTCGGCTGCAGCACCTCTGTACTTGGAGCCTGTGCGATGCATGGAATTTCTGTTTCTATCCTAGATGAAAGAGGAAGGTTCCAAGCTCATGTGAACGGTCCAACATCTGGCAATGTCTTGCTCAGAAGAGAACAATATAGGCTCTCAATGGATTCATCGGCATGCCTTTCGATTGCAAAGCGTTTTGTTAGTGCGAAAATTCATAACGCAAGACTAGTACTTCAGCACTATGCCCGCGACTATTCAGATATGAAAGATATTGGCGTAGACCGAATTGTCGATGCACTGGAAAATAGTAAAAAAGAAATATTCTATTGCAATAATCTTGATGAGCTGAGAGGTGTTGAAGGCAATGCCGCTCATCTTTACTACTCAGCATTAGGTGGGGCCTTGCGCTGTGAAAATATAATTTTTTCAGGCCGGAAGAAGCGACCACCTAAAGATCCCGTCAATGCTGTTCTTTCATTTTTTTATACAATGTTAAGCCGAGAGCTATTGTCTGCTTGTGAATCTGTTGGCCTTGATCCACAAATGGGGTATTTGCATGCCTGCCGACCTGGAAGAGCAAGTCTCGCTCTTGATCTTATTGAAGAGCTACGCGCTCCCATGGTAGATCGATTTGTCCTCTCATTGTTCAACCGGAAGCAGCTTTCTGAAACAGATTTTCTCACTCAATCCCAAGGGTTCTTCTTCAAAGATGCTTCGCTCAAGAAAGCGATAGGTTACTGGCAGCAAAAGAAACAGAGTCAGATTATTCATCCGTTTTTAAAAGAAAAAATGCCTTTGGGTCTTGTTCCGTTCGTTCAAGCTCAGTTATTTTCTCGGTATCTAAGAGGAGATCTTAGCGATTATCCTGCATTTTTTTGGAGGTAATTGTGTATGTTTTGGTGACCTATGATGTTGCAAGTGGAGATGTTAATGGAGCAAGACGTTTGCGGCGAGTCGCGAAAGTTTGTATGCAATACGGGCAAAGAGTTCAATACTCTGTATTTGAATGTCTAGTTGACCCCAGTCAATATGAAAGTATGAAACATGAGCTTGTTAGAATTATCGACAAAGAAAAGGATAGTTTACGGTTCTATAATTTAGGCAAGCAATGGAAAAACCGAGTTGATCATGTAGGTGCTAAAAGTTCTTATGATCCCGAGGGGATTTTATGCATTTAAGATACTAATTGTGTGCGCGAACCGTGAGCAATGGATTATATACGGGAGATTCGCGCAGTCTTTGGGGGGGGGGTATTTATAACCAAAACAGATTTATTTTGGTTACCAAAATTCCAAAAGCCTCCAGAAAGTATAAAATAGAGATGTCAATGCAAAATAATGCATAAAGTGACAGTCGCACCCTTCACGGGTGCGTGGATTGAAACCATCAAAGCGTAGTGAGTTGCATTGTGGCTCTCGGGTCGCACCCTTCACGGGTGCGTGGATTGAAACTGCTATTTTCGACTTTGAAAATAGTACCGATAAAGTCGCACCCTTCACGGGTGCGTGGATTGAAACCCCTGAACCTCGCACTCGATGGTCACCGTACGCGACGTCGCACCCTTCACGGGTGCGTGGATTGAAACACGTTATCGGTGCCTATGCCGGTAACAGTGCCGTTGTCGCACCCTTCACGGGTGCGTGGATTGAAACGC
>NZ_KE150487.1:284099-284531 GCF_000411555.1 Atopobium sp. oral taxon 199 str. F0494 | reverse complement strand
TCGTCGCACCCTTCACGGGTGCGTGGATTGAAACAACTTGAATATACCACAATTCCCGATTTTTATACGTCGCACCCTTCACGGGTGCGTGGATTGAAACCGCACGTCTTCACGCAGAGCTCGCACCTCCTCAAGTCGCACCCTTCACGGGTGCGTGGATTGAAACATGTATAACCTAAAACATTTGCGTATAACGTAACAGTCGCACCCTTCACGGGTGCGTGGATTGAAACTGCAACTTTGGTAGGCTTACATGAAGGGGATGTGTCGCACCCTTCACGGGTGCGTGGATTGAAACATTCCACGGTTCGCGCAAGTACATTGCAGAATGGGTCGCACCCTTCACGGGTGCGTGGATTGAAACGTGGCTGCGGTCGTGAGGTCGTGACCGTGTGTGAGTCGCACCCTTCACGGGTGCGTGGATTGAAACCA
>NZ_KE150487.1:283567-284068 GCF_000411555.1 Atopobium sp. oral taxon 199 str. F0494 | reverse complement strand
TGGTCGCACCCTTCACGGGTGCGTGGATTGAAACCAGTTGCCAGAGTTGCAGTCGCCAGAGTTGCGGTGTCGCACCCTTCACGGGTGCGTGGATTGAAACAAAACCAAGACCGCTATATAGTCTTGTGCGATTTAGTCGCACCCTTCACGGGTGCGTGGATTGAAACCGCATCAAAGAGACGGTGATTACACATGCCGACGGGTCGCACCCTTCACGGGTGCGTGGATTGAAACAGCATCCATCACGGCGTCAAGCTCGGCAGCGGTAAGTCGCACCCTTCACGGGTGCGTGGATTGAAACATTCCATCAACTCAATTCCTCTACGAGTATAAGCTGTCGCACCCTTCACGGGTGCGTGGATTGAAACTCCGCAACTGAGGTTGCAAATGCAATGACAGAGAGTCGCACCCTTCACGGGTGCGTGGATTGAAACCATTTCTGCGAAAAACTCACTGACTGCTATCAAGTCGCACCCTTCACGGGTGCGTGGATTGAAACTT
>NZ_KE150487.1:0-281556 GCF_000411555.1 Atopobium sp. oral taxon 199 str. F0494 | reverse complement strand
GCACCCTTCACGGGTGCGTGGATTGAAACCATGCCACCGTAGCACCACAAATTTCTTTAAATAGTCGCACCCTTCACGGGTGCGTGGATTGAAACCGGGCTGTCTGATCTTATGGGCGAGTGGAACAAGCGTCGCACCCTTCACGGGTGCGTGGATTGAAACAGTTACTTCCTTAGCAAGTGCTAAAAAGTAAAAAAGAAAAGACCTTTGATTTTGATATTGATGCTCAAGTCAATCGACTGTACCTTAATAAGTTGATGTCTTTTGTTTCGTTGGCACTTGATGCGAGTTACGATAAGATGCTTACATTTGTCAATCTTAAGACTTTTTTGACAAAAAACGAGCTCGAGAGGTTTTATGAATACATATTTTTCTCGAGAGTTCGCGTGTTGATGCTTGAGAACAAGATGGATCAGTCCTATCATAAACACGAAAATAAAAGTATTGTTGACCAGCATTTTCTAGAGTTCTAGTAGTTCTTCCAGTTAGAATTTTCGTCTCTTTGCAGAGAGAATTTGCTCTAATGGTTTTTGAGCAGTGTCATTCTGACTGGTAATCGAACCGCTTCCCCTAGCGAAGCTTTATATAGATTAACCCTTCAAAATCGGGTATAGTTCAACTGAAGCGAGGTACGCCCGGGCAGTTGCTTGTCTTGACACGGCCTCGCATTTTTATCGCCGATTTTGCAGCAATCTTCGTTAACAAAAAAGCTACCCACAGTAGGTTGCTTGAAAACATGCGCATTTACGTATATTTCTTGTGGCTGTGACTACCAGGAGAGTTTTGAAGTAGTGACATTCTAATTGACAGTCAAACGTTTATTACTTTAGGCAGAAACTTGAAAATTTATTTTGTCAGATAAAAAGCACCTTGGCCATCCCACAAGCGGGGATAGCGGAGGTGCTTTCAACTGCAATATTACTGCACTTTACTAAGTATGTGTGTAACCGCCGCTCCCTGTACACGTGGGAATAATCCTACAGATTTCAAAAATTAGAACCTCGTGTTTACCGTTAGACTGGCTGGAGCTGTAGTATATTGCAAGTAACAGAGCTGATTCTGTCCAGTAATATGTCGGCAAGAGAAGTCAGCAACATATTCTCTGTAGCTTTTGCGTTTAGAAAAAATCATTTAAACCCCCTTGCGATTACAGAATGAGTTCACGAGGTACAAAGAAGATAAAATTATTTTTACTTGCTAGAGGTTAATAAGACTCTTATTGATACCAATGAGTTATATATGAATCTTTATGCTACTGGTCAGGCACTAGGAACTTCGAAAGAAAACTATGTCTTTGAGGTTGTTAACAAGACTCCTCTTACTCTCTCGGTTAGTTTTTTACTCGGTGATGCACAAGGTTTTGAAGAATTTTACAGGTAATTTTTTGAGCCTAGCGAGATTCTATTTGTGTGCGCCTAATCTAGGATGAAAGATTAGGCATCGTCCCTATAATAGATAACGTCTATTTTCTTGGTAAGGTGGCTCAAACGAGAAAGTCGATAATATCGTGAAATCTCGGAATCGCAAAATGGTAAAACCTTAAACAGCAAAAGGCTCATTCAAGTAGCCTCATCAGCGGTGTTTCTCGATAGTTCACGGTACAATGCAAAGAGTTTAAGGACAACTGCGAAGGTGGAAGCAGCATTTATGGAAGAGCGGATGAAAGAACAGACGAAAGAACGAGCGAAAGAACGGGCAATTGCCAAAAGCGGCACAAGAAATTCTAGTTTGGAACTCTTGCGCATCCTCGCGATGCTGATGATTATTGCCTGTCACTTTGGCAGCCGAGTTAATTGGGCGTCTGCCGGTCACATGGTATTTAACGAGTATTGGCTTGAACTGCTTGAGAGCCTTGGGCAAATTGGCGTAGGCATATTCTTTTTGATTTCCGGCTATTTTCTGTATGAAAGAAAAAACTTCCATTGGCAACGAGTCTTTAAGATTGCACGTCCGACCTGGTTTTATTCATGGGTTATACTAGCGCTTGCGTACCTCTTCCATAATCCCCTTGTGGCAACTACTACTCCCATGTCGCAGGTGGTCGCTCAGTCAATGTTTCCGATATTTTTGAATTCCTACTGGTTTATCTCTACTTATATCTACATCACGCTGCTCTCGCCTTATCTGAAGAAATGGCTTGACGCGCTCTGCTTCAAAGAGATTGTCGCCGTTGTATTGCTGAGCTTTCTATTTAATACTGGAGCCGCGACGTTTGACTTTTTCCTCACTTCGGAATTTGCAAGCATTGGCGGCGTCATAAGTTCAACGATTATCTTTGTGGTGATGGGCTACTCTCTGAATCGCTTTAAGGACAAGTTTTCCAGTCCCGTAATTCCGCTTGCCTGCATACTTATTGCAGCGATAATCCTGCTTGCGGGACCAGCTGTTCTGGCGGCTCTTGCTCGCGCCGGCTATCAAAACACATCGGCTCATGTGTTTATGGACATTTCCTCAGTTCCGATTGCGCTCGCCGCGGTTGGACTTTTCCTCGTTTTCTCTCGATTTGATTTTAGGAGTAAAGGAATCAATTACCTTGCAAGCCTGATGTTTGGGGTCTATCTGATTCATGAAAACAATTTCGTGTGGCGCTTTATTTGGCAAGGGGATCTTTTTCACGTGGCGACACATCTCACCGATTCAAAACTGCATTTTGTGCTGTATTCCTTCAAAATGATTCTTGTGGTGTTCGTTTGCTGCGCCGTTATTGAGGCTGTGCGCAAGTTCGTGGTAGCGGCAATTATGAAGGTTTGGAAGGGATAGAAAAGTCTGTTGAGGCGTATGTACAACCTGCTGGAATATGCCCTAGAATGATACGTCTGGAGAAGCGGTAGAAAGGATAACTATGTTGAGTTCGCTGGGAACAATCATCCCCATTGTGGGCGTGGTGATTATCGTTCTTCTCGTCTTGATAAACGGCTTTGTATCTGCGTCTCCCGCAGAGATTAAAGTAGTCTCAGGCCCGTGGGGGCAGCGCATCATTCACGGCAAAACCGGCTTTAAGGTGCCAATGATTGAGCGCGTTGACTCGATGACCGCGGCTATGATTCCGGTGGATGTCAAGACATCGGATTACGTGCCTACAAATGACTTCATCAACGTGCAGGCGGACGCCGCCGTTAAGGTTCGCATTGCAACCGAGACGCCGGAGCTCCTGCAGGCCGCTACACGCAACTTCCTGTACAAAAATATCGACGAAATCTCCAATGAGGTTCGCGATACGCTTGAAGGACACCTGCGCGCCATTATCGGTCAGATGAAGCTTAAGGATATCGTTACCGATCGCGATACGTTTGCACAGCGTGTGCAGGACAACGCTCACCAGGATCTCGCTGAGATGGGTCTTGAGATTGTCGCCTTCAACATTCAAGGCTTTGCCGATAAGGACGGCACCATCGATAACCTTGGCGTTGCGAATGTCGCGACTATCCGCAAGGACGCTGAGATTGCTCAGGCCCGTTCCAACCAGGAGATCTCTGAGGCTCAGGCCGCCGCTGATAAGGCGTCCAATGAAGCTCGCGTCAATGCTGACCTTGACATCGCTCAGAAACAGACCGACCTGGCTATGCGTAAGGCGGCGCTGAAGGTTGAAGCTGATACAGAAAACGCGAAGGCTGACGCCGCGTATGAGATTCAAAAGCAAATCCAGCAGAAGGATATCGAGCGTGAGACCGCGGCGGCAAATATTGTAAAGCAGGAGCAGGAGGCTGTCGTCAAGCAGAAAGAGGTCGAGGTCACCAAGAATACCCTCGATTCTCAGGTTCGCGCGAAGGCGGACGCTGAACGTTACGCCGCTGAGCAGGCCGCCCAAGCTGATTTGTTCCGCCGTCAGAAAGAGGCTGAGGCTCAGGCGTACGAACGCACACAGGCCGCCAATGCAACACGCGAAGCCATGCTTGCTGAAGCTGAAGGTATTCGTGCTAAGGGCGACGCCGAGGCTGCCGCAACAGCAGCAAAGCTAACTGCTGAGGCTGAGGGTCTTGAGAAGAAGGCTGAAGCAATGGCTAAGATGAACCAAGCTGCCGTGCTTGAAATGTACTTTAATGCATTACCTGATGTTGCTCGCGCCGTTGCTGAGCCGCTTGCCAACGTTGACTCCATCACCATGTATGGCGAAGGCAATGCCGCAAAGCTCACCGAGGACATTACCAAGTCTGTGACGCAAATCAACGCCGGTCTTGGTGATTCTATGGGATTGGACTTGAAGCAGCTCTTCGGTGCGCTTGTAGGGGCAAAGGCCATTGCGCCAACGCTTTCCGATGCCGTTGCCCAGGGCGTGAAAGAGGGAACGTCTGAGGCTGCTCAGAAACCCTCTTCTGAGCAGGAGGCTTCCGACAAGAAGCAGTCTGAATCTGACGAGAAGTAACAGGACTCAAAGAAATAGCTTTGGAGCGAGGCCGGAAACGAAGATTTTCAGCCTCGCTTTTTTAGAGATTCTCAGACACCCTCTAACCCTCGAACCCTTAGACACTCTCAGACGCTCTGATTTGTAATTCAGGGACCCTGATTTAGTTCAGAGACACTGGTCTTTAGTCAAGGGACTCTCGTTAATCTCTCTTAAAAAGCTTATTGAAAAGACTGAGGATTTCAAGCGAGCGCTTGTTTGTTGCTGCAGCGTCGCGCTGCCATCCGCTTGCCGTATGAGTAAGAACATCGCCTTGCGAGGTTCCTTCGGGCAGCTCGGAAAGAGGAACATCCAAGAACTTCTCGCCACCGTTAATCTCAAGGACGGCGATGTTGTTGTCTTCGATTCTGTCGACAATTGCGGTCATAGAGCACCTCTACTTTGACTTTGGCGGGGTAACGGGCGTGCCCTCGCGCTGAACGTACAGAGCAATAGTTGAGCCATCGGTGACAGCCGTAACCGTACCGTTCGCTCCTGTTCCGTATACCTGCGTATGTGCGCTGTTCAGCGCTTTGAGTACACTGGCATGCGGGTGTCCGTAGTCATTGTCGAGAGCGTAGGATATAACGGCATAGTCGGGGGAGAGCTTAGTGACAAGCGCTTTGTTGGTGCCAGTGTGCGACCCGTGATGCGATACTTTCAATACGTCGATATGACCTTCGGTGGCCTGATCGATAAGGGCTGTTGGAGCGTCGCCCGTAAAGAGGAAGGTCTTCTCGCCAACGGTCAGTTTAATAATGATCGAATAGTCGTTAGTGTCATCAAACTGCGCGGCCGCGGGAGGCCATAGGATATCGATGGAGTACTGGTCACTTTGGACTATGGTAGCGCCGGCGGCGGCCTGCGAGATTGTGAGGCCTTTTTTGTCGATGGCGTTCAGGAAGTTTTTGAAGGTTTCGGTGTTGTTTGTAGCGTTTGGCGCCCAGATGGACTTGACGTCAGTATCACGGATGAGCTCCGCCATTCCGCCGATATGGTCGGCGTCAGGGTGTGTGGCGATAAGATAGTCAATTTGGTTCCGGTGATCGGCTTTGAGCTGAGATTCAATTGTTTTCGCCGAACTGCGAGGTCCCGCATCGATGACCATAGTTTTGCCATCAGGAAGTTCCACAATTGTAGCGTCGCCTTGACCGATATCAAGGAATCTGATGGTAGTTTTGGTGGGATCAGCGGACGCCGCGGCGGTTACGGCGGCGGGAGCATCCGATTGAGCCGCGGCGTCATACGGGCGTGTCGTGCACTCTTGTATGAGCGCCGCGACAGCTATAACAAAGGTCAACGCAAGCGTTGTAAGCGTGCGTATCTGAGCCTTGGTGAGGCGGTGTTGGCGAGAAGTACGGTGAGCGTTTGTCATAACCTGCCTTGGCTGTTAGTTTGAAAGCCTCGTGCGTTTACTGATACGTCCAAGATATCACTTGACGCTGGACACAGGTTTTGGATTTGAATTAGTTTCATAGAGAAGGTACTTGGCGTACACTGAAAGCGGTCACGTAAGAGAAGGAGATTCTCATGAATGAAGCGTATGAATCGTTGCTGACGCGCCGAAGCTGGAGAAAGTTTACGGACAAACCGGTGCCTGAGGATCTTATCGCCAAAGTCGTCAAAGCCGGCGAATATGCTGCCAGCGCTGTAGGCTCGCAGTGCCCTCTTGTGATTAAGGTTTCTAGCCCTCAGCTTCGCGAGAAGTTCGTGCGCGCAAACGCGGCGATCATGGGGCGTCCCGAGGGCTTTGACCCATTTTACGGCGCTCCGGTTTTGCTTGTGGTGCTTGTACCAGCCGACAATCACAATGGCATATACGACGGTTCGCTTACCATGGGTAATTTGATGCAGGCGGCGCATGACTTAGGCCTGGGTTCGATTTGGATTCACCGCGCCCGTCAGGAGTTTGAGACGGAAGAGTTCAAACAGTTCCTTATTGAGCTGGGTGTGAAGGGCAGTTGGACGGGCATTGGCCACTGCGCTATCGGTTGGCCTGATGGTCCTGAACCAAAAGCGGCTCCACGAAAGCCTGGTCGCTATATCGATGCAGATGAGATTTTGGGATAGCTTAAAACTAGCGCGTTGATTTGTTGATGTGTTGATGTGTTGATGCGCTGATGCGCCGGCTTATTAGCGCGTTGGTGTGGTTGCTCGTTGGCGCGTACCGGTTGCTTGCGAAAACCAAAGGTGAGATTCTTACCGCTGCCGTTGCGCGGGCTGGTTATGGAGCTTCTGGGCATCGTGATGCTCTTGGCTGCCGGAATGCTCATGCCCGTGGTGATGGGCGTGTTCATGCTTGATTTCCGCATCGTCATGCCAAAGAGCCGGGACAAATACTTCTCGAAGTCCCGACTGCAGCAAATCTTGGCCAATAAAAACGCAGCGAGAATCTTCTTGCGGCTCATCACCAGTAATGGCCCAGGCATGCTCGACCATGTCGAATTTTACCCACTGGTTTCCGCAAGGCAGCGAACCCTTCGCGCGTGCGAGCTTGCCAAAGACGCCCGCGGAAGCTGCGTCCAAAAGCCAGATCAGATGCGCGGGGGATGGCAGTTCCGCATGCTGTAAAGATAGGGTTTCAAGGTCGATCTCTTCGTGATCGTGGTGGTTGCTGTGGCTGTCAGGAGCGCCGAGGTTGCTGTGATTGCGCCGCTCGCTTTCGGGAGCGCGCTCGTCTGCGGACTCGGTTTCGGTGTCGGCAAAGGGGCGGTGCAGCAGACTTTCCCACCATTCGTCGGAGATATCGGCATAAGAGGCTCGGGCAATCAGCTCCGCCGCAGGATTGAGCTTTGTCGCCAAAGAGACGATCGGCGCGACATCAGCTTCAGTGTCGGATGAAAGTTTGGACACGACGATACTTCTCGCTGCGGATAGCTGGTCATCAAAGATCTCGGGAAAGGCCCGGCGCTGCTGCTGCCACGATTGAGCGTCGATAATGGTTACCGGTGCAAGCAACGAAATGCGCTCCCATGTTACTTGGCCGATATTGTCGAGAATGCTTTGCAGCTTGGCTACGCCCGTAGGTTCGACAATCAGGAACTCGGGGTCAAGGGAGTTTGAGATTGTCAGGATACTTGCGGCAAAATCTTGCTTGCCCGAGCAACAGATGCAGTTTTCAACAGACTCCCATACGCGCAGGTCGGAATCTTCGCGTAAACGCCGCGCATCGATGTCCGCTTCGCCGTATTCGTTTTCATAAATGGCGAAGTCGCGCCCGGTGCGCCGTACGAGCTCCTGGATGAATGTGGTTTTGCCGGCTCCGAGAAATCCGGAAATTACAAGAATCTTCATGCCGCTCCAAATGAAAAGCTGGCGAGAAGATCGCGCTTCTCGCCAGCTTAAACGTGAACCGAAACGCTTCAGGAACCGAAAGACTTACGTCGGACGGCTCCAGGACAAACGCCGAGTCGGTCGGCTAGTCGATAACAACGACCGGTTTGATGAGGTCACGCGGCTTGTCGCGCATGCAGAACAGTGCTTCCTCAAGGTGCTCCCAGCCGTGGTAGAGGTGCGTGACCTCGGGGTGGAGGTCAAGACGGCCGGAGGTGACCAGGCTGGAGAGCTTCTCCATGCGCAGACGGCCGCCGGGCATGAGACCGCCGCGGATGTCCTTGTGGCCCATGCCAACGCCCCACTCAACGCGCGGGATGTTGATGTAATCGCCGGAGCCCAGGTAGTTGACGTTGCCGATTCTGCCGCCGGGCTTGAGGCACTTGACGGCGGGATCAAAAGTCTCGACAGTGCCGCCGGCGATGCAAATGCGGTCGACGCCCTTACCATCGGTAAGTTTCATGACCTGCTCGTCAATGGGGCCGTCCTTGTAGGAAATGAAATCGGTGGCTCCGTAACCCTTGGCCGCCTCAACGCAAACAGGGCGGGTGCCCACGGCGATGATGCGTGAAGCTCCGTGCAGAGCCGCGCCGGCGACGCTCATGAGGCCGACAGGTCCGATGCCGATGACAAGTACCGTGTCGCCAAACTCAACACCGGCCAGCTCAACGGCATGGAATCCGGTGGGGACCATGTCGGAAAGAATGCAGGCGTCCGCGGGATCCATGCCTTCGGGCATGTGAGCTAAATTGCCGTCAGCGTCGTTGACATGGAAGTACTCGGAGAAGACGCCGTCTTTGAAGTTAGAGAATTTCCAGCCGGCAAGCATGCCGCCGGAGTGCATGGAATAGCCAGCCTGCGCCTCAAGGGAATTCCAGTCGGGGGTAATGGCGGGGACAAGAACGCGGTCACCCGGCTTAAAGTCCTTGACGAGCTCGCCAACCTCAACGACTTCGGCGGAGCATTCGTGGCCAAGAATCATATTGTGGCGGTCGCCGATGGCGCCTTCCCAAAGCGTGTGGACATCAGACGTGCAGATTGCTACCGCGAGCGGCTTACAGATGGCATCAAGCGGACCGCACGCGGGCGTATCCTTCTCAATCCAACCGGACTCGCCGATCTTGAGCATTGCATAACCTTTCATAAACCCTCCTAAAAACGTGGCTTTGCTGGCGCAAAGCGCTGACAGCGGACGTTTT
This sequence comes from Atopobium sp. oral taxon 199 str. F0494, assembly GCF_000411555.1. Taxonomy (GTDB): domain Bacteria; phylum Actinomycetota; class Coriobacteriia; order Coriobacteriales; family Atopobiaceae; genus Lancefieldella. The sequence goes on along the minus strand of NZ_KE150487.1, from coordinate 272,643 downwards.
CTACGCGAGGCGTCTTCTCGCGAGAATCGCTCCTTTGCGGTCTTAGTGGAGGTTCGGCGAGTGTGTTGTACTCGCGCGATACAGGCTGACCAAGACCCCTAGAATACGTTCTATTTTCATATATGAGATAATCTTCAGGTATGACGTAACGGCGAAAGGTAGACGGTTTACCGTTAGTGGCTGTTCGCGTGAGCATGCAAACAAAAGGTATCTGAACGAAACGTATCTGGACGGAACGCATCAAAATGCTTGAAGCTTTGATAAAAGACATGGGAGCCAATCTGGATTGGCAGATGCTGGTGGTGTATGCGCTGTTTTTCTCGCCGGCAGTCATTTTAGGCATTCTGTTCACACGCTCGTTTCTCAGAGAACCGCGGCAGTTCCGCAACGCCATCTATCTGCTGGCGACCATACTGTGGCTTGTATTACTTCTGATTTTGCGTTTTAGTCAGATGTGGACTGTGTATGTCATTGCTGCTCTCTTTGCGCTTTTCCCGATTGTGACCTGCACGTTTTTGGTTATAAACGGCATTATCGTGATACGCAGAGAAGGTCTTTCGCTGACCTCGCTTTTACCGATGGGCTTGGCCCTGTTCATCCTCCTTATGTACTGCGTGCCTATGTATGCGAGTCAAGATGAGTTCCTTCTCGGCGTCACGGCACTCTTCTTCTTTGAGGGCCTGTGGTTCTCCTTCACCTTTGTCGCCTTGCTCATATATTCATGGCTGTATCGAATTTTGCCCAAGAACCGCCGATATGACTACATCATCATCCACGGCGCAGGCCTTGATGGCGAGAAGCCCACGCCACTTTTAGCCGGCCGTATTGACCGCGCTTTGGAGCTCTGGAATCGACAGGGTTGCTGTGGCAAGTTTGTCGCTTCGGGAGGTCAGGGTGACGATGAAGTGGTTTCAGAAGCTCAGGCTATGTATGACTATCTGGTGGAACATGGTGTTCCCCAAGAGGCCATCCTTATGGAAGATCGTTCAAGGACAACGCTGGAAAATCTCAAGTATTCACAAGCGCTCATAAACGCTGATGCGCAGTATCAGGAATGCAGCGTAGCAATGGTGACCAGCGATTTTCACGTGTTCCGCTGTGCCGAGTACGCGCACAATTTAGGTATTCGGGCGGACGGTGTTGGCTCACATACCAGAGGATGGTATTGGCCTACAGCATTTATCAGGGAGTTTGCGGCCATCACCAAGGCTCATTTCTGGCCTTACCTTGTTATAGCGGCCTTGTGGTTGCTGCCGAGCGTCATAAGGATTATAGGCGCCTAATCTTCGGCGTTCTCAACAACCTTCAGCGACTTGTGTGATCCTCAGCGTTCTCAACGGGCTTTGGATTCATTCTCGCCAGGTTTTGAGTTCATTCTTACCAGGCTTTGGGTTATTTCTTGGTAGTTTTTTAGTCGTGTTGCAATTGTAGGGTACATCCCTACAATTGCAACGTGCCGCACTTTTTCTTGTTTTTAATACCCTGTGCCGTTACGACACTTTATGCTGCTGTGCCACTTTGCGCTGTTGCGACGCTTTGTACTGTTCGCCCCAGCTGCTCAGGGCATTGAGCACGGGTTCCAGGGTCTGACCGGTGGTAGTAAGGGAATACTCCACGCGTGGGGGCACTTCTGCGTATACCTTGCGGCGGACAATGCCGGCGTGTTCGAGTTCCCGCAGGTTGCTTGTGAGCACCTTCTGCGAGATTTTTCCCACAGATCGCTGGAGCTCATTGAAACGCAGCGTTCCCTTGCCGAGAAGATCGCGCAAAATAAGCACCTGCCATTTGTTACCGATGAAGGTCAAAGTGGTTTCCACGGGGCAGGCGGGAAGTTTCTGCAGATTTATTTTATCCATAATCACCAGTTCAACTCCAATAGTTACCAAAAGTATTGTATAACACTTTATAGTGCCTACTTTCATAAGTAAACCGCTAATCCTAAAGTAAGCATTGTCAAAAGGGCGCGGCGCGGAGCTTCGCCAGGTCGGCAGGACGAATATTCTCGGGCGCCTGCCTCAGATGAAAGGAATCACAATGGCTCAGAAGAATATGACAATGGCAGTAGTTGCAGCCAACGGTAAAGCTGGCCGTCTGATTGTCAAAGAAGCAGTCGATCGCGGCTTTGATGTCACCGCAATTGCTCGCTCCGAAAACAAGACTACGGCTCAGCACTTTATCAAGAAGGACATTATGGATCTTACTCGCGAGGACCTCCAAGGTTTCGACGTGGTTATCGATGCGTTTGGAACTTGGGCTCCCGGCCAGATGTCTCAGCACTCTACAACTCTCGGACATTTGAGCGACCTTCTCGCCAATACGGACACTCGTTTGTTAGTCGTTGGCGGAGCCGGATCTCTTTACGTCAACCCTGAGCACACTATGATGGTCTCGGAGACTCCTGACTTTCCGGACGCGTTTCAAGCTGTTGTTCAGGGCATGGCGGCGGCCCTGGCTGAGCTCCGCAAGCGTGACAACGTCAAGTGGACCTATATCAGCCCGGCCGGTGATTTCCAGGCTGAGGGCGAGCGTACCGGCGCTTATATTCTCGCCGGCGAAGAACTGACGCTCAATGACGAGGGAGAGTCCATTATCAGTTACGCTGACTATGCCATTGCGATGATCGATGAGGCTGAGTCGGGAAATCACATCCAAGAGCGCATCAGCGTTGTCCGTAAATAAACGAGTAAGGTGCACGCGCCACGCTTGCGGACGCCTACCCGTGCCCGCGTAGTTACGAAATGTCAAAGGAGGCCTGCCATGAGCGTTGCCATGGACGAGAAGGACTATGAGTTTCAGCTTGAATGCCTGCGTGAGGCAATCAGCAAAGCCGATGCTCTGGTCGTAGGCGCTGGGGCAGGTCTCTCGACGTCGGCCGGATTTACCTATTCCGGCGAGCGCTTTGAGCGGTATTTCGGTGCGTATGAGGAAGCCTATGGGTTTCATGACATGTACTCAGGCGGTTTTTACCCGTACCGGAGCCTTGAGGAGTACTGGGGCTATTGGTGCAAGCATATCTGGTATAACCGCTATGTCCCCGCACCGAAAGATACCTATAAAAAGCTGCTCAGGCTGCTTCCGGGTCGGGATTTCTTTGCGCTTACCACCAATGTCGACCATCAGTTCCAGTTGGCGGGCTTCCCTAAGGATCAGCTCTTCTATACGCAGGGAGACTACGGCCTCTGGCAGTGCAGCATTCCCTGTCACAAAAAGACCTATGACAACTACGATGTGGTCAAGCTCATGGTCGAGACGGAGCAGGATCTTCGGGTGGCAAGTGAGCTTGTTCCCCGCTGTCCGGTCTGTGGCGAGCCTATGACCATGAACCTGCGCAGCGATGCGACCTTCGTTGAAGACGCCGGATGGCATTCCGCATCCAGGCGCTACGGACGCTTCATCGAGGATCACGCACATGACCGCACGCTTTACCTGGAGCTTGGCGTTGGAGGCAATACGCCCGGCATCATCAAGTACCCGTTTTGGCGCTTCGTGCACGCAAATCCCCAGGCGACCTATGCGTGCATCAACTTCGGCGAGGTATTTGCCCCAAAAGAGATCGCTGAGCAGTCTATCCTCATTGATGCGGATATTGATATCGTATTGAATGATCTGCTGGAAGGAGAGGTTCATCATGACTGAGACACGCAAACGAGAGCTGCTTCGCCAGCTTGTTCGGACGCTCTGCTCTGAGCGCGCTATAGACCCGCCGGAGACAAGCGACGTCTCGGAACTGTGGACGGCTTTTCGAGCGCTGGTCAATACGCGTCTCGCGATCCCTGCGGGCGAGAAGTTCTTCTCGCTGCAAGATGAGCTGCTGCAAGGCATGATCGCTGAAGCCGGGATACATGCGCCGGCAGAGGCGACTCCCGCCCCAGGTGATTCGCGGCTTTGTCTGTGGCGCGGCGACATCACCACACTTGAAGTGGACACCATTGTCAATGCCGCTAACAGCCAGCTGCTGGGATGCTGGGTGCCGGGTCACTACTGCATCGATAACGCCATTCACACCTTTGCCGGCGTGCAGCTGCGGGCGGAGTGCGCTCGTCTGATGGATGCGCAGGGGTATGAAGAGCCGACCGGTCAGGCTAAGATCACGCCGGCTTACAACCTGCCTGCGAAGTATGTGCTCCATACGGTGGGGCCGATCGTCAGCGGCCGGCCGACGCCTCATCAGAAAGAACAACTGGCGTCGTGTTATCGCAGCTGTCTCGATCTGGCAGCCGCTCACGGCTTGACCAGCGTTGCGTTTTGCTGCATCAGTACCGGCGTGTTTGGGTTTCCGCAGAAAGAGGCGGCATGCATTGCTGTGGATACGGTGCGCGCCTGGCTTGATGAGCACAGGTCCGCTTCTGCCGGCTTAACGGTGGTGTTCAACGTGTTCCTTGCAGAAGACCAGGCTATCTACGAGGAGCTTCTCGGCATCTGACGAATGCGCTTGCGACGGCTCGCAACAGCATTCTCATCGGGCTTTGAGTTCATTCTCACCGGGCTTTAAGTTATTTTTCTGTAGTCTTTGAGTCGCGTTGCAAAAGTAGGGATATAACCTACAATTGCAACATGACGTACTTTAGACACATATCTACAATTGCCCGTCTCGCGGAGCGAGAGGGGATTTTTACAACAGCGCAGGCTGAGCGCATGGGGATTCCTCGTGACGCGCTTCATGACGCCATGGTATCAGGTCGAATCAGCAGAGTTACTCGCGGCGCGTATCGTCTCGTGGACATCGAGCCCTCGAATCTGGATGAACTTATCGCTTTGTGGAAGCTTACAGCTCCGAAAGCGTTTTCACGAGAAAGAAATTCGCTTGCTCAGTGGGACGGATTCGTGATTGGGGGCTTGACCGCTGCTTGTCTTTGGGAAGTGGGGGACGGTCCATTGGCTCCCTATCGGATGTTTGGGGCACGGCGCTTTAATTCGCGGAACGCTCAGCTTCACTTCAGCACGAGGCGTGTCGCGCCGAAAGATGTTACCTTTCTCAAAGGACTTCCTGTTACAAGACCTGAACGTACGGTCTTCGATCTGATTATTGACAGGGCGGATCGTTTTCAGATTTCCAGAATTCTGCGCGAGTTCTCCTGTAAGTATGCTCGCACGGACGACGATTTTAATCTCCAACGTCTCATGACTCTTCTCGGCAAAGCCATAGGGCGAGAAGAGGCCACTTCAGTTCTTCGGGTACTTTTGCTACTCTAGGGGTTATTTTAAAACCTGTGGACTATGATGCTACGCTGCCGCGATGTCGCGATGCTGATATCCTGCAGCAACCAGAACAGCAAGCTGGCTTAGTTCTTGAGTGAGTTCAAAGGAGCGGGGAATCTGCCGCCGCGATGGACCAGCGTTGAACCCGCAAAGCGGTTGACGGACATCACGGGTGCCAAACCAAAGAGGCCTCCGAATTCCAGGATGTCGCCTTCTTTGTAGCCGATGGCGGGGATGACGCGAACAGCGGTGGTCTTGGTATTGATGACGCCGATAGCCATCTCGTCTGCGATGATGCCGGCAATGGTCTCAACGCTGACGTCGCCGGGAATGGCAATCATATCAAGTCCAACCGAGCATACCGAGGTCATAGCCTCAAGCTTTTCGAGCGAGAGAGCGCCATCCTGAGCGGCGCGAATCATCCCTGCATCCTCGGATACAGGGATAAACGCGCCGGACAGGCCTCCCACAGAGCTTGATGCCATAACGCCTCCCTTTTTGACAGCATCGTTCAAGAGAGCCAGAGCGCAGGTAGTTCCAGGACCTCCGCACTCGCCGACACCGATAAGTTCGAGGATGCGAGCAACAGAGTCGCCTGCTGCCGGCGTGGGTGCCAGACTCAAATCTACGATGCCCTTCTCGACACCAAGTCGCCGGGAAGCTTCTCGACTGATGAGCTCACCCGCACGGGTAATCTTGAACGCGGTGGCCTTGATTTTCTCGGCGACATCCATAAGATTGGCATCGTCCGTCAGCTCCTCAAGAGCGGCGGCCATGACGCCGGGACCGGAAACGCCCACGTTGATGATCGCGTCCGCTTCGCCGGAGCCATGAACGGCACCTGCCATGAACGGCGAGTCTTCGACCATATTGGCAAAAACAACCAGCTTCGCGGCGCCATAGCATTGAGTGCTCGTTGTGCGGCGCGCAGCTTCGAGCACGGTCTCAGCCATGAGCAGCACAGCGTCCATATTGATGCCCGCGCGCGTCGACGCGACGTTGACGGACGAGCATACGCGTGAGGTGGTGGCCAGCGCTTCGGGGATCGACGCGATCAAGCGACGGTCTGCATCGCCAGTGCCCTTGTGCACGAGGGCAGAGAAGCCACCGAGAAAATCGACACCCAGCGTTTCAGCGGCGCGGTCAAGCGTGCAGGCCAGAGGGGAGAGGTCTGCCGCGCTTGTACAGGCCGCGATCTGCGCTATGGGTGTAACGGAAACTCGCTTGTTGGCGATAGGGATACCGTATTCGCACTCCAGGTCGACAGCTACGTCTACCAGGTGTTCCGCTTGGCGAACAATACGTTCGTAGACCTTCTCGCACATGCGGTTAAGATCCTCGTCAGCGCATGAGTTGAGCGAGATCCCCATAGTTATGGTGCGAAGATCAAGGTTCTGCTCGCCAACCATTGCCAACGTCTCGGCGACCTCTTGGGGAGTAATGTTCATAAAAGCCCTCTCGATAACTGCTCGGCACAATGCTTCTATAATACCTTTTGAAGCGAGAAGGGCGAGGGTGCGGCCCAGAAGGGGATTCATGCCAGAGAAGGTAACGCTCAAATCAATCGCGCGGGAAGTCGGCCTTTCACCGGCGACGGTTTCTTTGGTGCTCAACGGCAAGCCGGTCCGCGTCACGGAAGAGCATCGCCGTCACATTTTGGAGGTCGCCCGGCGCGAGCATTACATTCCCAACCAAATCGCGCGCAGCTTGGTGACGCAGCAGTCGAAAACACTCGGCCTCATCGTTCCCAATATCGAGTCGAGGTTCTTTTCGTCACTGGCACGAAACCTGGAGCTGAGATGCAGGCAACGCGGATACGCGCTCTTTATCACCAATTCCGATGACAATTCCACCAATGACTCCGAGCTTGTGGGGCTGCTGGTAAATCGCGGTGTTGATGGGCTTTTTATCATTTCATCGGGAGGTCGTGACGCGCAAAGTCTCGCGGTCAATCTGTCGCAGCTGCCGGTCCCTTTTGTGATGGTCGATCGCACCATAGACACGCTCGCCTGCGATAAGGTGTATTTCAACAATAAGCTGGGCGGCTATCTGGCAACTCGCCACCTGCTGGATCATGGACATACGCGCATTGCCTGTATGGTCAACACTAAGTCAGCGACCGGTATGCGCCGTCTCGCCGGATACGAGCAGGCGCTTGGCGAGAAGAACATCAGATTGGATCCCAGCCTTGTGCTGGATACCGACTATTACATCCCCGACGCGTACCTTGCCGCTCAACAGCTTATTCGCCTGAACGCTACTGCGGTGTTTGCCGGCTCAGACAACATTGCCTTAGGATTGCTTCGCTACCTCTACGAGCACGGACTCCATGTTCCGCAAAACTACTCGGTAGTCGGGTACGACAACTCCGCTGCGGACGCCCTTTTTGAACCAGCGTTAACATCAATCGAACAAAATGTCGAAGAGTTGGCAGCCGCTGCTCTTGACCTATTGTTTTCAAGAATTGCCGAAGAAAATCAGGGAGAGGAAAGACTTCGCGCTCACAGCGCCCATAGAGTGGTATTGAAACCACGGCTCATTGTGAAGAACAGTGTCCGCAGGGTTGGAGGGTACATCTAGCTCGCAGCGTCTGGTGTGTAACATCTAGCACGCGAATTCTTTGGTATACTTTTACTCTGTGTGCACAAACTAACATTTGGTACGTAAACCAAAATTTGGTGCGTAAACCAAGACTCGAAAAGAATTCGAAGGACAGTCCTATGCTTGAGCAGCTTGCGAAGCTTTTCTCACTTATTGTCCAGCCGGCATACGATCTTACCGGAAGCTGGTGGGCGGCAATTTTCCTTTTTACGCTTGCAACGAAGATTATTTTGATGCCGCTTGCATTGTGGACGCAGCAAAACTCCATTGTCATGGTTAAAATCATGCCCGAGATATTTCGTCTTAAGGCGCGCTACTTCGGCGATCGCGAGGCTATTGAAGAACGTCAGAATGAGCTCAATAAAAAGGCCGGATACCATCCGCTTTTAAGCTTGATTCCCTTAGCAATCCAGGTTGTCATCCTGTTTGGTCTTGTCGACGTTATCCACGGCATCACTGATTCCGGCGCGCCCGGCACGGAGTTTCTCGGCATGACGCCTATCATTGACGGCGGCATTACCTGGATAATGCCTCTTGCAGCGGCGCTTTCGTCCGTGGCGCTTGGACTCGCGTCAAACAAAATCAACCCGCTTCAGCGCGAGCAGTCCCGCGCAGAGAAAAACACTACCAACGGCCTTTCTATTGCGATGTCGTTGGTGCTGGCGATATATGTCGTATGTGGTATGGCGTTTTACTGGGTCTGCTCAAACCTGCTCTCCATTCTTGTTCAGGTTGTCTGCAACCTCATTATTGACCCTCGCAAACAGGTCGATTATGAAGTGCTCAATGAGGCTCGCGAGGAATACGAAGCAATGGAGAAAGCAACCAAGTCAACGAGAAAGTGGTTCCAGCGTGATCCTCATGCAGCTCGCGAGAAGGACGACTATGCGCGCTTCTTCAATACCATTGGCAAGCACCTGGTGTTCTATTCCGAATCCAGCGGGTTCTACAAGTATTTCCGAGGCGCCATCGAGTGGCTACTCTCCCATTCCGATATCCATATCCACTATGTGACGTCCGACCCTAACGACCAGGTATTTGAGATTTCCAAAAAAGAGCCGCGCTTGATTCCGTACTATCTGGGTCAGCGTCGCCTCATTACGCTTTTTATGAAAATGGACGCCGACGTTGTCGTTACCAGCCTCGGTGACCTTGAGAGTTCTTATATGAAGCGCTCGTATGTGAGAAAAGACGCCGAATATATGTATATGCCACATCACATGACATCAATGACGGTAACTTCAACGCGTAATGAGTATACGTACTATGACGATGTTCTTTGCGTTGGCCCCCATCAGCAGCATGACCTTGAGCTTCTTGAGGCGTATTATCACACCACAGAAAAACGTAAACCCGCTATCGGGTACGACCTGCTTGACCGCTCTATTGCAGACTATGAAAAACAGGGCCTTGGCCGCCGCGATTCTGGCGAGAAGCCCCTCATTGTTATTGGTCCCTCGTGGCAATTTGACAACATTATGGACAGCTGCATTGACGACCTGTTGAAAGAGCTTATGGGTCACGGCTGGCGCATTGTGGTTCGCCCGCATCCTGAATACATCAAGCGCTATCGTCCGCGCATGGACGAGATTATGGCTCGTTATGCTGACGCTGACCCTTCAGAGCTTACCTTTGAAACTGACTTCACCTCAAATACCTCGGTACTTTCAGCGGACCTGCTCATTACTGACTGGTCGAGCGTTGCAGAAGAGTTCTCGTTTACGACGCTCAGACCATCCGTGTTTATTGATACCAAGATGAAAGAAAACAATCCCGAATGGTCAAAGATTCACTCCAATCCCTGCGACATTACCCTGCGTAATGAGATTGGTCGCAGTTTTGATCCTCAAACATTGAGCGGCCTTGCGGACGCGGTGGCGGAAATGTTCGACAATCCGCTCGCATGGTCTGACCGCATCAAAGAGATTCGTAGCAATATGATTTTTAATTTGGGTCATGGCGGAGAAGCCGCCGGCAAATTTATCCTCGACCGCGTCTTGGCGCACCAGGAGGAGCAACGCGCCCAAGGCGAACAGCCCCAGGAGGAAACGCATGCCCACGAGGAGCAAAGCGCCCAAGGTTACAAAAGAAAGCACGGGAAGCGCATAGCGCGTGCGGCTCACGATGCGACCTATGTGGTAATGCTTGTCGGCATATTTTTGTGCGCGACAGCTCGTCCCGCGTTTGCGTATGTTGACCCTTCGGTTATGACCTATACAATCCAGGCGCTTGCAGCGGTCGCCGTCGCGCTCTCCGCGGTGCTTGGCGTGGCCTTTAGGCGCTCTCGCAAAGTGCTTTTTCGTCTGCTTCACATAGACGAAAACGTCAACAAAGTGGTTGAAGACGATGTGCGTCGGGTGGATGAGGCGGGCGCTCAACAAGCGGATGCTCATATGAGAGAGATTCTCGCTCAGGAACAAGCCTACATGCGTGACAGAAAAGAAGGTCGCCTTAAGCCGATGGGCAGGTTCTTCTCGGGGCTTTTGGTGACGGCCTTTTCCGTCTATACGGTTTTGGTGGTCGCTCCACTTGAATTGGTCGCGCGAAATGCCGCTGATCTTGCGTTCAGTCTGCAGGACGTCTTTGTTCCGGTTGTTCTTGCCGGTCTTGCCGTAACACTGATAGTGACTCTCATACTGACCGCGCTGCGTGGACGCGCCTTCAATATTGCCCTATCTCTTGTGGGTGGACTGGGGCTCTGCGCGTATATACAGGCTATGTTCATGAACGGTGGAATGCCGCTTGCGGACGGTCACGAAGTAATCTGGTCAGAGTTTACGCGAAAGATGGTCATTTCCGGAGTTGTTTGGGTGGCTATTCTGGTGGCTCTGGTTGTTTTCATTATCATTCGTACTCGTCAAACGCGGACAGCGCTTCTCGGCATTGCCGTCGCACTCATCATCATTCAAACAGTCGGTGTAGCCAGCCTCTGGGGCCCCGCGGTTCAAACGTTTACAGACGTGAACGCCAAGACGGTTGACAGCATAGACACGACTCGCGAAGGTCTCTATGACGTTTCTTCAAAAAAGACCGTTGTAGTGTTCGTGCTTGATACGACGGATACGGACGAGATCCGTACGCTGCGGGAGTCATATCCCGAGACCTTTGCCCATCTGACGGGCTTTACCTGGTACAGCAATACTGCCGGTTCAATGATTCCCACCCGCTATGGCATTCCGTCGCTTCTGTCGGGTGTGCGCCCCACTGACACCAATGAGAAATTCAAGGATTTCTTCTACAGTTGGTATCAGCGGAGCACCTTCTTGGACGATGTTAATAAACTTGGGTACGCGGCAGGTGTTTATTCGGATTCATGGCGTGACGAGAAGCCCGAGAACAAGATATGGATGCGGGATCGCACCATGAATATCCATCCGCTTCAGGGAGTTGGAGCCGATGATCAGCTTGACGTAGGGGGAGCTCTCCGGATTCTGTATAAAGCAGCTTTTTGCAGGGACGCCCCTTGGATTATGAAGCCTCGCTTCTGGTATTACACGGAAGACCTCAATCAGCGTATGCGTAAGGAAGCTGATCCTGACAAGGTTGATCTTTCTTCGCAGCCTTACCATGAGGACGACCTCAAGTATTACAACGAGCTTAAGCACTATAAGTTGAGGATTCATGATGAAGAGAACACAAACGGGTCGTTCCGCTTTATCCATTTGATGGGTTCTCATCCTCCTTTCCACCTCAATCACAATATGGAAGAGACGCAAGACGAGGCTGAACAGACTGAGGACGAGCAGACCCGCGGCATGTTTAAGATCATCGATGCCTATATTCAATACCTCAAGGATATTGGGGCGTATGACAACACCTCAATCATCATTACCGCCGACCATGGTCGCTGGTACTTGACACCGGAAGACATCAAGACTCCTTCGGCGCCGTGCATCTTCTACAAACCCGCTCAAAGCGCTGAGCTTGACGCTCAGCCTATGAAGGTTTCCGACGCTCCGGTTTGGCACTATGACATCCTGCCGCAAGTTCTTAAAGACATGGGCGCCGACAGGCAGATGCTTTCCAACTACACCACCCCGCTTGATGAGGTGAAAGAAGGAGAGGATCGTCCTCGCTACTACTATGAGACGCTTTCCGACGGCAAGAGGGATACGTTCATAAAAGAGTTTGTTATCAATGGCGACGCGAACGACATGAACAACTGGCAGCTCACCGGTAAAGAGTGGCCGGTTGGTGACGACTGGTAATGTAAACGCGTGGCTAAACCGCCTATGCGGCGAGCCAGCTTGGCAGTCCTGCCGAGAAGATGCGTGCAAGCGCGTAGGCTTCCGGGGCGCTCAAGAGCGTGATGGCAACGTATGGACTCTGAGACGTCTGAGGCGCTTGAGATGCCTGAGGCGTCTCAAAAACTAGCACCTTTTCTATGGCGCCGTGCGCATGAGGAGCATGCTCGCTCTTAACGGGCAAAGCGGCGCAGACGATGTCGAGCGAGGGATTATACAGCTCTACCAGAGTACGATATCCGCAGGCGCCTGCCGTCTTTGCGTCTGTAAAAAGGGTGTCGGCATCAAGGTTCTTCTCGCGGATGATACGCTCGAAGGAAGGCGAAGATGCCCACGAGCGTTCAGGATCAAAACGGATGGTTTCGGTTGCGGGAGAGCGCCTGACGGGAAGGTAAAAGTCCTCATGAGTCCCGGTAAGCTGTTTTTGGGCCTTGCGGTACGCGTAGGCGGCGGCAATGGTTGCCTGTTGCAGGGCCAGAGGCCGTGATGTGAAATCGTCAGCTTCAAGTGCGATATGGCTTGAAACTTCGTCCACCAGCGCTTTCCAGTCGGCGATTGCGCGTTCGTTCGTAAGAACCCTGAGGAAATCAGGCGCCAGATGACCTTTTTGAGAGGGGAGTTTGTCCCACGGAGCGATTCCCGCGTGGGGAAGTCCGCCAAAAGGATCGATAGCGAGAGTTTCCAGCTCAGAGGGCAAGACGCTAATTGCCGTAAGTTTCCAAGGTCTTTGAGCTTTCGGGGTGCGCTTAAGCGCCGCCTCTATCGGCTCTGTGTGATGCGGAAGCCTGTAGCGCGTAGGGAAGGTAATAATTCCTCCTGCAACGTTAAGATCGCGAGAAGCGCTTGCGAGGGCGAAGTCCTCTGCGAGCAGCTGCAAAACGTTTGCTCCCATGGGCGCTATTTGATACAAGGTTCCCATGAGGTCGTTGTCTATGTGAACATCGTTTTCGAAGTCTTTGATAAGATCGCCGGCGGCGATATCCGCCGCTGATATACGTTTGGTTTCGGAGCGCGTGTCAGCGTCTGAGGGATCATAGGTGATGGTAAGAGAAATCGAGGGTTTACGTTGAGCGGTGTCAGACTGCGTCGGCTGCGATACGGGCTCCGACTCAGGTTCCGCCGCAGGCTCCGAGACAAGTTCAAACTCTGACTCAGGTTCGGATTCCATGGCGGGCTCTGTGGCGGTGGCTTCTTTTACAGCTTCGATGAGCTCAGCGATAAAAGTATCACTGTTCTCTCGGTCTTCATCCTTTGCAGGATCCTTCGCCGCTTTGGTTCTTGCGACATCTTCAGTTTTCGCGATATGTTTCGGCTTTATGGGTTTTATGCCCTTGGCTCCGCGCTTACGTTTCCAAGGTTTATTGCTAACGACGGCCTTACCGGTTTCGTTGTTCTTCTCGCTTGCAGAAAGCGACTGCTCAAAGGGTTTGTTTTCAATAACAGTTACAAAAACAACGCCCTTTTTGAAAACGGTGAGCTTTATAAAATCAGGAACCATTTCAGCCAATTGGCGTGAATCGAGAGCGCCAAAATCGGAGGCCGCCAAGCCGTCTGCCTCAAGCGCTTCATCAATGCGGGAAAGCGAGACCTGCCGATTGACACCCAGCTGTTCTTTAAGAAGTCTGTACAGGTAAAGTTCATATGCTGGTTGCAAAGCAGGCATACCGACCTCTCTTCTCGCGTACCCCGATTAAGGTATTCACGGTATTAACTTATGTTTTCTTCCATCATAGTACCCGGATAGTATGCCGTTGCCGTAGAAAAATTATCCGCACGCTGAAAGACTTCATATTTCGAGAGATTGACTTGCTACTATTAGGAGCATCGGATAGCGCGTCAGGCTGGCGCAGTGTTTCAAAACGTTTGAGGAGAGGCATGAAACTCAAGGTAAAGCGGACAATCCTTATCGGTTTCGCGTTCTTTTCTATCTGCGCGTTTTGGCAGATGTACAACAGCGTTATACCGCTCATGCTTACTAATACGCTTCATCTTGATGAGACAGTCTCAGGCGCTCTGATGGCTCTCGACAACGTGCTCGCCCTCTTTTTACTGCCGTTTTTTGGCGCTCTTTCCGACAAGTGCACGCATCCCTGGGGTAAGCGCATGCCGTTTTTGGTTTTTGGCACGGTGGCGGCTGTCGGGCTGATGATTTTCCTGCCCATTATTGACAATTCGGCGGCCGAGCAGCTGCAGCCTTGGAAAATATACGCCTTTGTAGGCGTGCTGCTTTTGGTGCTTGTGGCCATGGGGACCTATCGCAGCCCCGCGGTAGCGTTGATGCCAGACGTAACGCCAAAGCCCTTGCGCTCAAAAGGGAATGCCATCATCAATCTTATGGGAGCCTGCGGCGGTATCGTGTACCTTCTGATTACGGCGTTTCTTTACAGCAAAAGCCGTGTCACAGGGCTTACGCACGTCGACTACCTGCCGCTGTTTCTTGTTGTGGGCGCCATTATGATCGCGTCGGTGGCGATTGTTTTTATTACCATCAAAGAGCCCAAGCTTGAGCAGGAGTTCAGCGCTTATGAAGCCAATCATCCGGAGGACAGTCTCTCTGAAACTGACGCCTCCGGGCGAGAAGTGCTTCCTGTCCCGGTAAAGCGATCCCTTGTTTTTCTGCTGTTTTCAATCGCGCTGTGGTTTTTGGGATACAACGCCATGGAAACATGGTTTACCACATACGCGCAGGCGGAGTGGGGAATGAGCTTAGGTGAAGCGTCCCAGTGTCTTATTGTGTGCACGGTGGGAGCTATACTTTCCTTCATTCCTGCCGGTCAGATAGCAGGAAGGATTGGCCGCAAGCGGACAATCCTTACGGGCATTTTACTTTTGGGCGGCGGGTTTGCCTTTTTTGTGGTGTGGACTCTCATGGGGTGGGGCTTCTCGCCAGCGCTTTATGCTGTCATGGTGATCCTCGGTATAGGGTGGGCGTTTATCAACGTTAACTCGCTTCCCATGGTCGTTGAGATGTGTAAAGGCTCCGATGTGGGCAAATTTACGGGTTATTACTACACGTTCTCAATGGCGTCGCAGACGATAACGCCAATTGTGGCTGGATGGCTTATGGGGCATATTTCCTATGAGGCGCTGTTTATATATTCAACACTCGCGGTGGGGGCAAGCTTTATTACAATGCAATTTGTACATCATGGCGATAGTTGCACTGTCGTTAAACGCGGACTCGAGGCATTTGATGAATAAGCGCCGTTGGGAGGCAATGATGAGTAGTTTTCTTAAACGTATGGCTGTCAATGCGGCTGGTTTGACACTAGGGCGATATGCCACGAAGGCGGCGCTCGCGTCACCCGCTGCCCGCAAAATGATCGTAACGGCGGCGTCAAAGACCGCCCGCGCGTTAGGTGGGGCGGCGCATAAAACTATTGTCAAGCGATTGCCGGTGGTTTCTTTGCCTGCGCGTCCATCGTTTTTGGACGGCTTCGGCGTCCGACGTCCTGCGGATGGCGCGCAGATCGCTCTCATTGACGCGGAAGTTGTTGGTACGCGGGACAGTGCTTTAGTTCCTGTTGCTGTGGACGATAAACCCGTCGCGGTGAGTGATGAGTCCGTCGCAAAAAGCGAGCTTGCTGTTGCGCCAAAGAAGGCCCATCCCGTTCTCAAAGGCGTGGCTCTTGCAGCAGGTGTTACGGCGGGAGTTGTTGCAGGTGCCGCGGCGTTCACTGCCTTTGCGATTGCTCCTCGTTTCTCGGGCAATAAGGCGCTTCGCGCCCATTGGGACGAGTTTAAAAAATATCGGTACGCGCACCGTGGCCTGCACGACATCAAACAGGGAATTCCTGAAAACTCGCTTGCCGCCTTTCGCCATGCCGTGGAGCATGGTTTTGGTTCGGAGCTGGATGTTCACCTGACGGCCGATGGCCAGGTAGTAGTTATTCATGACTCTCACTTACAACGCCTCTGTGGTGTTGATTGCGTTGTTGAAGACTGCACTCTTGAGCAGCTGAGAACGTATCGCCTGCTTAATACGGAAGCGGGTATTCCGACCTTTGCCGAGGTGCTGTCGTGCTACGACTGGAACGGCGAAGATGAGCTTCCAGCGCCTTTAATTGTTGAAGTAAAAACGTATGGCGGCAATGCCGCAGCAGTGACTGAACAAGTTATGAAAATTCTTGACAGGCATTCCGTGCGAGCCGCTGTTGAAAGTTTTGATCCGATGGCGCTTAGGTGGCTTCGCGTGCATCGACCTGAGGTCCTTCGCGGCCAGCTTGCGGAGAACTTCCTGACTGATGACACTACCTCAGACCTGTCTGCTCCTAAGAAAGCGGCGGGTACAGCGCTTTTTGGCAACTCTTTGTCCCGTCCGGACTTTATCGCCTATCGTTTTGAAGATCGCAAAAATCCTTTTGTTGACCTCGCTTGCAATAAAATGGGCGCTCACTTGGTGACATGGACTATTACAAGCGAAGCGGATCTTATCGCGTCCGAAATGGAGGGCGCTCCGGGAATTTTTGAAGGCTTTCTTCCTACGGTACGCTCACTAATACGATAGGCATGCTGTTTTGTACACAATGACTCAAACCATTTATTTAACTGTTGTAAGACAATCACTCTGAAAGGACACCCAATGACGTATGAATCCCGCGATCAGATAGAGGAGAAGTATCAGTGGGATCTTTCCTCTATGTATCCCAGCGATGAGGCTTTTGAACAGGCGCTTGTCAACATCAAAGCCTATCCGGAGCAGCTTGCGGCGTATCGCGGGAAGATTTCGAAGTCCGCGTCAGAACTTCTCTCGTACCTCAAGTTGGAGGACCGTGTCGCGCTTGAGGTTGAAAAAGCGCTGAACTACGCGGAGCGCCGCTTTGATGAGGATACGCGCAAGTCAAAATGCCAGGCATATAGCGCGCAGTGCATGAGCTTGTATACGCAGCTTGAAGAAGCCGGATCTTGGTTCAACGCGGAGCTGCTCTCCATTCCCGAGGACGATATCGCCCGGTTTTACGCGGACGAGCCCGCGCTTGAGCACTATCGCCGCAAGCTTGAACAGATTCTGCGCATGCGCGCTCATACGCTTTCCGCGGCCGAAGAGGCAATTCTCGCCCGCGCTAACGATGCCGCTTCTCAGCCTGAAAACATATATTCCATGTTTGAAGACGCGGATCTCACGTTTGACGACGCGACGGATGAGAAAGGTCAAAAGCATAAACTGACCAGCGGATCGTACATTCCGATGCTCATGGGTCATGACCGTGTTCTGCGCGAGTCCGCGTTCAAGCAGCTTTACGGTCGCTACAATCAATTCCGCAATACGTCCGCAGCAATGCTGACCAGCCAGGTCAAGCAGCTCAAGTTCTTTGCTGATTCTCGCAAATACGAGAGCTCTCTTGCGTACAGTCTCGATAAGAACGAGGTACCCGTTGAGGTATATGACAATCTGATTGAGGCCGTTCATAATAATTTGCCCGCATTTTACGCATACATGGATCTGCGCAAGAAACAACTGGGCCTCGACGAGCTCCACTATTGGGATATCTACGCGCCGCTCGTTGCTGACGTTGACATGAAGTTTACCTATGAGGAGGCTTGCGACCTTATCGTAAAGGCGCTTGAGCCTATGGGCGAGAAGTACCTTCAGCTGGTTAAGAAAGGGCTTTCAGAGCGATGGGTCGATGTGTTTGAAACCCCCGGCAAGCGCTCCGGAGCCTACTCGGCCGGCGGCAAGGGTATGAACCCCGTTATCCTTATGAATTTCCAGGGCACGCTTGATGATGTCTTTACGCTCATTCATGAAATGGGTCACTCAATTCATACATACCTTTCGTCCCACGCGCAGGAGATCACCTACTCAAATTATGTGCTTTTTGTTGCTGAGGTAGCTTCTACCTGCAATGAAGCGCTGCTCTCTCATTATCTGCTTGAGCATGAGACTGACCCCGCGCGTCACGCCTACATTCTTAACCACTTCCTGGAAGGTTTTCGCGGAACGATATACCGCCAGTGCATGTTTGCCGAGTTTGAGCGTGATATCAACGCTATGAATGGGCGTGGCGAAGCGCTGAACGCTGACGTACTCTGCAAGCGCTACGGCGAGCTCAACAAGCTCTACTTTGGACCAGGCATTGTGTCTGATAAGGAAATCGAAATCGAGTGGGCGCGCATCCCCCACTTTTACTACGACTTTTACGTCTATCAGTACTCTATTGGGTTCTCGGCGGCCATCGCTCTGTCGCAGCGTATTCTCAAAGAAGGCGCTCCCGCGGTGAGGGACTATCTCAACTATCTTTCAGGCGGATGCTCTAAGCCTCCGATTGAGCTGCTTCGCGGCGCAGGAATAGACATGGCAACCCCAGAGCCAATCAACGCGGCGCTCGCCTCTTTTGCTGATTTGGTCAAACAGCTGGAGAAGGAACTTTCCTAGTTCCTTCTCGCTTGACGCCTAGACCTGCTTCGCTTCGCGCTTTGAGATGACGTTGTAGCAAAACGTCATCGGATGGCTGCGAGACTGCGTAAACTCAAACATGATACCTTCGGAGTTGAAGGAATTGCTTTCCGTTACGGCGACGCTGTTGTACGGCCCAAGGTCAAGATAGCTGGAGTCCTCATCTGACGCCAGCTCCACGGTGATCTGGCGCTTGCTGGTGAGAATGCGCATACCCAACGTGTTCTCAAGATAGGAAAAGATGGAACGCGCGGCGTCCTTCTCGGTAAGTCCTTGTACCGCGCTGGACAAAAGATAGTCGTGGTCTACTTGGCGAGCAACACCGTTGAGCCCGCGGACGCGCACGATGCGTATGAGCTGATCACCAACGAGAAAACCCGTGCGCTCAGCAAGGGCCGCAGTGCAGGTGATTGCGTCAAACTGCTTGACTTCAGTGAAGGGAATGAGTCCGTTGCGCTCGGCATACTCATGGAACGATTCCAAGCCCTCAAGGGAGCCGAGAATCTCATGGGACTGTTTTTGCCAGATGACCCGGACGCCTTTTCCATGAATCGGCTGCAGGTAGGTTTCATCAGAAAGCATGGAGAGCGCTCGTCTGAGGGTATTTCTTGAGCATGCGTAGGAGGCGGTGAGTTCGGTTTCGGTGGGTAGAAACGTTTGATAAGCGTAAGTGCCGTCAAGAATTTTGACCTTAAGATCTCGATAGATGTTTTCAAATCGCGCCTTCGGCATGACTATTCAATCCTTTGAACAACGCAAAAGTATCCAAAAAACTAATCTCTGCAGGTAGTAGTTGTAATAACAATGTCTTTTTTGTGTTGATACTACGTCAAAGTTATGGATTTTCCAATTGGCATAACGTTTGCCGGTAAAAACCGACCGTTCACCGACGTAGTTGTTCAGACAACTTTTTCGCAATTTTCCGCAAAAGACTATACTTTTGAAAGGTTGAGTAAGTACTGTCCGTTGGCTCTCATCAAAGACTTGCCCGGCGGTCATAACTTACAAATTAATCTGTGTGGGCGATGGAGCCGGCGCAGTACGTTCCATGAGGAGGAACAGTATGTCCAATCTGAATCGTAAGCAATTCGTCACTTTGAGCGCATCAGCTCTTTGCGCTCTCGGCCTTGCGGGCTGCGGTGGCAGCAAGACTGATGACAAAAAGTCAGATGGTGGCGACGGCACAAAGGGTTCCGTTTATTTCCTGAACTTTAAGCCTGAGGCTGATCAGCAGTGGCAAGACCTTGCCAAGAAGTATACCGAAGAGACCAAGGTTCCCGTTAAGGTTGTTACCGCTGCTTCCGATACCTATGCTCAGACATTCCAGTCCGAGATCAACAAAGAGGCTTCCGCGGCTCCTACGCTCTTCCAGACCAATGGTCCTTCCGGCCTTATCGGTATCAAGGACTATTGCATTGACCTCAAGGGCGCCAAGATTCTCGATGAGCTCACCAATGATGCCCTGAAGCTTGAGCAGGACGGCGTTGTGTACGGCGTTGACTATGTTGAGGAAGACTACGGCATCATCTACAACAAGAAACTTCTTGAGAAGGCCGGTTACAAGGGCGAGGACATCAAGGACTTTGCGTCCCTTAAAAAGATCGTCGAAGACATTCAGTCCCGCAAAGATGAGCTTGGCGTCAAGGGCGCCTTTACCAGCGCGGGTCTTGACTCCAGCTCTGACTGGCGCTTTACTACTCACCTTGCCAACCTTCCTCTGTACTATGAGTTCAAGGACACCGGCGATCCCGAGGCCAAGGAAATCAAGGGTACGTATCTGCCTAACTACAAGCAGATCTTTGATCTCTATATCAACAACTCTACCTGCGATCCTACGCAGCTTGCCGGCAAGACCGGCGATGACTCCGTCGCGGAGTTCGTCAATGAGGAAGCTGTCTTCTATCAGAACGGCACCTGGGCATATAACGACATCAAGAAGCTCGGCGATGACGCTCTCGGCATGATCCCCATTTACATTGGCGTTAAGGGTGAAGAGAAGCAGGGCATGTGCTCCGGCGGCGAGAACTACTGGTGCGTCAGCTCCAAGGCGGACGAGGATTCTCAGAAGGCGACGCTTGACTTCATGTATTGGTGCGTTACCTCCGATACCGCTACGAAGGCAATCGCTGAGGAGATGGGCCTTACCATTCCGTTCAAGAACGCCAAGCCTACCAGCAATACTCTCGCCAACATCGCGGCCGACTACGCCAAGAGGGGCAACGAGGCTGTGGCTTGGGACTTCATCTACATTCCCTCTCAGGAGTGGAAGAACAACCTTTCCAGCGCCCTCAAGGGCTATGCAGCAGGAACCGAGAGCTGGGATGCTGTCAAGACCGCTTTCGTTGACGGCTGGAAGACCGAGAAGGAAGCAAATGCTGAGTAAGGTTTTAACGTAGCTCGTAGCTTTCAAAGGGGCGAGAAGGGCCGAGCCTCTTCTCGCCTCCTTGTTTATGGAAGGGAATCCCCCTATGGTCAAAATGTTGAAGCGCTGGTGGCCGCTCTTTTTGCTACCGACGGCGCTTTCCTTCTTATTCGGATTTGTTATCCCGTTTATCCAAGGTTTTTATCTTTCATTCTGCAAATTCATCAGTATCAGCGACGCAAAGCCGGTAGGTTTTTCCAACTATGCCGCGGCTTTCGCGGACAAACAGTTCGCCAGCGCGTTTTGGTTCACAGCGCTTTTTGCAGTTGTATCGATGATACTGATTAACGTTCTCGCGCTGGCTATCGCCCTGGCTCTTACGCGCAAGCACCTCAAGGGCACCAACACGTTCCGTACCGTATTCTTCATGCCCAACCTTATCGGCGGCATCGTTCTCGGCTACATTTGGAACATCCTCATCAACTGCGTGCTCTCCAATGTAGGCGAGCAGCTGCTTGCCCTGAACAGCACTGCTGGTTTCTGGGGCATGATTATCTTGACGCTGTGGCAGCAGGTCGGCTATATGATGATCATCTACATTGCCGGTCTTCAGTCCATCCCCAGCGACTATCTTGAAGCCGCTAAGGTGGACGGCGCGAACGCGTGGCAGACACTTTGGAAGGTAAAGATTCCCAACCTGATGCCTACCATTACTATCTGCCTGTTCTTGACCATCACCAACGGCTTCAAGCTCTTTGACCAGAACCTGGCGCTGACCGCGGGCGAACCTAAGCACACAACTGAAATGCTCGCCCTCAACATCTACAATACCTTCTACGCGCGCCAAGGCGCGAAGTGGATGGGCATTGGCCAGGCGAAGGCGGTTATTTTCTGCATTCTGGTTATCGCGATCGTCATGGTCCAGCTCAGAGCCACTAAGTCAAGGGAGGTGCAGCAGTAATGAAGCGGGAAACCACTATCAACAAGATCATTACCGTATTCTTTACGGTTTTGTCGCTTGCATGGATCTATCCTATGGTCATGATTCTCCTGAACTCGTTCAAGGAGGAGACCGCCATTACTACCTCGTCGGCATTCGAGCTGGTAACACCCGAGAATGCCGCTGGCCTCGCGAACTACATCTCCGCTCTTGAGCGGCAGGGTTTCGCGGCGGCGTTCGGATATTCTCTGGTTATTACCGTGACGTCTGTCGTGCTTATTCTGGTGTGCTGCTCCATGTGCGCGTGGTATGTAGTACGCGTCAACAGCCGCGTATGTAAGACGCTCTACTATCTGTTTGTGTTCTCGATGGTCGTGCCGTTCCAGATGCTTATGTTTACGCTGTCCAATATGGCAACTACGCTGGGCTTTAATACGCCCTTCAACATTTGCTTTATCTATCTGGGCTTTGGTGCGGGTCTTGCGGTCTTTATGTTCGCGGGTTTCGTCAAGACCATTCCGCTTGAGATTGAAGAGGCGGCGACTATTGACGGCTGCAATCCCGTCCAGACGTTCTTCCACGTTGTTCTTCCCATCATGAAGCCAACGTATATTTCAGTCGGCATTCTTGAGACCATGTGGGTATGGAACGACTACCTCCTTCCGTACCTCGTACTTGACCGTACTAAGTACAAGACGATTCCCATCCTGATTCAATATTTCCGCGGCGGATACGGCCGTGTGGAAATGGGTCCTATGTTGGCCTGCATCATGATGGTCATCATCCCCATCGTCATCATGTACCTCATCTGCCAGCGCTACATCATTAACGGTGTTGTTTCCGGCGCCGTGAAGGGTTAAGCGCTCGCGAGAAGCGCCCGCGGCCGGTAGTGTTTCGCCTCCGTGCACTTCTCGCCACACGAAAGAATTCGCGCATCCTGACGGATGCTTTCAGAAAGGCATGAATCATGGCTGAAATCGTTCTGAAGAACGTCAAAAAGATCTACCCCAATGAAAAAGAGCAAAAGCGTCTCTTTGGCAAGAAGCCTGTGCAGCAGAAGAAGAGCAATCTTGAGGTTACCGATGAGGGCGTCATCGCTGTTCAAGACTTTAATCTGGAGATTAAGGATCATGAGTTCGTCGTTCTCGTGGGACCCTCGGGCTGTGGCAAGTCCACGACGCTCCGCATGATCGCCGGCCTTGAGGACATCTCCTCAGGAGAGCTCTACATCGACGGCAAGCTTATGAATGACATTGCTCCGAAAGACCGCGACATCGCCATGGTCTTTCAGAGCTACGCGCTGTATCCCAACATGACGGTCTATGAGAATATGGCGTTTACGCTGAAACTCAAGAAGGTTGACCAGGCCATTATTGACGAGAAGGTCCGCGCGGCCGCGGAAACTCTCGGCATTACGGCGTATCTTGACCGCAAGCCGAAAGCTCTTTCCGGCGGACAGCGCCAGCGTGTCGCTATCGGTCGCGCTATCGTGCGTGACCCCAAGGTCTTCCTGATGGACGAGCCGCTCTCCAACTTGGACGCGAAGCTCCGTAACCAGATGCGCGCCGAGCTCATCAAGCTGCGTCAGAAAGTCAACGGTACGTTTATCTACGTTACGCATGACCAAACTGAGGCCATGACCTTGGGAGATCGCATCGTTATTATGCGTGACGGCTTTGTCCAGCAGATCGGCACGCCGCAGGACGTTTTCAACCGTCCGGCCAACCTCTTTGTTGCGGGCTTTATTGGCATGCCGCAGATGAACTTCTTCGACGCTCACCTCGTGCGCGTTGGCAACGAGTTTCATGTTGAGACCGAGCACCTGTCCTTTGACCTTGCTCCCGAAACGGCGAACCTTTTGGGAGAGTCTTGGGTCGCCGCGCCTGCAACTGACGTTACGGTTGGCGTCCGCCCTGAGCAAATTATTCTGACTGACAAAGACGACACCACCGCATTCCAGGGCATCATTGAAGTTACCGAGCTCATGGGCTCTACGGTGCACGTCCATGTCAAGACGGATGACGGTAGCTTCGTTCTGATTGTTCCCGCGACCGAAATCGCAAAGCGCGATCTTGAGATCGGCAACGATGTCTGGTTCAAGTTTGAGGACAACGCCGTGCATCTTTTTGATAAAGAGACCGAGAAGAACCTCATTAAGTACTAATATAGAACGCCGTTCTCTTGCAATGTCTGTCTATGTGCGGCGCAAGAGGGCGGCATTTTTTTGACGTTAGAAAGAGGGAAATGTATGGAGCGTGCCAGCGGAGTATTGATGGCAGTCTCGTCCCTTCCGAATCACTATGGAATCGGCACCTTTGGCCGCGAAGCCTACCAGTTCGTCGATTTTCTCGCCCGCGCAAAACAGCGCTATTGGCAGGTGCTGCCTTTAACGACCACCAGCTACGGCGACTCACCGTACCAGTCGTTTTCCGCTGCCGCAGGCAATCCCTATTTTATCGATATTGACGCCCTGAAAGAGCTTGGGTACCTGGCGGAAAACGATGCCGATGACCTTGACTTTGGCTCTGATCCCGCCCGCGTCGACTACGGTACACTCTTTGTGAGCCATCGCCGCCTGCTGGAGCGTGCCTTTGCTCGATTCGCGTCCGACATCCCCGCCGACTTCAAAACATTCTGCGCGAAGCACAAGGAATGGCTTGAGCCGTACGCGGAGTTCATGACGCTCAAGGAGACGTTTGGTCTGAGGGCGTTTTGGGAGTGGCCACGCCAGTATCAACGCCGTGGCCAGAAGAGCCAGGAGTATGCGGCGCAGTTTTCGGACAAGTTGCTGTATCACAAGATGACGCAGTATTTCTTCTTCAAGCAGTGGGATACGCTCAAAAGCTACGCCAATGACCATGGCGTTCTGATTATTGGTGACCTTCCCATTTACGTGTCGCGCGACTCGGTTGAAATGTGGGCGCAGCCCGAGCTCTTTAAGATTGATGAAAAGGGCGATCCTGTAACGGTGGCCGGTACGCCTCCCGATCACTTCTCCTCAACCGGTCAGTATTGGGGCAATCCAATCTATAACTGGGAATACATGAAGAAGAACCACTACGCGTGGTGGGTATGGCGTATCCGGCTGAGCTTTGAGCTGTATGACGTTTTGCGCATTGATCATTTCCGCGGGTTTGAGGCGTACTGGGAGGTTCCTTTTGGCGCTCCCGACGCCCGCGGCGGTAAGTGGACCAAGGGGCCTGATACTGATCTGTTCGATGAGCTGAAGCGCCAGCTTGGCAAGTTGCCCATCATTGCGGAGGATTTGGGTCTCATGACGCAGGAACTTATCGATATGCGCGAGAAAACCGGGTTTCCCGGCATGAAAGTGCTCCAGTGCGGCTTTAACGGCGAGAGGGACGCGGGAGATCTCCCGCATAACTACAAGCCCAACACCGTGGCGTATGTGGGCACGCACGACAATCAAACAGGTCGCGGCTGGTATGAGCATACGGCGACGCCTCGCGAACGTGAGCAAGTTGACCTATATCTCCATCGCGCGCCCGATGAGCCGGTAAGTGAAGCTCTCGACCGCGGGATCGCGGCTTCGGTAAGCGATACCTGCATTCATACCATGCAAGACCTTCTCGGCCTTGGAGATGAAGCCCGCATGAATACTCCGGCGACATTAGGGGGAAACTGGTGCTGGCGTATGGAACGAGGCGCGATTACTCGCCATACCGAAGACTACCTGCGAACGATTACTGAGACCTACTTCAGGATTCCTAAGGGGGACGAATAATGAATTTGGATGAGCTTTCTCATCAAAGATATGGCCGGCCGCTTGCTGAGCTTGATGACGCGACTGTGTATGAGCTGCTGATGTCAGTCGTAAGCGAGAAGAGCGCTGAGCTTCCACTGAACGAGGGAAAGAAGCGTCTGTACTACATCTCCGCTGAATTTCTTATCGGCAAGCTTCTGACCAACAATCTGATCAACCTCGGCCTGTATGACGAGGTCAAACGCCAGCTTACCGAAGCCGGTCATGACCTCAATACGGTTGAAGAGTATGAGGCGGAGCCTTCTCTGGGTAATGGAGGCCTTGGACGCCTCGCCGCCTGCTTTATCGATTCCATGGCTACGCTCGCGCTTCCGGGCGATGGCGTTGGTCTCAATTACCACTATGGCCTGTTTCATCAGAAGTTTAAGGACAACCAGCAAGCGACCGTACCCGATGGCTGGCTTGAGAGAGAGGGATGGCTGCGTGACGAAAACACCTCGTTTACCGTTACGTTCGGCAGTTTCTCAGTCACCTCGAAGCTCTTCTCGATTGATGTGCTTGGGTACGAGCGTCCGAAGAAGAATCGCCTGCGCCTCTTTGATTTGGAGGGCGTTGATGATGGACTGGTGCCTGAGGATTCTATCGGTTTTGATAAGCGCGAGCTGAAAAAGAACCTGACGCTCTTCTTGTATCCGGACGATTCCGACAGAGACGGTCAGCTGCTCCGCGTATACCAGCAGTACTTTATGGTATCCAACGCCGCTCAGCTTATTGTAAAAGAGGCGATGGACCGCGGGTGCAACTTGCATGATTTGGCGGAGTACGCGGTCATTCAAATCAACGATACGCATCCGACTATGGTTATCCCCGAGCTTATCCGTATTCTCACGGAAGAGCACGACATTGCCTTTGACGAGGCGG
Source organism: Atopobium sp. oral taxon 199 str. F0494 (assembly GCF_000411555.1). Classification (GTDB taxonomy): domain Bacteria; phylum Actinomycetota; class Coriobacteriia; order Coriobacteriales; family Atopobiaceae; genus Lancefieldella. The sequence continues at coordinate 246,258 of NZ_KE150487.1, read as the reverse complement.
TTACTATCGTGCGCTCGATGGTTGCCTACACCAACCACACTATTTTGGCTGAGGCGCTTGAAAAATGGCCGCTTGAGTTCCTTGAGGAAGTCTCGCCGAAGATTGCCTCTATTATCAAGAAGCTTGACGAGCGCACACACGCTGAGTTCAAAGACCCCGCCGTACAAATTATCATCGACGGCAAGGTGCATATGGCTCACCTGGCTATCCACTACGGCTACAGCATTAACGGCGTCGCCGCTCTCCATACCAAGATCTTGGAGGAGAGCGAACTTAAGCCGTTCTATGACATCTACCCTGAGAAGTTCTCCAACAAGACCAACGGCATTACCTTCCGCCGCTGGCTCATGGGGTGCAATCCCGGTCTTGCCGACCTTCTCGATACGCTATTGGGAACTGAGTGGCGCCGCACGGGAGATCTGAAGGGTCTTTTGCGCTTTGTCGATGACGATGAGGTCTTGGAGCGACTGGCGGCCATTAAAGACGACGCGAAACACGTCATGAGCGAATTTCTTCTGGCTCATCAGGGCGCTCAGGTGCTTGACGGCTCAATCGTTGATGTGCAGGTGAAGCGTATCCACGAGTACAAGCGCCAGCAGATGCTTGCGCTGTACCTCATTTGGAAGTATCTGGATATCAAAAACGGCAACATCCCTGAGCGTCCCCTTACGGTCATTTTCGGCGGTAAAGCCGCTCCCGCCTACGTTATTGCGCAGGACATCATCCATTTGATTCTGACACTGAGCAAGTGGATTGCAAATGACCCCGAAGTCGCCCCGTACCTGCAGGTCATTATGATAGAGAACTACAATGTGACTGCGGCCGAGCATGTGATTCCCGCCGCCGACATCTCGGAGCAGATTTCGCTCGCTTCCAAGGAGGCTTCCGGTACGTCCAACATGAAGTTCATGCTCAACGGCGCCGTGACGCTGTGTACCATAGATGGCGCTAATGTTGAGATCGCTGAGCTTGTGGGCGATGAGAACATCTATACCTTCGGCGCGTCCAGCGATGAGGTAGTCAAGCTTTACGCTGACGGCTCCTACAACGCCCATGCGCAGTACCTGAAGCCCGGCATTAAGCTGCTGGTCGACTTTATTACCAGCCCTCAGTTTATAGCCACCGGCAACGCTGAGCGTCTGCGGCGCCTTCACGATGACTTGGCCTGTAAGGATTGGTTTATGGCTCTTCTCGACCTTGAAGAGTACATCCAGGAGAAAGAGCTGGTCTGCTCAGACTACGAAGATCGCAAGCTCTGGCTCAAGAAATCCCTGGTTAATATCGCTATGGCGGGCCAGTTCTCAAGCGATCGCACGATTGCTGAGTATAACGATGAGATATGGCACCTTACGGCGGACAAGTAAGCGTAGAGCCTGTAAGCGCGCGCCTGTTTCATCGGAATGTGGTGCTGATTTCGGCGTCGGGAGATATTCCCGGCGCCGTTTTGAGAGGAGTCCAATGCCCGACTATACGTTGCTTGCCAGCCAAATTGAAGAGCTTGCCGAGATTGACGCACATTGGCTCCCGGTGCTGGCGAACGCTTCCGCGCTCTTGTGGGACGCACTTGATGAGGTCAATTGGGTCGGATTTTACCTGGCAGATTGGGTGCTTTCAGGCGAGAAACGCGACAGCGTGGAGTTGGAGAAGGCGTGCTCTTCTGAACTTCACCTTGGCCCCTTTCAGGGAAAAGTAGCCTGCGTGCGCATTCCCTTTGGGCAAGGAGTCTGCGGTACGGCCGCCGCGACAAAAGAGAGTCAGCTGGTAGAAAACGTCCATGAGTTTTCAGGTCACATCGCCTGCGACGCCGCGTCGAATTCTGAGGTCGTAGTTCCGCTGCAGGTTGGAGGCTCTGTCGTGGGAGTGCTAGATATCGACAGTCCTGTTGTGGGACGCTTTAACCGAGAAGATCTTCTCGGTTTGGAAATCGTGGCTCGAAAGATAGAGCAGGTTGCTCGATTTTAGAAGCGGCGCGCTGACGTAAAGCGCAGTACCGCTGCAAATGCCTGAGAAAAAGCGCAGCGATATAATTTTTCGACGGATTCCAGATTTCCTTAAATTATTTTGGTTCAGATTATAATTTGGACAGCAAGAAGGTGCGCTAAACTAGCAATCGTGTGATGTCAGAAATGAGCATTAATCGTACTGGCTCTATGGCGACGGTGAGACGTAGGGGCATCCTATAGGAAGTTAGGAAGTCCATAGCATGTGGCTTGTCATGGCGCTGCTGTCCGCCTTTTTCGCGGGGCTGACGGCTATATTGGCAAAGTGCGGTATCCGGAAGACGGACTCCGACTTGGCTACCGCATTGCGCACAATCGTGGTGCTGGCGTTTTCATGGACGATGGTCTTCATGGTGGGGTCTGCTCAGACAATCGTGCAGATACAGCCAAAGTCGCTGGCATTTTTAATACTTTCGGGATTGACGACGGGTGCGTCGTGGATTTGCTACTTCAAAGCGCTGTCCGTAGGCGATGTAAATCAAGTTGTGCCTATTGATAAGTCCAGTACGATTCTGACAGTACTTCTGGCAATTATCCTTTTTGGAGAAACAAATCATCTGGCTATTAAATTAGCGGGAACGGCGCTCTTGGCGACTGGTATTTTTCTCATGACAGGAAGAGAACCTGCAAATTCTCAACGGGTAAAAACGCAAATTTTGAAACAGCACCAAAGTCCAAAGAAACAGCGCTGGCGTGTCTATGCTATTGGCTCAGCTGTTTTTGCAGCTCTGACGGCGATTCTCGCGAAAGTTGGTATAACGGGCGTGGAATCCAACCTTGGAACGGCAATCCGTACAGGTGTTGTTTTAATCATGGCGTGGCTCATCGTGTTTCTTAAGGGCAAGCAAGCGTCGTTGGAAAACATCGACAAAAGAGAATTGCTTTTTATCATCCTTTCTGGATTTGCAACAGGAGCCTCGTGGCTATGCTATTACTATGCAATTCAGAATGGCGTTGTCAGCGTGGTTGTCCCTATCGACAAGATGAGTATTTTAGTGTCTATCGCCTTCTCTTTCCTGGTATTTCATGAGAAGCTCAGCAAAAAGGTGGCATGGGGGCTAGCTCTTATGGTCTTCAGTACCATAGCTATGGCTATCTGGTCATAAACCAAGCAATTTATGTTGCGTTTTTTGGATTTAGTAAGGTCTGATGAACTTGACGTGAACCTGACGACAGTCCTTCACGAAACTGGTTTGAATCTGACAGTAAGACTCTATACTATAAATAAAAGAAAAACGAGGGGAGAGTATACAGTTAGAAAATTACTCTACAAATTATAATAACAGGTTGAACATTTCAAGAAGTATAGTTAAGGAAAGAAAGATGAAAATTAGCAGCATCACAATTAAAAAATTTCGTTCCATTAAAGAAGCTTCTTTTCATATGAATGATATTACTGCAATTGTTGGGGAAAATAATGCTGGGAAAACAGGAATATTAAGGGCGTTAAATAGTGTTTTTAATTTTGATGAAGAAAGAAAATTTTTTCTCGATAAAACTCATCAATATGCTCCAAGGAACAATTCCTATATAGAGGTAAAATTGAAGGATATCCCGGATAAAAGTAAATTATTGAGCGGATATATTTTCCATGATGAGATAACTATAGAATTGAAATATTCATATAGTGATAATAAAAGAAAGTTATCGGTTGTCAGGGGAAATAATAAGAAGCATATTCAGAACTTAGAGAGCTTTATTGAAGAATTAAATAAATTTTTGACATATGTATATATCCCAGCAGAGAGAACGAATCATGATATCATGTGGAACGAAAATACAATTTTCAAAAAATTAATTACAAGTTTCTTAAATCAATATACAAAAAATAGAGATACCGTATCCTCTGATATTAAGAGGTCCAGCAGAAGAATTCATGACACTGTATTAAGTAAATTAGAAAAGCAACTTAGTGGATTGTATATGCAAAATAAGGATATTGGTTTTAAAATTGACTTTCCAAGTGACATGGATTACACATCTATATTAAATTATGTTGAGTTATCAATTAGTGAATCTTTTAGTAATCATTTGTTGAAAGAATGGGGGAGTGGAACAAAGAGTTTAGCTATTATTGCTATGTATAGAGCATATGCACTAATAGAAGATAAAGACATAATTTTAGGAATTGAAGAACCAGAAATTAATTTGCATCCGCAAGCTCAAAAAAGGTTTGTTCAATCGCTATCTAGGAATATGACAGAATCTGAAGTTCAAACTATTTTTACTACTCACTCGACAGTGCTCATTGATGAATTAAAACATGAGAATATTTTATTAGTAAAGAGAAAGATAGACTCGAAGAGGGCTTTTATTTCATCAATAAAACAAGTACCAGTAGACTTTTTGAATAAATATGCTATAAAAGAATCAGCACATTATAATTTTTTTAAACTCAAAAATAGTGAATTCTTTTTTGCAAAACACGTTGTAATTTGTGAAAGTCCAATCGATGCATATATAATAAAAGAGCTTATTAAACCGCATATAGAAAATGATATTGCAGATATTTCATTTATAGCTCTTGATGGAGTGAACAATTTAGCATATCCATATTATTTATTAAAAGAACTATCAATACCATTTTCTGTTGTCGTGGACTATGATTTCTTTTTCGATTACAGCGAGCAAAAAATCAAAGACAGTAGAAATAATTATGGATTGCCTAAGTATCAGGATAAAATAACTAAAATAGAGACAAAACGAAGGATAATTGATGATGCTTTTTCTAAAAATATTGATAAATTGGAACAGGCAAAAGGATATAGAAAATTTTTTGAATTAATTAGATATGCACATTTTTATTCTATGAAGCAGTGTTTAGAAATTGACTTGGTATGCTCATCTAAAAGAGCAAGAGAGTTATACTATAAAATTCTAAAGTTACCAAATTCAGATAATGACAAAGAGAGGAAGAAAACATTATTGACGGAGAAATATAAATCAATTAAAAATAGGAAGAACGTTTTAGAAGTAATAGAGAACTTGCAACCCGCTGAGTATCCTGAGAGTTTTAAAAAAATAAAAAATGCAATCATAGAGGACGTAAATTGCAATAACAAGTTGGATATTGACAGTTGAATGGTGCACCAGGCGACATAGGAATAGATTCGGTTCAGCTCATCTCCAAAGAGATTATCTGGGGTGCGGTAGCCCAGAAATTTTCTCGAAAAGCTATTACATCAGATTTCGATTTGGCGGTTTTCATAGAATAACTGTCGATTTGTTTTCTCTTGGGGGAGTAAATCTGCGGATTAGACCGCTGTGACACTTTGCGAATCCCTTTTCACAAGAGGTATGGGGATAGGTAAAGTAAGATTGGCGCTTTGCTTAAATCTTCCGGCTTAGACAACATCGAGAACTCAGAACCGTTGTCTGTCGTACCTGAAAATGTCGCCTCAATGCTCACTATACTGTGAACGGATGGTCTCTGAGGTGTCCATGATATCGTTTTGCTTCCGCTAGGAATACGATACAGTTCCACTGTTTTGTGCTTAATCTCGTTGCGGAAGATGTTTGATATATAGCCAATTTCTTCGACAATCTTATTGGGAGTCTAGCTACTATTGAGTTGAGTTTGAATCAAAACCCGGTGCCCAAATGAAAGGCATTATCCCTTCTTGTATTTAGTTGTAGTGGAGCGTAAGTGATTCATAGAGGTTTTCTCCTTATGAATGAAGCTTTGAACACTTACGTTCTACCAAGAGATGTCGTATGGACTTTTCTACTACATGTTCAGCTTGATTTTATAATTGGCCAAGTTATTTTAGTAAATGGAGATGAAGTAACTATTATGAAAAACCAATGTAGATAGTAATGAAAATTTGAAAAGTATTATGAAAAGCACGCAGGGTAAATGATGCTTATTCTGAGATAACAGGTGTGCGCCACCTCACTGATTTGGTAAAAAGCAAAACACACAAACAGGACTATCCGCCTTTCTGGGCGTTCTATTTATTCGTTTTTTAATCGTCAATGCAGCGAGCTCTCTTTTACGTTTTGACTAAGATGAAAGGAGATAAAGGAGCAAGGCCTACCTTCTTTCAATGAAAATCAACAGGTGGCGTATAGTATTGCACGGTACATTTCCTGTCGAGAAGAGCTTGTATGCTGAGAAGTACGACCAAACCGAAGATTGTCCTTGCGCTTGACACCTCAACGGATATGCTGGCATGCTCGGTAGCGCGCTGGATACCGTCTCAGGCGGGTGGCGCGGCCGTTGAGACGCTCGCCTCCGCCGATTATCTTTGCCGTCGTCAAGCGAATGTGGAGCTTGCCGGAACTATTCAGCAGGTCCTGAGCACGGCGGGCATGACAATGGCAGATGTGGACGCGGTGCTTGTGGGCCGCGGGCCGGGCTCGTTTACCGGCGTGCGCATCGGCGTAGCAACCGCGAAAGGTATTGCATGTGGGGCTGAACTGCCGCTTTATGGCGCTTCCGCGCTTGACGCGATGGCGTTTTCCGCATGGAACGCAGGCGTTCGCGGCAAACTTGCCGTTGCGGGTGACGCCATGCGAGGTGAGGTGTATCCCGGCGTATATCTGCTTGACGGTGAGGGCGCCCACCGTACGTTTCCTGCTGAAACGGTGTTCAAGGTAGACAAGGTGGTTGCGGAGTGGTCGGAAAGATCCGATCGCGAAGAACTGACGCTGAGTGGCAACGGTCTCAAGAAATACCAGGAGAGATTTGAAGCGGCGGGCTTCTCGGCCTTTACGCCTGAAGAAACGTGGTATCCCACGGGAGAAGGGCTGCTTCGGTCAGCGGCGCTTCCAGAGCACGAACTCGGCGATGGAGATCCTGCGCTGGTGCTTCCCATCTACACACGCCTTTCTGACGCGGAGGAAACGGAGCGTCAGCGCTTAGGTCTCAAAGAGCCGACGACTGTCGCTCTGACCGGTGTAGATGACGCGCTTGCCGATAAGCACCTGCAGTTTCGACCGCTCTCCGTGAACGATCTGGAGCAGGTGGCAAAACTAGAAGCTGCAGCGTATGCTGGTTCTGCGCATACGCCTTGGACACAAAAGACCTTTTACGAGGAGCTTTCTCAGCCGGGCCGCAGTTGGTGGCTGGCTCATGATTACGGAAAGCCGGTGGGCTTTGCCGGCGGCCGTCTCGCCGGAGCGGAGTTTGAAATTGAAGAGGTCGTGGTGGCGCAAGAGCACCGCCACGGCGGCATCGCTTCTGAGCTGCTCCGCCGTGTTGCCTATGACGCTCAGATGCTGGGGGCAGGCTTCCTTACCCTTGAAGTTGCCGAGAATAACACGCCTGCTCATGGGCTCTATGAGCGCCTCGGCTTTGAGCAGGTTGGAAAACGTAGTGGCTACTACGCTCCGGACGTTGCGGCGATTGTGATGACGGCGAAGCTGCCGCTTGCAACCGGCGCTGGTTTCTCGGCTCGCGATCCCGAACCTCAGGCTTCGATTCGCCCGTGGCCTCTCACGGCGGCTCAGCGTTCCGATAAGAGCAAGGCCGCCCTCAAGGCGGCCGGTGATCTGGTGCTGGCTATTGAATCGTCTTGCGATGAGACGGCCATGGCGATCATTGACTCCCATGGCATTATCTGCGCGAATGTTGTCGCAACGCAGATTGATTTTCACGCGCGTTTTGGCGGCGTGGTTCCCGAGATCGCGTCGCGCAAGCATACCGAAGCTATCGTAGGTCTGTTCGAGGAGACGCTCATCCGCGCGGGCGAGCATTTTGGCTGCGACACGCTTGCACCCTCAGATCTTTCGGCTGTTGGCGTTACGGCGGGACCAGGGCTCGTGGGAGCGCTTGTGGTGGGTGTTGCCTTTGCGAAGGGTCTCTGTACGGCAGCGGGGTTCCCGCTTATTCCCGTACATCACCTTGAAGGCCACCTTCTTGCTAATCTCTTTGAAATGCCTGATTTGAAGCCGCCGTTTATAGCAAGTCTCGTTTCCGGCGGTAATACCATGCTGGTTCACGTGCGTGCTTGGGGAGACTACGTTGTCCTGGGAACGACCATTGACGACGCGGTTGGTGAGGCCTTTGATAAGGTGGCAAAGGCGCTGGGTCTGGGATATCCGGGAGGCCCTGTTATCAGCAAGTTGGCGGCGCAGGGCAATCCGCGAGCTATTCAGTTCCCTCGCGCCATGCTGCATAGCGGGGACTATTCGTTCTCGCTTTCCGGGCTTAAGACATCAGTTATCACCTATATTGAAGCGGAAAATCGCGCAGGCAGAGCAATCAATCTTCCGGATCTGGCGGCCTCGTTTGAGCAGGCGGTTATTGACGTGCAAGTTGCCAAGGCGCTCAGCGCGGTAGAAGAAACTGGCGTCCATGACTTTTGCGTCGGCGGCGGCGTAGCGGCAAATCCCGCGCTGCGTGCGGCATACAAGGAAGCTTTCGGTAAAAAGGGAGTGCGCGTGACCGTGCCGCCGATGTCGGTCTGTGGCGATAACGCCGCCATGATTGCTGTTGGCGCGCTCAGAAGTTACCGCGCCGGGCTCTTCTCTCCACTGACGCTTGACGCCAATCCAAACGCACCGCTGGGCGAGTGGTCTTCGACTGATGCTCCTGTGATTCCGAGCGGCATGTAAGATAGGGCAAAGGGTTTCTGTGGCAGAGAACTCGTTTTCAAGAGGGCTTTGTTCTCGATAAGGGACTGCGGAGGGCGAGAAGCGCTTCCAGTAGATAGGGGAGAACCATGCGAGACGGATTTGTAAAGGTAGCCGCCGTGACGCCAAAGGTGCGTGTTGCCGATGTCGCTTATAACGTGGAGTCCTGTCTGAACTCAATCGAGAAGGCCATCGTTGAGCATGATGCTCGCGTTGTGGTGCTTCCGGAGCTTTGCATTACGGGCTATACCTGCGAGGACCTCTTCTGGCAAGATGAGCTTTTGGATATGGCTGAGCGGGGTCTTGTTGCTATCGCCTCGCGCACCGCTGATGTGGACGCGCTGATTTTGGCGGGTCTCCCGGTGCGGGTGGCGTCCAAACTTTATAACTGCGCTGCTGTGCTGTACGGCGGCGAACTTCTCGGGTTGGTTCCCAAGCGGCATATCCCAACCTACAACGAGTTTTATGAGGGGCGCCACTTTACGGCCGGGCCCCGCTCTGTAACGGAAATAGACTTCAACCTGTCGAGAACTGTTCCTTTTGGCGCTGATCAGCTTTTTGCATGTGACACCCTGCCTGATCTAGTTGTGGCCGTTGAGATTTGCGAGGATCTCTGGGTGCCAGACCCGCCTTCGACTGCTCACGCTATGGCGGGAGCTACGCTCATCTGCAATATGAGCGCTTCGCCGGCTACAGCTGGTAAAGCGGATTACCGCCGCGCGCTTGTGACGAACCAGTCCGCGCGTCTTGTCTGCGGGTACGCGTATGCGAGTTCGGGCGAGGGAGAATCGACTACCGACTTGGTCTTTCCTGGGCATGACCTCATCTGTGAAAACGGCCGCAGGTTGGCTGATTCCGGCTGTTTTGCTGACGGCATCGCCGTGTCCGAGATTGATGTGACACGACTTTCCGCGGAGCGGCGTCGCCTGTCAACGTTTCAGGTGGCTCCAAGCCCGGAAGAAGCCCGACATATCGTTACGTACTTCTCGCTTGATGTTGAAACTCCCACGAAGTTGACGCGATTTGTGGACCCCCGTCCGTTTGTTCCGGCAAGCGACAATCGTCGTGCCGAGCGTTGTGAAGAGGTGTTGAGCATTCAGGCTCACGGCCTTGCGACCCGTCTTGCTCATACCGGCTCTGACCACGCTGTTATTGGCATTTCCGGAGGTCTTGACTCCACGCTTGCCCTTTTGGTGACCGTGCGCGCCTTTGATCAGCTTGGTCTTGATCGAGGCGGCATTGTCGCGGTTACCATGCCCGGATTTGGCACGACGGATCGCACGTATACCAATGCGGTCGAGCTTGCCCGCGCTCTCGGCGCTGAGCTGCGCGAGATTTCCATTACCGCCGCCGTCCGCCAGCATTTTGCCGACATCAGTCACGACGAATCAAATCACGACGTGACGTATGAAAACGCTCAGGCGCGCGAGCGCACTCAGATACTTATGGATGTCGCTAACCAAGCGCGCGGCATGGTTATCGGTACCGGCGACCTCTCTGAACTGGCGCTTGGCTGGGCTACCTACAACGGCGACCAAATGTCTATGTATGGCGTGAACGCCTCGGTGCCCAAAACGCTCGTGAGGCATCTTGTCCGCTATTGCGCCGACATGTACGCTCAGACACATGAAGAAGACGTGGCGGATACTTTGTACGATGTGCTGGATACGCCGGTCAGCCCTGAGCTGCTTCCCGCGAGCGCGGACGGCTCAATCGGGCAGAAGACCGAAAACCTTGTGGGACCCTATGAGCTTCACGATTTCTTCTTGTACCAGGTGCTTCGGTATGGTTCAAGCCCGCGCAAGGTATTCCGTCTCGCGTGTTACGCGTTTGGTGCAGGAGCTTCTGGCGAGAAGTACTCCAGAAAAACTATCCTTTCCTGGCTCAAGGTATTTTATCGCCGGTTCTTCGCGCAGCAGTTCAAACGCAGCGCGATGCCGGATGGACCAAAAGTGGGCTCTGTAGCGCTTTCGCCGCGCGGTGACCTTCGTATGCCGTCTGACGCGTCAAGCGCGCTCTGGCTTTCTGAGCTGGACTCGCTTGAGGATGAGGATGACTGACACGACAGTACAGAGCAACAAAGAGTAGCGAAAATGGCAAGAGTAAAAGCCCGGACTCGTAAGGATCCGGGCTTTTCGCAATGAGTATGTGCGATTATTTGCAGCGGTTATTTTGGTTACTTCGGTTACTTTGGTTACTTGTGCGAATTTCTCAGCTTACGCCGAAGGTCAAGAATGAGCAGACCGCCGCCTAATGCTACAGCGCCTGTTGCAGCCGCCGCGCCAACGTCACCCATGCCAGGTATGACCCCGCGCCCTTTAGAGGGAGAAGGCTGAGAGGGTTTCTTGGGATTTTCGGGCTGATTGGGCTTGTTCGGTTGGTCAGGTTTGTTGGGTGTGGGCTTTTTGTGGTACACATAGGTAACCGTAAGTGTGCCATCAATGTAGGTGCCGTTTGCCGCTGCGGAATCATGGGCCATTTCCTTAAAGGTGTACCCGTCGATATCCTTTTGCTGCGTAGTGTAGGGGCTGTCGACATTTCCCGTAGTGGTAACAGAATCGGCTATTTCAGCACCATTTTCATCGACGTAGCGAGCGGTAACCGTTCCTTGCGCAACTGCCACATAGGTGACTTGCGGTTTGGGGAAGTTGTATCTGCCTAAGCTGTTGCCGCCGCTGTTAATGACAGTAAGCGTTGCTGACTTGTTTGTATCATATGTATAGGTTCCCGGAGTTACCGGAGGATCCTTGAGCTTCTCGTAGAAGCTCAGCGTGGCGGGCTTATCGGCAGTAATGGTCTCGTGAATGTCAAGCTTGAGGGTCTTATCCGCTTCGCTATAGGTGAGCTCGTAGCGATACGTGCCGTCGGCGCGCTTACCGAAGCCGTATTTATTGTCAGAGATTTTCTCGCCGGTAAGCTCTTTATCACCGACTTTTACGGTGACACGTGAAAAATCATGTACGAAATCAAAGTCGTCTCCGACAACGTCCGTCACAAAAGAGCCGTCGGAAAGGGAGTGGCTAAGCGCCCTCTCAAGCTGTACGAAGTTCTGTGAGAGGCCGCCTGTGTTGCGCGTCATGTACTTGAGCAACGTTGATCCGTCAAAATCAGCGACGTTCTTGAAGAAGACGTAGGTGCGGTACTTTTCCGCGATTTTATCGAAGGTATCGATGGCGTGGATCCATGCCGCGTCAATGTTGGCCACGGCGTTTTCCTCGATGGGCGTGGTCTTGCGGCCGATGCCAAGATAGGCGGAGCTGGCATTGTATTCATATTCGTACTGCTCATACTCGGCGTCGTGCAGGCGTTTCTGGTTGAGATATGTTTCCAGTAATGTAACGTTGCCGGAAGCGGCTGAAAACTTAATCGCTTCATTCAGGTTGTACTCACGGGATTGATACTCCCAGATGCCGCCTTTTTTGTCGCTCCCGTTAAGGAAGGGGTTGCCCGTCGCGGGGTTTGTCTGCGCTTTGGGATCGCCGAATGAGCGGGTATACGACGTAGTGTAGTCGTTGTTCTTTGAATAAAGGTAGGTAGCGCCGTCGGAAATAAGCACCATATGTTTGTGGTTGTTGGGAATGCTGGTGTCCTCGTCCAGCATCTGCTGACCGGCGAGCAAGCCGGCATGCATGTTAGTTCCCATGTGAACTGATGATTGCATCGCGGCTTTGATTTCATCGTAGCCAGTAGAAATGTCGGTAAGAGGCAGCCTGATATTGCCGACTCGGTTAAACAAAACCACGCCGACTCGCACTTTCACCCCTTTGGTGTCTGCCTGCTGCTTGAGTTCATCGAGAAAGGCGAGCGCTTCGTCAAGAACATCCGCGGCACCCGATTTATCGAGAACAAAAACAACGTCTGAGGGTACATCCTCCGTTGTTCCGGAGAAGGTAAGGGAAACCTTTGTTTCCAAATCGTTGGTCTGCGGATTTTTGGTGAGCTCGCTTGCTGTCTTGTCAACGGTTGCTTTGGGGTCTGTAACGGTTACGCTGGCCGGTTGTGCCAGAACAACTTTTGGGGGAATGAATCCCAGACATAGAGCAAATACAAGAAATAAACTGAGCCATAGGCGTTGAGCAGTGGTGCGCATACGGTTCTCCTCTACAACGAAATATTTGGTTTTAGTGCATGGTAAGCAGTAATTATAGGATATGTGGTCACAAAGCAGCAATAAGTAACCTGGTAGAAGAGATTTCTTCTCCGGTTGCGCTTGGAAGAAGTTCGTTCAATGGTTCTATTCGTTACTTCTGGAGAGGTAGAATTTTTCTCATGTCGCAGTTGTAGGGTACAAGCCTACAACTGCGACACAATGTTTGACTTAGCCGTCACTGGTGCCATGAGAGTGTCCGGAACGATACACAATCGCTACTCCGCGTATGATACCTATCACAGTGTGGCCATTTTATGGGACAGCGCCAAAAAACCCGGGGTAGGTAACCCGGGCTTCTGTTGTTTCTCTCGCTCAGTAATATCTAGCGGGTAATCTGCTGCCCTCTTATCACTGCTGCTGGATCAAATTGCCGGGAGACCCGTAGAGCATAAGCGGGTTATTCTCCCAACGGATCTTTTGCCGGGTGAGACCGTTTGAAAGAGCTGTCGGTAGACTATCTCACCGTTGCTGTTGATGCGTCAAGAGATTTCTTTTCGCCAAATTCTAAATCGTCCAGACAGGAACAGCCTGCACATCTTTGGCCACATAGTATGGCTCGGCGGTCTGGCAGATGACGTGCCCGAACCCGACCTCGTAGTCCGAAAAACTATTAAGACTCCCGAAGCTCTTTACAACGTCAGCTCCAACCATCGCTGCCATCTTTATCTCAACGGGATGCAGTATGTGGCCTTCCTGGAGCACAAGGTCAATCTCTCTCTTCTTGGCGTCACGGTAGAACCAGACGTCGCGCATATTGGCGCCGGAATTCATGTAGCTCTTGAGAACCTCAGATACAACGAAGGTCTCAAAAACGTGTCCTGCTACCGCTCCGAGGCGCAATTGCTCCGGGGTCATCCACCTTGTGAGGTGACACACGAGACCTGTATCCATGAAGTAGAGCTTAGGCGTTTTGGTGAGGCTCTTGCCGATGTTTGGCCAAAATGGCCCTATGATGCGGATGACGTTTGATGCTTGGAGGACGGAGAGCCACGCCTTCACCGTCTTGTGATCGGCATCGACTGTGTTTCCGATGTCTGAGGCGTTGAGCAGCTGTCCCGATCGTGCGGCGCACGCTACCATGAAGCTATAGAACTTTGACTCGTCTTTGACGTTGATGAGGTCGCGAACGTCCCTCTCCAGATAGGCTGCTACATAGTCGGAGTAGAACGAATCCCAGTCGATTGAGCTGTCTTGGAGCTCGGGCATCGACCCTCTGTGGATGATTTTCCAGATGTCTGTCTGAGGTGTCTTGCTGGGTGTTTTTATTGGAGTGGGGACGTAGGGGTGCGGACTGCCAGCTGCACCTGTCAGCTCCCTTAGGCTCAAAGCAGGCATTTCTAAAATCCGTATCCTCCCCGCGAGAGATTCGCTGACACCCTTCATGAACATGGCGGGTGTTATTGAGAAGCTCCTGGCGGCCGACCTTGTCATCTGGAGCTTCCCGCTTTATTACTTCAACGTGCCGGGTATTCTCAAGACCATGATTGACCGGCAGCTTCCTATGAGCCGGCCGTTCATGAGTTCGCGTGATGATGGTTACGGAAGCGGGAGTCACGACTCGAGATATAAGGGCAAAGGCGGAAAGCATGTACTTGTATTCACCTGCGGCTTCTGGTCGTCTGAGGGCAACTACGACAGCGTAACGAGCATGTTCGACCACATTCTCGGCAAGGGCAATTTTGAAACGATCTTCTGTGGACAGGGAGAGCTGTTCTGCGTTTCCGAATTATCCGCTCGTACCGAGAAGTACCTCAGCGTGGTAAAGCGGGCAGGCAGTGAATACGCGTCGAGTGGAATACTGGGAACGGCGGAGTAATCACCGTGGCGGGCTATTTCTGCTTCGGCCTCATGTGGCTTGCTTCATGCGTGATGAAGCAACCTCTGTGCGCTTCCTACGTCAAGTACAACTACGGAGAGGATAAGGCGCTCAGAAATCCCCTGTTCATGAAAACGAATTACGTTCTGGCGGTTGCCTGGGGTGTACTGTACATTTTCACGGCAACTTGGACGGTTGCCCTGCGTGCACAGGGGTTCAATATCGCGGTGCTGGTTATCAACAACATCGTTCCTGTGATTATGGGGTGCTTCACGGCATGGCTGTTATTTCTACGCAAATTCAATCGTTCCTGTGGAGACGTCCATCGACTTAACCACGGCCAGCGAACATACATCATAGCCAGCCTCACGCATGCGCTTACCTCCGGATTGGAAGCCCTTCTCGACAGCTATGCCAATGCCCTCGATAACCGCGTTGGCCTGTCGGCAAATCTCAATGAGTCCATCAAGCGCTGCTCCGTTGGCGAGAAAATCATCGATAAGCAGGACGTGTTCGCCTGGCTGCAGGAACCGCTTTGCAATGATGACGGTATTGTCGTTGCCGTGCGTGTAGCTGTGGACGCGTGCGGTGTACTGGTCTCCGTCAAGATTGATTGACTGAGCCTTGCGTGCGAACACGACCGGCACGCCGCCAAAGGAAAGCGCGGCTACGCAGGATATTCCGATACCGGAAGCTGCGACTGTCAGGATCTTGTCAACTTTTTTGCCTGCAAAGTGGCAAACCCACGCGTCTCCCATATGCCGGTAGAGAGTGACATCGCATTGATGATTTAAAAAGCTGTCCACTTTGAGGACGTTGCCTTCACGGACAATCCCTTCGGCGATGATTCTCTCTTCGAGCTCACGCATAGATCCTCGATTCCTGTTGACAGTTGTTGACTTTGTCGTATGCAAATTGTACGCAAAACCCGCGCTCAATGCATCCATCATATCGGGGTTGGACCAAAGTTATCGCCGTGCTTCTGTGTCAGTTCTCTGCCGTGACGGTCAATTTCCGCCTTTGTTCGGCTTTCTTTTTCAAGTTATAGAAAATCTAAGTGCCGTTAGTAAGATTTTTTGCTATTGATTCGTATATTTTTCTATCAATGTGGGGAATACTTCATAGCGTTGGAAAGAGCGGCGTCCGCGTTAAGGCAGGAGCCGCAACATGGGTACGGACACAGACGTTCACGTACGCCCTTATAAGGAGGTTTTGCACGATGACATTGAAGCCGCTTGGAGATCGCGTTTTGGTTAAGCCAGCTCCCAAGGAGGAGAAGACTTCCACCGGTCTGTATATCGCGTCGGCCGCGCAAGAAAAGCCGCAGCGCGGTGAAGTTCTGGCTGTCGGAGCAGGTAAGTATGACCAGGATGGTAAGCGCATCGCTCTTGATGTTCACGTTGGCGATCAGGTCTTTTACGGTAAGTTTGGTGGCACCGAGGTAAAGGTCGACGGTGAGGAACTTCTGCTTCTTCGTGCCGATGACATTTACGCAATCGTCGAGGACTAACCTTTCGCAAGAAATTTCGCGAGAAGTGCCTCAAAAGTAACGGTCTTCTCGCTTGGTACTTCTTGTACTCATTCATTTGGAGGAATAGAACATGGCAAAAGATATTGCATTTGGCACCGATGCCCGCGCCAAGCTTGCCAAGGGCGTAAACACTTTGGCGGACGCGGTAACGACTACGCTTGGACCTAAGGGTCGCTACGTCGCGCTTCAGCGTTCGTATGGCGCACCTACCATTACCAATGACGGCGTTTCCGTTGCTAAAGAGATTGAGCTTTCTGATCCCGTGGAGAACATGGGTGCTCAGCTGGTCAAGGAAGTTGCAACCAAGACTAACGACACCGTTGGTGACGGCACTACCACTGCAACCCTGCTTGCACAGGTCATCGTTAATGAGGGCCTCCGCAACGTTGCCGCCGGCGCTAACCCCATCGCTATTCGCCGCGGCGTCGACAAAGCCGTCGACGCTGTCGTTGAGCAGATGAAGAAAGGCGCTCAGGACGTTTCCACCAAGCAGCAGATTGCTTCCGTTGGTACCATCTCCGCCGGCGACCCGACGGTCGGCGCCAAGATTTCCGACGCTATGGACGTTGTTGGCAAGGACGGCGTCATTACCGTTGAGGAGTCCCAGACGTTCGGCATTGATATCGACACCGTCGAGGGTATGCAGTTTGACAAGGGCTACGTCTCTCCGTATTTCGCTACCAATAACGAGACGCTGACAGCCGAGCTCGAGAACCCCTACATTCTCATGACCGACCAAAAGATTTCCAACATTCAGGATATCCTTCCGGTGCTTGAGGCTGTTCAGAAGCAGGGCGCTCCGCTGCTCATCATCGCTGAGGACGTTGACGGCGAGGCTCTGACGACGCTCATCCTGAACAAGCTTCGCGGCGTGCTCAACGTTTGCGCCATTAAGGCTCCCGGTTACGGCGATCGCCGCAAGCGCATGCTTGAGGATATCGCGATTCTTACCGGCGGCCAGGCCATCATGAAGGAGCTCGGCTACAACCTCTCTGAGGTCACGGCTGAGATGCTCGGCCGCGCGAAGTCCGTCAAGGTTACCAAGGACAACACCACTATCGTTGACGGCAACGGCACCAAAGAGGCCATCAACGACCGCATCAACCAGATCAAGGGCGAGATTGAGAATACTACTTCCGATTTCGATCGCGAGAAGCTCCAGGAGCGTCTTGCTAAGCTGGCCGGCGGCGTAGCGGTTATCAAGGTTGGCGCGGCTACTGAGGTGGAGCTCAAGGAGATCAAGCATCGCATCGAGGACGCGCTTCAGGCAACCCGTGCGGCTGTCGAAGAGGGCATCGTTGCTGGTGGTGGCGTCGCGTTCCTCGCGGCTTCCTCTGCGCTCGACGACGTTAAGACCGCTGACGCGGACGAGAAGATCGGCGTTGAGATTATCCGTAAGGCACTTGAAGCTCCGGTTCGCACCATCGCAAACAACGCCGGTTTTGAGGGTTCAGTGGTAGTCGAGAAGATCAAGGCGCTTCCTGCTGGTCAGGGTCTTGACTCCGCGTCCGGTAAGTACGGCGACATGATTGAGATGGGCGTGCTTGACCCGGTCAAAGTCACCCGCACAACGCTTCAAAACGCGGCGTCTGTCGCGTCGCTCATCCTTATCACTGAGGCTACCGTGACCGATCAGCCGAAGGATACCACCATTGAAGAGGCCATCAGCCATGCGGCTGCTGCAGGCGGCCAGGGCGGCGGCATGTACTAAACCCGTTCGGGTAAGACCGATTGTTGCAAAGCCGAGTCCTTATGGGCTCGGCTTTTTGTTCGAAGCGAGAAGAACCTCCGTCCGAGGGGCTTCTCGCCGCGCGATTGGTTACAATATTGAACCGCGGTAACGGTGGAACACGGTATTGACGAGACAGATATAAAAATGGGCATGATGCTAAACCGCGGACAGGCCTGGAGCAGGTTCGAAACAGGCCCGAAACGGGTTCAAGGCAGGCTTGAAGCAGAACATGGCGTGAAGGGAGGGGAGCGCGTGGCCGAAAAGCATGATTTTCTTGACGATCTGATTGACATTCAGAGCGACTGGCAGGCGCTTTCAAATCCCTTAGACGCGCTGATGGGAAGCCTTGGCGGCAACAATGCTGAAAACAAGCCCTATGATCCTGCCGATTACAAAGAACAGCCATGGGCAAATCCCAATCGCTGTCTGCAGTGCGCTTCCGGTGATGCGAATGTATGCCGCCGGTGTCAAAACGTGTGTCCGGTGGACGCCATTGACATTCATAATCAGACGGTGTCCATTGCCGAACACTGTATCCAGTGCGGTCTGTGCGATGCGGTTTGCCCGATGGAAGTGTTCAACACGCGCCGCCATGCGCCACGCAAACTCTACGATCAGGTAGCTCGCGCGGCCTCAGCGTACAATCAGGCGTATGTGACCTGTACGCGTGCGCTTGGCCGCAAGCCGCTCGGCAACGAAATCTGTTTGCCGTGCGTGGGCATGGTGTCCAGAGATACATGGTTCGCTATTCTGACTGATTTTGATAACGTTTCGGTCTATCTGCCGTTTGGCGTGTGCGACAAGTGCCGCACGACCACAGGTGAACAGACCTATTGCGACCATATCGCCGTTGCCGAAGCATGGACGGGAGCGACCGTTGGGTTTGAGTCGGACGAGTCCGCGCTCGACCATGACCTAACGCGCGCCTATAAGCGCAGCCAGTTCCTCAGTAGTTCCGTCAACGCTGCCGAACGACTGGTGACGCGAACAACACCGTTGCTTGCGGGAGCGCAGGCCGTTGCTGACCGCATCAATACGCATGCTCGTGCCCTTGATAAGCTGCAGAATCAACTTGACGAGTCTATCGGCATCCGTACAACTAATAACCGCCAGGCCATGCTGACACAGGACCGTCGTCTCATGATGGGCGCCCTGCAACATGATGAGGGGTTGGCCGATTTCGTCAAACTTGAAGCCCCGGTGTGGGATTCAACACGCTGCACGTTGTGTGGTGAATGCGAGAAGACCTGTACCATGCACGCCATCGATATCGATGAGCGCGGTAATTTGCTGATTCGTCAGCAATTCTGCACCAACTGTGACGCTTGCGTGCGCGTCTGTCCCGAACCTGGCGCTCTTGTCATGCAATCTATGGATATCACGCAGCTTGTGGTACATGACCGTCAGGCGGAAGAGGCCGAGCGCATACGTATTCGCACCCGCGAGCGTGCTCGGCGTATGCTTGAAACGGGCAAAAAGCAGCTGGGCAATCTCGTTGAATCGCTTGAAGAGACGACGGAAGAAGCTGCACAAGAGACTGCGGAAGAAGCCCTGAGAGAAGCCCCGGAAGATAAGGATTGATATGTCGCTTTCCATTGGTATTGTCGGTTTGCCAAACGTAGGCAAGTCTACCCTGTTTACCGCGCTGACCCGTAAGGGTGGTCTTGCGGCAAATTATCCGTTTGCAACTATCGATCCCAATGTGGGCATCGTTGACGTGCCCGATACTCGCCTGCAGAAGCTTGCTGACATCGTGCACCCCGGCCGCATTGTTCCTGCAACCGTTGAGTTCGTGGACATTGCAGGTCTGGTTAAAGGTGCGAATGAGGGGGAGGGCCTGGGTAACCAGTTCCTCGCTAACATCCGCCAAACCGATGCCATCTGCGAGGTTGTCCGGTATTTTTCCGACCCCGACGTAGTACACGTCGAAGGACGCGTTAATCCTGACGAAGACGTCAATATTATCCAGACGGAACTTATCCTGGCCGACCTGGGCACTCTTGAGCGAGCGCTTCCTAAGTTGGAAAAGGAGGTCAGACGCGATAAGGACCTCCAGCCTAGACTTATGGTGGCAAAACGTCTGCAAGAGTGGCTGAACGAGGGCAGGCGCGCTGCCGACATGGATATGACCGACGATGAACGCGCTGCTGCTCACGACCTCTTTTTGCTCACTATGAAGCCTATCCTCTATGTGGTAAATGTGGATGAGGATGCGCTGTCAGAGCCGGCGCCATTTGTGAACGGCGTGGAGGCAATCCCCGTATGCGCTGAGGTTGAAGCGGAGCTTGCAGATCTTGACCCTGAGGAAGCCGCCGAGTACCTGGAATCTCTCGGCCTTGAACGCTCAGGTCTTGCAACGCTTGTTCAGGCAGCCTATAAGCTGCTGGGTCTTCAGAGCTACTTTACTGCCGGCGAAATGGAAGTCAAGGCGTGGACCGTGCACATCGGCGCGAAAGCACCTGAGGCGGCGGGCGTCATCCATTCAGACTTTGAGCGCGGTTTTATCAAAGCCGAGGTTGCAAGCTATGAGGACTATGTTGAGCTTGGCGGAGAGGCGGGATGCAAGGCCGCCGGCAAGCTTCGCATGGAGGGCAAAGAGTACGTCGTCCAAGATGGCGATGTCATGCATTTCCGCTTTAATGTGTAGCCGTAGCACTTGAGTACTTTGCGCGGACTAACGTGTAGTGCGTGGTACTTTTGTGGTACAGAGGCTTTTTATGCTATCTCTTTAGATCACCTCTTTACACTACCTCTTTACACTATCTGATCTGCGCCGAGAATAACGCTGACGTCCACATCGGTTGGGTATGAACCGTCGTTCGGTTTGATAGCGCTTGCAGGAATGTTGAGTGTTTTGGCAACGCCGTAGGCCTTTGCACGCCCTTCCTTTGTGCCATCGTAGACAATAACAGAGGAATCAAGATCTTCGTCTGAGTTCTCAGCAAACGCGTTGTATCCTGCGGTTTTGAGCGCCGATGCTTTTTGCGCCGCAAGACCTTGCTTGTTGGTGCCATTCATGACGGCGACATCACCGGTATAGTCGGGTTTAATGGAAGACTCCGCGGTGGGATCGCCCGCAACGGTCCCAGTTACGCCGTTTGTCTCGTCAGCGCTCGCGTCTTCAAGCGGTGGCAAGCCCTTTTCAACGCGTTCGAGCATGGTGCGCCAGGCGTCCTTATCGACAATTTCATACCATACGCCATCGATAAGCTGCGATTCCGTGGGAGTGCGACCCGAATACATGTCGTCTGCCGTGCTGATACCGCGGAACTGGAGGGCGAGGCCGACGATATCGGTGGCGCTCATATCGGTTGTGACGCTCTCGGCGATTTGCGAGACTGCGGAAGCCATGGCGGCGGGATCGAGCTTCAGAACCTTCTTTGCGATGGCCATGAGAATCATGCGCTGGTTGGCTGCGCGGTAAAAGTCTCCTCCGCCGTAATCGTCATAGGCGTGACGGCTGCGGCTTAACCCGAGCGCCTGCTCGCCGTTCAAAGTTTGTTTACCAGCTGGAAGATCGATACCCGCATACTGTATATCTTTGACCGGCTGCGGTAGATCTACGTCTACGCCACCGATGGAATCAACGATCTTAGTAAAGGATTCGAAATCGACCTCTGCATAGTGTGAAATATTGACGTTGGCAAATTTGGAGACTACCTTGACCATATTTGCCGCGCCACCCAACGAGTACGCGGCGTTTATTTTCTGCTTGCCATCCGCTCCCATATCGACCATGGTATCGCGTGGAATAGAAATGAGAGTAATCTTTCGATTCTTAGGATCAACGCGCGCCAAGATAATGGTGTCGGCGCGGAAGTTTGAAGTGTCGTTGCCCCAAATTTCGGACCTGTCCTCATCCTTGTCGACGCCAAGAAGCAGCATGTAGAACGGCTCGGAATCCTTTGCCTTTACCAGCGCGTTTTGAAGATTGGCGTCCAGGCCGCTGCGCAGCTTGGCGTTCGTGTCAACAAGCCACCACAGCGCCAGAGCGCTGGCGGCTATCAAAAGGGTGGCAAAGATGCCGAGAAAAATCTTGAGTTTGCGATGCCTTTTGGAACCGCGCCGTTTTTGAGCGTAGGAACTCACGCCTTCCGCGCGGCTCTTGGCGTGCTGAGCTACGCCAACGCGCGCATGACTCGCGTGTGCGGGGTTATGAGCAGGCTCGCGCATCGGATTATACGCCGTGTCGTGTGACGAAGCGCGCGCAGGGTCGGAAGACGTCGCGGCGGGGGAGCGGCGCGCCGTGCGATGTTCTGCTTCCGCGGTACTTCTCGCCCCCCAGTCTTCCTGTGTGTTAGTGTTGCCAATCAAAGGCTCGCGCGTAAACGGGGAATCAAACGTGCCGTGAGCCTCACGGGCGGAAGAGACGCTTGCCTGCCGCGCATTGCCGAGCGTCCGCGGAGCCGTTGTCAGTTCAGCCTCAGCGGCATCTTCGTCAGCACGGTCGGCATATCTGTCAGACGCGTCCTCATCGAAGTCGCGCATGTGTTGAGACTTTTTTGAAAACCACTTGGCCACAGGGACTCCTTTGCGTGTAGTGTTCGTTTTGCCCGATGGTTGGTTTACCACTATACGCTAAACTTTCGCAAAATCCTATGTAGCGCGTTTTCTTGTGGAGAATGCTTTGCGGGGCATGTATTATGGAAAGGCACATCAGGTTGCCGGCGCGGGGATTATGCTGGCGAGAAGCCCGGCGGGATGATTCAAGTCTGTCTGCCGGAGAAGCGGAGATTTCATGAATGAGGCAAGGCCCCAGCAGTTTGTTGCCGTGCTTGATTTTGGTGCCCAGTATGGGCAATTGATTGCGCGTCGTGTGCGTGATTTACACGTGTACTCCGAGATTGTTCCGTGTGATATTTCTGCCGATGAGCTGAGTGCCATGAAGCCCTCGGCGTTGATTTTGTCCGGAGGCCCTGCTTCCGTCTATGCCGAAGATGCTCCGCATATCGATCCGAATGTGCTGGCACTTGGCGTTCCGGTCTTTGGTTTTTGCTATGGACATCAGATCATTGCGGCAACGTTGGGTGGAGTGGTCGGACACACCGAGAAGGGCGAGTATGGCCCGGCGCGTCTGTCGCTTAACGAGGCCGGTTCACGCAGCAAGATCTTTGACCGCACTCCTGACAAGCAGACCGTATGGATGAGCCATCGCGATGCGGTTTCGTCTGTGCCCGAGGGCTTTATCGTAACCGCTTCCACCGACGTTTGTCCCGTGGCAGCCATGGAGGATCCTGCACGCCGGCTGTATACCACGCAATTTCACCCTGAGGTCAATCACACCGAGTTTGGCTCTCAGATGCTTTCCAACTTCCTCTTTGATATCTGCGGCCTTGAGCCCACGTGGACCATGGACAACATCATTGAGCAGAAGGTGGCAGAGATCCGCCAGAAGGTTGGCGACGGTCGCGTCATTTTGGCGCTTTCGGGTGGTGTTGACTCTTCCGTTGTTGCGGCTCTTGTCCACCGCGCCATCGGCGATCATCTGACCTGCGTCTTTGTGAACCACGGTATGCTCCGTAAGGGTGAGCCGGAGATGGTTGAGCAGGTCTTCCGTACGCAGTTCAATGTACCGCTGGTACACGTGCACGCAGAGGAGCGCTATGCAAAGCTGCTTGCCGGAGTGATTGAGCCGGAGCAGAAACGGCGACTCATTGGCACCGAGTTTTGGAAGGTCTTCTTCGAAGAGGCTCAGAAGCTGGACGGCGTTCAGTTCTTGGCGCAGGGGACCATTTACCCTGACATTATTGAATCCGGTGCTCGCAAGACGGGCGGCAAGGCTTCGACCATCAAGAGCCACCACAACCTGATTCCATTCCCCGAAGGCGTTCACTTTGACCTGATTGAGCCTCTTGATCACTTCTTCAAGGACGAGGTTCGTGAGTTGGGTGTGTCCTTGGGATTGCCGGAGAACCTTGTGTACAGACAGCCATTTCCAGGTCCCGGCCTTGCCATTCGCATCATTGGAGAGGTAACGCCTGAGAAACTGGAGATCTTGCGCAACGCCGATGCCATTGTGCGAGAAGAGATTGATGCCTACAATGCGCGCCTGTTCAAAGAAACAGGAGAGCGCAACTCTGCACATAGTGTCTGGCAGTACTTTGCTGTACTACCCGATATCCGCAGCGTTGGTGTTATGGGCGATGAGCGCACGTATGCTCGTCCGGTGATTCTGCGTGCGGTTGAGTCGAGCGATGCCATGACCGCGGACTGGGCAAAACTACCGTATGAGCTCTTGGGCCGTATTTCTTCTCGCGTTGTCGGTGAAGTTGCCGGTGTGAACCGCGTTGCGTATGATATTACACCGAAGCCGCCCGCAACCATTGAGTGGGAGTAGGGTTTCAGCCCATTTCATCTAGTCTCATCCTGCACGTCTAGTCGCGATGGTTAGCAACTAACACCGTGTGCAATAGACGATTTCGGAGCCATTTTCGGCTCCGAAAACCGGCACAATAATGCGAGATGACGATTCCTTTGCAATTGTTGCAGCCTCGGGATGCGACTGTTCGTCCATGCTTAATTTCTACATATATTAAGCATGGATGTACGGGGGTATGACCTTAGCGTTACCGCCGAGAACACCATGTCCACTTTTTTCGTAATTCAGAAAGCTATTCATGGAGCAATTTACGAATGTCTTCCTAAATAGTTTCCAAAATGAGCGAAAGATTATCCTCGACAAAAATCGTCTGCCTATAAGATGTATCGAATACGATGCTGGTCAGCTGTATACGCACTTTCCATCTATATCTTCAATTGACGCTCCTGTATATTGGCTATAATTCTAGCTAGTAGTATAGGAGGTCAGAAATGGCAGCATTGACGATGGGGCTCGCGGAGGCCAAGAACAACTTTTCTCGTGTGACGGCAGAGGTGAACAGGACTGGCAGGTCGGTCACTATCTTAAAAAACAACAAGCCCTGGGTCGTGATCCAGCCGGCTCAGGGTAGTAGCAGCGTCGCAGACGTAGCCGTCGACTTTATGGACGAATATGCTGACGTGTTCGAAAAGCTTGCTAAATGAGTGCGCTCGCCTTCTCCAAGAGGAAATTTTTACCTCCTATTTCCCCCTTTCTCCTCGTGCTAGCAGGTAACTCGTTAAAGCTTCATTGAAACGTGATAACAAAGGACATATGAATTGAAAAACAGCTTGAAGAAGATCGTTTACTTTGACCGCGAAACCATCAATAACGCTCTGCAAAGAGAGAATAGGGGTGCTGTTCAAGAGACTAGCTCCCAAAGCTCAAACAAGTTTCTAAATGGAGATGCAAGCGCGAAATCCCATTTCTCTACAGCATTGGGAGTTCCATTTATTGGCAGACTCAAATTCTTATTCAACGGAAAGATTGAATTGCAGTATCTTCGTGAATGGGATAGTAGAACAACAGTAACTTCAACGGATATCAGTATGTTTCGCGTTATTGAAAGTAGCCTTGAATCATTTAACAAAGTCCAACTTCATGACGTAAAAAATTCACTAACATCATTCAGAGTAGCTGCAACCTTTCTTAAGCTTGCGAAGCCCAATAACCAAGATTTCAACATTAGAGAAGTGGCGGACTTGTTGACCTCTATGGAGGGATATGACTTATACGATATTGGAAACAATCAATACGTTAGGTTCAACCAGAAGGCATATTTGAGCAACTATAAAAGAAATGACATATCGATGTCTGTCCTAGACCTGTACTGTATGCAAGTTGGCGATTACCCTTCCGACAGCTTTGATTATCTAAAGAAATTAAGTGCCATGCAATCGCTATTTGACGTCCCTACTGAAAAGGACAAAACCTTGGAGGATATCTACTTTTCCAGTAATTCGCCAGAAGGGATCGAAGTGGAACAAAAAGCTTGTAGTGAAAATAAGCAAAGTAATCGAAATATTAAGCTGTATGACGTCTTATGCGCTTATGTAAGCGAGCAATAGTCATGCGTAGCTACTTCATCATTATTGGCTCAGTTTCATTTTTCGAGAAGAACCTTCAAAAACTATCTGCAAAAGGAGCTGAGTTCAATGACGTTATAACGTTATTCGATACTGTGAGAACTGCTGGAAAGATGCCTCAAAAAATTGACTCTCTCATTGTGCGAAACAATCACTATCATGGAATCGTAGAAAGTGCACATGCTCGTCTGGGAGGTTTAATAGAAGACGTAACGGAAAAAGATGCGCTTGTATACATACACAACCCCACCAGGATTCTTTTTCATTACATACGCCGCGAGTATGAGGCTGAAAATTGCAACCTTCGATTAATCGAAGAACCGAGATCCTCTCTTGCAGAAATATCTGATGTTCAAAAAAAGATCGAAGACGTCAGGCGGAAAATTATTGGGCAAGACAATGCCTTAGAGCAAATAGCTAAAACACTAAACTACCTGGCAAGCACCAAACGAAATAAACCATACGTATTAATGTTATACGGAAATAGCAGCTTGGGAAAAACCGAAACTGCAAAAGCAATAGCGGATACATTCTTTGGTGGGAAGATGATAGAGCGTCATCTTTCGATGTTTGAAGATTTTTCCTTTGCAAATTCGGATTATCTTTTCGGAGGAAAGCCAAACGTCAACTCATTAGGATATGAGCTAAATGAGCGCGAATCGAATCTTGTATTTTTTGACGAGATGGACAAATGTGGAGCGTCATATCGATCGGCATTCTATTCCTTGTTTGACAATCCAACTTTTCTCGACACAACATATGAAGTTGACATAAGCGGCCTTCTAATTGTGTTAACTTGTAACTTCCTTACTGAAGAAGACATAAGAAGAAACCTTGGGGATCCAATCTATTTCCGAATTGACAAAAGTATCTACTTCGAAGACTTCTCCCCAAACAATTTATTGAAAATATTGGAAATAGAAGCAGATAAGCAGTTGTCGCAGATTGTCAACCATGAAGATATCAATCGCCAACAGGTGATACGGTTAGCGGCAAGAAAAATCATCGTTACCGAGTCAAACGGAAGAACGGTTCAAGCTGCGGTCCGTTCAACCATAGAAAATCTTTTATATGAGCAAGAACCCATGTAAGGGATAACGCTTTGGTAGCCAGTGAAAAGTGTGCAGAAAACGTCTGCTTGCTTATGTCGAATAATTCCCGTGTAGCTATGCGCGCCTACACCAACACGCCTGAAATGTTTTTTCTGCGCTCCCCATGCAAGCCTTAAATTATCTAAGTGCATCTAAGAATATGGCAATATATACTATATTATAAGTATGAGTGCCGTATGTCTTACCACTGGAGGAAAAACGAAAAAGGACGCCCTCATAGAGTTCATGCATGAAAGCGCCGGTCGCATCACCACCAAGCAGGCACGTGAGGCGGGCTTCTCATCGAGCATGTTGCAGCTGCTCGTTTCCCAGGGCGTAGCGGTCAAGGAGAGCCGTGGGGTCTTCGCACTCGCGGATACACCGTTAGATGACTTCGCCGTCATCTCGCTTCGATGGCCGAAGGTTATCTTTCGCTGCAGTAGCTCGCTCTACCTCCACGGCATGACTGATATCGTGCCGGGTGTGTACGAGATCTCGCTCCCCCGGGGATACAAGGAAGATGGCATAGTAGGGGAGTTTCCCAACTGTCTTGTTTCGCATGAGGACAAGGGGCTCTATGGTCTAGGTGTGGTGCAAGGCGAGTCTCCCGCGGGCACGCTGCTGCTGCTTCACGACCGCGAACGCAGCATCTGTGACCTCGTGATGGCGCGCAGACGCGGCGAGGCTGACACCCAACTTCTCGGACAGGCCATGAATGCGTACTTTGACTCTCCCGAGAAGGACTTGCCCCAGCTGATGCGTTATGCGAAGGTCATAAACGCAACAGCAGAGATTCAGATGTACTTGGAGGTGCTGTCATGACAATCCTCAACGATGCGAGCCTGAGAGGCAAAGCGAAGGCTCTGGCAAAAGAGCACGGCCTTTCCGCCCAAGAGATTGTGCAGCGCTATTTCTTCGAGCAACTTCTCATGAGACTAGAGAGGACGCAGTACCGTGAACACTTCGTCATCAAGGGAGGGCTGCTTCTTTCCTCGATGATGGGCGTGGCGCAGCGTACCACCATGGATTTAGATGCGACTATTAGGTCTCTGACGGTGAGCGAGGAGACAGTTTCGGCCGCCATGCGAGATATTTGTTCCATTAACCTGGGAGATGGGATTGACTTTGCGTTCGAGCGAGTAGAGTCCATCCGCAAGGACGACGACTACGGCGGATTGCGTGCGCATCTGACTGCGACATTCGGTCGTATGAGGGCACCATTGAAGGTTGATGTCACGACGGGCGACGTCATCACCCCGAGGGAGATTGAATACCAGTTCTCCACCCTGTTCGGGGAAAGGTCGATTCATTTAATGTCGTACCCGTTAGAGACGTGTATCGCAGAGAAGTTCGAGGCGGTAGTGAAGCGTGGTGTCGCTACCACGCGTGCTCGAGATCTGTACGATCTCGCCACGCTCGTAAGACTGTACGAACAGACGATTGACTGGGAGACGCTACGTGAGGCTGTACAGCGGACCTCGGAGCATCGCGGTTCCTCAGACATTATGAAAGACTATGAGCTTGTTAGTCGAGAGATTGAAGGCTCCGATGAAATTGCCCGCATATGGAGCGCGTATACGCGTCTGAATCCATATGCCTCTGCGGTCTCAGTGGTGGATGCCATGGACGCTGTTCGCATAATCGGGAAAAGAGCCAACCTCTGAGGAACGCATTCGATTAGCGAAGTTTTGTTGCGGCGAGGTATGCGAATTTGAAACTCATCTACTCGCGATGACGAAGCCTCATCATAAACAATAGGTATGTAGCCACCCGATGAGTTGAAAGCCTCATTTCCCCAGCTTACTTACCCTGCTGAGTACATAAAAACGGATTATGCGATGATCGAGTGGGAGTAGTTGCAACTCAAAACCTCCGCTACTAACATTTTTTGCGTCCTTATTTTCTCCAGTTTTTAGGTGAACAAAGCAGTAACGGGATGGGGGAGTGGACGAAAAGCTTTGCGGAACTTCTCGACAAGGTGGATGCGTTCCATGATTTGAACGTGGGTTTCTGCGATTTTGAGGGGAAGGCCTTCCATTTGATCATTGAGGATCATTCGGAAGTTAGGAAGCCGACCGATCTTAGTGGCGTACCTACGGTGGCGCACATCCGGGCGAACGAGGTGAGTAACTTTGCTCTATCGTTGGATGTAGCCATGCCGACTGTGCTCTATGAGGTTGTAGGACCAGAACCGGAAAAGCTTGAGAATTATATGAGCAACGGCCAGATTTTTATAGAGGCTGAGGACATTGAAATCCAGCTTTGTGAATAAAATCTTGCGATTGGTAATTTCAATGAGAAACGTAGATAGTTTATTTGTATGCTAAGACTTTGCTATTTATATCACGTTAACGTGATATAAATAGCAAAACGAAAGGACTTACACATCAATACTTGCAAGGTTTTAAGGAATAGTTATACGTATGTACTTCTTGGGATTGGAGCATAACCCGCCGCACGTGCATACAATTTATAGCGAGGATGCCGCAGCCTTTGACATTAGATCCGGTGAGGTAATCGGTGGCAACTTACTTGCCCGTGCTGCTGATGTGGTGCTCGGGTGGATAGAACTACACTAATCCGAGCTCTTTAAGATGTCCGGAGACGCAGGAATTCAAGATGCCCGACTCGCTTGATCAAAGGAGGCGCACTATGAAATTCCATAAGGTAAAGGATGTCTCCGCCTTATCTAATCTGAGGTTGAATATCCAGTTTACCAATGGAACCACAAAAATATACGATGTGGCTCCACTTATGCAGCGTTTTTCTGTCTTCAAAATACTGGGAGACGAAGCTCTGTTCAGGGACGTAAAGGTGGAACAAGGAGGCTATGGTATTGTCTGGAACGACGACCTGGACCTCTCTTGTGACGAGCTGTGAAAAAACGGCGCAGAGTTGGTAACACCTTTCGACGGACTTATATCGTTTTTGGATGCCAGTGAGCTCTGGGGCTTGAGCAAATCCACGCTGCGTAAGGTCGTCGCGGATGGTAAGATAGTTCCGGGTGTGGACGCCCGCAAGTATGAGAAGCAGTGGGTTGTTAATCATGACGCTATGTTGCGTGAGTATGGCGATCCGGTCGGCGTATAATCCACGACCTTGCAGGTTTCAAGTGTTGGGTCCGATTGACGAATGCATCCGCCTGATACTTGGGGGGAAGCGTCTGCTAAGACGGCCTCGGCTGAGTCGTACAAATTCAAATTTGATGGGAGCGCATTCAAGGTGAATGAATTCAATGAATATGTTCGTGACGTCTTTTCTGTAGCAGGCGATATCGTTATAAGATCCATGATGGGCGGATATCTTGTGTATCTTAATGGCAAGTTGATAGGCGATATTGGCGATAATGAACTGTTTTTGAAGAGAACGCCTACATCGGATAGGCTACTTGCCGATTCAGAATTGCGTTATCCGTATGAAGGCTCAAAGACACTGATGCATGTATTTGATAGATTTGAAGATACGGCGCTTGTTCTGGAACTTCTGGATGGTATGTATGCTGAGCTTCCGGAAAAGAAACCCGCGAAAGCCAGAAGAGAAAGATAAATTTGGGAATATAATTCCCAAATTTGACAACATTGAATACTAATGAGAAAATGATCTCCTGTTGCTGGGAGGTCCTTGTATGTATATAAAGCGTGAAATTGAACCAACGATTGACGCAATGCTAAAGCAGGGAAAAGTTGTGCTTGTGACCGGTGCTCGCCAGGTTGGAAAGACAACCGTACTCAAACAGCATCTCGGTAATGACTTTAACTATGTTTCGATGGAAAATCCCAGGGACTATCTTCTTGCCAAAGAGGACTCTGTCCTCTTTTTCGAATCAAAGGCCCTTCCGCTTATTATCGATGAAGTGCAGCGTGTGCCAGAGCTCTTCTCGCCGATAAAATGGATCGTTGATCAATCGGAGGAAAAGGGTCGCATTGTACTTACCGGTTCGCAAACATATCATCTTATGAAGAGTGTGAGCGAGTCCCTAGCAGGAAGGATACGGATTTTAGAGATGCCCGGTTTGAGTCTGAGGGAACTCTCCGGTAATTCTTCCAACCCCCATCCTTACATCCCAGAAGTGATGGCCAGCTCCTCGAATCCGCCCTTAACGGACGTTTGGAACTTAATTCACCGGGGCTCGATGCCAGAGCTGCAAGACCCCAACATTGATTGGGATCTCTTCTACACCGACTACGTAGCTGCCTATCTTGAGCGCGATGTTCGCGAACTTGTTAGCGTAAAGAACGAAGCAAAGTTTTACAGCTTTATGGTTGCATGTGCAGCAAGGACCGGTCAGCTTCTGAATGCCTCTGATATTGCAAACGCCGTTGACGTGGATCATAAGACGGTCAAAGCCTGGCTCTCAGTTCTTCAGGCTTCCAATATCGTGCGCGTTATCGAACCGTTCTGGCCAAATATCGATAAGCGTCTGACGAAGACTCCGAAGATTTTTTTCATGGATACCGGTCTCGTATGTCATCTAACCAGATGGACGACACCTGATCAGTTGCGAAATGGCGCAGCAGCAGGACACATCTTTGAGACGTTTGTCGTCTCCGAGATTCTTAAGAGTTTTATGAACTCAGGAAAGAGTCTGCACGATGTCTGGTTCTACCGCGATGCCAAGAAAAGAGAAATTGACCTCGTTATTCAAGATGGGCATATTCTACATCCCGTTGAGGTAAAGGTATCAGCGACGGTGAGAAAGGATGCTGTGAAGAATTTTGCCTGCCTTGAAAACCTTCCTGGTTATGAGGTAGGTTTCGGTCATGTTGTTTGTCAAACTCCAGAGCCGTACCTCATCACGCGAACCGTTCAGGCAGTTCCCGTTTGGGGGATCTAATTTTTGCCAAGGTGAAATATTGCTCTGTAGTTTTAAGCAGGGAGTCTGTGCCCGCGCTCAAGTGTTTTATGAAGATAGGCGATAAGAACGTTGGGAAGCAGAAGCACAAATTGTTTTGCGTTTTCACTGTTCAGGAGTTAACTCCTCAGTGACCTGTTACCATTTCAGCACTTTTGCGTGCTAAATGGAGCTTAGCGCTGAGTTCTAGGTGAGTTCTAGTTTTGGGACGATTTCGCGCTATTAAGAGTAAGTATATACACAGATCAAAGCACGTGTTGAATTCACGGATGCTTGAGTATCGACGATTGAGTGGGAGTAGAGCTTTCAAGTTAAAACTCTCTATTAACGGGATATTTTTTCGATTTGCTAAAAAAGATTTCCTTAAATAACCGTTCGATTTATAGTGCTCCCGATTCGCGGTCGCAAATCGGGCTCACAGGTATCGACTGTTTATGTCCTCGATTGATATAGCCTATATATTGACTATAATTTAAGCTAATATATAAGGAGGTTGGAGATGGCAACATTAACAATGGGCCTTGCAGAGGCCAAGAATAATTTCTCTCGTGTGACGGCAGAGGTGAATAGGACTGGCAGGTCGGTCACCATCTTAAAAAACAACAAGCCTTGGGTTGTCATCCAGCCAGCTCAAGGAATCGGTAATGCCATAGATGTGGCTGTTGACTTTATGGATGAGTATGCTGACGTGTTCGAAGAACTTGCTAAATGAGTATGCTAAGTTTCTCTAAAGAAGAAGTTCTCGCCATCCATGCGGCGACAATCGAACAGTTCGGCGGACTTGGCGACTTGCGCGATGAAGGATTCCTAGATTCGGTGCTAGCGCAGCCGTTCCAAACCTTCGATGGTGCGGACCTGTATCCAAGCGCTATTGAGGAGACGTGTAGGTATGCTTCTGGTATCATATCCGACCACCCGTTTCTTGATGGCAACAAGAGGACAGGCGCTGCCCTGCTTGGAACTTACCTCAGGATGTCTGGTATCGATTTCAGACCTGACCATACAGCTTATTTAAAGGTCATACTGGGTGTTGCAGATGGGACAGTAAGCTACGATTCGCTCGTTGAGTGGACCAAAGACGTAGTGGTATAAGGTAATCGGTGACCTGTGATACGTTCATGAGACTGTCAAGAAGGTCGTTCGCTTTGGATGTCGGAGGGTGGTAGATTTCTGTATTTCCTTCCGATATTCTCAGGGATTTTCGCATCATTATCCGATATTGCACAAGGTGTCGCGAATGCATCGCGTGTCATCTGGAGGGTGTCGTCTTTCATGGGATAGCTCAATCGTCTCTCGCCTTGTATCTGGTACCCTTAGGTCGCAAAAGATTAAAGTCTCTTCAATGGTAATTAGAGATGTACCTGTTTGGAGGGCGTACAAGGCTACATAAAGTGCTAGATTACGCAAGGCTCGCTGGATTGTGATTAGGTTTTCTTGCGCGTTTCTTAATATATTTGCGACGGCACACTCAAGCATCTTGAAACTCACGACAAAAGAAAGACCTGAAGCCAATAGCGGTTCCGGATTGATGCGTCTTATTTTGTTTGTATTAGGCGAGCACGTAACCCACCTTGTTTATCCCGATAACATCGCGTCGCAACTGCTTAACACCCAGTGTGTGAAGTCCGCTTTGCTTTACGTTTGCCGTATGCACGTCAGGCATATTATGGTGTTCTATGCGGTATTCAGCGGTCTTGAACCTAGCGCCCTTGACGCCTATTTCTTTCAACAGTTGCGGAGGAAGACTCTCGTCCTGTTCAATGAGGCCGAATAAGGTAAGACCCGAAACGGTAGAGGCCTGCAGAATGCAGGACTTTACAGGTGCAAAAGCGAGGCAGCCGACGGCCGAGCCAACCGCCGATCCGATGAGCATAGGTACTGTGGCCTCAGGGGCGATAATAGAGGCGACTGCTGCGCCAGCGAGCGTAAAGATCGTTACAAAGACGTCCTGTGCCAGATTGTTGGCGAAGTCTTCTGCCGTCCTCTTACCGCGCGTAAGGAGGTATGCGTCTCTGCAGGTCTCTACGGTCAGTACGACAAGGGTTCCGATAACCGTTGGGCCGAATGGTTTGGAGATTGCAGTCTTTATCGCCTGCCCAAAGACTCCCTTTCCAGCGGCGATCGTGATTGCTGCTGTAGCGGAGCCGTTTATGAAACCCGTCTTACCACCATCGAGCGTGGCAGCTCCGATCGCCTTCAGGTTTTCCTCGTCGAGCTCTCCTCCTGCTATCAAGTAATCAATGGCCTTGTATATCTCCGGGGCCATTTTAACAACAGCCGATATTGCGGCGGCAGTGGCACCGGCTTTGAAGGACTGTGCCATTAGGTTCTTTATCTTGATAAGTTCTGCGGTGGTCATGCCGTCCGCCTTGGGGAGAAGCTCCTCGTTTCTGCTGATGGCTATTGCCTTCTGGCGGGCATCCTCCAGCGTTTGTGGCCTGCTGGATATTCCGTCTGTGGTTTCCAGCTTGTCGGTCAGGGCATCCGAGACTCTCTTCCAGCGGGATACTTCGTCAGCGCGATCCAGGGCTTTTGCTTTCGATAGCCTTTTGAATGCCTCCATCTGACAATCTGCCAGCTTGTCTGAGGGAACGACGCCCCATTGACCGTCATAGAGGAGGTCGGTCGGAAGTTTGCCTGTGAACCCCTTCGAAGCGGTCCATTCGTCGAAGCTCATGGTCGCGCTGGCTTTGGAGCTCTGGTAGACCTCTCTGAGTGTGGTGCCCAGTGCCTTTACGGTGGCGCTTGGATCAAGGTAAAACTTAAGCTGGTACATACCGCCTTCTAAGGTGGCTACGTCTACGGATCCGAGGTCCGTAGACTTCAAAACTTCGGCGAGCGCCGACTTGCCTTTCACCGCGGCATCGACATTGAGAGTCCCCGATGCCCACTCTTCGGCAATGAAGCCCTTCAGTGATTCCTGTGAAGGTATGGTAGCCTTGTAGTAGTTGTACGCGTTCATACGTTTGTAGAGCTTGCTGATGGCCTGTTCGACATGCTCTACGTATTCAGACTCGGCAGCTGCGCCCCAGGTGGCGGCGCCTTGTTTTATGGCGAATGCGTATCCTTGCTCGAATTCGTTCATGACTCTACGCTTCCACGAACGTGCGCAGGTATTTCAGGTAGAAGAGCTTTATGGCAAAACGGAACTGTTGGTCTCGTATGCCCCCGTCCTTGAGTGCAGTCGAAATTGAAGTGCCAGCGTTACCTACCGCCTTTCCAATGAAAGCCAGTGGTGCGATAACCTTGCCTTCCTGCTCGCCTTTCTCCTGACGCAGGTCTTTCATCAGGTCCTCGAATTCCTGTCCATGTTCCTTTGTGTAGTCGAGAAATGCATGGTAGTCTTCGCTACTGAGGCCATTGCCAGCAACGTCGATGGACGCCTGCTTTCCGCTCACATGGATTTTGATGCCATGTTCTACTAGGCGTACCGTTGCCTCGGTCTCTATGGCATCGAGATAGTCCTTGGCAGACTTAGGTCGTCCAACAAAGATAATTTTCTGGTCTGAGGAAAGCAGGGTGGATGCAAATTGCTTTTCGTTGAAAATAGACGCTTCCACCGAACCGTCAATCGGTCCGATAACATCATCCTTGCGGTCGTTATTGGTGCCGATAAGCGTATATAGCTGTTTACAATACTTACCGCAGCCCTTTGCTTCGACAATGACCACTGATTCTTTAGCGCCGAACATTTGTGTTCCTTCCATTTAAAAAAATCTTTACAATATTATATGCCTAATCGATATTGCTTCGTGTTGCAGGGGCGGCACGCATGCTTGCGCAGCGTTTTGCATTCCGATGCGGTTTTCCGTGTCGATGTTGAGGTTCGCGTAAGCAATTCCATCGCTTGTATATATGTTGCTGTTATCGCAATCTGTTGGTGGTCGGTTAGTCGCATGAAGATATTCATGTAGTCACCTACTGAGCAAAAATCAGCATTTCCCCAGTTTAGAGCTGTCACTTTTCATTCGGGAATCGTCACTCTTGGGTCATGGGGTTCCCCACCCCGCTGGCGCTATTTCCGTAGGACAAATATGTCATTCTTGGGTCGGTCGAAAATACTCTCCTCAAGTGACTACATGACGACTAACGGAAACGGGCACTGCGACCATCGAGTGGGAGTAAAGCGGAGGTGGCTTGTAGGTTGCAACTTTAACTATCTAAACTGCAGTTATGCAGAGTTTGAGTTCGTCTAAAATGGATCCGGAGCTGAGATTTGATCCGGTTTGTGCCCTCAAATCGACATTGCGGACCTTTTTTTATTCATCTCTAAAAACCGAGATTAAGCTACTAGCCTTTAACTACGTAGTGTTCAGTGCAGATACCAATTACCTGTAACTATTCACTTGTAGGTACGTGGTAGCATTTTCTCAAGCAATATGCTTGCATTGTTGCATATTATGCTACAATGCAAGCATGAAAACGATTGAA
The DNA here is from genome assembly GCF_000411555.1 of Atopobium sp. oral taxon 199 str. F0494. GTDB lineage: Bacteria > Actinomycetota > Coriobacteriia > Coriobacteriales > Atopobiaceae > Lancefieldella. Next base: position 210,135 of record NZ_KE150487.1, on the reverse strand, counting down.
GCCATACGAACCATCAATGACATTGCCTCTTCCCAAAAGGGGCTCTTTACTGCTGCGCAGGCGGAGGCGCTCGGCGTCGAGCGATACACGCTCTCGAGACTGGAGAGGTTTGGCAACATAGAGAGGCTTGCGAAGGGCGTCTACCGCATGGGTGGTTCGCCGAGCGTGCGGGAGGAAGATGTTCTCGCAGTATGGTTGTCGATCTACCCAGGGAGGCGTCCTGGCGATATTTTGGTTGAAAATGCACCCGTTGCCATGGGGGCGACGGCGGCGTGGCTCTACGAGATCGGCGAAATCGGCCCTTCGCCCTACGAGTTCTGCACCCCAGAAAGAAAGCAGACTAAGCGCCCCAACCTGATCCTCAGGAAGCGTCGGCTCGACTTGAAGGACGTAGCAATCGTCTCTAGCGTTCCCGCAACGAAGCCCGGGTGTACGGTGGTCGATCTAATCGACTCCGGGGAGGATTTGAGCCTGGTTGCGAACGTGCTCACGGACGCGCTCGGAAGGGGTCTTGTCGAAGATGAAGGCAGACTGAGAGAATCGGTCGACACAAGAGGGTCCAAATTCGGTATGCCGGCGGGGGTCAGCCTGTACGATACGTTAGCGAAAGGATAGGACGAATGACGTACGAGAACGGCGGCCAGTTCGACAGAGCCCTGAAGAAGGCAATACGCGAGAGTGGAGGTGATCTAGGAGATGGCTATCGTCAGGCTTTGCGTGACCGCTTTCTGTGCAGGGTTTTCAGCGACCCCGATGAGCGCTTCATCCTCAAGGGTGGGAGTGGGCTGCTCGCGCGTATTCCCAACGGTCGTGCCACGCGAGACATTGACTTCACGACGGCTTCTCGAGAATCGTCTGAAGCTGCCCTTGCGGCGCTTGTCGCGCTTGCTAGCAAGGATATGAGTGACTTCCTTACGTTCAAGTTGGACAAGTGGGTGGAATCCCTAGATGAGAACGGCTACTCGCGCTTGCTCAAGCTGCGATTCCAGACTTTCTTGGGTCACGAGGAGAAGGATCCCATCCTCATCGATTTGTCGCTCGACTGCAGCATTACGCAGCCCGCGGAGCGCATATCTCCCGCCAACAGGGTTTGTGTTGAGGAGCTCGAGTCGTGCGATTATCTCGTCTATCCGCTTCCCGACCAGCTAGCCGATAAGCTGTGTGCCATAATGGAGATGCAGCCAAGTGGCTGGCCTTCATCGAGGATGAAAGATCTTGTCGATGTCGTCTACTATGCAACGAACGTCACCCTTTTTTTCGAAGATCTTGTCCGCTCGATCGAGTGCGAGTGCTCTAAACGTGGCATGAGCGTGCCGGAGCGCTTTGAGGCGCCTGCAGCTTGGGCCGGGAGTTTTGCTGCGTTTGCTAAGAAGAGCGGCATTTCCAAGAAGTATGTCTCGTTCGAGGCGGCATCGTCGCTCGCCTCCGCGTTCTTCAATCCCGCCCTCAGGGGATTCTTTGGGCATGATGCCTCATGGGATCCCGAGTTGTTGCGCTGGAGGCAAGAGGGGCCGACAGAGACGAAGGAAAGGTAGGCTGTACGCAGCTGGGACGTGGTGATGCTAGTCCATTCTGGCTACAAGAAACCTCTCAACAAATCCTTCCGCGACTGGCACTTCGCTTAGATCGAGCTGAAGGAGACCGGCGATGAGATCGTGTATCAGAACTGCAAAGACGAATATATAAAAAAAAGGGGGGGGAGGATAATGTCTCGGATCAATCAGATAGAAGAAGAATTAAGGCAGATAGAAGGCGGTCGTTTTCAAACGCTCGCGAACCAGTATCTCTGCAGGAGATATTCCCTTGGAAACTGCGTACATTACGGATCGAATTTTGGTACAGATAAAACTACCACAGGCGTACCTGATATGTACTCGGTTGAAGACAACAAGTTCTTCTTTGCAGCATTTACCAGTTCAACATCTGATATCAGAAAAAAGCTTTTAGCAGATGCACATAATTGCCTAGACGAAAGCAAGACACATATTGATTCATCCCTTATTGACCGTATCGTCCTTTGTCATACAACGCCTCGTCTAGACCCGTCGATAACTGCTGAGGTGTTAAACATTGACTCGAGAATAGAAATCATTGGTCCAGAAGCGATAGCAGAAGATCTTGACAAAAAATATGCTCCTTTGGCATTTCTGACACTGGGCATTCCACTTGGAAAAGGATCCTTCATCAGTCCAGAAGCCTTTGTTAAACGCAATTCCCAGGGTCGCTTTACGACCGATCAGTCAAAGCCTCTTTTGTATAGAGACGATGATATGTCGGATATCATTAAGTCAATTAACCAAAATAAAGCTGTGCTTATTTATGGGCAATCAGGATGCGGGAAAACAAGAATCGCTCTCGAAGCTTGTCGCAAATTCAGTGAGGAGAAGAGCTGGGGTTTCCTGGTACTCGATTCGAAGTATTCGGACAGTATCGACGAAGATATAGAGTTGATCCTGACAGAGTCAGAAAGCCTAATCATTTTGGTAGATGATGCAAATAATCAGGTTTCGCTGGATCATCTGCTAAGCGTCTGCGCAGGCAACGATAATCTGAAGATTGTCTTTACGTGCAGAAAGATGTACCGAAACGAACTGGTTGCGATGATCGAGACTCGTCTGAAACACGTCGATATAGAGTTGGCTCCCTTAGCACCAGAAAAAATCAACATCGTACTTGAAAACGAATACGGAACAATAAATCGATCATTTAGAGAACGAGTAACAGCGATTGCAAATGGGAATTTACGGTTAGCTATTATGGCAGCTATTTCTCTTACTGAAGGTAATCGTGAAGCCGTTCGGGAACCATATGATCTCTTAAAATTCTATATGGATTCAGCTCTCGATAAATATACCAACAGAGAGCGACTCCTTATTGAGGTGGTTGCAATTTACGACGGTTTAGACATCGTCGAAGGTGATCCCTGTTATGAGAAATTATTGAAGATGGGCTACAACAAGATCGAAATCGAGGAAACGATTTCCAAACTGGCGGAACAAGAAATCGTAACGACTCTACTGTCACCGGACAAAGAATTGAGCGTTCGAATGGAAGAACAAAATCTTCAAGATTTCCTGATATGTCATCATTTTGCAAAAGCAAATCATGGGAGCTATGCAGATTTCATTGTGTCCACTTCGGAAATGCCAAGAGCATCATACCTGAAAGCAGCTAAGTCCATGGTCGAAGTTTGTGGTAGCGAGAGTGTGAACAGTTATATCCGTAAGGAGTGCGAAGAGGCTTGGAATATTCTCGAGAGAGGAAACAGACGAGCAGCGAATCAGTTCCTGACTGCTTTCAATCAATTCATTCCGGTCAAGGCGCTTGCATATGTTGCAAAACATATTGAAGGGTCATCCAGAGCCGATATTTCCGAAGAAGCCTTAGGCGAGAGCGTGACATCGGATGATTCTGTGGTTCTGTCTATTTTAGTTTCACTGATGAACCTAGAGGAATACTCGGATATGGCGTTAGATCTGTTTGTGCAATGTGTTGAAAAGGGCACCGAACAGCTGTCGCAATACAGATGGGCGTGCGGGGCTAATAACGCCTTTTCATGCAATATTAAAAATGGTGAGTTTAAAATCGAGAACAAAAAACTCGATGTTCTTGTCGATGAATATCACAAAACAGGTTCATGTAACATTGCGGTATGCCTGATTTTCCTAACGGAAGCATATCTTGCATCGAGGGCAGAACGGGTTAGCCTAGATGGTACAACGTATACAATTAGCGCTCTTAGTTACAATTTCACTCCTGAGCTAGCCAATCTGCATGCCAAGTGCTTCCGAGCGCTCTCTAACTTGTTGGGAACTGAATACGAAGAACGAGTTAAGTCAAACTTTAGACAGCGTTTTTCCTTCTACGGTGAAAAGCCAGGTGCTAAGCATGCTAAGGGCATGAATGAAGTTCTTTCAAAAATCGAAGATTTTATCCCTCTCTATATCGATGAGGACTCGACAAGTGATTTGTCTTGTTCTCTTTGTATTAACAAGATTTATGAAGCCTGTGGTCAAAATCCTCTTTTGAATCTTAAGAAGTTCTCTCAAGCGACTTTCGATGCTCTCGGTTGTGAGAATGCATTTTCCTCTGTAGAAAAAGGCTATAAAACTTTACCAAAAGACCTATCCTACGAACGTTTGGAAGGTGTTTTACCTAAACTCGTTGAAGATAGTTTGCTCTTAGAAAAACAGTGGGATGCAAACCAGGCCATCGAAAACGTTCTTTTGGAAATCGCAAACAGAAAACCAAATGCAGCTCTAAAAATAATTGCAGAGTTCATGAAGTCGCTGGGAGACGCTCACGTTGTCCCAAATGCAGCATTAAGTTACCTTGCTAGTACCATCGGCGCCAAGAATCTTCGTAAAGAGTTGAGCAAAGCACTCGATATCAATGCCTATCCAGCCTTATTTGATAGTCTTGATTTACTAGTGATTAACGAAGGTCTGGATAACCAAGTACTCGACGAATTGCTTGCTAGGCTTGAAGATGGAAGATACCATTTTGATTTGACAACATTGGAGAAAATAGAATTAGAACATCCTGGTTATACCCTTTTGTACACAACAAAATTTTCTGAAAGTGTCAAGGATTTCAGCAACGTATGGCGCTTCTTTGGGAGCAAGAATGAGAAACATATAAGTGCTCTAACCAATAGCTTTTCTTCCAATCCATCGCCAATCGTTGATTTATACTTCCGTGCGATGGAAGGATTTTCTCATTTCGATTATGACCTCTCATTTTTGCGCTGTATTGTGCAAATTAATCCATCAGTCAAGAATCGATTTATTGAGTACTCATCAAAGCTTGATTTCGATGTCTGGCATGAACTCATGCAGCGAATTAGTGTGTTTTGGACTGAATCAGACGGAATAGCTTGGCAACTTTTGAAATCTTGTATTGATGATGTACTGAATAAACCTCTTAAACGCTTCGAGCTTTCGTCCCTTTTCCCTATACACAATGCTGCGGCCTTCTCAGATGATGTGTTTTGGTGTCGCTTTGAATCGCTGGTAGTGGAGAACAGGACAGGTATAGAAAATCTCTATGCAATTAGTTGGGCAATGTCGGAATGCAATGACCAAACAAGGATTCGCGCCCTTTCCTACATTTTGACATTGGATGAAGAAGGATCCACGATAGGTCATTTGAGTCTTCGTCGGTCATCAATGAGTGGATCATTTGAAGTCGGATTTATCCCGACAAAGCAAAGAGAGATAGACGTGTTAAAAGCCATTGAACAACAACTGCCAGCGGGAGTTTCATATTTGAAACATAGGGAATGGTTAGCCAAAACTATCGAATATATTGAAACCGAGATAAAGAAGGAAAAGTGGGATTTATTTCACGGTAGACATTAGCGATTATCGACTTAGAGCAAGTACAAATGACACGGTTCTATCAGTGGATGAATTACTACAGAGCGTTGAAGATAATGCCAGCAAGCTGTAGTCTGTTGCAAGTTATCGAGAGATGTCTCCCTAGATCAAAGCTACTACTCTTTGTTTATGAATCATCACTCTTGGGTAGGAAAGAGTTCCGTCCCATCGGTACTGCTTCCTCTCATGTAGTCAATTGATACGATCTAATCATGTTGCCGTAGACTAGGCTATTACTTTCATATTGCCTAGCGATTACATGTCGTGTAGTTACTTCTGACTACCAGGTGGCTTGCAATAGGGGTGAGATAACAACCGTAAGTCAGATGACGTAACAGCTACATGAAAACGGGTCATAAAACGGCAGAGCAGGACTAGACATCTCTCTGAACTGCTCGTTTATCATTTGTTTTTACCTAGCGGTATTGTACCTCTTCGGATGCCGGATATTTCAGTCTTAAATGTTTGAGCTTTTGGTTGGATGGACACTGTGCGTTGAGAATTGATTGGGTAATAATCCCCGATGTAGGATAGCGTTACCCTATCGGTTTTGCGCCGTTGTCGGTGTAGTTGAGAGTTGTAAGAGTCTTAGCCCAAAATTATAATAAAAATACATATGGCTGCTCAATGTTTTTCTGTGGGAAAGTGCGCATACAGATTCTGGCTATTATTACTTTACAAGGAGGTGGATACATTACAGCAGCGCCTCAATAGATATCCGTTACAACAGTTCGCAAATGCCTGGTATTCAGACAGGTGGATTTAGATAGATGCAAAAGGCGCATTTTCAATCCATTAGAAGATTCTTACTAAGAAAACCCCCACTATTTGATTTGGCAGGTGATCGGATGAGCTCCAAGGACGAGATTAGCGTAAAGGCGAATGAATATTTCGAATTTCTAAAAAAACAGTATGACGAGTACCCAAAGGTGTATGAAAGTCTAGAAGAACAGAAAGAAGCAAAAAAGATATCCGATGAAAAGGTACCCGATGAAAAAAGGTTCCTTCCCTGTGACTTACCTACTATCAAAGAGATAAGGGAAAAGTGTGAAAAAATAGTGAACTAAAGACTGAGAAAAACGTTAATAAAACAGGTTTGCCCCCGACAGTAGTTATAGGCGATTTGCTACACGCAAAACTTTTTATCTGTGTGCTGAATCCTAGGTATAAGAAAGGGTGCAACACAGACGATTGCTTTAAGACTGACGATGGAGAAGGGTTTGTTATCGATAATCTGAGCCAAGGCATAGAATACCCGTTTAAATGCGGGTGCTTTAAAGGTATGGATACACCAGGGGTTGATTATTGGAAAAAAATATTTAACCAAAAGGTCACAAGCAAATCCTTAGTAAGAAATATTGCAAAAGAGTATAAGAAACATAAACCTGAGCAATGCGTTAAAGATGAGGATATTTTCAATCTCCTTTCGAAAATGACTGCCATAATAGAGCTATTTCCCTACCACACTGAGGGAATGAAGGATATTCCCAATTATTGTTTGGAGAAGATGCCCAGTGTAGTGGCAACAAAGAAGTTTGTACGCGAGTGCTTGATTCCCTTGGCGGAGGAACGCAGTAGTGACGTTTGCCTAATTTTTGCCAGAAGCATAGAAAAGTGGGGCGTCGAGAAGTATAAAAACAAGAGTGGTAATATTGTTTTTAATGAGAAGCTACACACTGGTGAGAAGCTACGTACCATAACGTTTAGTATAGAACAGCCGATGGGGATAGCGGTATTCAATCTGGTTAAAGAATGGACTAAAGATAAAAAAGAGTCCAAAGAATTCACGCTCTTGCCCAAGGAGGTAATCAATAACATCTCCAAGGATTCAAACTTTATCCTATCTGCAGATTAAGATCACCTATGTAGGTTGGCTTGTCTGTACATACAAGTGAATGCATTAGTAAAAACATCCTCGTCTCACGTGCAGGTTGGGGTAGCTATACCTTATTCGGCTTCCTTGACAATCGTAATAATCTACATCCTTCCGCATGGCCTAGTATTCTATTTTCTCGGGCTCGTCTTGTCAGTTTTCGCTCGGGGTGAGTCCCTGCCGGTTCCATGTGATTCCGGACGTGAATTCAGCTACGTTCAATCATTTCGTGTTTTCCGTAGGTTGTGAATTTGCTCCTCAGTAACCTGTTATCATCCCAGTACTTTTACGTGTCGAGTTGGGGCTCAGTTTGGATTTAAGAGCTCTTTCCAAAGCCTGATTTGAAAAAGTACAGTTCGTTATAAGGAGTACGGTTTTTGAAAAATGCCACCGAGAGCGCTAAATCCGTTCCAAAACCCACCTGGATAAGTTTTGGGACGGGATTATCTGTTGGGGAGTAAATGACGGTTTTACACTTCTATATACCTGCATAAATAAAAAACCCTACCTATATAATTGAAGGTAAGAAAGATTTTCTCGCCAAGGACCGAATGCCCGAATGCATAACGAATCCCACGATAGAAAAAATATTTAAAAAGAACTGAATAATACTTTAGACAGTGGGTATAATCGCTTTCGCCGTTATTGGAAGCGATTTTGTGTTCGTATATATTGACCTCGTTTTGTTGTTGTCCCTTAGCTAAAAGTACTATTTGTTACCTTTTGTCTATTTGTTGCCAAAACAGTAGGTGTCCCGAGCGCTTGTTCATGTAAAGACGTGAAGGATACAAAGAGAAAAGGGGTATGCATGGCGTTGTTTGGGTTCAAACGTATACAGAGGATTCGATGTTCAGAAATGAGATGGATACACCTATATCTGCCGGTGCAGTTTGGCAGTCCTAGTTTGGATGAGCATATGCTCAAGCAAAGAGATACAACAGGAACTTTCGCTCCCGTACCTATTGAGAAGTAATTTCAGCAAACGGTGAGGTAAAAGTAAGCAAGCAACAAGACCGGGATAACGGATTGTTTAGCTTGTTAATGTATGAGAACCTGACCGTAGTTAACTAACAGTATTACTAATACCTACAACTTATATCTACATATATGCGTTGTGTCTTGCAACGAGAGACATTAACGCGTCTCGATGGACGGGCTTCTCGCCACGTCACTGGCCACTGCTCAATTTAGGAGGCTATATGAAAACGTAAGATTTGACGCTCAACTCTGCGTATTGAAATGGAGCACGGTAATTATCAACGAATAGCGAGCGAGCAGGCAGGAGAGAGTATGAGAACGTACATTGCAGAAGTAGCGCACCAGTACTATATAGATTCGGATTTTAAACGACCTATGGCAGAGAGCGTCTCATTTTTATACAGCGAGCTGGATAAAGAAAGTTTTGTGGCTGTGTACGAATCACGCTTTGGCTTTAGAAGTCTACTATCGTTTTGCGTCATCGTATACAGCAAGCCGTTTGTTGATAATACAGAGTTCGTGAAGGACCAAGTTGTAAGAGCATGCGAAATTTGGAATTTCGGTTTCGATAAGGATTTGCGAAAAAACCTTTCGGTTAAGGAAAGCAATGCCATGCAAGTTTTGGGTGAGGTCACTACGCAGGGATTGAATTCCCTGCGTTCCATGTTGAGCGTTGTGGGCGCAAATGAGTTCTATGACGTATTTAAATCGTCTAATGATTTTGCTACGGAATCATTTATTGATACAGCGCATGGCAAAGACACATTATTGAAGGATGCCTTGCAATCAAAATTTGGTAGGAACCTCGCAAAAGAAGTGCAACGCATTTATGAGAGTGCTGATACAGTGGCTGCAGATAGTGAAAGGTACAATCATTTCCCCGTGCATTATATTTTGGAAGGCGCAGGTTCTCCTGTTGGTATGCAGGGTTTTAACGTATTGGCCAGTGCGCTGCAAGATGCCGGTCGTGTTCCCTCGACACACGTGTACAAGCTTAATTTTGACTGCCCGCAATGGGAGAGCGCATACAGGAGCGAGGTTATAGAGTGTCTTAACGATAACCTCGTAAGCTGCTTCGAAGACAATCTGTTACTTATTCAATATTCCGAGTCCCCAAATGATAGGGACCTTGACCTTCGTAAGTATCAAGCACTTACAAAGCTTATTGGGCTTCTTAACAATCATCTCGATCGTGTGCAAGTAGTGCTCATGGTTGCAGCAGGTAATGAGGCGAATATGCGGCGCTTAGCGGATAAGCTACAGGCTCCTGTGTTGACTATAGAATATGAGAAAGGTTTGGCTGTTTGGAATCAGACGGATGCATATGACAAGCTTGTACAAGTAGCAAAACGTCGTGGGGTAGAGCCGTCTGCATCAATGGAGTCATTACTTGCAAAATATCAATTTAACCGCAGCGACCGCACGGTAACGCAAATATTTGATGACTGGCAGACACTGTCGCAGACACAACAAGTCTATCCCTTGTATCGAGATGCGTATCATACGTACCTGAAGTCTCCGATAAAACAGGCAGATCCTATGCAGCGTTTGCAGGAGTTGATTGGCCTATCAGCACAAAAGCAGCTGATTCAAGATATTGTTTTGCGTATTAGAATGAATCGCACGCTTGCAAGGCTGGGACAGCCCACAAGGAACTTCTCGATGCATATGGTGTTTTCCGGCAATCCTGGTACTGGAAAAACTGAGGTAGCAAAACTGTATGGAGAAATCCTGCACCGTGAAGGTGTTTTGCGAGAAGGCCGTTTGGTTGTTATTTCTGGTTCAGAACTTAGTCCTAGTAATGTCCCCAAGATATTTGAAGCGGCACGTGGCTCGGTACTGTTTGTTGATGAAGCTTATACGTTAATTGGCTATCCTGAGACAGTGGCGGCGTTGATAGCTGGTATGGAAAATAACCGCGAGGAAACGGTAGTTATTCTAGCTGGATATTCTCGTCATATGGAACAACTGTTAGACACAAATCCTGGCTTTAGGTCGCGTATTGGCTTTACTATGAGGTTTGGCGACTATACCACAGAAGAACTGGAACAGATCTTTGAGTTGATGGCAAAGCATGTGCAGGTAGCTTTGACAGATGAGACGCGTACTTGTGTACGGGATAAGCTTTCTGGTGCTGGTCGCCGAGGAGATCAGGGTAATGCACGATTTGTACGCAAGCTGTTTGAAGATTCGCTTGGTGCCCAGCAGCTGAGATTGGCTCATTTATATGCAGATGCGAGCGATTCCCTGCAGCTTAAGCATGAGCTTGGGATGTTACAAGGGTGCGATATTGTGTCTTTGGCAGACAGTGATGCCATTGCTCAGTTTGGAGAAGTTTTCGCAGGACAGACATCAAAACGGGATATACGTAGTCAGTCTGCACAAGAGCGGCTTGCAGATTTAATTGGATTGGATAAGGTAAAGCAGGTTATATTTGAACGCCTTACATACGCGAAAGTGCAAAAGTATAGGCGCGACAATGGCTTTGAGTCTGATTATTTACCGATGCACATGGCATTTCTCGGCAATCCCGGTACTGGAAAAACCGAGGTAGCACGTCTGATAGGAAAGATCTTGAAGGATGAAGGCATCTTATCGGTAGGTGATTTCTACGAGTGCGGTCGTGCCGATTTGGTGGGCACGGTTGTGGGATCTACGGCACCTAAAGTGCAGGCGTTATTTGAGAAAGCTCGAGGCTCAGTAATTTTTATCGACGAAGCCTATTCGCTTATTGATGACAGGTCGCATAGTTATGGTGATGAGGCAATCAATACTATCGTTCAATGTATGGAGAATATGCGCAATGATGTGGTGGTAATTTTTGCTGGTTATGAGCAAGAAATACTTGATTTCATGAGCTGCAATCCAGGGCTCGCATCTCGAATAAAGACACAGATTCGGTTTCCTGACTATTCGATTGATGAGCTGGGTCAAATTCTGAACCTTATGGCTTGTGAGCTTGGATTTACTTTAGCGGATGATGTATTGCCCCGTTTTAAGAAACAGATTGCCGCAATGGCACAATTACCAAACTTTGGTAATGCTCGTGTAGTTCGTACGATGCTTGAGGACGCTATGGTGGTACAGGCTGTACGTGTAAATGCTGTCTTAGCTGGGACTGCCGCTCAGGACGTCGGATCTGCAGAAGCTGCTGAGACAGCAGAGAAAATTGACTCTTCCAAGAAGCCTATTGACGATAAGCAGCTTATGGAGCTGCGTGGATGCGACTTTAAAATCGATATTCCTTTAGCATCAAAACCATCCATGGGTTTTGCGTAGAGTTGAGAAGGTTGTGTAGTTGGTAGTTGTTTCAACGAGAGCCACCTGATTAAACCAAATCTGTATCTATTTCTCGTGCTTTTGAGCAGGCGTCGTAATGGCGCCTGCTTTTTCAGGACTTTAGCCTGTTGAGTGAGATTAACGCGTAACACATAAAACCGACCACTATGCGGGTGATTGCGACTAAACATTGACGAAATGGGGATTTCTATTGCTGCCCATCTCACCTTTTGCCTTACTGACTCTCTGACCTTATACTTATAATCCATCAAAAGGATTAACCTCATAAGGACAGAGAAAATAATAAAAACTTGGAAAGGAGGTAATTCTCATGTCAAATACGAAAAGAACAGGACAAACAGCCCTTTATGAGCGTTTAAGTCGTGATGATGAAATGCAAGGAGAAAGCAATTCCATAACCAATCAAAAACAACTACTTGAAAGCTATGCGAAAAGAAACGGCTTTGTAAATATCTATCACTATACTGATGATGGAGTAAGCGGAACAACCTTTGATAGAGAGGGATTTCAAAAGATGATAAAAGCAGTAGAAGAAAACAAAGTATCTACTGTGATAGTAAAAGATATGAGCAGGTTTGGCAGAGATTATCTCAAAGTAGGCTTTTACACCGAAATACTTTTCAAAGAAAAGGGAGTAAGGTTTATTGCCATCAATAACGGAATAGACAGTGAAAAGCAAGCAGAAAGCGACTTTACCCCATTTCTAAACATTATGAATGAATGGTACGCAAGAGATACTTCAAGAAAAATACAATCCATATTCAGAGCAAGAATGGAAGAGGGCAAAAGAGTATCACCAAGCGTTCCATACGGCTATTACAGAAACCCTAAGAACAAACAGGAGCTACTTATCGATAAAGAGAGTGCAAAGGTCGTAAAACGCATTTATAATCTTGTAATAGAGGGATATGGAGTAACACAGATAGCAGATATACTAACCAAAGATAAAGTCCTTATACCATCAGCCTATGCAGAAATATATCACCCTGAAAATAACCATAGCTCCAAGAAAAGAGGAATAGAAGACCCGCATTTTTGGACACCGACCACAGTAGGATATATCTTAGAAAAAAGAGAATACATGGGACATACTGAAGAAAGAGAAAAAGAGCCTATACAATCAAATATTAGAAATACGAGAAGAAGTTGAACAAGCTGAAAAAGTTAAGAACTGTATAGAGCAGTTACAGATACAAGAAAAACAACTATCACAGGTAAAGCGGAATGAGTTAGACCTATAAAACTGGGTGAAAAAATGGTATAAAATCAAATAAGTATTTGATTTTGGAGGTGCTTAAATTCATGGATGAAAGAGAGAAAATCATTCGTTTATGGTTTAATATGTGGCTTATACAACAAGACTTAGGTATAGATGATATTTTTTTAGATGATGTAATTTATATTGAGAGCTGGAGTCCTAAGTATGAAAATTGTCAAACAGTAAAGCACTGGTTTAATGAATGGAATACAAGAGGAAAAGTGCTTGCTTGGGATATAAAGCAATTTTTTCATAAGGATAATCAAACTATTGTAGAATGGCACTTCAAAAATAAAATGAATGAGGGGAAAGTTGAAGAATTTGACGGTATTTCTTTGATTGTTTGGACAGCCGATAATAAAATAAAAAGTCTAAAAGAGTTTGGTTGTAATTGCAATAACTACAATCCTTACAAAGAGAGTGAAACACCATTGTTTAGAGATGAAAAAGCAAATTGGTTTTAAGGTGATTACTATGGATATAGATAGATTTTTCAAAACAGTTTTATCACAAAATGCAGAAGAACTTAGGAATTTTTTTCAAGAAAATGCCGTTATAAAATGGCATTGCACAAATGAGTTATTTACCTTAGATGAGTATATAAGGGCAAATTGTGAATATCCGGGGAATTGGAACGGAGAAATAGAGAGAATTGAAGAAAATGAAGATACTATTATTTTAGCTTGTCGGGTTTTTCCAACAGATAATAGTGAGTCTTTTCATGTAGTAAGTTTTATCTATCTTGAAGATAATTTGATTGTTGATATGGATGAATATTGGTCTGATGATGGATTGGCACCAGAATGGCGTAAGAAAATGAAAATCGGGAAAAGAATTAGGTAAATTGGTTTAAGGAGGTAAAATATTGATAGAAAGTAGACCTGAGTTTGATAAAATCACATCATTTTATGAGTTTAATAAATACTATTGGTATCGTGAAGAACTTTCACAGATATGCAAGTCATTAGGATTAGAATACAGAGGTACAAAACAGGAACTCAATTATATTATTGAGCAGTACTTTAAGGGTGATTTGATTAAAAAGTCATCAATAAAAAATGAAAAGAAACGAGTAGAAACTATTACCTTAGATACTCCATTACTTGCATGCGGGTTCTCCTTTAACACACATTTTAGAGAATATTTCTCAATTTTAACAGATGTTTCGCCATTTAAATTTACTGCTGATATGGCTACTGCTTGGAGAAAAGTAAAAAGAGAAAATGATTTGAGCTTTACAATTCAAGATATGCTAAAAGTTTATTATGGGAAATCAAATTATGCTAAGTATGACAATTCGGTTTGTCAATGGAATAAATTTTTAAAGGATTTCTGTGCAGACGAAAATAGTTACAACTACTCGAATAAATTAAAAGTAGCCTCTATTCTTTGGAAAGAAGTCAGAAATTCAAGAAATGAAAAAATTTATTCAAAGAATCTTTTGACTGAATATGCCGATAAAATAAAAGAGTATTGCAAGTAGGATATTCTTATCTTGCTAAACTAACAATTCAATAAAAGCTAACACGAAAGCAGTAAATCAAAAAAGGTTTACTGTTTTTTATTGTCTAAAAATGGAAAGGAGAACACATGGAAGAAGAAAAAAGAGAGATAAAAGCACCACCACATAAACAGTTAATAATGGATATTGGAAAGACAAAATATACTGTAAACCTACATTTCAAGCAAGGTACAGGGGAAACTTATAAGGATAAAATACTAAAGCTAATCAAGAGAGAAACAGAGAAGATATAAATTTATCAAAAAAATTTTGTTTATGTCCTTGACAAATCTTCCCAAAGCGAACAGTTATGCACAACTATAAGGAAGACGTCCTATGCCACGTATATGGAGAAATAGATACGCAGCAAGAAAGTTTGCTGCTCAAGGGTGTAGATACTTCGAAAAATATGGCAAGATAGCAGAAGGCTTTTTTCTTGTGTGGAGCTTACTTGCAGTGGTGATTATTCTTAGGTTCTTGGATATGCGCAGCAACCTTCCCAGAAAAGTGACAAGTTCATTTCAGGTATACCGACCTGGCGAGGACGAACTCATGTGGGAAAGCCTTATCATTCCTTTGATTGTGGTTACTATCATTTGGATAATAGGTGAGATCTTCCTCATTCGTCGTGCTAAAGCGCTCCGTCGTGACCGCATGAACGCTCTTATGTCGAAGAATTCGGACGTGACTCCTGAAGAGTTTCTCGCTAAGCGTATGTGGAGTGCAATCAATGGTGAGGAAGGCGACTTCACTGGCATATATGTTTTGCACAATCTCTCTCAAGATGAATACTACGTGGGTCAGAGTGTTCATGTTTTGCGACGTGTGAGGCAGCATTTTACGGGTCATGGCAATGGAGACGTTTACGCTGATTGGAAAATGGGTGACAAGTTTACCATTGCAACAGTGAGTCTCGTCGGGAGTGGCTACAATAACCTTAACGACCTTGAGCGAGATGTTATCTGTGCTTACGATGCTTACGACCATGGCTATAACCGAACGTCAGGCAATCGTTCCTGAAGAAGTTGCCTTCGTCCTGATGACTGCTAAGAAGCACTGACGTTTGCTTAACTGAATTATGGATTTTACTGGTAAACACGCTGTATAGTGCCTGCAATCACCACTTTATGATTTTGGCGTAAGGCTTTTATAGAAGTGGGGATTGGTAAATTATAATGTAATAGGGGGTGCTACATTTTGAATAAAAGAACAATAGAAATTAGTTCCATTGAAATTATAGCAATCTTGGGATTGTTGATTTGGCTGATAACAATACTTTTAAGACACTATTATTCAATCAATTCAGTTGTAGCTATATTTTGATATACACCCAGTTTTGGAGGGGCGTGGATTGCGACAGCTATGTTAAAACAGCTCTTTAGCCCAGTATTTGGTGAAAGTAAGGCCTTCTCAAATATTGGATTTTCTAAGAAAGTGCTGTTTTGTATATGTGTTTCCGTCATATTCATGTCTTTTATTAACGAGCTATTGTCATGTATTAATACGAGTGCAGTATTTGATTTATACGATGTACTTGCTACGATACTGGCAGAAATCATAGCTTTTAGCATCTAATAGAGAATCGTTGATGCTGAGAGATTTGGTGAAACACGTGATGAAGGTCTTGTTGTCGGATAGATCTCAGATACACGAACCAATAGATGGGTTTCTCGTTCCACCAGGCTCTCTTGTCTTAATGCGTTTCCAAAGCTACTATGGTTTTAACAGTCTGCCGGAGCCTTTGGCAAGCGCCGGTACGAGAAGGGATCAGGTGCATGAAGAACTAGCGATACTCATAAACCCGAATACACGTAACGTCGTCGACGGCTATCACGGGTGCAGCATCGCTTATTCATGTCTTAACACACGCTAAATAACGATATCTTTGCAGTTAGATATATTCAAAGTTAGATACAGTTGAAGCTTATAATTTGCATGCTGCTCCGTATAGCCTTCGGCAGAACCGAGGTACTATGCAGCTTAATCTATCAAATATTGAATATACCTATCCGTTGGCAGTTGAACCTACTATACGCAATGTGACCGCTACGCTTCCTGCGGGCTGGACTGGTTTTGTCGGCGATAACGGCTCCGGAAAAACAACACTTGCGCGTGTTGTATGCGGCCTTCTGCAACCTGATGTGGGAGTTGTGAGTCCTTTGCTTTTCTCGACATATTGCGATCAAAGCACAGAGGAACCTCCGGGCAATCTCGAAGACTTTGCTGTGGCCTATGATCGGGCAGCAATAAAGTTGAGAAACGAGTTGGCCATCGGAGACGACTGGCCTTGGCGGTATGACACGCTCTCGTGCGGACAGCAGAAGCGACTCCAGGTTGCATGTGCGTTGTGGTCCGCTCCCGATGTGCTTGTTGTTGATGAGCCCACCAACCATGTAGACGCGTCCACCCGGCAGGCTTTGTTTACAGCGTTGTCAAAGTTCAAAGGCGTTGGAGTACTTATTTCGCATGACCGAGAACTTCTCGACGCACTTTGCTCGCAATGTCTGTTCATAGCAAACGGCACCGCTACCATGCGGCCCGGCGGATATTCACAGGCATCTTCACAGGTAGCTTTAGAGCGCTCAAGCGCAATTCATGCTCGAGAAATAGTGCAAAAAGAAAAGGCGAGAACAGAGCGAGAAGCTCAGCGCCGCCGAGAAGAGGCATCTCGGGTACAAGCGCGTAGGAGCGGGAAGGGCATTGCGAAAAACGATAGCGATGCGAGAGCAAAAAAGCGCCACTACATTGTTTCCGGTCAAGACGGAAAGGCGGGCAAATTGTCCGCTCGTATGCAGGACAGGCTTGAAAAAGCTGAGGATGACGTTGCTGACAGTAAGGTTGAAAAACGATATGACGCTCACGTGTGGCTTGACGCTGAACCGAGTAAGCGAAAGGTTCTTTTTAGGATGGAACCTGGTCGTATTGCCGTTGGTGAATCTTTGCTCAGCTTGCCGGCGCTCTTTATTGGAAATACAGATCATATTGGACTAGTTGGAGACAATGGATCTGGAAAGACTACTTTGGTTAAGAAAATTATCGCGAGCATTTCCGCTGATACGAGGTTCATTGATGCGAGACTTATCGATATGAGTTTCATGGACGCAACCTTTGCAAATACGGGTCATGCTGACACAAGGGTACTGTATATTCCTCAGGAACCGGATATGCTGCAGAAAGAAAAAACGTTGAAAAAAATGAGAGAGCTTACTAGCGCCCAGCGTGGACAAGTGCTTTCCATTGTGGCGCAGCTCAACTCAGATCCAGATTGTATTCTTGAGGGGGATGCCGTAAGTCCGGGTGAAATGAGAAAGCTCATGCTTTCGTTAGGGATTTTGGAATCACCTGAGTTTCTTGTGATGGATGAGCCAACGAATTATCTTGACCTTGGATCCACAGAGGCTCTTGAGCGACTGCTTTCCGTATATCCTGGGGCGCTTTTACTTGTTTCACATGATGCATCATTGGTGAGTTCGGCTACGTCCATAACTTGGAGAATACAAAAGTCAGAGAATGGCTACGAGCTTACGGTCGGTTAACGTATCGTTTTTATGTGACGGACTATTGTAATAACAGTGCAAAGGACGGTACTGTGACGGAGCAAAAGCAGAAGACAGAGCTTGATTTGAACATTCCTCCTAAGTCTGAATAGTGAGCAATCATTATTGCTTTCGGAACTCTGAGGGCGTCATGCCCGTTTCGCGTTTGAATGCGGCAGCAAATTTACTCGGATTGCTGTACCCAGCCTCACATGCCGCAATCGAAACGCGTTTTCCCTGCATGAGCGTCTCCTTGGCTAAGCGGATTCGCTGTTGGCGTGCATACGAAGCAATTGTCATGCCGTACATTTTTTGGAAATAACCGTTAAGCGTGGTTGCGGAAACACCCATCTCAGAGGCTATGTCTCGCGCGTCATGAGGCTGGGTGGGTGAGGATTCTATTAGATCGCGCGCTGTCTTTGCCATGTGCAACTGTGTCGGTGTGAGCAGCGTTTGCGGCTTAGCCAAGTTGTAATCGCGACGAGAGAGCGCCCAAAGAAGCTCAAGTACTGCGAGTTTTGCTTGTACCCAATCGCTTGATTGGGCTGCAGAACTTGCACGTTTCATCTGAGCTATAAGCTCCTTGTCACCTGAAAATATTGCCGACGGACCTGCCTGACTCCATATATAAACTACGTCGTTGTCTGCTTCACGTAAAAGACTGAATTCAGGTTCATTGAGAACCTCGGTGCATACGAATACTTCGATACCAACGTATCGTGCAAGCGGATAGCGAAACGAACGAGGCGGCTCGTAGCCCTCATCTGATGTGTGAGAAAAGCTCACGCATACATCGGTTTCACTTACTACGGCAACACCTGCGTGAGGGATATCGGTCTCGCAACGACCTTCGGTGCAGTAGTTAATTGAAAGCCACTTGTCGGTATCCGAGTTTTCGGTACTTCTCGGAACTGAATTAGTCTTGGTAGCGTTTTTAATATGCTCCACAATATCGTTTCCGGAAAACTGACTTGCTGGCACCATGTTTGGGCATTCTTCACATGCAAAATATACCAAACACACCATAACATGAGGAGAAAGCAAGTACCCCGTCATCGTACCTTTTCCGATAGGGTCGGAGAGCTTCAGTTCCACCATACGCTCGTTTTGGAAGGAAAGCGTCATACCCTTGCGGATAACTAAATCTGACAGCAAAGAGTTTTTCATAGGTTTCCGTCTTGTTTTCCGTTAACAATACATCCGAGATATGGAGCTATTTTAGGATAAATGGAGTTGCATATATCTAACTTCTTGGATATTCTCCTTAATTAACAGGTGTTTAGCAATACATCTTATGAGATTAAAGGGAATAGCATGAAACTCAATGAAATGGAAACGGGACAAAAAGGGGTAATCACATCCGTTTTGGGAACGGACCGTTTCGTGTCACGCGTAACGGCCATAGGGCTTACCGAAGGCTGTTCCATTGAAATGGTGCAGAATGCCAAACGGAGGCCGCTTCTTGTGTTTGAACGAGACAGTGTGGTTGCCATTGATCGTGCCGATTGCAAAAACATCGAAGTGGAGGTTCTCTCATGAGCTGTGAGGCCTGCGCAAGTGTAAAATCCTCTTGTGAGCACTGCTCGCATGGTTCGGTTGAATTTACGAAAAGCGGCGATGCGTGCATAGCGCTTTTAGGGCAGCCGAACTCGGGCAAATCAACCCTGTTCAATGGTTTAACGGGATCTCGTCAGCATGTGGGCAATTGGCCGGGAAAGACGGTTGAACGCAAAGAAGGCGAGTTTTGTCGCGATGATGCAACGTATCAGGTTGTTGACTTGCCTGGTGCTTATGGACTCACAGCGAATTCGCCCGAAGAACAGATAACTGCGGATTTTGTGACATCGGGAGTGGCTGACGTAACCCTTGTGATGGCTGATGCTTCCCAACTTGAGCGCAGCCTGTATATGCTGGCTGACTTTGCCTGTATTGCTCCTGATGTGCCCTGTGTGCTTGTACTCAATCTCATGGACGTCGCTGAGCAACAAGGTAAACGCATCAATGCGAAGAAAATTGAGCAGCGCCTCGGCATTCCTGTTGTGCCATTCGTGGCGGCTGAAAGTTCAAATTATGATGTGTTGCTTAAGGTCATCGATTATGCACTGAGTAAGAAGCCTCTTCTCGATACTAAGTTGTTGAACATTGAGATGTCTCATCGTGCTGACACCATCCAAGGGCGCGGTGCGGCAAAGTTTGCGTGGATCGAGAAGATCATTGAGGGCGCCGAGACTGCACCAAAGGCAACTCATACGCTTTCCCGTTTTGACCGTTTAGCCACTGCATCGCGCGCATCAAAACCGCTTGCCATTGCCATGATTTTGGTTGGCTTCGTACTTGCGTTCATTCCGGCGACACCTATCATGCTTTTGGGCGGCGGCATATCCAGTTTGGGTCAAATGGCAGCAGCGGCGCTTATTAATGCAGGGGCTCCGGCGATTCTTGCCAGTATACTTTGGGGCGTTGTTGCCAATAGCTTGTGCTTCGCGGTTATGATGACAGGCTACGTTTTTGGCATTAACCTCGTGTTTCTCGCATATGAGGAATGGGGGTACATGGCTCGTATCTCCTATGTGTTTGACGAAACGCTTTCTCGTTTTGGTCTGCAGGGCAAATCGCTCATGCCGTTTCTCATGTGTTTTGGCTGTACCATGGGAGGTGTCTCGGGTGCACGCGTTATTGACTCATGGGGTCAGCGTATGCTTACGATGATGATGGCTTGGGCTATTCCATGTGGCTCTACGTGGGGTATTGTACCCGTGCTGGCTGTGACTTTCTTTGGTGTAGGGGCTCCGCTTGTAATTGTTGCCATATTTGCGGTAAGTCTGTTGCTTATGTGGCTCATTGGTATCATCTTCGGACCGCATCTTGTTCCCAAAGGAGATCGATCCGGTCTCGTTATGGAGCTTCCGCCTTACCATAAACCACGTGCGAAGAACGTGTTGCGCGGAGCGCTTATCAAATGCTGGAGCATGTTCCGTCGTGCATTTAAAGTGGTGGCGGTATTTACATTGGGAATTTGGTTGCTTACTTATACTGCAAGCGGCAACATAGAAGATTCCGCGCTTTATGCCATTGGTATAGCGATTGAACCGGTGACACGTATCTTTGGTATGGGTTGGGAAACATTTACTGCCTGGGTCTGTGCATTGGCCGTCAAAGAGTCGGCTGTGGGAGTATTTTCTGCGTTGTTTGCAGGTGGATCGACTCCTAACGCGGTTATTATGGGAGCCGTTTCAGGTTCAGCGGCCGTAGCGCCCAACATTGGTGAGCTTATCGCCGCGCGTATCTCGGCGCCAGAAGCGCTTGCATTTATCTTTGCATTTACGTTCAATGTGCCGTGTGCCGCAAGCTGTTCCATGACTGTTGCCGAGGCGCATTCGCCAAAGTGGGTTGGCATAACTGCTGCCTTCTACATTTGTTCGGCGCTTCTTTTGGGATGTGCGGCCTACCACGTGGGATTGCTGTTGTTTGGATAGGTTGCATTTCAAAACCTATATGATCGTATTTTCCAGAGCAGCCCTGAGATTTATCCGACCGCTTGTCTCTCCCTGTCTGATTAAATAACTTCTAGGAAATCCCCTGCTACATGAAGTGCCAATGGGATGCAGATAGTACCGCGCTTCTCGATAATCCAGCAATATAAGAGGTGTGAGAGAAATGCAATACACAGCTGAACCGTGAACAAACCTGTCCACGGTCTGATCTGCATCTGAAAGGGGATGTGCGACACAGAAAACATTGCTGCGCCAATCAGATAGCTGGCATTTCTACTGATGTGTGGTGAAAACAGATGAGATTGAATGAAGCCTCTATAAACAAGTTCTTCCTGCAATACAACCCAAAAAATAAAATACAACCAGCCACCAACTGCGTATTCCCAAGGCATATGGTATAGATATACCCCAATCAGCAGTTCGATGACGAGTAGACAAAGCATAACGATTCCATCGTGTTTTAGATGGTCGGGGTAGAACCCAAGGCTTCTCAAATCATGATTTTGCACATAAGCGACAAGAACTACTGCAGCAACGGGAATGATTCTCAGACCCCAATACACATAATCATTTTCCAAAAGTCTGCCCGTAAGATATAGACAGAGCATGTCCAGCAACCAAATCAATATCGCAAAGGAAATCCCGTTTTTGAACTGTTTATGATACATGCGCTGTTGTTTTTCTCAGGACATGTTTGGGATCCTTGACGATAAGGTATACGGTCCAGGCCGCAAGGCCTACGATAGCGACGAGAAGTCCGAGCATTGCGTCATCGAACATGACCGCGGTATCAGCTATCTCGATGAACGTTTCTCCATCTAACAGGCGATAGATACCATCGACAAACCACATAAGCACGGCACCCCAATACATAAGGGCAAGAACGCCAAACCTCATGGAGTTGTCGGGCGCCTTTGCGTACCAAAGCACCGTAGCGATAGCTGCGCATGCAAGTGTAATGGCTAAGGTCATGGTTATGCCTCCTGAACCGCAAGAAGCGTTGTGTGCTTAACCGTATAGTCAGCAACAAGTGTGGTTACGAACCAGATAGCGGTGACGAGAATGGCCATACTCACGCCAACCGTTGCCATTTCACCGAGCATGGCCGGTATTTCTTCCGGCGTATTCATAGCCGTGAGGAAGGGAGGAAACGGTACAACCTCGCCGTGCCACATGTGCTCAATGCAGAGAAGCAGCACGCCGCCCCAAAGCATGTTCATGAGCCAGCTCAGTTTGCGTGTCCAGCAGATTCCATGTTGAGAAGGATCTGTCAGCTGGTTGCCTTTGGCATCGACGATGCCTTCTTGTTCTTCCTTCTTCCTAACTTTAGTGCGAATAGCTGTGACTACGATGGCTTCTCCACCGCTGACAAGAAAGCATGCCATGATAGTTCCTCTCTCCTTGGGTGTCTCACAGAGCAAGTTGTAACACGTAATCAATCAGCGGACACCATAAGTTGTATACACAAAACATACGTGCAAATGAAAACTCTTGATAACAATAATATGCTATTTCAGATGCGAGCGATAGCGAGGAGCGGTGGCGGGCAAAAACTCAACCGCCACCGCTAGAGTCAGCTCTTTTTATACTTCATTGCGAAGAGAATTGCAGGTATCAGCACAAGTACTGATCCGCCTAACAGCTTCCAGACAGTCCCGTCAATCTCATCAAGAGAAATAAAGTTGTCAGATGTCGTTGTGTTGGTCTCCTTAGCTTCAGTGTTCTTCTCCGCTTCTTGGCCATTTGGACCACCGTTTCCACCATTTTGCTGTGGAGGTGTTCCTCCTGGCCCTCTCTGCTGGTTGCTGTCACCTATATTTTCACTTTGGCTTGAATTACTGCCTTGGCTTGGTAGATTGCCGTCCTGTCCGGGACCACCACCCTGGTCAGAGACACTGCCCTGGTCAGGTCCTCCACCTTGTCCCTGTCCCGGACCTCCACCCATGCCGCCAGTTGTTCCAACGGCTTGCGCAGTGCTTTCAATAGTAAGCTCAGCAGTTGTATCGCCGTACTCTATGGTGTACGTCTTTCCAACAACCAGCTGTGGAGAGCTGAATGCGATGGAAGAATAGGTGGTGGTTGGCGTGTAGGCTAAAATCTCTGTACCATCTTGATTAAGAACACGGAAAGTAGTTCCCGCTTCTACGGTTTCGTCCAAGTTATAAAGAACTGCTACTTGAGTAGAATCAGAGCTGAACTCCTCAGCCATACCAGATCCACCAAAACCAAGTACCGTACCGCCTGTAACAATGGCTTTACCGTTATTCTCACTACCGTAGTCGATAGCATTGTTGGTGCTTCCGCCTGGAAGGCTGACAAGAATGGCGCCACCGTCGATATAGATACTGCCGTTGGAATCCAATCCGTCTGCATCGTTACCGGTTGTGTTGATAATGGTTACCGTACCACCAGAAATGCGAATGTAGGTTTCCTCCTCTTCAGTAGTCTCATTAGTCTTGGTCGTGTCGTTCTTCTCGCCATTGTCACTTTGACCGCCCTGGTTACCGTTGTCGCCACCTGGAGGAGCGCCTCCACCGCCAGGTCCACCGCCCATACCTCCGTTTGTAGCGGTATCGCCATTGGCATTAATGCCATCGTCAGTTGGATAGATGGTGATGTCTCCACCTGTAATGTCGATGGTCTTTGCCTCAAGACCTTCATAGCAGGAGTTGACCAAAATGGCGCCACCTTCTGTGTAGATGAACGTGTCGCTGTGGATACCGTCATCGCCGGCGTCAATGGTGAGGTGAGCCGATGTAAAGCTGAAACCATCATTGGCGTGAATGCCATCTTGAGGAGCCGTGATGCTAATGTTGCCGCCTGTAATAACAAGAGAATCGTTAGCATCAATACCGTGCTTGTAACCAGCAGTAATAGTAAGGTTGCCCGTACCGTTGATGGTTAGATCGTCGTGTGCATAAATTACACCACCGGTATTGTCTGCCAGTGCCTCCTCGGAATACGTTTCACCGCTTGTAAAGGTATTATCCGCATCCTCTGCAAGAGTGAGAAAGACCTTCTCGGCTTGATCAATTCTGAGACAGGCGTCGTCGGCGCAGGTAACAGAAACTCCGTTAAGGCGAATCCAAACCTTAGAAGAATTGTCTGCCTTAACAATAATGCTGCCGTTATCCAGGGTGCCCGTTATCTCATACCAGCCACCGTTTGCAATCACCAGATTGCCATCCTGGAAGTAAGCACCGTTACCGCTAATAGTTCCATTCGTACCGTTAAGTGTAATGTGGGTGGTATAAGCATTGTCTGCCCAATTCCCATCTTGATCGTTGTCCGTAAAGTAAGCGTTTGTGGTGTAATTCTCCGCGTCTTGATCTGCTACAGGTGTAATTCCCAGCTTTTCGCCATTCATGAAGGCGATGGTCAGAAAAAGCGTGAACACGAGAACGACTATACAAATCTTGTTGATATTTTTATCCGTGGCCACGTCGTTTCCTCCTTAACCCATATAGTCTCCGTTGTAACTGACAAGAACCGCATTCTGAACACCAGGTATGGTAGCCAAAGTGTTGATGAAATCGGTGTTGTCGTTGTTGAGGCGAACCTCCAGGTTGACCTCTACCTTATCCTTACGAGCAGTCTTACTCTTCACAACGCACTTCTTGGTGTTCTGTGCCAGATACTCAGTTGCTGCCTTCTCAGCATCGTTGCCGTCAAGAGCAAGAACAACAATGTAAGGATTGGTGTTGTCCTTCTGGTTAGCAAATATCAGCAAAATAATGCCGATAATAACGGTGCCAAAAACCGCCAAAGGAATAAGACCTGCAGCTAGAACAATGCCTACCGCGATGGACCAGAACAGAAATGCAATATCCATTGGCTCCTTAATTGCTGTACGAAACCTGACAATAGACAGTGCGCCAACCATGCCAAGGGACAGCACAATGTTGCTGGTAACGGCTAGGATGACAAGAGTGGTAATCATCGTCAGTGCAACTAAGGTGACACCAAAAGAGGACGAATACATAACTCCTACGTAGGTCTTCTTATACACAAAGAAAATAAACAGGCCAACGCCAAATGCAAGTACCAGTGCAAGTACCATGTCTAAAATACTGACACTGGTAACGTTCTGAAGAAAACTGGACTTGAAAATATCTGAGAAAGTCATCTTAAACTCCTTTCATCTAACCGTAAACGCGACATTGCGCGTACTTAGAAAACGATCCAACGCGGCGATCTGGAAGGGTAACCGCGTCTTTGATAATGGTGGGGAGAAACTCGTCCCACTTCACTTCAACCAACATGGGTGCATCTCCCGCAGGAATAGTTACTACCTCAGGGTCGAGAAAATCAGTGCGCTCCTGACCAGTGCGAATGTCGTAATCAAGTGTGACGCGGACATTTCCTGGCTTGAAAATAAACGGCTCCCTAGTGTAATCAACAATGGTTTTGGGCTCTAGTCTCTGGTGGCGCATCTTGCAATACAGTTCTTGTACCAGCGCCTGATCTGAAGCCATCATCCAATCCAGGTTTCCATCTACAATCTTTTGTGCCTCTTCTGCTGTTAGATTGGCTGAATACTTAGTACCAAGACCGTTTCTCTTACTCTTCTTTTCTAACTTAATCAGTGAGGTGTCCCGGTTATACAAACGGATACGGAACTTCTCTCTGATGTTCACTCCGTCGATTTTCTCGCGAAGTGCTTTGTCATCTGGATTGTCAAAGTACAAACTGCGGATGTGGTACTTTCCGTCAATGGTGTGAGGATCGCGCTCCATGACGGCTCCGAGCCGATGTCGCAGTGTTAAAAGATCTGCGTAGTTGATGACATGTTTCCATTCATGTCGGAAATCGGTTGCCATAAAACACCTCCCTTACGTTTGTGGAACACATCGTAAGGGAGGAAGATTGAAGAAACATTGAATCGAGAAACTCGTTTGAAAAGAGCCTGTCTATTTGTCTGATCTTCTCGATGTTTCTTTCATCTTGTGTGCTCCCTTAGTTAGTTCCGGTAAGTGCCGTGCCGTTTACGTACAATGTGTGACCGTTAGTAATAACGTTTGCTGCAGTGCCGGTAAACTCGGTGACGTAGCTATCTGCCGTCAGAGTCCAAGTGCTGTTGTTGTCCAGCGTTACGGTAACGGTGCCGACCTCGGTGGAAACAGTCTGGTTAGTGGCGTTAACAATGTTGCCGTCAACATAGCCTTCAAGCGTAGATCCCTCGGTAAGGTTCAGAGCAAGCGTGGAGTTATTACCAACAAGCACTGCTCCTACCAGATCCTGTGCCTTAGCGTTAAAGGTGGCCTGATTGTTACCGCCATTCCAGCCGTCATCGCAGACAGAAATGAGGACATTAGCAGCGTCTTCGTTGGTGAGCTTAATGCCGTTGAGCTCAATGTCAGCGTTCGTATTAGTAACGTGGAACATGTGGCCATTCTTGCTGGTAAGCGATCCGCCGGTCATAGCAAAGGTAGAATTGCCGCTTGCCGCATCTCCGGACATGGACTGGTAGATCATGATGGTATCCATGAAGGTTGCGTTGCCGTTGCACTTGGTGTTGTTTGCCGTAAGGTCACAATCGGTGAGCTCAATGGAGTTCAGACCCTCAATACAAACTCCCTCGGAGAGGTTAGAGACAAGCACGGCGTTAGCAACGTGAATCTCTGCCGTGGAATAGATAGCCGGCGAGCCCAGACCGTTGGAAGTATAAGTGCCGCCATCTACATAGACCGTTCCGCCACCTCTGTCGGTACGGATAGCTGCAGAAGATTGACCGTTGGTGGTAATCGTCAGATTAGAAGCGTTGGTGATACCACCTCCGGTTGTCATGATGCCGCCAGAGCCATCGCCGGTTGTCGTGATGATAGAGTCTTTGATGACAACCTTGGTGCCATCGCCATCACCACCGTTGTGGCCTCCGTTGCCACCGTAGCTGAAGATACCGTTGGCACCCTTTGCGTCTGAAGTAACGGTGAGGTTTGTGAGTGTAGTGGTTGAACCTCCCTCAACAAGAACTGCAGCATTCTGGCCGTAGAAGTTGCAGTTATCTCCGCCGTCGGAATTCCCGGTTTTATCGACTGTTGAATTGCTGATGGTTACTTCGTCCGCCGTGTTTACAAGAACTGCATTTTCATCGGCGACGGTGCTGGTGAATGCATAACCATCCAGAATTTCGGCAGCAGTAATCTGTGTGGCACCAGATGCCTTTTTATCAGTTTCTGCGGTAGTTGCAGTTTCATCGTTCGTGGCGGCAGTGGTCTTTGCCGTGCAGCCGATAAGGTTGAAAGCCATCAAGGTAGGCAGACCAAGCACTACGTCTCTTCTCGTCCATTTCATAATGAGCGCCTCCTTTGCGTCTCATTTGATGTATGCAAGGAAGTAAGTTTGTTACTTCCTTGCATCTGACGAGGACATAGTAAAAAACGAAGATTGAACAAAGATTGAATTTACAAGAATTTTTGAGAACGATGCCTTGCAAGTTTGGTCGGAAGTACGACAACAAAGGTTACCTTGCCTCCAGAGCAGGAAACATTAATGCTTCCACCGTGCTTCTCGACAATCGCTTTTGCAATCGAGAGGCCCAGTCCATAGTGATGATCCTCACTATTTCTTGCTTCATCAACGCGATAAAAACGGTCAAAGAGATGCTCCAACTTTTCAGGTGGAATCTCTTTACCGTCATTGGTAACGCTGAGAACGGCGTTATGTGCTCGCTTCTGTAGGGTCAGATCAATATAGTTGCCTGTTGTGTGTCTTAGGGCATTGTCCAACAATACGGCTACAACCTGCGTGAGCTGATTCTGATTGCCGGTAAGAGTGATTTCCTCTTCAATAGTGCTCTGAAGTGTTGTTCCTCTCTCAAAAGCAAGTGTCTCAAAGGCGAGAGCTTCTCCCGTAACAACATAGGAGAAGTCAAGCTCTTCCATGGACACTTCTTTATTTTCCGCGCTCGACAGTTCAAGGAGCTGTTCTACCAACTCACCCATGCGATTATTCTCATATTGGATGTTAGAGAGCCATTCATTTTGACTAAGTTCCCGAGACAATATTTCTGCATTAACACCAATTACTGAAATAGGGGTCTTGAGCTCATGGCTTGCATTTGAGATAAACTGTTTTTGTCTCGTATCGTTTTCTTCCAAGGGACGGATGATTCGCTCTGCCAGGAACACAGAAATGAAGAACAGCACAACAATGGAAGCTCCTCCTACGATGAAAACATTGCGCATCATCGTCCTAAGGCCGCCTTCCGATACCGTGTTGTCCATAAATGCTACAAGGATATAGCCGTCTTTCTGACGTATTACATACGAAAGATTGTCTTTTCTTCCGGAAGGGTAGCCTTCGTTCAAGATTTGTCGTGCAAGCGTTGTCAGCTCATCATTTGAATAGATTGTTTTTTCTCCATCGTACACAGAGAGAACGTTTCCGTCAGACGAAAAGGTAACCGAGTAGAATGTGGAAAGCTCGTAGTCTGGCTTGTCTTCCGGAGGCTGATTTTCTGGCTTGTTTTTCGGTTGGCTGTCCAGTTTTCCGTCAGTGTGAGACTGACCAGAGGTTTCCGATTTCTGCTGCATTGAATACTGATCGGCATAACGGTTGAGCATGTCCATGTTTTTCTGTCTGATTTCCTGAGAGCTAGCAAACAGGATTACGGACAGTGTTACCACAAACAACAGGACGAGCGACACCATAATGGAGAGAATGATTTTTCTTTTGGATTGCCTAAACAGTTTGTTCCCTCAATTCATATCCCAAACCGCGAACGGCTTTGATCTCTACTTTTGAGCCAACGAATGCCAGCTTTTTACGCGTGAAAGACATATACACTTCCACGTTGTTGTATTCAGCGTCGCTTTCAAAACCCCAGATCTTAATGGCAAGCTGGTCGCGTGTCATAATCCGACCATGGCTTCCAATCATATACTCCAGGATGCGCAATTCCTTCTCGCTCAAGCGAACGCTCTGTCCCGAAGAATTACAGGTAAGCGTTGCGGTTGAAGTATCAAGCGATAAATCTCCAAAGTGCAGAATACTATCTTGGAAGCTGGAGCTTCTCCGTCCCAAGGCGCGCAAGCGGGCGAGAAGTTCTGCGGTATGGAACGGTTTTGTCAGGTAGTCATCGGCACCGTTATCAAGACCCTCGACCTTATCGTCAAGCTGACTTTTTGCCGTCAACATCAAAATGGGAATGTTGATTCCCTTGCTCCGAGCCTTACGAGAGACTTCAAAGCCACTCATTTTAGGCATCATGACATCAAGGATTGCGATATCGTAAACGTTGCTTTCTAAGGCGAGAAGTGCGGATACGCCGTCCGCCATGTGATCGACGTCGTATTTTTCCTGCTTTAAGAGAGCCACAATGGCTGCAGCCATTCTTTTTTCATCTTCAGCTAGAAGAACCCGCATACTATCACCACCTTTAACATTATGGTACCTAATAAGCGTAAGAATACCTTGGTAGTAGTTGGATTATGTAGCCGGGAAACAAGAGAGATCATGCCCATAACATACGTACCATGTAAGTAATGGTCTAGAGTCACTTGTTCTGAGTAACTGCCAAGTCGATATCTTGTTTTTGATTATCTTCCAGGCTCTTACCATCCTTGATGTGGTAATACTCAATGACTCCCTCAGCCTTAGTGAGATCGGCGAGAGGCATTTTTTTATTGGAGCTGTTAATAACAAAGGCATAGACTCTCTCGCCACGCTCTAGATAGTTAGAATCATAGGACCACAGCGTATGATCTGAATTATCTAATCGAAAATCGCAAGCAATCCATGTATCAGACTTATTGATAATCTCAAAGACATAGCCTTCCATATAACCGTCTGGACTTTTTGCTATGCCCATATACCGGACATAGATGTCATCGTTATCAATAAGTACTTTATCCACTTCAGTCTTCAGCTTAAAGCGCATAGAGGATTCAATTTTGCTAGAGAAATTGCGGCCAATAGTACCTCTATCTGCCATTGCGTCAAAAGGTTTATATTTCAAACTCGAATAATCACCAGATGTTTTAGTGACCTGCGTAAGAATAGCCTTTGATCCGTCGGAACCTTCAATGGTCATCTGACCCGTACTGGAGTCTACGGTTGCCGTGTAGCTTCCGGCGTTTCCTGCAAGAGTTATCGTAAGTTTACCGTCAGCATCAACAGACCAAGTAAATGGCTTTTGAGCACCAAAACGAATAAACAAACCGGTGCCGTCCTCAGCAAAATCGTAACCATAAATTGCCTTGTACGCATCTCTTGCAGTTGGATAAACGCTTTCAACAATTTCTCCCTGATCTGGGTCGTTGATGGACTTAGCTTCCCAGATGCCTATGAATGGAGCCATCGCAGCTTTCTTCTCTTCTTCTGCTTTCTGAGCTGCAATCTCTTCAGCAGACGGTTCAGGGGTTTCTGTAGAACAAGCAGTAAATACAGCGCCAAAAGAAAGTATAAAGAAAAGTACAAGTGCCAGTACCAATTGACGTTGTTTCATTGAGCATCCTTTCAGGGGAGGGGTGCACTATTAAAGCAAAAATAAGCTTTTTAACAGTCAATATGTTACAACAAATCTAGCAAATTCAATAATTTTAGATTCGTATAGACTGGTCAAAAGGTAGACGCTGGACTTATTGGACCAGATATTTACAAATCAATGCGAACGACGGTGCTCTGCACATTTACTCAATACGAAGGGTCTTGTGCGTACGGTATACTTACTTGCGTACAGTTAGATGACACTAACATTACAATACATTGAGTGGAGTTGAGGCCATGACACCTCAAAAAGACGAGAAGGATCATCTCCCAGTGCTTGGAGCCGGGCCTGCGTATGTGATTACCATCGTGGTTCTGACCATGACTTGCATTGTATTATCTCAGATGGGAGTTTTGCCTTACCTCCGTATCCGGGCGATCATTGCAATGTTTCATACAGCAGGAACGATCTTTTTTGCGGTGGGTATTTGGCTGTGGGTTTCGGCTGCAATTAAAGAAAAGCTCCAAGACAATATTATTGAGAACAAGTTGATAACTACGGGTGTATATTCAGTGGTGCGCAATCCCATTTACTCTGCATTCACCTTTGTTCTTACTGGTGTTTTGCTGATTTATGGCAATCTCTATTTGCTTCTGCTGCCTTTTGTGTATTGGGCTTTACTGACCATAATGATGCGAGCAACGGAAGAAAAATGGTTGCTAGAGCAATTTGGTGATGAATATAGAGATTACTGCAAGCGAGTCAATCGTTGCATTCCGTGGTTCCCGAAGGCTGAATAGTGATTTAGTCAGGGAGCGCTGTGCATAAAGAGTCGATTTTAATGGGCAGCGACTACTAAATATATGAGAAGCGAGAAGCTCGTAATAGAGTGTTCGTTAAGCTAAGTATTAATGAGTATGAGAATCCTATATGCACAAAAGTCGTACGAGAAATGTGCAAGATTTTCACAAAAGTCGTACGAGAAATGTGTAAGTTATTACTAAAAGCGCTATACTGGCCTGAAAGCTTGTTCAACAAAGAGGTGATGGCGATGTATAGATCTCTTATGGAAGACCTCATTGCGTGGAAAAATAGTATAGAAAGAAAGCCACTTATTCTGAAAGGTGCCAGACAAACTGGTAAGACTTGGTTAATGAATGAGTTTGCTAGGAAAGAATATAAAAACGTTGTTCGTATCGACTTTTTAATGGAGCCATCAGCCTGCTCTTTATTTGAACAAGATTTGGATCCACACAAAATAGTTCGACAGATCGAGCTGCGTACTGGCAATGTTATTGATCCGTCTAATACATTAATACTTTTTGATGAGATTCAGGAAGCTCCACAAGGTCTTGTCTCACTTAAGTATTTTTGCGAGCAAGCCAGCGAGTATCATATTATTGCTGCAGGATCTTATATGGGCATCTCTATGCGCGGAGAAGGAGTGTCATTTCCTGTAGGAAAGGTTGACCAGCTCATACTCTATCCAATGAGTTTTGTTGAGTTTGTTCGCGCAACTTCAGGTGATCCGCTGGCAGATGAACTTCTTCAGGCGAATAAAAGTAACCTTAAGGCTGTAGAGGATATTCTTCAAGCAAAGCTTAAAGAATACTTGATTGTTGGCGGAATGCCGGGAGTGGTTAATTCGTATGTTTTACATCAAAATCTTTCGGCATGTAGACGTATTCAGTCGCAAATCATCAATGATTATGAAAGTGATTTTGGAAAATATGCGCCAGCAAGAATTCAAGAACGTATGAGACTCGTTTGGCATTCACTGCCAAGTCAATTGGCGAAAGAAAATAAAAAATTCATTTATGGGGTTGTCCGAAAGGGTGGACGGGCAAGAGACTTTGAGGAAAGCATTCAATGGCTGATTGATTACGGGATACTCTATAAAGTTTCTCGTGTTGCCGCATTAAGATTTCCGTTTGCGAGCTATGAGGATGCGCAAGCATTTAAGATTTTCTGTCTTGATGTTGGTCTTTTGGGAGCTCTTTCTAATCTGGATCCTGCGATTATACTTTCAGATTCAATGCGTCTATTTACAGAATTCAAAGGAGCTATAACTGAGCAATATGTTGCTCAATCGTTATTGAGTCAAAATAAAGCCCCTGTATATTGGTCTTCTGAATCTGGAAGAGCTGAAACTGATTTTGCTGTGGAGTATAAGAGTCAACCGTATCCCATTGAGGTTAAAGCTGGGGAAAACCTTCAATCAAAGAGTTTAAAAATTGCGGTTGAGAAATTTGACTTATCTCATGCAATTCGAACTTCTTTGTCTTCATACCGAGATGACGGTTGGTTGGTCAATATACCGCTGTGGGCAATTGCCCAATATGAACAGTGGGTTTAAGGAGATAGATTGGAGAAATGATGTTAGAAGTATTGAATACATACTCAGGATTAATCGGAGCGGTAGCAGAAATTTTAGCAGCCATAATAGCATTATCAGCAATTTTAATAAGTATTGAGCAATTTAAAAGTGAACAGAAGAAAGATAGAGAGTTTCGAATTGAAGAAGAAAAACGAAATCAAAAAAGCTTAGCTTATGGAGTTAATGCTTGGATTGAAGTAAAAAAAGAAGGAGGAGCGGAATTTTACAGTCTATACCTCTGTAATAATTCTTCCGGACCGATTCGAAATGTAAAAATCAAGGTAATTTGGAATGGGGTGGATTTAACTGCTCCTACGATAAATACATATCCGATAATCCCGGTAGGCAATTTTGTAACATCGTATTGCAAAGAAAAGAAATACTTTACTTATTTGAAGCGAGTTGAAACGGAACAGGACTATAGTCCGATTTGTATTCAACCTACTCACGATAAATATAAAGTTAAAAGCATCGGTTTTATAGATACATTTTCAACAAAATGGGCAAGATTTTATGACTCAGGTGATGAAGCTAAAGAAGATCTAATTCGTAATGCTAAATGATGTCTAGCAAACGTATTAACCTTAAGTCTATGTTTGGTATGAGAGTCTATGTAAGAAAAACTAAAGTATCCCCTGATGAGGCGTTGGTATTACAAAGCCTTCCGCTATTCTCACCCTTTAAGAATGGCGTCAAGTCCTCTTTCAAACTGGGTGCTGAAGCCCCACTTACCTTCCATTATGTCTCTAATGAGCATATTGAGCGAATCAAGCTCATCAGCCGGCAGAGACTTAATTGCTTCAGAGAGACTAGGAGCATCTTCGTTGGAGGTACTTCCCACAGGAGGCACAGCTTCCGAAGCAGAAAAACCCGTGGTATATACCGTAACGGCGGTTGCAATCCCGAGTATATCCAAAGGTGCAGAAAAGCCGGTTTTCGAGAGATTTGCAAGCATCTTAGCAAAAAGTGAGAGCTGCCCAGGAGTAGAAATCGGGTGAGTGAGCACTAGCATAATGGCATTTGGATGCTGTAGAAGCGTGTCATGTAGTGATACCGCATAAGCACGTAAGTAGTTTTGCCAGCTCATTTGACTGGATACTTTTGAATTACGTTCAGCGTTTTAGTAATGCTTTATTTAGAATAGAATAGATGACATTGTCAGACATTGTAGTAAGGAATTATGATGACTGCTGCTACAGAATCAATTTCTGCAAAGCTTCGTAAAGATGAGAAAGATCGCTTTTCTGCCATTTGCGATGAGATTGGAACATCTCCAAGTAATGCCATTCGCATGTTTGTGTCTGCATTCAATCGTCGTGGCGGTTTTCCTTTTGATCCATCTAACCCTTATGGATTTGATGCTGAGACACTTGCAGCAATGGATGATGCGGTGGTTGGTAGGAATCTTTCTGGTTCTTATCGTTCTGTCAAGGAAGCCATGGATGCTCTTAATAGAGAGTAGGCATGTTAGAGCTGAAATTTACAGTCAAGTTTAAAAGGACTACAAAAGATCAAAAAAGCAGGGTAAAAACCTTGCAAAGCTTGAGGAAATTCTTGAGAGGCAAAGATGAGTAATTCCGAAAACAAAGCAAAAACACTTGTCATAGGGGATATGCACCTTAAAGAAGATCTCATTTTAAGTCGGGTTGACCAAGCGATAAAGAAACTGAATGTTAATCGCGTTGTATTTTGCGGGGACTATGTTGATGAGTGGCATTCCAACCGCTCGATTATGTTGGATGCGATTGATGACTTTTTAACATGGATTGACGGTAAAAGGAGACACGGTTTTGATGTTGATTTTGTCCTTGGCAACCATGACATGCAATATCTACGAGGTATTCCAGGGCCTGGTACGCATACCGATCTCTATAAAGAAGTTTCGGAAGCACTTACCTATATGAAGGTTCAGATGGCATGCGTTGTGGGCAATTATGTAGTAACTCACGCGGGCATAACAAGGGAGTGGGCTTATCGCTTTCTTACGTCAGACCAAAGGGAAACTCCTTGTACGCTTTCCGATGCTCTCAATGAAATGTTTCGACGTGGAGACGATAAAGCTCTCGCGGCACTTGACAGTGCAGGGCCGGGTCGTGGTGGAAACGAAATTGCCAGTCCACTTTGGGCGGATTTATCAGAGCTCTATCAAGATCCGCTTCCTGGTGTCAATCAAATCGTTGGACATACTCCCGTTGAATCCATTGATATATGGGAGATTCCTACCAAAGATGGTGCACGTACAAAATCAAAGTTGATTTTTTGCGATACGTTCAGTCTTACGCCACATTTGATAGCCGTTGGAGATGGCAGCATGCTTCTGGTTGAGGGTACGTCGGCCAGAGTGGTAACTTCAGAAGAGCTGGGCCTGGAGTCGTGGGATATGGCTTCTTGGAACTGGATGGATACCTACGTATTGCCATTTTTGTAGAGCGATTAGGGCAACAATAAAAAGAAAGAGTAGGCGAATTGAGTACACTTAGCGCGCTGGAAAAGGAACACTCTTTAGTCTCTTGAATCCCGATAAACTCCTGACGTTTCCAACCATTTTTGTAATTCGTCAAAGCTGTAATCGCCTTTCAGAGCGATACCCTTTTTTATATGAGACGCACCGCATTCTCTTTTGTAGTCATCAAGCATGTGGCCGAAGCCTCCACCACCATGTGTGCAGAACGGAATGATTGTCTTTCCGCTTAAATCCGTTGTTCTCAAAAATGAAAGAACAGGAGGTGCAAACGTTTTCAGCCAGTTAGGAGAGCCTATGAAGATTGTTTTAAAGTCATCTATATTTGCAAGACCTTGACGCAGCGGGGGACAATACCCCTTCTCAATTTGAGCCCGCACTTCTTTTACTGCCGTGTTATATGAAAAGGAATACGGATCTTGAGGTTTCAGCTCTTGCAATTCTCCATCCGTAATGAGTGCGATATCTTCCGCGAGCTTTCTTGTTATGCCTGAATATGAGTAGTACACAATCAAAGGATTCATGTAAGAACTCCTGTCGGTCGGCTGATGTAATGTAGTGCCGACACATTATATCGCCAAATTATCCTTTCATGGCTACGTGCGGGCGCATGGTTTGCATCGATATACAATGAGGCCAATGACGAAGGCTATGCCAATCGCTATACCAAGGGCGAAGTTTGGTCCCATGGCAAGAGCCGGTATTCCCATGAGCATGCCGCAAATGTAAGGTACAAGCCACACAAGCCAAACTCCAATACTGAGACGATGGAAGCGAGCGAGCGTTGCAGGATTTTTCTTGGAATACACAACGGTTGCCCATACTGCGTGTACGATCATAAGGATAATTGCAAGTGCTCCGGTCGTCGCATGTACCGGACTCTGAGAGCCGTTTTGCGCAATAAAAGACATACATGCTGTTCCTGTTGTGTCACACGCAAGCCCCAAGTAAAAAAGCACGATATGATTTCGTTTGAGCGTGCCTGATCGACGCTCGGCAAAAACGCCAATAGTATAAAAAACAAGCGCACCCGTAATTGCTATCGTGGCAAATCCAAGCATAAAGACACCGTCCCATACATATTGCTCTACCTTTTAGTTCAAGCATTTGGTTGTGATTTATGGACGGTATTGATGCTAGTTGCCATAGCGTGAACAACAATACGGTTTGGTTCACGATGCTTTTGTCAAGACGCTGTTTCAGAGATTATGCCGGTCGGTATCGTAAAGACCACGTTCAAGGAGCGTAAACAGTACCGTGCAATCGGCGTTCTTCTCGCGTAGGGAATCCAACATGGAACGTACGGTAAACGTCGTAATAGACGCTATATCTATTTCTGCCGGTAGTGTTTTCCAATCAATATGCTCATCTTGTGTGAGAACTTTTTCAAGTCCCGCTTTTGCATGTTCAAGCATGGTATCCATGCGAATTTGAGCGGCGATAAGATCGGCTTTTGGAAGATCTTTCCAGTCCCTTAGCCAGTCTCTCCTAAAGACAGCAACTGCTTCAGAGGTGCAATCCCAAAGTCTCTTGCAATACTCGACGTATGATTCTTCCACGTTGATATGACATATTTCCTGGAAGAGAGTGTGCTCAAAGTAACGTTCAGCGGCCGCGACCATGATGTCGCTCTTTGAAGGAAAGAGTTTGTACAAGTAGCCGACTGAAACATTCGCATTCCGTGCGACTCCTCGTGCGGAAATTGCGGCAAGTCCTTGTTTTGCCCCAATAGAATAGGCGGCTGCAATGATTCTTTCTTTTTGAGCGGCACTGTCATCCACCTCTTTGGATCGGGTTGTATTTTTCTTGCGCGCAGCATGATTCTGCTCACTCATAAAACACAGATCCCTCCGCTTTTATAATTGCTGTATACGTATGGCGTACGCACTTTATAACACCGGCTATTATACCTTGTGAGATTGCCTCGATATTTTCGAAGTTGGAGATACAACAGGCTTCTCGCTGGCGAATTTCAGGAGGAATAACGACGGACAGCAAGTCTTTCGAGTCAAGTCCATATTAGTGTGTAAATTTGTAATCATCGAATCTGTTACTGTCTACGCTACTTTTTTTGAGTTCGATTTGGCTACGGGTAATCTTTGCCAAGGTTGGGATCTTGGCCTTAAGTTCCTTGCAAGCCGGAGTGTAGTAGATCTTACGCTTAGCTTTCCAACATTCATTTTCTTCCATAAGAAAAGTACCCATGAGTCTTATTACAGAGGATACATTGGGAAATATTCCGATTACCTTTGACCTACCATCAGTAAGTCCTATGGCAACCATCAGTGCTTTTGACACGATACGATGGTTCTCTCGTACCTTTATATAGGTAGCATCTACCACTACAAACAGGTAGTTGTCTTAAGGCGATGGTTACAAAATGCATCGACGGCCACATCGAGCTCAATGTATGCCTCAGAGACACTCTGTTTTGAAAATGATTTCCCACAGATTTCTTCCATAACTCTTCCGACCTTAGCCGTTGAAACTCCAGAGATAACCATCTCTGCCATTGTGGTAACAAGTGCCGCCTCACTTCTTCTGTAGTTCTCAAAGACAAGGGTCTTAAAGGGTACGTTTCTATATGCCTTGGCACTTGCAACTCAAGAGTACCTACTCTCGCGATTAGAGTTCGCTCTTTTGTGCCATTACGACTGTCGGTACGCATATCTGAGCGCTCATAGAGCAAGCACAAAGTTGCTCTTCTGATTCTCTGTGCAATATAGCATTCAATGTTTGTTGGAGCAGTATGCGAAATGCATCGCTTCTGTCCCTAGAAAGCAACTGTAGAATCTCTTCTTAATCGAGAGTACTATTGATTTAAGCCATGTTTTACCTCCAAGCCTCTTCTGTTTTCTGACGATTACAAGTTTACTTGGAAGTGGACCTCTGACTCATTTCCATCTTTTACACCATTTTGGGGATGTGACCCGTGCCCTTACCATACGCGCCATTGCAATGACTCTTCTCCTTTTCATAGTAGTAGGTTTGGCCGTTATGGCTTTGTCGACGACGTCTGCAAATTATTATCTCATGGCTGCCGGTCAGTGTATTTGTGGTTTGGGGGTGGGCATGGGATTGCCCGCCATGCAAAGCTGGGGCATGGAACGCGTTCTCAATCAACAAGCAGACGGTGGAGCTACTCTCATTTCTACTTTCCAGCAGCTGGAGTGTCTTTTGGGAATCGGAATTCTTGGTCGCCCACGGAATCATGGTATACAGCAACATGTAAGGGAACCACTGCAGAAGGCTTTGCATCCATCTCACTTGCCTTTGAAACGGCACATGGGCAGGATGCTATGCAAGCGCAGGCACTACGCTCCGCCGCAAGTAGTGCGTATGCCTATGCTATTCTAATTGCGTTCTGTGTGACGGCTGCTCTCTGCTCCTTCTGGTGGCAGGATTTGTCGCATATATATCGAAATTAGAGCGAGAAGAACATGCAGGAAAACGAAAAAGTTAATAAACGTGGTATTTCATTACTGGCTAAACAGGCTCGTGAGGCATGGCAAGAATAGCGTCTTCATTCCACACGTTCCCGTTTGTGCTCTTGTGGACTCAAGCTTATTGTTGAGCATGGGTATGATGAAACGGCGGCTCAGGATACAGTCCAGGCTGCCGGAGTCCTACCATGACCTTCTTTCGCCATTTTCCCTCCAAAGAGGGTGTCGTTCTTGGACTGCCTCCCGATAGCGCCGGTATCGTAGTTGCCGAGCATGTGCTTACTGGCACAAACAAAAGCCTGCAGCCGTTTGAGATTGCTCGCATTGTCTTAGATGCGGCCGTGGAGGAACTCGGTACCGATGGACTCTCTGATATTGCCCTTAGACTTTCCATCGTTCACGAAAATCCTACACTCTTGAAGGCTCTGTATGCGCGCATTCCCCAGTGGATACGGGTCGTGGATGCTCTTCTTACCAATTCACTACGTACGGCACATGATGATGCTTTCTCAATGCACCTTAAGGCGTCAGCCATGGTAATGTACTGGGTCGAAACCTTGTGCGAATGGTCTCGCCGTGGAGGTACCAAAGCAGACCGTGCACTCTTACAGACAGTTGCTGGAGAGACTGCTGCAGCAATTGCCACTGTGATGAAAAGTTATAAGTGACAATAGAGTTGTAGCCATGAAGTTTAAGAGCGTATGATACGCCATCCAGCAGCTTCCCGGCGCATCTCAATGAAGCGCCGGTAGATGCCCGCCTCCTTCATTAGCTCATTATGTGTACCACGCTGAACGATGCGCCCGCCGTCGATCACAAGGATCTGGTCAGCATCGCGCACCGTGTTCAGGCGATGTGCAATGGTAACAAGGGTCTTTCCTCGTGTCAGTTCCGTTACTGCTTGCATAAGCAGGTGCTCGTTTTCCGGGTCGACCGAGCTCGTAGCCTCGTCAAGGATGACGATCGGTGCATCCTTCATGATGGCGCGTGCAATGGATACTCTCTGGCGCTCTCCACCGGAAAGGTTTTCCCCGCCTTCCTCAAGCACCGTGTCGTAGCCGTCAGGAAGTTCCATGATGAAATCATGGCAGCGTGCGCGTTTGGCCACAGCGATGACCTCTTCACGCGGTGCATCGGGGCAACCGAAGCGGATGTTATTCTCGATGGTGTCATTGAACAGATATACGTTCTGGAACACCATCGATATGTTGACAAGCAAGCTTTCCGCTGTTCCTTCGCGGACATCAATGCCGCCTATGGTAATGCTGCCCCTCTCGACATCCCAAAAGCGCGCAAGCAGGTTTACCAGCGTTGTTTTACCCGAGCCGCTCGGGCCGACAAGCGCGCAGGTTGAGCCTTCGGGAATAAAAAGCGTTACTCCGTCTATGACACGACGACCGTCTCCGTAGCCGAATGAGACATCCTCCATGGCCAGGGCAAATCCGTCAGGAGAGAGCGTCTCATCCGTAAGGTCTTGCTTTGGCACCGAGCATACCTCGTCAATGCGGTTAAGCTCTCCTTCGATCTTCTTGGTGAGAAACGCACTGTTGTTCGCGCTGATAAGCTCTCCATAGATCATGAAAGCGGCAACCAGCAGCGTGAGCGCCCACGAGAGAGACAGAGCGCCTGTCAGATACAGTGTGCATGCGGCGAGAAGAACTCCGCAGCTTGCAAGGTTGAACACGAGCGCATAGAGCTTGAGGATACCTTGTGCCGCCTGCTCTTGATCGTAATCTGCCTGGCGTTTCCGCTCAAAGGATGCCTTTGCTGCGGCAAGTGCGTCATCGGGTGTCGCGAATGCCCGCAATACAGCCATGCCGCGGGCGTATTCGATCACCTTGTCAGTCATTTCCTCCTGTGCGGCAGTGACCTCCCGTGTGACGGCGGTCGAGCGTCTTCTCAGCCAATCCAAAACAATAAGGCCTACGGCAATGCCGACAAAGGTAATGAAGGCAACCGGTGGCGCTTGAAACAGGAAGAACAGACTCATGATCACTGCCATGGCTACGCCGCCCGAGAGTCCCGTGAGACAGATGGTCATGAACTCTTCGAGTTGGTGCACCGTGGTAGTGAGTGTGGTGGTTATCGCCGAGAGACGCTGCTCTGAGAAGTAGCCCATGGGAGCGCCTTTTAAGCGGTCGCCCACCCGTAGCCGCAGATCACGGAAGATGTGGAACCCCTCGGCGTCCATCTGTATGTCCACGAGATATTGGAAGGCAAACTGACCCGCTACGCTGATGGCGAGGATCCCTAAACATTGCAGGGCAACTCCGGCGCTCAGGTGACTTCGCATCTCAAGGGCCCACCATACCGCTATGAGCATTCCGGACATGAAGAACGCTTTAATGACATTACAGACCATGCCTGCCATGAGGCTGCGGCGTGATGCCGGTGAGAAGCTTCCGGCTAAGTCAAGGATGCGTTTCATTATTGCAAACATGAGGGCTCCTCTTCTGCGTTGACGGTAGAGCTCATATGTTCTTTCCACATGCGAGCATACAAAGGACAGGTTTTCAGCAATTCACCGTGACGTCCGCGCGCAACGATGCGTCCGCCGTCCATGACGAGGATCTGGTCGGCGCCTGTGATCGTTGATAGGCGGTGGGCGATAGTAACAAGTGTTTTTCCTGCTACAAGCTTGCTCAAGGCTCGCTCTACCAGAGCTTCGTTTTCAGGATCGGCATAGGCAGTGGCCTCATCAAGAATGACGATGGAAGCATCTTTTAAGATGGCGCGGGCAATGGTGATGCGTTGGCGCTCGCCGCCGGAAAGCCTTGCACCTGCCTCACCGGCAGGAGTGCGATACCCTTGAGGAAGCCGGCTGATGAACTCATGAGCGCCGGCTGCACGTGCAGCAGTCTCGACCTCTTCATCGGTTGCATCCGGCATGCCCATGCGGATGTTGTCGGCGATGGTCCTATCAAACAAAAACGTGTCCTGTGCCACATACGAGACGTGCTCCATAAGCTGCTCGAAGGGAATGTCTCGCACATCGGTACCGCCGAATGAAATGCATCCGGAACGTACATCCCAGAAACCGGCCATAAGCTTAGCTACCGTTGATTTGCCCGATCCGCTGGGTCCTACGATAGCCGTGATCTGCCCCGGCTCCGTCTTAAAGTTGATATCGTGCAACACCTCCGTACCCTCATGATAAGAAAAAGAGACGTTCTCAAAAGTGAATGACTTGCCGTCAAGCATTACGCGCTCACTTGGCCGTGAGAGCTCAGGCTCTCCTAAAAAGTCCCAGACTACGTTCAGGCAGGTATCCATACGTGAAATTTGGCCTGCCGCCTGGGAGAACTTGAGTATTCCTCCGATGAATCCCAATGGGATGGTGATGCACACCATGAAGGCAGGTAATGTGATCCGTCCGACCGAAAGCAGCCAAACGCCGAGCGGTAGCGAGAAGAGCAGCGTACAGGGGACGATAGCCCGTATCGCCGCCATCCATATCCAGCTTTGGTGAAACCATGCAAGCGTGGAGTCGTGATATTCGGCTACCGCCTCGGAAAACGAGCCGTATGAGGATGCGGTGCGTCCGAACGCTTTGATCACCTGGATACCGTTGACATACTCTACCAGCGTTGAGTTCATCCGCTGTTCGCTCGCAATATAGCGGGCCATTTTGGGCTTATAGTCCCGCATCATGCCAAGATAGAAGAGCAGGCATAAGGGGATCGTGGCAATCCCGGCAAGTCCCATACGCCAGTTGATGGCGAATACGATGATCATTGCCAAAAGCGGCGCAAATACCGTGCTTGGAAGCTCGGGCATGAAGTGCGCAATGGCGTCCTCAAGTTGGTTCACGTTGTCTACGAACCGGTTCTTGAACGTGCCCGTCGGCGTGTCGACGATGGTCCCCATGGGCACACGAGCCATCTTCTCTGCCATCTGCTCACGCATGGTGCGTAGAGCCTTGAAGGCGATCCCGTGGCTGATCATGGAAGAGCGCCAGGTGAACAGGAACTTTGCAATCTGGGCCGCTGCTGCTGCGGCTGATAGGAGAGCAGCTGACTCAAGCGTGAGCGTCCCTTCCGCCAATCCCGCGGCAAGTAAGGCAACGACAATATAAGGAACCATGCCTGCCGCCTCGCCTATGCATGCTAGAAGAAGCGAGAAGAGCATTCGATTCCTGTCGGGCCGCATAAAATAGAAAAGCTTTGAAAATGCACTGGGACGTGCCGTCCGGTCTTTTGGCGTAATGTGACTCATGGAGACATCAACCTCTTTTCTGCAATGACAAGTCAACGATGTAATCGCCTGCCAGTTGCGCCAACAGTTCGTCGTGCGTTATAACCACAACTGCTTTTTTCTCGGATGCGAGTTTGCGGCACCAATGCACCACCTCGTGCATCCCGTGTCCGTCAAGTCCGCTTGTGGGCTCGTCAAGTACAATAAGCTCGGCATCTGAGCAGTATGCCGTCGCAAGTATGACGCGCTGCTTCTGCCCGCCGGAAAGACTGGCCGGATGTCGGTCGGCCAAATCCGTCAGACCAAAAGCTGCCAGTGCCTCCCAGGCGCGTGCCTTGAGTGCATCATCCACCTGTCGGCCAAGCACCACTTCGTCCGCTACGCTGCCGGCATACAGCTGATAGTCAACGTCCTGCATGACAAAGTAGCTGAGGAGGCGGCGTTCTTTACGGGAAAGATGTTTCCCGTTTCTGGCGACGATGCCTCTCTGCTCTCGAGCGGCTCCTACAAGGACTTTTGCGAGCGTAGTTTTGCCTGTTCCGTTTTCACCACATATGACCGTTACGGATCCGAATGGAAATTCAGCGGTAATGCCCTTGATTCCGCGTTTTGTTGAAGGGTATAGATAGGTCACATCTGTCATGTGCCAACCGTCCGCATCCTTTGCGGGATAGGATTTGATTTCAGAGTCGGATTTCATGTCGGGGTGTCGAAGCCCAAACTTTGCCGTTTCGTGTTCGGAAAGAGACGTGAACTTCTCGACATCCCACCGAGCGGCTATGCGTCCTTCCTGAAGATATACAAACTCATCGGCTACAGGCAAAAATTGATGGAGTCTATGCTCGGAGATGATCAGTGCCACGCCGTTTCTTTTAAGCTCTCCGAGGATCTTGATAAGCGACTGAGACCCCTCTGCATCCAAATTCGAGGTGGGTTCGTCAAGTATCAGGATCTGCGGACGGTTGGCTATTGCAGCCGCAAGAGCGACGCGCTGTTTTTGTCCGCTTGAGAGCTCGGTGAGCTTCTCGGCAAGAAGTCGGCTGACACCGCTGAGTGTTGCCGCCTCTTGGATACGCCTAACGGTATCAGAGGGATCAGTACCCAGATTTTCCAGGGAAAATGCAATTTCGTCGCCTACCGTCCTCATGAAGAATTGACTTCTCGGATCTTGTGTGACTACGCCTATGCTTTTCGTGCGATTGCGCGGGGACAGATCAAACACGTCCGTTCCGTGTACAAGGACCACTCCGCTCTTCTCGCCGGGAAAGAAGGTTCCTGCGAGGCCGTCGATCAGGCGCAGAACCGTTGATTTTCCGCTGCCGGAGCGTCCGCAGAGTACGGTGCATGAGCCTGCCGGGATGTTGAGGCAGATATCCTGTACACAGCTTTCCGTAGATTCGTATCTGCCGGCTGATACCTCACTATCAGCTGATGTTTCATCTGAAAGCTCAGACTCGTCGAGGTAGTAAAACGAAACGTTCTTCAAAGCGACGGTTTCCGTACCTCTCACAAAACCGCCTCCAACGCATATAT
This sequence comes from Atopobium sp. oral taxon 199 str. F0494, assembly GCF_000411555.1. Lineage (GTDB taxonomy): Bacteria > Actinomycetota > Coriobacteriia > Coriobacteriales > Atopobiaceae > Lancefieldella. The sequence goes on along the minus strand of NZ_KE150487.1, from coordinate 165,379 downwards.
GCCGGCGACGGCTGCAGTTACAACAAGAGCGCACATTGCGTCGCGCAAGGTGAATCCCACGTGATATACCGACGTTCGTCCTGTACCTATCCCAATCCCTCGCAGTTCGGCCGATGCGGCGAGTTCGTTTGAGAGTCTCAGCGAGCGCATGACAAGCGGCGTGTAAAAGCATTCGTATGCGAGCGCGGGGTGTCTCACAATACCCAGTAAGCTGGGGAAGATGCCCCGCATGCGGATTCCGCGAAGTATTGAGCGCATCTCAAACGGAAGGATCGAGGCAAATCTGAATATCATGCAGATCCCAACGAGGAATTTTTGCGGGAGATGCCACCGGTCGAGTGCGCACATGATCGCCAAAGGAGAAAGCGAGAAGAACGCGCAGCCGGTCGTAAACGGGGGAATCATGTGCAGCATGCTTACAAAAAGAACTCCGTATAGCCCTGGGAGGGGAAGGAAGCTCAGGCCGCATATGACTGTGAAGCTCACACAGGTCCTTGTCGCACTTCTCGTCCGTCCGTTTGCGGCGAGATAAGCTGTAGCGAATGCCTGTAAAAGCACCGTCTCAAGGAGGTTCACTATCAGCATGGATACGATCCCCACAAGAAAGAACGACAACAGATGTGTTCTTGGATCAAGGCCGAGAAGACCGCACTTGATGTCCGTCTCTTCCATGTCGTTTATGCGATTTTCGCTTTACGGACGTGCTTTTTCAAGAATTTTGATCCAATAAGGCCGCCAACAATCGTTCCCGCTGCAAACAAAGCCATCATCAGAAGGATCCAGGGGAGTTCGGTATATTGGGCGATCATCGCGGTAACGTCGGCGGCATTGTAGTAGATTTCCAACTGTTTCATGTAGGCTTCTCTGAACAGTACATACGGTATGATTCCATAAAAACCAAACGTCACCCAATAGACGATATAGCCGCCGATGACGCGTTTGATATCGTGATAAGAATCTTTACCCCACATAACCAGCTCGCCTATGACTGCGCCCACAATAGCGACCGGTGCACAGTAGAGTCCGCCCGTGAAGGTGTAGAGGACACCAAATATGAGGATCGATCCGGAAAGTACGCCACGTTTGCCGATGCGGTCGGCCATGACGAGATAGAACGGCGTTGCCAGTAACGGAAACAGCCATGAGCCAACGAAGAACGTATTTTGTGGTGTCAACACCATGTCTTCGACTACTTTTGCCACCGTGATAAGTATCATGATGATGAGATTGAATATTACAAATGTCAGGATGTCGTGCATGGTCCACCTGGTATTTTTGGAGCTTTCAACTTCCGTTTTCATAGATGATCCTCCTTACTGTCGACTCTTTATATCGATGCACATCGATCGATTCGCCGATCAATTGTTAGCTATAGGAAACTCTGCTTTATAATGGATAAACAGCATGTTCCTGACAACTGCATTGATGAGATGCGTCCCTATACGGAATGAGGAGGCCTGATCAAGGAAGAAGCCTGGGAACCGGACGAGCGGAAAGGAGGGAAGATGAAAAGTATTGAGACAGATCTTTACCGTGGGGCGTTTCAAGGATGGGATCTCAAGCTTTTGAAGGAAGTTCGTGGTTATGGCCCTGAAGGCGTCCTACACACCTTTGAAAATGAGCTGGGATCCGGTGAGTACTGGGCGTACTTTCGCGGAAATCTTTTTGCCGTGAATGCATTCAGGATGAACTTTGCAAAAAGCGGGATCATGCGGTACCGCTGTACCGAGCACATCTGCCTGGGATGCTACGATGATGTCAAGGGTATGGTGCAACGTCAGGGTGCGCCGCTCGCTCCGGGGGCCATCATGGTATATCTTGGGGGTGAGAATGAAGAATATGAGATGCGATTCTCAAAAGGGGCCGTAGCAAGGGCTTCGTCTATCACTATTTCTCCCGACTACTATCGGGATTATCTACAAAGCAGGTTTGGGGACATCAGAGATGTCCGGGAAGCCTTTATCAAAGTTGACGGAAAACATGATCTTCCCGAACTTGTCGATCTGCTCCGCAAGGCACGTGCGTATCAGGGCAAGGGAATTGCCGCGGAGCTGTTCTATGAGGGCGTGATTGCAGAGGCTGTCGCTCTTGTTATGGAATACGCTACCCGAGAAGATGGAAGCGAAGAACATAAGGCTCTGTCTCAGGATGATACACGCGCTATCCGCCATATCAGTGCCTACATTGCCGACAACCTGAGTGGAGACCTCTCCTGTGCACGGCTTGCCTCAGAGCTGTACATCGGGCAAACCAAGCTGAAAAGACTGTTCAAAACAGCGACGGGGCTTTCACCTTCTGCTTATGTCATACGGGAACGAATGGAAGAGGCTGTTCGGCTGCTCAAGGAAACCGATCTTCCGATCGCAAGCATCGGTAAGGCGGTCGGTTACCGCAAACCAGGTGCGTTTACGGAAGCATTTCGAAGAAACAAGGGCTTCTCGCCGGTGGACTTTAGAAAAAGCAATAGCGTTCAGTGAACCGTCACTGCGGTTAATCCCTCGAAAATCATCAATGTAATGGCTCGAAAAACATAGTTGAGTTTGCTCGAAAATCATAAATGGAATCCCTCGAAAATCATCAATGAAGAGTTGAATTTATGCTATCATCAGGCATTACAATAGTTCTTACGAGGGGGTCTTATGAGATATTCAAAGTTTAAGCCGAAAACGTACATTCCTCGTATTATCGATTCACAGGTGCAGGTCCTTCTGGATACCTTTGGTGGTATAGAACTTTGTGGTCCTCGCTGGTCGGGGAAATCCTGGACGGCACAGTCATTTGGCGAGAGTGTGACACGTGTGGATGAATCCGAACAGATCTATATGGATGATCCACAACTTGCTCTTGTTGGTGATACCCCTCATGTTATTGACGAATGGCAAGATATACCTGCTATATGGAATATTGTACGTCACAGAATTGATGATAGTGCAAATAAGCCGGGCCAGTTTATTTTGACAGGCTCCTCTACTTCTCCCGAGGATGAAAAAAGACATAGTGGAGCAGGACGCATTGCACGGTTGCGTATGCATACTATGAGTCTTGCAGAGACTGGAGATTCTACGGGAGCAGTATCCCTTTTGGGACTCTTTGAAGATTCCTTCCAGCCGGCACAATCTCATATTGATCTTGCCGATTTAGCCAATATTGTATGCCGCGGTGGGTGGCCGGCTCTTCAAACAAAAAAATTGACGGATCCAAGGGCCGTTGCCGACGAGTATCTTAATGCACTTTTTGATGTAAGCATGCCTCGCGCGGGAAAAAGTCCACTTCTGTCCCGCCGCATAGCTGCATCTCTTGCACGAAATGTAGCAACGAGTGCAACGCTGGGCACCGTGAGAGATGATATTGCTGCCTTTGACAATATAGCTCCGGTGGATGGGACCATATCCTCATACCTTGAAGAGTTTAGGTGCAACTATTTTATTGAGGAGCTCTCGGGCTGGGATGCGCCAATCAGGTCAAAGTCAAGGCTGCGCACGAAACCAAAACGATATTTCTGTGATACGTCTCTCGTGGCCAGTTTATTAGGTGTCGACTCTTCACGCTTACTTAAAGACGGACAGCTTTTTGGTTTATTGATTGAGTCACTCTGCATTCATGATTTGTCCGTTTACGTTTCTGCTTTGCCTAAATCGTATGGGGGATCTTTACGATATTATGCGGACGCCGACGGGCTTGAGGTTGACGCCATTATTGAATTGATGGATGGTCGATGGGCAGCCATTGAAATCAAGATGGGGGAATCTAAAGTGGAAGATGCGGCTGCGAATCTCATAAGAGTTGCGAGAAAGGTGGCTGCTAATCCTGCAGCAAGAAATCCTAAGCCTAGTTTTATGGCTGTGTTGCTCGGTAAGGGGACGATGGCGCGTAGACGGCGCTCGGATGGGATATATGTTATTCCGATTGATACTTTGGGGGCATAAGAGATTGTGGGGAGGAATATTCGAGTAAAGCGCGTTTGAACTCTAGCGTCTCCATCTTACGTGTGTCTTTCAACTGATTCTAAATAATGCTGTCTTGTATATAATGAAATTCATGCGGCACTTGCTTGACCCTCTTATACGGGATACGAATCGGAGAAGACGTGACACTCTTTGGAAAATCAGTTTCTAAAAAACTGGCCGATAAGGGCTTTTCAGTTACAAAAGCCATCTTTGAAGCACCTAAATTCTCTGCGGTGCCGTCCATCTATCAAGATGAGACACATCAGCAATGGGCCGTGTCGCTTCCGGGAATGGAACCTGCCATTCACGAGTATGCTGACATATTGGATTGCAAGGTCATCGAAAACGAAAGCATCGATGTCAATAAGGATATGAGCCGTAAAGATTTGTTTGAGAGTGTGCTCATGAACCCCGCGGCCGTTTCTCGTGCCAATGCAGGAAAAGACGGCAAGTATTGCACCTCAATGAACGTCATGCTCACCGTTAAAGGAATCGACGGTAAAGGGTTTGTCCTGGGCATTCCTTTGGTGAGGCGAGAAATACTGCGTGCATCGCGTATGTATAAGCTGCTTCGTGAAGGAGCCGACAACGTCTGCAAAGATATACTCGCTATGCGAGATCAAGCGGATAAGGGTAGATCGGGAGGCAGATAGTGTCACGCAAGAAGATCCCGCCTCTTGATAATGCACTTGAGAGTGTTAAGAATTACATCATGGTCAACCATCTTAAGGAGGGTGACAGGCTTCCTTCCGAGCGGGATATGTGCGAAATGTGGGAAATCTCGCGTTCTGCCTTACGGAGTGCCGTGCGCTATCTCACTACCATGCATGTTTTAGAGAGCCGTCAGGGGTCGGGTACGTATGTGGCTCCGGAACGTCCAATCTCGGTTACGGGAATGGTAGAAACATACGGATTTAGCGACAATGTCAGAAAATCCGGACATACACCTAACTCTATGGTGATTAGGCAAAAAATCTGTTCGGGTAATGCTCACGTCGCTCGAAAACTGACTATAGATCGAAGTTGCAACGTCCTGCAGCTTATGCGTTTGCGCTATGTGGATGGCCTCCCCTGTATGATTGAGACCTCCTATGTGAATGAAGCATTATGTCCCGGTATCGAGAGTCATGATTTCTCAAAAGAATCTCTCTTTGATGTGATGAGAAACGAATACGGGTTTTCTCTCACACACGGCACGGATACCCTTTCCATTACTCATCTTGATTCTCAAGAAGCTGATCTTCTCGACATGTACGAGGGAGATGCGGTCTTTTTCCAATCGGGCATTAACTTTGGGAGAGATAAAGAGCCTCTTGAGTACTACAAGTCCGTCATACGGCCCGACAGGTATACGTTTGTCAGCTTATGCGGTAGGCCAATGAGCCTTGAGAGGACGTTTTGGTGACGCAGGTGAACTTACAACATATCGAGAAGCCCAAATACCTTCAAATACGTGAAGCTATCCGCGACGAAATAGAGGATGGGTTCTATCAGCCTGGGAGTGCCATACCTTCGGAAAATGAACTTGCCGAGCGCTTTGACGTAACACGTTTGACCGTGAGAAACGCTGTCGATGCACTTGTGGCGGGAGGTCTTTTACGACGTGTTCAGGGCAAGGGTGTCTATGTCATGAACGAGCATTTGGGGGAGTCGGATGCGGTAAAGCTTGCGGGATTTCGTGAGAGCGTTCGTGCACGTAGTGCGGTACCTTCGGTCAAGGTTCTTTCAAAGACCGTGAGGCCGGCAGGCGAGTTCTTTGCACATCTTTTTGAAATAGATTGTAATGCTGATCTTCTCGCCATCAAGCGCCTGAATTATGCAAACGATGCTCCCCTTATGATAGAAAAAACCTATATTCCCATCCCATTATTTCCCCAGATAGAGAGTGTGGATGTCGGAGTGTTTTCACTGTATGAAGCCTACAGCATGTTTGGCCATCCGGTAGTATCTGCAGTTGAGCACTTGGATATGGTTCGTTTGGGTGTGAGAGATGCACATCTTTTAGGTGTGAGCGAGGGTGCGCCTGTTATTTCATACGAATGCGTGAGCTATGATGAAGACGGCAAGGCTGTTGAATACGTTTCGGCATTCAGAAGGGGAGATCTAGGCGGCTATTCGGTTTCCCACTGATGTTCGGGTATTTTGCCAAGCAGCCAATCCCATATATACCACTGAGCGACAATTTAATACCATTTACCCGTATGGGCACGTGTATATGATCTTTTTTCGTTAAAGTGGTTCGGTATTTTGCTATCTTATACACAAAAGTGGTAATAAAAAGTACGAACTTATAGTTCTATGGTTCTTTGGAAGGTCAAAGCGCTTTGAAGGCCATGCGCACGCATCCACAAGGCGCTTTAATTGGTAAGACAGTGCGGTTATGAGGAAGAGCAATTGGGATGTTTTGCGGGGAAGGAAAGCAATATGGAAGAAACCGAAAAAGTAGAGATTATGCACTTTGACCAAGAAGGTTATCTTGAAGACGGAGAAGAGCTCTACGCCGTAGGTCAGCGTATGAAACAGTTTGCCGACGATGTCTGTAACGAGGGGTTTGATCGGCTGTATCTTTTGGGTGTGGGCGGCACATGGGATGAATTTTTGCGTATGCAGTATCTTATGAATAAATATGCGGATGCTAACCATCAAGTTACGCTGCTTCACGCAGCCGAGTTTAATGTCATGGGTGACAAAACCATGACCGAGAAGTCCGTTGTTCTCACTTCATCCGAGTCCGGCACCACTCCCGAGGTATTGCAGGCGCTCAAGACCATGAAAAACAAGGGCGTGAGAATATACGCCATGACTCAGGCAGACAGTCCTATCGGACAAGTTGTTGGCGTCGATCGATGTGTGTCTATGAAAAACGATCACGGAAGCGGCGGTTGCGAAAAGGGCTACTATCTGGCCGACTGCTTTGGCCTGCGCATTCTTAACCGTGAAGGCTTCTTCCCCGATTATGATGCCTTTATCGAGCAAACCAAGAATATATGGTCAGCGTTTCTCGACATTCGTAAAAGATTTGAGCCAAAAGCCGAAGAGTTTGCCAAAAAGTATGCTCTTGCGCCGTACACCATGTTTATCGGCTCCGGAGCGCTGTGGGGCGAGACAATCCTCTTCTCCATGTGCATTCTTGAAGAAATGCAGTGGAAGCGTACGCGCTATATCACCTCAGCCGATTTCTTCCATGGAACGCTTGAGCTTGTGGAGCCCGGCGTACCCGTGGTTCTCTTCAAAGGCGAGGACGAGTGCCGTGCGCTGGACGAACGTGTCGAGAAATTCCTTATGAGCGGTCGTACCGGTGATACCGACATTACCGTTATCGATACCAAAGAATACGCCATTCCCGGCCTTGACGAGAAATTCCGTACGATCGTTTCGTCCTATATTATCTCGCTTCTTACGACTGATCGTTTAGCCAGACACTATGAGATGGTAACCAAGCACAATCTCAAATATCGCCGCTACTACCATCAGTTTGAGTATTAGTGTTCGAGTGGTTCGGAGATTGGAAAGGAGGTTGGTATGGGTTCTGATGTGAGATTTCGTCCTGCGGCAATGAATTGCTCCCACAGGTTCTTCTCGCTGGAAGCGTTTTTTGCATCTGCGGCAGATTCGGGGTTTGAAGCCGTTGAACTTTGGACCGGGCCCATGCACTTCTTTCTTGATTATGCTTCAAACGATACGCCTGAAAAGATTACCCGTCTTGCTAATAGCTTTGGGTTAGATGTATGCGCGCTCTGTCCCGAGCAGAACAATCCCAAACCGGCCAACATTGCTGCCAGAGGAGAAGAATCAATTAAAAGAACCAAGAATTACTTTCTCCGTGCCATTAACGTTGCTTCCGAGCTGGGAGTGGGGATAGTTGTCGTAACTCCGGGCTGGGGCTTTCTGGATGAAGAACGCACGGAAGCCTGGAAGCGCAGCGTTTATATGTTGGGTGATTTGTCATCGTATGCCACTTGCAAAGGCATCGTACTCGCCGTGGAGGCGCTTCAGCCGGAAGAGTCAAATCTTTGCAACAGGTGTGAGGATCTTCGCAGGCTGATTGATGAGGTTGGAAGCAGCGCCCTCAAGGTTCTACTTGATACGGGCGCCATGTGGCGAGCCCATGAAACGATGCAGGATTATTTTGATGCCTTTGGAAAGGATGTCGTGCATTGTCATTTCACAGATGCGGGAACCGTATCGCATTTGGCGTGGGGAGATGGCGAGAGGAACCTGGAGGCCGATCTTCTCGCTTTGACAAGAAATGACTACAAAGGCTACCTGAGTTTTGAGATTGTTGGTTCGCAATACTACGCCGATCCCGCATCTGCGGACAGAAGATCACTTGCGGCTTATAAAAGGGCACTGGAGGAGATTCATTCATGAACAGGCACTATATCATTGCTTCTCATGCACACTTTGCCAAAGGTCTTTACGAGAGCGTGAAACTTTTGGTTGGGGAGCATGCTGACGTAGACATACTTAACGCATTTGTAGACGGAAATGATGACATTGAGAAAGAAGCTCTGGCTCTTGTAGATGCTTGTTCCGACAACGTGGATGTGGTGGTACTTACGGACCTTATGGGAGGAAGCATAAACAATGAGTTCACCAAACTCATGCTTTCTCGCAAGAATGTGTATCTGGTCACAAATATAAATCTTCCGCTGGTACTTACACTCTTTCTCTCCAGTGAGACTGAGGATACAGCAGATCTTTTGAGACAACTTGTAGCAGACAACGATGTACGCCCGAAGTTTGTAAACGATGTATCGATAGTTGAAGAAGATGAAACCTTCTAGCTTTTAGGAAAAGAGGCTGAATATGATTTTGCTTACGAGGGTCGATCATCGCCTATTGCATGGGCAGGTTGCGGTTTCCTGGGTTCAGGGCCTGCAGGCCAACTGCATTTTTTGTGTGGGGGATCATGTGGCAAATGATCCTATTTGGAAAATGACGCTTAAGATGGGCAAACCAGCCGATTGCAAGCTGGTTATTAAGGATATGGCTCACGCAATCGAAGCTATTAATTCAGGAGTAACGGATGCATATCGCATGCTCATTTGTGTGCAGACCATTGCAGAAGCCAAGCAGCTTATTGACGGCTGTCCACAGATCACAAGTCTTAATTTAGGCAATACCAAGGGAAGCCCAACTACGCGTGAAGTTGCGCGTCAGGTTTTCCTTGAACCTGAAGAGGAGAAGATCATCTACGAGTTGCTTGATAAGGGGGTGGAGGTGGAGATACGACCCCTTGCTGACGATCCCAAGGTTGATATCAAAGATGTCCTTGGTAGGTAGTCCCGCATGATTTTGCACGACCAACGTAACGTTTGAGACAGTTTGATTGGAGGAAAGATGCTTGTACAGACACTGCTGATATCGCTCGTCACGGCATTTGCGATGTTTGACTATCAGCTCGGCACACTCTATGCGTTCAGACCCATTGTCACGTGTCCCTTGATTGGTCTTATTCTGGGAGATCTGCCGACGGGATTGGCTATCGGAGCCAGTCTTGAACTTCTTTTTATGGGAAATATTTCCATCGGTGCATATCTGCCGCCTGATGAAAAGGTAGGTAGTATTCTCGCCTGTGCTTTTGCCATTACGTTGGGTAAGGGTACTGAGGCAGCGCTTGCACTGGCCATGCCTATTGCTACGCTTTCACTTGCCATCAGCAATGTTATCAATGGTGTTATGCCAATTATTGTTGACAAAGCCGACGTATGTGCATCCAAAGGTAATCTTAAAAGCATTTATGCAGCACATTGGGCGATTGGTCTTATCGGCCTTGCAAAGAACGTTCTTCTTGTTGGTCTGGCATATTATCTGGGTGCCGGTGCCGTACAGAACCTTCTTGACTGGATTCCGGCGTTCATTATGGACGGTTTTGGTATTGCCGCCAATATTCTTCCTGCCATGGGTTTTGCTATGCTTGGCAGACTTGTTCTCAAGCGCGAGATCCTGCCCTTCTTCTTCCTGGGCTTCTTGCTTGCCTCGTATATGAACGTTCCGTCGCTGGGTGTTGCTCTTATCGCGATTATTATTGGTATCGAGAAGTTCGGCCTGCTGAACTTTGGTACTAATTCCGGTGGTCCCCAGCTTGCAACGGAAGGAGATGACGACGATGACTTCTAATGAGACCAGAACTGCTACGGCTCAAACTGACGTATCTGCGAATAATAATCAGTATAAGATTACCAAGAGCGATCTTATCAAGTCTTCGCTCAACACGGGTGCTTTGGGTATGGAGTTTTCTTGGACGTACTATAAGCAGATGAACCTTGCATTTTGTCTTATGGTTGCCGGAATGCTCAAAAAGATTTATCACGGCCGTCCCGATGACTATGCGGCGGCGCTTCGTCGTCATGCGGCATTCTTCAATATTACGGTACAGTTCGCCCCGTTTGTCGGTGGCATTGCAATGGCCATGGAGGAGCGTGTTGCTCGAGGTGAGATTGAGCCCGATTCGGTCAACGATGTCAAAGCCGCTCTCATGGGTCCGCTTTCCGGCATTGGAGATGCCATTTTCCTTACTACCATCCGTGTTGTTGCGGCAGCCGTAGGCATTTCACTTTGTCAGGCCGGTAATGCAGCCGGACCTATTGTCTTTTTGCTTATCTACAACATTCCCGCGTTCTGGCTTCGTGTTTGGGGTGTTCAGAAGGGCTACTCAATGGGAGTGGGCTTTCTTGAGAAGGCATCGGAAAACGGGCTGATGCAGAAGGTCATAGCTGCCATTGGCATCGTGGGTGCGATGGTTATTGGTGGTATGACAAAAGACATGTTCTGGGCAACTATTCCCGTGCAGATCGGTCAGGCCGTTGAGGGCCAGGATCCAACCACCATTCAAACCGTACTTGACAGCATCATGCCTGGTATCGTTGGTATGAGTGCGTTTTGGATCTATTACCGGCTTCTTGCCAAGAAGATCAATCCCATGTGGCTTATTTTAGGCACCATGGTTTTGGGAGTCATTGGAGCGTACTTTGGCTTCTTGGCCTAGAGCGTAAATTGTACTTTGGACTTGTCTGTACTCTTTGGGTAAATGGGCAGCAGCAGGGTAGCCTTGCTGCTGCCTTTATGTTGATAACGTTTCAGAAATCCATGTGGCAATGTTGTACAGCAGTTTGGACGCCTCCATTCTGATAATTGTAGCAAGTATCATCATTGTTTCTGCATTTAATGCAACATCGGGACTTTCCCTTTGATGTAAGACTTCCTGAGAATATGGTTGAACCCTTTAGAACTGAGAACGAAGCAGCCAATTTTTCGATCATCTTGCAGTGAGGATGATCGAAGATGCGCAGTGATATTTGGACTTGACTTGGTTTCGCTTCAAAAGTGGAGCTGTGTAGTACTTCTTGAAAACCTGTGTAGTACTTTTTTCGAGCTCTGTTACAGCCTTCATTTGCAAAGTCCCAGCTAATTGAGTTGACGTGGCGAGAAGACCTCTTTTCTCGCCGTAAAATGTACTACACAGCTTTTTGAAATCTACTACACAGGTGTCGCTTTTGAAGCATGATAACTTCTAAGTGATCCTCGTTCTTCAAAATCTGCTAAAGAATGGCCTACAGTTGGTGGATTTTGGCTTCCAGACCACTTTTTGGGACGTAACTCTAATGTTTCAATCTCACGCGCGTCTTTCAACTGATTCCAAATAATGCTGCTTTTATGCTGATAACGTTTCAGAAATTCATGTAGTAATAGAGTTGGAAGACTTACTGTGTTTATCGTTAGAAGCACTGCTCATTTCGTATGGAAATCGCTGTAGTACAATCAATCGTGGTAGACAAAGTATATGTTTGAAGTGCTGTATTAGTGCATATTGATGCAGAAGGTAGTCATACTATGAGCGCAAGAAACAACCTCGAGCAGTATCTAAGACCCGGAAAGTTCCGTTTTATGGTGGGCGTGGCCGGCTGTATCATTGCGGTTGTTCTTGGCCTTCTCGGTGGTCTTATCAATGCTGGGATCATCGGCGCAACAAGTAAGGCTGATGCCGTGCCCTTTGGCGCTATGAGCGGCGTACAGGAGGGAAAATACGCCTATGTTGATGTAGTGGGTCTTGATGAATGGTCAGCGCGCTCTGATGACAAGTACATGTATTTGTGTGTGGATAAGGATGGTCAACTGTCAATCCTCTGTATGAAACCCTCCGATGAAAGTAAATTCAGTAGTCAGAAAGAATACTGGGCACAGCACACCAAAGACGGAACGACTGCTACGGTTCCGTCGCCGATACGGGTGTATGGCACCGTAACCAAGATGCCAGGCAATTTAATCAGTGTTCTTTCCAGTACGTATGGTATAAGCTCTACCACGCTAACCAACAAGGTAGGTACGTTCTACCTTAACACGATGGTTACTGCGAAGGATTCCCTATCATTTCCGCTCTTTGCGGCTGCGATTGCTTCTGCCATTGTGGGGATTATCATGCTTGCAAGCCACTTCAGCCACGTAAAAACGATTCGTACGTGCTTGGATCGTCTTGATGCGGAAGGGCTCACCCAGAAAGCGTGGGATGAGTTGCAAGTATGCCTGAAGGATTCAGTTATGGTTCCGGAATTGCCGGGAATGTTACTGTCCGAGAATTTTATTATTTCCAGACAGGACGGGGCGATTATGGCCTATACGGATATTCTCTGGATTTACCGGCATGTTGTGCGGAGAAACTTTGTAGTAACCAGTCGTAGTTTGATATGCCGACTGAATGGTTCCCAAACGGTCGGCCTTGGGCTTAAGACTAGAAAGAAGAGCTCTGAAGAAGTTACTCAACTGATTTCTGCTGCTGTTAGTGCCAAAAATCCAACGGTTTTGGTTGGGTTTACTCCTGAGAATTCTCAACGGTATGAAGAGATGATTCGACAGGCATAGTATATGTTCTATAAAATGTTATATGGGTTGAACAGTCATTACGAGGTGTGTGTTCGGAGGAGTTATGTTTCATTTTGATCGTAAGCTCCAGCAGGAAAAAGTTGATACGTCATCTGGCGATAACCCTTCATCTGACCGCAGTACTCCGCCAGATGGCAATGCGTCGCCCGACAACGAGCGACATACCGTTAGTGCTCACAAGGTGCCGGATATTTCCGACAAAACGGCGGATATCAATTCCCGCATAGAGGTCATAACTTCAGCTGAGGATGAAGAGGATGCCGAAGCTCGTGAAGCCTATGAAAGCCTTATGCGTCATCGTAAAATCCGCCTTAGGAAGAAATTCATAAAAGTGGGCATTGCGCTGGGCGTTGTTGTACTTATCGGCATTGCGTTTGTTGCGCGTTTATTCGAGAGTGACAAACAGGTTGACGCCCCTACCGCAAGCACCGCTTTCATTACGCGCGGGGAATTCAGCGATTCCGTATCGGCTTCAGGCTCCATCAAACCCATCTCTTCAACAGTGGTGACTCCTGAAGTCGATGGCATCATACAGGATGTTCAAGTTACGGAGGGATCTGTTGTTAAAAAGGGCGATAAGCTCTTTACCATTAAAAACGACGAGCTTGATAAAGCTGTACGTAAAGCCGCGCAGCAAGTGAAAGCGGCAGAGAATGAAGTGAGTAAGGCAAAAGCCGCTTTGGCAGCTGCCCGTAGTGGAGCTGCGGGTGTTGGCGAAGATGATCAGGAAAACGGTGGCGCCAATGCCTCTTCGGTCGAGGCATCAGTTGAAACAGCGCAGGCAAACCTTGAAAGTGCGCAAATCGCTCTTGAAGAGGCTCGTTCAGCCTACAATGACGCGGTTGCTCAAGCGGATAAACGCACGGTAACGGCTCCTTGCGATGGTACGGTCATTGTCATGAATGCGGTCAACGGTGCATCGGTTGGATCTTCCGGAGGCGCCGGGGTAGGTTCGAATTCCGGATCAGGTGCGTCAGGGTCTTTGATTACCATTGCCGATCTCTCAAAAATGAAGGTAAATGTTCAGATAAATGAAGTGGATATTTCCCGTATTGCCGTTGATCAAAAAGCACAGGTAACATTTGCGGCCCTTCGGGAACTTAGCTGTGAAGCAACCGTGACGCACGTCTCTACCGTATCGTCTTCAGGTGGGGACACCTCAGGGATGAGCTATGACGGTAGGGGACGCGCCATTGTTACGTATGATGTTGAACTTCTGATAGAAAACCCCGATGCCTCCATAAAGCCCGGTATGACCGCCAATGCAGACATTATGATCCAGCATATGGAAAACGTGCTCACGGTACCTCTCTTTGCATTGGCAGAGGACGAGACGGGAACCTATGTGAACGTCGTCACTTCTCGTGATGACAAGAACAATCCTCAGGTTAAACGAGTGCCCGTTACGGTCAAGGCAAAGAGTTCGACTACCGCCGTCATTGAGGGCGAGGGCATCAATGACGGCACCGAGGTACTTCTCGCCGGCGGTAGGGAAAACCCTGATGTTGGGATTTTGGACAATCCCGATGGCGGCGAAAAAGACGGCTCAAGCGGTGGCGCAAGTGGCACCTCAAACGGCTCAAGCAGTGACTCTTCGAGCGATAAAGACGTGGCAGGCGGCGGTAGATAAGATGCCAAAGGTAATCGAGGCACATAAGCTGCACCGCATATATGAGACAGCTGCAGGACTTACTCATGCGTTGCGTGGCGTATCTTTAAGCGTCGAGAAGGGCGAGTTTCTCTGCATTATGGGCCCTTCAGGATCGGGCAAATCAACCCTTATGAATATCCTCGGTTGTCTTGATACGCCTACCTCGGGTTCTTATAAGCTTGAAGGTCTTGAGGTTGCCAATCTTTCCGATGATGATCTGGCTGAGATTCGCGCAACGCGTCTTGGCTTTGTATTCCAGTCGTTTAATCTTCTGCCCCGAACTACCGTGTTGCGCAATGTTGTTCTTCCGCTCATCTACTCCGATATACCTGTTGCAGAAAGGGAACTGCGTGCCTGGAAGGCGCTGCGATCGGTGGGCTTACCTGAGGATTACTATGACCATAAATCCAATGAACTTTCCGGCGGTCAGATTCAACGTGTGGCCATTGCGCGTGCCTTGGTTAACGATCCTGCAGTGATTCTTGCCGATGAACCCACGGGCAATCTTGATTCCGCAACGGGCGAAATGGTGCTCAAAACGTTTCGAGCCATGCAGGATCGCGGCAAGACCATCGTACTCATTACCCATGATCCCGAAATTGCCACATGGGCTGATCGCGTTGTGCATATCCGCGACGGACGCTTGCTTACGGCTGAGCAGGAACAAGAATATGTGTTGCATCATGGTGTGCAGAGGATGGCAGGAGGTGCATCTCTATGAGGCTTCGCGACCTGCTTCATGAAACCCTCTCTGCTTTCAATGCCAATCGTGCGCGCAGTCTATTGACCGTGCTTGGAATTGTAATTGGAATCAGTGCGGTCATTGCCATGACGGCTCTTATCGATGGCATTAAATACTCCCTGGTGGGCTCACTGGGTCTCAATCAATCCAGGATGGTGAGCATATATGCGTGGCCTGATCGAGGGGTGACGCAGCAGGATTTAGATCAGCTGGCAATGAGTGTTCCCGGCTATGAATTTGTTACCGGTATTGACTCCAGTGCCGGTCGCATTGATTCTATCGAGAAGCAGTTTGACACGCAGATTATCGGTTGTCAGCCTGAGTACTTCACTGCAATGGGATTCAAGGCTTCGGCCGGCTCGCTCTTCTCGCAATCGGATGTGGACAATGTGGCAAAAAACGTTGTTCTTGATCGAGTGGCTGCCGAGAAGCTCTACGGAAATGAGAAAGATGCCATTGGTAAGACAGTCCGTATCGATGACAATACTTATACCGTAATCGGCGTATGCGACAGTGGTCAAAGGATGGGAGGAGGAAGTGATACTCTTCTGTGCTATCTGCCGTATTCAACGTTTACAACACGCGTTTCGGGTACCAAAACAATCAGTCAGATTTTTGGATATGCACGCGAAAATGTTGACATGAAGTCTCTGGCGGATCAAACAAAGGCCTGGTTGTTTGATTGGTTTGCCATTCCTGAAGGGGAAGACGATCGTGTGTACGTCATGACATTGTCCTCCATCATTGACCAGCTCAACTCCACAATGGCTTCATTTCAGATACTTGTAACAGCCATCGCCAGTATTTCACTTTTGGTTGGCGGTATTGGCATCATGAATATGATGCTTACCAATGTGACGGAGCGAATTCGTGAGATTGGCCTGCGTAAGGCGCTTGGCGCGCGTGCCGCCGATATTACAAAGCAGTTCTTATGTGAATCGATACTGCTCTGCATCTCGGGTGGTGTTATTGGAGTTGCTCTCGGTTACGCCGGAGCGTTGGCTTTGGCGGGATCGGCTTCAACCCTTATGCACTTGGAGACCGCGATTACGCCTATCATTACCCCGTCAATCGTGGCCGTGACCTCAGGAATTTGTATTGGAATTGGGCTTGTGTTTGGCTGGTGGCCCGCACGACGGGCAGCAAAGCTCAATCCGATAGAATCGCTCCGCTACCAATAGAGATCCTACAGCAGCTGAACTCCGGCCTCTTGGCATGCCTGGATGGTATCGCTATCCCAAATGGATGCCTGTACTTCTCCCACATGCGCCTTGCCTAAAAGCAGCATGCAAAGGCGGCTCTGTCCGATACCTCCTCCAATAGTATGCGGTAGCTTGCCTTCAAGGAGTATCTTGTGGAATGACAGCTCTCGGCGGTTATCGCAACCGGAGACAGACAGCTGTCGATCAAGTGTCGCGGGATTTACGCGAATGCCCATACTGCTGATTTCAAGAGCGCAACCGAGGACCTCGTCCCAGAAGAGAAGGTCTCCATTGAGATTCCAGTCATCATAGTCGGGAGAGCGCCTGTCGTGCGGTTTGCCTGAGCGAAGCGCTCCTCCGATGCCGCTGATGAAAGTCGTATGGTACGTGGCTACGAAACGGTTTTCTCGCTCAGCGGGCGTAAGCTCAGGATAGAGATCCTCCAGATCCTGTGCGGTTACAAAGGTAACCGCGCGGTCCAGCTCTGTTTCCAGCTGGGGATAATGCCATTTCAGCTCGTCAAGCGTTCCGCAGATGGCGGTGACGATACGGCTGACGGTATCTTGAAGATAGGCAGAAGAGCGGTCCTTCTCGTCAATGACCTTTTCCCAGTCCCACTGATCAACATAAATGGAGTGCAAGTTATCGAGCTCTTCGTCACGACGGATGGCGTTCATGTCACATACGAGGCCTTTTCCCACATTAAAGTCGTAGCGGTGGAGTGCATAGCGTTTCCACTTTGCAAGCGACTGCACGACTTCGGCATTTTTGCCTACAGCCGGCGTGTCAAAATGCACAGGTCGTTCAATGCCGCTAAGGTTGTCGTTCATACCGGTAGTCGGGTCTACCACGAGGGGAGCCGTGACACGTACAAGGTGGAGCGCGGCGCAAAGTTTTGCAAGAAAGATGTACTTGATACGCTCTATGGCACGTTGGGTGTCGTAAAGCGACAGCTGTGATTCGTAGCCTTTTGGAATGATAGTCATACCTCTCCTCGTCAAAGGTACGTTGGCAGTCCTCTGCAGATTCTGAGGACTGTTCGTTTAAAAGGGGATAATAGCATACCTGCCGTGGGTTTCTGGTACACTGCAAACAGCTGTTGCCATGAGGTAACTTTTGTGAGTCCATACAGGAAGGAACGTCATGAAAGTTCTACTTGTTGTTGATGTGCAAACTAATGTTATGAAGCGCCGCAATACTGAAGGTCTTATTGAGGCATGTAATGACATAATCAGTCGCTATACTCCTGAGCAGGTTATATATGTGGTACACAAGCTTCCCTGGGAACGCGCCTCAAAAAAGAAAGAATTTGGCGCTGGGCTTGCAGTTGTTTCGGATTGCGTGTTTGACAAGCGCGAAAGTAACGCTTTTTCAAATCCCGAATTGCTGCAGAAACTTCAAAAGTTGAGCGTTGATGAAGTTGAGATTATTGGCATTGACGGCAACTATTGCATCAAAGAAACAGCTCTTGGCGCTTTGGAAAACGGGCTAAAAACAACGGTCAATACGCGTGCGGTTGTTTCAAAAAACGAGAAAGCGTTTGGGGATACCGAGCAATGTCTGCGCGATGCTGGGGTAAATATCACTTCTAAGTAGTGCGGCGCAGGTTCTATCTTCTCACGCCGCTCTCTCAGAGCATCTTCTCCGGTATGCTAAAAGATTCTTCAAAGGAGAAAGTTTTCAGTCGGAAGCGGTAGGAGGAAACATGAAAACTGCGATAGTGTATTACTCCAAGCATCATGAGAATACAAAAAAGCTGCTTGACGCGATAGCGCAAAAATATGAAGTAACTCTGATCAATGTGACATGTCCAGAGACGGATGACTTGTCAGAGTACGATTTTGTTGGTTTTGCCTCAGGGATTTATTACGGAAAAATGCACAAAGCAGTGCTTCAGTATGCTGAGAAGAACCTCCCTGAACATAAAAAGGTCTTTTTTATGTATACCTGCGGTATAGTGCGAGCTGCTCACACCAATAGCATACGAAAGATCGCGGAAGAGAAGCATGCGGAGATTCTGGGCGAATACGGATGTATTGGATTTGACACCTTTGGTCCCTTGAAGTTGATAGGCGGAAAGGGAAAAGGTCATCCAAATGCGGAAGAAATCCGAGGCGCCGTAGAGTTTTATAAGGAAATTGCAACCGTATAAGGGTGGTCTGACCGCATAAAGGTGGTCTGGGACAGGCTGAAAATATACAGCGCTTAGGGCATGACACTAAGGGTTTCACGGAATGGTATGGGGCACAAAATGCAAAATCTACAAGGCGTTGCGGATACGACCTATATTCCTCTGGTTGCCAGAATCTATGTCACTGAGCATTTTCCTGAGTTCTTTTGTGACGAGAAGGCTGTCGAGGTAGGGAAGAAGATTCCTCCTGAAGCGCTCAATCGAATCAGAAAAAAATCTTCGGAATATGCGATGATCGCGTCGGTAGCTCGTTATCATGTGCTTGACAGGGTAGTGCGCACGTTTGTGTCAGAGCATCCCGAAGGCTGCGGCATTATCAATCTTGGCGCGGGGCTTGAAACTATGGCAGCAAGGCTTAATCTGCCGAAAGTTATGTTTTATGAGGTTGATCTGCCCGAGACCGTTGAATTGAGAGAGGCTTTTCTTGAACCGCTGCCAAACGAGGTTGTTATTGCTGGTGATATGTTTGAGCTGAGCTGGATACATAAGATTGACACAACGGTGCCACTACTCATCATCGTCTCCGGTGTATTTCAATACTTCTCAGAGGAGAAAAACACATCGTTCATTCAGGCTCTGAGTAGACATCTTCCGGACAGCGAGATTATTTTTGACTCCACCAACGAAGTTGGCGCCAAGTATGCTAATCGGTATGTGAAAAAGACGGGCAACGTGTCGGCGGAAATTTGTTTTTATATCAATGACGCTCAAGAATTCGCTCACAAGGTTGGCATGCGTCTTCTTGATGAGCGGGTATTTTACACGGAGGCTCGACAGCTTCTTGGCAAGAAATTGAAGCTGTATACCAGAATTGCCATGAAGGTCTGTGACGACAAAAAGCGCGCTATCTTTGTGCACCTGCAACTGTAGAGAGCAATAAACCGCTGGAAGAGGACAGAAAACTACTGAAAAGAGAATAGGAAACCGCCAAAAGAGGAAAATCGCCAAAAAGAGGGCGAGAAGTCCCCGGAGCGCGAAAGGTTGCCATCCTGTTCAAGGTAGCTTTTTTAGCGACGATACCTACAATAGAGAGTTAGAAACTGTAAACTCTCATTGGAAGCCTTGTTTGGATGTTTAATAAGCGACTTATCGCCATGATCGGCGAAAGTAAGAAATATATTGCCGCACACGTTGCCTTGCAGTGGATCTCTCTTTTGGCAAACATCGTCATGATGTGGGAGATAGCTCATCTGCTGCAGAGTCTATATGAAAAGACACTCAGCCAGAACCAGGTAATCTTTGTGGCGGTTATAGCTGCGATTGCTGTTATCGTGCGTTTTGTGTGTAGCGTCATATCAAGCCGTATGGCATACCTCAGTTCAAAATCGGTCAAAAAAATTCTGCGGGAGAACATCTACAAAAAACTACTCAGGCTGGGCAGCTCCTATAACGAGCAGGTGCAGACCAGCGAAGTTGTTCAGGTGGCTGTCGAGGGTGTTGACCAGCTTGAAACCTATTTTGGTCAGTACCTTCCGCAATTTTTCTATGCCCTGCTTGCTCCACTGACACTCTTTGTGGCACTTGGCTTTGTAAATTTGCCATCCGCTGCGGTCTTACTTATCTGTGTGCCGCTCATTCCGCTCACCATCGTAGCGGTGCAGCGCTTTGCGAAGAAATTGCTGGCAAAATATTGGGGTCGATATACCGCTCTTGGCGATACGTTTTTGGAGAATTTGCAGGGTTTGACCACCGCAAAAATCTATCAAGCCGATGAGTTCAAGCACAACGAGATGAACGAACAGGCTGAACAGTTCAGGCGTATCACCATGAAAGTGCTGACCATGCAGCTGAACTCCATTACCGTAATGGACCTTATTGCATATGGCGGCGCGGCGCTTGGTGTTGGCCTTGCCGTGACGCAATTTCAGGCGGGCGCCGTTGATTTGGCGGGTTGCCTGTTGATTATCCTTTTGGCGGCAGATTTCTTTTTACCCATGCGAATGCTGGGCAGTTTCTTCCATATTGCCATGAATGGCATGGCGGCTTCCGAGAAGATTTTTCGCTTGCTTGATCTTCCCGAGGCGGAAGCAAAAACAGGCGAAGTTCCCACAGGCGCTACGATTACCTGCAGGGATGTTCACTATTCCTACGAGTCGGAGCGTGAGATTCTCCACGGCATTGATATGGCTTTTCCAAAAGGGAGCTTTACGGCGCTGGTCGGCGAATCGGGCTGCGGAAAATCCACCATCGCCTCCATCCTTATGGGTCGCAATAAAGGCTATGAGGGAGCGGTGCTTTTTGGCGACAGGTCTTTGACTGAAATTTCTGAAGCGAGCCTTATGCAAAGCGTTACGTATGTTGGTCATCAAAGTTACCTCTTCAAAGGCACGGTCCGCGATAATCTTCTGATGGCATGTTCGACCGCTCAGGATGAGACGTTTTGGCGCGTTCTTGAACAGGTCAATCTCGCGGGATTTTTACAAAGCGAGAAGGGCCTCGATATGAAACTTGACGAGATGGCCTCCAACCTCTCCGGAGGACAGCGGCAGCGGCTGGCGCTCGCAAGGGCTCTTTTGCATGACAGTCCCGTCTATATCTTTGACGAAGCGACGTCAAACATAGATGTTGAAAGCGAGAATGACATCATAGCTCAGATCCATGCGCTGGCGAAGAAAAAGACGGTCATTCTGATTTCTCATCGACTCGCGAACGTTACGGACGCAGATAAGATCTACGTTCTCGATCAAGGGAGCGTTGTTGAAGAGGGTGTCCACGAGGATCTTCTCGCTAAAGAGGGAACATACGCGAGGCTTTGGGGCGCTCAACAAGAGCTTGAGCGTTATGCGCAAGGGGGTGACGCCGCATGAAACAGGACGGAAGGCATGAGGGTAGCAGCAGGAAAGGCCTTGCGGTAATGGCGTCGCTTATCGGCCTTGTTAAACCGCTTGCAGGGTATATGGTGGCGGCTGTTTGTATGGGTGTTATCGGTCACCTGTTCGCCGCTTGCATCACGATATTCGGAGGTTACGCGGTTCTGGCTGCGCTGCAGCAGGAAGTTGCGCTGCCGTTTGGCGCGGAACTCTCCTTGACGGGAATCTTCATCTGCCTGGGTGTTTTCGCGGTAGCTCGCGGATTGTTGCGTTACGCGGAGCAGGCCTGCAATCATTTTATTGCCTTTAAGCTGCTTGCGCTTATTCGCGACAAGGTATTCAGCGCTCTGAGAAGGCTCTGTCCTGCAAAGCTTGAGGGCAGAGATAAAGGTAATCTGATCAGCATTATTACCTCGGATATTGAGCTTCTTGAAGTGTTTTACGCGCATACCATTTCGCCGGTTTGTATCGCCTGCGTATTCAGTCTCATCATGGTGGTGTTTATCGGTTCGTTCCACGTTGTGCTTGGAGTTTTGGCAGCTGTCGCATATAGCACGATAGGAGTCGTTATTCCAGTGGCGACGGCAAAACTCAGTGGCGACAAGGGCTTAGAGTTTCGTCGTAAATCCGGAGAGCTGTCGTCATTTGTGCTTGATGGCCTTCGCGGCCTCTCTGAAACCATTCAGTACGGGCGCGGCGGCGTTCGCCTGTCAGAAATGAACCGCATGACTGATGCGCTTGCTCAAAATCAGGAGCAGCTGAAGCGGATAGCCGGACGCAACAGCGCGGTGACAAACAGCGTTATCCTTCTCTTTGACCTCGCCATGCTGGCATTGTCCGCATCGTTGTGCAGCTTTGAGGGATGTTTGATAGCTACGCTGGCTTTGATGAGTTCCTTTGGCCCTGTTGTAGCACTGTCGGCGTTGGGAGCGACCTTGCAAAGCACCCTTGCAGCCGGTAGTCGCGTACTCGCCATTCTTGAAGAAGAGCCTGTTGTGGAGGAGATCAAGGGCAAGGCTTTGGTGGAGTTTGACGGCGTTGCGGCAGAGCAGGTCACCTTTGCTTACGGGGAAGAGAGAATCCTTGACAGACTTTCCGTTGAAGTGCCTTCCAACAAGGTTGTTGGCATTGTAGGAAAAAGCGGAAGCGGCAAATCAACATTACTTAAGCTTTTTATGCGCTTCTGGGAGGTTCAGCAGGGGAGCATTCAGATTTCTCATACAAACGTGAATGAGATTAATACCTCGAACCTGCGAGATATGGAGAGTTTCGTCACGCAGGACACCTATCTGTTTCACGACTCAATCCGTAATAACGTACGCCTTGCAAGGCTTGACGCTACTGACGATGAAATTATTGCCGCCTGCAAAAAAGCGTCTGTTCATGATTTCATCATGTCGTTGCCGGCGGCCTACGATACGCCGGTGGGAGAGTTGGGAGATACGCTTTCCGGCGGCGAGCGACAACGTTTGGGGCTTGCGCGCGCGTTTCTCCATGATGCTCCGTTTATGCTGCTTGACGAGCCGACGAGCAACCTTGATAGTCTCAATGAGGCGGTGATCCTGAAGGCGCTTCACGAGGAAAGGTTGGGCAGGACTGTCGTATTGGTATCGCATCGCGCTTCAACCATGGGCATTGCAGATACGGTCTATTCCGTTGAGCACGGGAGAACAAGCTGATGCAGGCAAGGAATACCTCTGACAAGAAAGCGGACGAGAAGCATTCGGGGCCGAATCGGATGTCCAAAGGGACAGATGGCGGCTGCGTGGACGCCAAATGCGAGCGGGAAAAGAACATAGTTTCGCTCATGATTTCGCTTTACTGTCGCAAGAAACACGGTGGCAAGAAGTGCGGCGGCTTTTTGAAGGGGCATCGTGCGGACACTTCTGTCCTCTGCGCTGAATGTGCCGAGCTGGACCGTTATGCTCGCCAGCAAATCGACAGGTGTCCTTTTATGGAAACAAAGACGTTTTGCTCGAATTGCAAGGTGCATTGTTATCGGCCCGAGATGCGGGAAAAGATTAGAGAAGTCATGAAGTTTTCCGGACCGCGCATGCTTTTTCACCATCCAATCATGGCGATTCGTCATGTGCTGACATCAAAAAGAGAGAGATAACTGAGTTAACGATTAGTAGAAACGATTGGCAAAAACGCATGAATATCAAAAAAATTCTGTATATCATAGTCGGGTGCGTCAGCGTCGCGCTTGGCGCAGTAGGCGCCGTCCTGCCTTTTATTCCTTCGGTGCCTTTCTTACTTCTTGCGGCTTTTTGCTTTGCGAGAAGTTCCGAGAGACTCAATACATGGTTTGTCGGTACAAAGCTGTACCGGGATAATCTTGCTGATTATACGGCGGGTCGCGGTATGACCAAAAAGGCCAAGATTCGCATTATGAGTACGGTTACCTTGCTCATGAGCATCGGTTTGATACTCATGGGGCTCAAAGGCATCGTAATCGGCTGTGTCGTATTGTTGTGTGTTTGGGTGTTTCATCTCATCTATTTTGTCTTTATAGTCAAAACGATCCCCTCGTCATAGGGGGGCCTCGTAGTACAGGTGCGAAGGCGCATTAACGGAGCCTCAACAATGAGGGCGCAGCAATGGAGCCACACTAAAACATGAGCTCTTCGTAGGCAAGATGGTTCTTCTGCTCCATCCAGGAAAAAAATTGTCGGCAGGTGCGTACGGGAAGTGAACTAAGGATAAAGTCTCTCGTGTTTCTGGTGATGATGCATCGAGCTTTTAGGCTTAGCGCTGTCTGATAGAGCAAAGCATCTTCAAAATCGCTCCAAGTTGATTCAAGAGCTCTATCTGTCTCTTCTTCTCCCGGCGCGTAAATTCTAATTATGGTACGAAGGCCTATGAGAGCAGCCTTTGTTGCTTCTGTCTTGGAAGCCTCTCCGCCCTCGCTGAGAACATAATTGTGCCTTATAGGAACACGCCATCATTAGTCTTTTAATGAAAACAATACTCTGAACACTGACGTTTAAAATTTCTTTTCTTTTTAGTTTTCCTCAGTTAACTTATCTGATACGATACTACCGCTCAAAAACGGTAAGAATACGTGGCTCTGTTCAGGTCTTGCAGGCCTGCCTGCAATCGACACCAAAGAGTCAAGGTTAGGAGTGAATGTATGCACAAAATGCACGCACTGAAGAGGCTGCACACCTCACTTGCCATTGCGATGGCAGTTGTTGTCTGCTGCCTGTTCTTTTCGCCATTTGCCACAAAGGCTTTGGCGGACGGTTCGTTTGAAATCAGCGACTGGCTGTCCGGTTACGGGTCCAGCAGTCTCCAGTCAATTTACAGGAATAATAAGTCGGCAATGGACGCGGCGTCTACTTGGAAGTTCACTACGTCAAGAGTCACTGTCGGCGGCAGCTCGTCAACCGAGAAAGACTTTGTGTTCCCTACTACCGTTACTAACGTTACCAGCACGTATACCAGCAGCTATCTTGGCGATGGTACGCGCGTGCAGCCATACAGCAGCTATATCGCAAAAGGTACGCGTGTGGTATTTCCCGCCGGCTTTAACGGAACCGTATCGAACATGATTTTTGAGGGAGAGGTGACCGTTGAGGCAGGGGCAAACGTGACCTTTGATAATGTTACGTTCTACAAGGGCCTTGACAACAAAGGAACCTCCACCGTCAAGAATTCCACCGTTGTTCAGCTTGATCTGACTACCACCGATGACGGCGTTCTTAACATTGAAAACACGAGATTCCAAAATTCCGACAATTCCGCCGGAATTACTTTGCCCTCAAATAAGATTTCTCCCGCTAAGGCTGGTGCGGCTTATCATGAGACTGTTACCATTCCATGGGCAGTCTCTTCTAAGGGCTACGATACGTTTACGATGGACAATCTCCCGGACGGTTTGACACTGAGTCCGATGGAAAATGATGCCGCTGCACGCAAGAGTACGGCTACCATTTCCGGTACACCGACGACTGCTCAGAAGAATCGTGTGGTTCGTGCGACTATCAAAAACGGCTCCTCCTATGACTTTACGATTCCTATGATGATGGATGTCGAGAAGGGCACCGTTGCCGTTCCTACGGCTACACATTACGATTATGACGGGCAGGAGCACAGCGGCTATGACATTTCTGCTCATCTCAATGTGGCTATCAATGGAACCGTCGCCGCAACACATGCCGGTACGTATAACGTTGTAATGGATCTTATCGACCCCGTTAACTATACATGGGAAGATGGTACGACCAGCACTAAGACAGCCAGTTGGACCATTCGTAAGGCGCACCTGACCGCTGCGTATGACGGTGAGACCATTACAGAAGGAAAGACGCCTGAACTTAAGCTTAACGTTACCGGTTTCGTTAATGGTGAGACGCCTGAGACAGCATACAACTATACTGCTCCCACACTTACTGCTTCTGATGTAAGTGTCGGTGATCATGAGCTGACTCCGGTGGGAGGAGCTGCTGGCGACTACGATTTCACCTATGTTTCAGGAACGCTCAAGGTTACTAAAGCGGCGGTTCAGCCTGACAATCAGAACAACAACCAGGGAAACAATCAGAGTGGCGACCAGCAGCAAAACAAGACTAACGAAGGTAGCAAGTCGAGTAAGAAGGCAAAGTCAGGCAAGAAGAGCATTATTCCTGACATGTCTGATCCGGCTACTCTTTCGGCAGCGCTTGGTTTTGCAGCCGTTGCCTCCGGCACCATCGCTACCGGTGCTGTTCTGCGCAAGCGCTCATAGCAAATGCCCCTAGATGAGATGGATCTTAAACGCTCCTAGGTAATATTAAGCGAGTAATCGCTTTTCGACAGCGTACGAAGCAAGACGGGAATGTCGCGAGACATTCCCGTCTTGGTATAGGTAGGACTGAATCTGCGGCTTTGGATTGACAGCAAGTAAATGCACCGTTGTTATCTCATTTGGAGAAGTGGAAACGTTACATGCAACCTGCTTATGACTTTTGTCACTGCCGTGTACAATCATGCTTTTACGTACTATGTAAGACCGGCTCCTCTTGCTCTCAAGTGATGCTCAGCTTCGGTTATCAGAAAACTGTATGGCATTGGTAATCCGTACAGCAGAGAAGTCACCAACCTCACCCGCGTTTGCAGGTATTTCGGTCGTTTGCGCGCCGGTGTTCATTGATGCACGTAGTCCAACTGCCGTGTGAGGCCCCACTGCTTGTGCCTCATCGTCAAAGGGCAAGGCAAAGCCGGATGGTAGTGTTGTAGTCTCAGAAACAAGAAATTCGGTTCCTTCAAGCAATTCAAGCTCAATCTGCTGTCCTACCTCAAGGCTTTTTTCGCCAAGCGGTGAAATGCGTAAAGCATTTGATGTGAGTGCAGCCTCCGTTTCTCCTTTTTGAAAATTGCAATAATAAGCTTTGTATCCTGTATCGGTGCGGGTGACATTCCAGCGCTGTAACATAGCAATAGAAGGATGCGCACCGGCCGGTGTTGCTGTGGTAGCTGTTATTGTTTGCCGCTTGGACATGGGAATATCTAATATACGTTTGACAATAGCCTGCAGACACCAGGTAGTGCCATAGAATGCGGCAATCATAGGACCAGGAAGATCAATGACCGGTTTTCCGTCTGCGACGGCCATCATAAGAGGGCGTCCAGGTGCTGCAGCAATGTAGTGGTGTATGACCTGCCCGTATGTTTCAATCATGCGAACATTGAAATCTTCGCTTCCAACAGCGGAGCCTCCGTTGATAACCACAACATCGGCGATGTTTAATGCTTCGGTGAAGGCAGCTTCAAGTGCTGACGGATCATCGCGTACGATGGGGAAGGCTAAGGTTTCGGCACCGTATTGCTCAAGCATGTGCGTAACCATAATCGCATTTGATTCTATCATTTCTCCTCGTCGCGGACGCATGCCTGCCGTGACAAGTTCGCTGCCAGTGGGAATGAATGCCACCAGCGGCTTTTTTCTAACAGGAACAACGGAGATGCCTCCCATGCATAGGGCTGCTGCATCAGTGGGGCGTATGAGATGGCCGGCAGACAAGAGAGGCTGTCCGGTAGAAATAGTTGACCCTGCCGGATTTA
This sequence comes from Atopobium sp. oral taxon 199 str. F0494, assembly GCF_000411555.1. Classification (GTDB taxonomy): domain Bacteria; phylum Actinomycetota; class Coriobacteriia; order Coriobacteriales; family Atopobiaceae; genus Lancefieldella. Next base: position 137,908 of record NZ_KE150487.1, on the reverse strand, counting down.
CATTTGAGCCAGGGAAGACCTGAATGTCTTTATCAAGTATGACCGAACCGTCTGATTGTATATGTGCTTGCTCGATCATGATGACCGCGTCATAGGTATCCGGAAAATCATCCCCTGTGTCGGCTCGTATATAGTTGACGTTCGGCTGCCAAGAGGTAGTGTCGGGTAGCCCATTTGTAAAATCCGACGAACGGACTGCGATTCCGTCGCAGGCTGAGGAGCGACATACGGGCAATGTGACAGACGAAAAAAGATTACGGGTCAGAACGCGTCCTATACAGTCATTGAGACTGACAAGTTCTTCCGCTCTTTTTGGTTCCCATTCCTGAAAGAAGTCTGTTAAAGCTTTCTCTCTTGTGGGAAACCCCGTCATAATCTTCTTGCCCATATGCACTCCTCAGATGTTTTGATAGTTCATTGTGCGTTACAGCCAAACCTTACCGTCAGTGCGCCACCCGATAAAGGCCCATATTACAGGAAGCGGATAGTCAAGCTCCCAGCCGTCAGCTATCTGGCTTTTAGGGTCGGTATTTTGCATGTGTCTGAAGTGCCTGGCGACAAAGGCGTCAAATAGTGTCTGCTCACGCACGTTGAATGGTTCGGGTCCTGCCATTTTGCGCAGCTCAGCGGCCCCGTCTGCCAATGTCAAAAAAATCATAGGACGGAGCGTAAGCATATAGGATACTACGGGGAGTCTTCCCATAGTAATAAGAAGAGTTACTAGTTCGGATACCTCGCCGGACTGTGGGATTTCACGTCCTAAATGCGTGAGCAGCTGGGGCTCTCGAGAGGGCAAAACGCTTGCGGAAACGGTGATTGCAGCCTTATGACGCGCTACGGCATCAAGTTTTTGAATGCGTTCGTGCTTATTCTTGAAGCCGAGGGAGCGTGATGCAATAGCAACATCAACGCTCTTCTCACCAAGGCCTGTTGACTGCCAGTCATCGTCCCAAGCCAGAAGATGCGAAGTGACAGGAAGATTCTCAGCAGCTGCGCGCTTATCGAGGATTTCGAGCATTTCTTTTGCGAAATCGCATGCGTGGACACTGTGTCCTTTCCTTCCAAAGGGGATGGCAAAAGTCCCGGTTGCGCAGCCCATATCAAGTATGGATTGACCTGGCTCAAGAGAAAGAAGCTCAGAAAAGCGCTGCTTGTAGGCTTCGTCTGATCCACATGAAAAAGTTGCCGCTCGTTTATTCCAATACTCTTGATCACCCAGTATGTTTTCCGACTGCATGTTATGCCAGCTTTGGATTAGGGGCCAAGATCGTGTCTACATCATCGTCAGTAATAGTGGCGTTGTAGAACAGCTTGAAGTACTCTTTCATGTCCGTTCGGACGTTTGCGGTGTAATAATCCGGATATACCAGGTTAGCAAACCACTGTATACCCATGATACGAGTCATATTGGGAGGACGGTCAAACCAGCCAAAGGGTATGATAGGCGTTTGATAGACGGCACCGTTTTTAACTGCATCAATATCTTGCCACGACGGGCTGGTTTTGATGAGCTCATAGTTGTCGGGTTTTGTACCGGAAACCAGAATCATTTGAGGATTCCATTTGATAACACTCTCCATGGAAACCTCAATCATGCCCTGGCCTTTGGCACCCATGAATCCATCTACAACGGCAACATTTTTAACATTGCAATAATCGATGACTTCCGTGTGCATACTGCCTGACGGATCGGTAGCAAGACCGCCCTTGCCTTCGGCATAATAGCAAGTAACAACCTTGTCACCAGGAACTTTGGCTACTGCATCCCCAACGGCCTTGAGCTTTTGCTCGGCGTATGCGGCAAGCTGTTCTCCGCGGTCGGAAACGCCGAGAATCTCTCCCAGAGTGCGATATTTCTCGGGGATTAGATTCAAATTGCCTTTAAAGACGTAGACGGGAATACCTGTGTCATTTTGAATCGTATCGGCAGCGTTAACGTATGTGGACGTATCTTCGTTTACAGTGCTTGTGCCATAGCAATAGAGGATCAAATCTGGCTTGGCATTGATAATTGCTTCTATGTTAGCTGTTTGTACCTGACCCATCCAACCTCCAAGAACGGGCAGATTATGGGTGCTTTCGGGCAGGTATTTCTTGGCGGCATCGGAGACTTCGTTGACCCAGCCAACAAGCTTTTCAGGAGTCAGAGCTACTACTGCGGCCTGTGCGGTTGGAATAGCGCAGTATACGCGCTCAACTGTTGCCGGAATGGTGACACTACGATCGGCATCATCAACGTAAGTGCGATCCTTTGGCGCTTCCTTGTTGGCTTCCTGCGTATCTGCCGTTGAAGTTTCGGATTTTTGGTTACAGCCGGCCATCGTTGTCAGCAGCAGTGATGAGCCGAATACTGTTGACAAGCCCATGAACGTTCTGCGCGAGAAACCCTTGTGCGAGAAACTCTTTCTCAACCTGCCTTCCTGCTCAATTCTTTCCTGATCAATCCTTTTCTCATCCATACAACTGTTCCTTTCATACCTTGTAGTGCCTAACCTTCTATAATTCCATCTGCCTGCAGGCTGATGAGATTATCGTGTTATAGAGCCTGCATATTCGGCAATCTTGCTTTTTGGGATGCCGCTGACAACGGGGATGCAGCTGTGCAGCAAACCTATGTCCAGATACGTGTGGTGAACGATTCTGACATCAACGGCATAGGCTCGCTGAAGTCTTTCTTCAGTAACCACTTCTTTAGCAGTTCCGACGGTAAAGCGATCGTGTTCTAAAAGTCCTACAGTACCAGGGCAGAGAAATGCGTGGTCAGGAAAGTGTGTGGTCATAATAACAACTAGCCCCTGTGCTGCCAGGCGATTTATTTGCTCGAGTACACGCACTTGGTTTCCAAAGTCAAGGTTGGCTGTCGGTTCATCCATGATAAGGATTTTAGGCTGTTGAGCGAGGGCACGTGCTACAAGTACCATCTGTCTTTCGCCGCTCGAGATTTCGGTGTAAATCTTATCAGAGAGATATGAGATGCCAAGTTCTTTAAGGGCCTCTTTGGCAATTTTAGTATCATTTTTGCTCGGTGATGCCACTGGGCTCAAGTGTGCGGTGCGTCCCATGGTGACGACGTCAATAACGGTAAAAGGGAATGGTGGCGTATGTACTTGGGGAACATATCCGATGGCTTGAGCTTTGCGTCTGTCTGACCAGGAAGTAATATCTTCTCCGTCTATAGTGATGGATCCCGCCATTAGAGGAAGAAAGCCCAGCATAGTTTTGAACAGGGTGGTCTTACCTACGCCGTTAGGTCCAAGCAGACAAAAGACTTGACCTGACGTGGCGTTGAGCGAGATGTCATGAAGGATACGAATTTTTCCATATCCACAGTCCATATGAGTGCCGGCAAATATCATGTCCAAGTCTTCTTTCCTTTGGTTAGCAAATACAAAAAGAAAGGCGCTCCAATCGTAGCGGTGAGGATACCTAAAGGAACCTCTACGGAAAAAAAGATGCGTGAGACGTTATCCACGACGAGCAGAAATAATCCACCAATCAAAATTGAGATAGGCATGAGAACCTTGTAATTCGGCCCTACAATGAAACGGGCAAGATGCGGGATGACCAAGCCGACCCATCCGACCATGCCGGCTGCGGCAACAGAAGCTGATGTAACGAGCGTTGCACAGACAACATATATAAGGCGTATCAGTTTTGTATTGACCCCTAAAGCCCGAGCCTCTTCTTCGCCGAATGAAAGAACATTAAGTCTATAACGAAAAAGAAGGATGGGCACGAGTCCCAAAAAGATAGGAAGCAATAATAGAGGTAAATTGTTTGTATGGATACCAGTTAGGCCTCCTAGGAGCCAATACGTTATTGATGGTAGTTTTGTATCAGGATCTGCCACATATTTTATGATGGAAATGAATGCCGAAAACATGCTGCTTACAATCATGCCAGTGAGCACAAGGGACAAAATAATATTTTGTCCTCGGCTTACTGCGTTGCTGACAGAATATGAAAGTCCGACAGCTATCAAACCCCAGGCAAACGCGGAAAGCTGTACACCGATATCACTGGCTCCAAGCAGTAGCGCTATTGCCGCTCCAAAAGCAGCTCCTGATGATGCGCCCAGTAAGTCGGGGGAGACCATGGGATTTCGAAAAAGTCCCTGATAAGAAGCGCCTGCAGCGGCAAGCGCTGATCCAATGAAAGTGGCTGCAATAACGCGAGGAAAGCGCACGGACAGAATGACCGTTTCATGTACGTTTGCAAAACCTTCAAGCTTTATACCAAGAAAGTGATGAATCAATGCGCTTACAATTTCTTGTGGACTCATCTGGTATTGTCCAAGCGTCATAGATAAGATCATGACGGTAAGAAGGGCGATTGTGAGCAAGATGGTGAGCGAGGCGATAAAACCGCGTTTAGTGCATCCTATTGGCAATGACGTATCGGTTTTTTCAGGAACCTTTGCTATATGTGGTACATAGTTGTTTGTTGTAGCTGTTTCTTTATCTGTTTCCTTCACGTAAGAACCATCCTTTAAGCGATGTGATACGTCGTTCAATGTGGATAAAATGCCAATTTATATCTTTTCTTGGCGGACACGGACGACTACTGCTAAAACAATGTCGTGTGCACTGAAGCGGTTGTGAAACGAGTAATCTTTTATAGTATATGGGAGATTGTGAACTTTGTCTTTACTTGTGAAGCTCTCATGTATTTCTTCTCGCGAGTGCTTATAGGTGAGTACCTTATAGATGGCGCTTAGTGGTATACATAAGGCAAGCATCCAAAGCTGAAAGAAGGCTTTCACTGGCTGTGAGCGGTCCGTTTCAGGTTGCTGTAAGCGGCTGCAGACTGCTGATTGCGGATGGCTGACAGAGTGCGAGTGTTTGTTGTTCTCAGAGAATTAGGAGATACGATGCTTGATATTCGCCGTGTTCTGGCAAGCGCACCAAAAAAGCATACGGAAGAAACGCTCAACGCTCTTATGACCGTATGGGGAGAAGCACTTAACCCATCGGAGGTGCTTTCCGAACATCCGCGTCCGCGCATGAAGCGCGACAATATTGTGGTGCTGAACGGCGTGTGGAACTATGTGATGGTGCCGTTCAGCGGAGCGTCTGATGTTGAAGGGCTGGCGCAGGAAACGATTCCTTCGCGTTGGGATGGGGAGATTGTGGTGCCCTTCTCGCCTGAAGCGCCTCTTTCGGGCGTTGGTCGCACCCTGCATCCTGATGAGCTTCTTTGGTATAAGCGTGTGGTGGAGTTTCCAAAATTGGCGCCTGAACAGCGGCTCATTCTTCATTTTGAGGCTGTTGACTGGAGATGCGCCTGCTTTGTCAATGAACGGCTTGCTGGAACGCATACGGGAGGCTACTTGCCATTTTCGTATGACATTACCGATCTTCTCGATACGCGAGAAAGAGCTGAGATTGCTGTCTGCGTCTATGATCCTAGCGATACTGGCACGCAACTGCGCGGCAAACAAATGCTTTCGCGCGGTGATATTTGGTATACGGCACAGAGCGGTATCTGGCAAAGCGTCTGGTGCGAGACGGTGCCGGCGGCTCATCTTGAAGAGCTGACCTTACAAGGAGACATGAACGGCTATATTGATCTGCATGCGAGAAGTTCCGTCCATCTTGAAAACAGTGCGCTATCAAACAGCAGGCTATTCGACAACGCCACGCTGGAGTTGACGCTTTTTGACGCCGACGGGAGAAATGTCCTAGAGACAACACTTCCAATAGAAAAGAATGGAGAGATTTGCGCAAGGCTGCACATAGACGAGCCGCGTCTGTGGTCACATGAGGCCCCCTATATCTACGAGGCTCTTGTCGCGCTGCATGTTGGCAGCGCTGTGGATATTGTCCGAAGCTATTGCGCGTTTCGTACGGTCAAAGTAGAGGCTGATGCCAATGGAGTCTCGCGGATTCACCTGAACGGCAAACCGTTCTTTATAAAAGGCGTGCTCGATCAAGGGTACTGGCCTGACGGACTCATGACGGCTCCGTCCGACGTCGCGCTTCTCTACGACATACAGGCTATGCGTGCGGCTGGCTTCAATACCTTGCGTAAGCACATCAAGATTGAATGTGAGCGTTGGTACTACCATTGCGACCGGCTTGGGATGCTGGTATGGCAGGATTGCGTTTCTGGGGGAAATTCGTACAGCTCCTGGCATACGAGTCAAAAACCGACGCTGTTTAGTTTTACCTGGGCGCGTTTTCAAGACAGGACGAAACGTCATCAAGAAGCGCTGTCTGCCGCCGATGCTAACTATCAGCAAGAATGGACTGCGGCCTGCCATGCGATGGTCAGACTTCTTGACGGGCATCCTTCGGTTGCAGTCTGGACGCTCTTCAATGAAGGCTGGGGGCAATTTGATGCGAAAACAGCGGTCGAATCCGTTCGTGCGCTCGATGCGACACGACCCATTGATGCTGTAAGCGGCTGGTATGATCAGGGCTGCGGTGACGTTCTCAGCATTCATAATTACTTTCGGCCGCTTGGCGCGGGCTGGCGGGGTAGGCATACGTCAAACGCGGGTCATGGCCAAAAACCCGGCGATGGTCGCGCTGTTGTGATTTCCGAATTTGGCGGGCTTGCGCAGATGGTCGCCGGACACTCCTCGCTCAACCATGCGTACGGTTACGGTAATTTTGCTACCGCTGATGAGTGGAAAGCGGCGGTTCAGCAAGAGCTTGCAAAAGCGGAATCTTTGCAGGGAGAAGGACTTGCCGGATATATCTATACGCAGCTTTCTGATGTTGAAGAGGAAGTCAACGGTCTTCTGACTTACGACCGAAAGATCAATAAACTCAGCTGCTAGATTTCAGAAAGTTGAGCCTCCGGTTGTGGGGTGTACACAACCAGAGGCTCGGGTTACCAATCACAACACAATCACAACAGCGCGCAGTTTGACAAGCGTGTGCTTGAGCGAACGTGCGCTTTAACAAACGTGTACTTTAATGAGCGTGCGTCTTAACGAACGCGGTTCTCTATTTCCGATAACTAAAATTCAGCGGCTACGCCTCCAATGCCGCACGGCCATAAGCGTCAGCAGCCAGCAGGGCATTTGCAACTTTTTCGGGCGTGACTTCAAAAGGCATATTGTGGAGCGTATCGTTTTCGGCGCAGGCGAGCGTAGCTACTTCGAGGACACGCTCATAGGTGACGTCTGTTACGCCAAGCTGCTTGAAAGTAATGGGCAGGCCGACTTCAACGCAGAAGTCGAGCACATCGTAGAGCTCCTCGGCATTTTCAAGGACCAGCTGTGTCAGGGTGCCAAAAGCAACTTTTTCGCCATGGTACATAGCGTGTGTTTCGCTCATAGCGGTCAGGCCGTTATGAATGGCATGAGCGCCCGCAAGACCTGCTGATTCAAAACCAAGGCCAGAAAGCAGCGTGTTTGCTTCGATGATTTTCTCGACAGCTTCCGTACAAGCGCCGGCTTCAAGTGCGAGCTTGGCTTTGATGCCTTCGTCCATGAGGGTTTCATAGCAAAGCGTTGCCAATGCCATCGCGGCGCTTGTCACTTTGCCGCCAGCGCAGGTGCCCGCGTCGGAACGCTGACAGGCGCGAGCCTCAAAAAAGGTGGCAAGCGCGTCGCCCATGCCGGAGACGGTCAGGCGCACGGGGCTCTTGGCAATCACCTCAGTGTCCATGAGCACGAGGTTGGGATTTTGTTTAAAGAATTGATATTCCTTGAACTGTCCCTCTTCGGTGTAAATGACTGAAAGCGCTGAGCAAGGAGCGTCTGTCGCGGCAATGGTCGGAACGATAACCACAGGAAGATCCTTTGCTGCGGCGACGGCTTTTGCGGTATCGAAAATTTTGCCGCCGCCAACGCCGACTACGATATCAGCGCCGCAAGACTTAAGGACCTCAATCAGACGGTCAATTTCAACTTGCGAGCATTCTCCGTTGAAATTGTCGTAATGAAGTTCCACTCCAGCGTCTTCAAAGCTCTTGGCGATAACGTTGCCGGAACGTTTAAGTCCGCCGGAAGTAATGATTACCAAAGCGGTTGTTCCGTAGGCTTTGGTGTAGGTTCCCAGCTTAGTAAGTTCCCCGGGTCCCTGAACATACTTGCTCGGACTGATAAAAATGCGTGCCATCGATACACTCCTTCCAACACGAGGTATCCCTCATGTTTCTCTCCGCTGAGACACCCCTTATGTCTCAAAACTCACTGCAATGATAGTTCTTCTGGACCCGTGGTCTGCGAGACGTTTTTTCTATTCTTCTTTTCTCTGCTCGCCTGTTTCTTCATGCGATAATAGGGCGAGAAATCCGTCCGCCCGTTTGACGTCCGTGGCTCTGTATGGGCTTCTCGCCACCAGCGCCTATGCTTGGACCGTGGGGCATTGACCGAAGGAACTATGCTATGGCAGAGTTTGTGTACCAGATGTACCAGGCACGTAAAGCAGTTGGAGACAAGGTCATCCTCGATGACGTTACCGTAGGCGTATATCCCGGTGCCAAGATTGGCGTTGTCGGTCCTAATGGCATGGGTAAGTCTACGCTGCTCAAAGTTATCGCGGGGCTTGAAACGGTCTCCAATGGAGAGGCTCGGCTTACCCCGGGCTTTACGGTGGGGCTTCTTCAGCAGGAGCCGCCGCTTGACGAAGATAAGACCGTCAAGGAAAACATCGAGCAGGCGTTTGGAGACCTTCTCGCCAAAATCGCCCGCTTTAACGCTATCGGTGAAGAAATGGCTGATCCTGATGCAGATTTCGATGCGCTAATGGCTGAGATGGGGAAGCTGCAGACAGAGATTGACGCTGCTAACGGTTGGGATCTGGACAGCCGGCTGTCGCAGGCGATGGACGCGCTACAGTGTCCGGATCCGGACGCTCCGGTGACGCATCTTTCCGGCGGGGAACGCCGTCGTGTGGCGCTGTGTCGTCTACTGCTTGAGGCTCCTGACCTGTTGCTTTTAGATGAGCCGACGAACCATTTGGATGCGGAGTCTGTGCTGTGGCTTGAAAAGTTCCTGCATGATTATCCTGGCGCCGTTATGGCGGTTACGCACGACCGTTACTTCCTCGATGATGTTGCGGAGTGGATCTGTGAGGTTGACCGGGGACAGCTCTATCCATATGAGGGTAACTATTCAACGTACCTGGAGCATAAAGCCGCGCGGCTTGAGGCTCAAAACCAGCAAGATGCCAAACGCGCCAAAAAGATGCGCTCTGAGTTGGATTGGATTCGCTCATCTCCGAAGGCTCGCCAAACCAAGAGCCGCGCTCGCCTTGATCGGTATGAGCAGATGGAAGCAGAAGCCCGCGCGTCAAAGAAACTTGATTTTACTGAGATTCAGATTCCCGTCGGTCCACGTCTTGGCCAAAAAGTTTTGGAGGCCAGCCACGTGCATAAGGCTTTCGGCGAGCGTATGCTTATCGACGATCTCTCGTTCAGTCTGCCGCGTAACGGCATTGTTGGCGTGATTGGCCCCAACGGCGTAGGCAAATCAACGTTGTTTAAGATGATCGTTAAAGAGGAATCCGTAGATTCAGGCGCGCTTGAAATGGGGGAGTCTGTCAAACTCTCCTACGTTGACCAGCTGCGTTCCGGCATTGATCCCAATAAGACTCTCTGGGAAGTGGTTTCCGATGGCAACGATTTCGTCAAGATAGGAACTACTGAAATTCCCAGCCGCGCGTATGTGGCAAGTTTTGGCTTCAAAGGTTCCGATCAGCAAAAACGTGCTGGCGTGCTTTCGGGTGGCGAGAGGAACCGTCTTAACCTTGCTCTTACGCTGAAGCAGGGAGGAAACTTGCTGTTGCTCGATGAGCCTACGAATGACCTTGATATCGAAACGTTGGAAAGCCTGGAGGCCGCTCTTGAGCGTTTCCCGGGCTGCTCGGTGGTTACCAGCCATGACCGTTGGTTTTTGGATCGCGTTGCCACGCATATCTTGGCGTGGGAGGGAGACGACGAAAATCCGGGCCGCTGGCATTGGTTTGAGGGTAACTTTGAGTCCTATCAAGCTGATCGCGAGAAGCGCCTGGGTCCCGAGGCATCCCGCCCGCATCGCCTTCGCCGCAAACTTACGCGCGATTAGGTGTGTGCCGAGCTGTCTAAATCAGTGCGGCGCGGGTACCGTATACAACGAATGGCGAGCCGAATACAAGCACTTCTCGCCAGAACAACTACCTTTGAAAGGGGCGTATGATGGCACTTGACGCTAAAGTTGGAGAGATTCTTAACAAGCAAATCAACAAGGAGTTTTACTCTGCCTATCTCTATCTGACCTTTGCTGATTTCTTTGAGGACAAAGGACTCAAGGGGTTTGCGAATTGGTATGTCATCCAGTCTCAGGAAGAGGTGGCGCACGCTCGTATCCTGCGCCGCTATCTGCTTGACAACGACTGGATGCCCAAGATGGAGGCGATTGCTCAGCCGGATCTTACCTTTACGGAAATCATTGAACCGCTTAAGGCCGCTCTTGAGCATGAGCAGTACATCACGGCAAGCATTAACGAGTGCTATGCCGTTGCGCAGAGCGTTAACGATTACCGCACGATGAAACTGCTCGATTGGTACGTTGAAGAGCAGGGTGAAGAGGAGGCAAACGCGTCCGACCAAATCAAGGCCGTCGAGCTTTTTGGCGGCGATGCCAAGAACCTCTTTGATCTTGACCGTGAAAATGCCGCTCGCGTCTACACCGCACCTACGATGGCAATGTAGAGTCTTCTTGCTAGGATAATGGAGAGGCCGTCTTTTATGGCAATGTGACAGGTAGCATTGTTTCAGAGTACTGCGAAGCCCTTCTCGTCTTATTGGCGAGAGGGGCTTGTTGTGCAAACGGAAAAAGCCTTAGTCGCTTGCAGTCGTGTCATCAGATAGTCTTGACGTCAGCTCCCTGAACACATGATACACGCGCTCAAGATCGGCGACAGGAACGTATTCGTTGGGTTTGTGGGCTCGTTCGAGCTCACCCGGTCCGTATGACAGACAGTCAGTGTTTTTGCATGTAGACGCTATAACAGCCGTATCTGTGTAGCCCGTGAAGACAGCAAGCCCCGCCGGTGTTCCACATGCCTGAGCGCAGGAACGCACTGCGGCGAGAAGCTCTGACTCAGCGGGAAGTACTACGGGTGGTCGGTTACCGGTGATGTCGTAGTGGGCATGTACGCCGGGCACCTGTTCCTCCGCGCTCGACAACGCGGCTTGAACTATCTCTTCGGCGATTCTAGTGTTCGCGGGCGGCACCAGGCGCATATCAATCCAGAGCTCTGCCTTGTCGGGAACAACATAGGGTTGATATCCTCCCTTGACCTGTCCAAACGTAACCGTTGAGCGGCCCAGTTCAGGATGGTTGGGCAGCGCCTGTATGCCCGTGCGAATCTCGTCGATTACTACGGCCAGAGCCGCAATGGCATCAGCGCCTTCCCACGGTGTGCTGGCATGTGCGGTGATGCCATCGACTGTGATTTTGAACCAGGTGCGTCCCTTGTGCGAGCCGCGGATGCAGTTGTTGGTGGGCTCGGCATCAAGCACCCAGCCCTTCTCGCCAAGCCAGCCGGCATCGATGGCATGTTCAACACCGCGCATATCGGCCTCTTCGTCAACGGTAAAGATGACGGAGAGAGATTTTTTAGGAAGCGAGCCTGTGCGAGCGGCGGCTTGGCACGCGTCGCGGAAGGCGAGAAGCGCACAGGCGAGGCCGCCTTTCATGTCGCATGAGCCGCGACCGTAGAGGAGACCGCTTTTGTAAACGGGCGTGAACGCGGGCGTTTCAGGATCCCAGCTGTCCCCGTCGGTCACGGTGTCCATATGGCAAATGAACGTGAGGTAGGAAGGGGAAAGAGACTCACTATCAGAAGCTACGCTGCAGGCGGCAGGGGAGGTTTTGTCACCGGCAGGCCGGCTATCGGTATCGCCATCGGCACAGGTGGCAGGGAGTATCGCGCGCAGACAGGTGCGGCCGGGAAGGGCTTCAAGTTCTTGTATCAGAGGAAAAGAATGTCCTGCAAGCTTGAACGAGCAGTGTTTAATAATCCACTGCTTAATGAAGCCTTCGATAGCCGCCTCATAGGTACCGGGATCAGTGCTTTCGATGGCTATCAACTGAGCGGTAAGTCGTGCCGTTTCAGGTAAATTTTCAGGTAATCGCCCCAATATATACCTCAATCTAGTCCTGGTTTTTTGCCTCGTCAAGGTAGCTGTAGAGCGTATATTTTGAGATGCCAAAGTAGGAACAGACTTTCTGTCCTGATTTCGTGATAAGGAAGGCGCCAGAGTCGTTCAGAAAACGAATCGCCTTGATTTTGTCGTCTTTTGTCATCAGTGCGCGCGGACGGCCGACTAAGCGGACGCTTTGATCAATGAGCTCATCCAAAAGATCGGTAACGTTATGCGGAATGGTTTGCGGAGCTGCATCGGAAGGGTCACTGTGTGTGGTAAACGCGTGCAAAGCTTCTTCCATTGCCGAGAAGAGCGCGATGTCATAGTTAATGGCAAAGATTGCAATGGGCTTATTGTCATCGTCGCGCAGGTAGATGGTAGTAGATTTGAGAATCTTGCCATCTTCGGTCTTAGTAAGGTAGGAGTAAGAATCATGGAGTTTCCCGGAATCGGAGTGAAGTGCCTTGAGCACTACGTTTGAGGGGCCGTCGCCAATCTTGCGACCGGTGATATGACCATTCTCAATCGCAACAATAGTGCTGGCAGGGTCATCGGAGCGCAGGTCATGAACGACAACCTCGCAATCAGGGCCGAATTGCAGGGCTATGCCGTGAGCCAGGCGCTTTAGAAATTCAATCTGCTGATTGTTCATATCCGAATACTCCTTGTAAGCACTATCTGTTTCACAGAGCAATCTATATCCTAGCATTTTGCGCTTTTTGCGAAGCAATGCGTTTAACAAGACCGCTTACCCAGATAAATGACCGTACACCGATAATTCTTTTACATACAAAAAAACTGTGAGAATATGAAGACTAATTAAAAGTTAGGTTTAATAACTAACTGTTTGCAAAATGCCTGCAGGAGCATCTGGACGCTCTGCGGGATGGGGCAGTCGGACTCCCTTTAGATATGTCCGAACGGAGCGCCGGAGAGGGCACATCCGTCATTTTATAAGCCGTAGCTGATCTGCGGCACGTGGCAAAGGGGTTCCTATGCTGCTTATTGTGAACGGTCGTGTTATTACGCGCGACAAGGCAAATCCTTACGTTGAAGACGGCGCTGTCGCAATCGAGGGCGAGAAGATCGTTGCCGTTGACACGCGCGCGAAGCTCGAAGCCGCGTATCCCAACGCGGAGAAGCTTGACGCGCATGGCGGCGTTATTATGCCGGGTCTTATCAACTGTCACACCCACATTTATTCCGGCCTGGCCCGCGGTCTTGCCATTACAGGCTGCAACCCTCATAACTTCCTTGAAAATCTCGAGCAGCAATGGTGGAACATCGACCGTCATCTTACGCTTGACGGTACTCGCGCCTGCGCGTATGCAACTATTCTTGATTCGCTGCGCAATGGCGTTACAACTATTTTTGACCACCACGCCAGCTTCTACGAGATTCCGGGTTCGCTTTTTGCCATCAAGGACGTTGCTCAGGAACTCGGCATCCGCGCGTGTCTTTGCTATGAGACGTCAGACCGCGACGGGCAGACCAAGTGCGATGAGGCTATCGCCGAAAACGTTGCATTCGCCACATGGGCAGAAGCTGAAGACGATGATATGATCGCTGCTATGTTTGGTGGCCATGCGCTCTTTACGCTCTCCGATGAGACGCTGGACAAGATGGTTGAGGCCAACAACGGCCTGACTGGCTTTCATATTCACGTCTGTGAAGGCATGGACGACGTCTATGATTCCGCGTTGAACTACGGCACTACCGCCGTGCATCGCCTGCTCGATCACGGACTTTTGGGCGAGAAGACCATGCTTGGACACTGCATTCATGTAACTCCCGCCGATATGGATATTCTTGCCGCCACCAATACCAGCATCGTTAACAATCCGGAATCCAATATGGGCAATGCGGTTGGCTGCGCTCCGGTACTCGAATTCTTCAAGCGCAACATCAACGTTTGCCTGGGTACAGATGCCTACACGCACGATATGTTGGAATCGCTCAAGGTTCTTTTGCCCATCCAGCGCCACAACGCCTGTATGCCAAATGTTGGCTGGGTTGAGGCTATGACTATGCTCTTTAAGAATAACGTCAAGATGGCGGAAAAGTACTTCTCTGTAAAGTCCAACGGCAAGCCCTTAGGCAAACTTGCGTCTGGCGCCGCTGCTGACATCGCAATCTTTGACTACAAGCCGTTCACGCCGTTCTCCGACGAGAACATCGACGGTCATATGCTCTTTGGCTTTGAGGGCAAGAACTGCCGCACCACCATTGTCAACGGCAAGGTTCTTTACAAGGACCGCGAATTTGTAGCGTATGACGAAGACAAGATTAACAACTGGACCATGGTTGAGGCGAAGAAGCTCTGGGGAGCTCTCAACAATCGCCAGTACTAAGGTAGGGTATGGCGAGAAGTGCTTTTGAGAAGCGCTTCTCGACACATGTGTTTGCATGACAAGAGGGTAGGGCGTCGCCCGCGGACGCCATAAGTGCGGGGACTATAACTCACATTGGTTATAAGGAGAGGAAACCAAATGAGCGACATTATGCGTCCCATGAGATTTGACCATCTGATGAATTGGATTCTCGGCGAGTACGAGGCTCAAAAGACTATTTTTGGTGAGCGTGCTTTCGCCAAGACGACAGGGGCCGCCCGTCCCATCTTCAGGGAGAAGATTGAGACTCCGTTTGGACCTGCCGCAGGGCCAAATACGCAGCTCGCGCAAAACATCGTAGCGTCCTACGTTACCGGCGCCCGCTTCTTTGAGCTCAAGACGGTTCAGAAGATGGATGGCGAAGAGCTTTCCGCCTGTGTCAATAAACCTTGCATCCTCGCGTCAGACGAGGGATACAACTGCGAGTGGTCTACGGAGCTCACGGTACCCCAGGCGTTCGATGAATACGTCAAAGCCTGGGTCATCTGCCATATCCTTGCCCGTGAGCTTGGTCTGGGAGATCCTGATGGCTTCGTCTTTAACATGTCTGTCGGCTATGACCTTGAGGGCATAAAGACACCCAAGGTAGATAAGTACATCAATGACATGAAGGACGCCTCCGAGACACCCGTTTTCAAGGAGGCAATCGCTTGGGCAAAAGCCAATATTGGTCGCTTCCGTAACGTTGATGCTACCTTCATTGATTCCATTCCGGCGCGTATTTCTGATTCCATTACCGAGTCTACGCTTCACGGCTGCCCGCCGGATGAAATTGAGCGCATTGCTACCTATCTCATTACCGAGAAGGGTCTCAACACGTTTATCAAGTGCAATCCCACACTTTTGGGGTATGACTACGCTCGCAAGACGCTTGACGCTTTGGGCTTCGACTACATCGCCTTTGATGATCACCACTTCCTCGAGGATTTGCAGTGGGACGATGCGGTACCCATGCTTGAGCGTCTCATGAAGCTGTGCGAGGAAAGCGGCGTTGAGTTTGGCGTCAAGCTGACCAATACGTTCCCAGTGGACGTTACCCGCGGCGAACTTCCCAGCGAAGAGATGTACATGTCCGGCCGTTCCCTCTGGACGCTCTCTTTGTCCCTGGCGAAGCGTATAGCCGAGCAGTTTGACGGCAAGCTTCGTATTTCGTATTCCGGCGGAGCGGATTACAACAACATTAGGGAGCTGGTGGATACCGGCATTTGGCCCGTTACCATGGCAACCACCATTTTGAAGCCGGGCGGCTATGAGCGCATGACACAGATTGCCAGGCTCTTTACCGATGGCGATACCAGGCCATTTTCTGGCGTTGATGCCGAGAAAGTCGCTGCGCTGCTTGAGCGGTCGCTTAAAGACGCGCGCTATCACAAGGAAATCAAGCCTCAGCCTGATCGCCATGTGCGCGGTAAGCTGCCCTTAACTGACTGCTTCATTGCGCCCTGCCGCGATTCCTGTCCTATCCATCAGGATATCCCCGGCTATCTTAAGGCGGTCGATGAAGGCCGTTACGCTGACGCGCTTTACATTATTCTTGAGCGCAACGCGCTGCCGTTCATTACGGGTACCATCTGCCCGCATACCTGCACTAATTCCTGTATGCGCAACTATGTTGACGAGCATGTCCATATTCGCGGCTGCAAACTGACCGCTGCCGAGAAGGGCCTGGCGGAGGTTCTTCCAACGCTCGCATCCCGCGGCGCAGTCGAAGGCAAGAACGTTGCTGTCGTTGGTGCCGGTCCGGCCGGTCTTGCCGCAGCGTCGTTTTTATCGCGCGCGGGTGTCAAGGTCACTGTCTTTGAGCGTACGAACAAGCTCGGAGGCATTGTACGCCACGTCATTCCCAATTTCCGCATCTCTGAGGCGGCAATCGACAACGATGTGAAACTTTGCCAGGCATACGGCGCCGCTTTTACAACAGGCGTCGAAATCAAGGATGTCAACACCTTGCTTTCTGAAGGCTATACCGATGTGGTCGTAGCCATTGGAGCATGGGCTCCCGGCCGCAAGACACTGAAGTCCGGTGAGGCCCTTGACGCCCTTGAGTTCCTCGAGCAATTCAAGAGCGATCCGGCGTCTGTTGATCTTGGCACCGACGTTGTTGTTATCGGAGCCGGTAACACGGCCATGGATGTTGCCCGTGCGGCGAAGCGCGTGGCAGGCGTTCAAAACGTGCGTCTTGTGTACCGCCGCACTAAGCGCTATATGCCGGCTGACGAGGAAGAGCTTCAAATGGCTCTCGACGACGGCGTAGAGTTCATGGAACTTCTCGCCCCGGGAGATTTTGCTGACGCGAAACTGACGTGTGAGATTATGAAACTCGGCGCGCCTGACGAATCTGGTCGCCGCCGTCCTGAGGGTACCGGCGAATTCACTACGGTTCCCGCAACCGCAGTGATTACAGCCGTGGGAGAGCAGATTGACTCCAGCTTGTATACCGCTTCCGGCATCGCCCTTGACGAGAAGAGTCGTCCTGTTGTTGACGGAAACCTTCAGACCTCCGTTGACCATGTGTTTGCTGTTGGCGATGGCCGCCGCGGTCCCGCAACGGTGGTGAAAGGCATCGCCGACGCCATGACTGTGGCTGTTGCCATAGCAGGCTTCAATTTCTCGGGTAAAGAGAACTCCAATCTTGAGGAAGATGTCGCCAAGATCTTTGGCAAGCGCGGGCAGCTCTGCGGAGATCCCGCCTCATGCGATCAGTCCCGCTGCCTCTCATGTCCTTCGGTGTGTGAAGCCTGCGTTGAGGTGTGCCCGAACCGCGCAAACGTTGCAATCAAAGTTTTGGGCCTGCGCCAGCAGCAAATCATTCACGTTGACGGCATGTGTAATGAATGTGGTAATTGCGCTGTCTTCTGTCCGTATTCTGAGGGCCGCCCCTATAAGGACAAATTCACTGCCTTCTGGAGCCGTGAAGATTTTGACAATTCTGAAAATGAGGGCTTCCTTCCGACTGAAGACGGCTTCCTGATTCGTCTTGACGGCGGCGTGGGAATTTACAATGTTGATGATGAGGCCTGTGGTCTTCCGGAACATATCCGCAAGATGGTGGTAACAGTCAGAGATGATTACCGGTATCTCCTGAATGTATAGAGGGGAGCAGGAGAGAAGGCGAGCATAGCGAGTAAGTATAGTTAGCGAGAAGATACGTTTTTCTCGCTAACCGCTTACTTGCATACGGTCACCGAAAAGCTGTTAGGTAGGCTAAATTTTTGTTTTAGTGTAATAGCTGTCTGATGGCATTGCGCTGTGAGATGATTTCTTGGTAAACGGGCTCGGGGTACGACACACAACATTCTCCCGGGCGCGTAAGGAGAGGTACATGGCTGAAGAGGTTGAGCAGTACACCTTTACGGTGAACGGCGAAACGGTTACTACGACTGAAAGCAAGTCGCTGCTCCGTTTTCTCCGCGATGATCTGCATCTGTTGTCCGTTAAAGACGGCTGTTCGCAAGGGGCTTGCGGCACTTGTACGGTTGTTATCGATGGTGTTGCCACGCGCGGCTGCGTTATGAACACAAAACGGGCAAACGGCAAGGTTATAGAGACTGTCGAGGGTCTTTCCCATGAAGAGCAGGAAGCCTTTGTATACGCTTTTGGCTCTGTCGGCGCGGTCCAGTGCGGTTTTTGTATTCCCGGTATGGTTATGAGTGGTGCGGCTCTAATACGCCGCAACCCTGATCCGTCTGAGGATGAGGTCAAAGAGGCAATCAAAAACAATATCTGCCGCTGCACGGGCTACAAGAAAATTATCGAAGGCATTCTGAAAGCCGCGCGTATTCTTCGCGGTGAAGAGGAAATCGATCCTGACCTTGAGCGGGGCGATAATTACGGCGTCGGCTCCAAGGCGTTTCGTGTAGACGTTCGTCCCAAGGTACTCGGTTACGGTAAATATCCCGATGATGTCACTGATGTTGAGTACCCCGACATGGTATACGGATCGTGTGTCCGCTCAAAGTATCCCCGTGCGCGTGTGATTAAGATAGACACCGCCGCCGCGGAAGCCCTTCCTGGTGTTCTTGGCGTTCTCAAGGCGGAGGATGTGCCGGTCAATAAGGTCGGCCATATCCAGCAGGACTGGGATGTCTTTATTGCCGAGGGTTCGCTTACGCGCGATATGGGCGACGCTATCTGTATGGTTGTCGCGGAAGACGAGAAGACCCTTGAAGCTGCAAAAAAGCTGGTCAAGGTTGAGTATGAAGAGCTTCCCGTGGTACGTGATATCTATGAGGCTCGCGCTGAGGGAGCGCCGCTCGTTCATGAGGAAGCCGACACCAATCTGTGCCAAAGCCGCCATATTACGCGCGGCGATGCCAAAGAGGCGCTCAAAAATTCCGCCTTTACGGTTACCAGGCACTTCTCGACACCCTTTACCGAGCACGCGTTTCTTGAACCTGAATGCGCCGTCGCCTTTCCCTATAAAGATGGCGTGAAGATTCTTTCCACTGACCAAGGCGCCTACGATACGCGCAAAGAGGTTGCGCATATGTTTGGGTGGGATAAGACGCCCAATCGCGTTGTAGTCGAGACCATGCTTGTGGGTGGCGGCTTTGGCGGCAAGGAAGACGTTACGGTCCAGCACATTTCAGCGCTTGCCGCTTACAAGTTCCACAGAACGGTGAAGTGCAAGTTTACCCGAAACGAATCCTTAGCCTTTCATCCGAAGCGCCATGCCATGGAGGCTGATTTTACCCTTGGCTGCGATGCCGAAGGTCATCTGACCGGTCTTGACTGTGAAGTCAATTTTGATACCGGCGCTTACGCGTCACTCTGTGGCCCCGTACTTGAGCGCGCCTGTACACATGCGGTCGGCCCTTATAAATACCAAAATACCGATATCCGCGGTTTTGGCTATTACACCAATAATCCGCCGGCTGGCGCATTCCGCGGTTTCGGCGTCTGCCAGACCGAGTTTGCCCTCGAAGAACTTATTGATCTTCTCGCTGAAAAGGTAGGCATCACTCCGTGGGAAATGCGTTGGCGCAACGCCGTCGCCCCCGGAGACGTACTCCCCAACGGGCAGATTTGCGATCAGTCAACGGCTCTCAAAGAGACGCTTCTGGCGGTCAAAGACGTATATGAGGCACATAAAGACCATGCTGGTCTCGCGTGTGCCATGAAAAACTCAGGCGTTGGCGTCGGACTGCCTGACGCGGGACGCGCAAACATCCGCATTGAAAATGGCAAGGTCGTCGTGTATTCTGCTACCTCTGACATCGGTCAAGGCTGCAATACGGTCTTTTTGCAGGACGTAGCGGAAGCGACAGGGCTTCCCAAATCAGTCATCGTCAATGGCGAATGCTCCACGGAAAATGCCCCTGACTCGGGTACCACCTCCGGTTCGCGCCAGACTGTGGTTACCGGTGAAGCCGTCCGTGGTGTGGCGTTTCTGCTGCGTGACGCTCTTTTAGATCTGGAAGCCGGTAAAGAAGTGTCTGCTGAGCCTGTTGAGGCAAACGGCGATGGTAAGACTATTGTCTATTCCGATGGCCGCCCCTATGAAGGTGTCGGCTATGCGGACGGAAAGGCGCTGGTTGCAGGTGGAGGCATCTATCCACAAGATCCCGTTGCCGGACTGCAGCAGCTTGAAGGTCATGAATTTCGCTACGTGTATTTTGAGCCTACCGACAAGCTCGGCGCCGATAAGCCCAACCCGAAGAGCCACATCTGCTATGCCTTTGCCACCAACTGCGTTGTGCTTGACGATGAAGGCAAAGTAACTGACGTCTACGCGGCCCACGATTCCGGAAAGGTTATCAACCCGATTGCTATCCAGGGTCAAATTGAAGGCGGCGTTTTGATGTCTCTTGGCTACGCGACTACGGAGGATTTCAAACTCCAGGACTGCGTGCCCAAGTCTCGATACGCCACACTCGGACTCTTCCATGCGCCTGATATCCCGCATATTGAGGCAATCTACGTTGAGAAGGAACACTTGCTGCCGGTCGCCTATGGCGGCAAGGGTATCGGTGAAATTGCAACGATTCCAACGGCGCCTGCTGTTGCGAATGCCTACTATGCGCTGGATCACGTTATGCGCACCAAGCTGCCCCTGGAAGATTCGTACTACCGTAAGCCAAAAGCTCAAAAGTGATAAAAGGTGAGACGCGCTTCGCGTGTTTTCATGATGTTCATACATTGCAGTGTGACCTGATCGATATGCGTTAAAAGAGGAGGTACGGTATGGGAGAGCTTCTCAGGATGGAAGGCGTTGACAAACGGTTTGGCTCATTTTATGCAAACCGCGATGTCAGCCTGTCTATCCAAGAAGGGGAGGTGCATACCCTTTTAGGAGAAAACGGCGCGGGCAAGTCAACACTTATGAACTGCCTTATGGGCCTATATACTCCTTCTGCGGGAAAGATTTTCATGCACGGGAAGGAAGTCAAGATAGACTCTCCCCGTGACGCGGTTGAGCAGGGAATTGGCATGGTGCACCAGCACTTCATGCTAATAGAGGCCATGACAGGGCTGGAAAATGTCATTCTTGGAACCAAGGTGCACGCGTCTCCTATTATGCAAAAAGAGCAAGACAAGAAAGACATTGAAGCTTTAGCTGCTCGCTATGGCCTTGAGGTTAACCTTGACGCAAAGGTCTCCGAGATGTCCATTGGCGAACAGCAAAGAATTGAGATTCTCAAGGTTTTGTATCGCGGTGCCAACCTCCTCATTCTTGACGAACCAACCGCCGTACTTACTGACATTGAAGTCGAAGGTCTCTTTGATATCATGAACTCCCTGACGGCTGAAGGTAAATCCATTATCTTCATCTCTCATAAAATGCGTGAGGTTATGCGCATTTCTGACAGCATAACCGTGCTTCGTGCCGGACGTTCCATTGCAACGGTGAATATCAACGATACGACCGAACAAGAACTTGCCGATCTTATGATTGGCCGAGAGTTTACGGAAAGCTATTACGAAAAACACACCAGCTCCGATCAGCCAATCATGACCTTGACACACGTGGCGCTCCATCCAGAAATCAAGCATGGAGGTCTTAAGGACGTGTCTTTAACCATCCATGCAGGAGAGGTATTAGGCGTAGCAGGTATTGACGGAAATGGCCAATCTCAGCTTGCACAGGTAATTACCGGTCTTGTTGCTCCTGAGAGTGGTGAGGTAGAGACAACAGAGGGTAAAGTTGCGCTTTTCTCGCCGCAAGATTTCATCGATTTTGGAATGGCAAACATCCCGGAGGACCGTAACAGAATGGGTCTTGTGGGAGACATGTCTATTGCCGACAACCTGATTCTTAAGCAGACTACATCAAAGCGCTTTTCCTTTGGTCATGGTGCATGGCTGAGAACCGATAAGATTCAGGAATATGCAGAAAATATGCGTGAGAAGAACGATATTCGCTGCGTCTCCGTAAATCAGTCTGCCCGCAGTCTTTCAGGCGGCAATCAGCAAAAGGTTATTCTTGCCCGTGAGCTTGACGGAAATCCCAAGCTTATGGTTGCAGTGTATCCAACACGTGGTTTGGATATTGGGGCTACCGAGTTTGTGCATGATTCGATTATTGCGCAACGTGATGCGGGTTGTGCGGTGTTGCTTATTAGTGCGGACTTTGACGAGGTCTTGAAGCTATCTGACAGAATCGTTGTTCTTTTTGAGGGCGAAATTATGGGAATCTATCCCGGTGATAATCCACCTGTCAAAGAAATCTCTCTTGCTATGGCAGGCCAGACAGGAGGACAGTCTCGTGAGTAAGAAAACGTTTAGCGTTTTTGGGGGAACCAACAGAGAGCATCTTATTTCTGCGCTCGTTCCGGTTATTTCCATTATTTTGGCGCTCATAATCGGTGCCATTATCATTGCGTGCTTGGGAAAAAATCCTATTAAAGGATATGCGCTTTTGTTCTCAGGTTCTGTGGGAAGTAAGTCACGTATTGCACAGACACTCATGAGTGCATGCCCCTTGATCTTTACCTCATTGTGCGCTGCCTTTGCATACAAGTGCGGTGTTTTTAACTTGGGAGGAGAAGGCCAGTTTGTCATGGGTGCTACGTGTGCCATTATGACGGTTCTTGGTTTTCATCTTGAAGGCATAGTGGCCATCGTTGTCGCACTTCTCGTGGGAATTGTGGTTGGGGGCATCTGGGGCTTGCTTCCTGGTATCATGAAAATAACTCGAGGCCTCAACGAGATGATTACGTCAATCATGTTGAACTATGTGGCCGTCTTGTTTATGAGTTGGGTTTATACGGGGCCTTTCCGTGGCGGAGACAACCCCGAGACACTTCCTATTCCCGATAGCGCACAACTGCCCCGTATTGCCAAATTTCATGTAGGTGTCATTTTGGCAATTCTTCTTGCATTTTTCCTTTGGTATGTCATTTTCAAGACCTCGTTTGGCTTTAAGATCCGTGCGGTTGGTATTAACCCCATTGCATCTCGCGTGAATGGTTTTTCGGTTGGCAAACTCATGGTGCTCTCCTTCATCATTTCCGGTGCCATTGCCGGCCTTGGAGGATCTGTCGAGATTTTAGGTAAGCAGTACCGTCTGCTCGCCGGTTTTGGAGTGGGAGTTGGCTTTGATGGCGTAGCTATTGCGCTTATTGCCCAACTTAATCCTATAGGCTCTATGGTAGTTGCGCTTTTCTTTGGAATGCTTACTACCGGAGCTACTTCCATGCAGGTTGGCATTATGGTACCTACTGCCATTACCGAGATTATTCGCGCTCTTATCATTATCTTTGCGGTTTCTGGTATTGCTATGCTGAAGCTGCCCAAGATTAAGGCTGTCCTTCTTCCTGCAATTACGGGAAAGATGACAGACGAGAAAAGTAACGATTCTAAGAAAGCGGAGGTGGAGGCATAATGGATGCTCTTATTGCTGCACTTCCTGATATTTTTGCTGCCTCAGTAAGAATGTGCGTACCACTTCTGCTGGTGGCTCTTGGTGAGCTTTATTCTGAGCGTGCAGGTCTTGTAAATATTGGTCTTGATGGTCTTATGACCATCGGCGCCTTTATTGGCTTTGTCGTCGCATATAAGAGCGGCAATCTTTGGCTTGGTGTTTTGTTCGGAGCATGTTCAGGAGTGCTTGTAAATCTGATTTATGCCTTCTGTACCGTTACGCTCTGCGTGAACCAGGTAGTTGTGGGCATGGCGATCAATATTCTTACACCCGGCATCGCGATGTTTGCATATAAGATTATCTTTGGCGATAGTTCAGGACTTGTCCAGGGTGCTTCAATGCCCATTATTGCCATTCCGTTCTTGAGCGATATTCCTTTTATCGGAAAGATTTTCTTTAGGCAGTCTCTTCTCGCATATCTTGCGTATCTTGCCATCCCGCTTTCGATTATCTTCTTTACTAAGTTCCGTTCCGGCCTGAGCTATCGTTCAGTAGGAGAAAATCCTCAGGCAGCAGAGACGCTTGGCGTAAATGTTATCAAGACAAAATATCTGGCGTGTATTGTTTGTGGTGCCTTGGCAGGAATTGGCGGATCATTTTTGACGCTGGTGTATACCTCTACCTATGCTGATGGTATTGTAGCCGGCCGTGGTTTTATCGCCCTTGCTGCTGTTATCTTTGGTCGTTGGAGTCCGCAGGGTATTTTGGGAGCCTGCCTTCTCTTTGGCTTCTTCGATGGATTCCAGATTAATTTGCAGATTTTTGCGCAACAGGTTCCATACCAGTTCTTCCAGATGCTCCCGTACGTCTTTACGATTTTGGCACTTGTGTTTTTTGGAGCCGGAAAAATTGGTCCTAAGGCTAACGGCCAACCGTACTACCGGGAGTCTCGTTAGCTCTGTACGTATATATGTTGGTGTGTGGTTTGTGCGACAAGTGCTGTCGCTGAAATAAAAGAAGTACCGGAAAGGACTCCGGTACATTGAATGGAGGAAGTCATGGATTATCGTAACGTGAGTCGTCGTGGTTTCTTGGGTCTGTTCGGAGCGGCAGCAGCAACAACCGCGGGTCTATCCCTTGCGGGTTGTGACGACAAGGAAACCTCATCGGGCGGTGGGGATTCGTCCAAGAAGACCAAAAAAGTTGCCATGTTTTTAGACGGCCCCGTCAATGACGGTGGTTGGGGTGCAAGCTGCTATGGTGCCATGGTTGACTCCGCAAAGCAGCATGGCTGGGAGACAGCATATTCTGAGTCCGTTGCTCAGGCAGACTGGGTTTCCACTATGCAGAACTACGTTGACCAGGGCTACGATCTGATTGTTGCTCCGGGAAATCAGTACACCGCCGATGTAAAACAGGTGGCAAAAGACAATCCCGATGCCAAGTTCTGCATTTTTAACGATGAGGTCTCCGATGTTGCAAACATTGAGTGCACCATTCCAAACACCATCCAGATAGGCCAGCTTGCAGGCGCCCTTGCCGGACTTATGTCAAAGACCAAGAGCATCGGCTTTATTGGTGGCGTTGAGCTTGACACCACCAAGAACAAGATTAAGGGATATACCGAGGCGGCTAAAAAGGTGGACTCGAGCATCCAGGTAACCACCGCCTACGCGGGATCGTTCTCCGATGCCGCCAAGGGCAAGGAGCTTGCGAGTGGTATGATCAGCACCCAGAACATCGATGTCATGTTTGGTGATGCTTCAATCGTTGATACGGGTGCCCGTGAAGCTTTGGTTGCAGCCGGCAGCGATCGCTACGATATCGGACAGCCGGGAGACATTACCAAGGATAGCCCTTGCATCATTTGTTCCGTGGTGACCGATAACGTCAAGATGACCAATGAGGTTCTTGATGACGTTGAAGCCGGCAAGTTTGGCAAGAAGACCGTATATGGAGACCTCTCCAACGGTGGTGTGGCCGTGGGTACCTATTCCGATGCTGTTTCTGCTGACGTTAAGTCGCAGTATGAAGAGATTGTCAAGAAGATCTCCGACGGCTCTTTCGTATAAGAATCGGCGCCGTTGTAAAACGCCGTCATAAAGGTCAGGCGCACAGGTAGGTGCGTCTGACCTTGAAAGCTCTGTGCGTGCGTCATCGCACATATCGTGTCTGTAAGATGTGCGGACTATAGGATTGGCGCCCTTTTGCCTGACGCAAGAGCACCGAGACTTTATTTGCAGGAAGGGAAGTTTTAATGAAGAAATTAAAAGAAGTTGGCAGACCGCTCATACGAGTTGATGCGTATGACAAGGTCACCGGTCGCGCTAACTATACCGATGACCTCTGTCCCAAACCGTGCCTTGAAGCGAAGATTTTGCATGCAACCATAGGAAACGGCATTGTCAAATCTATCGATACGTCTGAGGCTTGTAAGGTGCCTGGTGTCGTCGGTGTCTATACGTGCTTCGACGTACCTGAACATCCCTATCCTGTGGCCGGTCACCCGTGGTATGCGGATTCGCGTGCCGAGAAACGCGATCTTCCCGATCGTAAGCTTCTGGATGCGCGCGTACGCATTTACGGAGACAATATCGCCGCCGTTGTTGCCGAGGACACCGTAGCCTGCGACAGGGCTCTTGCCAAAATCAAAGTTGAATATGAAGAGTGGCCGGTTGTCTATGACCCCAAGGAGGCTCTTGCAGGTACCGAGCATCCTATTCAAGAAGGAAAGCCTGACAATGTGGTTGCACATACGCATGTGCAGACCAGCGAAGAAGATCTTGCTAAAAAGGGCTACAAGAGTGTCGATGAGGTCTTGCACGATCCTGCCTACCATCATTTTTCAGCCCATCTCACCACGGCCGAGCAAAGCCAGGCTCATATTGAAACCTGTGTTTCGTACTGTTATGAGGAAAATGACAAGATTGTCTGCGTTTCATCAACGCAGATTCCTCATATCGTTCGCCGTGTGATTGGCCAGGCGCTGGGTATTCCTTGGGGAAAGGTTCGAGTTATCAAGCCGTATATCGGTGGCGGATTTGGTACGAAACAAGACGTTCATTACGAGCCTTTGAATGCATGGCTCTGCCACCAGGTAGGCGGCAGGTGTGTCAAACTTGAGCTTAGCCGTGAAGAGCTCTTTTATGCTACAAGCGGCCGTCAGCCCAAGAGTTTTGATGTTGAGGCAAGCGTGGATGATGATATGCACCTGCATGCTCGCTCCATCAAAGCATGGTCTAATACGGGTGGCTATATCCACCACGGTCACGCCCTGATTTTGAATTCTGTCAATACGTTCCGCTGGCTCTATCATACGTGTGAGGATGCCATTTCCTGCGAGGCATGGACCGTTCACACCAATGGACCTCATACAGGTGCTATGCGTGCGTACGGCGTTCCCGAAGGTAACTGGGCTGCAGAATGTCTCATGAGCGATATCGCGTATGACATGGGTTGGGATGGCATTGAATTCCGTATGGCCAATGCTATTCAAAAAGGCTATGTGGATGAGTTCAGTCCCGGACATTATGTTGCAGCAAATACCTGCGGTTTGCCTGAGTGTATCGAGAAGGGCAAGGCGTATATCGAGTGGGATAAAAAGAAGAAAGAGTATGCAAACGAGACTGGTCCCATCCGTCACGGCGTTGGTGTTTCATGCTTTGTCTATAAGACGGCGGTGGCACCGTTTGCGCTTGAGACTGCTACGGCTGCAGTAACGCTTAACCAAGACGGCAGCGTTCAGCTGCAGATGGGGGCAACCGAGATCGGCCAAGGCGCTGATACGGTCTTTACACAGATGGCAGCGGAGGCCATCGGAGTGGATAGTGAAGACGTGCATATCGTTTCATTCCAAGACACCGATGTAACCCCGTATGACTCAGGTGCGTATGCTTCTCGCCAGACCTATGTCTCGGGTACGGCGGTCAAGAAGGCGGGCGAGCAGCTCAGATCAAAGATTCTTGAATTTGCATCGTATGTATTTCCCAATGCACAGGGAACCCTTGACTTGCATGACCATGCAATCTTTGATTCGGTTGGCGATAAGGTTTGTAATCTGGACGAACTTGCCCTTGAGGCGTACTACAACATGGAGCACAACGATCAGCTCTATGGGCGCGCCACCATCAATATACACTCCAACACGATCGCTGTCGGCTGCAGCTTTGCAGACGTTACGGTGGATATGCCCTTGGGTCAGGTCACCATCAACAAGATTATTAACGTACAGGATTCCGGCAGGCTCATCAATCCAAAGCTTGTGGAGCAGCAGGTTCATGGCGGCATGTCGCAATCTATCGGGTTTGCTCTCTACGAGGAAATCCTGGTAGATCCGAAGAACGCTCGCGTTCTTAATCCTACGCTTTTGGATTATAAGATCCCCACGACCATGGATGTGCCGGACCTTGAGGCTCAGTTTGTTGAGACCGATGATCCTACGGGTCCTTATGGCAACAAGGCTGTAGGAGAGACGCCGACCATCTCTCCCGCTGCGGCTATCCGCGACGCCATCCTGGATGCAACCGGAGTTAAGTTCTACGAAGAGCCCATGACTCCTCAACGTTTGTTCGAGGGCTTTAAGAGAGAGGGGCTGATTTAAATGTACGATATCGAATCATTGTATAGCGCTACCAGCGTTGACGACGCAATCCGAGCTCTTTCGGAAGATCCTGAATCCATCGTGGTTGCCGGCGGTACTGACGTCTTGGTAAAGATACGTGAAGGCAAATTTGCCGGTGCCCATCTGGTGTCCATCCATGAGCTTCATGATGAGCTTGACGGTGTCAGTCTCGGCGCGGATGGTACCGTTGAGATAGGACCAATCACGTGGTTCCATCATGTAACCACAAGCAAGGTTATCCAAGAGACCGTGCCGGTGTTGGGAGAGGCCTGCGACACTCCCGGAGGTCCTCAGCTTCGTGTCTCAGGTACCATCGGGGGAAATGTCTGCAATGCTGCCACATCGGCCGATTCCGCATCCACGCTCTATGCCTACGGAGCGCTTCTCGATGTTAAGGGTCCTGAAGGTGCAAGAACCATTCCTATTGAAGAGTGGTATGCAGGTCCTGGACGTTCTACAAAAAAGCGCGATGAGATTCTGGTTAAGATCAGGATTCCTAAGAGCCACTATGAGGGATTTACCGGCTACTATTTTAAGTATGGAAAACGCAGGGCTCTTGAGATTGCTACGATGGGCTGCTGCTGTTTGGTAAAGCTCAGCGCAGATAAAAAGACCGTTGATGATATTCGCCTTGCCTTTGGCGTTGCGGGACCAACGCCGATGCGTGCACTTTCCACTGAAGAGGCGCTGCGTGGTATGCCTGTTGTTGAGGCTGTCGAGAAGATCGGCGAACTTGCGGCCGGCGACACCAATCCGCGCGACAGTTGGCGTGCATCAAAAGAATTCAGACTTCAGCTGATCAAGGAAATGTCGAAACGTTCCTTTGCTGAAGCGGCTCGCAGGGGAGGGGCTGAACTGTAATGGATCACAAAATTCTCAAATGTACGGTAAACGGCAAAGAAGTCCAGGTTGGTTTTGATCCGCGTGAATCGCTTCTGGATACTTTGCGCAACAGACTGGGCCTTACCAGTGTCAAGCGTGGTTGTGAGGTAGGAGAATGTGGCGCCTGCACGGTTCTTATTGATGGTGTAGCTACCGATACCTGCCTCTACCTGACTGAGTGGGCACAAGGTAAGGATATCCTGACAGTTGAGGGCCTTCAGGCTGCTGACGGCACTCTCAACCCGGTTCAGCAGGCTTTTGTTGACGAGTTCGCCGTGCAGTGCGGTTTTTGTATTCCTGGCCTCATTATGAGCACCATGGAGATTGTCAACACCGGAAAAACGTACTCACGTGACGAAATCAGAAAAATGCTTTCCGGACACCTGTGCCGCTGTACGGGTTACCAGGATGTTATTAATGCAGTCGAGAAGGCCGTCAATCTTGTTAACGGCATGGTTGGCGAGGATGCCGTAAAGCCTGAAGTCTAGTGCCTTCGAAGCACAGCCCAAGCGTGGGATATCAAGGGTTTTTCGCTGAATGCGAATGAGGATAGGTTCTTTTGAAAGGATTGTTTCATATGGAAACGATGATTGAGAAATGGTTCCATCTCAAAGAGAGAGGAACGTCACTTAAAACTGAGCTTATTGCTGGTATGACAACGTTTGTTACGGTCGCGTATATCCTGGCGGTCAATCCCAGCGTGCTTTCGGCCGCAGGCCTTGACAGTGGAGCGGTTTTTACGGCATCGGCTTTAGCTTCGTTTCTCGGCACCTGCATCATGGCGTTGACAACGAACTATCCTTTTATTCTGGCACCGGGTCTCGGTCTCAATGCGTATTTCGCCTATACCGTAGTGCTTGGCATGGGTTACAGCTGGCAGACGGCGTTGGCAGCCGTATTTGTGGAAGGCGCCGTTTTCCTGCTCTTGTCGCTGACCAAGCTTCGCGACATGGTGATTGACGCGATTCCGTCTGGCCTTAAGCTTGCCATTACGGCCGGTATCGGTCTTTTTATTGCGCTGATTGGTCTTAAAGGAGCCGGCGTTGTCGTCAGTAATCCAGCAACGCTGGTCAGCATGATTAATTTCCACACGAGTTTTGCCGAGGGAACCTTCTCAACGGCAGGTATTTCAGCCGTTCTCGCTCTTGTCGGCGTGCTGATAATGGCAATCCTTATGGCAAAAGGAGTTAAGGGCAGTATTTTACTTGGCATCCTTATAACCTGGGGTTTGGGTTTGCTCTGCCAGCTTGCCGGCCTTTATGTTCCGCAGCCTGACGCAGGCTACGCGAGTCTGATCCCTGATTTCTCTCAGGGAATCTCGATTCCTTCTCTGTCTCCCATTCTGTTCAAATTTGACTTTTCGCACATTGGCGAAGTCGGCTTTTTAACTGTTGTGTTTGCAATTCTGTTTACGTCGCTCTTTGATACCATCGGCACTGTTTTGGGCCTTGCCTCAAAGGCGAATCTTCTTGAGGATGATGGCAGCCTCCGTAAAGCCAAAGGGGCTCTTGTGACACAGTCCGTAACTACGATGCTCTCTGCAGCTCTGGGTATTTCACCTACATGCGTTCCCGTTGAGTGCGCAGCGGGTATCACGGAAGGAGGGCGTACCGGATTTTCCTCTCTGGTTGCAGCAGTACTCTTTTTGCTTTCTTTGCTGCTTTCTCCATTCTTTTTGGCAATTCCTCTGTTTGCAACTGCGCCGGCGCTGGTGGTTGTGGGCTTCTCTATGATGGGTGCTCTTTTTGGTGTTGACTTTACCGACATTACCGAGGGTATTCCCGCTTTTCTTTGTGTTATCGCAATGCCTTTTACCTACAGCATCGCCGAAGGCATGTATCTCGGCGTTATTTCATATGTGGTGGTGAATCTGTGCTGCGGTCCGGAAAAGCGCAAAAAGATCAGCCCCATGATGTACGTGCTGGCTGCTGCTTTTCTTGTCAAGTACCTGCTCATATAACAGCACGACAAAAGCAGGATGATAATCTGTACCGCAAGATGCGCGGGATGTAACGATAAAACGTCGCTTTACGTTGACGTTGAGGAGATACGATGGATACAAAGACTGACCGTTCCTTTATCCTAAAGGGCGACATATGCTACAACATCTCACCTACGCAATTTGACACCAGAAAAGACGCGTATGTTGTCTGTGTTGACGGGGTTTCTCAGGGTGTATTTGACGAACTTCCCGAGAAGTACCAAGGACTGCCGCTCATTGATTGCGGCAACATGCTCATTACGCCGGGCTTAAACGATATTCATGTACATGCTCCGCAGTACACTTTCCGCGGTATTGCCATGGATCTTGAGTTGCTCGACTGGCTTAATACGTATACCTTTCCGGAAGAAAGTAACTATGAGGGCCTGAAGTACGCTTCTGAGGCGTATGACATGTTCGTGGATGATCTCAGACATTCTTCAACTACCCGGGCTGCTATTTTTGCAACGCTTCATGTACCTGCTACGAAGCTTCTTATGGATAAACTCGAAGACACAGGTCTAAAGACGTATGTGGGCAAAGTCAATATGGATCGCAACAGCCCCGAATTTCTTTGCGAGAGCTCCGCGAAGGCTTCCCTTACGGCAACAAGGAAGTGGCTTGAAGATGTAAAAGG
The DNA here is from genome assembly GCF_000411555.1 of Atopobium sp. oral taxon 199 str. F0494. Lineage (GTDB taxonomy): Bacteria > Actinomycetota > Coriobacteriia > Coriobacteriales > Atopobiaceae > Lancefieldella. The sequence continues at coordinate 106,507 of NZ_KE150487.1, read as the reverse complement.
CGCATATGTTAACACGCAGCCTATTCTTACACCGCGTTTTACGCCAACCTGCAGCGATGAGCTTATGGAGGGTCTTGGCAATTTAGTGCAAGAGTACGGTCTGCCCGTGCAATCCCATCTCTCGGAGAACCTTTCAGAAATCGATTGGGTCAAAGGATTATGCCCTTGGTCAACGTGCTATGGTCAGACGTATGAGCATTTTGGCCTTCTCGGCGGTCTGACCAAGACTGTGATGGCGCACTGTGTCTATTCAACCGATGAAGAGATTTCTCTTATGAAGCAGGCGGGAACCTATATTGCCCACTGTCCGCAATCCAATATGTTCCTTTCATCCGGAATCGCACCTATCAAGAGGTATTTGGACGAAGGATTGAACGTTGGGCTTGGTACCGACGTTGCCGGCGGAGCAAATCTTTCCATGTTCAGAGCTATTTCCGATGCCGTAGGTGTTTCTAAGCTGCGTTGGAGGTGTGTGGATCAGAGCTTTGCTCCTCTGACCATTCAAGAAGCATTCTACCTGGCCACTTTAGGCGGAGGTTCCTTCTTTGGCAAGGTTGGCAGCTTTGCCGAAGGATATGAGTTCGATGCTCTTGTACTGGATGATAGTGGTATTCGCAGCGTGCGTGAGCTGGATATTGCGCAGCGTGTAGAGCGTTATGTCTACCTTGCAAGTGAAGGTGGAACTATCGCACAGAAGTATGTTGCGGGTGCCAGAATTTTCTAGGTTCTACAGAGGGTTTGAACAAACTACCGGTCGCCTGTCTTTTTTGACCAATTACCGATACGGCTCCTCTTTTTTCAAGGGGAGCTGTATTGTATTCATAACAGTATTTTAGTTTGCATTACAAACTATTTGTTTGGTTTTGAGAGCTGTTTCGCATGTTTGTTTCACCCAGTTTGTCATGTTTTTGTTGAGCGCATGCGGCCATTGTTTTGGGATTTGTTGTATGTGCAAGGAGTGATGTATACAGACATGCTTGCCAAAACATGTCTTTTGGCGAGAAGGAGGCGAGGATACAAAAGCCAAGTCAAAAAGGTATGGAAACCGAGTAGTTAGGAGGGGTGTGCTCATGAAGGATACGATTGAGTCATTTTTTAAATTAAAAGAGCACAATACCAATATTCAAACCGAGGTAATCGCTGGTATTACCACATTTGTCACTATTGCGTATATTCTTGTAGTAAACCCGTCAATCCTCAGTGCCGGAGGCATGGACAGTGGCGCGGTCTTTACGGCAACGGCGGTGACATCTGCCTTGGGAACGCTTCTTATGGCGCTGTCGACAAATTATCCTTTCATCATTACGCCGGGCATGGGATTGAATGCATTCATGATCTATACGGTCGTTTTGAGCATGGGATACAGTTGGCAAGTGGCTCTTGCAGCGTTTTTTGTTGAGGGTTTTATTTTCCTCATCATTTCGCTTACCAAGATTCGCGAAGTGGTTCTCGATGCAATTCCGCACAGCCTGAAGCTTGCCATTACTGCCGGTATTGGACTTTTTATTACGTTTATTGGTCTCAAGAGTGCAGGAATCGTCGTTGATAGCCCTTCTACGCTGGTGACCATTTTCCCGTTCCATGGCAGTATCGAGGCGGGTACGTTCTCTACCGGTGGCATTTCCGCCATCTTAGGACTTGCAGGCATCGTTATCACGGCGCTCCTTATGATCTATAACGTTAAGGGCAACATTCTGCTTGGCATCCTTATTACCTGGGGTTTGGGTCTTATCTGCCAACTGAGCGGTCTATACGTTCCTGATCCTGCGGCAGGATATGGCAGTCTCATTCCTGATTTTTCTCGTGGTCTTGCCATTCCATCCATGGCGCCTACCTTCCTCAAGATGGACTTCTCACAGATATTCAGCGTTGGCTTTGCCACCATTGTGATTGCGTACCTGTTCACCAATATCTCTGAGACCTTCGGCGCACTTGTGGGTTCTGCTACCAAGGTCGGCGTTCTTGACGATAACGGCAAATTCCCGCGCTTTAAGAACGCCCTCGTTTCCCAATCTGTTTCCTGCATGACCGCAGCCGCTACCGGCACATCTGCAACCACTGCTGTCGTCGAGTGCGCCGCGGGCATTGCGGCCGGCGGAAGAACGGGGCTCACTTCACTGGTAACGGCAATCATGTTTGGCATTGCGTTGTTCCTCTCGCCAATCTTTTTGGCAATCCCCTCATTTGCGACGGCTCCTGCCTTAGTTATTGTGGGATTCTTGATGATATCTTCGTTGTTGAGTATTGACTTTTCTGACATGTCAGAAGCAATGCCGGCGTTTATTTGTCTTTTTACCATTCCGTTTACCTATAGCATCGTTGAGGGTATGGCGACAGGCTTCATCTCATATGTGGTCATCAATGCTTTGGGAGGAAAAGGGCGCCGCAAAAAGGTCAGCGTTGCTATGTACGTCATCGCGCTGCTGTTTATTGTCAAGTATTTCTTTGTGTAACCGTTTGTCCGATTGAACCTGTTCCAAAGTCTTTGTTTGTTCTTCAATAATGACTACTGATGTTTTTAGCATCACTCATGGTCACACCGAAAGGAGACCGATATGCTTAACAAGTTTTGCAAGATGCCTTTGTGGGAATGCAACAGGACTCTCATCCGGGTTGCGCAGGGGCAGGAACCTGCCGAGCTGGTTATCCGCCATGCCCGCCTGATCAGCGTCACCACGCATGAAATTCTTGAGGATACCGATATTGCCATTGCCTGCGGGCGTGTGGCGTATCTGGGCATTGCTCCCTACACGGCAGAACACTGCATTGGCGAGAAGACTCGCGTCATTGACGCTCAAGGCTCGCTTGTGGCGCCAGGCTTTATGGACGGACACATCCACGTTGAGAGTTCTATGGTTGGAGTGGATGAGTATGCGCGTGCCGTCGTACCCCACGGCACCACAGGCATCTATTGGGATCCCCACGAGCTTTGCAACGTGACCGGTCTTGAGGGCGTTGCTGAGGTCGCCAAGGTTGCTGCGAAGGTTCCGCTGAAAGCAATGATTACAACGCCTTCCTGCGTTCCCGCCGTCCCGGGCTTTGAGGACACCGGCGCAAGCGTTGATGCCGCGGGCGTTGAGGAAACCATGAGCTGGGATGGTGTTGTCGCTCTCGGCGAAATGATGAACTACCCCGGCATCCTTTCCTGCCAGGACAATGCCATTGAAGAGGTGAACGCAACGCTGAAGGCGGGTCGTACTGCTACCGGCCACTACAGCGTCTGCGAGACGGATCGCGGTCTTAACGCCTATATTGCCTCCGGCGTCTCTTCTTGCCATGAGTCCATCAGGGCGGAAGATGTCCTTGCTAAGTTGCGTCTGGGTATGTACGCTCAGATTCGCGAAGGTTCCGCATGGCAGAATCTCCATGACCTTGCCCCCGCTGTTGCAAGCGGCAAGATTGATACGCGCCTGTGCAACCTTGTTTCTGACGACAACCACCCCAACACGCTGGTTTCCGACGGGCATCTTGACCGTATTTTGCGGATGGCCGTCCGTGAGGGCATTGATCCTGTTACCGCTATCCAGATGGTTACCATCAACGTCGCCACCTACTTCCAGGTAGGCGAGGACATGGGTTCCGTCACCCCCGGAAAGTGCGCCGACCTCGTCTTCCTTGAGGATCTTAAGGACTTCCACGTGACGCGTACCATTATTGACGGCGAGATAGTGGCCGAAGACGGCAAGGCTCTTTTTGAGGCGGGCGGCTATGTGTATCCTTCATGGATGACCGATACCATGCATGTGTCCGTAGACATTGACGAGAATACCTTCCGTATTCCCGCTGTTGACGCAAACGGCCAGGCTCTTTCCGGCTCCTCTGCTACCGTAAGGTCTATGGTAGTCGCTCCCGGTTCCACCATTACCGGTAGCACCGAGGCCCTGGCGCCAATTGTTGACGGCTGCCTTACCGCCGATCCGTCACAAGATCTTTTGAAAGTTCTCGTCTTTGAGCGTCATCACAATACCGGTACGTACGCGTACGGCTTTGTAAAGGGTTTTGGCATCCATGGCGCCCTTGCCCAAACGGTTGCTCATGATGCTCATAATCTGCTTGTTGTCGGCGACAATGACGCTGATATGACGTTGGCCGCAAAGACACTGGTGGAGTGCGGCGGCGGCGAGGTTGCCGTTCAAGATGGAAAGATTCTCGGTCTTGTGAAGCTTCCTATCTGTGGCCTGATGAGTCCTGAGCATGTTGAAAAGGTCGCAGCTGACGTCGATACCATTGAAGCGGCGTGGGCGAACATGGGCTGCACCATGCCTTCTCCGTTTATGACCATGGGCTTGCTGTCGCTGGCGTGCATTCCGAGCCTGCGCCTTACCAACCGTGGCTATGTAGACACTGATACGTTCCAATTTGTACCGCTGGTTATCGGCGACGAGGCGTAATTGTTTGGCATAATCGTTTGACGGGGATAGCCATCGATTGTAAACAACGCTTCGATAAGGCAACTCCGGTAAGCTCTGATAAGCGGCGTCTGCATCTGCGGGCGCCGCTTTATTTCTGCCGTTTACCTTTGCCGTTTTACTCCCACATGACGACGATAGTACTGTTGTCAAGTCGAGCATTACCGCACGGCTCATCACCTGTTTTAACGGTAAATCCCAACTGCCTGAGTGACCGTACAAATTTTACCGTGCGCGCATTGTAGGTATTGAGGATTCGAGCGGTTTGGATAGGCGAGAGAAGTGTTTGTTCACGGCCGTTGATGAGATCAGCAATGGCATCGGCAACCTCGGTATTGCTCTCCGCAACCAAATCACTGTAAAACGAATTGCCGCTTCCCTCCCTGTCTTTAACGCCCGGGGCAATCTTGACGGCGATAGCTGTTTTGCCGTACATTGCGTAGGTGCGAATACGTGCCTCGGTGCGCCCAATGAGATTTTTAATAGCCCAATCGATAGCCGCTGCGGAGAGGGTGTCAGCCTCCGCGCGGTCTCTGCCGGGAACGGCTTTTTCAACAAGCGCCTTCGCTTCGGTTACATCTATCATCTCTTCTCCTATGTGGGTAGCGTGGATGGTATCTCCTAGTGTAGCGAATCTGGCGACACTTATGTCTGCGTGCGAGAAGTACCTGTGAAGCGAGAAGAAACCACGGCTGTCAAAACCCCGGCTGTCAAAGAGACAGTCGGGGTTACGTTGTTTGAGGTCAACTTCTTGATGACCAAAAGTTGCGGCGTATCGACAAAAACGCGTTGTAGCGGCGCCTATGCGAGGTGCTTGGTGATTGAAGCCGCGGCGGCTTTGCCAGCCCCCATAGCCAAAATAACGGTAGCCGCGCCGGTGACAATATCGCCACCAGCCCAGATACGCGGATCCGATGTACGACCTTCATCATCGGCCTCAATGTAACCCCATTTATTGAGCTTGATGTCACCAATCATCTTGGCGAAGGGGTTGGCATTGGTGCCGATAGCAGAGATGGCAACGTCACAAGGGATCTCCTCAATGGCACCTTCAATAGGTACGGGGCGACGACGACCGGAGTCATCGGGCTCGCCAAGTTCCATTTTTTGAACACGTACAGCGCATACGGTGCCGCCTTCTCCGGCAATGAACTCAAGCGGAGAAACCAGCGGCATAACCTCGACACCTTCAGCCTTGGCATGGTGCAGCTCGGCGCGGCGAGCAGGCATCTCTTCTTCGGTACGACGGTATGCGATAATTGCGCGATCGGCGCCCAGGCGCTTTGCCGTGCGGACCGCATCCATGGCAACATTGCCGCCGCCGAAGACGATAACGGACTTGCCGTGTTTGGTGGGGGTGTCATACTCGGGGAACTGGTTTGCCTTCATAAGGTTCACGCGCGTAAGGTATTCGTTTGCGAAGAAGACGTTGGGAAGGTTCTCTCCGGGGATGTTCAAGAGCTTCGGCAGGCCGGCACCGGTGGCGATATAGATGGCGTCGAAACCCTTCTCAAAGAGCTCATCGGCATCGGTAATGCGGCCTACAACTGAGTTGTACTCAAATTTCACGCCGAGATCTTTAAGACCGTCAATCTCGCGCTTGACAACAGCCTTTGGCAGACGGAACTCGGGGATGCCGTATACCAGCACGCCGCCGCCTGTGAAGAATGCTTCAAATACTGTAACATCAAAGCCATTGCGCGCAAGCTCACCGGCGCAGGCGATGCCGGAGGGACCGGAGCCGACAACGGCAACCTTCTTGCCGTTTCTGGGAGCAACCTTGGTTTCGGAGGCAAGCTCGGGCTGGTCTCCAAGGAAGCGTTCCAGCTGGCCGATGGCTACTGGTTCACTGCGTTTGTCCATGACGCAGACGCCTTCGCACTGGTTTTCCTGCGGACATACACGGCCGCAGACAGCGGGAAGCATGGACGCCTCATGGATGATATCAAGACCACGGCCAAATTCTTCGGCACGGATAGCCTCAATGAAGCGAGGGATGTTAATGCTGACCGGGCAGCCCTGTACACAAAGCGGGTTCTTGCAGTCAAGGCAGCGGTTGGCCTCCGCGATTGCCATCTCTTTGGTGAAGCCCTTGTCTACCGGACGGAAGTCCTTTGCGCGGACATCAGCTGGCTCTTCGTTATCGGCAGTACGAGGAGCTTTTACATTAGGAATGTAACGACCATTTACCTGTGGCATGCGCACCTCGTCTCCTCATACGCCTTCAGCGATTGACCCTCTTCCGTAAGATATGCCGCCTGACGTGCGCGGAGGTCGTTCCAGTCAACCTTGGTGGCATCAAAGTCAGGGCCGTCAACGCAGGCGAATTTGGTCTCGCCGCCAACCTCGACACGGCAGCAGCCGCACATGCCGGTTCCGTCAACCATGATGGGGTTGAGGGAGGCAATGATGGGCGTGTTGTACTTCTCGGCCGTGAGCGCTGAGAACTTCATCATAGGAACGGGGCCGACACAGAATACATGGTCAACCTTTTTCTCCTGAAGCAGGCGCTCAAGCGGAGCGGTGACAACGCCCTTCTCGCCGTAGGAGCCGTCGTCGGTGGTGATATGGAGATGCTCGTCATCAAGCACGCTGCGGAATTGCTCCTCAAGGAGCAGCAGGTCCTTGGTGCGGGCGCCCATGATGGCGTGAACTTCGTGGCCGGTAGCCTTGAGTTGGCGGGCGACAGGGAAGGCAATGGCCAAGCCAACGCCGCCTCCGATAACCGCCCATCTGCCTTCGCCCATTTCAGTGGGTTGGCCAAGCGGACCGGTAACGTCTTGGATAGCGTCGCCTGCCTCATAGGTAGAGAGCATCTCCGTGGTTTTACCGATTACCATGAAAATGAATTCGACCCAGCCTTCTTCAGGATTCCAGTCGGCAAACGTGAAGGGAACACGCTCACCGGTCTCATTGGCGCGCACCATGAGGAACTGGCCGGCATGTGCGTGCCTGGCCATCTCAGGTGCCTCAATGCGAAACTTGAAAACCTTTTCAGAGAACTGCGTCTTTTCGAGGATCTTATACATTCAGCGGTACTCCTCTCCCGAACCGGATATCCTCGTGCAGTAAGTCGAGCCTACGCTCGACCTGCAAATCATTTAAACGGCGCGTCTGGGTTCGGCCGAAAAAATGTGCAAACGTTATTGTATAACGCTTAGCGCGCTCATGTGGCGAGAAAACCCTTGAGGACAGGTTTTGTCAGAGGTGCCTTGAACAGTTTCTCCGCCTCATCGGCCGCCACCTCAACGGTGACAAGAAACTCTTCAAGAGCGGCGCCTTTGAGCTCTTTCAAGACGTAGTCAGCGACCTTCATCCGACCAGGCGGGCGCCCGATGCCGCACTGCAGGCGCATGAAATCGTGGGTGCCAAACTTGTCTGCAATGGAGCGCAGGCCGTTATGGGCATTAAGTCCGCCGCCGGCTCGTGTTCGTACGCTTCCGGCTGCAAGATCAACTTCATCATGAACGACAAGTATGTCGGCAGGAGAGATGCGCCTTGTCTGAGCGAGCTTTGAGAGAGGCCCTCCGCTGGTGTTCATAAAATCCTGCGGTTTGGCGAGAAGAACCTCTCGCCGTTGCGCGTCTGCATCCATGACTATGATGGTGGCAACCAGACAGCCCGCTTCATGCTTCCAGTAGCGCGCGTCATAGCGTTCGGCAAGCGCGTCAATTACAGCAAAGCCGACGTTATGCCTGGTGTGCGCGTACTTCTCGCCAGGGTTGCCGAGACCGCACACAAGAGAAGGAGCCTTGAGAGATGCGTAGATGGTCTGTGGCTGTCTGTTTGCTTTCATCAAGATTCCCTTACCGGTTTGGGCCGTCTTTGTATACGCAATGTAACATATTGCTTAAAATTTCGTCCTTTACGCGCACAGCAAGGGCGATGTGTGCAATTCTGTACCGTGATGTAGTAAACCTAGAGGAGGCGGTATGGATATAACCGAGTTGGTCAAACTGCTTGGCATCCTGGTAGTCGTGGTTGGCTTCGCGTTTAAGTGGGATTCGATTCTTACGATTCTCATAGCGGCATGCGTTACCGCGGTGATTGCCGGCATGGACCCGATTGTATTTTTGCAGACGCTGGGAAAGAGCTTTGTCTCAACGCGTACCATGCTTATTTGCGTGGTAGTTTTTGTACTGACGGGCACGCTTGAACGAAACGGCCTTCGCAATGCGGCTCGTGAGCTCATGCGCCGCGTCAAGGGCGCCAGCGGCGGCATTATCATGGCGGCCTATGGCGTTTTCCGCCTCATTTTCGCCGCGTTTAACGTTGGCTTTGGCGGCGTCGCCGGGTTTATTAAGCCCGTGGTTATGCCTATGGCTGAGGCGGCGGACGATCCTGACGCGACGCTGATGACACCTCGTCACCGCGATGATCTTAAGGGCATGGCGTCCGGCATGGAAAATGTCGCGTGGTTCTTCGGTCAAGTGCTCTTTGTGGGTTCGTCAGGCATGCTGCTGGTGCAAAGCACGCTTAAGGAGCTTGGATACGCCGTTGAACTTTCGCATCTTGCGGCTATCGAGCTTCCGGTAGCTCTCATTGCCGTTGCATTTACCTCGGCATACTATATATTCCTCGACCGCCGATATCAAAAGCGCGACATCGAGGCCGCCGCGGATAAGGCCGGAAATACGGCCGTCGTTGCAACGGGCGATGCCACCACTGAGACAGGAGGTGAGGCGTAATGGACGCTCTTATCGCTTTTTACACTTCCACCGATCCGAAAATTACGCTTTCGGCAAAATTACTTGAAATTGTCTTTGTGCTTATTGGTCTCGTGGCGATGTACGCAGGCGTTTCAAATTTCCGCGACAAAACCAACGTTAAGCGTATCGGTACCGGGATTTTTTGGACCATGCTCGGCCTGCTTTTTATTGTAGGAAAATGGATTCCCTCCGAGCTGACCGGCATCGGTCTTATCATCATGCTGCTTCCCGCGGTCTTCAAACAAGTTGGGCGCGGAGAAGATACGACAAAGCCCACCGAAGAAGAGATGGCCGTGGCGTATTCGAGCATCGGCAACAAAATCTTTTTAGCGTCGTTCAGCATCGGTGTTTTTGCGCTGATTTTCGCCTTCCTCTTCCCTAAGATTTCAACGCTTGTAGGACTTACGGTAGGCGTTTTTGTAGGCTGCGGCATTCTTTTATGTATGCGGCCCGGCGTGAATACTCCCAAGCTCTTTCTTGATGACTCAAGGCGCATGCTTGATATTGTAGGGCCGCTGGTTATGCTACCTACACTCCTTTCGATTCTTGGCGCGACCTTTACGGCTGCCGGCGTGGGTGAAGTCATTTCTCACCTTGTGGGAGGCGTTATTCCCGAGGGTAATTTGATTGTCGGTATTGTCGTCTACTGCGTAGGAATGGCGCTCTTTACCGCCATTATGGGTAACGCCTTCGCGGCAATTACCGTGCTTACCGTGGGTATCGGAGCTCCGTTTGTGCTTTCGCTCGGAGCGGATCCCACCGTTGTTGGCGCGCTTGCTCTGACCTGTGGTTTCTGCGGTACGCTTATGACGCCAATGGCGGCAAACTTCAATATTGTTCCCGTGGCGATTCTTGAGATGGACGATGAGTATGGCGTTATCAAGAAACAAGTCGTTCCTGCCATCTTTATGCTTACGGTGCAAATCGTTATGATGATTGTACTGGTAGCACTCTAAAAAGGTGCGACTTTTACAACGCTTTGATAGGAGGTCATCGTGGCAACAATTTTGGTAACCGGTTTTCAGCCCTTTGGTGGCGAGAAAATCAATCCTGCTTGGGAAGCCGTCCGTGCGCTTCCCGATACCATAGCCGGCGCTGACGTGGTAAAGCTGGAGGTTCCGGTGGTTTTTGGCGCCGGAGCAGATGCGGTTTCGGCCGCAATTGATCATATTGATCCTGACATTGTGCTTTGCGTCGGCCAGGCGGGTGGCCGCGCGAAGATTACGCCGGAATTTGTTGGCATCAATTACCGAGACGCGCGCATTGCCGACAATGATGGCAATCAGCCGCTTGCCGAGAAGATCGTCGAAGACGGCCCTGACGCTTACTTTGCAACGCTTCCTGTTCGTGCGATGGTTGCGGCCATGAATGAGGCAGGTATTCCGGCGACCGTATCATACACGGCCGGAACGTACGTCTGCAACGACGTGATGTATTCCATGCTGCACGCGCTTGCCACCAAGCATCCCGAGGCGCGCGGCGCTTTCCTGCACGTTCCCTTTGCAACCGAGCAGGCCACCAAGCAGCCGGGGAATACACCCAGTCTTCCTCTTGAAATAATGACACGCGGCCTTGAGCTCGCTTTGACTGCCGCTGTAGAGCATCAGACCGACATCGTGGACGCAACTTTTGGCACTACCCACTAGTCGCTGTTCACAACGTCGTCGCTCATGGGTGTGTAGAGACGAGAAGACCTTGGAGCTTTGAGTTCCAAGGTCTTCTCGCTTTTGCATCAGGGATGGCTTATGTTATTGCTACAGGCGTTGTTCCTGCAAATTGTTTTTACAGGTTGAGGTCGCCGCCAAAGATGTCGGAAACGGGGCGATCCGTGTAGACGGCGTAAATCGCCTCTGCGAGCTCGTTTGCAACGGTAATGGTCTTGATCTTTGAGCCTAGTTGATTGGCTGCGGCACAAGGAATGCCATCGGTGACCACGCATTCTTCAATCGGAGCTTCATTCAGGCGCTCAATGGCAGGGCCGGAGAAGATGCCGTGCGTAGCGCAGACGTAGATGTCGCCTGCTCCCATTTCCTTGAGCTTGAGAACGGAAGCGCAAAGGGTACCTGCGGTATCAATCATGTCATCGTTGACGATGCAGGTCTTACCGGTGATGTTACCGATGATGCCCATAACGGCCGACTCGTTATGACGGGGACGGCTCTTGTGGGCAATGGCCAAACCGCAGTCAAGATAATCGGAAAGCTTTTTGGCTGCTTTTGCGCGACCCATATCCGGGGAAACGACAACAGTATTTTCCCAGTTGAATGGCTTTTTCTTAAAGTAGTCGCCCAAGAGGTACAGCGCTGTCAGGTGTGAAACGGGAACATCGAAGAAGCCCTGGATCTGACCCTGGTGTAAATCAAGGGTGATAACGCGGTCAACGCCGGCCTCTTCAAGCAGATTGGCCATGAGGCGCGCGGTGATGGGCTCGCGGGCAGCGGCCTTGCGATCCTGGCGCGCATACGCGTAGTGGGGAATAACGGCCGTAAAGTTCTTCGCGGACGCCCGCTTGGCGGCATCGGCGACGATAAGCGTTTCCATAACCAGGTCATTAACGTTTTTCCCGGCTAGTGTCTGAATGAAAAAGACTTCATTGCCGCGGACGGACTCATCAAAGCGAGCGTATATCTCGCCGTTGGCAAACTTTTCCAGCAGCAGACCGGAAAGTTCAAGGTGGAGGATTTCAGCAACTTTGCGGGCAAGTTCAGGGTTACCCGTACCACAATACAGTTTGATGTTCTTCTCGACGTTAAGTGGCTGACACAGTTGCTCAAACATTTAATCCTCTTTCTCAAGCTTTGCGCGCCTTGTAGCGGCATATCCTTCAACAATACGCTGTTCGCTGCGCTCAAGAGCAAGAGCGTCCGCGGGAACATCCTGAGTGATGCAGGAGCTTGCGCCTACCAGTGCGCCATCACCGATAGTGACCGGGGCCACCATCATGGTGTCCGAGCCGATAAACACATGATCTCCGATGGTGGTAGGGAACTTGTGGTAGCCGTCATAGTTGCAGGTAATCGATCCGGCACCAACATTGACGCCTTCGCCCATAGTGGTGTCACCGATATAGGAAAGATGCGGAACTTTGGAACCTGCGCCGATGGTTGAATTTTTAATCTCAACGTGTGTGCCGGCCTTGGCGTGCGGCATGAGGTGAGCGCCAGGTCGCAGATAGGCGCGGGGACCACAGGTGGCGCCGTCCTCGACAACCGCGGAAAGAGCGACGGTTTCATCGACAACGCAGCCGTCACCGATAGTCGTGTCGGTCAGGCGCGTATTCGGTCCGATAACGCAGTCAGACCCGATATGCGTTGCGCCGTAGAGCATGGTCATCGGAAGAATCTCAGTATCCTGACCCACGGTGACGTCCGCGCCGACCCAGACCGTGGTCGGATCGAGCATTGTAACGCCTTCCGCCATCAGGTGCTCGTTGATGCGCTCCTGCATGATGCGGGTGGCGTCGGCGAGCTGTGAGCGGGAATTGACGCCCAGCGCTTCATGGTAGTCATCGACATGAACGGCGGATACTGGCTCTCCCTGGCCGACGTATATGCCAACCATATCGGTGAGGTAGTATTCGCCTTGCGTATTGTCGTTGGCGATAAGGTCAATGTTTGCGGTAAGACGGCCGCCACAGAAGCAATACACGCCTACGTTACATTCGCGTTCGTGTTTGCGCTGTTCAGGGGTGGCGTCCTTATGCTCAACAATGCCGGCGACGTGCCCGTCTGAAAAAATAACGCGCCCATATCCCGTGGGATCCGGAGGCGTCATGGTCAATAAGGTACAGGCGTTGTGGTGCGCGCGCGTTTCATCAACAAGAGCTTTGATTGTTTCTGAGCGCATGAGGGGAGCGTCGCCGTTAATGACAACGACAGGTCCATTAAAGCCACCAAGAGCATCGCGGACTACGCGAACCGCATGACCGGTGCCAAGCCGATCGGTCTGCTCGACATATTCGATTCCATCGAAATCGGATAGCGCAGCCTTGATTTCGTCTGCATGATTGCCCACGACAACGATGGTGCGTTCGACACCGGCAGCCTGCGCGGCGCGGACGGTCCACCAAACGATGGGTTTATCAAGTAGATTGTGCACTACCTTGGGGTGGCGGGACTTCATGCGCGTTCCCTCGCCGGCAGCGAGGACAATCGCAGTAAGTGGCATGTGAAAAGCCTCCAAGCGAACTGTGCGTTGACGCGGAATGCCGCGTCAAGTCCCTTACATACTCATCATACTCAAGCAGGCATGGCTGGGGTAGTAGGATTCGAACCCACATTACAGGCACCAAAAACCCGTGTCCTAACCATTGGACGATACCCCAATGTAATCACTACGTTGGTCGCCGGCATACATGCTTGAAAATGAATGCTCTATGAGTGTATCAGCTACGGCCGATAAATGCGCCGCAAATTGCATCTAATACAAGAACTGCAAGAGTTTGTGCGTCCGCGAGGGTAAACGAACCTTCTACCGAGCTTCTTTCGGGCAGCGAGATGCGCACGATCTGAGGCGAACCCTCCGCCGACTGAAAGGCTGTCCGCAGGCGCATAGGAAGCGTCTCGTTTTCGTCCATGGTGACGCTGCCGATAACCGTCTTGCCGCGGGCGGGCTTAACTGGCGCTGGGCTTGACGTGATGGCGAGAATGGCCGTGCAGCTTGTGGGAGTATCGATGGAGTCAACAAGCTCGATGCCGGACGCCTCGGAAGTCGCTCTGGCAAGATTGGCCACGCGTCCGGCGACATTTCGGGCAATGGGATCTTCGCCCGTGATGGCAAGCGCGATGGTTTCCAACACGTTCGCCGCACGTGCAAATCCCATGCCGCCCTGGGGATGGGGCCCTTTTGCCTGCTTGCCGGACCATACGTGACGCAGACGCTCAATGGCGTCGAGCGTATCTTGAAACGCCATGCCGTCAGCAAGCTCACCGACACTTTCCTGGAAGAGCTTTACCGCGGCCTCGGTGTGAACGCCGTACTGGCCGTCCGGCTCTCCACAGGAAAATCCCAAGATATTCAGGCGCTCCTGAAGCTGACGTACATCGTGTCCATGGAAGTTTGGCAGACGCAGGTACAGTGTGCGGTCTCCCAGCTCGTAGCTTTCGTCAACGAGCAACACCCATGTGGCGATGTCAACGTCTTCGCCGAGCGAAAGATCATGGTCAAGCCGAAAGCGCGCAACGGCGTTGGCGGTCGTGCGGCCAAAGGAGTGCTTCTCGCGCTCTGTAGCATCAATATCGTAATCGAGCTTTACCAGACGTTCCTGAATATCCTCAACGGCAGCGCCGGTGCTGCCGGGCGTGATAGGGTCCATAATTTCTTGTTACCTCTTCCGATCCACAAAAAAGTCAGCCATCGACAGCAGCGTGTCACGTGCTTCAGCGTCGAACTCTGCCCCATTGAGATGTTCCTTGGCCTCAGCTATAAGGCTTTGGGCCCGCAAGCGGACGAAGTCAAGAGCGCCGGAGGACTCGATGAGCGCAACGGCGCGCTCTAACAGTATAGGGTCATTTGTCTTTGACGACAAAAGAGAAATGAGCTCGCCTCGAACATCAGCGGAAAGAGCTGCGTTGGTGACGTGGATGTCGCTTTGCTCAGAAGCCGTTTGCGTCTCGCCCTCTTGCGTGGAGGCGAGCAGCGCCTCTAAAGCCCGGACCACTAAAAGCGTACGTTTGCCTTCGGTGATGTCGGAGCGGAAGTCCTTGCCTTGCGCTGTGCCATCGCCGACGAGGTTCAAGAGATCGTCTTGAAGCTGGAAGGCGAGCCCGGCTTTCATGCCGAAGGATCTGAGCGCCGACTGCTGCCTTTGGCTGCCACCACCTACAATGGCGCCGGCTACCAGCGGGCAAGCGGCGGAATAGTAGGCCGTTTTTGACGTCGCCATAAAAAGATAGTCATCGGATGTGATGTCCCATCGATTTTCTCGGGTCCAGCCGAGATCGAGCGCCTGGCCTTCCAGAGTATGCTCCTGCATCAAAAGAAGGGCATCGATAAGGCGGATTTTGACATCGTTGTTATACGTATCGCTGCGGGCAATACGTGATACAACGTTGACCAGCGCCGCGTCTCCTACGTTAATGGCAAGGCCAACGCCAAGAGTGCGATAAAGACAGGGATTGCCGCGTCGTAATTTTGAACCGTCAGCGATGTCGTCATGGATAAGCGCCGCCGACTGAAAATCTTCGATGGCGCTTGCGATGGGGAACGCCTCTTGAGGATTGCCTCCGACAGCTTCGGCTCCAAGCAGAGCGAGCGCCGGCCGTACGCGTTTGCCTCCTTGCGCGCTAAATTGGCGCAACGGCTCGTAGAGGTAGGCGTTCAAGTCATCGGTTGCGTGCGCGGAGACCGCTTCAGGTTCGTTGGCATCGCCTGTGACAGAAGGAAGTCCAGCTTTGAGGTCCTTCTCGATACGAGGCCTGACTAAGGCAAGATAATCGGCAAAGTTCACGATGGCTCCTTGGTGCGCCGGACAAGCAGGCGCTAACTGCGGTAGCCGTCGGGGTTCATGGACTGCCACTTCCAGGAGTCGCGGCACATGTCGTCGAGGTCGTACTGAGCGCTCCATCCGAGCTCTCTGGCCGCCTTAGAGCAATCGGCGTAGTTGGCGTCCACATCTCCCGCGCGGCGAGGTTCAATAACGTAGGGGAGCTCTTTGCCGCATGCCTTTGAGAACGCTTTGATGACGTCAAGGACGGAGCTGCCTACGCCGGTGCCGAGGTTGAAAATCTCAACGCCTGTGCGGCCGTTCATCCAGTCGAGAGCGGCGACATGACCGGATCCCAAATCGCAGACGTGGATGTAGTCGCGGACGCCAGTACCGTCAGGAGTCTGGTAGTCATTGCCAAAGACATGAATGGCCTCACGCTTGCCGATGGCCGTTTGCGCCACATACGGCACGAGGTTATTGGGGATGCCCGTGGGATCCTCGCCGATAAGGCCGGACTGGTGGGCGCCGATGGGGTTAAAGTAGCGAAGCAGAACGACGTTCCATTCAGGATCGGCGGTGTGGACGTCGGTCAGGATCTGTTCAATCATCCACTTGGTCCAGCCATAGGGGTTGGTCGCAGGTTTTTTGGGGCTCTCTTCGGTCAGCGGCAATGAATCGGGATCGCCGTAGACGGTGGCCGAGCTGGAGAAGATGATGGACTTGCAGCCGTGGGTGCGCATAACATCCAGAAGGGTAAGCGTGGAGCCAAGGTTGTTGGCGTAGTACTCAATTGGTTTGGTAACCGACTCGCCGACAGCTTTGAAGCCGGCAAAATGGATAACGCGGTCGACGGCGTGCTCGGTAAAGATATGGTCAAGGTTAGGGCGATCGTTGACATCGGCCTCGTAGAACGTGAGGCGTTCGGCGTTTTTCTCGCCCACGATGGTCTTGATGCGGTCGATAACTTTTTCCGACGCATTGGAAAGATCGTCAACGATGATTGCCTCATAGCCCTTATTGAGCAATTCAACTACGGTATGGCTGCCAATAAAACCGGCGCCTCCGGTGATAAGTACGCAGGTGTCTTTGGGGTCCTTCTTTTGGCTCATGAGTATCCCTTCTTAGTGCGGTGAGATTGCACTTGTATAATCACAGGTCATGTCTGCTGGTAGTATAGTACAACCACGAAGACCACAGTTGGGAGAGCTACCTGTGGTTTGCAGAGAAGAGATAGCGTTAGTGTCGGTCTAAAAAGACGTATTACCGTATAAAACAGTCATCCTCACTGCAAGTGTTGCTCTCATTGCAAGCGTCTCTCGTGTAGCGAACAAGCGCTCTCTTCGCAAACAATGGGTACTGGAACATAGCTTAAGGAACTGTGGATTTCCGTTCGCTTTCCGTTCACCCTACTCTCCTCTTTTGTGATGCATCTGGAATCGTCGAGTCTATATAATTCAAGCTGATGGTCAGATTCATCAGGGAATCCTGAAAGCAATACAATCACGTTTCATTTTTGAGAGGTTGATGTATGTTATGAGCGGAATAAAAACATCACACAAGAGGCGCCTTTGGGGGATTATTAGCTCAGTGGTCGCTGTGACGCTGTCCTTCTTTTTGGCGCTGCCAAAAGATGCGCTTGCCTGTACGCAGATCTATGTGGGGCCACAGCTCACACGCACCGGCGATGTCTACGTTGGCCGTGCAGAAGATTACGCGCAGCGTCATCCCAAGGCATTTGGGATCCAAGAGGCTCGTCAGAACCCCGAGTTCTCGTCGGATGAGTCAAACTTCAGGTGGACATATGCTGGAACAAGCTATCGTTACACCTACGTGCGCGATCTTCCTTCAGGTTGGGACGGGCGCAATGATGCTTACTCTGAGGCCGGCACTAACGAGATGGGCGTGAGCGTCTCTGCTACTCTCACTACAGACTATAACAATCAAGTCAAGGCTGTTGATCCCTGTGGCAACGGAAGCGCAACGCCCAGTGGCCTCGGTGAGTACACTATTGCCGATATCGTACTGGCCTGCAGCCCTACAGCACGTGAAGGCGTTAAGCTCCTTGGTAGGCTTATCGATCAGTACGGCAACTACGATTGCAATCAGATTGTCATTGCTGACAACACTGAAACTTGGCTCTTTACTCAGCTCTCAGGTCATCAGTGGATTGCCATCAATCTTACTGGCGCATATCCCAACAAGGCCTCGGTCAATCCGAACATTGGACAACTCAAATACCAAATCGATCTTAACAACGAGAATGTCTGTCTACACTCAGAGCGGCTTGAAGAAACAGCAGTAAACGCTGGTAGTGCCACGTATTTTGAAGATGGCACTCTTGACGTTGCTACTTCCTACGGCAATCCTCAGCCTGGCGCTTCACAATATACCCGCCTTGCGCAGGGTCGTGCCTACTTTGGCGCTCCGCTCGCCGAGGGAAGCTACACCATGGGGGCGCATGGCGTGGCCTCTGTAAATGACCCTCAGCTCCTCTTCACCCCTGGTGTCAGCCAGGTTGATCTCTTCACCATGCTGCGCTCCTTCGCCGCCCGGGGTGAGCAGGATAGCACCCTCAACGCTAATACCAATGCAGGCCTCTACGCCATTGGTAATAATCGCACGGTTGAGGCGCACATGTATCAAATTCGCCCGGGTATGAGTGCTGACATCGCAACCATTCAGTGGGTAGCTCTCTCTCGCTCCGAATTCAGCATTGCAATTCCTAGCTACTCAGCCCTTCTCACCGAGGTAGATACCACTTTGTATCCGCCTGTAGATAGTTGGAATGAGGCTCACACAGGTCCTAGAGAAAACGTAGATAGCGTAGACGCTGCTATGGATGCCAGCACCGACAATGGATCGCTCGATTATGTTCTCATGGACATCAATACGCTCGCCTACAACAATCGAGACAAACTCGCCGCCAATACCCGCGCATATCTCGACGCCCTGCAAAAGCAGCTTATTGCCCAGCAGGAAGTAGTCGACAAGATTATGCAGCAGACACCGACCTCTGAACGCACAAAACTCGCAAACAAGCTCCATAAGCAAGCGAGCGCCGAGGTGTACGCAAAAACTAAGGCTTTGCTGGATGAAATGCGCAACTATCTTAAGGGAGACCAGTCAGCACCCTTTGTCCCAAGCGACTACGACGTAGCCACTGGACTTGCAAGGACTCCTATCAGCTATGCAACAGCCTTTGTCACTCCCGTATTCACCTCTGAGCCCCAAGATGTAAGTGTCGAGAAGGGCAATGCTGTTACACTGAGCGCTGAGGCAAACCTTCCTGATGGCGTTGAGGGCAGCAATTCACAGTTGACCTACGAGTGGTTCAGAGTTGCCGAGCCTGCCAGTACTGAGAACAGCAATGCTCCTGCCGCTGACGTCTCTGTTGGTACAGGTCAAACTCTTACTGTAAATACCTCAGAAGTAGGCACTGCTCGTTATTACTGTGTTGCCACTAATAACGCCTCAGGTCTCACAGCCGTCTCTAGAAGCGCTACTGTTACTGTTAGCAACTCCGCAGGACAGGACTCCGACTCAGGACAAGATCAGAATAACCAAGGTCAGAACCAGAACAACACTGATCCTAGACAGGGTAACAACCGCAGGTCTGGATCTCGTAGGAGCGGCAAAGGTAATCTCCCTCAGACCTCTGACTCCACAAATCTCCTCATCCCTCTTAGCCTTGGTATAGCAGGAACTGCGCTTATCACAACAACAAGTGTTCTTCGCCTGAAGAGAAGGAATAGCTAGTGATCGTGCAGGACCTGGCATAAAGACAAAGGTGCGAGTACCCAGATCTTGGCTCCGCACGTTTAATCACCGCTTGAGGACGCCCACACAAGGGCGTCCTCGTCGCTTATCTTTGTTTGATAAAGCCCGTGTATCCCATCAAAGCATCGTAGCGGCTATTTTGCATGTGAAGACCTAATGAATGCTCGTGCCTCAAAAGGTCGCAGTAGCAGTGAGTGTGCGTCAGTAGCAGTATCGGGGTAGTTACCGATAAGAACATCAAAGCCGTTGAATAGATCGGTCGACACGGAACTGACCTCTTGATCAGAGAAGTTTGCAAAAACCAATACACGGCAGTCGTTCAGAGTGCGTTCATAGGCGATGATGTTCTCGCCGGCAGTATCGATGAAGTGAACATCACCCTCGCTGATGACGGGATGGGCTTTCCTGATGGCAATGAGCTGCCGGTAGAAGGAGAATACCGAGTCGGGGTCATCAACTTCCGCGGCGGCGTTAATGGTCGTATGGTTTTCAGGAATTCCAATCCATGGTGTTCCGGAAGTGAACCCCGCGGTTTTTGTCGCGTCCCACTGAACCGGGGTGCGACTGTTGTCGCGGGAGCGCTCGGAGACGATATGAAGCGCTTCCTCGGGTGAGTATCCCTGGTTCTGAAGAATCGTAAAGTAATTAAGAGACTCCACATCGCGATACTGTTCGATAGTAGTGAAGTCCGCATTCGTCATGCCTAACTCTTCTCCCTGGTAGATATAGGGAGTTCCGCGCAGAAGGTGTGTGGTGACAGCAAGCAGCTTGCTGGATTTTTCCCAGTAGTGCACGGTATCGCCAAAGCGAGAATTTGGTCGCGGCTGGTCATGATTGGCCCAGAAAAGTGCGTTCCAGCCTCCGCCAGCTGTCATGTGCTCCTGCCATGATTTCAGCAGATTGCGCAGCTCGTTGATGTCCGGCTCCTTGAGTGCCCACTTTTCGCCGTTGAGATAATCAACCTTAAGATGATGAAACGAAAATACCATGGCAAGTTCATGATCGGCAGGATTAGAATAGCGAATACAGTTTTCAATAGAGGTGGAGCTCATTTCCCCGACGGTCATCAGTCCATCGATGCCGCTTTTCTCCACAAGTTCCTGCAGGTATTCATGGACATGCGGGCCGTCCGTATAAAAACGTCGGCCGTCTCCCAAGGTGTCATCTTCAAGGATATCCGGCTTGGAAATAACATTAATTACGTCGAAGCGAAAACCGTCAACGCCCTTATCGCGCCAAAAGCGCACTACGTCAGCGAGCTCTGCGCGGACCTCCGGATTGTCCCAGTTGAGATCGGCCTGTGAAGTGTCATAGAGATGCAGGTACCACTTGTGAAGTGAGGGGACCCACTCCCAGGCGCTTCCCCCGAACTTGGATTGCCAGTTGGTTGGCGGCGTGTCAGGTTCGCCATCGACGAACTTGTAGTAGGCAAGATATTTGGAATCGCCGGCAAGCGCTCGCTGAAACCATATGTGATCGGTCGAGGTGTGATTGAAGACCATATCGAGCATCAGCTTGATGCCATGCTTTTTTGCCTCGGCCGAGAGCTCGTCAAAGTCTGCCATAGTACCAAAGAGAGATTCGATGTTGCGATAATCTGCGACATCGTAGCCATTGTCATGTTGCGGAGAAACAAAAAACGGCGTAATCCAAAGGTAATCGATACCAAGTTTTTGCAGGTAGTCAAGACGCTGCGTGATGCCACGGAGATCTCCTATACCGTCGCCGTTTGAGTCCTGAAAGGAGCGGACATAGATCTGGTAGGCGACCTTGGTACCGAGAAATTCGGCGCGTGCGCTCGTGATCTCAGGGGCGGCTGTTGTTTTGGGTGACTGCTCTGACATAGTCGCTTCTTTCATGTGTGGTTTTAGATGCGGTTGCGCGAGACCTGTCAAACCCATCGGGCTCGGCAGGTCTCGCGATAATGGCGTGCGACAATTGTAGTTACGCTTAGGACGCAACTTTAGTACGTAATGACGTCGGTCTCGTTCGCTTTGACTTGTCCGGAGGTGACGTACGCTAAATCGGTCGCCTGACCCGGCTCGGTCACGATCATAAGGACGGTATCTTTGTGTCCTGCTGCGGCCACTTTATTGCGGTCGAATGTTACCAGCGGTTGACCGCTGCGAACAATATCTCCCTGATGGACATGGCAGGAGAAACCTTCTCCTTTCATCTCGACGGTATCAAGGCCAATATGAATCAGCAGTTCAAGGTCATTGGGAAGCTTGAGCCCGACAGCGTGGCCTGTTTCTTCCATCATGACGGACACTACGCCGTCGCAGGGTGCCAAAACGCTGCCATCGGACGGTGCGATTGCAAGACCGTCTCCCATCATGCCGGCAGAAAAGACGCCATCGTTGACTTCAGCAAGCGTGAGAGCCGCTCCGTTGACGCAGGCTTTAATGGTGCCGTCAGCGACAAGATCGGCCGCGGCGGCAAGATTTTCGGCGACTGCTGCGCTTGCGACAGCGGCGTTGGCGCTCTTGTCATTGTCAGTACCGTTGGTGCTTATAGCGCTGCCGTCAGCGACTTCCTCGTTCTTATCGATACCTTGACGCTTGCCGACCATAAAGGTGAGGACAAAAGGAATGATTACGGCAATGATCATGCAGACAGCAAAGATACCGATAAATTCGGGACGAATCGAGAGGACGCCTGGCAGGCCGCCGACACCGATGGAGAGGGCGTTGACGCCGAAAGCGGTACAAACGCCTCCCGCGATGGAGCTGCCGATCATGGCGCATACGAAGGGGAAGCCATACTTGAGGTTGACGCCGAACATTGCAGGTTCGGTAACGCCCAGGTAGCAGGAGATAATAGAGGGAATATTGACCTGCTGGGCATTCTCGTCATGCTTCTGAAGTATTGACATGGCAAGAACTGATGAGCCCTGAGCAATGTTGGAAAGCGCGATCATGGGCCACAGTGGTGTGCCGTAATTGTTGGAGCTTGCGATGAGCTGCATGTCAACGGCGTTGGACATATGGTGCAGGCCGGTGATGACAAGGGGAGCGTATACGGCGCCAAAAACAAGGCCAAAGAGCCAGGCAAGCGGGCTTGTGATGCCGGCAAGAACGATATTGCCAATCCAAGAACCGAGGGTCCAGCCAATGGGGCCGAGTACAAAGTGGGCGGCCATGACGGCAAGCAGAAGCGAGCAGAACGGCACCACAATCATCTGAATGACGGACGGAGTGATCTTTTTGAAGAAGCGTTCGAGGTAGTTGAAGGTGATAGCGGCGAGAATAGCGGGGATGACCTGCGCCTGATAGCCAATCATACGAACCTGAGCAAAGTCAAAATCCCAGGTATGGGTGGCCCAATCGGCGGCGGTTGCTCCCGGAACGGCGTAGGCGTTCATCAGCTGGCCGGAGATGAGGGTAAGGCCGAGCACGATGCCAAGCATCGGGGTGCCGCCCATCTTCCTCGTAATTGACCAGCAGATTCCAACGGGGATGCCGGCGTGGAAGACTGCTTCGCCAATCAGCCAGAGGAAGTTGTACACGCCAGTCCAAAAGACGGAAAGCGACGCTAGCGTCTGGTTGCCTTCAGGTCCGAAGTAGGGCATCTCGCCAAGGACGTTGCGGAAACCCAAGATAAGACCGCCGGTAATGATGGCGGGGATAAGAGGAGCAAATACTTCAGCAATGGCTCCCATAGCTTGCTGCAGGATGTTGGTATTTCCAAGAGCAGCGGATTTGACATCTTGCTTTGAAGCCTCGCTTATGCCGGAAATGCCGACGAAGACGTCGTAAAAGTCTGCAACGTCGTTACCGATAATGACCTGGAATTGGCCTGCCTGCGTGAAACTGCCTTTCACCAATGCAAGTTTTTCAATAGCAGGAACATCGGCCTTAGAAGGATCCTTGAGGGCAAAACGTATGCGGGTCATGCAATGCGAAGCCGCCGCGATGTTATCCTTGCCGCCAACGAGCTTGAGGAGCTCCCGAGCATCATGGTCGTACTTTGCCATTTTTCCTCTTTTCCTCGCACGTATTGTGAATACGAAGGAGCCGAAATGTAGTTTACTGGGGGTCTGTTTTTACTGAGACCCGCCAGGTCTTTTTCGCTCAAGCGCATCACAAACTTATGCAAATAAGTAAGAACATCGTAGCGCTTCTCTGTCTGAAAATAAAAAATTGAAAGACTCGATACTGTAAGCGTTGCAAAATCGCCCCTCAGCGTCTTATGCAGATTATTTGGATAAGTAGGTGCTATGCTGTTTACCGCATGCGCAAGTCTGAAAGAACTGCAACTAAATAGCATTGGGGATATGTATGAGAACAATTTATGATGAAATTTATCGCGATCTTTTAACAAAGATTGAGCAAGGAGTATATCCCTATCAGTCGCTGATTCCTTCTGAGGCCACTCTGACCAAGGAATATGCCTGCTCGCATAATACCTTGAGAAAAGCGATCGCCCTTTTGAGCCAACAGGGAGCGCTGCAGCCAGTGCATGGCAAGGGAGTTCGCGTTATTTATCAGAAACGGCCGCGCGCCTTGTTTGAGCTGGGTGGTATAGAAACTTTCAAAGAAGCCGCTCAGCGCAACGATCTTGATGCCAAAACAAAGGTAGTGACGTTTGAGCGCGTTACGGCTGATGCCGAGCTGGCGGCACGTACCGGTTTTGAAGAAGGAGCCAATCTCTACTATGTGGTTCGTGTCCGGATAATTAACGGTAAGGCTCTGATTTTGGACTACAACTACTTTCTTGCCGAGCTTGCAGCCAACCTTACGGAGGATAAGGCGAGACGCTCTATCTATGAATACCTCGAAAATGAACTCGACATGCAAATCGCAACTAGCAAACGAACCGTTACCGTGGAGCGGGTGACAGCGGAAGATCGGCGTTTTCTTGACCTTGACAGCACTGATTATCTTGCGGTTGTGACAGGGCAGACATTTGACAGCTATGGCAGAATGTTTGAGTTTACGCAGTCAAGGCACCGGCCGGACTACTTCTCGTTTTTTACCGTAGCGCGACGCGAGGTATAGCAATGCTAAAACGAGTTCCTACACCTTCTCGCGAAAGCACGTCAATAGAGCCGTCATGACTGTCGACAATCCACTTTGCAATAGATAATCCGAGGCCGGAACCATCGTTGCTTTTAGCACGGGCATTATCGGCTCGCCAGAATCGCTCGAAAATGTGAGCGACTGCCGCTTCAGATATGCCCATGCCCTCATCTTCTATCGATACCTGCACGTTCTTCTCGTCATAGGAGATATTAAAGGTAATGGGCGTTTTGGCGGGTGAATAACGGGCGGCGTTTTGAACAATGATACGCAGAGACTGTTTGAGCATCGCGATGTCGCCGACTGTTTGGTAGCGGTTGTCGGCAAGCGCTGATTTGTCAAACCCCAGTACATAGTGATGGCTGGCGTCAATCATGTCTGATTCTTCCCATACCTCAAAGGCAAGCTGCGCGAAATTCAAGGGAACCCTGGTAAGCGTATTTCTGCCCGCGTCGCCGCGTGCAAGGAAGAGCAGCTGCTCGACAAGGTCGTGCATGTGTTCGCTTTCCGATTTGAGCGCGGCGATTGATTCGTCCAGCACGGCTTCGTCGGTCTTGCCCCATCGGTCAAGCATGTCGGTATACCCTCGGATAACCGCGATAGGCGTGCGCAGTTCATGGCTGGCGTCGTTGACGAAGCGCATCTGCTGAAGTTTCGCCTCCTGCATCTGGTGCAGGAGTTTATTGAGAGCGATTTCAATGCTGGCCAGGTCTTCATTGCCGGTGTGAATTTGGGGCGAATCAACACTTGCCCGTTCGATAGCCTGTTCCAGGCTTTCCATTTTACCGTGGCTGAGCGAAGCGCCGTCTGTCGAAGCGTTGGGGTGAACGCTGGCGAGAAGATCGGCGTTGCCGAGCTTTTCTGCTTTGAGCGCAAGGGTGTTTAAGGGGAGCAGGGCTCGTTTGACGCGGCGCGTGTCATTGAAATAGTGCAGGAGATCCAAGAGTTCCCAGATAAGAACGGCTGCGTAAAGAGGCCAGAGGGCAATGAGATCTTTTCCAAGCTCAAACGCTGTAACGCTTGAGTCAGGACCGTGGACGATATAGCGGACAGTGGAAAAGCTACTGAGCGTGTTGGGGAAGGTAAGGGAGATCGCGTGATAGCGCGCGGGAAAAAATCCGAAGGTAAAGGTATCTTGCGGCAGGCTCTTGTTATACGAATACACGAGGATGAGCGCCACACAGGCAAAAAGCAGCAGGTTAAAGAAGAGGTAATTGAGCAGTTTGCGCCACCAAAAACCCCAGCTGATGGAACGAGCGGTTGAAGATTCGGAGCGGCTGGTTGAGCGCGTCTTCACCAGGTTCTTTGCCCATTTTCCTATCCGCTTACGTTTCTCTGATGACATATCCCACTCCGCGGACAGTGCTGATGAGTTTGATGTTGTAGCGGTCGTCAAGCTTGGCGCGCAGGTGGGCGATATGTACGTCAACGTTGTTGGTATCGCCTATAAAATCGTAGCCCAGGGCGCCGGACGCGATGCGCTCGCGGCTCATAACAACGCCGGCATGCTCCATAAGCATGTGCAGAACTTCAAACTCTTTGTTGGTAAGTTCTACGGAATCGTGGCCCACGCATACCTCACGGCGATCCACATCGAGGGTAACTCCCCTCATCGTAAAGGAGTTGGTTGCCGGAGCCTCAGGCGCTGAATGAGAGGAATCGCTAGTCGCGTCATGGTGTTTGAGCGCTACACGAATGCGGGCGAGAAGTTCCTCAATGGCAAAAGGCTTTGTGAGGTAATCGTCAGCGCCCGCGTCCAGTCCGGCAACTTTGTCCATGACAGAATCACGTGCGGTCAGCATGATGGTGGGCGTGTTCTTCTCGCGGCGAATCCGCCTCAGGACTTCAAGACCGTTAAGCTGGGGAAGAAGAATATCAAGCAGGATGAGGTCATACTCGGTTGAGAGCGCCATTTCAACGCCGGTTCTGCCGTCCAGCGCCTTATCCACCTCATAGTCCTCATGCGTTAGTTCGAGTTCTATGAAACGGGCGATCTTTTCTTCATCCTCAACGATAAGTATCCTGGTCATATAAGCACCTAGATGTCCCGATTTGTTTTTGCCATTGTAACCCCCTCGGGCGCCACGCCTTCCTAGTCGTTTACGGTAACGTCTTTCTTAATGGTTTCAGCGGCGTCGGCTACTTTGTCCATGGCGTCGTTGACATCGACCGTGACCGGATGCGCTCCCTTGATGTGATAGCGCATATCAAAAAAGAGGCCGATGATGAGCAGCCAAATGGTGAATCCCCAAATAAAGAGGCCGATGATGGGGATAATGACAGGCATGGTTATGATTTGCTCGCCATGGCGCGTAGCAATAAATTTGGTTTCGACACCTTTGTTCAGCAGTTTTTTGAAACCTCCCCAAGCTGAGTCTACATGCTGAGAAAACTCTGATTTTTTGCTGGATGCCTGGTAGGCCGCTTGCGCCTCTTTCATCTCCGGTGAGACCTCCGGTTGCGCATTGGCTTCGGTGGTGTAGCTCGTTGCTTGCTGAGCCGTCTTGCCCTGTTTTTCAAGCCAGATGATAGCGTCGAGTACGTTGTCACCGCAGGCATCAAGAGCTGCCTTGGCATCCCCATAGCTCACAGCGCACTTCTCGCGAATGAACTCTACTTTTTCTAGTTTCTCCATGATGATCGTCCTTCCGACGACACGAAGACGCCCTTCGTCTTCGTCTTGCTTCATGGTGACCTAGTAAGCTTAACCAATTCTTGAGACTTGATTAAGCTTGCATAATAATTCTCTCACGGTTTTCTTGTGAGCTATAGAAGCAAAGCAGTCGGACCAGCGTCTGCCAAGAAGTTCATGAAAAAGCTGCTGGATACTATGGGTCTTTTAGAGGAAAACCCCTTACTTGGGCCTCTTCATCACGATGCTGATTTGCGCCGGCTCGGATACCGCAAGTTGTTCTGCGATGAGTATGTCTGCATCTACAGCGTTGTGGAAGGGTATGCGGTAGTCCTCAGAGTGTTTCATGGGTCTGAATTCTACAAGATACGCCTGTAGGCTGAGGATGTAGATTACAAGAGACGCGAGAGAAAACACCCCGAGAAGGTCGACCTTCTCGGGGTGTTGTTGTCAAGCAGTTCACATGTGCGCTCGGTAACGTTTGCGTTGCGCCGTGGGCCTACTTTTTGTACGAATAGAAGCCCTTGCCGGCGTTAATGCCCAGCTCTCCTGCATCAATCTTCTCTTTAAGAAGTGTAACAATGCGGTTTTCGAGTGTGCCTTCCTGCTGAGCCTTAGGATTGAGCATACCAACGTTATAAGCGGTCGTAAGGCCGATGATGTCTAAAATCCTGAACGGTCCTGCCGGAGCGCCGGTACCAATCATCCATGCCTTGTCGATGTCCTCCGGCGAACCTACGCCACCTGCCCAAAGACCCTCGGCTGCTGATAGCAAGGGAACGAGCATTGAATTCAAGAGATAGCCAGGCTGCTCTTTCAATACTTTGACAGGAATCATACGGATGCTTGCGGCAAACGCTACCACCAGATCGAAATTTTCCTGTGCGGTATCTGCGTGTCCCATGACTTCCGCAAGCGGGTTCTTCCAGATTTCGTTGGCAAAGTGCAGCGCGAGGTACTTTTCTGGACGGCCAGTGTATGTTGAAAACATGCTGGGAATCATGGTTGAGCTGTTTGTCGCGACAACGGTCTTCTCGGGCAGATGCTTTGCGAGCTCGGTATAAAACGCGATTTTCTGCTTTGGCTCTTCGGCGACGGATTCAATGACAAAATCGGCATCGTTGAATGCTTCGTTCCAGTCAACGGTAAGCTTCAGATGAGCGTATACCTTTTCAACCTGCTCCTTAAGCTCATCGAGTTTCTCTGCAGTAATCTCTTCCTGAGCGACAAGACCGTACGCGTACGCGCTTGGATTGGTTTTGAGAGCCTCAAGGGTATTCAGATAAATCTCCTTAAGACGATCAATCTTGGGCTGCGCGCGACCAATCGACGCGTCGGTGCGAAGCCAAATGGTGGTGTCGTATCCCATGTATGCCGTCTGAAAAGCGATTTGGCTGCCAAGGACGCCTCCGCCGGCAACAGTTACCTTTTTTACGTTTGAAATATCCATCGGACTGTCCTTCCTCCCTTGAAGAGACGATGTCTTACGTTCGTTCTCATATACCCCATGAGAGTCTGAAAAGTCAGATTCTGCGAAGGTATTCCGCGACCGTGATAGTAACAAACGTGAACGGCAGGGCTGACGCGGCGAGAAGCCCCTTAGAAATTGACATGTCGGCTGCTTGCTGTCACGCTTTTGTTCAACGAAACAGTTAAATGAAACAGCTCAACGAAACGTGTACCAAAAATGACGGAGGCAACATGATTGACGGAACATATGACATAACGGCCGAAACTCCCATGGGTCCGAAGACGGGCACCGCGATTTTGCATGCTGAGGATGAAACTCTTACGGGAACTATGAGTGCTCTTGGTATGGAACTTGCTATTGAGAACGGCCGCGTGCAAGGCGATTCGTTTACCTTTGGCGGAAACGTAGCGACCTTTGTGGGGCCTGTTGTATTTACCTGCGGAGGCCGTGTGCGAGGCGACACTATCGAAGGTATTGTTCATGCCGCCGGACGTGACTTTGCCTTCAGAGGTACGCGTAAGGGCGCATAGCTGAGCTTGTCGACGCGCCGTGAGAGCCCCTTTAGAGCACCTGGAGCAAGCCATACATAAAAGCTATGGACTCAATGAGTTGGATGTTTTGTAGCTTTTACCGATTTTTGAAGATATTACTTGCCTTCTTCTCGAAGCGGTATGACACTATCAAATAGTTATCATTGGCTAACTTTTGATAGTCGGCTTCAGAATCGCAGTGTCTGTCAATGACTGCCATAAAGACAGACGTTTGATGTTGAAACCGGTTGCAGGGAGGCAATATGGATGCACAAGAGGTTGTGCAGGGGGAGACTGTGCAAAACCCCCAACAAAATTCCGGACAGCAGAAGGAAGAGACTGCAAATCAGCAGCCTCAAGTAAATCCCGTAGCCGTACTGCTTGAGTGGTCAGACAGAAAGGGTACCTACGCGTTCTCCGTTCTTCTCGCCATTATTGGCGTTATGGGGAGCATGGTGCCGTATGTCGTTGCCGGCACTATGGTGGTCGGCATTTTTAACGGCGTTCGGGATTGGTCATTTTACCTGCAGTGGGGTCTTATCGCTGCCGTAGGCTATATCGTGCAGATTATCTTCCATCATTTTTCGACAACGGTTTCCCACATTGCGACGTTTGCTACTATCGCAAATCTGCGCGTTCGTCTTGCGCAGAAGCTCACACGTGTTCCTATGGGATACGTGCTGGATACTCCGTCAGGCACGCTTAAGCGCTTGCTTGTTGAGAAAATAGACAGTATTGAAACAACGCTTGCTCATGCCGTTCCCGAGCTGACGTCAAACCTCACCGTTGTTCTTGCGGTCTTTATATATCTGGCGATTCTTGACTGGCGCCTGGCTCTTGCCACGCTGCTGACTATCGTCGTGGGCTTGGGCTGCCTGGCAGGCATGATGAAAGACTACGCGTTCTGGTATCAAAATACCATTACCACCGGCAAAGAGATGAACAACGCCTCGGTTGAGTATGTTTCGGGCATTGAGGTCATTAAGGCGTTCGGCCAGTCGGCAAGTTCCTACGAAAAGTTCTCAAAGGCGGTGTACGCTTCCGCACATGCTTTTATCGACTGGATGAGCCACTGCCAAATTTGGCAGGACGCTATGCTTTCTGTCGCTCCCGCGACATTGGTGACGGTACTGCCGCTGGGATGCCTCTTTGTTATGCAGGGTACGCTTTCGCCTTCAACGTTTGTTATGTGCGCGGTGTTGTCGCTTGGCGTCTTTCAACCTTTGTATGCCGCGATGAGCTTTGGCGATTCGCTTGCCCAGGTTGGAACAATCGTTGAGGAGATTTCAGAGGTACTGAACTACCCCGACCAAAAGCGTGCCGAGAAGCCCTGCGCGCTTGAAGGTACTGACATTGTGCTCACTGATGTTCATTTTGCCTACGATACCGATGAGGTCATTCACGGCATCGATCTTACGGTTGCATCCGGCCAGGTAACGGCATTCGTTGGCCCCAGCGGTTCCGGTAAGTCGACCCTCGCGCGCCTTGTTGCGGGATTCTGGGATCCCACTGAAGGTTCGGTTTCTATCGGAGGAAAGGATATCCGCATGCTGGCAGCGTCCCAGCTTGCTGACCTTGTGGCCTATGTTGATCAAGACAGTTACCTTTTTGATGAAACTATTATGGACAACATCCGGATGGGCCGCAAAGGCGCTACGGACGATGAGGTTATCGCGTGCGCTAAGGCATCCGGGTGTCACAACTTTATACAGTCGCTTCCTGACGGCTATCAAACAGTTGTAGGAGGCTCGGGTGGTCATCTGTCGGGCGGCGAGCGCCAGCGCGTAGCTATCGCGCGTGCGATGCTCAAAAACGCACCAATCATCTTACTTGACGAGGCTACGGCGTATGCGGACCCCGAGTCGGAAGCTGAAGTCGAGTCTGCGGTAGCAAAACTTGTAGCTGGCAAAACGCTCGTAGTCATTGCGCATCGCCTTTCGACTGTGCAAAACGCCGACAAGATCGTGGTTGTCAACGACGGACGCATCGAGGCTCAAGGCACTCATGACCAGCTGATGGATACCTGTCCGCTCTATGCGACTATGTACCGCGCACATATGGGCGCACTTGACGAGGCTTAACGAAAGGGGCTGCCGATGCTTTCTGTTTTGAAAATGTACTTCCAATTTGGAAGTGCGTATCGTGACAGGCTCTACAAGGGCCTCCTGTTTACCATTTTGTGCTGCCTGTTTGAGGGCCTGCAGATAACCGCGCTCTGGATAGTCTTTAGCGCGTTGACTGCCGGGACGCTTTCGGGTCAGACAGCTCTTCTCGCCCTAGGAGTTATGGGCATCAGCATTGCGGGGACCTTTGTGTGTTCGCACTTCAAGAGCGAGAATTTTTGCGACGCCAACTTCAGCATGGCAGGTAAAAAACGCGCCGAGGTCGGGGATACGCTGCGCCATTTGCCCATGGGTTATTTCAACGAGAACAGCCTTGGTGAAGTGACGTCAATTATGACCAACCAGCTTGACGCTATGCAAAATCTTGGTGGCCTTTTGTATATGACCATCGTTGGTGGCTTGGTGTTTTCCCTGATTGTTGTCATCTTTTTGTGCGCGCTTGACTGGCGCCTTGGCCTTATGGCTGCCGTGACGCTGGCGCTCTTTTGTCTGAGCATGGAACTTTTGCAAAGCTATGTACGCGTGACGGCTGAAAAATTTTCTGCAGCCAACACCGCTCTTGTAAGCGCGGTGCTTGAATATGTGCGTGGTATCAGCGTAGTGCGCGCGTTTTCTCTTGTGGACGATGCGGAAGGCAAACTTGCGCATACCGTTGATGATTGCCGAGCCCAGGCTTTAGCCCTTGAGTTTAAGGCGCTGCGCTTCTCGATTTTGCAGATGGTGGTTTCTAAGGCCACAAGCGTTGTCATGTGCCTGATGTCTGTATGGCTGTGGCTCTCCGGCAGCCTCGCTACGGCTACCTGCCTGACCGTAGTGGTGGTATCGTTTATGCTGTTCAGTCGCCTAGAGGCGGCCGGACGCTTTTCGGCGATTCTTCGCAATATCGAAATTGCTATGGAGCAGACAAATGAACTTCTCGCCACGCCTCCCATGGATGAGGGCGCGGCCATCGAGAAGGCCGATGCCTTTGACATCGAAGTGTCCGATATTACCTTTGGCTATGATGACCGCCGCATCCTCGATGGCGTAAGTCTTTCTATTCCTGCAGGCACTTCATGTGCTATCGTGGGTCCTAGCGGGTCCGGTAAAACAACGCTAGCCCGTCTGATTGAGCGTTTTTGGGATGTAGATTCCGGCAAAGTCACCTTGGGAGGACACGATGTGCGTGACTACAAGGTTGATTCGCTGTTGCAGAATTTCTCCACCGTTTTCCAAGGCGTTTTCCTGTTTGACGACACTATTGAAAACAATATCAAGTTTGGTAGCCCTGAGGCGACGCATGAGCAGGTGGTAGAAGCCGCTCGCCGTGCCTGTTGTGAGGAGTTTATACAGGCGTTGCCCAACGGCTATGAGACGCGGCTGGGAGAGAGTGGCTCTTCGCTTTCCGGTGGTGAGCGTCAGCGTCTTTCCATCGCTCGCGCCATTCTGAAGGATGCGCCGATTGTGGTGCTTGATGAGGCAACAGCCAATGTTGATCCTGAAAATGAGCTGGAGCTTCAGCGCGCCATTGCTGAGCTTACGCAGTCAAAAACGGTCATCATGATTGCTCACCGTTTAAAGACAGTGCGCAACGCCGACCAAATACTGGTGCTTGACCATGGACATATCGTGCAGCGCGGTACCCATGAATCGCTTATGGCGGAAGGTGGCCTCTACGCTGACTTTGTCAATATGCGCGAGAAGACCGTCGGCTGGAAGATTGCCTAAAGATTGGCGAAGGATAGGATTTCGGTTAAGACGATGCCTGCAAGTAAGCGTGCTTGCAGGCATCAGTTTTAGTGAAAGGCAGTTTCTCGGTGTGCAAAGTTTTGATGATATACATGGGTTACAGCAGTGAGCCATGCCGTCGTATGTATATTGTCTTGACGATGCTGATAAGAATCAGATAGCCAAGCATAAGCGCTAAAAGCCAGCCGAAAAAGACTACCGGTAGACGAACTAGACCGAGGGCAGTAGATACTACAGGCAGGAAAGGCAGTGCACTGACCGCTGCGATGCCAATAATCGTAAGCGCTGTCAGGGCTGCAGAGGGGCGGCTTTGAATGAAAGGCAGTTTCTCGGTGCGTAAAGCGTGCAGGACAAACGTCTGGGTCCACATGGATTCTATGAACCAGCCTGTCTGAAATGACGCGATAAAAAGAGTTTGGGCGGCGAGAGCGCCGGAGGCGGTCAGTTCTGCCCAGGTGCCACCTGAAAGGGCCGGGGAGATGATAAAGAACATGAGCGCGAAGGTGAGTATGTCAAAGATGGAACTTACCGGTCCTATCCAGAGCATAAAGCCTGTAATGGAGCGGGCTTCCCATGAGCGGGGCTTTGCCAAAAAGCTCTCATCAACCGTATCCCAGGGAATTGCGATGCAGGTCAGCGTATAAGCAAGTCCCAAGAGCAAGAGCTGGAGCGCGGACATAGGCAAAAACGGAAGCAGAATACTGGCAACCATAACCGAAAGAACATTTCCGAAGTTTGAACTGGCGGTTGCCTTGATGTATTTGATTGTATTGCCATAGGTACGCCGGCCTTCCTCAACACCGCTTTCAAGGACGAGAAGATCCTTCTGCAGCAGGATGATGTCAGCTGATTCCTTCGCTACATCAACGGCAGTATCCACAGAGATGCCGACGTCAGAAGCACGCATGGCAGCTGCGTCATTGATGCCGTCGCCCATAAAGCCTACGATATGGCCATTTCGGCGGAGCGCTTCAACAACACGCGCTTTCTGCATGGGAGAAAGTTTGGCAAAGAGTTGCGTCTCTTCAACCCGCTTACGGAGCGTCTGATCGGAGAGAGTTTCAATTTCTTCGCCCAAAAGAAGCACGTCGACTTTGATGCCGACTTTTTCGCAAACGGCCGCCGCGACGCCTTCATTATCGCCCGTAAGGACTTTGACGCTGACGCCCCTCTCGCCAAGCTTTTTGACAGCTTCAGCAGCGCTTGCTTTAGGCGGATCAAGAAATGCCAGATAGCCAATGAGAGTCATCTCGGACTCATCATCGACGCCAAATTCACCTACCGGCCGCGGGTCGTTCTTCTGCGCTACCGCTATGACACGCATGCCTTCGGCGTTGAGATGTTGCACGCGTCGAAGCACTTCGCGGCGCTGCGCTTCGGTCAAGGGAGACACCTCGCTGCCAAGATCAACGGAGGTGCAGACGGTGAGAATTTCCTCGACGGCGCCCTTGGTAATCATCTGGGTTCTGCCCGAGTCGTCCTTGACCACCACGCTCATACGGCGACGCTCAAAATCAAAGGGAACCTCATCGATTTTGAGGTAATCGCCGGTCAGATGGTCTATATCAGTAAGGCGCCTAGTAGCTTTGATGATGGCCTTATCGATGAGATTGCGAAGCCCTGTCTGAAAATAGCTGTTCAAAAAAGCATGGCGTAAAACGGATTCGTCCTCCTCGCCGAGAACGTTCAGATGACGCTCAAGTATGACCTCGTCTGCCGTGATGGTGCCGGTCTTGTCGGTGCAGAGGATATCGATGGCGCCGAGATTTTGAATGGCAGAAGGGCTCTTGACGATGACATCTTGTTTTGCCATCCGCGTGGCTCCGCGTGAGAGACAGGTGGTGACAATGACGGGCAACATCTGCGGCGTAATGCCGACGGCAACCGAGACGCTGAACAAAAGTGCGTCCAGCCAGTCTCCTTTCATGATGCCATTGACAAGCAGCACAATCGGGCACATGACCAGCATAAAGACGACAAGAACCTTAGAGACCGATTTCAAACCCGCATCGAAGCTTGTCTCGGCAGGCGGCTGCCTGAGCGCCTTTGAAATGCGCCCTACATAGGTCTCGTCTCCTGTGGCCACTATAACGGCGCGAGCGCTGCCTGATTGTACGGTGGTACCTGCGAGCAGCAGATTTGTGCACTCAGAGAGGGAAAGCGGATAGCGTGTTCCATCGGCTCGCCGCCGCGCGTGAACAACACCCGTCAGCTTTTCGACAGGCTCGGATTCTCCGGTCAGGGCAGCTTCGTTTACAAAGAGATCCTTGGCGTCAAGCACGCGGCAGTCGGCAGGTACCATGTCTCCGCTGGCGAGAAGCACTACGTCTCCAACGACTACCTCAGCAAAAGGGATTTCCGTGCTAAAGCTGTCGTTATCTCCGGCGGCTTCAGTATGATTGCCGGAGCCGTTGCTGTCTTTGGCAGCTGCAGCCTCATCATCGAAGCTGTCAAAGCTGATTGGCTGGCGGATTACGCATGTGGTGGCGGTAACCATCTTTGAGAGCGCCGCGGCTGCAGAAGCGCCTTTTGAACTTTGCACGAAATCAATGATGCCTGAGATGAGCACCATAACGGCAATGATGATGACCGTAGAGGGATCTTTTTCTCCGGGTGGCGCCAGCATAACGTTGGTGACATAGGAGATTGCGGCGAGCACTACCAAAATGAGTGTAAAGGGGCTTGCAAAGCTTTTGATAAATCGAATAACCGCTGGATCCTCAACGGCCTCCGAGATAGCGTTGGGACCATTGAGGTCAAGCTTGGCCTGAGCGATGTCAATCGGCAGCCCCTGGGGCGTAGTGTGTGCTTTGTGACAGACGCTGCGTTCGGAGTGGGCGGCAGCAAAGGTCAGCAGAGTTCCGAGGTCTCCGCTCGTGAGCGTACGGTTGCTGTGGTTGTGAATTGCGCGCCTGGTTGAAGACATTGCGCACCTCCGTTTCGGAGTCATGCCGAGCGTGTCGGCGTCGGCCGGTGGGTGAGAACCTGGCGCGGAACATATGCTTCACATAAGTTGTGTCGTTCTTATCGGTAAGAAACGAAGGACTGGCGGGCGAGAAGAACGCGGCAAGTTTCGCAGCGCTTTATGCCGAAGGAAAGCCACAACGCGTAAAGACGGGGCTCCGCGCTTGAACGGGGACTTCGACTGTGATCGGACATAAAGCACCTCCTTATACGGGAGATCAAACTGCCTAAAACTACCTGATAATCGATGCATAAAGACAACGCGTCCATAAGCCATTTCTGGCAGTAGCGTAGCGATATACTCTGCAAAGGTCAAGGGCTTCGCTGAGCCATTGTGATTGTGCCACGGAAGTTTTCCTGCAGCTCATTGTTCATGCTGACCATAGGAGGGCGATCAATCTTTACACGCTTGCGCTCGGAGTACGTCGCGCGGATTTGAGGTAATGGGTACGCTGCGTAAATACAGGCAGATAGACGGTCAGCTCAACAAGTGCACCTCAAGTTCCTGATAGACCGGAACCCATTTGAGGTTATGGACGGCAGCTGAGGCATCCGTGATTGGCTTGCGGTTCAACCCCTGCTTGACAGCCTCTTTAGCAACGCCTGTGGCGATACGTTCCGAGAACTCGGTGATGCGGGAAACGGGAGGCAAAACTGCGGCTCCAGGTTGTGTAGTGTCGACAATGCCGCCCAGGGAGTGAGCTGCCAAAGAAATCATCTGATCGGTTAGAAGACGTGCTTTTGAGGCGAGAACGCCAAGACCAAGACCGGGGTAGATAAGGGCGTTATTTGCCTGACCAATCTGGTAGGTGACGCCGTTGACCGTGACATCATCGGATGGAACTCCGGTGGCTACCAGCGCGCGTCCTTCGGTCCACGTAAGCACATTAAAGGCTGTGGCTTCGGCTAACTTTGTGGGGTTAGAGAGCGGGAAAATCATAGGACGCTTGCAGTGAGCGGCCATTTCTCTGACAACGTCTTCGGTAAAAGCCCCGTGGACGGTAGACGTTCCTACCATAATGGTGGGATGAACGGCGCGTACTACGTCCAGAAGCGTTGTAAGGTCAGCGTCGTCTTCAAACTCGGAGCGTTTGCGGGCGAAGGGACGCTGTTCAGGCGTCAAGGAATTCATATCGTCAAAAAGCAACCCCTGGCGGTCTACCAGGTAAAAATGCGTGCGTGCTTCTTCTCGGTCCATACCCTGGTCCACAAACTCTTGCAGAATACGATTAGCGATGCCGCAGCCTGCGGTGCCGGCGCCAAAACAGAGATAGATCTGGTCGGCGAGCTTTTCGCCGGTGATATTCAGACCGCCTAAAATACCAGCAAGGGTAACAATGCCGGTGCCTTGAACGTCATCATTAAACACGGGATAGGTATTTTTGTATTTGTCGAGCAATACGGTCGCATGACTGCGCCCGAAATCCTCAAAGTGCAGATAGAGGTTGGGGAACAGCTGTTCAGCGCAGGTGACAAAGCGGTCAACAAACTCGTAGTACTTCTCGTCATCAAAGCGTCCGTGACGCTCGCCAAGATAAAGATCGCTGTCCAAAAGTTCTTGGCGATGAGTGCCCGCGTCGATAACAACTGGAAGGACGCGGCTAGGGTCAAGACCGGCGGCCGCGGTATATACCATGAGCTTGCCAACGGAGATTTCAACGCCGTTTGTGCCCCAGTCGCCGATGCCGAGAATTGCTTCGGCGTCGGTAACCACAATGAGGTCGATATCGCGGCCGGCGGCGGCATTGACCAGCGACGCCTCGATGCTTTCGGGATGGTCAGCAGACAGGAAGCAGGCATATTGCGAATCGACGTAGCGCTCAGAGTACTTCTCGATATCGGGCGCGATGGTGGGGTCATACACCACGGGCATGAATTCCTCAAGATGCTTGGAGAAGAGGTTATAGAACAGAGTCCGGTTCTTTGAGAACAAACGCATCAGATAGTGGCGTTTAGCCTCACTATCAGCCTTTGTCGAATAGTTCTCATAGGCTTGTCTGACCTGCTCCTCAATGGTTTGAATATGTGGAGGCAAAAGTCCCACAAGGTTGTACTTTGCGCGCTCTTCAGCTGTAAAAGCTGTTCCCTTGTTCAGAAAAGGGTCGTTCAAAAGGTCAAGGCCGCGCTTCATGATGCCTCCCGACGTCGGTTTTATTTCACAACAATAGTACCTTTTGGATACGCGATATCCGCGTCTGTAGCGAGAAATACGTTGTTTCCCGCGGTCTTTGGCGTGCTGGGCCATTCCGGAATGTAGACTACATGGGCAAAAACGCTTCCAAATTCCTTAGCGACTTCAGCAAGCGGCGCTGACGTGGGGCCTTCCAAAGGGCAGCGGATGTCTGCCAGGTAAAGGCCACCCTTGCGCAGCCGCTCATGTACCAGCGCCGCTCCTTGAGCGGTCTCCATGGGGCCAAGAGGTTTTTTACCTGCAAACACCTCGTTTACGATAACAGCGAGCGAGTCAGCTTTCTCGTTTTGAAGAACCTTCCAGGCGTCGTCCGTGATGATATGCACTCTGCCACCGTGATCAGCGTTGCTTTGAGCGAGCGCTTCATCAAGAAAGAAACGCTCATGTGCAATTGCGACAATCTTGGGATCAATCTCTACGGCAGTGATATCCAGCTGAGGGCAGTGAGCGATGAGATATTTCGGGAGCGAAAATCCACCGCCTCCCAAGACGAGCACACGGTCGCGCGGCTCTTCTCGCGGCGTGGCGGTGACCTCCTCAATCAAGCGTGCCATAAGGCGATGATACTCAACTGCCAGCTCGGCGCGGAGCTGTTTGGGTGTGTAGCTTACCGACTGGTACGTTCCGTTGACATTCAGAAGGCGCACGGGAGTGTTGTCGGCGTCGACGGAGTCAAACACCATTGTGACGCCAAATTTCGTACGCGTGACATAAATGCCGCGAAGTCGAAGAACCCATAAAAACAGCAGGTAAATACCGATAATCGCAAGACAAATGATGAGCGACCAAAGTAGAAGCGCTTGTAGATCAGATGTGAGCATACTAATTCCTTGTTATTCCGTTGCTTTCTCGGTTATACTAGCGGATGCGACATCGCGCGTACGCGTGAATGAGCGATATACACTTAAATTGTCACGGAGGTAGTTCCTATGATTCTTGGTCTTGGCATTCCTGAGATCCTCATTATTCTCGTGGTCGTTCTTGTGATTTTTGGGCCGAAGAACCTTCCGAAGCTCGGCAAGTCGTTAGGTCAGACAGTCAAGTCTGTTCGCGAGGGTATGGAAGAAGATATTGACGACGACAAAGACGCCAAGAAGTCTTCCAAGAAGGAGGACGATGACGTTGATGTGGAAATCGTCGAGGACGAGAAGAAGGCCGAGTAAACGCGCTTCTCGCGCAACGCCAGACCACATCCAGTCAACCCTGCACCAGTCCTATTAACAGAAAGAATCCGATGGATACCAGCAAAGAGATTGTACTTACCCCCGAAGGTCGTCAAAAGCTTGTTGAAGAGCTCGCGTATCGCGAGGGCGAAAAGCATGACGAGATTGTAGAACGCATCAAGGAAGCCCGCGGCTTTGGTGACCTTTCCGAAAACTCCGAGTACGACGCCGCCAAGGAAGAGCAGTCGCACAACGAATCCCGCATCAATGAGATCCGTCAGATTCTCTCTGTCGCGAAAGTCGTTGAAGGCGGCAGCAAGCGCAGAATCACGGTAGCCATTGGCACTACCGTTGAGCTTGAAGACGCAAAGGGAAAGACGGCAAAGTACATTATCGTGGGCACCACCGAGACCAATTCGCTTGAACATAAGATTTCAAACGAATCACCCGCAGGAGAGGCGCTTATCGGCCATAAAAAGGGCGACAAGGTAGAATTCACCACGCCAAACGGCAAGGTGAAGAAATACACCATTACCGCAATTACCCGCTAGACCGGCCGGAACATACAAGAGTTTGCCCCGTGTCTGTCCGGCGCGGGGCTTATTTATTGAAATCCCAGGAGGATGCATGTCGGAAAACGCGCAAAACGCTGTCGAAAAGAATGGTGTTGCCGAGCAGAACAATGCCGCCGAGAAAAACAGCGCTGAAGTGTCAGTCAATGACGAGCGCGCCCAGCGCAGGGCTCGCCGCCAAGCCTTACTTGACGCCGGGATCAATCCGTATCCTATACAGTCTGAGGTTACCGCGCACGTTTCCAAACTGGAAGAACGCTACGCCGCGCTTGAGAACGGCGAGAGCACTGAAGACGAATACGCTGTTGCGGGCCGCGTCCGCGCTATTCGCAATCAGGGCAAGATTGCCTTTGTCGTTATCGAAGACCATACCGGTCAGCTGCAGCTGTTCTGCCGTATCAATAATCTCGATGAAGCAAGTTGGGATCTTCTCGGCATGCTTGATTTGGGCGATATTATCGGTGCCACCGGTACGGTGATGCGCACTCGCCGCGGCCAGCTTTCCATCGCGCCTGTTCACCTGAGGTTGTTGTCTAAGTCGCTGCACCCGCTGCCAGAGAAATTCCACGGTCTTACTGATCGCGAAGTCCGTTATCGCCAGCGCTACGTTGATCTTATTATGAATCCTGAGGTACGTGAGGTATTTCGTAAGCGCTCTCAAATCATTTCCATCATCCGCCAGCATATGGAAGACGATGGTTATATGGAGGTAGAGACTCCCGTTTTGCAGGAGATTCTCGGTGGCGCTAATGCCAAGCCGTTTATCACGCACTACAACGCCTTAAACACCGAAAACTATCTGCGCATTGCTACCGAGCTACCGCTCAAGCGTCTGATTGTTGGCGGCCTTGAGCGCGTCTTTGAGATTGGTCGTCAATTCAGAAACGAGGGTATGGATCTTACGCACAACCCCGAGTTTACCTCCATGGAAGCGTATGCTGCCTACTCTGATTTGGCCGGTATGCGCAAACTTTCTCAAGAGCTTTTCCAGGATATCGCTCGCCGTGCCTGCGGCTGCGAAGCTGGTCACGAGGTTATTACCTTCCAGGGTACCGAGATTGACCTGTCGGGTGAGTGGCGTGTGGCGCCTCTTTCAGAGATAGCGTCTGAGGTTACGGGTGAGGATCTCTCCATTGACACCCCCGTTGAGAAGTTGCGCGCTGTGCTCGACAACCATGACATTGAGTGGAATGCTGAGTGGGGGGCAGGCAAGCTCCTCTTTGAAATCTATGACGAGCTTGGCGAGAAGAGTATCGTAAACCCAACGTTTGTCTGTGATTATCCGGCGGAGGTCTCTCCTTTGACCAAGCGCAAGGAAGATGACCCTC
The DNA here is from genome assembly GCF_000411555.1 of Atopobium sp. oral taxon 199 str. F0494. Taxonomy (GTDB): domain Bacteria; phylum Actinomycetota; class Coriobacteriia; order Coriobacteriales; family Atopobiaceae; genus Lancefieldella. Next base: position 65,462 of record NZ_KE150487.1, on the reverse strand, counting down.
GTCTGACTGACCGTTTTGAGCTGGTTATTAAGGGCGCTGAATATGCAAACGCCTATTCTGAGCTTAATGACCCCGTGGATCAGGAAGAGCGTTTTGCCGCTCAAATGGAGGCCAAGCGTCAGGGTGATGATGAGGCCATGGAGTACGATTACGACTTCATCCGCGCTCTTGAGTACGGTATGCCCCCCGCAGGCGGTGTCGGTTACGGAATCGATCGCATGATTATGCTCTTCTGTGATCAGCCTTCGATTCGCGACGTTCTGCTCTTCCCGCAAATGAGACCCTCAAGGCCGAACAATACAGAAGTGCATGAGGATGCAGGAGCCAAAGAAGAGGGCGCATCTGAAACCGCGTCTGAGGCCACGTCTGAGGTCGCGGCAGAGACTGCTTCTGAGGCAAGCGGCTTCTTCGCGCCAAACGAGAAGATTGACTTCTCCGGAGTGAAAATTGAACCGTTGTTCACTGATTTTGTGGATTTTGATACGTTCAGCAAAAGTGATTTCCGCGCCGTCAAGGTCAAGGAATGCTCGGCTGTACCAAAGAGTAAGAAGCTCCTCAAGTTCGTCTTGGATGATGGAACGGATACGGACCGCGTGATTTTAAGCGGAATTCACGTTTATTACGAGCCGGACGAATTGGTTGGAAAGACTTTGATTGCTATCACAAACCTCCCGCCCAGAGCCATGATGGGTATTGATTCTTGTGGCATGCTGCTTTCTGCCGTGAACGAGCGAAACGGCGAGGAAGAACTGCATCTTCTGATGGTGGATAACCGCATTCCGGCAGGCGCCAAACTGTACTAATCCGACAGAGGCGCATCAAACTTGTACCAGAGGAGGCAGGCTATGAAGGTCTTACTCTATGGCGTTGGTGTAATCGGTTCATTAACAGCGCATGAGCTTTGCCGCGCTGGAAATGAGGTTACGGTTATCGCAAGAGGTCGGTGGAAAGAGGTTCTGGAGCAACAGGGACTTCGAATTCATGCATATTCTGGTAACAAAGAGTGGATAGATTATCCCGAGGTGCTGGGTGAGTACGATGGAAATACCTATGATGTTGTTTTTTCCATCATGCAAAATCAGCAGCAGACCGAAATAGTGGATACACTAGCTCGTGTTCAGGCAAAGTATGTTGTGCTTGTAGGAAACAATCTGCAGAGTGAAAAAATGCAGCAGCGGCTGATTGATTACGGCTGGAATGCGAATCAAATTATATTTGGTTTTCAGACCAGTGCGGGCGTGCGCCATGAAGACTATACGGAGGTAATTACCTTCGGTACTCCGGAACTAACCATTGGTCATGTAAGCAGTGATGTAAGTGGCAAAGAAAAAGAGTTCTTTCAGCAGATATTTGCCACCTCCGACATGAAGGTAACGTTTATGAACGATATGCAAAGCTGGTATCGCTGCCATGTGGCATTCGTTCTTCCAATTGCATACCTTTGTTATCTGCATCATTGCAATCTGCGAACCTGTACCTACCGCGATACGAAAGCATACATCCGCGCCGGAGCGGAAGCGTATGATTTTTTGAAGTCTATCGGAACTACAATTCGTCCTAAACATGAGGATCGGAATTTTTCCGGAATACGTGGATTGCTGCTAACGGCGGTCATGTGGATTGCCGCTAAAACGAAGTTTGGAGATCTTGCCGCCAGCGACCATTGCAGGAATGCTGTCACAGAAATGCAGTTTTTGGATCAGGAATTTAATAGGCTACGGGAGCAGAACCCGTCCTTTGCCATGACAACCTTTGATCAGCTGCGAAACATGATGCCTACCTGGGAGCAGCTGCACCAAGAATACGATGCAGCGGAAAATGATACGCGGGCGGTGTGAGCCAATGTGCGCAGGACTGAAGTAGAAGCTCAATGTGCGCAGAACTGAAACAGAAACTACAACAGAAGCTGAAGCGTATGGGATACCAGGAAGTGGAACTGACCTAACCTGACCCGACAACCGGCGCTATGTTTGCATCCGACGATACTGGGTACATAAACCTCCGAAAAGCGACAGAGAGGTTTATCTGCAATGTTTGATAAATTCACAGACAAAGCCCGTAAGGTCATGAGTCTTGCGCAAGATGAGGCGCGCAATCTTGACCAGCTGTATGTTGGTACGGAGCACCTGCTTCTTGCTCTGATAAAAGAGGGTGAGGGTATTGCGGCTCAAGCGCTCGCCAAGCTTGACGTGACGTACGAGGAGACCCTTGCAACGGTAAAAGAGCTGACCACAGGTTCGGGCGATCCTGTTCCCGGAGGACACATTCCCTTTACTCCGCGCACTAAACGCGTACTTGAAGACGCGTATCGTGAGACCATGACGCATGGGCAAACCTATATCGGCACCGAGCACCTCCTTTTAGGCATCGTATCCGAGGGCAACGGCCGCGCTATGGACGCCCTGCGTACGATGGGCGTTTCCGGTGATGCCGTGCGTACCGCCGTTGAAAATCTGATTGAGTCCGGCGCACCTGACGGGTCAGGTCCGGCCATACAAGATGTTCGCATGGATCCGAGCATTTTTGGCATGCCTGTTGGAGGACCCCAGCGTGCTACTTCCAGTTCCGGTGATGGTTCTATGCTTGAACAGTTTGGCCGCAACTTGACCAAACTTGCGTCAGACGAAAAGCTTGATCCCGTAATCGGCCGCGACCGCGAGATTGAGCGCGTTATGCAGGTGTTGGCGCGCCGCCAAAAGAACAATCCGCTTATCCTTGGCGACCCGGGAGTAGGCAAGACGGCCATTGTTGAAGGGTTAGCGCAGCTTATCGCCTCAGGTAATGTGCCAGATATTCTTCGCGGTAAGCAGGTATGGACGCTTGACCTTGCCAGTCTCGTAGCAGGCTCCAAATATCGTGGTGAGTTTGAGGACCGCATGAAGAAGGTCGTCGCGGAGCTGGAGCAATCTCAAAACGACATTCTCTTTATAGATGAGATTCATACCGTTATCGGTGCCGGTTCAGCGGAAGGCTCCATTGATGCTGCTTCAATTTTGAAGCCGCCTCTTTCGCGCGGAGAGATTCAGGTCATAGGCGCAACTACAGCGGAAGAATATCGCAAGCATATCGAGAAGGATGCGGCCTTCGAGCGCCGTTTCCAACCTGTGAACATCGGTGAGCCGAGTACGGACGACACCATCAGCATCATCTACGGTCTGCAGGATCGTTATGAGAAGCATCACCATGTGCGCTATACCGAAGCCGCTATCAACGCGGCGGTCATGCTTTCCCATCGCTACATTCAAGATCGTTTCCTGCCTGATAAAGCTATTGATGTCTTGGATGAGGCTGGCGCCCGCGCCCGCATTCACAAGATGTCGCTGCCGCCTGAAATTGCTCAGGTAGACGCCGATCTTGAGCGCGTGAGCAAAGACAAGGCAAAAGCCGCTTCCGTTCAGGAATTTGAACGCGCAGCGCAGCTCCGCGATGAAGAAAAAAAGCTTCTCGCTCAACGTGACGAACTTGAGAAGAATTGGCGTGCGGAGCTTGATGAGCATATCGTAACCGTTGATGAAGATGATATAGCCAAAGTAGTCTCCAGCATCACAGGCGTTCCGGTGTCGAGCTTGACTGAAACCGAAGCTTCGCGCCTGCTGCGCACGGAAGATATCCTGCACAAGCGCGTTATTGGTCAGGAAGAAGCCGTGGCAAAGGTTGCCAAGGCAATCAGGCGTTCCCGCAGTCCGCTCAAGGATCCGCGCCGTCCCGGCGGTTCGTTCATCTTCTTGGGGCCATCGGGCGTTGGCAAGACGGAGCTTGCAAAATCGCTGGCGGAGTTCCTCTTCGGTAGCGAGGATACGCTCATATCCTTTGATATGTCTGAATATATGGAGCGCCATACCGTGGCTAAGCTCGTGGGCGCGCCTCCAGGATATGTGGGATACGACGAAGGCGGCGAGCTTACTAAAGCGGTGCGTCGTCGTCCGTACTCCGTTCTCCTTTTTGACGAGATTGAAAAGGCTCATCCCGATGTGTTCAATGTACTGCTCCAGATTTTGGACGAGGGTCGTCTGACGGATGGTCAAGGCCGCCATGTGGACTTTTCTAACACGGTCGTTATCATGACGTCCAACATCGGCGCGCGAGAAATCGCAAAGACCAACACCATGGGCTTCTCGGCTGAAGGCTCCGGTGGTCTTTCCGATAAAGAGATTTCAAGTCGCGTGATGGGTGAGCTCAAGCGTAGTTTCCGTCCTGAGTTTTTGAACCGCGTGGACGAGATTGTGGTCTTTAAGTCGCTTACGAAAGAACAGCTTCGTAGCATTGTTGACCTGATGGTTCTTGAGCTCCGCGATCGTTTGATTGCGAACGGCATGTCCATTGAGCTTACCGATGCCGCTGCGGACCTTATCGCTAAAAACGGAACCGACCCCGTCTACGGAGCTCGTCCGCTTCGCCGCGCCATTCAGGCAATGATTGAAGACCCTCTTTCAGAAGAGCTGCTTGAAGGAAAGTGGCAGGCCGGCGATATCGTACTGGTTGATGTGGACGATACGGGGGAAAGCCTCTCGTTTGTGAAGACCAAAGGAGAGATTCCCGCGCCGCGCAAGCGTGAAAGCATGGCGCGCGTTGAGGATACGTTCAACCTTCCTGCAATGCCCGAGCCAAAGACGCCTGCGCAAGGTTCCGGTCTGGCATCGTCTGCCGACTAAACATACGGCGAGAAGCGCTTTGACGGGGCGCGAGAAGAACCTGATGTCCAAGCGGCCTGCACTTCTCGCGGCGTGATTGATAAAAACCCGTATACTTTACTGTGACGGACTGCCGGCTCTTCGGAGCCGGCTTTCATACGGGAGAGCGTTATGGAGTCTTCACAGCTTACACAAACACTTGATGATACGGACGCTCGGCAGGCGCTTGCTATCAAGATGACCGCTCCGGGAACGGCGCTGCGCATGGCGCTTGACATGATTCTCGCGGGACATCTCGGCGCTCTCATTTGCGTGGGGGATCGTGAGAACGTGCTTGCGGCGGGCAGTGACGGCTTCGCTCTGGACGTTTCATTTACCGCAAACCGCCTGTTTGAGCTCTGCAAGATGGACGGTGCCGTGGTCATCGATAAGGACCTTACCCGCATCGTGCGCGCCAATTTTCACCTGAACCCGGACGCCTCGCTGCCAACTGCCGAAACAGGCACAAGGCATCGCACAGCGGCTCGCATGAGCCTGCTGACCAAATCGATTGTGGTGGCCGTTTCTTCTCGTCGCTCACTGATTACGGTTTACGTTGATGGTCGCGCCATTCAACTAAAGGCTGTTCCTGCGATTATGACGGCCGTCAGCCAGCTTTCGGTTGCCATGCAAAACACGCGCCAAGCGCTTGACCGTGAACTTTTGCGTCTTACCGCTCTTGAGTTGGACAATTATGTAACACTTGGAGATGTCGCCGAGACATTTTATCTCTTTGAGGTGCTCATGAAAGTGGCGGAGCAGCTCGATGCGCGTATTCTTGAGCTTGGTACCGAGGGCAAGATAACGTCCATGCAGCGTGAAGAATACCTGGGCGGTGTGAACGAAGCGTATGACCTTATGATTCGTGACTATGCTAAGGACTCCTCGGTTGAAAACGCGCGGGCGATACGCCGTGCGTTCCATGAAACAGAGAACACGGAGCTCAGATCATCTCAGGTTGTAGGCCATATTCTTGGCTACAGCGAGGATCTTCCAACCGATGCGGCTATGGTTCCTTTGGGACTTCGAACGCTTTCGCGTGTCTCGATGGTCAGAGACGATATGGCAGCAAAGATCGTTGACGAATACGATTCTTTGCAGGAGCTTCTGAACGTCGCTGAAACCAATCCCAACCGCCTTGGTGATTTGGGTATAGAAAATCCCGGCGCTCTGGCAAATGCGCTCCGTCGCATGTGGGGTAAGTCCGAATGAACATTTCAGGCGCCTGCACACAAACCAAGAATTCTTGCGCCCAAGTTGTCGAGAAGAACAATGGCCCCGATACCGTGGCCGTGATTGTTGCCGGCGGTATCGGTGAGCGCTTTGGCTATCCGGGTGGTAAACAGTTCATTGACCTTTGCGGACTGCCTTTGATGAGCTGGTCCATTTTGGCGTTTGATCATGCGCCGAGTATTGCGTACGTGGTCATTGCATGTTCTCCGGAAAAAGCGGATGCCGTGCGAGAGTCAGTGCTTTCAGGCCTTAAGCTGCATAAGCCAATTACCTTTGCTGCATCAGGAAAGACGCGCCAAGCATCGGTATATTCTGCGCTTAAGGCAACTCCACGCGGCTTTGATTTGGTGGCCGTACACGATGCGGTACGTCCGCTCATTGAAGTGGAGACCATTGAACGCGTTATTTCTCGCGTGCGCTCAGATGCTGCTCTTGCAGGAGCTATTTGTGCGACTCGTGCCGTGGATACGCTCAAGCGCGTTGAAGGTTCTACCATTGTAAGTACGCCTGACCGTTCGTTTTTGTGGGCTGCTCAAACACCGCAGGTTTTTCGCAAGAAGATTTTGATTGAAGCCCATGAAAGAGCTCTTCAAGAACGGATAGCGGCAACGGATGATTCTTCGCTTGTTGAGCATTTGGGTGGCGTGGTTGAAGTGGTGGAGTCATCAAATGACAACATCAAGGTAACCTATCCTTCTGACCTTACCATCTGTGAAGCGCTTCTCGGCAAGCATCTCATGGATGGTGCCGACTCCTGTATTTTGTTTGACGGCGGGGAGGCATAAGGTGGCACTTCACATTGGACACGGATATGATGTGCATCGACTTGTGCCGGAGCGAAAGCTCGTGCTGGGCGGTGTAGAGATACCCTTTGAGCGGGGACTTTTGGGTCATTCGGATGCAGATGTCCTTGCGCACGCTCTGATGGACGCGCTTTTGGGAGCACTTCGTGAGAGTGATATCGGCCAGCTTTTTCCTGACAGCGACCCCGCGTATGCGGGTGCGGATTCCATGGATCTTCTCGCTGCTGTTGCCCGGCGGGTGAGAAAAGCAGGCTATCATATTGTGGATTGCGACTGTACAGTCGCTGCTCAGGCACCAAAGCTTATGCCATATCGTGATGCCATGCGTTCGCGGATGGCTGAGGCTTTGGAGGTATCCAAGGCGTGTGTGGGTGTGAAGGCCACCACCACCGAAGGGCTTGGTTTTGTCGGCGCAGGCGAGGGAATCGCCGCCTGGGCAGTTGTGATTTTGGAGTCTTAAGCTTTCTTCACAGGAAACTCAACAATGGAATCACAAGAATCTAGTAGCCTTTGATCATGTGTAACTACGATAACGATATGATTTTGTTTGAGATTATTGAGTAACGAAATAAGCTGCCCTACGCTCTTTTTATCCAAAGCCGAAGTTGGTTCATCAAGGAGCATTACCTGTGGGTTCTTCAATATCATACGAATAATGGCAACTTTTTGTTTCTCGCCACCTGAAAGACTTGGATGGGAATCATCAAGTATCGTATTAAATCCCTGAGGAGCAGAATCTATCAGATGATTGAGATTTAACTGCTCAACAAGGCTCACGACCTTCTCTTTAGAGGGCTCATCTTTGCAAAGAAGCGTAAGATTATTCCAGATTGTATCTTCAAGAATCATCGGTTCTTGCTCGGTGAATCCAACTATGTCCTCTCTGAGTACATAATGATCAAGCTTACTTAGTTCGGTCGAATTGTAATCTATTGCTCCATCGTATAGTCCGCTCCATTCAGCATCTATAAGTTTAAGTAGAGTAGATTTTCCACAGCCATTGTGACCCGTGAGTGCATATAATTTTCCCGGTTCAAAGGCAGCGTTTGTTTTGGTAAGAACTGGCTTTGTATTATTGGGATAGGTAAAGCTTACGTCTGTACAAACAAGAGATTCGATCTTAGTATCAAGTACCTGCATTCCGCTTGGTTCTGTCGGCAGTGTGGAAATTTTCATAAGACGCTCGTAGCTCACGAGGCTGCTTTGATATTCAAGACCGAATTCCGTGAAATACATTGCGGCAGAGGTAAGCATTGAATAGTAGCTGGCTATAGTAGCAAGATATCCTACCTGCATATTCCCTAAAGAAATTTGGTAGACTCCTAGTGCAAACAGTATTGCTTGGAAAAAGGCGGTTAATGCACCATTTTGGGCCTTAACTTTTGCAATCAACTTATTGCTGCTGTAAACAGCGGTGCGAAGTTTCTGATAGGTTTTTTTGAGTGCATGGGCGAAGTGGCTAAATAATACATGGCGCCTAATGAAATCAACTTGGCTAAATTGGCTGAACTCACAAGAAGCATATTTAGAAAGCTCTTCTTTGCACTCATAGTTCTTTTTAAAAATCTCATTATGGAAATAACTGTATACAAATCCCACTGAAAGCGTCAGAAGACAACAAACGAAGGCGAGAAGGATATTGATTGAGGCAACTATTCCAATAATGACCACAACAGTTACTGTGCTTGTTATGACTTGCGAACCGGATATTAAAAAGAAAATTGATATGGTACTTGCATCGTTGTTAACACTGCGATGATAGTAAGCAGGATCATAGGAAGAGAAAAAGTCTTGCCTCGTGTACTGTATCCTTTTAATAGCATCAGCTTCTAGCACAAATGATGAGTCTGACTGTAGATAGGTATATATAAGGTCAGAAAAGTATTCCAAAAGAGCTGACAATACTCCCAAAAAAGCAATGAGGGCACAGGGAACAAAAGTTTCGTAGAAGCTCGTTTGGGCAACAAGTAGATTAATAACCCACCCGGTAATAAAAGGAAGGGACGCATCTGTAAGGGCTTTAAGCAACTTTAGAGCCATATATCCTGTATACGTTGCTTTGTTCTTTATTGAATTCCAGCAATATAGAATTAACTTACGCATAGTCTTTTGTACCCTCAATCGTTACTGTGCAGATCTTCAAACGAATCCTATGTTGAGTCTGCACTTTCAGTCCCGGGTTACATCAAGTGCGAGAACCTTAATTTAGGGACTTAGTAAAGCAATATGATTCATTTGCTGTCTAAAAACTACACCTCTATTATTTCCGTTGGAAAGAATACAAAAGAGGTATTACGTGAACGGTACCGATTTTGTGAAACGATTTAAAAATAAGTAGTAAATACGCAGATAAGAAGTGTGTATTTCGATAATGTTACTATCGGCCGAGTGGTATTGTGCTTACTATCTTTTTGTATTAAATTTCAAATCTTGTGAGTAGCATCATACTATAGTATCGTTTTTTCGTGCTTTTCTAATTCATACAAAGACAAATGAAATTTTGAATGAAGTCTTTTTCAAATAGGGAGTGTACATGCTCGTTTACAATACTCAGACGCATCGCAAAGAGATTTTTACACCTATTGATGAGGGCAAAGTTCGGATGTATGTCTGTGGTCCTACGGTGTATGACCAGATACATATCGGTAATGCACGCACGTTCTTGTCGTTTGATGTAATACGCCGGTACCTCATGCATGCAGGATACGAGGTTACCTTTGCACAAAATTTGACGGACGTTGACGATAAGATTATCAATCGTGCTCTTGAGCAGGCTCGTACGGCGCAGGAGGTTGCAGAGGAATACTCTGCCGCTTTCATTGAGCAAATGCATCGTTTTAATATTCTTGACCCCGATATTCGCCCGCGCGCCACGCATGAGATCAATGCCATGGTTGAGATGATCCAATCCCTCATTGAACAGGGATTTGCCTACACAGTGCCGTCGGGAGACGTGTACTTCTCGGTGCGAGCGGATCACAATTATGGCGTGTTATCTGGTCGCGATCTGGATCAGCTGCGTGCAGGTGAGCGCGTTGAGGTCAATACCGAGAAGCGCGATCCGTTTGATTTTGCCCTTTGGAAGGCCGCAAAGCCCGGTGAGCCCAGCTGGCCGAGTCCATGGGGAGAAGGACGTCCCGGCTGGCATTCTGAGTGCTGTGCCATGATTCACCGCTACCTTGGAACGCCAATTGATATCCACGGCGGTGGGGCAGACCTCGTGTTTCCACATCATGAAAACGAAACGGCTCAGGCAAGCTGCTGCTGGCATGAGCCTTTGGCAAACTATTGGATGCATGCGGGCATGCTTCGCGTGGAGGGCGAGAAGATGTCCAAGTCTCTGGGCAACTTCTATACGCTCAAAGAGGTGCTGGATTCCTACGCAGCAGATGCGGTCCGACTTTTGATGCTTCAGACGCACTATCGTGCACCGCTTGATTTTTCTTTCGAGCGCTTGGACGGTGCTGTCGGTACGCTTGAGCGTATGAAGACCTGTGTGGCTAATTTGCGCTGGGCCGCCAAAAACGCCGAGAGTACTGAGCGTTCTGTTGACGCTGGAGGCTCTGCCAATACCGGAGATGCGGCACAAAATCACAAGCAGTCTGACTGCGAAAATGAGCTTACCTCAGCCATTGGCACTGCACGCGAGAACTTTGAGCGTTCCATGGCGGATGATTTCAATACGGCAGAAGCCCTTGCCGCGATGTTCACGCTGGTTACTGCTGCAAATACCTATCTTGCCAATGCGGCCAATGCAATTAACGCAAAATTGACGATTCATGCTGCGGATACGTTGACAGAACTTTTTGGAGTGTTGGGAATTAGCGTCAACACGGACAAAGCGTCCGACGAACTTCCTCATGAGCTTATTGATTTGGCAAAGTCTCAAGCAGGTTATGAGGGGGAAAGCGTCATGCAAGCGGCAGAAGCTCTTCTTTCTGCTCGCCAAAGCGCACGTGCTGAGAAGAACTGGGCGGCTGCAGATGCTATCCGTGATGGCATTGCCGGTCTGGGACTTCTGATTGAAGATACAGCTTCCGGAGCGCGCTTGAAGCGAGCGCACGACAAGGACTGAGCATATGGCGCGTCAACAGAAATCGAACAAAGGTAAGAAGCGTGTTAGCTGGAACGAGGCGTTTGGGCCGAAAGATCGACGCAGTGGCCGTGAACATGACCATGACAACTCCGCACGGGGCAGTCGGGCTGGCCGTGGTGCCAGTCGCGGCGGCAAAGGCGCTCTGAGCGGCGCCCCCCGTCCTTCTCGCCAACGGAGCGTTTCCGATTTGATTGAAGGGCGCCGCGCTGTGGCGGAGGCGCTTGCCTTAAACATTCCGCTTAAGAATGCGCTGGTGCAGGTTGCGTCTGGCGAGCGTGATCAAGAGATTGAAACGCTTGCCAAACAGTTCTCATCCGAAGGCGTTCCTGTTGAACGGGTGTCTCGGCAGGTTTTGGACGCCCTTTCAAGTCATGGCGCTCATCAGGGTGTTATTGTGCGGACCCGACCCTTTGAATACGCGGAACTTTCCGACATTCTTGAGAAAGCGGGCTCAAAAGACGCGCTGGTAGTGGTGCTCGACCATGTGACCGATGAAGGTAACTTTGGCGCTATTGTCCGATCTGCTGAGGTAGTTGGTGCTGCAGGGGTGGTGATTGCCAATGCACGTGCTGCTCAGGTAGGCGTAGGAGCATACAAAACCTCTGCCGGTGCTGTTTTGCATGTGCCGATAGCCCGGGTTTCTAACGTATCACGAGCGCTTGAAGAACTGAAATCCGCAGGATTTTGGACATGTGGCGCTACTGAGCATGCCACGGACGATGTGTGGGGCGCACCCTTGGGCGGCCGCCTTGCACTCGTGATGGGTTCTGAGGGTGCAGGCATTTCTCGCCTCGTGCTTGAAACATGCGACTTCACCTGTAAGCTTCCGCAGCGTGGAAAGATTGAATCGCTGAACGTGGCACAGGCTACGACCGTTATGTGTTACGAATGGTTGCGTCGTGTGAGTATGGGTGGCGTTTCATAATGTCTGTGCGAGAAGAACGCGAACTTCTCATCGTTGACGGCTATAACGTGATGCATGCCACCGCTCGCTATGAAGGTCTGATTGATGAGGAAAATCAAACCGACGGCTTGGTGAGCTCAGCGGATGCTGCATATCATATGGACAGCGATCCCTTTATTCGCGCTCGTGAGGCACTCATTTCCGATGTGGCAACGTTTGCGCATCATCGATACAAGGCGGTCATTGTGTTTGACGGGGCAGGTAACGTAAACCCTGAACGCCCCGATCGTTCGCGAGGTGGCGTCAAACTCATTTTCTCAAAGCCCAATCAGAGTGCGGATACCGTTATCGAAAAGCTGGTTACGGAAGCGCGGGAGGCCGGTCGATCCGTTTCTCTTGTCACTTCCGATAAGGATGTTCGTTCAACGGTCGGTTTTGGTCCCGGTGAGGTGACACGCATTTCAAGTGCTGCGCTTGTTCGTGATGTTGAGGTGAGTGATACGGCTATTGATGATTTACAGCGTGAAACAGGTCGTATGCGTATGACTTTGGAGGATCGTCTGTCTCCCGAGCAGCGACAACGCCTTTGGGATCTGCTGGATCAGTAGGGGTTGTAGCTGTCCCGGCTGTTCCAGCGACTCAAGCTATCCCAGCTATCCAAGGAATCTCAGGTATCCTAGCGTTGTTCTTGCCTAAAACACCTGCTTGCAGCTGTACCACGTGCGGCTACCATGCGCTGTTGCTCGTCTGCTTATTGGCTCGTCCGCTTGGAATTTCCGCTTGGAGTACTCATTCGAAATGCCCCGCAGCAATCGTTTACTTGTGGTTTTCATGACCATCCGTCTCTTAAAACCACCACTAAACACTCAGATTTCAAAAAACGTATCAAAAGCGCTCTTTAGTGGTGGATTTGGCTCGCCGTAATCTCGTTTAGTGGCGATTTCAATTGTCGGCAATCGCGGTTGGCAACAACCCTCGGCTTGCCGGGCCACAGCTAACGGCAGTACCTCGGTCAGTGGCGAGAAGAGCATTCTGCCCTGTACACTGTGGCCGTGTCCTCACAGGCGTTCAATGGAACAGCTTGAGCACTATTATTTGTGAGTTTTCCAAGAGAAGTAACTTTCAATAAAATGTCCCTAGACTCCTCCGATAAAACTCGGTATCATTACTCACGCATCAAAAGCCGCTATAGCTCAGCTGGTAGAGCAACTGACTTGTAATCAGTAGGTCCCGGGTTCGAAGCCTGGTGGCGGCACCATTGCATTTTGACCTCCTGGGTTTCCCGGCAGGTTTTTTATTACTTCTGCGTGCTTTCAATAAGTTAGCCATCGTTTACAATATATGCCTAGCACTAGCTAGCGTGAGCCATCACGAACCAGCGCTAGCCATTACTAGCTAGCGTAAACCAGCGCCCTGTACAGGTCGATATCGTATGAGGCTCTATGAACTATTCATATGAAATATGAAAGGAAATAGGATGTCTGACTATAAGAATTGGATTCCACGGGGTATGTTGGCAGCTTTGGGAGGCGGAGCTCTCGTGGCGCTTGTCGGCGTGGTGATATGCAAAATGAGTTGGACTATACAGGGCATTCGTCTCGGTGCACTGATTCTTTTTGGAGCGGCATTTGTTGCGTTCAGCTTGTTCTTCTTATGGGCAGCCTTTGCATATCGTGCGTTTTCGTATCGTGGCAGGCGACATCTTTCAAAAGACATCGTTGAAGGCGTGGCCGCATACGTGCAGCTTCCTCAGGGTGGTTTGGGACTTGATGTTGGCTGCGGAAGCGGAGCTTTGACCATAGCTTGTGCAAAAGCAAATCCTCAAGCGTCAATGGTCGGGATTGACCGCTGGGGGAAGGAGTACGCTTCGTTCAGTAAGCGTCTGTGCGAGAACAATGCTCGTGCCGAGAAGATCGGCAATGCTTCGTTTCAAGCAGGCGATGCCGTAAAACTTGATTTTGCTGACGAGACTTTCGATGCGGTTGTCAGCAATTACGTTTACCACAATATAGCTCGTGTTGATCGACAGCAGCTTCTGCGCGAAACGCTCCGCGTACTTAAAAAAGGCGGTACCTTTGCCATACATGATCTTATGAGTCCTCGGCGCTATGGCGATATGCAGACATTTATACAGAGCCTGAAAGATAAGGGTTACGAGAGTGTGGAGCTTTTAGATACGGCCTCAGGAAAGTTCATGAGTATGCGCGAAAGTCGTTGGCTCATGCTCACGGATTCAAAACTCCTAGTGGGGAAGAAATAAGAAGCGCACAATATACCAAAGCACTTCTCGTTAAGAAATGGAGATTTTTTGATAAGATACGCCCGGGCGCGTGGTTTACGTTGACAAGAGCAAAGAAGCAACGTATTATTTTCCCGCTTACGAGGTGGAGAACGGAGATATTTTCTGTATATCTTGCCTAGTAGGAGCTTGAAAAGAGCACATGGGGATATGGCACAGCGGCAACTGCGGCGGACTGTAAATCCGCTCCCTCTGGGTTCCTTGGTTCGAGTCCAAGTATCCCCACCACGCCCGTGTAGCTCAGTAGGTAGAGCACTTCGTTGGTAACGAAGAGGTCACCGGTTCAAATCCGGTCGCGGGCTCCACTCTCAAGCGCGCACCGATGCCGGTGTAGCTCAGCTGGTTAGAGCACGCGGCTCATACCCGCGATGTCACTGGTTCGAATCCAGTCACCGGTACCAGATTCTTTACGGGGTACATACAGCAATGTATATACGCCGTTGGAGTATAAAAGGAAGTTTTACCACGGTCTAGCCCGAGGGTTAGTTCCAGAAGGAGGAATGGCAATGGCCAAGGAAAAGTTTGACCGCTCTAAGCCACATGTAAACATCGGTACCATTGGTCACGTCGACCACGGTAAGACCACCCTTACCGCAGCTATCACTAAGGTTCTCTCTGAGACCGAAGGCTGCAAGGCAGACTTCACTGCCTTCGAGAACATCGATAAGGCTCCCGAAGAGCGTCAGCGCGGTATTACTATTTCCGTTGCTCACGTTGAGTACGAGACATGGGAGCGTCACTACGCTCACGTTGACTGCCCAGGTCACGCAGACTACATCAAGAACATGATTTCTGGTGCAGCTCAGATGGACGGCGCAATCCTCGTTATTGCTGCTACCGATGGTCCTATGGCTCAGACCCGCGAGCACATTCTTCTTGCACGTCAGGTTGGCGTTCCTTACATCATCGTCTTCCTGAACAAGTGCGATATGGTTGATGACGAAGAGCTCATTGACCTTGTTGAGATGGAGACCCGTGACCTTCTGTCCGAGTATGACTTCCCCGGAGACGATCTTCCTATCGTCCGTGGTTCCGCTCTCGGCGCCCTCAACGGCGAGGAGAAGTGGATGGAGTCCGTCCGCGAGCTCATGCACACCGTTGATTCCTACATCCCAACGCCTGCTCGCGACAACGAGAAGCCCTTCCTGATGGCAATTGAGGATGTTATGACCATTTCTGGTCGTGGTACCGTTGCTACCGGCCGTGTTGAGCGTGGTGAGCTTAAGCTCAACGAGCCCGTTGAGATTGTCGGCATCAAGCCCACGCAGCAGTCTGTCGCTACGGGCATCGAGATGTTCCGTAAGACCATGGACTTCTGTGAGGCAGGCGACAACGTCGGTATCCTTCTCCGTGGTGTTAAGCGCGAGGACATCGAGCGCGGTCAGGTTCTCTGCAAGCCCGGCAGCGTTACCCCGCACAAGAAGTTCACGGGTGAGGTTTACGTTCTGACCAAGGACGAGGGCGGCCGCCACACGCCGTTCTTCTCCGGCTATCGTCCTCAGTTCTACTTCCGTACTACTGACGTCACCGGTGATATCTATGAGCTCACCGATGCTAATGGCGGCAAGGTTGAGATGGCTATGCCTGGCGACCATATCACCGTTGGCTGCGAGCTCATTCACCCGATTGCTATGGAGGCAGGCCTCAAGTTCGCTATCCGCGAGGGCGGCCACACTGTCGGCGACGGCCGTGTTTCCACCATTATTGAGTAACCTGAGCTATCAACGGGTTTACACAACCATTGGTACTAGTGACCCGGCACCCTCAAGGTGCCGGGTTTTTATGTCAGACAGTGTTTGATCAGACAGTTATACATGTTTTGTTATTGAAGAAATAGTTTTTATTGACAGAGGACGCTGCTAGGTAATAGACTTATCAATCGCGTCACATTTCGGATTAACACGTGACCGTGTTCAGGAGGCATAATGCGTACACTCGTTACTCTCGCCTGCACTGAGTGCAAGCGTCGTAATTACACTACGGACAAAAACAAGTCCAACAACCCCGATCGTATGGAGTTGAAGAAGTACTGCCCGTGGTGCCACAAGCACACGGTACACCGTGAGACTCGCTAGGCCAGTGAGTCATCTAGGCCAGTAGCTCCAATGGTAGAGCGGCGGTCTCCAAAACCGTTTGTTGAGGGTTCGAGTCCTTCCTGGCCTGCCAGATAAGACCACCGGCCTTACCCGTAAGGGTGGGCCGGTTTGCATGTTTGAGACTCCGAAAGGAATTAAGGGATGGCAAACCGAGAGCGTAACAAAAGAAGCGCCCGCAAAGCCCGTGCCGCGCAGCGCGCAGAGCGTGAAGCAACGCAGGCCGAACACGCTTCTGTCGCGGAGGCTAAGCCCGCCAAAGTTGCAAAAGCATCCGCAAAGCAGGAAAAGGCGCTTGAGCGTAAGAACAATCCTGGCTTTTTCGGACGGATCAAAAACTATTTTGCCGGCGTCCGCACTGAGATGCACCGTGTTGTGTGGCCAACCAGAACTGAGCTCGCTAACTGGTCGGTTGCTGTTATCGGCATGATCATCTTCTTCGGTCTTGTTACCTTCCTGGTAGATACCGGCATTGTGGCTGGTCTTGTTGCGTTCACGGGGCTGAGGGGATAGGTATGGCAAAGCATTGGTATGTTCTTCACACCTATTCCGGGTACGAGAACAAGGTTATGAATGATCTTGAGCATCGCGTAGAGGCGTACGGTCTTCAGGACGCGGTTGTGGACGTTCAGGCTCCCGGCGAAATGGTCACTGAAGTTAAAAAGCGTGGCGAGAAGGACGTGACTTCCACAAAAGAGGTCAAGTTCTATCCCGGATATGTTCTCGTGCGCATGGAGCTTGATGACAACACGTGGTCGGTCGTTCGCAATACCCCTGGCGTTACCGGTTTTTTGGGCGTCAACGGGAAGCCTTCGCCGCTTCGTCGTGAAGAGTTCAATAAGATGATGCGCCGTTCCGGCGGCAAGACTGACGCAGCTGCCGTAAAGCGCGTGACTACCGATGTTGAAGTTGGTCAGTCAATTCATGTGCTTTCAGGACCGCTGGCAGATTTTGACGGTATCGTGTCTGAGGTCAACGCCGAATCCGGCAAGATTAAAGTCATGCTTACCATCTTTGGACGAGAAACTCCGGTTGAGCTTACGCTTGATCAGATTTCCGTAAAGGATTAACTGTGGTAAATCCGCTTGACCTGCCTCTTTGAGGATTGCTTCTCAGGAAGAGCGCGATGATAGATCGCAAACGTACGTATTCAGGATATTCAGGAGGAGTAACATGCCCGCTAAGAAGGTTGTTAACTTCATAAAGCTTCAGATTCCTGCAGGTCAGGCAAACCCTGCGCCTCCGGTAGGACCGGCTCTGGGTGCCGCTCAGGTCAATATCATGCAGTTCTGCCAGGCGTTTAACGCCGCTACGCAGGACAAGGCCGGAGATATTATCCCGGTTGAGATTTCAGTCTATGAGGACCGCTCGTTTGACTTTATTACCAAGACTCCGCCCGCGGCTCAGCTCATCAAGAAAGAGCTCAAGCTCAAGAGCGGCTCAGGCGTTCCGCAGCGTGATAAAGTAGGCCAGCTTACCGATGAGCAGCTTACTAAGATTGCTGAGATCAAGATGCCCGATCTCAATGCCAACGACATTGAGGCGGCAAAGAAAGTCGTCGCTGGCACCGCCCGTTCCATGGGCGTTACCATCGCCGAGTAACGTTGTTCTTCTCGCCGGCCGCGCGTCTGCGTAGCCGGCCTGATGCTTCTCTGAAAGCGACTGCACATACAGCGCGGTCAAGATGTGGGAGAGCGTGAGCTCGTTGACCACAGGAGGTGCTACTATGCCAAAGCACGGAAAGAATTATGCTGCCGCCGCAGCAAAGGTCGAGAGCGCAAAGCTCTACACCCCTAAAGAAGCAATGACTCTTGCCAAAGAGCTTGCAAGCGCGAAGTTCGATGAGACGGTTGAAGTCGCGATTCGTCTTGGCGTCGATACCCGCAAAGCGGACCAGAACGTCCGTGGTTCCATTTCCCTTCCTCACGGCACCGGCAAGACTGTTCGTGTAGCCGTGTTCGCTGAGGGCGAGAAGGCGCGTGAGGCTGAGGCTGCCGGCGCTGATCTTGTTGGCGGCGACGAGCTTGTAGCCGAGGTCGAAAAGGGCAATCTTGACTTTGACGCGGCGATTGCGACTCCCCAGATGATGGGTAAGGTCGGCAAGCTTGGCCGCATCCTTGGACCTCGTGGTCTTATGCCTAACCCCAAGCTTGGCACGGTGACTATGGATGTCGCCAAGATGGTTTCCGAACTCAAGGCCGGCCGCGTTGAGTATCGCGCCGACCGCTATGGTATCTGCCATGTTCCTATGGGCAAGGCTTCCTTTGAGGTTCAGCAGCTTGTCGAGAATTACGGTGCGCTTTTGACTGAGATTCTGCGTGTGAAGCCTTCTTCTGCAAAGGGTAAATACGTCAAGTCCGTTGTCATTTCTTCCACGATGGGCCCTGGCATCAAGGTTGACCCCACCAAGGTTCGCAATTTCATGGAGGACTAGCGTCTCAGACGGGCGCGCGTGCGGCTTGTACGCTTCGCGTGCGTTCTTCTCGATACGAGCGACAAAGGCAATAAAGAAGTACGTGCAGATGAGGTCCGATATTTCGGGCCTCATTTTTTATACGGCATCGCGTACGAAAGAAATCATGAGAAAATGCCGTTTTGGGTTGACGCGACAGGGGATTTCGTGGGAGAATATCTCCCGCAAGACGCCTGTCTTGCATTCGCACGTCCGCTGCCAAAGACAGCCGGTGCCGATAAGGCTTAAAGGGTTCTCCCGCCTGCCGAGGTGGTCTTGGAGATAGTATCCTCAGACCTCGCTTTGGTTGCAGAGCGAGGTCTTTTCATGTAGAGGGCTAACCGCGTGGCGTTCGTGCCTGATGCGTGAATGAAGGAGGTGTACTGAATGCCAGCACAGTCTAAAGTTGATATGCTCGAGAAAGTCTCCGCGTCTCTGGAGGGCTCCAAGGGTGTTTTTGTCATCGACTACCGCGGTCTTTCCGTCAAGGAGACCCAGGAGCTTCGTCGCGCGCTTCGCGAGGCGCACTCCGAGATGAAGGTGTACAAGAACAATATCGTCAAGATTGCCCTCAAAAACGCCGGCATGCCCGAGATCGACGATATGCTCGCCGGTACATGCGCATACGTTTTCTTCGAGGATGATCCTGTTGATGCAGCGAAGGTCATCAAGGAGAAGGCCAAGACGCTCAAGAAGCTTGAGTTTATTGGCGGCATCGCCGATGGTCAGGCTCTGTCTGCAAGTGACGCGCAAGCGTACGCGGATCTTCCTTCTCGCGAGGAGCTTATCGCGAAGTTTGTGTTTGTCGCCGCAAGCCCGCTTTCCGGTATTGCACAGGTTACCGCAGGTCCCGCAAGGGCTCTTGCAACAGCTCTGTCTGCAATCGCAGATCAGAAAAACGCTGCGTAACAGCAGCATAAGAACACGGCACGTAGGTGTCGATTGATGTACAAGCGGGCGCTTGCGCCCAGGCGTGAAGACCACGCCATTCAAAAAGGAGATATGACATGGCTGTCACTAAAGATGAGATCATTGAGGCCCTGAAAGAGATGCCCGCCCTCGAGCTTTCTGAGCTCGTTCACGAGCTTGAGGATGTCTTCGGCGTTTCCGCCGCTGCTCCTGTAGCGGTTGCCGCTGCTCCTGCAGCTGGTGGCGCTGACGCTGGCGCTGCTGAGGAGAAGACCAACTTTGACGTTGTTCTCGAGGGCTTCGGCGACAACAAGATTGCCGTCATCAAGGTTGTCCGTGAGCTGACTTCCCTTGGCCTCAAGGAGGCAAAAGAGGTTGTCGAGAGCGCTCCTAAGGCCGTCCTCGAGGGCGCGAAGAAGGAAGACGCTGAGGCTGCTAAGGCTAAGCTCGAAGAGGCTGGCGCTTCCGTTACCCTTAAGTAAACGAGGGTTTCACATACGCAGGAGCGAGAAGTACTTCTCGCTCCTGTTTTTGACATCAGAGGCCGGGCGTTTGTCCGGCCTCTTTTTTTGATGGGCGTGCTATTGCGCCGGACAGGTGTGCTTACAGCATACGGGGCGCTTTGCGGGAAGCCGGTGTTATGCGCTTTCGTAAGGCGGCGGGAGCTTACTGTTGATAGAGATACAGACAGATACAAAAGGGGAGAGGAAGACAAACCATTTCTCCACAATTTCTACACATAAATTATATGCGAAAACGTAAAACTGCAGTTGAATAATGAAAATAAACAAGATAGCGAATTAACCTCAGGAAATCAAGTATTTTTCATTGACTCTAAAACAAGACTTGACTAAATTATTACGTTGCGATAATTGCCACCTTCCACCCTTATGAAGGAGGACAACCTGGTGTCTAACGCAAAGAATGTAGCACTTACTACACCCCAGGCACTAACTGGTCGGAGGACCTTTAGCAAAATCCCAGAAGCCATGACACTCCCTAACCTCATTGAGGTACAGCGTGAGTCGTTTGAGCGTTTCATGGGTGAAGGACTGCAAGAGTCCTTCGCAGAGTTTTCACCAATCGAGAGCAACAATGGAACCATGGAGGTCATCTTTGGCGATCACCAATTTGGCGATCCTATCAGTTCCATTGCTGAATGCCGAGCCAAGGATATGACCTATCAGGCTCCGCTCATGGTTGACATCACCTTCCTTAACAAGGAAACGGGTGAGAAGAAAGAACAGCTCATTTACATGGGCGATTTCCCTCTTATGACCGAGCGGGGTACGTTTATCATCAACGGCACCGAGCGCGTCGTAGTCTCGCAGCTTGTCCGCTCTCCGGGCGTGTACTTCTCGGCTGAAATGGACAATGGCGTACTCGTTCATCACGTTCAGTTCATCCCCGCGCGTGGCGCGTGGCTTGAGTTTGAGGTCGATAAGCGCGGACACCTTGTCGTTTCCATTGACCGCAAGCGCCGCATGAGCGCGACGGTGTTTCTCCGTGCGCTTGGCATTGCCGTAAGTGATGACGAGATTCTCTCGCTTCTCGGTGATTCCGATGTTGTGCGTAACACTATTGAGCGCGATACCGCGACTACGAAAGAGGACGCGCTTCTTGAGGTGTTTCGCCGTCAGCGTCCGGGTGAGCCGCCAACCGTGGATTCTGCCCGCACGCTCATCAACAACCTGTATTTCCACCGTCAGCGCTATGACCTGGCTCGGGTTGGTCGCTATAAAATCAACAAGAAGCTGCACCTTGATACCCCTTCCGATCAGCGCGTGCTGACCAATGAAGACATCGTTTCGGCGCTTCAGTTCCTGCTTGCCGTTCACGCCGGCGATGAGTCAAAGCATCTCGATGACATCGACCACTTTGGCAACCGTCGCGTCCGTACGGTCGGCGAGCTGGTGCAAAATCAGTTCCGTATCGGCATGAGCCGTATGGAGCGCGTGGTTCGCGAGCGCATGGCTTCCCAAGATCCCGATGATATCGCTCCCGATACACTGATTAACATTCGCCCCATCGTGGCCGCTATCAAGGAATTTTTCGGCTCTTCTCAGCTGTCCCAGTTTATGGATCAGTCTAACCCGCTTGCCGGCCTTACCCACAAGCGTCGTCTGTCCGCGCTTGGCCCTGGCGGTCTTGCGGGTCACAAGTCCGGTTCCAGCCGCCGCACCAACGTGCCAACGGCCGTCCGCGACGTCCACAACTCGCACTACTCCCGCATGTGTCCAATCGAGACGCCCGAGGGTCCGAATATTGGTCTTATCGGTTCGCTGGCTCTTTACGCCCATGTGAACGAATACGGCTTCATTGAGGCTCCGTATCGCAAGGTCGTCAACGGCAAGGCTACCGATGAAGTTGCGTGGATGACCGCGGATGAGGAAGAAAATCACATCATCGCTCCCGCGAATACGCCCATTGATCCTAAGACGGGACGTTTTGTCGAGATTAACCATGAGGGCAAGGTGGTTAACGCTGAGCGCGTTATCGCTCGTACGCGCGACTTCGACGGTTCGTTCGGCGCGCCCGCGCAGGTGCCTGTTGAAGACGTTGACTATATGGACGTCTCTCCTCGCCAGCTTCTTTCTGTCGCGGCAAACCTGATTCCGTTCCTTGAGCATGACGACGCTAAGCGTACGCTCATGGGTGCGAATATGCAGCGTCAGGCCGTGCCTTTAATTCGCTCCCACGCTCCGTTTGTGGGCACGGGCATGGAGGCTCGCGCGGCGCTTGACTCCGGTGAGCTCATTTGCGCAAAGCACGATGGTGAGGTCACTGAGGTGGACGCGGCGCACGTGACCGTGTACTCCGATGAGTACGGCTCGGAGACCTACGACCTTCCCAAGTATGAGCGATCCAATCAGTCTACCTGTATCAATCACCGTCCTATTGTCCATTTGGGCGATAGGGTAAAGCGCGGCCAGCCGCTTGCCGATGGTCCTTCCGTGGACCACTCCGAGCTGGCGCTCGGCGCTAACCTTACAGTGGCGTATATGCCGTGGGAAGGCTATAACTACGAGGACGGTATCATCGTTTCCGAGCGCGTGATGCAGGAGGATTTGCTGACTTCCGTTAACATCTCCCGTCACGAGATTGACGCTCGCGACACCAAGATCGGCGCTGAGGAAATCACCCGTGAGATCCCCAACGTTGGTGAGGACATGCTCGCCAACCTTGATGAAGATGGCATCGTCCGTATCGGCGCGGAGGTAGGCCCTGGAGATATTCTCGTGGGTAAGGTAACGCCAAAGGGAGAGACTTCCGAGACCGCGGAGGCCAAGCTTCTGCGCGCTATCTTTGGCAACAAGTCCAATGACGTCCGCGACACTTCGCTGCGCGTGCCACACGGTTCATACGGCCGTGTCGTTGACGTGGTGCGTTTTGACCGCAAGGAAAAGAATTCTGACGAGAAGGGCAACGAGCTTCAGCCGGGAATCAATACCCTTGTCCGCGTCTACATTGCTCAGCGCCGCAAGATTCAGCAGGGCGATAAAATCGCCGGACGCCACGGCAACAAGGGCGTTATCTGCAAGGTTCTTCCTGTTGAGGACATGCCCTATATGGCGGACGGCACTCCAATCGACGTTATTCTCGACCCGCTGGGCGTTCCTTCACGTATGAACGTCGGCCAGCTGCTTGAATGCCACCTTGGTTGGGGAGCGGCACACGGTTGGGATGACACTGACGCCGATTCCAAGTGCTATGTACCCGGACCTATTCCCGTGTCAACGCCGCTCTTTGACGGCGCAACGGATACGGCCGTGGCGGAGATTATGCGCCGCACCAATATCAACATGATCAATAAGGCGATGCAGGACTACGGCGAGCACATGCGTGAAGAGTTTGTTCCACAGCTCAATGAGCGCGGTAAGACGACGCTCTATGACGGCCGTACGGGTGAGGCGTTCAAGAGCCCCGTTACCGTTGGCTGCTCCTATATCCTGAAGCTCGGCCACATGGTTGACGATAAGATCCACGCCCGCTCGACCGGACCATATTCTCTCGTTACTCAGCAGCCTCTGGGCGGCAAAGCTCAGTTTGGCGGCCAGCGCTTCGGCGAGATGGAAGTCTGGGCTCTGTACGCGTACGGCGCCGCCAATGTGCTCCAAGAGATCTTGACCGTCAAATCTGATGATACGAACGGTCGCGTAAAGACCTACGAGTCCATCGTCAAGGGCGAGAACATTCCTGTGGCGGGCATTCCTGAGTCCTTCAAGGTTCTTGTGAAGGAGATTCGCTCGCTTGCGCTTGACATCGAGCCCATCTCATACCGCAAGCGCACCGAGCGCGCTCATAAACCGGCAGAGGAGTCTGCTGAGGATGCTCTCGATGTTCTTGCCGGTCTTGGAGCCAGCGAGCTTGACTCCGACCTGTCCCAAACTGTTGACGACGCGGCAGCGCTCGTTGGCGACGCGACCACCGATAAGGAGTAGCGACTGTGGCAGATTTCGATTCCACTGATTTTGACGCCATCAAAATTTCTTTGGCGTCCGCTGAAGATATCCGCAAATGGTCCCACGGCGAGGTAAAGAAGCCCGAGACTATCAATTACCGTTCTTTGAAGCCGGAGCGCGACGGTCTTTTCTGCGAGAAGATCTTTGGCCCGGTCAAGGACTGGGAGTGTAACTGCGGTAAGTACAAGGGCATCCGCTTTAAGGGTATTGTCTGCGAAAACTGCGGCGTTGAGGTAACTACCGCCAAGGTTCGCCGTGAGCGCATGGGCCACATTGAGCTTGCCGCTCCGGTTAGCCACATCTGGTATTTCAAGAGTCCGACGAGCTTCCCGCTCGCGCGTCTTCTCGACATCAAGAGCAAAGATCTCGAGAAGGTCCTTTACTTTGCCTCGTATATCATCACGAGCGTCGACACCGAGGCTCGCGAGGCTGACGCTGACGACCTCCGCGAGGAGCTCGCGGCTGATCTTGAGGAGCTTGACGCTGAGCGCGACGACCAGATTGCTCGTCTCAAGGAGCAGGGCAAGCCCGCCGGCGATGAGTTTGACGATTTTGAACCTCTTTCCGAGGACGAGATTCGCGTTGGTATCGCTGACCTCGAAGAAGAGTATGAAGAAGAAAAGGTGCTCCGCCGCGAGGCCTACGAGAAGTTTATGCAGCTTGAAGCTCGTGAGCTGATTACCGACGAAGGACTCTTTTCCGAGTTGAAGCGCTATTACGGCATTTACTTCAAAGGCGGCATGGGAGCCGAGGCCATTCGTGAGCTTATCCGCGGCGTTGACCTTGAAAAGGAAGCCGAGGAGCTCCGCGCGATTATCGCCAATGAAGACGCTCAGAAGCAGAAGCGCGAGAAAGCCATTAAGCGCCTTGAGATTGTGGACGCTTTCCTGAAAGGCGGCAACGATCCTGCCAATATGATTTTGGATGTTGTACCCGTCATTCCACCTGACCTTCGTCCTATGGTTCAGCTTGACGGCGGCCGCTTCGCTGCTTCCGACCTGAACGACCTCTACCGTCGTGTTATCAACCGCAATAATCGTCTGAAGCGTCTGCTCGACTTGGATGCGCCGGCTATTATCGTTAACAACGAGAAGCGCATGCTTCAGGAATCCGTAGACGCCCTCTTTGACAACGGGCGCCGTGGGCGTCCGGTAACGGGTCGCGGCGGTCGTCCGCTGAAGTCCCTTGCCGAGGCTCTGAAGGGCAAGCAAGGTCGCTTCCGTCAGAACCTTTTGGGTAAGCGCGTCGACTACTCCGGTCGTTCGGTTATCGTTGTCGACCCCTATCTGAAATTGCACCAGTGCGGTCTTCCTTCTGCCATGGCTCTTGAGCTGTTCAAGCCGTTTGTCATGCGCCGCTTGGTTGAGCTGCACAAGGTTGAAAACGTCAAGGGAGCCAAGCGTGCCATCGACCGCGGTCTTCCCGCGGTGTGGGACGTTCTGGATGAGGTTATCCAAGACCGTCTCGTGCTGTTGAACCGCGCACCTACGCTTCACCGTCTTTCCATTCAGGCATTTGAGCCCGTCCTTGTCGAAGGCAAGGCAATTCACCTGCATCCTCTGGTTTGCGCACCGTTTAACGCGGACTTTGACGGCGACCAAATGTCGGTCCATGTGCCTCTTTCTACTCAGGCTCAGACCGAGGCGCGCGTCCTCATGCTCTCCTCCAACAACCTGCGCAGCCCCGCGTCGGGTAAGGTGCTGACCGTTCCTTCACAGGACATGGTCTTCGGCGTGTACTTCCTGACTTCAGAGAAATCGGGCGAGCAGGACAAGACGCTGACATTTGCCAGCTTCAACGATGCACTTCTCGCCATCGATACGCATCCCGATCAGGATATCCAGGCGAAGGTAATCGTTCGCGTCAGCGCGGCGGACGCAAACGCGCATGACGAGCAGGGCCGTCCGGTCTTCCGTATCGTATGCGGCCGCGGGCAGTTTGAGGATCTCGATGTTTCCGAGCACCCGCAGCGCTTTGAGACTACGGTCGGACGCATCATCTTCAACCGCCAGTGCCTGCCTGAGGATTATCCGTTCATCAACTATAAGATGGTCAAGTCCGATATCGGCACGCTGGTCAATGACTGCTGCGACCGCTATCCGATGGCTGACGTGGAGCCCATTCTTGACGCCATTAAGACGACTGGCTTCCACTACGCGACTATTGCCGGTCTGACGGTATCCGTGTGGGATGCGGTAATCCCCGAGCATAAGACTCAGCTTTTGGCTGAGGCTCAGAAGCGCGTTGACCAAATCAACGAGTACTATGAGGACGGCTTCCTTTCGGAGCGCGAGAGGCACACCGAGGTCGTTAACGCGTGGACCGAGTGCACCGATATGCTTGGCTCTGAGATGCTTGAGGGCTTTGCCGAGAATAACCCCATTTACATGATGGCTGATTCCGGCGCCCGTGGTTCCAAAACGCAGCTTCGACAGCTCGCCGGCATGCGCGGTCTTATGGCTGACATGTCTGGTGAAACCATCGACCTTCCCATTAAGGCTAACTTCCGCGAAGGCTTGCAGCCGCTGGAGTACTTCATTTCTACCTACGGCGCCCGTAAGGGCCTTGTCGATACGGCTTCGCACACATCCGATTCGGGCTATCTGACTCGCCGTCTTGTTGACGTAGCTCAAGACGTCATCGTTCGCGAGGAGGACTGCGGCACCGATGAGGCGGTCACCTATCCTCTTATCAAGCC
This sequence comes from Atopobium sp. oral taxon 199 str. F0494, assembly GCF_000411555.1. Classification (GTDB taxonomy): domain Bacteria; phylum Actinomycetota; class Coriobacteriia; order Coriobacteriales; family Atopobiaceae; genus Lancefieldella. Next base: position 38,842 of record NZ_KE150487.1, on the reverse strand, counting down.
CGGTCAGACCTCAGTCGACGCCGATCTTGTCGGTCGTTGTACGCTTGAGGATATCGTTGACCCTGAGACCGGCGAGGTTCTTATCGCCGCGGGCAACTACGTGGAGTCCATTGATGACCTCAAGCGCCTGGTTGAGCACGGTCTCAAGAAGATTCAGCTCCGCGCGCTTCTGACCTGCAAATCTAAGTATGGCGTTTGCCAGAAGTGCTACGGCTGGGATCTTTCCACCCGTCGTCCCGTCACCATTGGCACGGCGGTCGGCATTATCGCCGCTCAGTCCATTGGCGAGCCGGGTACTCAGCTGACGATGCGTACCATTCACTCCGGCGGTGTTGCCGGCGCGGACGATATTACGCAGGGTCTTCCGACCGTTGCCCGCATGTTCGATGTCGTTGGCAATGTTAACGAGAAGATCCTTGGCCGCGAGGCCGATCTTGCTCCTGTTTCCGGTACGCTGATGATTACGCCGGAAACTACCGAGTACCTGCTGCGTATTGTCGATTCTGACGATACATCACGCATCCTCGAGGAGTGGCGCGTTCCGGCGTCCGTTCGCTTCATGCCTGGCATTGAAGAGGGTGTCGAGGTCCGCGCGGGCGATCAGATTACCCGCGGCTTCGTCAACTTCCGCCTGCTGCGCAAGCTTACGGATATCGAATCCACCATGCACACGTTTGTCGAGTCCGTCAAGGATGTCTACACCTCCCAGGGCGTCGATTTGAACGATAAGCACATCGAGGTTATTGCCCGCCAGATGCTTCGCCGCGTTCAGGTTACCAACCCGGGCGACTCCCAGTATCTGCTTGGCCAGTATGTCGATCGCTATATCTTTGCGGATACCGTTCGCAATATCGCTCTTGCAGGAGGCACGCCGCCTGAGGCTGAGCCTGCTATTCTCGGCACGCTTAAAGTCGCGAGCTCCATCGATTCCTGGTTGTCAAGCGCGTCGTTCATTCGTACGGCAGGCGTTCTGACGGCCGCCGCTATCGGGGGCGATGTGGACCACCTGCTCGACCTCAAGTCCAACGTCATTGTGGGCAAACAGATTCCGGCGGGTACCGGTCTTTCCGCCTACCACGATGTCGAGCTCACCTATCATGGCGAGAAGATTGATGGCCCCACCACCGACAAGGCTAAGACGCTGCCTGATTGGGCACCTCAGAGCCTTAAGGATATCGAGGAGAAACTTCCCAAGCAGCTTGACTGGGTGGGCGATGAGTACGGCAACGGAGGCATCTTCTCCAAAAACGGCCGGACACTCTCCAGCGAAGACGCCAAGCTGTACCTCTTTGATGATCTTGGCGTGTCACAGCGCTGGACCAATAAGTTCTCGGAGGTCGGCATTGAGACGGTCGGCGATCTTATCGGTAAGACCGAAGATGACCTGCTGCGCATTGACGGCATTGGGGCAAAGGCTATAGAAGAGCTCCGCGAGGGACTTGATGCTCGCGGCCTTCTGTACATCCTTGAGCCTGATGATGATGAGGCCGATGCTGAAGATCTTTCTCAGCTGCTCAATATGGTCTTCTCGCCAGATGCCGATGGAGGTCTGATGTTGGGCACCGCCGCTCCGACCACTCATAGTGATTCTGATTTGGAGCTTATCGGCGGCAACAGCGCTGACGGTCAAAATGCCGACGTTATCAATGAGGATCTTGGTTCTCTCGATGATCTTCTCTCTCAGGTTGTGCGTCTTGACGCGCAGGCTGACGCGGAGGGTGATACCGAGTAAACCGGCAAGCATGGTAGACCGGTAAGCCTGGCAGATTTGGTAAGTCCAATAAGCTTGGCAAGCACGGCAGATCCGGCAACCATACCTTGGTATGCGAATGCTTTCATAGGGAGAGGAGCCTCGGCCTTGGTCGGGGCTCCCTTGCGTTTGGAGTACACTTTTGCTGATATGTCGACGAAAGGGTTGTAATGAGCGACGTAGATGAGAAAGATATAAACGATATGAATGCGGAATGCGGTCCCATTTCCGATGAAGCGCTCCGTGGTTTTTTGAACGATGACGACGTCATCTGTGACGCTACGCAGATTTTTGACGCTCTATCGGACTTTACGCGCTTTCAAATCCTCGGCGCTCTGACCCTAGGCGAAAAAAGCGTGACTGAACTGCAGGATCTTTTGCCGGTCTCTCAGTCGGCTACGTCGCATCAGTTGCGGCTTTTGCGCGACAGGGGATTGGTGACTGCTAAAAGAGACGGCCGCCGTGTCATCTATTCTCTTGCAGACGAGCACGTTATCACGCTTATCAGCGTCGGTCTCGCGCACGCTGCACATCTGCGCTAAAAGCGGTGCGCCGCTAAAAGATTTCACCGAAACGTTGCGCTAAAGAGGTTTCACCAAAACGGTGCGCTAAAACGTTGCGCCGCTCGTCGATTGGCGAGAAAACCGGCGTACTTTACGCTTCGTTTCAAGTATGCTTATAGAATTGAACATTGGTAGATTTTATGGATACGAATACCTGCCACAAGGTATGCGTTTGCATACGAGAAACATTCCAGGAGGAATGATGGGCGAATATCGTGTACTGGAGGTCAAGCAAAGCGTCTTTGCATCCAACGAGAAAGAGGCGGACAAGCTCCGCGCCGACATGAAGGAAAAAGGAACCCTGCTGATTAACCTCATGTCGTCTCCTGGTTCCGGCAAAACGACCACACTTTTGCGTACCATTGACGCGCTTAAGAATCGGCTAAGCATCGCCGTTATGGAGGCGGACATCGATTCCGACGTTGACGCCGCCGCCATTGCAACAACGGGTGCCCGGGCGATACAGCTCCATACGGGAGGCATGTGTCATCTTGACGCAGCCATGTGTGCCCAGGGGCTTGAAGGTCTCGCGGCAGGCGACGCTGACCTCATCTTCCTTGAAAACGTTGGTAATCTGGTGTGTCCCGCGGAATTTGACACGGGAGCAGGCGTCAACGTTACCATACTTTCAGTGCCCGAAGGCGACGATAAGCCCCTGAAGTATCCGCTTATGTATCAGGTCTGCGACCTGGTGCTCGTTAATAAGATCGATGTTGCGCCTTACTTTGATTTCGACCTTGATAAGCTGCGTAAAAATGTTGCGTCGCGCAATCCTCATGCGAGGGTCATTCCTCTTTCCGCCAAGACCGGCGAGGGAATGGACGCGTGGTATGAGTGGCTCTGCGAGCGCGTGGCTGCATGGAAGGCAGAGCGGTAGTTTTTACAAGAACAAAAACAAGAACAAGAAACAGACCGCTTCTTGTCTAAAACAGCAGATTCGGCCAGATAGGAGAGGGAAATGGCTGAGGAGATTCCGGTTCGAGTAACTCCGTCTGACGGCAATCCCATGCGCGGAGATTTGACTGACGCGGAGATTGCGGCTCGAAACGTATTGCCCACGACAAATCCCGCGGGTGAGGCTATCCGCGTAATCGCAGAGAATCACATTACCGAAAATGAAGACGTGGTTCTGTATCGCAAGCCGGATCCAAATGAGCCCGGTCCTGCTGCTGCTGAGCCGTTTAAGCCCGGCGTCCGCGATGAGGTTCAAAAGATTACTGACCGCCTGGGCCACAAAGTCATCAAGGATGACCCCGAGTATTGGGGCATAGCTTCCGTCATGACTGAAGAAGAAGCTGCCGTTACCAAGCAGATGAAGGTGCGCGTGCCCATGACCTTCTCGGCACTTCAAAGCGCTACCGGCCTTGAAGCGGCGCGGTTGCAGGAGCTTCTCGACAGCATGTCCGTTAAAGGCATCATCGAGTACAACTGGGAAAATGCCGCGCGTGAAAAACAATACGTGCTTCCCATGTTCGTGCCCGGCTCCGCTGAGTTTACCGTGATGAACGAGCGCCAGCTCGAGGAGCATCCGGAGATAGGTACGCTGTTTGAGCGCATGACGTATCTACCCCTTAAAATGGCGACAAAGCTGGTGCCTCCCGGAGGCGCTGGCATAGGCATGCACGTGATTCCCGTCGAGCGTTCCATTGAGCAGGTCAACCATACGGTTTCGGTGGAGCATATCTCGCATTGGCTCAAAAAATACGACCGCTATGCCGCGACGCCTTGTTCGTGCCGGCTTGCCGAACGCGTTCGTGGTGACGGGTGCGCCGACGATCCCGAGGACTGGTGCATTGCCATCGGCGACATGGCCGATTACTGCGTGGAAACTGGCAAAGGCCACTACATCACCTACGACGAGGTCATTGATATTTGCCAGCGTGCCGAGAAGAACGGCTTTGTCCATCAGATCACCAACATTGACGGCGAGGACAAAGTCTTTGCTATCTGTAACTGCAACGTGAATGTGTGCTATGCGCTGCGTACCTCGCAGCTGTTCAATACGCCCAATCTTTCCCGCTCGTCTTTTGTGGCCCATGTGGACGCGGAAAAATGTGTGGCCTGCGGCGGCTGCGTGGAGGTGTGTCCGGCAGGCGCCCCTCAGCTGGGACAAAAGCTTTCAACCGTCAACGGCCAGCTTACCTATCCCACACAGGACCTTCCGGACGACAAGTTCTGGGGCGAAGCCGACTGGGACTGGAATTACAAGAACAACAATCGCATTGAGTGCCATGATACCGGTACCGCTCCCTGTAAAGTTGCCTGCCCGGCTCATATTTCGGTGCAGGGATATCTTCGTATGGCAGCCGAGGGTCGCTATCGCGATGCCCTTGAACTCATCAAGAAGGAAAACCCGTTCCCGGCAGTCTGCGGGCGCGTGTGCAATCGCCGCTGCGAGGCAGCCTGTACGCGCGGTACCGTTGACGAAGCTATCGCCATCGATGAAGTCAAGAAGTTCATTGCCGAGAAGGACCTTGAGGCAGAGCATCGCTTTGTTCCCGAGCCGGTTATCCCCTCAAACCGTGGCGGCTTCAAAGAAAAGATTGCCATTATCGGCGCCGGTCCCGCCGGCCTTTCCTGCGCTTTCTATCTTGCGGAACGTGGATACAAGCCGGTGGTTTTCGAAAAGAATCCACTGCCGGGCGGCATGATGGTCTACGGCATTCCCGCCTATAAGCTTCAAAAAGACGTTGTGGCCGCGGAAATTGACGTCTTGCGCGAAATGGGCGTTGAGATTCGCTGCGGCGTTGAAGTGGGCAAGGACATCTCTTTGAGCGACTTGCGCCGTGACGGCTTCAAGGCATTCTATGTGGCCATCGGCTGTCAAGGGGGCCGTAAGGCTGGCGTTTCAGGTGAAGACGCTGACAGCGTTACCACCGCCGTTGAGTTTTTGCGAACGGCTCTGGATAATCCGGAGCATGTCGTTTCCAGAAAGACCGTGGTCGTCGGTGGTGGCAACGTTGCTATCGATGCCGCTCGCGTGTCTATGCGCTGCGGCGCTGAGTCGGTAGCTATGTACTGTCTTGAGCAGCCCGATGAGATGCCGGCGCTTCCCGAAGAGATTGCGGAGGCTCGTGAAGATGGCGTTACCATCAATAACGGCTGGGGACCGGCCGCAATAGAAACCACGGAAGACGGTCGTGTCCGTGGTGTCACCTTTAAGCGCTGCACACAGGTGTTTGACGAAAACAAGCGCTTCTCGCCACGCTATGACGAGACCGATACCGTCTTTGTTGAAGCCGATAACGTGGTGCTTTCCATCGGCCAGTCCATCGAGTGGGGAAATCTGCTTGAGGGCGAAGCTGTGGAGCTGGGCCGTGGCAGGGGGGCTGTGGCTGACCCCAAGACGTACCAGACGGCGCAGCCTGATATTTTTGTCGGCGGCGATGTATATACCGGTCCGAGTTTTGTTATCAACGCCATTGCCGCGGGTCATGAAGCGGCGGTTTCGCTGCATCGTTTTGTGCAAGCGGGATCATCGCTTACCATTGGCCGCAATCAGCGCCATTACGTTGAGCTGGATAAAAGCGAGATTGAACTCAATCCTGATTCGTACGATCATGCGGGCAGACAGGTTCCTGCGTGCGGAAAAGTTGAGAGTATTCGTCATAACTGGAGCGATGTTCGCAAGACGTTCACGCCTGAGCAGGTGCGCATTGAGACCGCTCGTTGCCTTAAGTGCGGTGCGTCCGTGGTTGATGCCAACAAATGTATCGGCTGCGGCTTGTGCACGACGCGCTGTGAATTTGATGCCATCCATCTTTTCCGAGACAACCCCGAGTGCTCCACGATGGTACGTGCGGAAGACAAGAAAACAAAGATCTTGGGATATATTGGCAAACGCGCCGTTAAGATTATCAAGAACAAGAAGCGCAGCGTGAAATCCGCAAAGCCCGAGTCGCACGTGACCACCGATGAGCTTGGTAATCCGGTACCGGCTGGTAGTACGGGCATTTCAAGCTGACGTTGATTGCGCTAGGCAGAGCGACGGCTGAGTTAAGGTAACGGACTAGGGCCGAGACGATGGCGCAGTCAAAATAACGGACAGGCTAAGGCGGACGGTTCATGCACGAGCTGGGCATTGCATTTTATATCATTGATATGGTCGAGGACCTTGGGCGCCAAAATGACCTCACCTCAGTCGCCCGCGTAAAGCTGCGGCTGGGGGAGGTTTCCGGTGTCATTCCGTCGTATCTTCAAGACGTATGGCGTTGGGCGGCCGACCGCACGGAGTTGATGCGCGCGGCCGAGCTTGAGATTGAGAGCGTACCGGCAATAACGCGCTGTCTTGATTGCAATCGCACCTATGCCACCGTTGAGTATGGCCGTACGTGTCCGTATTGTGCAAGCGAGAAGACCGAGCTTATCCAAGGTCAAGAGCTTGAACTTGATGAGATTGAAGCCACATGAGAGATTTGTGACATCTGTCCGCCGCGTATTAACAACTCTACTATTGTAAAATGTGACTGTCCTTCAACAAGCAATTGCCCGATCGAATGGTGAACCCGTGCTAAGACTGGAACGCATAAACGGAAAAAATGTATGGGACATTCTTAAGCTCAAGGTGTCCGAGGAACAACAAAGCTTTGTCGCCGGAAACGATACAAGCATTATCGAGGCCTATACCTCCATAACAGGAAACGGACAGGTATTTCCTTTTGGTATCTACGAGGGTACTGTACCGGTAGGTTTTTTGATGATTGGGTTTGGTGCGGACGACTTCTGGGACGACGCTCCGGCGATAGCTTATGACAGCTACGATCTCAGACGTCTGATGATAGACGCAAAGCATCAGGGTAAAGGATATGGGAAAGAAGCCCTCAAGCTCGCGCTGGAGTTTATACGCACCTTCCCCTGCGGGAGGGCAGATTATTGCTGGCTTTCCTATGAGCCTGAAAATGAAGCTGCTCGAAATCTCTATCGTTCGTTTGGATTTGTTGAAACGGGCGAGAAGGACGGCGAGGAATTGATTGCCGTTTTGAAGTTATCCTCAGATGTACCTGAAGGAATGTCCAACACTGAGGCACTTCTCGCCAACGACAAAACATTTTCTCCCCATGGTATGGATACGCCCGGCAACGTGGTGTGTTGACGAGCAGCAAACATCGGCGTAAAGTTCTTCCTTGCGTAATTCCAAGGGGACAGTGCTGTGTCGCCTTTTGAATTTGTAAATGTGCACGTAGATAGGTATAAGAAGGAGAAGATCTTGCCTACTATCAACCAGCTTGTCCGCAAGGGCCGCATGAGTGTTCAGGCCAAGTCCAAGAACGCCGCCCTGCAGCACAACCCCCAGAAGCGCGGCGTTTGCACCCGCGTTTTCACCACGACCCCTAAGAAGCCTAACTCGGCGCTTCGTAAGGTTGCTCGTGTGCGCCTTGTCAACGGCATTGAGGTTACCGCCTATATCCCTGGCGAGGGCCACAATCTTCAGGAGCACTCCATCGTGCTTGTCCGTGGCGGCCGTGTCCGCGACCTTCCTGGCGTTCGTTATAAGGTCGTCCGTGGTGCGTATGACTGCGCTGCGGTTCAGAACCGCGCAAAGGCTCGTTCCCGTTACGGCACCAAGCGTGCGAAGTAACCCACTACTCGATTTAGTTCTTAGGAGATAAACATGCCGCGTCGCGCAGCAGCAGTACGTCGTGAGGTTATGCCTGACGCCGTCTATAACAATCGACTGGTCACCCAGCTTATCAACAAGGTTCTTCTTGACGGTAAGAAGGCAACTGCAGAGCGCATCGTTTACGGTGCCTTTGATATCGTTGCCGAGAAGACCGGCGAGGATGCCCTTACTGTTTTCAAGAAGGCTATGGATAACATCCGTCCTACCCTTGAGGTCAAGCCCAAGCGTGTAGGCGGCGCCACCTATCAGGTGCCTATGGAGGTTAACTCTCGCCGCGCAACCACTCTTGCTATCCGCTGGATTGTTAACTTCAGCCGTACCCGCAAAGAGAAGACCATGGCCGAGCGCCTTGCCAATGAGATTATCGATGCAACCAATGGCGTCGGTGCCTCTGTTAAGCGCCGTGAAGACCTGTTCAAGATGGCAGAGGCCAACCGCGCCTTCTCCCATTACCGCTTCTAAGTCGGAAATCAGGAGTTCAACACAATGGCTAAGACCAAGTACAACCTTAAAGACCTCCGCAACATCGGCATCATGGCTCACATCGATGCCGGTAAGACCACCACTACGGAGCGCATTCTTTACTACACCGGCAAGACCCACAAGATTGGCGAGGTTCACGACGGTGCGGCAACCATGGACTGGATGGTCCAGGAGCAGGAGCGCGGCGTTACCATTACCTCTGCTGCTACTACGTGTTTCTGGAAAGATCACGTTATCCAGATTATCGACACCCCGGGTCACGTTGACTTTACCGCTGAGGTCGAGCGCTCGCTTCGCGTTCTCGACGGCGCTGTTGCCGTTTTTGACGCCGTTGCAGGCGTTCAGCCGCAGTCCGAGACCGTGTGGCGTCAGGCAACTAAGTACAACGTTCCCCGCATCGCTTTCATCAACAAGTTCGACCGCGTGGGCGCTGATTTCTTCCGCGCTATCGAGACCATGAAAGAGCGTCTTTCCGCTCCGGCTATTGCAGCTCAGGTTCCTATGGGTTCCGAGTCCAACTTCTGGGGCTTGATTGACCTTGTGACCAATACCGCGTGGGACTTCAAGGAAGACGCAAAGGGCATGATTTACCCTGAGCCTCTCGACGAGATTCCTTCCGAGTTCACAGAGATCGCAGCCGAGAAGCGCGAGGAGCTCCTTGAGGCAGCCTCCGATTTCTCCGAGGATCTCATGATGGCTATCCTTGAAGGCGAGGAAATCGATGTCGACGAGTTCAAGCGCGCCATCCGCGCCGGAGTCCTCGCGGGCAAGATGAACCCCGTCTTTGTGGGTTCCGCCTATAAGAACAAGGGCATCCAGGAACTTCTCGACGCCGTCATTGACTATCTCCCCAGCCCTCTCGACGTGCCCGAGATTGACGGCACCAACCTCAAGGGCGAGGAAGAGGTTCGTCACGCGGACGTCAAGGAGCCCTTCTCCGCGCTTGCCTTCAAGATTATGACCGACCCGTATGTTGGTAAGCTGACCTACATCCGCGTGTATTCCGGCCAGGCCGAGGCGGGTTCCTATGTGTACAACTCCGTCAAGGACGGTCGTGAGCGTCTGGGCCGCATCCTTGAGATGAACGCCAATGACCGCGTGGATCGTGAAGAGTGCTCCGCCGGCGACATCGTCGCCTGCGTCGGCTTCAAGAACACCACTACCGGCGATACCCTTTGTGACGAGAAGCACCCCATTGTGCTTGAGTCCATCAGCTTTGCCGACCCTGTCATCGACGTTGCTGTTGAGCCTAAGACTAAGGCTGAGCAGGAGAAGATGTCTGTTGGCCTCGCCAAGCTTGCCGAGGAGGATCCAACCTTCCAGGTTCACACGGATCACGAGACCGGCCAGACCATCATTGCCGGCATGGGCGAGCTGCACCTTGAGATCATCGTTGACCGTCTCCGCCGCGAGTTCAAGGTCGACTGCAACGTTGGTAAGCCGCAGGTCGCTTATCGCGAGACTGCCGGTAAAGCCGTCACTCACGCCGAGGGCAAGTTTGTCCGTCAGTCTGGTGGTCGTGGTCAGTACGGCCATGCCGTCATCGACATGGAGCCCAACGAGCAGGGCAAGGGCTACGAGTTTGTCAACGCTATCGTCGGTGGCGTCGTGCCCAAGGAGTACATCCCCTCTATCGATAAGGGTATCCGCGAGGCGCTCAATAGTGGCGTTATCGCCGGCTATCCTGTCGTAGACATCAAGGTCACTCTTGTTGACGGTTCATACCACGAGGTCGACTCCTCTGAGGCCGCGTTTAAGATCGCCGGTTCCATGGCAATCAAGGATGCTCTCAAGAAGTCCGACCCTGTTCTTCTGGAGCCCGTCGAATCCGTTGAGGTTGAAACTCCGGAACAGTACATGGGCGACGTTATGGGCAACCTTTCTTCTCGCCGCGGCAAGATCGAGGGCATGGAAGATCGCCGCGATACCAAGGTTATTCGCGCGAAGGTGCCCCTGGGCGAGATGTTTGGTTACGCGACCGATCTTCGTTCCCAGACTCAGGGTCGTGCAAGCTACACTATGCAGTTTGATTCCTACGAGCCTGTTCCCAAGGCAGTCCGTGATGAAATCGTCGCCAAAAACGGCGGTTCCGAGTCCTAGTAACAACCACGAGCTCAAGCTCATGTATGGAGGTACCCAAAGTGTCAAATCAAAAGATTAGGATCCGCCTCAAGGGCTATGATCACGAGGTTGTTGATCAGTCCGCAAAGCTGATCGTCGATACGGCTCAGAAGAACGGCGCACGCGTGTCCGGCCCTATTCCTCTGCCAACCGAGCGCAACCTGTATACGGTTATCCGCTCTCCGCACAAGGACAAGGATTCCCGCGACCAGTTTGAGATGCGCACGCACAAGCGTCTCATCGACATCCTCGATCCCAACTCCACCACGGTCGATTCGCTCATGCGTCTTGACCTCCCTGCTGGCGTTGACATCGAGATCAAGCTCTAAGCTTTTTCAAAAGGCATGGCGAGAAGCCCTTCTCGTCCCAGCGTTAACCCTGCAACCCTTCGGACACGCGCCGGAGGGTTGTTCTGTACGCGATTTCGAGTTCCGAATCGCGTTTCAGATTGCGTTCCAAACCGCGTCTAAATTCGCTGACGTTTCACGGCCACATTTTGCACACGAATTTCAAAAATTTCCTTGTAAAACGTTGTGAACAAGCGTAAAGTAGACAAGCTGCTCAAACGGGACAGGTATGTCTCGAGGCAGCATATAGAGGAAGTGGTCCGCTGGGGAAGGGCATCCGATGTGCCCTCAAGGGTCCCATGACCACCGAGAGTGAGGAAAGAGCATGGTGAATACCATCCTCGGCCGCAAGCTGGGCATGACCCAGGTGTGGGACGAGAACGACAACGTCGTTCCTGTTACCGTCATTCTTGCAGGCCCCTGCACCGTCTCGCAGGTAAAGACGACGGAGACGGACGGCTACGATGCCGTGCAGATTGGGTTCGGCGATATCTCCGAGAAGCATGTTAACAAGCCTATGGCCGGTCACTTTAAGGCTCAGGGTGTTGAGCCTGTGCGCTACCTTCGCGAGGTTCGCGTTCCCGCTGGCGAGGAGCACAAGTGCGGCGACACGGTTACCGTCGCTGACTTCGCTGAAGTTGCGGCTGTTGATGTCATCGGCACTTCCAAGGGTAAGGGCTTCCAGGGCACCATCAAGCGTTGGAACTTCTCCCGTGGTCCTATGACGCATGGTTCCCGCAACCAGCGCCGCCCCGGTTCCATTGGTCAGTGCGCTTATCCTGCGCGTGTTCGTAAGGGCCTCCACATGTACGGCCATATGGGCGCAGAGCGCGTTACTGTTAAGAACCTCAAGCTTGTTCGCGTTGACGCTGAGCAGAACCTCATGCTTATCAAGGGTGCTGTCCCCGGCGGCAAGAACGCTCTCGTCCAAGTCCGCATGGCCTAAGGGCCGCTTTTACAGGCAAACACTTAGGCTAACAAGGAGACAACATGTCCAAGTATGAGATTAAAAACATGGAAGGTAAGAAGGTTGGCGACGCCGATCTTTCTTCCGACGTGTACGGCATTGAGCCGAATATCCCCGTGGTGCACCAGGTTGTGACCTGCCAGGCTGCTTCTCTGCGCCAGGGTACCCATTCAACTAAGAATCGTCATGAGGTGTCCGGCGGCGGCACCAAGCCGTATCGCCAGAAGGGCACCGGCCGCGCCCGTCAGGGCTCCATCCGCGCAGGTCAGTGGACCGGCGGCGGCGTTATCTTTGGACCTACGCCGCGCAGCCACGCTCGCCGGGTGAACAGCAAGATGGTAAAGCTTGCGATGCGCTCCGCTCTTTCCGGCAAGGTCGCTGACTCTGAGCTCGTCCTCGTTGACAGCCTTGAGTTTGACGCTCCTTCCACGAAGCAGGCGGTGTCTGTCCTTAAGGCTCTCGGCCTTGAAGACAAGCGTGTTACCGTCATCGTTCCCGATGATGACATCAACACCTATCTGTCCTTCCGCAACATTCAGAAGGCTGCCATCTATGGCGTTTCCGAGGCAACTACTCGTTCACTTATCGACAACGCTGCGCTTATCATGTCCGCAGATGTCGCAAAGCATTTTGAGGAGGTGCTCGCATAATGAACTCCGCATATGAGGTCATCATTCGCCCGATCGTTTCGGAGCGTGCTTACGATCTGATGGGCGAGGGCAAGTACACCTTCGAGGTTGCCAAGTCCGCTGGCAAAGAAGAGATAGCTGCGGCTATCGAGAAACTCTTCAATGTCCATGTGACCAAGGTAAATACTATCTCGGTCAAGCCCAAGAGCAAGCGTGTTCGTTATCAGCAAAAGGGCAAGACTCGCAGCTGGAAAAAGGCAATCGTGACGCTTGCCGCCGGCGAGCAGATCGAGATTTTTGCCAATCAATCGGCTGAGTAAGTAGGTTTTTCCACCCGTGTAGAATCCTGCACGGGTGTTAAGGGCGCCTCGATAGATACGCGCGGCGCCGTGGTTGTCCGGTGTCAGTCCGCCAATTCCCAAACGGACTGGCCAACGGAAAGAAAGGGAAAAGTTTTATGGCAGTAAGGCATCTAAAGCCAACAAGCGCAGGCAGGCGCTTCCAGACGATCTCTGATTTCTCAGAGATTACGACTGATAAGCCCGAGAAGTCTCTTCTCGAGCCCCTGCCTAAAAAAGCCGGTCGCAATAACAACGGCCGCATTACCACACGTCATCAGGGCGGTGGACACAAGCGTCAGTATCGCCGCATCGACTTCAAGCGCCGCAAGGACGATATTCCCGCGAAGGTTGCTACGGTCGAGTACGATCCAAACCGCTCCGCACGCATTGCGCTTCTGCACTATGCGGACGGCGCGAAGGCGTACATCCTTTGCCCGGAGGGACTGACTGTCGGTGACACTGTTGTCTCCGGCATAAAGGACGTCGACATCAAGCCCGGCAACTGCACAACACTTGAGCAGATTCCTGTCGGTACGCTTGTGCACGCGGTTGAGTTCCAGCCCGGTAAAGGCGCTGCGATGGCTCGCTCCGCCGGTACTTCCGTTCAGCTCATGGGTAAGGACAACGGGTACGCCGTTTTGCGTCTTCCGTCTTCGGAGCTGCGCCGCGTTCTTCTCGGCTGCCGCGCCACCATCGGTGAGGTCGGCAATGCCGAGCACTCCAACATCGTTATCGGCAAGGCCGGTCGCGCGCGTTGGGCTGGCGTTCGTCCTACCGTCCGCGGTACGGTCATGAACCCTGTTGACCACCCGCACGGCGGCGGCGAGGGCAAGAACCACACTTCCGGCCGTCCCTCCGTTACCCCGTGGGGTAAACCGACCAAAGGCTACAAGACCCGCGACCCGAAGAAGGCTTCAAACCGCCTGATCATCCGTCGTCGCAAGTCCAAGTAAGACACGAGTAGGAGTAGATTTATGAGCAGAAGTCTCAAAAAAGGCCCGTTTGTGGAGACTCGCCTCCTTGCGCGTGTCGCTGCAATGAACGAGGCTGGTAAGAAGGACGTTATCAAGACCTGGTCACGTTCCTCCACCATCTTCCCTGAGATGGTTGGCCATACAATCGCCGTTCACGACGGCCGCAAGCACGTTCCTGTGTACATCACCGAATCCATGGTCGGTCATAAGCTGGGCGAATTCGCGCTGACCCGCACCTTCCGTGGTCACAAGGCCAACTAGGGGGAGTGTAGTAAATGGCTAAAAAAACCGATTCAATTGAGGTTCGCGCTACCGCAAAGTATGTACGCGTTGCCCCTCGCAAGGCTCGCGCAATTATCGCGCTGGTGCGTGGCAAGTCTGTCGAGAAGGCCCTCGAGGTCCTTCAGTTTTCAACGCGTGCGGCCGCTGTGGATGTCGCAAAGGTTTTGAGCTCGGCTGTCGCTAACGCTGAGTACAACAATCACCTGCACGCAAACGACCTTATTGTCAAGAGTGCCTATGTTGATGAGGGCCCGACGCTCAAGCGCATCCGTCCCCGCGCAAAGGGATCGGCTTCGCGCATCAATAAGCGTACGAGCCATATCACTGTTGTCGTTGCACCCCGAAAGGAGGCGTAGGAACATATGGGTCAGAAAGTTCAGCCTACCGGCTTTCGTCTTGGTGTAACCGAGAACTGGCGCTCCCGTTGGTACGCCGATAAGAACTACGCCGAGAATCTTGGCAATGACCTTGTTATCCGCTCGTATCTCGAGAAGCGTCTTGAGAAGGCGGCCATCGCCCGCATCGATATCGAGCGCGCTGGCGACAAAATCAAGGTCACGATTTTCTCTGCCCGCCCCGGCATTGTCATTGGCAAAAAGGGTGCGGAGATTGACGGACTTCGCACTGACCTTGAGCGTGTCGCCAAGGTTGGCAAGGGTCAGGTCAATGTTGACGTCATCGAGGTCAAGCGTCCTGAGCTTGACGCAACCCTCGTTGCCCAGTCCATCGCAGAGCAGCTTGAGCAGCGTGTCGCATTCCGCCGCGCTATGCGTAAGGCGGTTCAGTCCGCCCGCAAAGCGGGAGCAAAGGGAATCCGTATTCAGTGCTCCGGCCGTCTGAACGGCGCCGAGATGGGCCGTCGTGAGTGGTACCGTGAGGGTCGCGTGCCTCTGCACACCCTTCGCGCTGTTGTCGCTTACGGCACTTCAACTGCTCGTACCACCATGGGTGCCTGCGGTATCAAGGTTTGGATTTATCTTGGCGAAAAGATGCCGGGTCAGCCTGCGCCAAATCCGGCGCTTGAAGGCTCCTCGCGTCCTCGCCGTCGCAATGAGAGGAGGGGCCGTTAATGCTTGCACCTAAGCGTGTTTTGCACCGTAAGGTTCAGCGCGGTTCCATGAAGGGCCATGCAAAGGGTAATACCCAGCTGCACTTCGGCTCCTGGGGCATCCGTGCAGAGGAGGCTCACTGGATTACTAACCGCCAGATTGAGGCTGCCCGTATCGCTATTACCCGCGAAATGAAGCGTGGCGGTAAGGTCTGGATTACCATCTTCCCCGACAAGCCTGTTTCAAAGAAGCCGGCAGAAACCCGCATGGGTAAGGGTAAGGGTAATCCTGAAGAGTGGGTCGCTGTAGTTAAGCCTGGCCGTATCATGTTTGAGATTGACGGCGTTTCCGAAGAGGTCGCCCGCGAGGCACTTCGTCTGGCACAGCACAAGCTTCCCATCAAGACCAAGATTGTCACCCGCGCCGACCAGGACGGGGAGGAATAATGAAATACACGGACATCAAGGCGATGAGCGATGAAGAGCTTTCTAAGAAGCTCGAAGAAGGCCGTGCAGAGCTCTTTAACCTTCGCTTCCAGATGGCAACCAGCCAGCTGGACAACACGGCCCGCGTGAAGACGGTCAAG
Organism: Atopobium sp. oral taxon 199 str. F0494; assembly: GCF_000411555.1. Taxonomy (GTDB): domain Bacteria; phylum Actinomycetota; class Coriobacteriia; order Coriobacteriales; family Atopobiaceae; genus Lancefieldella. The sequence goes on along the minus strand of NZ_KE150487.1, from coordinate 23,130 downwards.
CGCGACATTGCTCGCGTTCAGACCGAGATGCGTTCCCGTCAAATTGCTGCGGAATCAGCCGCAGATCAGAAATAGTCGCAGGAGATAAGTTATGGCAGAGACCGAAAGCAGGAATGCGCGTAAGGTTCGTACCGGAACCGTCGTCTCCATCTCTGGCGAGAAGACGATCACGGTTGAGATTACCTACCGCAAGCACCACCCTAAGTACGGCAAGATGATGACTATCGGCAAGAAACTTCACGTTCATGACGAGAAGAACGAGGCTGGTTTGGGCGATACGGTTCGCGTTATGGAGACCCGCCCCTTGTCAAAGACCAAGCGCTGGCGTCTCGCTGAGATCGTTGAGCGCGCTAAGTAAGTAACATTCGTCGTTTCTTATGAGCCTGCGCGCTCTTAAGAAACCAAGTTCCGGAGGAACGTCACATGATTCAGATGGAGACCATGCTTAACGTCGCTGACAACAGCGGCGCCCGACGCGTCAAGTGCGTCAAGGTCCTTGGTGGCTCCAAGCGTCGTTACGCCGGCCTTGCCGACGTCATCATTGGCGCTGTCCAGGAGGCAACTCCCGGCGGTTCGGTGAAGAAGGGCGACATCGTTCGCTGCGTCATCGTTCGCACTGCTAAGGACACCCGTCGCAAGGACGGTAGCTACATCCGCTTTGACCAGAACGCGTGCGTTTTGGTCGACAAAGAGGGTGAGCCCAAGGGTACCCGTATCTTTGGACCAGTCGCTCGCGAGCTGCGTGACCATAAGTACATGAAGATCGTCTCACTCGCACCCGAGACGCTGTAAGGAGGACTGACACATGCCCAAGATGAAGATCAGGAAAGGCGACACGGTCGAGGTCCTCACTGGTAAGGACAAGGGTACGCGCGGAGAAGTCCTGCGTGTTATCCCCAAAGACAACAAGGTTGTTGTTGAGGGTGTCGCTGTGGTAAAGCGCCACATGAAGCCCAATGCGGCAAACCAGCAGGGCGGTATTGTTGAGCACGAGGCGGCAATTGATGCCTCCAACGTCGCTCTCATTGACCCTAAAGACGACAAACCGACTCGCGTTGGTTATAGCGTCAAGGATGATGGCACGAAGATCCGCGTTTCCAAGCGTTCCGGCGAGGAGCTCTAAGTTCTTCTCGCTTGTGCCACGCTCTTCGTACAAGGTACGTTTAAACGATCCGGCGTATATGTCGGATCGTTTTTTATGTCGCACGGCATCCGGCGCGCAGCGCGCATCGACTACAGGCGCGATGTGTCCACAATTTGCACAAAGCCTAAAATTGTTGTTTCAATTGTGGGAGATAAAGGCTAATATAATTCATTGCGTCTTTCTATAGGCTAGTTCTGTCGAGAGCGCGTATGGCTCCTGGCGTGCCAAACCAGGAGGTGCGAGGCGATCCCCGCACGTAAATCCCCAAGAGTCAAGGAGACAGTCATGGCAGAGAAAAAGTATGTTCCTCGTCTGAAAGAGGAGTACTACAAGACGGTTCGTGACGCGCTGCAGAAGCAGTTTGGTTACGCAAACGTCAACCAGATTCCAAAGTTTGAGAAAATCGTTGTCAACATGGGCGTTGGCGAGGCGGCAACTGACGCCAAGGCCATCGATGGCGCCGTGTCTGACTTGCGTACGATTACCGGCCAGCAGCCGCTCATCACGCACGCGCGTAAGTCGATTGCTACGTTCAAACTTCGCCAGGGTATGCCGATTGGCGCTAAAGTTACGCTTCGCGGGGAGCGCATGTGGGAGTTTTTGGATCGTCTGATTGCCATCGCAATCCCTCGTATCCGCGACTTCCGTGGCATTTCCGCCAAGAGCTTTGACGGGCGCGGCAACTTTTCTATGGGCGTAACGGAACAGCTCATCTTCCCGGAGATTGACTTTGACAAGGTTGATCATACGCGCGGTATGGATATTACTATCGTTACTACCGCCAACACCGACGAGGAGGGCAAGGCACTGCTTGAGGCCTTCCACTTCCCGTTCAAACAGGACTAAGTACAACTACGAGCAAGAAATCTTCTAGGCGTCCGCCTAGTTGCATTTGAAGGAGGATTTGTGGCTAAGACTTCGATGATCGTCAAAGCGTCGCGCGAGCCGAAGTACTCTACCCGTACACAGAACCGCTGTCAGCGTTGTGGGCGTCCCCACTCCGTGTACCGCAAGTTTGGTCTGTGCCGTGTGTGCTTCCGCGAGTTAGCGAACAAGGGCGAGCTTCCTGGTGTCCGCAAGGCAAGCTGGTAAGGACAGGGAGCTCTGGCGTCCAGGCGTTCACGCTAAGGGCGCGGACGAACCGGACACGCAGTTTCATCATTAACAAAAGGAGAAGGATCAATGAAGATTACCGATCCCATTTCGGACATGCTGACGCGCATTCGTAACGCAAACTCAGCAGGCAAGGACAGTGTTTCTATGCTGTCGAGCAAGGTGCTCGTTGAGATTGCCCGCGTCATTTCTGAAGAGGGCTACATCGAGGGGTATTCCGTTGAGGATACGAAGCCCCAAAAGACGCTTCACATTACGCTTAAGTATGGCGAGAAGCGCGCACGCATCATCCGTGGCATTCGCCGTATTTCCAAGCCCGGTCTGCGCATTTACTCCACCGCCGAGAAGCTTCCTCGCGTCATCGGCGGTCTTGGCACGGCAGTGGTGTCCACCTCTAAAGGCATGATGTGCGACCGTGATGCTCGTAAGGTAGGCATCGGCGGCGAGGTCATCGCCTATATCTGGTAACTCTCGGCAGGAATGAAAGGAGACTGTTGTGTCTCGTATTGGTAAGAAGCCTGTCCAGATTCCAGCCGGAGTCACTGTGACAGTTGATAACACTCACGTAACCGTTAAAGGTTCTAAGGGAGAGCTTGACCGCACGTTCTCAGAGCTTGTCTCCATCAAGCAGGAGGGCGAGGAGCTTCTCGTTTCCCGCGTTGATGAGTCAAGCGAGTCCAATGCTCAGCAGGGACTCGTTCGCACCCTTCTTCACAACATGGTTGTCGGAGTATCCGAAGGCTTTGAGAAGAAGCTTGAGCTTACCGGCGTTGGTTACCGTGCTACACTCAAGGGCAAAGACCTGGATCTTTCCTTGGGATATTCCCATCCTGTTGTGTATGCGGCGCCTGCAAACATTACGTTTGAGGTTCCTGACAATACTCACATTACGGTCAAGGGCATCTCTAAAGAGCAGGTCGGTCAGGTTGCTGCAGAAATTCGTATGAAGCGCCCGCCTGAGCCATACAAGGGCAAGGGTATTCACTATGAAGGTGAGCATATTCGCAGGAAGCTCGGCAAGGCTGCTAAGTAAAGCGTCTTGACAGGCAAAAGACCGTCACCCCGTCAGGTGGCGGCAACGTCTAAGGAGAAGTAATGAACAAGTTGCAGGCGAAAAAGGCGGGTCTTGCCCGTCGCAAGCGCCGCGTTCGCGCCAAAGTCTTTGGCACCGCCGAGCGCCCGCGTCTCACCGTGCATCGCACGAACGCACACATATACGCTCAAGTCATTGACGACGCATCCGGCAGAACGCTCTGCTCTGCCTCTACGCTTGATTCCGAGTTCCGCGCCAAGGGCGCTGTCGGTTCCAACAAGGAGGCGGCGGAGTTTGTGGGTGAGCTCGTTGGCAAGCGCGCTATCGAGAAGGGCATCGCTGAGGTCACGTTTGACCGCGGCGGTCGCATCTATCACGGTCGCGTCAAGGCTTTAGCAGACGGTGCCCGCAACGCGGGCCTGAAGTTCTAGGAGGATTCAATGGCACGAGATCGTAAGCGCCAGCAGGATACGGATCTTCAGGAGCGCGTCGTTTATATTCACCGCGTTTCTAAGACCGTCAAAGGTGGACGTCGTATGTCTCTGGTGGCCCTCGTGGTCGTCGGCGACGGCAAGGGTAATGTTGGTATTGGTCAGGGACGTTCCGCTGAGGTGCCCCTCGCAATTCAAAAGGGCGTTGAGGACGCAAAGAGGAACATGTTTAAGGTTCCTTTGACTGAGTCCGGCTCTGTCCCTCACGCGGTGATTGGTCACTTTGGCGCCGGCCGCGTTTTGATTAAGCCGGCATTTGAAGGTACCGGCGTTATCGCTGGCGGTCCTATCCGTCCGCTGTTCGAGCTTGCCGGCATCACCAATGTACTTTCCAAGTCTTTGGGCACCAGCAACGCCCTTAACATCATTAAGGCGGCTGCAGAGGGCCTCAAAGCGCTCTCAAGCCCCGAGCAGGCTGCCGAGCGTCGCGGCATTACTACCCGCGAGATGTTCGTCGGGAAGGAGAACTAACGATGGCTAAGAGTCTGACCATCAAGCTGGTTCGAGGCGCGGTAGCAGGCGTCAAGAAGGATCAGACGGCTACCGTGAAAGCTCTCGGTCTTCACAAGATCGGCAGCACCGTTGAACAGCCTGATAATCCAAGCATTCGTGGAATGATCTTCAAGGTCAAGCACCTTGTCGAGGTTGAAGAGAACTAGAGGTAAGTGATATGCAGCTCAAAGATCTTCGCCCCGCTGAGGGCTCGCGCAAGAATCGTAAGCGCGTCGGTCGCGGCAACTCTTCCGGCAAGGGTACTTTTGCCGGACGTGGTATGAACGGCCAGCTCTCCCGCTCTGGTGGCGGAAAGGGCGCGGGCTTCGAAGGCGGCCAGCAGCCATTGGCTATGCGTCTTCCAAAGCTCCCTGGTTTTACTAGTCATAATCGTTGTGAGTACGCTCCTATTAACGTAGCTCGCCTTGATGCGCTTTTTGCTGACGGCGATACCGTTGACGCAGATGCGCTTGTCGCAAAGGGAGTTATCAAGCACAACTACATTCCTGTCAAGGTCCTCGGCGCAGGTGAGCTCTCCAAGAAGCTCACCGTCAAAGTGGACAAGGTCTCCGCTTCTGCGCAAGCCAAGATTGAAGCGGCCGGCGGAAAGGTTGAGGCAGAGTAGTGCTTAAGGGAATCGCCAACGCGTTTCGCGTTTCAGAACTAAGAAATAAGATCCTTTTGACGATACTGATTCTTCTTCTGTATCGTTTTGGAGCTTATCTTCCGGTACCGGGTGCTCCGTTCCAGGAAATGCTTAAGGGATACCAAAACGGTCTTTCCTCTAATGGTGCCATGGCGGTTTTGAACCTGTTTTCAGGCGGCGCTCTTTCCCGCATGTCTGTTTTCAGCCTTGGCATTATGCCCTACATCACGGCGCAGATTATTCTTCAGATGATGCAGTCGGTCATTCCGTCCCTTGGCGAGCTTGCAAAGGACGGCGAAAGCGGCCAGCGCAAGATCACGCAATACACGCGCTACCTTACGGTCGCCCTTGCGCTTCTTAACGCTATCGGCTACCTCTTCCTGTTCAAGAGCTATCATGTTTCTTTTGCGGCTATGGACGGAGTTCCCGAGGCGCTTGAGCATGTGCTGGTCATCTTTACTATGCTGGTCGGCGCTATCATCATCATGTGGCTTGGCGAGATTATTACGCAGCGCGGCGTCGGAAACGGCATGTCGCTTATCATCTTCGCCAATATTATGGCGGGTCTGCCGACGGCTCTGATTTCTTCTGTTACCACACGCGGGAATGCTATTTTGACTGTGGCAACCGTTGTTATCATGCTCATCATCGTGCCCATCATCGTATATGTCGAGCGTGGACAGCGCCGCATTTCTATTACATACGCGAAGCGCGTCGTTGGCCGCAAGCTGATGGGTGGACAGTCAACCTATCTTCCTATCAAGGTCAATACGGCTGGCGTCGTTCCTATTATCTTTGCGTCCGCCATCCTGTATCTTCCGGCTCAGATAGCGGTGTTCTTCCCGAATGTTGGGGGAGTCCAGGCGTTTGCTACGGCGCTTTCCAGAGGTTGGGTCAACTGGGTGCTTTCAATCCTTCTGATTGTGTTCTTTGCGTACTTTTACACCTCAATGGTGTTCAACCCGGAGGAGACAGCTGATCAGCTGAAGAAGCAGGGGGGCTTTATCCCAGGCGTCCGTCCCGGAGCGGCTACGGCAAACTACATTAAGTCTGTTATTGACCGCGTTACCCTTCCTGGTGCTATATTTATGGCGGTGCTCGCGGTTGTCCCGTCAATCATCTTCTGGTTTACCGGAGATCAGCTCATTCAAGCCTTTGGCGGAACGTCAGTCTTGATTATGGTTGGCGTTGCAATGGATACGCTGGCATCGATAGAGAGTCACCTGAAGATGCATAATTACGAAGGCTTCTTTAAGTAAGTCGGATACAAGCAGATTAAAGAGGCCCGGCAACGGGCCTCTTGTTTAAGAATAGAAAGGCTAGGCAAATCATGAACATTGTTCTTCTCGGTGCGCCAGGCGCGGGAAAAGGAACGCAGGCACAGCGCCTTGTTGCTGATTTTGGTCTTGCTCACATTTCTACCGGGGACTTACTCCGCACGGCAGCTAAAGCCCAATCTCCTTTGGGAATCGAGGCAAAGGGCTACATGGATGCAGGCCGGCTCGTTCCCGACCAGCTCGTTATTGATTTGGTAAAAGAGCGCCTCAGCGCCGACGACGCGCAGAGGGGTTTTATTTTGGACGGCTTTCCGCGCAACACTGCTCAGGCGGTGACGCTTGACTCTGAGCTGTCCGCCATGGGCCTCTCCCTTGACGCCGCTTTGCTTGTCTCCGTTGATCCCAAGATCATCATCGATCGCCTGAGCGCGCGGCGTACCTGCAGGAATTGTGGTTATACAGCGCCGGCCGGCATTGACGTATGCCCGAATTGCTCCGGTGAGATGTACCAGCGCGATGACGATAAGCCCGAGACTATCAAACGGCGCCTTGACATTTACGAAAGCCAGACAAGCCCTTTGATTGAGTATTATCGGGGCCATGGCATTCTGAAAGAGGTTGACGGAGATCGTCCTGTCGATGCGGTTTATAACGATGTCAAGGAGATCCTTGCCCTATGATTAACATTAAGACTCCTCAAGAGATTGAAGAAATGAAGGCCGCCGGCGCGCTTTCAAAGGCGGCTCTTCGCCGTGCCGGCCGCATGGTTAAGCCGGGTGTCACAACACTTGAGATTGATCAGGCTCTTGAAGCTTTTATCCGCCTCCACGGCGCGGTACCCACGTTTAAGGGGTATGGTGGATTTCCCGGTACCGTATGCGCATCCGTGAACGAGCAGATTGTTCATGGTATTCCCTCAAGCAATGTCGTATTGCAGGAAGGGGACATCATCTCCATTGACACCGGCGCGACGCTCAACGGTTGGGTAGGCGACAACGCCTGGACGTTTTATGTCGGAGAAGTTGACGAGAAGACCCGTGCGCTTTGCGAGGTTACGCGCGAGTGCCTGAAGGCGGGCATCGAAGCCGCCGTTCCTGGCAATCATTTAGGCGATATCGGAGCCGCCGTTCAGGAACTCGCGGAGTCTCATGGCTACGGGGTTATTCGCGACTTTGTTGGGCATGGCGTCGGCCATGTTATGCATGAGGATCCGGAAGTGAGAAACTACGGCAAGCGCGGCCGTGGCGTGAAGCTTCAGGCGGGTATGGTCATTGCTATTGAGCCGATGATTGCCATGGGCACCTATGAGTGCACGGTGTTGAATAACGGCTGGACCGTTGTTACCGATGACGGACTGCCTGCCGCTCACTATGAGAACACTATTGCCATTACGGCTGATGGACCGGTTGTCCTTACCGAGGATGCCGAAGGCCCCTGGTGCTCCATGCAGGGCGGAGAAGCATAGGCGGGTGCAAGGTACTTCTCGCCTTGGATATGCGGCTTTCAGGAGCCATATATGGTGTACTATGTGTTCTTGCAATTTCCGTTGGACGAGAAGCGGGTGTTTTGGTATGATTTCATATCGCTGTCATTGTGTCGAGAGGATGTACATTGAGCAAACAAGACGCTATTGAGCTGGAAGGTAAGGTCCTGGAGCCCTTGCCAAATGCTATGTTTAACGTTGAGCTCGAGAACGGCAAGACCATCCTCTGCACGATTTCCGGCAAAATCCGCATGAATTACATCCGGATTCTCCCTGGTGACAAGGTCGTTGTGGAGATTTCTCCGTATGACCTCACGAGGGGACGCATCACTTATCGTTACAAATAGGTGATACAGCAGTACAAGTAAGACGATACGTCTGTATTTCACGCCTGCGGCTGGGCGAGTATATATAAGTTCGTGTCAGCAGACCGAAAGGAACACAAATGAAGGTACGTCCTTCGGTAAAGAAGATGTGCGACAAGTGCAAGGTTATTCGTCGCCACGGTAAGGTTTACGTGATTTGCGAGAACCCGCGCCACAAGCAGCGTCAGGGCTAAGGAAGGAGCACCAAGTTGGCCCGTATTAACGGCGTCGACCTGCCGCGCGACAAGCGCGTTGAGGTCGGACTCACCTATCTTTACGGCATTGGCCAGACCCGTGCAACTAAGATTTGCACAGAGACTGGTATCGATGTAAATACGCGTGTCAAGGATCTGACCGAAGATGAGGTCACCAAGATTCGTGATTTTATTGATGCACATTACACCACTGAGGGCGATCTTCGCCGTGAAGTGCGTCAAAACACCGCCCGCCTGATGGAGATTGGCTGCTATCGCGGTCTTCGCCATCGTAAGGGGCTTCCTGTCCACGGTCAGCGTACCCACACCAACGCTCGCACCCGCAAGGGTAAGAAGCGTCAGGTGGGCGGCAAGAAGAAGTAGGCAGGAGAAGTCATATGGCACAAAAGAAAAACGCTCGCACGACGCGCGTCCGCCGCTCGGAGCGTAAGAACATCGCAGTGGGCCAGGCCCACATTAAGAGCACGTTCAACAACACGATCGTGTCTATTTCTGATCCCCAGGGTAACGTCATTTCCTGGCAGTCCGGCGGCACCGTTGGCTTTAAGGGTTCCCGTAAGTCCACGCCGTTTGCGGCACAGCTTGCCGCGGAGGCTGCTGCGAAGGCAGCTATGGAGCATGGTCTTCATAAGGTTGCTGTCTTTGTAAAGGGTCCCGGCTCCGGCCGCGAGACCGCTATCCGTTCCCTTCAGGCCGCAGGCCTCGAGGTTTCGGGCATTCAGGATAAGACCCCTATTGCGCATAACGGCTGCCGTCCTAAAAAGCGCCGTCGCAACTAGCCAGGAAAGGACAAGCAATGGCAATTGATAGGACCCCGGTCCTTAAGAGGTGCCGCCAGCTTGGCATCGATCCCATCGTGATGGGTATCAATAAGGAATCTCACCGTGAGCCGCGTCACCGTCGTCGCCAGGAGAGCGAATACGGTATGCAGCTTCGTGAGAAGCAGAAGGCCAAGTTCATCTACGGCGTCCTTGAGAACCAATTTCATGGTTATTACGAACTTGCTAAGAAGACTCCGGGTATTACAGGCGACAATCTCATGAGCATTCTTGAGACCCGCCTTGACAACGTGGTCTTCCGCCTTGGTTTTGCCCGCACGCGCAAAGAGGCACGTCAGACCGTCCGTCACGGCCACATTACCGTCAACGGAAAGCGCGTTGATATTCCTTCGTATCGTATTAAGAAGGGTGATGTCATCGCGGTTGCCTCTAAGGCCAAAGATCTTCTCCCCATCAAGGAATCTCTCATTGCTTCCGAGCATACGGCGGTTCCCGGTTGGATTGAGCTTGATCTTGACAAGCTCCAGGGTACGGTACTTGAGCTTCCCAATCGTGATCAGATTGACCTCGACATCGACGCTCAGCTGATCGTCGAGCTTTACTCTAAGTAAGCCGACACCGTTTGGAGGTAGCAATGTCCGAATTTATCCGGCCGTCCGTGTCGGTTGAGGAAATTGGCGCAAACGTCGCGCGCGTAAGTGTTGAGCCGCTTGAGCGTGGCTATGGCGATACGCTGGGCAATTCTCTTCGCCGTGTCCTGCTCTCTTCTCTTGAGGGCGTGGCAGTCGAGGCCATTCAGATTGATGGTGTTCAGCATGAGTTTACGACGGTTGATGGCGTCTATGAGGACGTCACCGATATTGTCTTAAACGTCAAGGGACTTGTGTTCCGTTCGCTTGAGAACTTTGATGAGGCTGAGGCTTCCATCACTGTTGATGGACCCAAGGTCATTACGGGCGCTGATATTGAGGTGCCTGCCGGCTTTGAGCTTGTCAATCCCGAGCAGCACATCTGCACGCTCTCTGAGGGAGCTCATCTCTCCATGAGACTGCGTATTGGCGAGGGTCGCGGCTATGTTTCTGGCGAGGATAACGAGCATGACGGTGATCCCATTGGATTTATCAGCGTCGACTCGATCTTCTCTCCGGTACGTCGCTGCGCCAAAGCGGTGGAGCCCTGCCGCGTTGGGCGTCATACCGACTACGACCGTCTGGTGCTTGAGGTAGAGACCAACGGCGCTGTAAGTCCTCGTGAGGCTGTCGTCGAAGCGGCGAACATTATCAACCAGCACATGAATGCCTTTATGGGCTTGACTGAGGTTGAAGAGCCCCTTGAGGAAGTCTCCATTTTCGCAAATGAGGACGTCCAAGATGACAGCGAGCTTGATAAGCAGGTTGAGGATTTGGACCTTTCCGTCCGCTCCTACAACTGCCTTAAGCGCGCGGGCATCCATTCGGTGCGTCAGCTCGTTGATTTCTCTGAGAACGATCTTTTGAACATCAGGAATTTCGGCGTTAAGTCCATCGAAGAAGTGAAAGAAAAGCTTGAGGCTATGGGTCTGTCCCTTAAGGCTTAACCAACGCCGCACATACGCATAGGAGAAGCTATATTATGAGGCACAATAAAAAGAGGGGCATGAAGCTGGGCACTGACGCCAGCCACACCAAGGCTATGAAGAAAAGCCTGGTGCAAGCCCTGTTTAAGAATGATCGTATCAAGACTCTTTCAGAGCGCGCCAAAGCGATTCGCCCTGAGGTTGATCGCGTTATCACATGGGCAAAGCGTGGCGATCTTCATGCGCGCCGTCTTGCCATTGCCAAGGTTGGCGACGCTGAGCTTGTCCGCGAGGTCTTTGAGAAGGCTGCCCAGGGTATGTGGGCGGATCGCCAGGGCGGGTATACCCGCATCATGAAGCTCGGTCCTCGCAAGGGAGACGCTGCTGAGGTCGTTATCATTGAGCTCGTAACCGAGCCGGTGACCGCCAAGGCTGCTCCGAAGAAAGCAAAGGCGAAGGCCACCAAGGTTGCGCCTGCCAAGGCTGAAAAAGTCGAGAAGGATGAGGAGGCCGAGAAGGCGGAGAGTGATGCTCCGGCCAAAGAGACTTCAAAGGCCGAAGAGGCTCCTGCAGACGAGAAACCTGCTGAGTAACTCGCTGATACAGCAACTTTCAGAGGCCCCGGCGTTCGCTGGGGCCTCTGTGCTATGAAGCGTGATTGCTGGCGGGCGTGATTAACGCACAGGATATGACCGCGACAAAAGGCAAAGGTGGTGACTATGATTGCGGTATCTCAGGCAGGCTTTGCCTATCCTCATACAGAAGCGGTACTAACCGATGTCTCTTGTGAGCTACATCGAGGAGAGCGCGTTGTTCTTCTCGGTGCAAACGGATCGGGCAAGACTACGCTTGCGCGACTAATGAATGCGTCTTTGTGTCCGAGTTCAGGAGAAGTGCGCGTTGACGGCACTGTTACAACGGCGCCGTCAGCGAGCATCTCTTCGCGGGTGGGCATGATTCGGCAAGATCCTCAAAATCAGCTGGTCAGCGCTGCTGTGTATGAGGAAGTTGCTTTTGGTCCGTCGAATCTTGGCCTTGCGAAGAAAGAGATTGACAGTCGCGTTGACGAGGCGCTTGCTCTGTGCGGTATTACCTGCCTGCGCCATCGCGCAACGCATGGGCTTTCCGGCGGCGAGCAGCAGCTTGTAGCGCTTGCGTCAACTCTCGCGCTGTCGCCGCGCTATCTCTTGCTTGATGAAGTCTATGCGCAACTTGATGGATATACGCGCGCCAAAATCCGCTCTCGCGTTGACGCTTTGGTCGATGAAGGCATGGGAGTGCTGGAACTTTCGCATTCCGTGGAATCGCTGTGGGGCGCCGACCGTGTAATCTGGCTCGATGGCGGATGTATCGCGTGGAGCGGCTCTCCGAACGACTTTCTTTCCAACTCCGCTTTAGCCGCTCGTGCGGGCATGTTGTCTACGGAATTCTCCCGAGTCCTGCAGAGCGCGGTTGCCAAGGGTTTTAATCTTTCCAGCAGATGCCCTCTGCCCGCTCTTGCCGCATTTATGCGCGAGAAGGGCCTTGTGGCAGAGGGACGTCGTCTGCTTTCAAACGCGCATGCAACAGCAATACCGAGCCTTAAACCGCAGGCGAAGAAGCTCGCGCTTATTGGTGCAACGGTTACCCACGACGGCATGACAGCGCTCTCCCGGTGCTCTCTTGAGGCGGAAGGTGAGCTGGTGCTTGTAGCGGGACGCTCCGGCTCCGGAAAGACTACGGCGGCTCAGGTTATAGCAGGAGTTATCCAGCCACAGGAGGGAGGGGCGCTTCTTGACGGAGAAGCAGTTCGTCTGGGCAGCGTAGGTCTTGCGTTTCAGAATTCGGAAAACCAGGTTTTTGCCGATACAGTCTTTAACGATATTGCTTTCGGTCCTCAGGCCCGCGGTCTGGCGGGAGCCTCTCTTGAAAACTGCGTTTTCACTGCAGCGCAGACTGTCGACCTCGAACATGCTCTTCTGGAGCGGTCTCCCTTTGAGCTTTCCGGCGGGCAGCTGCGGCGTGTGGCGCTCGCGGGTCTTATGGCCTGCCATTTCACCTCTTTCGTGCTGGATGAGCCGACAGCCGGACTTGACGGTACTTCTCGCCAGCGTATCCGCGCCGCGGTTCGTAAACTGGCGGACGATGGCAGTCCGGTAGTGGTTATTTCGCATGACGTGGGGGAGTGGCTCGCGTTTGCCGACCGCATTGTCTTTATGGCCGATGGACATGCTGTTGCCTCGGTAAGCGCCTCTGAGGCGCAGACGAGAGAAGACCTGTATCAGGCAGCAGGTCTTGAGGCGCCGCTTTCGGTGCAGCTCCTGTCTTGTCTTACGGATGCCGAGAAAGGCGGCGTTGATGCCTATGACTAAGAACGGTCTCGGTGTCTATCGCATCGCCAACACCCCTCTTCATCAGCTTGATCCCCGTATCAAATTGCTCGCCTTGTGCGTCTGTGTGGTGGGGTCGTTTGCTGCCCGTCCGCCTTTGGGCATAGCCTGCATGACAGCGCTTTTGGCCGTAGCGCTTGCGTCGTCAAAAACCGCCCCGCTTACCGTGGTTCGCGCGCTCAAGCCTCTGACTGTGGTGCTGATAGCTTCACTTGCGGCAAATACGTTGGTAGTCGTAGGAGCTCCCGATGTGCGCCTAGGCGCGGTGGGTCTCTCGTACGCGGGAGCTCTGCGTGGAGTTTGGGCCGTTGCTCGTATGACGCTTGCACTCGGCTTCGTTCTGGTTTGCTCCGCGACAACATCGGCGACTGAGGTAAGCGCGGCGCTTACTCGTGTCTTGAAGCCACTTTCAAAGTTCGGGCTGGATGTTGACGGGTTTTCGATGATGGTCTCAATCGCTTTGCGCTTCATCCCGATTACTATGGAAGAGCTTGACCGCATCCGTACGGCGCAGCTGATCAGAAGCGGCGCGACAGCCCGGCGTACAGTTCTTTCAGAGCTCAAATCCTGGTTTTCCGTGCTGGTACCTCTGGTGGTATCGCTTTTCCGCCGGTCTGAAGAGCTCGCGCGAGCTCTGTCAGATCGAGCCTTTGGAGCGGCTCCGCGCACGAGCCTGCTTTCGGCGCCGCGCGCATGCGGCTGGATAGTGTTAGGGTTGGTGTTGGCAATTGTCGCAGCGGCTTGCATAATCTTGTAGGTGGCAGAGAAGCGAGAGGGACTAGGGAGCGGGTATGTGCAAAACGGATGAGGCTGTCGAGTGTCGCGAATCTGTCTTTTCAGCAGGTACGCTTGGAATAAAGCTTGGCTACCGCGGCGCCGCGTTTTCCGGTTTCGCCGAGCAGCCTGGAGAGCGTACCGTTGCTGGAGAGCTACGCCGCGCCCTGGAAACGATGTTTCGACGTGAGGTTGATTTCGCCTGTGCGGGAAGGACTGACGCGGGCGTATCGGCGTTGGCGCAGTACATAAGCGTGCCTGTTTTGACAGAGGAAGCGGCAATTCCTGCCACGCGCCTCATGCGTTCGCTGAACGCGCTTACCGATGATGATATTTCCATCCGCGATCTCTATCGGGCTCCCGAGGGTTTCTCGGCACGTTTCGACGCTCTGTCACGAAGCTACCGGTATCGCGTTGCCGCGGGGCCGCGCCCGGTATTGGCGTGGGATCATGCGTGGTGGTACAGCGGCGCCCTTGACGTTTCGGCTATGAACGCTGCTGCTCAGGCACTTGTTGGCGAACATGATTTTAAGAGTTTTTGCAAGGCTGTCTCAGCCGTCGACAAACCGACGCACCGTTATGTCGAGCATATTTCGGTTGTGGAAATTGACGAGGCAGGCGAGAAAATCATCGCTTTCGACATCAAGGGAAACGCCTTTTTGCATACGATGGTGCGAACTATTGTTGGCACGCTTGTTGAGGTTGGACGCGGACATCGAGCGCAGAGCTGGGTACACGAGGTACTTCTCGCGTGCGATAGGTGCGCCGCTGGGCCAACCGCGCCGGCGAAGGGACTGACCTTTGTTGACGTTTCATATCCGCAGGGGATGTTGCAACCGTGGGAGCAATGACCACCCTTTAGGGTCTGACAAGCCAATTTCTCTTTTGCGCTGTGGCGCAATGACTCCACTCGCCGTTTTGTTGCTACCATTCGCGCGGTAAGCCTTTTCAATGGTTTTGCCTTGCCGTCAAAATGGGATAAGAACAAACATTGCGAAGATAGGGTGAGCGGGGAGCGTATATGTTGAAGAAACGCGAGAAATTTGAACGCATTGACGTGCCTCGCGACAACAATCCGTATCGCAACATTATTGGCGGCGCTGTTGTGGTTGCCGTCTGCATTGTGGTAGCCCTTGTATGTTCAACGCTTTGGAATCGGGTGCAACTTGAATCTCATTTGGGAGATCATGCGCTCCACTCGGCGCTGGCTCAGCAAAAAGTTTCATCGGACGATGTAGACGGGTATACGCGTTCGCAAGATGAGTTTACCAGCGTGCTTCTTTTGACAACAGATCAGCTGCGCGGTGACGCTCCGAATCTGCAATCAGCGTCCCTTTTGGTAGTCGATAAGACAGCCGGTAGTGGAACGCTGGTAAAGCTGCCGCTTAACACGGTGGTTACGGATGCCGCCGGAAATACCACTACCTTGGCGGAATTGTTTACTAAAGGAGGCGCTGAAGCCTGCGTTGCTCCTCTCGCCGCGGCGTCAAATATAAAAATCACCCACGTTATCCTGGCGACGCAGGACACATGGGAGCAGATTGCGAATTTGTCGGGATCGGGTGCGCAGGCGCTCGTCAATAATTCAGGCAAGCTTCTGTCGACGCTTTACACGGATATGAAACCCAGCCAGCTGTTGGAACTTGCTGAAACAGTACAACCTATTGGCATCGAAAATCTTAACCGCGTGGACATAGAGACGTCCGAGGATGAAGCAGGCACTACACTCGATCAGGTAAGCCTCGGACAAAGTGTCGGGCTCTTGGTACGCAATTAGATCTGTCCACAATTGACCTGTACGAAACTAGCCCGCGCGCAATGAGACCTGTTTGGCCGGTTTAGGCACGAGCGACGCTCCGGTTACGATGAGCGGCGACTCTTGAGCAGGCTGAGCACCGTTGCCGCGCCGCCGGTTTTCGTGCGATACCAGCCTTCACTAATCAGATACAGCATATGTGACAGTGCGTGTCTTTTTGGTACCCGCAGGCCCTGCGCTTCCGCTACCAGCACTGTTCCCGCTCTGCCAATACGCGCGTCCGAAAAGACCAAGTCAGCTCGCAGGCGATGTGTGCTTTGGGTAAGGAGCTTGTGCGCGCACACATCGATCGTCTCTGTTTTTCCGTGCACCGCGCGCTCTTCAAGAGCCTCTTTGGTAAGCAGCGCATAATTAACGCCGCGCACCGTCAGCGCTCGCAGCACACGTTCATCGGTTATGTTGCGGCGTTCAGCCTCATCCATCATGTCGTTCCAGCGCTCAAGGGGTACAAGGGGAGCACGCCTAGCAAAATCACGCGCTTCCGCGATGCCGTTTTCTCGGTAGCAATAGAATGCCTCATCAACGTAGGCAAGGCGAGCCCCCGCGCAATGAGAAGCCACAAGAAACGGGTTATCCGCCCATCCCGCACCGGGAATCTCTTTGAAACGGACTTTGTTTTCAAGGAGAAATTCTCTGCGGTAGATTGCCGACCAAATCGAGGGGTGGTGGAGCAAAAGCTCAATGCCATCGCCGATAAAAAACGGCTGGCCGGCCGGTTTGACGCGGTCCTTATAGGCGCAGGGCAGCGGACGATTACGGGAAGATTCGCGCTTTTGTGAGGCGGCACCAGGGTCGTGAGCGCCCTTCTCGCTATCAAATATCCGCCAGTATGCAGAGCGGACGATATCAACGTGTTCGTTTCCTCCGAGAGCGTCGGCCTGCGCGAGAAGCGCCTCATACATGCGCGGTTCAAGGTAGTCATCCGGCTCTACGATTGAGATCCAGTCGCCGCGGGCGGTGGCAAGACCAAGGTTGCAGGCGGCTCCATAGCCCGCGTTTGCTTTGTCGATAACGGTGATACGATTATCGTGAGCCGCGCGCGCATGAAGGATGTCGAGCGAGTTGTCCTTTGAACCATCGTTTATGCAGAGAATCTCAAGGTTCGTATAGGTCTGCGCCTGTACGCTGTCCAGACATTGCGCAAGGTACTTCTCGGCGTTGTATATAGGAACGATGATGGAAACAAGATGAGTGCTTGTCTTTGAATTGCTCATGCTGACTCCTTTTGTAGCTGTTCTATACTATACCGACAGATACATACGCACCAAACGGATTCGTCTTTTGGGGGATTATGAATCGTCCTGCCCTTGTGATAGTGACCTATAAGCGCCAGGAACTGCTGAGCGGTTTGCTGAAGTCTGTTGTGGAGCTTACGCGCGCTCCGTGGCGCATTATCGTTGTCGACAATGAACATTCCCGTCTGACCGCCGATTTGGTAGAGCGTTTTTCAGCGGAAGTGGAAAAGAAATGGGGCGCCACTAAGGACGATCCTGACGCGCGGGGAGGTACATCCCGCGTGCTGTACGTGCCAATGGCTCAAAATACCGGTGGCTCCGGCGGCTTTTCCGAGGGTGTACGGCAGGCGTACGAACTTGGCGCCGAGTGGTTTTGGGTGATGGACGATGATGTTGCCGTCGTGCCTGAAGGTCTGGAGCGTTTGGACGCGTGGTGCGACAAGGCCGACGTTATCCAAGGTCAGCGCTATGACGTCGACGGATCACCATTCTTTTGGCAGTATCGTTTCAGCACGTCAATGGGTATTTACAACCCGCTCGCTAAAGCCGGCTTTCAAGGTGTCGCGTACCGTAAGTGCAATGTCATGTGTTTTGAAGGAGCATTCTTTCGCCGCACGATCGTTGAGCAAATCGGTCTGCCGGACGCCCGCTTCTTCATTTACTGGGACGACGCTCTGTACGGATACCTTGCCAGCAAGGTGACGCAACCAATTCTCATTCCCGATTTCATACTGAGGCGTTGCCGAGAAGTACCTGGTCAAGGGATTGGCTCTGTGCGGCAGCTCAATTCCACATCCGATATGACGCGCTACTACATCACGCGCAACCGCGGCTATATGGCTCGCTATTTTCAAGAAAAGGGCGATTACAACCGTTGGATGTTTGGGTTGGGAACGTTTTTGACATTTGCGAAAGAGCTGATACGCATTGCGCTTGTCGACCGTAAACATTTCCGCTCAGGGTGGGCCAAGCTCTACCAAGGTTGGCGTGATGCGCGTGTTATCTATCGAGATCCTACATGGAAGCCCATGCCGCCACTCAAGTAGCGTTTTCCACCCGTCAGCCTCCCTTCCACCCACCCTCTCGTTCCCGAATTGTGGAGGATTTGTGAAGACGGCCTTTTCGGGTCTTTCGAAGGGGGGTAGAGACTATAGTTATTCCCCGCGCGACGCTGACAGACCTACTAAAAGCGCAGCGCAGCGAACCTTGAAAACCGGATACTGAGATCGTAAAAGATCGACAAAGACAGACTAGCGAAATAATCGAATGTGAATGCAAATTCACGCCAATTCTTATATTTCAGCGAATCCGAGATCAGCGTGATCTAAGCGAGGATTTATACTCACCTCTTTTAACCTCTACAGGCACATGTGTCTGTATCAGTTTGAATGGAGAGTTCGATCCTGGCTCAGGATGAACGCTGGCGGCGCGCCTAACACATGCAAGTCGAACGATTAAAGCACCTTTTAGGTGTGTATAAAGTGGCGAACGGCTGAGTAACACGTGGGCAACCTGCCCTCCTCTTGGGGATAGCCTCGGGAAACCGAGGATAATACCCGATACTTCACTTGAGCCGCATGACTCAAGTGAGAAAGCTTTTGCGGAGAAGGATGGGCCCGCGGCCTGTTAGCTTGTTGGTGGGGTAGAGGCCTACCAAGGCAATGATGGGTAGCTGGGTTGAGAGACCGACCAGCCAGATTGGGACTGAGACACGGCCCAGACTCCTACGGGAGGCAGCAGTGGGGAATCTTGCACAATGGGCGAAAGCCTGATGCAGCGACGCCGCGTGCGGGACGAAGGCCTTCGGGTTGTAAACCGCTTTCAGCAGGGACGAGGCGTAAGTGACGGTACCTGCAGAAGAAGCCCCGGCTAACTACGTGCCAGCAGCCGCGGTAATACGTAGGGGGCAAGCGTTATCCGGATTCATTGGGCGTAAAGCGCTCGTAGGCGGTCTGTTAGGTCGGGAGTTAAATCCGGAGGCTCAACCTCCGTCCGCTCCCGATACCGGCAGACTTGAGTTTGGTAGGGGAAGGTGGAATTCCTAGTGTAGCGGTGGAATGCGCAGATATTAGGAAGAACACCAGTGGCGAAGGCGGCCTTCTGGGCCATAACTGACGCTGAGGAGCGAAAGCTAGGGGAGCAAACAGGATTAGATACCCTGGTAGTCCTAGCTGTAAACGATGGACACTAGGTGTGGGGGAGCCTTTCCTCCGTGCCGCAGCTAACGCATTAAGTGTCCCGCCTGGGGAGTACGGCCGCAAGGCTAAAACTCAAAGGAATTGACGGGGACCCGCACAAGCAGCGGAGCATGTGGTTTAATTCGAAGCAACGCGAAGAACCTTACCAGGGCTTGACATATAGGTGAAGCGGCGGAAACGTCGTGGCCGAAAGGAGCCTATACAGGTGGTGCATGGCTGTCGTCAGCTCGTGTCGTGAGATGTTAGGTTAAGTCCTGCAACGAGCGCAACCCTCGTCGTATATTGCCAGCGGCTCGGCCGGGCACCTATACGAGACCGCCGGCGTCAAGCCGGAGGAAGGTGGGGACGACGTCAAGTCATCATGCCCCTTATGTCCTGGGCTACACACGTGCTACAATGGCCGGCACAATGAGCTGCCAACCCGCAAGGGTGAGCGAATCTCGAAAGCCGGCCCCAGTTCGGATTGGAGGCTGCAACCCGCCTCCATGAAGTCGGAGTTGCTAGTAATCGCGGATCAGCACGCCGCGGTGAATGCGTTCCCGGGTCTTGTACACACCGCCCGTCACACCACCCGAGTCGATTGCACCCGAAGTCGTCAGCCTAACCGTTTGGAGGGAGACGCCGAAGGTGTGGTTGGTAAGGGGGGTGAAGTCGTAACAAGGTAGCCGTACCGGAAGGTGCGGCTGGATCACCTCCTTTCTAGGGAGATACCCTCATCTAGATTGATTTACTTTATTTGAGTACCCTCGCAATGTATCAACACTGAAATCTTTGTCCGCATATGCGTCAGTATCCGGTCTCGAGGGTTCGCCCTCGCGTACCTTGAGAGCTGCATAGTGTGATTAATTCGATTTTCTTCAAGAAGATCGCATCTGTAGATACTTTTGCCGATACGGCAAAAGTGCAATCAAGTATGTTCAAACCATTAAAAGAAGATGGTAAGGGCAAACGGTGGATGCCTTGGCACAAGAAGCCGATGAAGGACGTGATAAGCTGCGATAAGCCACGGTGAGGTGCACATAACCTTTGACCCGTGGATGTCCGAATGGGTAAACCCACTAGATTTAATCGTCTAGTACTTCCTGCTGAATCTATAGGCAGGAGTGAGGTAACCGGGGGAACTGAAACATCTAAGTACCCCGAGGAAGAGAAATCAAACGAGATTCCCCAAGTAGTGGCGAGCGAACGGGGATATAGGACAAACCGGAAGTTGCGCAAGCGCTTTCGGGGTTGTAGGACCACACACCATAGAAGTTACAAAACATCGTGGAAGCAAAACGGTATGGAAAGGCCGGCCAAAGAGGGTTAAAGCCCCGTATGCGAATCTGCGATGTCTTCTCGTGTGGCACCTGAGTACTGCCGGACACGTGAAACCCGGTGGGAACCTGGGGGGTCCACCCTCCAATCCTAAATACTCTCTTGTGACCGATAGTGAACCAGTACCGTGAGGGAAAGGTGAAAAGTACCCCGATGAGGGGAGTGAAATAGTACCTGAAACCGTTTGCCTACAAGCAGTCGGAGCAGACTTTTGTCTGTGACGGCGTGCCTTTTGTAGAATGAGCCAGCGAGTTACGGCATGTGGCAAGGTTAAGCTCAAAAGCGAGCCGCAGCGAAAGCGAGTCTGAATAGGGCGCGTGAGTCGCATACCGTAGACGCGAAGCCAGGTGAGCTATCCATGAGCAGGCTGAAGCGGGGGTAAGACCCCGTGGAGGGCCGAACCCACTTAGGTTGAAAACTGAGGGGATGACTTGTGGATAGGAGTGAAAGGCCTATCAAACCTGGAGATATCTCGTTCTCCCCGAAATAGCTTTAGGGCTAGCCTCGGACGTTTACCCGTGGGGGTAGAGCACTGAATAGTTGCGGGGGCTTCACCGCCTACCAAGATTAATCAAACTCCGAATACCATAGGGTCCAAAGTCCGGGAGTCAGAATATGTGGGCTAAGCTGTGTATTCAAAAGGGAAACAGCCCAGACCGCCCGCTAAGGTCCCAAAATCTATGCTAAGTGGCAAAGGATGTGCGTTTGCTCAGACAACCAGGATGTTGGCTTAGAAGCAGCCATTCATTTAAAGAGTGCGTAATAGCTCACTGGTCGAGTGGACATGCGCCGACAATATACGGGGCTAAGCATAGTACCGAAGCGGCGGACTTGCACGTATGTGTAAGTGGTAGGGGAGCTTTCTGTTTGGGTTGAAGCAGTCGGATAACCGGCTGTGGACTGACCAGAAGTGAGAATGCTGGCATGAGTAACGAAAGACGAGTAAAAAACTCGTCCGCCGTACACCTAAGGGTTCCTGGGCAAGGCTAATCCTCCCAGGGTCAGGCGGGAGCTAAGGCGAGGCCGGAAGGCGTAGTCGATGCACAACAGGTAGATATTCCTGTCCCTCCGCACAAGCGCTATCACCAATGGGGTGACGGAGCAGGGTAGCTGGTCGGGGTTCTGGACGTCCCCGTGAAGACACGTAGGCTAAGAAGTAGTAAAACGCGCTTCTTATGAGGCTGAGGTGTCTGACGAAGCAACTGAGTGAAGCTAGTGAGCCCATACTTCCAAGAAAAACCTCTAGGGAGCTTGTCGGAGCCCGTACCAAAACCGACACAGGTAGGTGGGTAGAGCATACCAAGGCGATCGGGAGAACTATGGTTAAGGAACTCGGCAAAATTGCCCCGTAACTTCGGAAGAAGGGGTGCCGGTTTGGGTGATAAGACACGCTCTTTGAGCCTCGGCCGGTCACAGTAAATAGGTCCAAGCGACTGTTTATCAAAAACACAGGACTCTGCTGAAGTCGTAAGACGACGTATAGGGTCTGACGCCTGCCCGGTGCTGGAAGGTCACGAGGAGTTGTTAGCGTATGCGAAGCAGCGAATCTAAGCCCCAGTAAACGGCGGCCGTAACTATAACGGTCCTAAGGTAGCGAAATTCCTTGTCGGGTAAGTTCCGACCTGCACGAAAGGCGTAACGATTTGGACGCTGTCTCAACCATAGACCCGGTGAAATTGCACTAGTCGTGAAGATGCGACTTACCCGCAGAAGGACGGAAAGACCCCGTGAACCTTTACTGCAGCTTGACATTGGCTGCCGGTTCGTCGTGTAGAGGATAGGTGGGAGACTTTGAACCAGGGACGCCAGTTTCTGGGGAGTCACCCTTGGAATACCACCCTCGACGTTTCGGCATCCTAACCTGCGACCGTTATCCGGCGTGGGGACCGTGTCAGGTGGGTAGTTTGACTGGGGCGGTCGCCTCCTAAAATGTAACGGAGGCGCACGTAAGGTCTGCTCAGAATGGTCGGCAACCATTCTTTTGAGTGCAAGAGCATAAGCAGGCTTGACTGCGAGACTTACAAGTCGAGCAGATGGGAAACCAGGTTCTAGTGATCCGGCGGCTCAGAGTGGTATGGCCGTCGCTCAACGGACAAAAGGTACTCCGGGGATAACAGGCTGATCTTCCCCAAGAGTCCACATCGACGGGAAGGTTTGGCACCTCGATGTCGGCTCATCGCATCCTGGGGCTGGAGCAGGTCCCAAGGGTATGGCTGTTCGCCATTTAAAGCGGTACGCGAGCTGGGTTCAGAACGTCGTGAGACAGTTCGGTCCCTATCCTCTGTGGGCGTAGGAAAATTGAGGGAGGCTGCCCCTAGTACGAGAGGACCGGGGTGGACGGACCTCCGGTGTACGGGTTGTCAACCAATGGCAGAGCCCGGTAGCTGAGTCCGGTTGGGATAACCGCTGAAAGCATCTAAGCGGGAAGCCCATCCCAAGATGAGTTTTCCTTTCGGTAAGACCCCTTGTAGACTACGAGGTTGATAGGTTGCAGATGTACGTGCGGCAACGCATTTAGTCGAGCAATACTAATCGGTCGAGCTCTTCTTTTCAAACATACTTTTACCAAACGCGATCCTTCTTCGATCGAACAATCACACTGTGCGGCCCTCAGGGTACGTGAGCGAAAGCCTCGCTTGAAAGTCGAATACCCCTTGTTGGTCAGCGATTATGGCAGGGAAGGCACACCTGGTCCCATTCCGAACCCAGAAGTTAAGCTCCCGAGCGCCGATGGTACTGCGGAGGAAGTCCGTGGGAGAGCAGGACGTCGCTGACCAACAAGGGGCATTTGCATAGAGAGGGACTTTTGTGTGCGCGTATGTGGAGGC
>NZ_KE150486.1 GCF_000411555.1 Atopobium sp. oral taxon 199 str. F0494 | reverse complement strand
AAAGAAGCGGCTCAAGATATAGAGATTTCATGTAGGGGCTGAACGGTCACACAAATCCGCCTATGCACACAGTTTCATCAAAAAAACTCGACACATCTTCCACATTTCATCTACGGCATCGTTCTTCAAAAGCCTCCACATACGCGCACACAAAAGTCCCTCTCTATGCAAATGCCCCTTGTTGGTCAGCGACGTCCTGCTCTCCCACGGACTTCCTCCGCAGTACCATCGGCGCTCGGGAGCTTAACTTCTGGGTTCGGAATGGGACCAGGTGTGCCTTCCCTGCCATAATCGCTGACCAACAAGGGGTATTCGACTTTCAAGCGAGGCTTTCGCTCACGTACCCTGAGGGCCGCACAGTGTGATTGTTCGATCGAAGAAGGATCGCGTTTGGTAAAAGTATGTTTGAAAAGAAGAGCTCGACCGATTAGTATTGCTCGACTAAATGCGTTGCCGCACGTACATCTGCAACCTATCAACCTCGTAGTCTACAAGGGGTCTTACCGAAAGGAAAACTCATCTTGGGATGGGCTTCCCGCTTAGATGCTTTCAGCGGTTATCCCAACCGGACTCAGCTACCGGGCTCTGCCATTGGTTGACAACCCGTACACCGGAGGTCCGTCCACCCCGGTCCTCTCGTACTAGGGGCAGCCTCCCTCAATTTTCCTACGCCCACAGAGGATAGGGACCGAACTGTCTCACGACGTTCTGAACCCAGCTCGCGTACCGCTTTAAATGGCGAACAGCCATACCCTTGGGACCTGCTCCAGCCCCAGGATGCGATGAGCCGACATCGAGGTGCCAAACCTTCCCGTCGATGTGGACTCTTGGGGAAGATCAGCCTGTTATCCCCGGAGTACCTTTTGTCCGTTGAGCGACGGCCATACCACTCTGAGCCGCCGGATCACTAGAACCTGGTTTCCCATCTGCTCGACTTGTAAGTCTCGCAGTCAAGCCTGCTTATGCTCTTGCACTCAAAAGAATGGTTGCCGACCATTCTGAGCAGACCTTACGTGCGCCTCCGTTACATTTTAGGAGGCGACCGCCCCAGTCAAACTACCCACCTGACACGGTCCCCACGCCGGATAACGGTCGCAGGTTAGGATGCCGAAACGTCGAGGGTGGTATTCCAAGGGTGACTCCCCAGAAACTGGCGTCCCTGGTTCAAAGTCTCCCACCTATCCTCTACACGACGAACCGGCAGCCAATGTCAAGCTGCAGTAAAGGTTCACGGGGTCTTTCCGTCCTTCTGCGGGTAAGTCGCATCTTCACGACTAGTGCAATTTCACCGGGTCTATGGTTGAGACAGCGTCCAAATCGTTACGCCTTTCGTGCAGGTCGGAACTTACCCGACAAGGAATTTCGCTACCTTAGGACCGTTATAGTTACGGCCGCCGTTTACTGGGGCTTAGATTCGCTGCTTCGCATACGCTAACAACTCCTCGTGACCTTCCAGCACCGGGCAGGCGTCAGACCCTATACGTCGTCTTACGACTTCAGCAGAGTCCTGTGTTTTTGATAAACAGTCGCTTGGACCTATTTACTGTGACCGGCCGAGGCTCAAAGAGCGTGTCTTATCACCCAAACCGGCACCCCTTCTTCCGAAGTTACGGGGCAATTTTGCCGAGTTCCTTAACCATAGTTCTCCCGATCGCCTTGGTATGCTCTACCCACCTACCTGTGTCGGTTTTGGTACGGGCTCCGACAAGCTCCCTAGAGGTTTTTCTTGGAAGTATGGGCTCACTAGCTTCACTCAGTTGCTTCGTCAGACACCTCAGCCTCATAAGAAGCGCGTTTTACTACTTCTTAGCCTACGTGTCTTCACGGGGACGTCCAGAACCCCGACCAGCTACCCTGCTCCGTCACCCCATTGGTGATAGCGCTTGTGCGGAGGGACAGGAATATCTACCTGTTGTGCATCGACTACGCCTTCCGGCCTCGCCTTAGCTCCCGCCTGACCCTGGGAGGATTAGCCTTGCCCAGGAACCCTTAGGTGTACGGCGGACGAGTTTTTTACTCGTCTTTCGTTACTCATGCCAGCATTCTCACTTCTGGTCAGTCCACAGCCGGTTATCCGACTGCTTCAACCCAAACAGAAAGCTCCCCTACCACTTACACATACGTGCAAGTCCGCCGCTTCGGTACTATGCTTAGCCCCGTATATTGTCGGCGCATGTCCACTCGACCAGTGAGCTATTACGCACTCTTTAAATGAATGGCTGCTTCTAAGCCAACATCCTGGTTGTCTGAGCAAACGCACATCCTTTGCCACTTAGCATAGATTTTGGGACCTTAGCGGGCGGTCTGGGCTGTTTCCCTTTTGAATACACAGCTTAGCCCACATATTCTGACTCCCGGACTTTGGACCCTATGGTATTCGGAGTTTGATTAATCTTGGTAGGCGGTGAAGCCCCCGCAACTATTCAGTGCTCTACCCCCACGGGTAAACGTCCGAGGCTAGCCCTAAAGCTATTTCGGGGAGAACGAGATATCTCCAGGTTTGATAGGCCTTTCACTCCTATCCACAAGTCATCCCCTCAGTTTTCAACCTAAGTGGGTTCGGCCCTCCACGGGGTCTTACCCCCGCTTCAGCCTGCTCATGGATAGCTCACCTGGCTTCGCGTCTACGGTATGCGACTCACGCGCCCTATTCAGACTCGCTTTCGCTGCGGCTCGCTTTTGAGCTTAACCTTGCCACATGCCGTAACTCGCTGGCTCATTCTACAAAAGGCACGCCGTCACAGACAAAAGTCTGCTCCGACTGCTTGTAGGCAAACGGTTTCAGGTACTATTTCACTCCCCTCATCGGGGTACTTTTCACCTTTCCCTCACGGTACTGGTTCACTATCGGTCACAAGAGAGTATTTAGGATTGGAGGGTGGACCCCCCAGGTTCCCACCGGGTTTCACGTGTCCGGCAGTACTCAGGTGCCACACGAGAAGACATCGCAGATTCGCATACGGGGCTTTAACCCTCTTTGGCCGGCCTTTCCATACCGTTTTGCTTCCACGATGTTTTGTAACTTCTATGGTGTGTGGTCCTACAACCCCGAAAGCGCTTGCGCAACTTCCGGTTTGTCCTATATCCCCGTTCGCTCGCCACTACTTGGGGAATCTCGTTTGATTTCTCTTCCTCGGGGTACTTAGATGTTTCAGTTCCCCCGGTTACCTCACTCCTGCCTATAGATTCAGCAGGAAGTACTAGACGATTAAATCTAGTGGGTTTACCCATTCGGACATCCACGGGTCAAAGGTTATGTGCACCTCACCGTGGCTTATCGCAGCTTATCACGTCCTTCATCGGCTTCTTGTGCCAAGGCATCCACCGTTTGCCCTTACCATCTTCTTTTAATGGTTTGAACATACTTGATTGCACTTTTGCCGTATCGGCAAAAGTATCTACAGATGCGATCTTCTTGAAGAAAATCGAATTAATCACACTATGCAGCTCTCAAGGTACGCGAGGGCGAACCCTCGAGACCGGATACTGACGCATATGCGGACAAAGATTTCAGTGTTGATACATTGCGAGGGTACTCAAATAAAGTAAATCAATCTAGATGAGGGTATCTCCCTAGAAAGGAGGTGATCCAGCCGCACCTTCCGGTACGGCTACCTTGTTACGACTTCACCCCCCTTACCAACCACACCTTCGGCGTCTCCCTCCAAACGGTTAGGCTGACGACTTCGGGTGCAATCGACTCGGGTGGTGTGACGGGCGGTGTGTACAAGACCCGGGAACGCATTCACCGCGGCGTGCTGATCCGCGATTACTAGCAACTCCGACTTCATGGAGGCGGGTTGCAGCCTCCAATCCGAACTGGGGCCGGCTTTCGAGATTCGCTCACCCTTGCGGGTTGGCAGCTCATTGTGCCGGCCATTGTAGCACGTGTGTAGCCCAGGACATAAGGGGCATGATGACTTGACGTCGTCCCCACCTTCCTCCGGCTTGACGCCGGCGGTCTCGTATAGGTGCCCGGCCGAGCCGCTGGCAATATACGACGAGGGTTGCGCTCGTTGCAGGACTTAACCTAACATCTCACGACACGAGCTGACGACAGCCATGCACCACCTGTATAGGCTCCTTTCGGCCACGACGTTTCCGCCGCTTCACCTATATGTCAAGCCCTGGTAAGGTTCTTCGCGTTGCTTCGAATTAAACCACATGCTCCGCTGCTTGTGCGGGTCCCCGTCAATTCCTTTGAGTTTTAGCCTTGCGGCCGTACTCCCCAGGCGGGACACTTAATGCGTTAGCTGCGGCACGGAGGAAAGGCTCCCCCACACCTAGTGTCCATCGTTTACAGCTAGGACTACCAGGGTATCTAATCCTGTTTGCTCCCCTAGCTTTCGCTCCTCAGCGTCAGTTATGGCCCAGAAGGCCGCCTTCGCCACTGGTGTTCTTCCTAATATCTGCGCATTCCACCGCTACACTAGGAATTCCACCTTCCCCTACCAAACTCAAGTCTGCCGGTATCGGGAGCGGACGGAGGTTGAGCCTCCGGATTTAACTCCCGACCTAACAGACCGCCTACGAGCGCTTTACGCCCAATGAATCCGGATAACGCTTGCCCCCTACGTATTACCGCGGCTGCTGGCACGTAGTTAGCCGGGGCTTCTTCTGCAGGTACCGTCACTTACGCCTCGTCCCTGCTGAAAGCGGTTTACAACCCGAAGGCCTTCGTCCCGCACGCGGCGTCGCTGCATCAGGCTTTCGCCCATTGTGCAAGATTCCCCACTGCTGCCTCCCGTAGGAGTCTGGGCCGTGTCTCAGTCCCAATCTGGCTGGTCGGTCTCTCAACCCAGCTACCCATCATTGCCTTGGTAGGCCTCTACCCCACCAACAAGCTAACAGGCCGCGGGCCCATCCTTCTCCGCAAAAGCTTTCTCACTTGAGTCATGCGGCTCAAGTGAAGTATCGGGTATTATCCTCGGTTTCCCGAGGCTATCCCCAAGAGGAGGGCAGGTTGCCCACGTGTTACTCAGCCGTTCGCCACTTTATACACACCTAAAAGGTGCTTTAATCGTTCGACTTGCATGTGTTAGGCGCGCCGCCAGCGTTCATCCTGAGCCAGGATCGAACTCTCCATTCAAACTGATACAGACACATGTGCCTGTAGAGGTTAAAAGAGGTGAGTATAAATCCTCGCTTAGATCACGCTGATCTCGGATTCGCTGAAATATAAGAATTGGCGTGAATTTGCATTCACATTCGATTATTTCGCTAGTCTGTCTTTGTCGATCTTTTACGATCTCAGTATCCGGTTTTCAAGGTTCGCTGCGCTGCGCTTTTAGTAGGTCTGTCAGCGTCGCGCGGGGAATAACTATAGTCTCTACCCCCCTTCGAAAGACCCGAAAAGGCCGTCTTCACAAATCCTCCACAATTCGGGAACGAGAGGGTGGGTGGAAGGGAGGAAACATCTACGCCTCTCTGCGCACAATCTCGCAGGCGGCGTCTAAAAGCTTGTCGCGCTGCGCCTCGGTCGACGCCTCAGCATAGACGCGTACCAGCGCGTCCATGCGAGACGGACGAATCAACACCCATGAATTATCGGCAAATTGCAGGCGCAGGCCATCGGCGTGGCTTACGGATACAGGTTCATACCCCGCAACATCAGCGGGATTCAATCCGGGAAGGATATTGCGGAACGCCTGTGTAGCCGCCGCGTCAAGACGTACACCGCGGCGCATATAGCACATGCGTCCAAGCTCCAGCGTATCCTCAGCAATAAGCTCTGCAATGCTTTTCTCGCTTTTTGCGACCATCTCGACTATATAGAGAGCCGCAAGCAGTCCATCTCTTTCGTGGAGGTGATGCGGAAAACACATGCCACCATACTCTTCGGCAGCAAGCAACACATCTCCCGCCTCAATTTCGTTGTAGATGCGCGCGAAACCCACGGGCACCGACACAGATTCCAAACCCAGACGCTCAGCCTGGCGAGAAATGCGTGCGGAACAGGTAATCGTAGAAATCACGCGCCCCTTCTCGCCACGAAACGCAGCGAGGTGCTTAATAACCAAAGGAACAAACTCGTGCGGCGTCAGAAGGTGCCCCGACCCGTCGACTATAGCGGCCCGGTCTCCGTCGCCATCGAACAAAACGCCTAAGTCAGCCCCTGTTTCCTGCACAACACTGGAACACTCATCAGCCCATGGATCCGCAGGCTGCGGATGGATACCGCCGAAATCATCCTGAGGTCCCGCATGGATTTCCTGCACGCTGCAGCCCGCGGCGCGGAGCAGCTCGGCAACGTATCCGGAAGCGGCGCCGTACATAGGATCCACAACAACACGCAGGCGAGAAGAAGTGATCGTCTCAACGTCCACCTCTGAGAGAAGCGTTTCAAGGTAGGGAGTCATAAGGTTGATTGTCTGATAGTTGCCGCGCGCTTCGGTGGGCTTCAGCGGGATCTGATGCTCAACCACATCCAAAAAACCGCGAGATACCGGACCCCCGTTGTAATCGCGCACGACGATGCCATTGTATTCGCAGGAAAGCTCGGTCGCCGTAATAATGATGCCGCCAACAGCATCGTCCGACGTCGCACAGGCGAACCCGACTGCCGGCGTGGGGCAAAAACGATCAGAAACCCGTACCTCTAATCCGTGTGCAGCAATGACCTGAGCGACAAGCCGCGCATATTCGGAAGACTGCGCTCGCGTATCAAAACCCACGATAACTGTGGCGCCAGGCTGCTCATCAGACCAGACGTGACCGAGGGCGTCCGCAAGGCGGACGATGTTTTCTTTGGTGAAGCTTTTATCATAGCGGGCTTGCCAGCCATCGCTGGAAAACCGCAGTATATCAGCTGACTTATCCAAGGTTCTCAGCCGCTTGGCCAAGCGCCTCCTTAAATGCATCTATTTGATTGGGATCCAACAGTGCCATACGGGCATTGGTAGCCGCCCATGCAGCAGGCGTCCCCGTGTCGCAGCCTTCGGCAGGGTCTACCACCAGCGCGTACATCTCTTCTTCAGCAAGCAGGCGCTCCATCGCGTCAGTAAGCTGTATCTCATTTCCGGCGCCGGGACCTTGCGTGGCGAGAAGTTCCATGATTCTGGAAGACAAAAGATATCTGCCGACGATAAACAGGTGCGATGGCGCGTCTTTAGGCTCGGGCTTCTCCACAAGTCCTGAAACTTTCCAAACGGCACCTTCGCTTTCAGCGTCCGCTGTCTCAGACCTGTTGGTGCACTCCCCTGCAATGATTCCGTAGCGATTTGTCTGATCTTCAGGGACGGGCGCAACGGCGATAACGGAAGCGCCGCCATGCTCCTTGGAAACCTCCTTCATACGAAGGCACATCTGGCGGTCCGGAACAAAGTAATCGCCCAGCAGTACAAAAAACGGCTCAGCGCCCACAGCCTCCGCAGCGCACAGTACCGCATGACCAAGACCGCAGGGGTTGTCTTGATAGACAAAAGAGACCGGAAGTGTTGAAGCCTCATGAACTCTTTGGGCTAACTCGTCTTTTCCCCGTGAGCTCAACATATCTTCAAGTTTTTCATCAATGGAGAAATAGTCCTCTATCTGTGGTTTTTCTCGTGAATTGACAATGATGACGCCATCGACGCCTTCAGGCTCCAGAGCCTCTTCGACAACATACTGGATGACGGGCTTATCGAGAACAGGAAGCAGTTCCTTGGGCATTGACTTGGTTGCAGGTAGGAATCGAGTACCGAGTCCTGCTGCCGGAATAATAGCCTTCATCACATTCCTTCCGCATGACGCATTACGCTCATCACAATACCCCAAACCGCTCGGTTTAACCGCATTGCGCTATGCCTATGTCGTAAACGGGCGGATTCGGCCGCCCTGCGCATGAGCGCCGCACAACAACGTGTCCTCTATATATCCTCTGCGCGAGTGCACTATACGAGAAATTCTCTGGAATTCGAGAGATTACCTCTCATCGATAGTAATTCCTCGGCTCTCGAGGAATTGCACCAGTTTGGACATGGTACTGTGCGAAAGCGAATGCTCCATCAGGCACGCCTCCGCGTCCGCGGTGTCCTCGTCCACATGCAGGTCATGCTCGAGAAACGTTCTGAGCGCACGGTGGGCGCGCCATACCTGCCGCGCGTTTTTCTCGCCTTCCTCTGTCAGTGTCACACGGCCATAGCGGCTCTGCTCAACCATGCCCTGCTCTTTAAGGAGGGAAAGCGCCTTGTTTACGCTTGCTTTGGAGACCTTGAGCGCCTCGGCAACATCGACCGAACGAACGCCTCTGTCGTCTTCAGGCTGGTCCAAAGCAATCCGATAAATCGCTTCCAGATAATCTTCCCCTGCCTTGCTTAGGGTATGGTCAGGGAGTATTGCGTCATTAGCCATGCGACCCTCCAACAATGTAGAAGCCGTGTTTTTTGATTAAGAGGAACTTTTACTCACTATGAATAATGATACCCCTATTACTTGAAACGTTACTTGAGTCGGCAGCGCACAGCATTACTTCACAATACGGCATGGCGCAAGACAGGCGGCACATCGGACAAACCGGAGCGAGCAAATGAGAGCGGCGACAAGCGCCAGCCCGAGCTTCGCCCAAAGGTATTTTGCAGATGGCTCAGAAACTGCCATCCCACGTTCTACTGAATGACGTCTTCGCTGTTGACTGTAACGGGATTGTCATTATGCCCGCTGTCTTCCTCGCTTTCGGAAGTTAAGCGAGAAGTGCTTGGCTCCTCAGATGAGCCTCCTTCTCCCGCCTCCTTGTCGGCCTCAGCGTCAGTCTTATCGTTGAGCGAAGAGGGATTTCCTCCCCGGTCAATGATTTCCATCATTTTGGCAAGCTTATCGTCATCGGCAATGACATAGGACTGGTCGCCGATGGTTTCAGGAGCCGAGGGTACATATGCCGTATAGATGCCGGTGTCCGCTCGCAGGCCTATCATCTGAGACGCAAGTGAGATTGCGTCGGCCACCGAGAGATCCGTGACCACCATATCGGCCGTAGCGTTAATGATGGAAGCAATCTTGACCGGATCACCCGAAGAAAGCACCTGCGCCAGAAGAGCCTTGATAAAGGTGCGCTGGTGCCGCATACGCGTATAGTCGCTGTCCGCAAAGGCATACCGGCAACGCGTATAGAACAGCGCCTGTTGCCCGTTGAGGATCTGCCTGCCCGCATAGAGCTCGGTCACGCCGCTGAAGTTCTCGGTGTCGCGCATGTATTGATCTACATCGACTGTCACTCCACCAACGGCATCGGTAATACCCGCGAGGCCGTCGAAATTCACTTCCGCGTAGTGCGCAATCTTAACGCCGCAGAGCTGGTTGACTATCTGCACCATTCCGGCCGCCCCGTCATAAAAATGGACGGCATTGATCTTCATCTGTGTGCCCTTCCATGTGACATAGGTGTCACGCGGAATGGAAAGCAAGGTCACTCGCTTGTTGGCCGGATCAACGCGAGCCAAGATGATAGAATCTGCACGATACTCAGTTTCTCCTGGCCGCCCGTCAGTGCCTAAAAGCAGCATATAGTATGGATCGGACGGAGCAGTCTGCTCTGTCAGAGTACTGCGGAGATTGTCATTAATGACTTCTGAGTTATTGAGGCGCATCTGAATGGACGCCACCCATACCACCGCCGCAACAACGGTGGCTATGACAAGGGAAGAAAACGTGACGAGAG
Organism: Atopobium sp. oral taxon 199 str. F0494; assembly: GCF_000411555.1. Classification (GTDB taxonomy): domain Bacteria; phylum Actinomycetota; class Coriobacteriia; order Coriobacteriales; family Atopobiaceae; genus Lancefieldella. The sequence continues at coordinate 1,299,183 of NZ_KE150486.1, read as the reverse complement.
CAGCCCTTTTGGCGACACTTCTGTGCGCAACTTTTTTACGGCGCTCGTGATACGCTTCCGCTGAAACTCGGCTGAACCGCGCCGTCTCGGAAACGAACGGCGTGCCTTTGTCCTTTTGAGTCTTAGCGGACCTTGGGCTCATGAACGTTACCCTTCAAAGATATCATCATCAGGAATGGACAGGCGCCGGGCAACCGCTCCGATTGAGACAAGCTTCTCGACAAAGCCCTCGTAACCACGGTCGATATGATGGATGGCCGATACCGTTGTTTCTCCTTCTGCCACAAGGCCAGCCATCACGAGCGCGGCGCCGCCACGAAGATCCGGTGATTTAACCTGGGCTCCTTCAAGCCCGGAAACACCGCGAACGATAGCGTGATGGCCTTCGATGGTAATATCGGCACCCATACGTTGAAGCTCGCTTGCAAGCATAAAACGGTTTTCAAAGACATTCTCCGTAACGATGCAGCTGCCTTCGGAAAGTGAAAGCAGCGTCATAGTCTGAGCTTGCATGTCCGTCGGAAAACCCGGGAACGGCAGTGTCTGAATATCAATGGCTTTCAAGGGTTTTTGGCGAGAAGCACACGCCCACTGTCTGCCGTATTCGATATTGATGCCCATTTGCTCATACTTCTTGAGCACCAGGCCAAGGTGTTTGGGGTCAAAGCCGTTCACGCGCACAGGGTCACCCGTAAGAGCGCCGATGGCTAGAAATGTTCCCGCCTCGATGCGATCCCCTACAACAGCGTGCACGCACGGATGAAGCTCCTTGACGCCGTGAATTTCAATGACGGGAGTACCTGCTCCAACAACGCGAGCGCCCATTTCGTTCAGGAGATTGGCAAGGTCAACAATCTCGGGTTCACGAGCCGCATTGTCGATAACCGTTGTGCCTTTCGCAAACACTGAGGCCATCATGAGGTTTTCCGTCGCTCCAACCGACGCGAACGCCAAAGAGACAGTTTCGCCGACAAGACCATTTGGAACGGAAGCGTGGATATTGCCGTGCGCTACCTTAAACGCAACACCTAAAGCCTCAAGGCCCAGGATATGCATATCAATCTTTCGAGCACCGATGTTGCAGCCTCCGGGCATTGCCACAATCGCCTTCCCGAAACGGGAAATAAGCGGTCCCAACACCGCTGTTGAGGCGCGCATCTGGGCAACAAGGCTGTACGGAGTTTCCCATTTATCGATATCGGAGGTATCAATCTTAAGCGTATGTTTGTCCACAACTTCGATGCGCGCGCCAAGGGTTTTTAAGACCTTTCCCATCACGTGCACATCGGCAATATCGGGTACGTTAGTAAGCGTTGTAACGCCAGGCGCCATGATAGTGGCCGCCATGAGCTTCAACGCAGAGTTCTTTGCACCCTCAACCGTCACCTGTCCTGTGACAGGATGACCGCCTTCAATCTGTATGACATCCATAAGTCTCCGAGCTACTGCTCCTGGGTGCTTGAGTGTTCAAGCACCTGCTTCAAGAGAAGGTTACACCATTTAATCTTATTTTCGTAATACGCACGCCTGTTGTCCTTCTCGTCCAAGGCATCCATCTTATCAATGGCGGCGTCGCGTGTCTCGCGCACAACATCAGCGTTAATGTCGTCCGTCCGGCGGGCGTGGTCAGCCAAAATAATAACGCCGGACGGATCAATCTCAGCATACCCGCCTGAGATAACAACTTTTTGAACAGCGATTTCTCCATCGGGACGCCTGATGTGAAGGCGCACGATTCCATCACCAAGCGCGACAATCTCCGGTTCATGACCGGGCCATACGCCAAGCTCACCATCAATAGTCGCGAGGATGAGACTTGCCACATTTCCCTCGTACAAAAGACGGTCGGGTCGCACAAACTGACAGGTTAACTCAGCCATGGCAGATCCTAATTCTGAGAGTCGCCATCGGCGGCCATACGAGCCGCCCGCTCACGAACATCATCAATAGTGCCGGCAAAACGGAATGCCTGCTCAGGCAAATCATCGCACTTGCCGTCAATGATTTCAGCGAATGAACGAACCGTCTGCTCAACGGTACAGTAGGTGCCGGGATTACCGGTGAACTTCTCGGCAACGTGGAACGACTGAGACAGGAACTGCTGAATCTTACGGGCGCGCGCCACCGTCTTTTGCTGCTCTTCAGAAAGCTCGTCCATGCCGAGAATGGCAATGATGTCCTGAAGATCTGAATACTCCTGCAAGGTCTCCTGAACAGCCATGGCAACACGATAGTGCTCCTCGCCCACAATCGAAGGATCAAGAGCGGAACTGGAGCTTGCCAGCGGGTCGACTGCCGGATAAATACCCAGCTCGGTAATGGCTCGAGACAGAACCGTAGTGGCGTCCAAGTGCGTAAATGTTGTCGCAGGCGCCGGGTCGGTTAAGTCGTCCGCAGGAACGTATACCGCCTGAACGGAAGTAATGGAACCCTCTTTTGTAGAGGTAATGCGCTCCTGGAGCTCGCCCATCTCGGTTGCCAGAGTCGGCTGGTAGCCAACGGCAGAAGGCATACGGCCGAGAAGTGCCGAAACCTCAGAACCTGCCTGCGAGAAGCGGAAAATGTTGTCGATAAAGAGCAGGACGTCCTGCCCCTGATCGCGGAAGTATTCGGCGGTGGTCAAACCGGCCAGAGCGACGCGCATACGGGCTCCGGGTGGCTCGTTCATCTGTCCATAGACCAGACAGGTCTTCTCGATAACTCCCGATTCGGTCATTTCAAGATACAGGTCAGTACCCTCACGAGTGCGCTCGCCGACACCAGTAAAGACGGAAGTGCCACCGTGCTGCTGCGCAAGGTTATTGATGAGTTCCTGAATAAGGACGGTCTTGCCAACGCCTGCGCCGCCAAAAAGTCCTGTTTTGCCGCCGCGGACATACGGTTCAAGAAGGTCAATGGCTTTGATGCCTGTTTCAAAGACTTCCGTCTGCGTGGTAAGTTCCTCGAATGCCGGCGCGGGATGGTGGATAGGATAGTATTCCACGTCATCTGGAACCGGTTTTCCATCAACGGGTTGACCCATGACGTTCCACACGCGACCGAGCGTTGAGCGGCCTACCGGCATCATCATGGACTCGCCGGTGTCGACCACGCGAAGGTTACGCTGCAGCCCATCGGTCGATGACATAGCAACTGTGCGGACAACGCCACCCGGAAGCTGTGACTCAACTTCAAGCACCGTGCTGACATGACCAACCGGCGTATCGTCTTCAACCTTGAGAGCGTTATAGATGCTTGGAACATCACCCTCAAACTTCACATCGACAACAGGTCCGACTACACGGACAATAACACCGTCTTTCACACGATGCGTATGCTTGCCGAGAAAAGCCTCTTCAAGAGCGGAACTCGCTACCTGGTTTTCTGACATTACTTATCCTCCAATGCTGCAGCACCACCGATGATTTCGTTCAGCTCAGTGGTAATTGCGCCCTGGCGTTCACGATTATAGGTACGGCTCAGTGAACTCAAAACCCCTTCCGCGTTATCGGTCGCAGACTGCATAGCGCGGCGACGTGCGCCGTGCTCAGCTGCAGCGGAATCGAGAAGTGCGTGGTAGATGACCGTCCGTATATACGCGGGCATCAAATAGGAAAGCACTTCTCCGGCAGAAGGCGTAAACAAATAGTTGGGATGTGCGATGCGCTTTACCGCTGACAGAGCTTCATCATCGCGGGGCTTATTGGGCATCGTCAACTGCTCTTCGGAAACGGGCAGAAGCTGCTCCGAAACCTGCATCTGGTCTACCCGGTTTTTGGCATGCCAATAGCGAATAATCACGCGATCAATGCGTCCTGCCGCATAGCCGTCCATAATGTAGGAGGCAATGCGGTCCGCCTCATCGGGTGTCGGTTCAGAAGAAATACCCACAAACGACATGACAGGATTGATGTCCCGAAACGCAAAATACTCTGTCGGCTTACGGCCACATGTAATGACCGAAGACGAAATCCCCTGAGCCTTAAGCTTTTCCATATCATGCTCGGTCTGACGCTCAAGCAAGATATTGAAACCGCCCGCAAGCCCACGATCAGACGCTACCACAAGATATAAAACGTGCTTGATGGTAGCGTGCGTATTTAAAAGCGGCTGCGTGGAATCAAACCCGGCGCTCGCGACATTTGCCAACATGCGCGTAATGGCCTCTTTATACGGCATGGCGTCTTCAGCCCTATTGAGCGCTTTGCGGACACGCGCCGTCGAAATCATCGACATTGTGCGCGTAATCTGCATAGTGCTCTTAATAGAGCTCATGCGCCTTTGTATTTCGTGAAGGTTTGCCATTCCGTATTACTCCTGATCAGGACCCTTTTGAGTTGCCGCAAGGTCACTCGGGTTTTCCGCGCTGGCAAGCACGTCCTCCACAACTTTGTTGGGATGTTCATCAAGGAACTTCTCCTTAAAGTGTTGTATGTGCATGCGCAGACGCGCGGCGGCATCATCTGAAATTTTGCCGTCCATGATGCTGTTGCGCAGCTGCGGGTGACGTTCGGCCATGTAAATGGCAAGCTCATCACGAAACGCGCCGACGTGATCAAGGTCAACATCGTCAAGGAAATTTTCCTTCGACGCGAAGATAACAATAACCTGATCGCGCACGTCCAGCGCCGCGTATCTCTGCTGCTTGAGAAGCTCCATGGTATGGGCACCGTGATTGAGCTGGTACTGCGTCGTCGCGTCCAAATCAGAGCCAAACTGCGAGAAGGCCTGCTTTTCACGATAGCTTGCGAGGTCCAAACGAAGCGTACCCGCCACCTGCTTCATCGCTTTGATCTGCGCGTCACCGCCGACGCGTGACACCGAAATACCTACATCAACTGCAGGGCGTTGACCTTGGAAGAAGAGGTTGGACTGCAGATAAATCTGACCGTCCGTAATGGAGATGACGTTCGTTGGAATATACGCCGAGACATCGCCTTCCTGCGTCTCAATGATAGGGAGCGCCGTAAGAGAGCCGGCGCCGTTGGCATCGGAAAGCTTGCAAGCACGCTCCAAAAGACGAGAGTGCAGGTAGAAAATATCACCGGGGTACGCCTCGCGTCCTGGCGGACGGTGCAGCGTCAACGACATCTGACGGTACGCCACTGCCTGCTTGGAAAGATCATCGTATACCACAAGAACGTGCCCGCCGGGATGCTCAGCGTCTGCGGGCTCGCCGTTTTTATCGTTATACATAAAGTACTCGCCGATAGCCGCGCCGGCCATCGGAGCAATGTACTGCATAGGTGCGGAATCCGCAGCCGTGGCGGCAACGATAACGGTCTTGTTCAAGACGCCGTGCCGCGCCAGAGACTCCTTGATTGACGCGACGGTTGAAGCCTTCTGGCCAATAGCGACATAGATACAGACCATGTCGGTCTTGGCCTGGTTAACGATGGCGTCAATGGCAATAGCGGTCTTGCCGGTCTTACGGTCACCGATGATAAGCTCACGCTGGCCGCGTCCGATAGGCACCATTGCGTCAATAGCGAGAAGACCGGTCTGCACCGGCTGGTTAACAGGCTGACGCTCCATAATGCCGGGCGCTTTGAACTCAACGGGACGGCGATGTGTCGCGTGAATCGGACCAAGACCATCAATAGGCTGACCTAAGGGGTTAACCACGCGTCCCAACATATCGTGGGAAACGGGAATGTCCATAACATGACCAGTTGTACGACACTCGTCTCCTTCTCTGATGTCGGAGACATCGCCGAACAGGACGGCACCGACTTCGGTCTCATCCAAGTTCTGGGCAAGGCCGTATACGGCGTGACCTGTGGAAGAGCTGGTAAACTGCAGCAGTTCGCCGGCCATCGCGGTTCGGAGACCAGCAACGCGAGCAATACCGTCAGCAACCTCAGTTACCACGGAAACCTCTTGCTGATCAACCATAGAATTGACCTGGGAAAGACGTTCACGCAGCAACTCAATGATGACGTCAGAGCTCAACGTCCCTTCCTCAATTGTGGCCTTTTCTTCAGTCATTACATTTCGCTTTCAACGTTATTCAATGAGAGCTTGTTCTTGATATTGGTAAGCTGGGCGCGCACGGACGCGTCATAGCGCCGGCCGCGCGTCTCAACAATAATGCCGCCGAGAATAGAGGGATCAACGCGCTCAACAAGATAAATTGCGGCGTTAAACTGCATGCCAAGCGTCTGTTTAATCTTGGAACGCAGCGTATCATCAAGGGGTACTGATGTTGTTACTACAACGGTGATGGTTGCGTCTTCAGTATCGAGAAGCTCCTCAAACTGGTCCGCAACATCCTTGATGAGGCTGAAGTCCTCGCTTGCCTGCATTGCACCGAGGGTCTCAAGGACTTCCGGTGAAAACTTGCGGACATGCTGCCACTGTATAAGATCGGCGTTCAGACGGCCTTCGGCGCGAGCGGCCTCAATGAGAGCCCTCGTGTAACCCTCTACCTTCTTTTCCTGTTCACGCTTATTTGCGCTCATCAGGTTTACCTACTTCCGCAAGATACTTCTCGGCAAGACGACGCTGCTGAGCTTCATCAAGCTCATTGCCAATGATCTTGCCGGCAATTTCAACGGATAGGTCCACTACGGAACCAGAAAGCTCCGTAAGGCAACGGCGGCGCTCAGAATCAACGGCGCTATGGCCTTTGGTGATGATATCGGACGCTTCCTTCTTCGCCTGCTCGATGATGCGAGCACGTTCTTCTTCGCCCTCACGTTTAGCGGCAGCAACAATCTCATCTGCCTTACGACGAGCTTCATCGATGCTTGCGGCGGCAATCTTTTGATCTTTCTCTGCCTTAACGTGAGCATTTTCTGCCGTGTTCAGATCATTTTGAATCTTTTCCTGGCGGCTCTCCATCATCTTGAGAATAGAAGGCCAGGCAAACTTGCCCAAAACAAACCAAATGATCAAAAACGCAATGAGCGCAGGAATGAACTCAGCGGGCTTAGGAAGAAGAAGGTCTGCCCCACTCGGCGACTCAGCAAGCGCGACGGAGGGAGCAAGCAGCTCATACGCCACGGTTGCCACTCCGGCAACTGCCGCGGTCTTCGCTCCCTTTCGTATCGTGTTCATGCGTTCCTCCAACTTAATGATTCAGATGCGGTCGGCCTACTGTGCAATCAGCGTTACAACGAAACCAATCAGTGCCAACGCCTCGATGAATGCCGATCCAAGAATAAAAACCGTAAAGAGACGACCTTGCATCTCAGGTTGACGAGCCATTCCTGAAGTTGCACCGTAAGCAGCAAGTCCAATACCTACGCCGGCGCCCAAAACACCAAGACCGTAACCAATAACGCCCACAATTCCTCCTTTTATTCGTCCTGATTCCAAGACGATCAACACACTACCTATTTCAAGCGACTGTCATCGCCCAAAACACTTTGTACCCCTGTTCTTCTTACTCACTCTCTACAAGCTGAATGTAGACAGATGAGAGCAAGGTAAACACATATGCTTGAATGACGCCGACCAAAAGCTCGACAGCGTAAATCACAATGAGGATAAGCAACCAAAAAGCAGATGCTCCGGCTTGGGCAAATGCAGTCGCCGAAAATCCTTGCAGAATAGGACCCATAAAGAGGGAGACCAGAATCGCAAAGACGCCCATAACAACATGGCCTGCGAGCATGTTACAGAAAAGTCGGACTGCAAGAGTGATGAGGCGCAGGAAGGTCGAGAAGAGCTCAATGACCCAGACCATTGCTCCCATGAAGGGATTGACGCCTTCCGGCGCAAGGCTCTTGATATATCCGAGAGGCCCCATACGCCTGACGCCAACCACGATAAAATAGACAAAGGAGCACAAAGCCAGCGCAGCCGTTACGCCAATGGTACCGGTGCCGGGATGGCAGCCGGGAATAATGCCGACAATGTTGTTCGCCAGGATGAAGAGAAACAACGACGCCAAGAAAGAAAAATGCTTCTTCCATGTATCTCCGAGAAGCCCTTTGACCATATCATCGCGGATAAACTCAACGAGATACTCAATGGAGTTCACAAAGATGCCTTGCGGAACAAGGGATCTTTTCTGCTTCTGGACAAAGATGAACATGACGACCATAAGCAGCACAAGCGCTACGCACATCCAAAAGATGTAGTTGGTAAAACCAACAGTCGTACTGCCAACAAGAGGATGAGTCATAAAGCTGTCAAGCAGCTCGTCCATCTTTTCAGGCAGCTGAGATAGCGGATTCACTTATCTCTCTTCCTTTCCCAACACAGCGGCACCTACCGGGTTCTTATCGCTGCACTCGCACGTAGAATGCAAAGACTTGCGATTATATGATGTATATCGTATACCACGCAAATCATTTCGCATACTCTGTATGCACAAGTGGCGATAGTAACACTTTACAAGCTCTCTCTTTTCGTAAAAAACAATATTTTTGAACTTTATTCAAAAATACATACTGTTTTCACGTTTATGGTTGAAGGCTCCCCTCATACCTCTCTTCATTTTCATCAGACGACCACCGAGCTTTGGAGATAGCTCATATTGTCGTACACCATCATACTTCCATTGATATCCTGTCGTTCCTGTATTATAAGATGTTTGAGATACAGTGAAAGTGTACGTGCTGAGTAAATTGAGAACTCTCCAAACAGGTATACATCCAAAGCAACTAAGGGAACTGACGCGGCATCCAGATTCTTTTGGCGAAGACTTCTTGCCTTCTCCTGCAGTAATCGGTAATGTCCGCACAAGTTTGCTTCCCACCCTAACAGTATGTCCACAGCTTCTTCTATGAGACGTTTATTCAGCAAATCCAATGGAGGTATTTCCAATGCTTCCCGTAAAGCTATTTCTCTCATTCGTGCATATTTCTCACTCATAAGATTGTTGCCATGCTTTTGTGCTTGCTCAAGATCGAGCTTATAACTTTCAAGCACTTCAATCGGCCATGATATATATAAAGCCCGTTGAAAAAGGAGTGCTTGTCTGTAGTCAGTTTGATATAACAGCTCGCTTTTGATAATGCCAGCCTTTAAAAGCATATTTCGCTCAATTTCCTCAATGGCGCCAATTAATAGGTCTTTTATAGCTCTTTTCACAATGATCACCTATTCTGCCAGTAATCGGCATGAAGGAAGCTCACGAAACACATTGCCTATGACACTTCGCTATCAATGCACATAGCTTTCACTGATGAGCTCATATATCTTGCGTGCGCGACAGGCCTGTAAAGAATCGGCACCCATATGAACGGTATAGAGAACTAGTGCCTCCTTGGCATCGTGATAAGCGCGACCAAAATCTCCTCGACGCAAATACTCGCAGAGAGCGCGGTTAAAGAGATTATTCGCGCGATACTCCGCATGCGCCGACATACCAATAATCGTCTGGACACGATCGTGCAGTTCAATAGCCTCGCCGTAGCGGCCCTGATTTTGGCGAAGCAAGGCAAGTTCATTGAGAACCGTCGCGTATAAGGGGTGTTTTGTCCCAACTGTTGCATCGTAAATCTGAATAGCCATAATAAATGCATACTCTGCCTGACCGAAATCACCCATCAGGCGGTATGTTCCTCCAAGACTACAGAGTGTAGCCGCCAGTCCGGGATCAATATGCTTTGTAGGCATAGTCTTTACCGATGAACATGCCGTGCACCCAGCGCTCATACAGCCATCGTCGTCTTGAAAAATCGGTATTGCATCCATCTGAATCTCAACGGCACGAAGAAGATCGCTGGCCGACTCATCTAAAAGTCCGGCATCTCTCTCAATGCTTCCTAGCTCATTAAGAACACTGATAAATTCTGAGCTCTTTTCACCATACTCTCTACCAATCTCACAAAGCTTCCTCCTCATAAGAGAAATTGCGGCATCATTATCTTTACTATCTGCATGGAATTTGAGAACCTCGTCAATCTCATCCAATACATCCTTGCCGTTCATAGTCTTTTCTCTCCAATCTCTCGCATAGCAAGAAGAGCGGTAATGCTATAGAGATGCTCCAAGCTGATCTGCCTCAGACGCACTTGGAAAACCAAGCTCGCGCGCAACGCCATGATAGGTTTGGATATTTGGGTTAAAACCCTCATCCCAACACTGCATAACAAACTCAAAATATGCACGGATAGTTTCGGTGGAATATGTCATGAGTTCTGCTCGAAGACGTACTTCGTATGACGGGCTCATTTGCGTATCCTCTTCAACAATAAGAGGCCCTATACATTTTGTAAAAAGCGGGAATTGCATCCTCGCGCGCGTTTCCCAAATTAAGGAGATTTTTGTAATGAAATCAACATACTTCTTAAACTCCAACGACCTCATAGGAAAACGATACCGGTGGCTCACCTCTTTTGAACACCCATACACATATACAAAACGTTCAATAAAGAGTGACGTATGATACATCCTCGCTTTTTCAAGATCTGCGCAATATGACTCAAGAACTTCAAGGCTCCAAGTCATAAGCTGAGGTCCTCGCATCCGTGTAAAAAATGAATTCAGGTTACACCCAATATAGGGAGGCGACCATTCTTTGACAGCATAGGAAAAATCCTCATATTCGTAGTGCCTAATGGTTTCAACAAGGTCAAGCGAAGCCATGTGCAACGCTCCTCACGCAACGAGCGTAGGGGAAGTTTCTTCCCCTACGCACGGGTAAAAACCTAGAGTGCGGAAGAGATTGTCTGCCGCTCCCGACAATGAGCCCCCGCCTCTTGGGCACGAGTTGGAGCTTTGACTTCCTTCGGAAGAAGCAGAGCCATAAGTGCAGAAAGGACAAACCCGCAGAGAGCAAAAATGACAGATGCAGTATAGTTGCCCGTTACATCGGCTAAAAATCCACCCATAAAGGAACCGGTCGCCGGCCCAACAAACATAACGATGAGCGTAGCAAATCCCCAAACTTTACCAAAGTACTTATTACCAAAAACCGATCCGGCATATCCAGCGCATCCACCTGGCTCAACCGCCCAATAGCAGGCAAACAATACGCAACAAAGTGCGCCGAGCCACAACTGATCAGCCTTCATCATAAGGAGAAGAACGCACCCGATAGCGCCAACGATAGGACCGGCAATAAGCACGATGCGGCGTGCTTCCGGTTCATTTCCTCTTGACTTTACAAGACGATCTGCAACCTTACCCAAAAGCGGCATCGTAAAGATTCCGCAGACACCGATGATAATATACATGTTGGAGGCAGTACCAAGATCCATATTCAGATTGACCGTCCAGTATTTAACAATTTGAGACCAAATGAGAAATTCACCAAGCATTGCAAAGAGAAACGCAAAAATATCACACCACATAGCGCGCGTATGAAATGCTTCTGCAACCGTGAAGTCATGGGTTTTCTCGTTTTTCTTTTGCGGAAGTTTTCCAAACGGTTCAAGGCCAAGATCACTGGGGTTTCGTTGAGCGACGAGAGCCGATACCGAAAGAAGCGCAAGAAAGACGAAGCCCATAATCAACATGACAGTGCGCCATGCGGATGCATTCTGAGCTAAGAACGGCTTCATAAAAAGCGTAAGCAATACCTGAGCGATAGGAGCCCCAGCAAAAGCGATGCCCCACGCCGTGGAGTAACGGTCACCTACAAACCACTTGCGACATGAGGTAGTCGAAGATACCCACAGCATACCGGTGCCGATACCTGCAAAAACACCGTAGCTAAAGAAGTAGAAATAAATATTATCAATAAACGAAGTAGCCACCATACCAAGACAGCAAAATACAGCACCTGCAAAATACACCGGCCTGCAGCCACTCTTATCAACAATCTTACCCGCAAAGAAAGCCGTTACCGCATACACCATCATCATAAGAGAATAGCCCAGAGATAGTTGTGATCCGGTCCATCCGAGATCTTTGCCCATAGGAACCTGAAGGATAGAAAATGTTGAACGGAAACCAAAAAGACAGAAACACGCAAGGAAGGCTGCTAGTACTACCTTACGCGAGGTTGACTTAGCATCTTTCATAAGATGTCCCCAATCATTGCAATGTATAAAAAACGCCCCAGAAACCCGCGAGAGTTCCCGGGGCGCCGTCCTTGGAGGGAAAATCAGCGTGTGCTACGCTTCAACGAGGTCCTTTGCCATCTCGAACGCCTCGCAGTTACGAGCACCGTTCTCTGCAAACGCCCAATACTCGGTTGTAAATCCGCTACATATTCCCATGTTCCTCTCAGTTTCTTTATAGTGCGCACAGAACTTGCACTTATGAGCGGGAACAAAGTCAACAGCAGCAATTTCTTCATCGCCCATTACTACAACATCACCGTGAGCGTGATCGATACCCTTTACGACATCAATGGGAATATAGAAATCGCAATCGCGATACTTACACATAAGGGTCTCCTTTCAATTACCTGAAGTTAAATGGATTCATACTCGGTACGAGCAATTACCTCATCCTGAATTGGCTTGCCAATCTCAACCCAATATTGTGTGAATCCTGCAACACGAATGAGCAGCGTACGGTAATTCTCGGGGTTCGCCTGTGCCTTTTTAAGTATGCGAGAGTCAATAATGTTGTACTGGATATGGAAGCCTCCCTTACGCATGTATGCGCGAGTAAGATCCATCAGTTTCCTTGAGCCCTCAATGCCTTTCGCGGCGCTCGGATGAAGCTTGAGATTCATCTGGCTGTTCTGGGACATAGAGTGATCCCAGCCGGTCGCTGATTCAAAAAGTGCATACTGTCCATGAGTATCCGTACCTGGATAAGCGGACATCGAAGCGTCGGCAAAAGTGGTGCCTTGGAGACGACCGTCGGCGGTAGCGGCAGTAACTGCGCCCTCGGGACCGTGAGTTGATACGGACATCTGACAGACGTAATACGGCTCACCATAGAGATTCTCAATAGTTGCCGGCAAATCGTTGCAGAACCACTGCTCCCAGTCATAGAGCATCTGATCAACATATGGGTCATCATTGCCATACTTCGGAGCGCGCAGACAATCCGCATGAATCTCATCGTAACGACCGTCGTCATCTGTGCGCTTTTCCTGATCTTTCAAAGATTCGGAACCAACTTCCTTAGAGGTTTTATAGCCGAAGTTGTTGTCAAGCGCATCCTTAAGCTGTTCAAGCGTGTACTTCTTATCTTCGTACACGAGCTTTTTAATGGCTGCCATAGAATTAATCTGATTGCACGTTCCGCAGCACTCGATATTAAACGTCGAATTGTAGCGGTAGCCCTTGTGCGCAATACCGAGACCCTTCTCGAGACAATTCGGTTTAAGCAGTGAATTGACCATGGACGGGGTGAACTTACGCCAGACATCATGCTGGATGTTCATGCACTTATTCAGAACTTCACAAGCCTTCTGGTAATACACTTTGTACTGCTCATCCAGCTCTTCGAACGTCTCGAAGGACTTATCGTGTGGTGGGAAGACCTGAAGTCCCGTGCGCTTATCAAGACCGTTATTGAGCGCAAGTTCAAGAATCTTTGGATTGTTTAGGAAGTGAATACCAACTGAAGTCGGCTGTGCAGATCCGCCAGGAATCCAGTAAAGTTTGCCGTTCAGGTGAAGCGGCATCCAAGTTCCGGGAGAAGTCTCAAGACAGCCGCCAACTGACCATGCGCGCGCCTCTTGAACCGTCATGCCTTCGTGAGCATACTGGTTCAGTAAGAATTCCATTGCTACGCGGTTGTTCATAATTGCAGGATAACCAGCGCCTGTCTTTACACATTCCATGCACTTCATGACGAACTCTTCGGGGTTCGCCTCGTCATACAACAGTGAAAGAGTCGGCTGGGTGGTCTGGCAGTTAATACCCGCGTCGAGCATAATCATCTCAAGACGGTTTGCTGCGGACTTGCCGTCGCGATCAACACCACCGATACAGACATTGTTGAATGTATTGCCCGAAAGGACACCTCCGACAACACCGGTACAGGCAAAAGCATCGATGCAGGTCATCTTAACGCGATACAGCTCTTGCCATTCTTCGACCTCTTCCTCAGTAAGAGTGCCGTTTTCAATATCCTGTTCAAAATAGGGGTAGAGAACTTGTCCTATACGACCAGGAGAAAGGCCGGACATTGCATCTTCATTGAGTTCTGCCAAATGCAAAAGATAAATGGTCTGGAAAGCGTCTTTAAATGTCTTTGGCTTCTCATGTGCCAACCGATGCAGGCGCTCGGAAATTTCCTTCAGCTCAGCAATTTCGGTTTCGTCAGTGGTAATAGAAATAAGGCGATCGGCTTCTTTTCCGTAATTGTCAAACCACTTGGAAAGACCTTGAACCAACAAGCCCATAGCAGTGTAATAATACAGCCTGTCCATACCGGCAATACCATCGCCACCTGGCTCACCAGCTACCTCACCGGCACGTTTCTTGCAAATATCAATGAGCTCATCGAATCCATGCTCAAGTACAAAGTAGTAATTCATAACTTCGCGGCCCTGAGGAATGGTGAAACCGGAGTCAAAGTTACTGACAACGGACTTCATGATGTTCTCTTTGATCTTGTATTCAGGAACCATCTGCTCATACTTACGAGCGACATCTTCAACTGACTTGCCGGCCCAAGAATACGCAAGACGATGCATCGCAGGAACGTTTTCAAGGCGTACGCCATACTTACCACCAACAGAAACAACGTTTCCGAAGCTCTGCGTAACGTTGCCGCCACCCGCGCCAAAGTGAGAAACCTCTGCGCTGGATTCGGCTCCCGTGTCAAGGGCTGCCTTGTACAAATCAGAATCTTTGTCCATAAAGAAACTTTCCGTCAGCCAAGGCAGAGGTGCAGAGCCGCGATAAAACCCCGCTTTTGCACCCACGAGCTGCTCATGCGGCCAAATCGGCGTATCAAGGTGTTCAAATACGCTCTGCAAAGCATAACCACGCCGCATGATAGGAACTTCTCCCTCGTGCTCGGCTGCTGCACGGGAGTACCAGTAGGACTCCTGAATGTCCAGCGAGGAGAGCGTGTCGAAGTAAATATCACGGAGGTAGTTAGCTCGCGGGGTTGGCTCCCTCTTGATCTCTCGATCAGTGATTTCAGCCGGTGCCTCTCCGTTTGCATGACTTTCAAGAGAAAGCCCGCGCTCAGCGAGAACTTCACTCAGCTTCATCGGTTGAAGTGTTGCCATCTCCAAGCCTCCCTTAAAACATCAGCGGCAGACCCTCTTAGCCTGCCCATTGCGATAATTTTTAATGAGAATGCTTCGCCAAACATGGGTCGAAATATCTAATAAAAAGTTGTATCTTTTTCTGAGAGAGATACGACTTTAAGACTACTGGTCCTAAAAGTCGTATATCGCCGTTTTGAAATAGGCGAATAGATAGGACTTCCGCTGTACGTATCCATAAAATCTTTTCCTGATAATGCTTTTTAAATCTTTTAGAAAGCATTATCAGGGGAGGATATATGAGAAGGAGTTTGTCTGCTCCCATAGCTCACGAGCAAAAAGACCTTAAAGGACGCATTTTTGATATTCAGTCGTTCAGTGTCCATGACGGACCGGGCTGCCGAACTCTCATCTTTATGTCAGGCTGTCCTTTGCGCTGCTCTTGGTGCTGCAATCCGGAAAGTTTCTATAATCGCCAGGGTAAGCTCTACATGGGTTCAAAATGTATCAATACGGCAAGCAAGCCCTGCACTCGATGCACAAATGCATGTCCCTACGGAGCGGTACATGACAATTCACAGGACCCTGAGCACCCCATGAAATTTGATTGGGAACTTTGTCATACTTGTACGACGCTCGAGTGCATCGACGCGTGTTTTGATGACGCACTCGTAAGAATCTCAAAGGAATATACTGTCGAAGAAATAATGTACATCCTTGAGCGAGATCGTCACTATTGGTCAGGTAACGGCGGTGTAACCTTCTCTGGTGGCGACCCAATGTTCCAGCCGGAATTCCTTGAAGCGGTTCTCGCAAGGTGTGATGAACTATACATTCATAAAGCAATTGAAACGGAGGCTCTTGCTGATACTCCTACGTATCTGCGCATCATGCGCTATATGGACTTTGCATTCAATGACCTAAAATGCATGGATTCTGAGCTTCACCGAGCCTATACAGGAGTTGGAAATGAGCGCATCCTCAATAATATCCGCGCTTTCGCAAACTCCGGAAATCACACACGGCTTATCCTTCGCGCTCCCGTTATTCCAGGGCTCAATGACTCCAAAGAAAACTTCTCCAAAGTCGCTGATTTTATGAACGAGATAGGCCTTGACGAATTCAATCTCTTGCCCTTCCATCGTCTTGGTGTATCAAAATGGGAAGAGCTCAGTATGGATTATGCATTCAAGAACGAGCAGCCAACTCCTCCTCATACACTAGCCAAACTCCAGAAAGTTCTTCTCGATAGAAATATCAAATGCTACCTGGGAAGCGATACGCCATTCTAGTGTCATCATACGCCTTGGTTAAAAACGCGATTCATAAAGGAATCCGCGGTAATAACGCGATTGAGCACATCCACCTCATCGGCGTTTATTGTTTCGATCTCATATAGGGCAGAAATAGCTTCCATCGGTGTTTGACCAGAAAGCAGATATGAGCAAAGCAGCAACATAAGCGCCGTAATGCCATCAGTGGTGTGGGTGCTTTTAGCATCCAGATGAAAATTTCCATGCCCATATTCAAAAAGCTTTTTGAATTCAATCCAAATGCTTGTTCCGGCCCACATTTCATTAAGGTGTTCAAGCACTTCTGCAATGGAGCCATACGTTGCGAGCAGGTCAAGGGTATAGTTAATCATTTCATGCACAATGGCTCGCTGTTCCTCCGCAATCCCGCTCTCCTTAGAAAGGATACCGGCCCAACGGAGAATATCGGACTTTCGCAAACTTCCCTTATCGGTAGTAATAAAATCATCTATCTCTCTTGACGCGCAGTACTCTCTATCGACGATTCTTAAAAAATCTTCAGCGGGAACACTTCTTTTATACCGGCGACGTCCGCTAACCAGCAGTGAAAGAACATAGTGTAGGCGGTCAAACTTCACAGGTTCAAAGGTAAAGATATTGGCTCCAGCTCTAAAGGCGGCTAAACGCAACTCTGCGGAATCTCTCAAGGCATGAACCACAATAGGATACGCGAGAAAATCATACTTGAGACGAACCAGACGGCAGGCCTCAAAACCATTCATATCCTGAAGCTCAAGTGAGAAAACAAGCACATCAACGGTGTTTTTTTCTATAATTCTCAATGCCTCTTCTCCGCGATAGCAAAGAACAACATCATAGCCATAATGTGAGAGCTCTTGCTTAAAGTTGTTTCTCGCATCGGGATCAACACATACAAATAAAATACGCGGAGTACGCACTTACATCACCTCCAGTTCCGAATGACCGTCAGCGTCCATAGCAGAAGAATAGTCACAGATAAGCTGTACTCGATTGCGAACACCAAGTTTTGAAAAAATATTACTTAAATGCGTTTTGATGGTTTTCTCGCTTACATACAGCTTTTTTGCAATTTGAGCATTTGACATGCCGCAACACACCAGTGAGGCAACCTCATTCTCACGACGTGTCAATTGACTTGAAATAGTCTGATCAGATGCAGGCTCTGTCATAGAGAGTTTGGTCGCATTATCAAGGTGAATGTCGAGCAAACGACAGATGATTATGAGCATGGAAAGAGCGCTCGTAAATGCTGCATGAGTAAGAATAGGAAGATCGAATTTGGCATGAAGCTGCTTGGCGTGAGGCGAATCTGCATACGTAAATCCAGGACAATGCCAAAATCCCATGAGTTCTCCATTAAAATACACAGGAGCCACAAAACTTGAAATACCGAAATCACAGCATTTCACTAATGGCTCAAAACTGTGAGTCTTGTCATAGTGAGCCGCAACATCATCCATATTAATTCGGTTAACGCCGCTGCAATCATGATCAATACTTGTCTTGACGAAATCACAAAAGAATAGTTTTTTTGAAGGAATAAGCAAGGGATTGCCTTTGCGGTCAATAAGGTGGATAGGAATGTGCGTATCCCTTGCAAAACAATCCTGATAATCTTGGAGAGATCCTCTGCCAACCATCCGGACCCACTCCGACGGCTGTAAGCCACGTGATACATTAGAAATCATTACACCCACTCCCCAAAACATAACCTTGTTTCACTCGCACTTCGGCCGCATACACGCATCAAAAGTTTTGCAACTACTTGTATATTTTCATATAGATTTCTAATTGTTAGTCACATAAAACAATAACTAATCGGCGACTTGCTTGCCAGTTCTTATACTGACCTGCAAATCGCCGATATACATGCGGATATATGGAGAGGTATTCTATGCCTTATGGTATTTTTTCCGTTTACCGGTTAGTAAGGAGGCTCAGTACTTCTCGCTGCGCGCTCTATAAACCGCTACTTAGTACCATAGATTCTGTCGCCAGCGTCACCAAGACCCGGGAGAATATAGGCGCTCTCGTCCAGCTGACGATCCACGGTGCACGTATACAGACGGACGTTGGGATCAAAATCAAGCACGGCTTTTACACCTTCGGGGCACGACACAATCGTGAGACAGCGAATGTCCTTTACGCCCGCTTCGCGTAGAAATTGAATCGCGGCCGTCAGAGAACCGCCCGTAGCCAACATGGGGTCAACCACGAGACAGGTACGGTTTTCCACATCGGGTGGAAACTTGCAGTAGTACTGATGGGGCTCATGCGTCTCCGGATCGCGATACATGCCCACATGACCTACGCGCGCAGAAGGAACCAGCTCAAGCACGCCGTCAACCATACCCAGCCCCGCACGGAGAATGGGGATGATCGCAACCTTCTTGCCAGCGATACGCTTTGCGGTCATAGTTTCAAGCGGAGTCTCAACCTCAACGTCTTCAAGCGGAAAATCACGCATCGCCTCGTAAGACTCTAAGATAGCCAGCTCGTTGACGAGCTCGCGGAACTGCTTGGTTGTAGTCGTCTTATCGCGGAGAATGTGGAGCTTATGCTGCACCAGCGGATGGTCCATCACAAATAAACGAGTTTCATCGTACTTTGCCATTAGATTTCCTCTCAACGTTCGGCTCTCAACGCTTACTCTTCAACGTCTGACTCTCAACGTCCAATCCTCAAAAACACGCTGCCGCGTACGGTATGTACACAGCCTACTTGACGCCCTCAAAGGCAGGATTATCTTCGCGCATAATCTTCACGACGCGGCCCGCGTGACGTCCGCCACCAAACTCCTGCGTCAGAAAGATTTTGACAATCTCCTTGTTAATCTCCACATCAACAAAGCGACCGGAAAGCCCAATAACGTTAGCGTTGTTGTGCTCGCGCGCCAGTTGAGCAAACTGGGGCGTCTGTATCGGCGTTGCGCGGATACCGGGAACTTTGTCAGCCGTCATTGCGATGCCAAGCCCCGTTCCACAGATAAGGACGCCGCGGTCAGCGCCGCCCGCTGCTACATAGCGAGCCACCTTGTCAGCATAATCGGGATAATCGACGCGATCGTCATTCTCGGGCCCAAAGTCAATAACTTCATGACCGAGCGATTTAACGTACTCAGCAATCGGAGCTTTCTGAATAAATCCCGCGTGATCGGATGCGATAGCTACCCGCATGAATCCTCCTTACGTCGTTCTCTCTAAAAGAGTACCGCAATGCGCACGTCCAGCACGTCCCAATACCAATTCTCTTGGCGCTTCTCACATTCCCTGGCGCTTCTCGCCTAAAAATCCGCTGTGGCGAGAAGTTCTTCCGGCAGAATCGCTCCCTCGCGCACAATGCGCGGAGTATCGCCTGTACAGTCGACGATGGTCGACGCAATCGCAAGGGGCGCCGGACCTCCGTCAATCGTCAGATCCGCTTGATCTATAAGCGCTTGCTCCAAGCTTCCTCCGCTGACAGCTGAGGGATGGCCATGAATGTTTGCACTGGTAGTTGCTAATGGAACGCCAAGTCGTTCGATGATTTCACACACAAGCTTCGATGCGGGCATGCGCAAAGCGATGGTGCGGTCGTCAGGCAAGACGTATTCGTCGGGAACCGCCTTTGCAGCCTTGACGACCAGGGTCAGAGCGCCCGGCCAATAGGTGTCGATAAGCGCGCGGGTCCATGCGGGAACATGTTGAGCGTAGCGCTCAACATCCTCCTTGGATCCAACAAGCCATGGCAGCGTTTGCGTGCGCTGGCGGCGCTTAATCTCAAAAATACGCTCATGCCCGGGATTTCCCGCAATCGCTGCGGCGCCAATGCCATACACGGAATCGGTAGGCACGATGAGCACTCCGCCCGCTCTCGCAATCACAACCGCTTGATCAACTACGCAGGACGCAGGGCTATTTTGATCGACGGTTACAATCTTTCCCATGACCACAACCTCCTCTGTTACCCCTGCGCTTGCTCTTTACGGTATGCGATAAGAATCCGGGGACGATGAGTAAGGTCCTCTCGCACCTGAATGCGCTCCCATGCGCCGGCAGCGCGCGCCAGCTCCGCAGCCTGCGCAAGGTGTCCCTCATACAGCTCGACGCACAGCATGCCGCCAGGGGCAAGCATGCGGTTGGCCTCCTTAAGCAAGCGGCGATACACGTCTAGGCCGTCAGTTCCACCGTCTAAGGCAAGTCGTGGCTCGTAGTCTTTGACTTCGGACGGCACCTGATCTTTTAATACCTCAGTAGGAATGTAGGGAGGATTGGATACGAGCACGGAAAATGTCTGGGCGAGCTCTTCCGGAACACCTGCCGCTAAATCACATTCCACAATGGTTACGTGATCGGTCAGTCCAAGCGCGTCACGGTTGCGCTCTGCAAGCGATATCGCCGCGGGAGCGATATCCGTTGCGGTAACCTCAACGCCTGGGCGCTCAGAGGCTATGGAAAGCGCAATACATCCGCTTCCGACACCCACTTCCAGAACCCGAAGAGCGTCAAAAGAGCCGCGCCTCTCGGCAGCCGCGTCAATGCCTTCTAACGCAGCATCGACAAGAATCTCGGTTTCGGGACGTGGAATCAGCACGCCCGGCTCACACTTCAAAACGATATGCCGAAACGGCATCTCGCCCGTAACATACTGAAGGGGCCGACCAGAGGCGCGCTGTTCAACTGCGGTGTGCATACGGTCAAGCTCATCGCGTGTAAGCGGCTTATCAAAGTTGGTATAAAGTTCTACGCGAGAAAGTCCTGTAGTCGCTGAAAGCAGCCATTCCGCCGAAAGACGGGGGTGCTTGTCGCCCTTGCGCTCAAGATATCCGCACGTCCAGGTGAGAATACGTTTGACGGTCCACGTCTGCTGATCGGCCATAGCTTAGACGGCCTGAGCCAACTTCTCGGCGCGCTCTGCCGCTGCCAAGGCCTCAATGACGGACGGCAGCGTATCGCCCAGAAGGACACCATTGTATGTGCCGTTAAAGCCAACGCGGTGATCGGTCACGCGATCCTGCGGTTGATTGTACGTGCGAATCTTCTCCGAGCGGGCGCCATGGCCAATCTGAGAAAGACGGTCTGCTCCCTGCTCCGCTTGCTGGCGCTCAAGCTCCTGCTCATAGAGGCGGGCGCGAAGCATCTGCATGCAGACTTCACGGTTTTGAATCTGGGACCGCTGGTCTTGCGACTGTACCACCGTATTGGTAGGCAGATGCGTAATGCGGACAGCCGAATAGGTAGTGTTGACGCCCTGACCTCCGGGGCCGGAAGCGCAGTAGGTGTCAATACGAAGATCTTCCTGATTGATTTGGATATCAATCTCGTCCGCCTCGGGAAGCACCGCAACGGTTGCCGTCGACGTTTGAATACGGCCCTGCGACTCCGTCTTTGGCACGCGCTGCACGCGGTGCACGCCGGATTCGAACTTCATCACAGAGTAGACCTTCTCGCCCGTCACCTTGAACTCAATGGTCTTAAAGCCACCAGCTTCCGAAGGAGAGCTGGAGAGAACCTCAACCTTCCAGCCGTGAGCCTCGGCAAAACGCTCGTACATCTTAAACAGGTCGCCTGCGAAAATACCTGCCTCGTCACCGCCAACGCCAGCGCGAATCTCAACGATAGTATCTTTCTCGTCGTTGGGATCGCCCGGAATAAGCATGATTTTAATCTCGTCCTCAAGCTCAGGCAGCTTCGCTTCATTTTCCGCGATGTCGGCCTGAAGCATCTCTTTTTCTTCAGGGTCGGTCAATCCGTTCAACAGCTCTTTCGCGGCCTCAATATCATCAAGAGCGCCAATGTACTCGCGAGATCGTTCCACCAATTCGGCTTGATTGGCATGCTCCTTGGCAATGCGGGCGTACTCCTTGGGGTCGGAAACAACCGCAGGATCCGCAAGCCTTGCCTCAAGGTCAGCGTAGGCCGAAAGAATCTTTTCTAGTTTGTCGCGCATAACGTACTCCCTATCGTGCCTTCGCGCCTGAATGACCTCGAGACCTTTTGCCCTTCTCGCCAAACCATACGCGAAGCAACATTTCATCCCTGTGAGTTTACCACCCGCAAGCTTGTTCTATTCGCTGCACCTATTTTCATACGAATGTGAGAAACTCTTTATAACGTCATAGGATGGTAGGAATGGACACGAAGCTCGATAAAATCGAACAGGATTTCTCGGACGCCGCGCAAGATTACGTCTTAGACGCAGGCCGCACTGGCGCGTTGCCCGATTTTGACGACGAATCGCCAACCGGTGAGCTGCCCTTGCGTGCCGAGAAGAACCTCGTATCTTCACACCGCTTCACCAACCGCACGGACGCTGCACCCAACGACGATGCCACCAGCCTGAAAGACATCGCGCACAGCATCTCATCCTACGCGCGCCACCGCCATCATGGGCTGATACGATTTGTTCGGCGCCATCGCATTGCCGTGGGTATCCTGAGTATCCTGCTTCTCGCGGCAATTTCCGCATTGGTTGTCGCTTTTGTCCGTGCAAACGACATTCCAAGCGTTGACGCCGTTACCGAAGATGCCCGCACTCATATTGAAACGCCAGACTGGACTCCCGGCCCCTTTGACGCCGATGAGGGACTGGTTCTTACGGGCATTGAGGTCGGTCAGCGCGGCCGTACTATGACGGCAATCTCAAGCGATGATGCCAAATTCGGCGCCACGGGATACGCGAGCGCCCAAGTTACCACAAGGTACTCAGGAAACGCGTTAGTGGCTGTGAAAACTTCTACCTTAGGGTACGCAAACGTCTCCGGCGCATGGCAACCCATCGGCCAGGAGAAAGACATTTCGATACACTATGAAGCAACCTCAGGAGTCGCAACGCAAAGCGTGCTTGACGCACACGAAGAGATCCTGAAAAAACTTGACGACATGTCTTCAACAAACAATAAAGCCGGCTCGACTTCATATCTCAGCACCTACGGAGAAGGCGCTTTTGAGATTGTCGACGCGCAGTTTGACCGTGAGAAACAAACCTGCTCAGTGATTATAAAGTGCACGCGTACCGACAAACTTTCAAAGACCTCCTTTGAAGCGCGTGCTCACTTTGATTTTGACAGAGGAAACGGTACCTGGTCTTTAAGCGGCGTTGAAGTCGCCAAGGCGGCTACGCATGATTACGGCAATCTTGTCGGCAGCTGGACGGGAACCTTCGAAAAAACCGAATCAAGTGATGGCGGACTGAACTATTCCGGCCGCTACAAGCCCTTCTCACTTACGATAACCTCCGCTGAATTTACATCTGACTCAACCGTAACCATTACCGGAACGGTATCCGGCGTCGTGCACGACCACGGGCCGGTAGCCGGATCGTACCGCGCATATGAGGGGGACGCGCCCTTTGACAGCCTTCCGTTTTCGACTTCTACTGATATAAGCGAGAAGGGACTGCTTGTTCCCGGAGGCACTATCTCGTTTATGGGCGCCTATCCCAACAGCTCCAAAAATCCCTGGATTACCCTGAGCTTTAACGATGCTGACGGCACAGGAACCGCTACGGTAGCCTCATACCATACCGAAGACGGAGCCACGACAATCTTTACGGATACCTATACGCTCACAAAATAACACCCTGCGGAGCATCCTACAGCAACACGTGTCTGAACTCACCATTTTCATATATGCCGCAGCTATGTGAGCCGTCCTTGGGAAGCCCCACCGATCCTGGGTTAAACACCGTTATGCCAAGATGGTCAGGAAGCACCTCATTGACTTTCTTGTGCGTGTGCCCATAGATAAACGCCGAACCCGACGGCAGTTGAGGCCATTGGTCAACGCTGTTGTGCAGGCCCGGACCATATATATGGCCGTGCGTAAGAAAGAGGGTCTTCTCGCCAAGCGGATATAACGGGTCTATCAGCGTGTTATACGTGGCCATGCAGGGAAAATCGAGAACCATCTGATCGACTTCCGCCTCACAGTTGCCGCGCACTGCAATTATGTGATCGGCAATGCCATTGAGCAGCTCTATGACCTGTTTAGGAGCGTAATCTTCAGGCAGATTGTTTCGTGGACCATGATAGAGGAGGTCGCCGAGAAGCACCACGCGGTCAGGCTGCTCAGCTTCAATGACGCCCATAAGCTTGCGCGCCCAACTGGCCGCGCCGTGTATATCAGAAGCAATAATAAACTTCATACGTTTCTATCCTTTATTGCCGCTATGCCTGCCATAGAGAACTTTCCCAACCATTTTCTGAAGGCCCACGAGGCCTTCTTTACCTATATATTCTACGGAACTTGCAAATAAAAGGTAAAATAAACTTCACGCTTGTATGAGAAACGACATACCTTTGTTCCTGAGGAGCTGTCATGAATAATAAGAATTACGATGTCCTCCGCTACGTTATCGCAGGTTTAAGTGCCCTTTTGGTCCTTTTCTTTGTCTTTCCCGTTCTTCGGCTGCACGCTGACGAAGCGACCTTTAACCTGTCGTTCAGCGAACTGCTCTCTCTGGCAAATGTTGTAAAAGACCTTTCACGCATGCCCTCGGCAAGCAGCTCAGTAGTTGCCCTTGCAAGTATGCTGAGCAGTCTCCATCTACTTATTTTCCTCCTCATTTTGCCGCTTGTGAATTGTGCGCTCGCACTGCTTCCTCCCGCGAAAAAAGTTTCATGGCTCGCAGGTATCCCCGCACTTATTTGCGCATACTTTTTTTTCATCCTGCGGCATCAATTCATCGCGAATATCTTTGCGTATAACGCGCGAAATGGCGGCGTATATGAAATCACCCCCTACCAGGAATATCCTATGGGATTTAATACGATACCCGGTCTCCGCCTTCAAACTACGGGATACGGTTATCTCTATTTTCTGATTTGCGGCGCAATTATAGTGTTAAGCGTCATACTTTTCGCTCGACGCGAAAAATCCAATTCTGTCCAAGCACTCACTAACCCGACACCAGACCAGACTTTGAAACCTGTTCAGCCGGCGCCACAGACAGCACTTGACACTCCTGAAAAACACAATACGACCGGTGCATCCCATGCACCAACAGTTCCCGGTGCGACCGCAACTCCAAGCATACCTGCAGTTCCCGGCGCACCCAGCGCTCCTGCTCCCAACGTACTCGGTATTCCGGGCGCAAATACTCCGTCCATACCGCAGCCCACAAAACCCGTACCGCCAACAACTCTCGACAACTAATCATTACATGACGCCCGGCTTCCCAGAGACTGGACAACACGCGCAGCCGTTAAGGAGAACGTTATGCTTTGCCCCCACTGCGGAACAGAAAACCAAGATGGAGCAAGTCTTTGCTCTCATTGTGAAGAGCCTCTTTCCGAGCAGAAGGAGGCTCAAAAACCAGAACTTGGCTCCTATACAATCACGTCCGCTCCCCTTTTCTCTGAAGAAGATTTCGACAGTACCGCATCGCATTCGCAGACAGCTTCAGATATTGACTATTCGCAATTTAAGGTAGTCTCAGAGGGAGCAAACTCGTCTTTTACAAAAGAGGAGCGCAAACCCAATGAGATGGTACGGACGGTGCTGGTCGTTTTGCTCGCCCTGATACTTTGCGCCGGTATTGGAACAGGCATCTTGACCTGTACTGGCACTCAACAGGACAATGCAAGAAGAGCTGATATTAAAAAGCTGGAAAATACGTATAAAACACAGATAGAGGACATTGACGTATCGCCGGATGAAAACAGCGACCGCGCTGAGCTTCTCGCGTCATACCAAGAACTCGCCGATATCCAAAATACAATAGATAACGATGTGTCAGCAGGCAAGTTCAAATTGAACAACGGCGCTGACGATAAGGACCTCACTGTCGTTACCAGCATGATTTCTGACAAGGAGCAGTTGATTACCGATTGGTTCTCGTCAGACTATAAAAAGCGCTTAAGCGCCAGCAGTTTTTCCGAAAGCGATTCCGCTGAAACTCTTGATGAGTCAGCTATCAACACGCGGCTGGATGAGCTCAAGGCCCTGCGCGATGATCTTGAAAACGAGAAAATCGTGTGGGGAGACAAGACCGGCAGAGGTTCCGATTACGATACCTACATTCACCGCATCACTGAGCAGACTTCGCGCGGTAACGTCCTTAAGAGAGATCTTCAGAGGAAGGCTCAAGAAAAGGCCGAGAAAGAACGAAACGCGAACAAGTCCACCAAGAAAGCTCAGACAAAGTGGGTGGGAAATGAGAACAGTTCTCAAATCTCATTCAACGGAAAAGTAAGCTCCATAAGTGAGCCGTTTACCATAACTTCTTCCGATGGCGGCAAGCATATCGCGGTAAGCTCCACCAATGCCGCCTGGCATACCGACTACCTGGAGAAACAGTAAGTTTGCTGCGGAGAAAACCTAGAATCGACCGGTCATCCGCGCGTCAGGATCAGCTACAGCGACATGTTTGCGCAGGTCGCAAATGGCTTCTGGAATCTTGGAGACGTCATACGGCGTCATCTGATACACCCAGTTAATCCAGTTGCGATAGAGCAAGTTGGCGTGTGCGCGCCACGTAAACAGCGGCTGCCGCTCGGGATCATCGTCAGGAAAATAGTTTTCCGGAATACGAATAGGCAGCCCCTTGTGAAAATCACGCCAGTATTCCTCCGCAAGCGTATCGCGGCCATATTCAAAATGGCCGGTAACGTAAATCTCGTGGAAGTCGCGCGTTGCCAGAAGCGCTGGACCGGAATCAAATCCCTCAGAGAGTACTGCGAGTTCGGTATGACCAGCAAGCTCTCCTGTATCAATAGCGGCGTGCCGGGAATGAGGCATATAGTGCACCTCATCAAAGCCGTTGGTAAGAAACGAATACTCATCGCACAGGCGCTGCGGAAAAATACCAAAAAGTTTGGATCCCAGCTGCTTTTTGGGAATGCCGTACAGATGATACAGTCCGGCTAAGGCACCCCAACAAAGATACATCGTAGAAAAGCAGTGCTCTTGTGACCAGTCGACAATCCGACAAAACTCATCCCAATAGTCAACATCCTCGTAGCGAATCTCTTCAAGCGGAGCGCCAGTGACTATAAGACCGTCATAATTTTTAGCCTCAAACGCATCAAACGTATCGTAGAAATTCACCAGATGATCTTCGGGCGTATGTTTGGAGACGTGACTTGAGACGCGCATAAAGTCACAACTCACCTGAATGGGAGACTTTGAAATGAGTCGCAGAATCTGCGTTTCCGTTTGAATCTTTGTAGGCATGAGGTTAAGAATGGCGATCTTTAACGGACGAATTTCCTGATGTTCGGCGACTTC
The DNA here is from genome assembly GCF_000411555.1 of Atopobium sp. oral taxon 199 str. F0494. Lineage (GTDB taxonomy): Bacteria > Actinomycetota > Coriobacteriia > Coriobacteriales > Atopobiaceae > Lancefieldella. The sequence goes on along the minus strand of NZ_KE150486.1, from coordinate 1,271,677 downwards.
TTCCTCAAGCGCGAAAATGCGCTCCTGGTGAAGCGTATGTTTTGCCGGCAAACCATCTGGAATGTTAATTGGCATGTAATGCCCTACTTTCTTCTCTCCGCAAGGACGTCTCGCCACACAGTATAATAGGTCAGTCAATGATTCGCATATCATACGCACGCGAAATTTAACAGACAGTATACTTATGAACATGGATACTACTTTTGCCGAGCTCGGGCTAAACGAGCACATCTTAGCGGGCGTGTCAGCGCTGGGCTTCAACACGCCAACCCCCATCCAAACAGCGGCGATTCCCGCAGTTCTGGCCGGCAAGGACGTTGTCGCTTCGGCACAGACCGGTACCGGAAAGACCGCGGCTTTTGCCCTGCCAACGCTTCAGGTTATCAGCGAACCGCAAGACGCTGGCAAAACCTCCCACACCAACGCGACTGGCGAGAAAATCGACCGCCCCAAACGCCGCCGCAAAAGACAGCGGAATCCGCGCGCGCTTATCGTTACACCCACACGTGAGCTAGCCGCGCAAATCGATCACGTTGTCAGCACTGTCTGCGAGCACACAAATCAGCGCGCGGTCATTGTCATGGGAGGCGCCAAGTTCAAGCGGCAGATAACGGAGCTACAGAAAGGCTGCGACCTGCTGGTTGCTACTCCCGGGCGCTTACTCGATTTGGTTGAACACCATCAGGTGAATCTCGAAGACATCAGTGTCTTTGTTCTCGATGAAGCTGACCGCATGCTTGACATGGGCTTTTGGCCGAGCGTTCGGCGCATCATGCTTGAGCTGCCAAAAGCGCATCAAACGCTGCTTTTCTCGGCAACAATCCCGCCGTCGATTCGCTCAACTGTTGACGCGATGCTGCACAATCCCGTGGCCATCGAGATTGCGCGCACTGGTCAGACGGCCGATACTGTCGAAGAGCATCTATGCCCTGTCACGCAGGGGCAAAAAATGGAGCTGCTTGAATCCCTCATACGATTTCTCAACATTGGCTCGGGGAGGATGCTGGTATTTTGCCGAGCCAAATCACGTGTGGATCACGTGTTTGAGACGCTTAAGAGCGCCGGATTCAAGGTGGACGTCATGCATGCCGACCGTCCCCAGAAGGCTCGAACGCGCGCGCTGGAGAAGTTTCGCGCCGGCAACGTGCAGGTACTTGTGGCAACCGATGTTATGAGCCGCGGCATCGACGTTCAAAACATTGACGCCGTCGTTAATTTTGACGTTCCCATGGACCCTGAGGACTATGTGCATCGCATCGGGCGTACCGGCCGCGCAGGAGCCACAGGTCAGGCATTTACGTTCATGGCGCCAGACGAAATTACGCCGCTTCGCGAGATTGAATATTTCACAAAGTCACTGATTCCCGTATGGGATCTCCCGGACTTCCCATACGACCAAGGGCGTATCATGTTGCAGCCGAATCGCTCCGTCAGTAAAACCATGCGCTCGATGTTTTCCGGCTCCAAAGCGCGCGGCCGCGGTTTTGGCGGTCGCTACGGCCGGCACTTTTAACCTCACGACCCGCTCCTCACTCGAACGGTTCGTCTCAAAGGAGATTTTATGTTTATCGCAGGCCTTGCTTTCTCTATCCTGGCAGCGCTTTTGCATGTCTTCATCTTCTATATGGAATCTATCGCGTGGACAAGCGAGAAGACCCGCGCAACATTCAACCTTACACAAGATGAAGCCGCCAACACTAAAGAGATGGCTTTTAACCAGGGATTTTATAATCTGTTTCTGGCGGTTGAGATTGTTGTCGGCATTATTCTTCACATCAACGGAAATCCCGCGGGAATGTCATTGATTCTCTTTGGAGCGGCGTCCATGTTTGCCGCGGCGCTTCTGCTGTTTGTAACCTCGCCCGATAAGCGCGGCACCGCTGCCAAGCAGGAAACCCTTCCTGTACTGGCTCTTATATGCCTTTTGCTTTCACTAATTCCGTAAGGGTATAGCCCTCCTCTGTAAGCGCGAAAGACGAGATTTCACTTAACGTTTTCTTTATTCCTCCGTGGATACACTGTGGGTGTTCTACAGACATCTCAGTTGAAAGGAAACGATATGAACGACGAAACCTCTCTGAAGCCAAGCGACTCGGCTATGGAGTCAGGCGATCCGGCTATGGGGCCAACCAACCCGGTTGACAATCTAAACAACGAGGCTTCTATGGAGTCGAGCGGGCCAGCTATGGGGTCAAACGATTCTGCCCCAAGCAATCCAGCTGATACGATGGATTCCCCCACACCTCCATCTGAGTCCGAAAGCCCCACCAAACCCGATGTTCCTCCCCAGCAGGCTCAGCCAACCTCTATGCCCACTTCCACTTCTGCACCCACCCCGACCTCATGCGTTTCTCACTCTCCTTTACTGCGCTCTCGAGTCGTCTATGGCATTTGCTGTGCCGTTGGCGGCGTGACTGGCCTGCAGAGGCTCTATGTTGGCAATTGGCAGACGTGGCTTGGTCTTACGGTATTTATGGGTGTTCTTAACCGTGTGTTGAGCAGTGCTGTATCGTCATACGCAACGGTTGTGCTCTTCGTCATTGTTGAGGCCATCAATATTTTTCTTGCGATTCAGGTTCTGATTAAGAGCGGGTTTACTGCCGACCCCGAAAATCAGCACCTCTTCATAGCTCAGGAAGACGAGAAGTCCAGCGCAAAAACAACGCTCATTATTGTGCTTATTGTTGTTGGAGTAATTACTTTGGCCACGCTGGTACTGCTGAGCGGATTTACCCTGACGCCGTATTCGTATTCTCGCATTAACTAGCGAGAACTCCTGCCTGATTGACCGTACAGGAATTGTCCGGCCATGCAAAGCTTGACCATACAAGACTGGTCAGCGGCACTACGGAGACAGACTCGGACCCTTGCACTCCGTATACCATATGAATTCACGCGACAGTCATTCGTATCCGGAACTTCTCGCCACAGCGGAGGTTCCGGATACCATTGTCACTTCCTGCGCTCACTTCCTATGCTCACGTCGTGCTTTGAAAAAATCTTTGAGCTGCGCTGCCGCTTCATCAGCAAGCACGCCCGATGTGACTTGAAACGTATGGTTTAACCTTGGGTCGCAGCTCACATCATAAAGCGTACCTGCGGCTCCGCCTTTCGGATCCGCGGCGCCAAAAACGCACCGGTCTACACGGGCGTTTACCATAAGACCCGCACACATGAGACACGGCTCAAGCGTCACATATACGGTACAGCCCGTAAGTCTCCACCGGCCCAACACGCGAGAAGCTTCTTGCAGAGCCAAAAACTCCGCATGGGCGGAAGGATCATTATCGATTTCGCGTCGATTATGCGCCGCCGCAATTACTTTCCCATCATGCACAACGACCGCCCCAATAGGAACTTCCTCCTCAGCCGCCGCGGCAGCCGCCTCATCAAGCGCCAAGCGCATGAACTTCTCATCAGACGCAGAAGGCGAGCTCCCACACGCATTATCAGCCTGAAGTGAATTCCCCAGATTACGCGACCCATCGGCTGAAAAGTCTTGTTGAGACTCTGTTTTTACAAATTCGTTCACGACTTGCTCCCAAAAGTGTCCGTTATGAGGTAGGATAATACCGCTTTGGAGAGGTGGCAGAGTGGTTGAATGCGGCGGTCTTGAAAACCGTTGAGCGGTAACACCGTTCCGAGGGTTCGAATCCCTCCCTCTCCGCCATCTTTATGGCAATAAGTGTTTTAACGCAAGACAGCATATCTCAGCTTGCCAAATCTTCTTTTTCTTCTTTTGTCGAAGTCTTCCTATCGAAATCTGTTTCCTCTTTTTCCCCTCTTTCCCCCTTTTGCCGAACTTCTTGTATCAAAATCCCTTTTCAGGTTTGATATCGGATTCATGTTTTGGGTAAACTTGAATCATCAAACGTCGCGAGTAGCACTTGGCTTATCGCCGCACGTGAAAGGATTAGATATGGGAATCGCAATTGGTGTCATCGTTCTTGTGGCCTTACTGGTACTGTGGGGCATTACGATTTACAACAAGATTATCCGTGCAAACAATAAAGTCGACAACGCATGGGCAACCATTGATGCACAGCTTCAGCGCCGAAATGACCTCATTCCCAACCTCGTTGAAACCGTCAAAGGCTATGCAACGCACGAGTCCGGCACCCTTGAAGCGGTAACTGCCGCTCGTGGAGCCGTTGCGTCCGCACGCACCCCTCAGGAAAAAATGGAGGCTTCCGGTACGCTTTCCAATGCGCTGACCTCACTTTTCGCAGTTGCTGAAAGTTATCCTGATCTTAAGGCAAACGCGAATTTCCAGCAGCTCCAGTCTGAGCTCACTGATACCGAGAACCGCATCAGCTATGCACGCATGAGCTACAACGACGTGGTCATGGACTACAACAACGTTATTGCAGTCTTCCCCAACTCCATCGTTGCGGGTTCGCGCTTTAAGCCTCGCCAGAGCTTTACCGTTGACGACCAGGCTGCTCGTCAGGCTCCAAAAGTGCAGTTCTAAAACGTACAGTTCAGTTCTACATGCAACTCTAATGAACGCTAAAAGTTGTTTTACTCTTTTCGCACCCGACACGCTACTCGCCGGGTGCGTTTGTTACTCGCTGAATGCGCTTAAATACCTCATGAAATTTTGCTTGTTCTCGAGAGCTGTTGTAGTCGGACGCCCTAAATCATCACGAGCTCCAATAGAACAACAAACTTCGATGCACGACAGTCCTTCTCGACTACGCACCCGCGCAAGCTCAGCGTCAAGGGCTTCGAGATCATCCACACGCACGGCATACGGATATCCGCAGGCCAAAGCGATGCTCACCAAATCAACGGAGTCCGCGACGGTGGGCATACCGCCTACCGTCTCATGAGCAGCGTTGTTGATAACCACGTGCACCAAGTTGGACGGCTTTTGCGCGCCGATAACCGCCATAGCTCCCAGGTGCATCAGAGCAGCCCCATCGCCATCAATACACCAGATTTTTTGCTCCGGTTTGTTCAGCGCTACGCCGAGCGCAATGGAGGACGCGTGCCCCATCGATCCCACCGTCAGAAAATCACGTTCATGGCCCTCGCCTGCGGCTTCACGAATCTCAAAGAGCTCTCGGCTTGCCTTGCCCGTAGTCGACACGATAGGATCATCGCCTGTAACCTGCGCAATATGGCGGATAATCTCTTCGCGCGCCATGGTGTTGTCATTCGCGTACTTAAGGGCGCCCTCAAAAGAAAGCGCGCCTTTTCTAACCACAAAGGCTACGTCGCGCCCCTTAGCAAGATCATCCCTGAACCCGTTCATGGTAACCACTAGTTCTTCCGCGGTGGTTTCAGAGCCCACCACAAAATGACGGATTCCCATGTCTTCCAGCAGTTTGAGCGTAACCTCACCCTGGTAGATGTGCTGAGGTTCGTCCTTAACACCGGGTTCTCCGCGCCATCCAATAACGAAAATCATCGGAATGGCATAGACCTTCTCGTTAAGCAAAGACGCGACCGGATTGATGATATTGCCCTCACCGCTGTTCTGCAGATAGACTACGGGAATCTTGCCAGTCGCAAGATGATAGCCGGCGGCAAGCGCGGTGCAGTTTCCCTCGTTAGCGGCAATGATATGGTGCTTGGGGTCAATGCCATACTCGCTCATAAGGTAGTTGCAAAGCGCCTTGAGCTGAGAATCGGGTACGCCCGTGTAAAAGTCGGCGCCGAGCACGTCAACAAATGCTTTTACCTGCATGGATCTAACTCCTCAAAAGATTTTCGTAGCTGCGGTCAAACGATGCCAGCTCCGTGACGGTATCAAGTTCCACAATCTGACGTGCGGCAACGGGGTGAATCTTCAGGTCAAACTCGGCAATGTGATCGTTGACCACATCATCCCAAAAGAGCTGTTCATGGCCGGGACGCGCCGAAGTGTTGCATATGCACTTTGCTAGGTACCGCGCGTCAGCTGCCGAGAAGTACGCCAGGCCCACCATAGCGTATGTATCGTCGCCGCCCTTGCCAATCCTGGTAATAGTTCCCGACGCGTCAAGGTCAAACGTCCAATCATCCGTATGCCCGTCGAACCTGCGTCCAAAATAGCCTGACCGCGTGGGCTTCGGCTGAAAGATATGCTCATCGGAGATGACCAAATCGGCCTCGCAAATGAACGTACTTCCTTGTTCAAGGATATCAGCGGCGGCATATATCGAAGAAATGTTATTCTTCTCCAGATATTCCGTATTCTCAATAAGCATTACGCACGGATAGCGCTCAGTAAGATAGCAAAACTGCTCTTTAAGATAGCCAACGACCACATAGATTCGATCGACGCCGCCTGTAACCAGCGCGTTTATAACCGTTTCAACCATCGGCGTTCCGTTGACCTTGATGAGGGGTTTGGGCGTCTTTTTGGTAAGAGGTGCCATGCGCGTTCCAAGCCCCGCGGCCATGACAATCGCGTTGGTCTTCTCCGCGGCGGCGTTGTTTTTCTCTGCAGTGGCACCGATTTTTTCTGTAGTAATCATTCCTGCCGCCTACAGCTCATCGATAAGACGGATGATGTCCTTGAACGGAAGGAGCTGCTCGTCAACTTCAAGTGCGCGGTGCGCCTTCAAGATGCCGCGAGCCGTCTCCTGCATGGCGGGAAACGCTGCGCGAATCAGCTGGTTGGCGTAGATGACGATGTTGATGCCGTGAGAAGCAAGCTCTTCTTCCGTAGCGCTGTTAAAGGAAGTAGGCACGACAACGATAGGAGTTACGGAGTCCTTCTCGCGGAACCGATCGCAGAACTCATAGATTTCAGCAGGGTCTTTTTTACGGCTGTGAATCATAATGCCATCGGCGCCGGCGTCTTTAAAAGCGAACGCCCTTGTCAGCGCGTCCTCCATACCGCGTTCAAGGATGAGGCTCTCGATACGAGCGATAATCATGAAGTCGTCAGTCAGCTGAACTTTCTTACCCGCAGAAATCTTGGCGCAGAAATCTTCGATGGGCGCCTGCGTCTGCTTGACCTCGGTACCAAACAGGGAGTTCTTCTTGAGACCGGTCTTATCCTCAATGATGACAGCCGAAACACCCATACGCTCCAGCGTGCGCACGTTATAGACGAAGTGTTCCGTCAGGCCTCCCGTATCTCCATCGAGAATGATTGGCTTAGTGGTAACTTCCATGATGTCATCGATGGTGCGCAGGCGGGCAGACATATCCACAAGCTCGATATCGGGCTTGCCTCGCTCGGTGCTGTCGCACAGCGAACTTACCCACATGCCGTCAAACTGGTCAAGGCGGCCGTTGTGATCTACGACGGTCTTCTCGGCAATGAGACCGGTCAGTCCATCATGCGCCTCAATAACCTTAACCGTCGGTGAGATGGCAAGCAGCTGTCTCAGGCGGCGACGGCGATATTCCGGCATTGCCAGCTTTTCTCGAAGCTGCCGGTCAACCTTACGTGCTTGTTCGCTTCTGGTGTAAGGAACTTCAATAAGTGTACCGCCATAGGTTGCGAGAAGTGCCTCTATGTTGTCACGAATAGCCCGTTCAGGACCGTTTTGCCAGTTATCGCCATGCACCACATAGTCAGGTTTAAGCGTTGCGATTACTTCGTCGTAAAGGTAATCATCCTGAACGACAACGCGGCTGACCCCTTCAAGAGACTCGTAGAGCTTCACCCGCTCTTCCTGAGAGACCGTAGGAAATCGACTGTATCTGATTAAGGCCTTATCGCTTAGAGCTCCCACGATTACCGTGCCGTACTCTCGAGCATGCTGAAGGATATTCAGGTGTCCTTCGTGAATGACATCGGTGCCAAAAGCGGCATATACAACTGGCATACAATCTCCTTCAAAACGCGCTTATTCAGCATAGATTACAGGCATGGAAACACCTGTGGCCACAAGAGCCTGCTCAAAAACTTCCCAGAACGCATCGATGTCATCTTCATCAATAGCTCCCAGGGCGCAGAGCCTGAACGTGCCGGAACCCTGCATCTTACCGGGATAGATAGTATATCCGCGCTCATAACAATAGTCGTGAACCCTCTCAAAGTCCCACGCCGGATCATTGGGATAGCGCACCGCGGCTACCAAACCTGACTGCACTTCTCGCCTCAAAGCTTCCTTCAGGCCCAGACGGTCGATGCCGCGCCTGATGGCGGCCATAACACGCTGATGGCGAGCCCACTTTGCGGCTTCGCCCTCCTGAAAATACTCTTTGATTGCCTGACGAGCGGCATAAATGGTCTGCACGGGCGGGGTAAAGTGCATCTCACCGGTAGTCTCAAAGTAGTTATACTGCAGATACAGATTGCAATAGTAAGACCTCACCGGAAAGTCTTTAGACGCCTCAATGATATCGCGGCGTCCGATGACATAGGAAAGGCCTGTCATACCCTGAATGCCCTTCTGAGCAGAGGCCATGCAAAAATCTATATTGTCCTCATACACGTTGATAGGAATCATCGCGTACGCCGAGGTGGAATCTGTAATGAAGAACGCACCGTATTTATGCGCAAGCGCGCCCACCTCGCGAACGGGATTCAGAAGACCGGAGCCGGTCTCATGGAAAGTCATATACACATAGCCCACATCAGGATTATCCTTGAGCGCCGCTTCAATGACATCGAGGTCAGGAGTGGTATCTATTGGCTGCTTAACTTCAACAAAGGGCATGTGATACGCCATCAGCACATCGCAGGCACGTTGGCTGTATGAGCCGTTGTTGACGACCAAGGCTCGCTTACCTTTCGCAAGCAGCGAATTGAGCGTAACGTCAATGCAGATAGTTCCCGACCCGCAGAACAGTACCGCTGTATATTCCTTGGGGTCTCCGTGCACAATGTGCACCAGATCATTACGCATCGGCTCCATAATAGACGCGAATTCTTTCTCACGCGGACAAATGTCAGGAACCACCTGCGCGTATTTGACTGAATCAGTTGTAGTCGACGGACCGGGATTGAGCAGAATATTTCTCTTTACGCTTTCTTGCATGGGATTGCCTCCAAATGGCGCGGGCTTGCATGCTGCCTATGATAACACGCACACCCTCATGCCCCCTGAACGCAAGGGAGAGTTACCCAGCTCGATAAAGGACTTTACCCGCTCGGAGTCCCCGACGATACTGCCGGCGATTTCATCAACACCCGCCAAAAACAGCGGGGCGGCAAGGGTCGCTGATGGCCCAATTAAAATCGTGTAAGCCTTCGAAGCAAGCTCCAACAAGCGAGGTAGTGTTTTATTTGTCTCCGTCATACCCGTTATAAGTACAAAATCGGCTTCCGGAATCACATACTCACAGGCAGAATCAGGCAAGTTGTACCCCTCGCGAAGCGAACGTTCCAAGACAAGGTAATCGGACGATTCTGCAATGTTCTTATCCCCCGGAAAACGCCCCACGGAAACCACTCTCGGATGACGACCTTTTTGAAGCTCAAACTCTTTAAAGCGTTTTGGAAGATACTGAAAAGGGTCGCTTTGCAAATCGGGCTTTCCGCAGCACGAATAGCCAAATTTGACGGCACAATAATCAAGGCACTCGCGCCTGTTATACCAGGCATTTATTGCCGCAACTCCCAGCGACGCCACCTCAAAGTCCCACGATTTGGAAAGCTTCGCTATCTCGCAAAGCGGTCGGGCGACTATGTCTTCCAACCGCTCGCGCGTACCGCCACGACAGGTACTTGCTACACCAGTGCCGCAATCAGCTTCAACATAGCTCCAATGCGCGCCCATGCACGCGCTACGCACCAGCGCGTCTTTAGGCATTTCATCAATCAGTCTGTCGTAAAGTTCCCAGTCGGCCATAACAGCACCTTTCACAAAGAAATCTACGAGCGTAGAGAGGTAAAACAATGGATTGCATACAGAGGCACATTCGTCATCCATGTCTCTTCACGATATCCTGAAAGCGAGAATCGGATAGCGTTTGTGAGACCATTCGCCTTACAAAATAGCAGAAAGCCCACCGCTCAGCCTCTGGAACGCACTCGCAACGCCTTTTAATTTCGCGATAATAGGACACACATCCAGCAAGGAGGTCTCCATGCTCTTTATTCTTACCGCGCCGCAGCAAACAGGCAAAACATGCTGGCTTGAGGCGCTCATTGCCGAACTTGATGGCTACCACATTCCCACCTATGGAGTCATCGCTCCAGGAAGATGGAAGTATATCGGCGAGAAGCGCGTAAAGCTCGGCATTGACAACATCTTGCTGCCAACACATGAACGCTTCAGTCTTGCCACAAAAGCCGCGGGAACCTCAGGAACATCCGGACTTGGCTGGACGTTTTCGGACACCGCGCTTAGCCGGGTTAACGCCCACTTCCACGAACTTAGCCATGCCGCAGACATCGGTTGCTTCAAAGATTGCGCTGCCGCCGCAAATTACCATAAAGATTCCGTCTGCAGCACCGATTGTCGCAACAGCCACGTTGGAGGCATCCTTATTGTTGATGAACTCGGACCCCTTGAGCTCTTACACGGCACCGGCTTGACAGAAGCGCTTTTGGTACTTCAGCAGGGACCTCGCCAAGAGCCCCAACCGCTTTGGTCTCATGCTGTCATTGTTGTTCGTCCCTCACTTGTCTCAGCTGCCAAGGAGCTGCTCCGAGGTTCTTGGGGCACCTCGGAGCTGATACAACCTACAGATTCCTCAAAGGCTCTTTTGCTTGAAACGCTTCTCGCCTAGCCGTTTTCTGCCGCAGACCTACGTTTGATAACTCTACGCTTGGTAGCCCAACACTCAACTGTTCTGCGCGCAAATGCTCCTATGACTGCTTGGTCGCAGTCGAAAACAGGTCTTTTACCTCGTCATTTTTGAGTTCATAGTTGTAGAACGTTTTGTAGTAGGTCTTGGTAACGTCTTCGGCAGAAGTGTTGAACTGTTCCGCGTAGCACAGGCGTGCGAACCACTGCAAACCCATAATCTGATTGACGGACGGAGGGCCGGAAAGCCAGTTGTACGGCTTGCTGGGAACCTCATAGTAGTTTTTGTTCTTGATAGCCGCAATATCCGCCCAGGCTGCGTCGTCACCGACAGACTGGTAAATGCTCTTGGGTCCAAAGACGATAAGCTCCGGATCAAAGTTTGCAATCTGCTCCAAATTGAGCTCATTGCCCGCACCCGAACCGGTCGGTTTATCAACGACGATACAGTTGTTTGCCACCATATCGATAACGCCTGCCTGAAAACTGCCCCTGGCCATGCCGTTAAGGCCACTGTCGCCCAACAGATATGCCGCCTTGACGCGCTTATCGTCAGAAAGACCGCTTACCACAGCATTAACCTCATCGTATGCGTTCTTGCAATACTCACCGAGAACCTTAGCACGATCTTCCTCGCCTAGAAGTTTACCGAGATTAGCGTAGGCGTCACTATAGGTGGAAAGCGACGATTCAACATGAACACACGGAATGCCCAGCTGTTGCTGGAGGTTATCCATATCCTCTTTGATAGTCTTTTTCGCTTCGCCGATATCAATGACAAGATCCGGCGCGGCATCAGCTACAGCCTCCTTGTTAAAATCGCCCTTACCGCCGTAAATGGCACCGAATTTGGGAAGATTCTCGGGAACGTCAGGAAAATACGCTGCGGCATTGCCGAGATCATTTGCAAGGCCACATAGCTTTTTAGGCGCAATGGTAATGATGACCTGTTGTGCAAGAGGTCCCGAAGGGGCGATTTTTTCCACCTTCGCGGGAATTTCTACCTCACGGCCACACGAGTCGGTAAATTTCCAGCTCTTAGCTTGTTCCTGCTCCTGCGCGTCTTCCTTCTTTTCTTCCGGCTTTGTGTTGGAACATCCCGCAATGCCGCCAACGGTGCCGGCGAGAAGCGCTGCGAAAGCCCTTCTCGTCATCTGCTGCTTTGCCATACCTATCCTCCTTTGCGCTCGGACGGCTCGCGACCCGCTCGCGATGGTACCGCCTTAGCTCAGTGCCTACACAGTTCAAACGTTCAAATGCCGAGAAGCTCCGTTCTCTCCCTGCCGCAAAAAATCTTGCGTAAGATTCTGAATGCTTGATTCCGGCACACACACCCGCACATGATCGTCGTAGAGTGAACTCACGCGTACGCCAATGTGATATAGCCTGCTGATATGCTCGGACGTCACCACGCTCTGTGGTGTGCCGTCCACGACCACGCGTCCTCCCTCAAGCGCAAGAACCGCATCTGAATAGAGATATGCCTGATCAGGATGGTGTGTAGAAAGCAATACCGATCTTCCTTCATCCGCAAGCGAGCGAACCAGATTTAAAATGCGCGAGGTATTCGCAAAGTCAAGCGCGCTGGTAGGCTCATCCATGACAATAGTATGTGAATTCTGCGCCACCGCGCGTGCCACCAGAACCAGCTGCTGCTGACCTCCCGAAAGCTCTGTCACGGGGCGATGAGCCAGATCGACAATACCTACGCGTTCAAGTGATACAAGAGCATGCTCCACCTGCTCTTTTCCAGGACTTTTGAGAACGCTGAGCTCACCGCCGCATGCCATCAGCACCACATCAAGAGCCTCGTAGTCAAAGACCGACCGGTGGGATTGTGGAATATAGGCTATTTCAAGCGCCCGCTTACGAACAGAAAGCTTCGATGCATCAGTTCCGTTAACAGCGACTGTCCCGCCATACCCCTGATTTAAGCCAAGAATACACCGGAAAAGCGTTGTCTTGCCGGTTCCGTTGGGGCCGAGCACGCAAGTCAGCGAGCCGTCAGGAACCTCAAACGACACGTCTTTGAGCACCGTGTGATTTCCGTATGAGAAAGAAAGATGTCGGACATCCAAGCTCATGCTGCCCTCTTTCTCGTGATAAGCCACATAAAGAATGGCGCGCCAACAAAAGCCGTCAAGATGCCGATGGGAATTTCGGAGGTACCGACGAGGCGCGCGATATTGTCAACGATTAAAAGGAAGGTAGCTCCCATCAGCATGCTCGCAGGCATAAGTTTTCGATAATCCGCGCCCACAAGGCCGCGGGCAAAGTGAGGAATTACCAAACCAATCCAGCCAATAATGCCCGTCACCGAAACACACGCCGCTGTCATCATAGTGGCAAGTATAATAGTCACTACGCGCAGTCGAGGTGCGTCAACACCCATAGTCAGCGCTTCATCGTCTCCCATGGTAAGAGCGTTTAGCCGCCATCGAATCGCAAAAAGACCAATGGTACCCACAAGAACAGGAGCCGCAACCAAAGCGATATCCTGCATTTTCGCGCTGGTCATAGAACCCATGAGCCAGAACGTAATCTGCTGAAGCTGAGCGCTCGGATCCGCAACCAGCTTAATGTAAGAAACGCCTGCCGAGAAGAGCGAACTCACCATAATGCCCGCAAGCACCGTGATGAGAATCCGATTGCCGCGGGCCGTCGCGCTTATCGCCAGCACCACCACAACCGAAATCATCGCAAACGCGAAGGCTGAGACAGAGGTCACGAGGCTGCTTGCGGAAAGAAGGATTGCAAGGCAGGCGCCAAATGCGGCTCCTTGCGAAGCGCCGAGAAAATCCGGAGATACCAGCGGATTTTGAAAGATACCCTGAAACGACGCGCCTGCGGCAGCCAGAGAACAGCCTACCATGAGCGTTAAGACAACTCGGGGAAGCCGCACGCCAAAGAAAATATTTGCCTGCTGACTTGTCCACGTTTGAGCCGTAGGGACAATACGGCTTATCAAAATCTTACATACATCGGACGGCGCGATACTATAGCGACCCAACGTCAGCGACACAACCGCAACAAATACCATAATTATGGCAAGACAGATAATTGCAACATCAGGATGAGAACGTACGAGGTCAAAACGCACACCTCTCCTGTTGTTCATATATAATCACCCGCCTAGCCTCAACATTTACGACGTACGAGCTTCCGCCATGTATCTACTCAATGATAGTCCGCAGTCAGGCATACGCAAACAGCGGCGCGGCGAGCGGTTACGCGGCAGAAATGTTGCACATTTGGGCTGGTTTTGCGATCGGGTTTTGGGGGCCGAGAAAAACGCGAGAAGGACGTCCTTCTCGCGTTTCCTTTCGCCTATGCTACGCGGGCGTCAACTTTCAGCCATTCAAGCTGGTCAATGTTTCCTTTAACATGCTCGCAAGACTTCTTCCACGCCGCGATTTCCTCCTCGGAAAGCTCAGGCACGAGGACCTTCTCGACACCGTCTTTGCCGATAACCGCAGGAAGTGAGGAGTAGAATCCAGACGCGCCATACACACTGTCAAGCAGCGTAGATACGGGAGTGATGAGCTTGGTGTCATTGACGATAGCGCCGATAACCTCAACAGCACCGTTAGCGATGGAATACTCGGTGCAATGTTTTCCCTTATAAGTAACGTAGCCGCCCATACGCGCGTCCTGCTCAAGCTGAGCGCGGTCAAATTTCACGCCGGTTCTGTCTTCAATCTCTTTATCGGTCAAGCAGCCAAACGTTACATGGGACCACAGGGCAAACTGGCCGTTGCCGTGTTCGCCCAGCATCCAGGCGTTGATGCAACTTGCCGGATAACCAGTCGCCCTAGAAAGCGCATGACGGAAACGAGCAGAATCCAGCGTAGTGCCGGAACCGATGACCTTCTTGGGATCGCAGCCGGTCAGATACTGAATCTCAGTAGAAACAACGTCACAGGGATTGGAGATGCTGACCCATACGCCGTTGAAGCCCGCATCTGAGATGCGCTTTGCAAACTTGCGCGCCTCATCGGTGGTCACAAAAAGCTCGCCGTCGCGACTTGCCGCCGCAGCCTCGATATGACCCGCTGCGTTCACGATAATGTCGCAATCGGCAAGTTCTTCGTAGCGCGCATCCACCTCAAAGACGCGCGCGGGATGCGGGTAGAAGGGCATAGCGTCAAGCAAGTCGTTAACCTGAGCTTTGCAGAGAACCTCATCGATATCGCTGATGTACAGCTCGGTTGCAAGACCCTTAAACAGCAGAGCGTTTGCGACATGCGCCCCAACGTGACCAGCGCCGATGATGCCGATTTTACTTACAAGTGCCATACGCTCTCCATTCACTCGTGCCCATTGCGCAGACGCCAACGGGTTGCGAAAAAGCCAGCGCCACGATTTTCTCGTACTGCGATTCGCTGCCGCGATTTTCTCGCGCCGAAATTCGCTGTCGCAATTCACCGTGTAGCCAACCTGCGCCTTGTTGCGCAATAGCCTACAATGTTTTGCAGACAAATTCGCAGAGTTTGCCATGTTGCAATCAATCTGACACATTTGGAGAGGATCTCCATGGGATATCGCACCCCTACATGCCCTGTTGCCCGCACCTGCGGAGGCTGCGAGTGGTTGTCGGTTCCCTATCCTATCCAGCTACAACGCAAACAGCAGCAGGTAGTTGAGCTGCTTGGTCCTCTTGGCGAGAAGTTCGGCATTTCTGTAGAAGACATTCGCGGTATGAAAGAACCGCTCGCGTTCAGGCATAAAGCCACCACTCCTTTTGCGCCGGGACGGGGCAGGTCTGTGCGCTCGGGCTTTTACAGCGCGGGAACGCATCGCATTGTGGCGTGTGAAGCCTGCTTAGCGGAGGATCCACGAGCGCGCGAAATCTTAAACGACGTCGCCCGGCTGGCCGCCCGTTTTAAGGTACCTGCCTACGATGAAGACCGCAACCGAGGAACGCTTCGCCATGCCGTCATACGCACGGGATACGCCACGGACGAGATGCTTTTAACGCTTGTCGCCAACGGTCAGCGCCTTCCTCACGAGCGAGAGTTTGTATCCGCACTTCAAACACTTCACCCCGAGCTAACCGGCATCGTTCTCAACAGTAACCAAAGACGCACAAACGCTATTTTAGGGCGAGCCACTCGTGTGCTCGCGGGTTCAGAAACCATGCACGATAAGCTCTTAAACTGCATGTTTGAGATTGGACCCACGAGTTTCTATCAAACTAACCCCGAGCAGACCGAGGTCCTCTATCAACTGGCGCTTGAAGGAGTTGGATTGCGCGAGAAGAGCCACGGCAACCGCAGCGTCCTTCGCGTCCTCGATGCCTATTGCGGTACCGGCACCATCGGCATCTGCGCAGCTAAAGAGGCCGGTTTGAACGACATTTCCACCGAACTCACCGGAGTTGACCAAGTTGAAAATAACATTGCCATGGCCAAGAGAAACGCCCACGCCAACACCCTTTCTGCACGATTTATCTGTGACGATGCCACGCGCTTCATTGCGAAGAAGGCTCAGCGCGGAGCTTCTTATGATGTTGTTGTTCTTGATCCGCCACGCGCAGGTTCCACGCCAACCTTTCTGAAAGCGATTGGGCAGCTGGCGCCAAAGCGGGTGGTATACGTATCGTGCAACGTTGTAACGCAAGCTCGCGACCTGGAGGTTCTTCTCGCCGGCGGGTACAGGCTGGAGCGTATAACACCTGTGGACATGTTCCCGCACACCAAACATGTGGAGACGGTAGCACTTTTGTCCAAACTCGATGTCGATAAGCATATAGATGTTGAAATTAAACTTGATGAGCTTGATTTGACAAGTGCTGAAAGTAAAGCGACTTATGCACAAATCAAGGAATATATATTGGAAAAATTTGATTTAAAGGTTTCGACACTCTATATTGCACAGATTAAAAAGAAGTGTGGAATTGTACTGAGGGAGCATTATAATAAATCAAAAAAAGAGAAACAGGTTATTCCACAATGCACACTGGAAAAGGAAGATGCTATTATTGATGCTTTAAGGCATTTTAAGATGATTTAATAGAAAAGGTACTAATTCAAGTTAAAAATTACCCGCTTTTCCATGTTGTATAGAGAAGTAAAAACCGATTGGAAAAATATGCTTGAATAGCACAACGATTTTCCTGCTTTAAATATCGTTTTAAGGAGCTTAGTGCACATGAACTATATTACATATGGAAATAAGAAAAACAAGTCCCTGTTATTTATTCACGGACTTGCTTCTACGGCGAAGTTATGCTTTGAATCGCTTCTGTCTTATTTACAGGATTATTATATCGTTCTTTGTGAACTGGATGGACATTGTGCCTCCAAACCGGATGATATGTTATCGCTAAAAGATAGTATCGATGATATAGAAAATTACATGCAAGAGGAAATGAACGGGAAGGTATATGGTCTTTGTGGTTTTTCCATGGGGGCTACCATGGCGGTTGAGTTGATTGCACGAGGAAACATCTCTGTTGAAAAGGTATTGTTGGATGCGGCAATTGTCATTGAAATGGGACTTATGGCGTTGCCGTTTCAATGGGTTTTTATGATCGGAACAAGTAGAATCAGGCATGGGAAACCAATACCTCGGTTTTTGCTGAATAAGATGATGGGAAAAGATAACCATAGCTTGATTGAAATGATGTATACGCATATTCGTAAAAAAACAATTCAGAATGCTTGTCAATATCTTTATCATTATAAGATACCTGAAAATTTAAAAAAATTTTCTAATCCGGTCTTATTTTGGCGTGGAAGTGAAGAGCTTATTCCGGCTAAGGGTGAAAAGAAATTGAAAGAATATCTGCCGCAAATGGCAAGCGAAGTTTTTGAAAACATGGGACATGGACAATTTTTGCACGAGCATCCGAAAGAATATGCGGAGAAGCTGAAAATATTTTTGCAAGAATAAAATGGATTTAATTTATAGGAGTATGAGTCAGATGATTAAGACGCTTATTATGCTGGGATTGGTGTGCCTATTCGCGACACTTATGATAATGGACTTTATTCTTGTGATTCCAAAATTCGGCTCTAAACATTTCGGCGCACCGGATGATATAAAGGAAATGATGGAAAAAATGCCGGATAGAGCTCCTTGGGTGAATTTACTTGGCGTATGTATTATGATCGCCGGTTTTGTAGGAGTAACGTTGGTACTTATATGGGCAATGGTTGATACGGTAAAAACTGAACTGTCTTTTATAGAAGCTTTTATCAGATTTTTCATTATCACTGAAGGATATAAATTATTTGATATTATATGCTTTGATTATCTTATGCTTACAAAGTTGAAATTACCTGAAAGAATTTATCCTGAAACGGCAGGGGCAAAGGGATATGATAACTTTGGATTTAATGCCAAAAGCCAGATAACTAAGCTTATTGTATTTTGTGGGATAAGTCTTCTTTTGGCGTTCATTTTAACGGTAATTATTCCCTTATGGCGATAAGTTTATGTACTTTGATTTTCCAAAGTTTTAAGCAGAGTACATGGCAAGAAAGAATAGAATTTAAGAAGGAGAGGGTTTTATGGATGTAATGCGAGCGATTCTGGACGGATTTGCAATAGCTGCAATCTTTAATGGTGCCGTGGCAGCTTTGGCACTAATCAATCCGAGATATTTTTTTGATTCTTATCCAAAGGCAATTCAAAAAGCTGCACCTGAACAGATGACCAAAAAAGAGAAAAACATAAATCTCATGCTAACAATTATAATTTGTGGGATTTGTTTCATATATTCAATAGCAAGTCTTTTTCATTTAGGCATTTCTGACTATTGGACTCTTTTTTGGATGGGGTATATTCAGTGGAGCATATTAAACTTAGGGGATTTTTTACTGCTGGATTGTCTGTTGTTTCTGGGGAAATATAAGGAAAAAATCGTCATACCCGGGACAGAAGGACACCCTGATTATGGGTTCGGCAATTGGATGAAGCATAGAGCCATTATGGAGCATTTTGTAGTGGCTCCGTTTTTGATTATACCGTTTGTAGCAGCGATTCAGGCTTTGATTGTTGCATTTTTCGGAAGATAAATTTATGTAGATAGTTTGTGCTGCGTAAAATAAATCGGAACTTATGAAGGTAAATATAATGAGTACATACTTGCAAGAGACTAAAATGCTTGATTTTTCAAATCTGGGCATTCAAAAATTAATAGAGATGAAGCGTTGGAAAGAAGAAAATAAGTTTGATTGTCTTAAAGCGATTTATAATTTCGTAAGAGATGAGATAGCATTTGGGTACAATGTGGATGACAGTATTCCTGCCTCTAAAGTTCTTGAGGACGGATATGGTCAATGTAATACAAAGGGAACTCTTTTTATGGCATTGCTTCGTGCCTGTGAAATTCCTTGCCGAATTCATGGATTTACCATAGATAAAAAACTGCAAAAAGGTGCGATGAGTGGATTCGTTTATAAAAATGCCCCTCAGAATATATTACACAGTTGGGTTGAAGTGTATTTTGAAGATAAGTGGTATGAACTGGAGGCTTTTATACTGGATCAAAAATATTTGTCAAAACTGCAGAAAAAATTTGCGGACTGTATCGGTTCTTTTTGCGGATATGGTGTTGCGGTAAAGGATTTTCAGCATCCAATCATTGATTTTGACAAAAATGACACATACATTCAAAGCGAGGGAATTACGCAGGATTTGGGAGTATATGATTCTCCGGATGAATTACTGAAAAGTCATTATCAGGAGATATCGGCAGTCAAAGCCTTTATCTACAGGAATTTAGGAAGACATTTGATGAACTGGAATGTGAAAAAAGTAAGGAACTCTTAAATTCTTGTATATAAGGCTTTTCATATGTTTAAAGACTTTGACATTAGTTTTAAGACATCATTTTCTATGGATATTAGCTTTGCGCGAGAAATATTAAGCTCCTGTCTTGTGTATAGTTATCATCAGGTAGTCTTGATACATGTGGAGACGGTAGCCTTGCTGTCACGCACAGATGGGTGACGTGGCTGAAACTCGCATGTAACAGGGGCTTTCGGCGATAGCTGCTTCTTGTGGAGAAGGGGTCGATCTCGCGAGATTGGGAGAATAGGAACTTATCGAGGCGAAAACATGAGTAAACCTTGGGTAGGCACAGACGATAACATCAGCCCCTGCGCACCGATTTTTCGGCATATTGGGTGGGCGCAGACGATGAGCACAATCCGCACAACAAGGCACTTAATGCCGTTGTGGAGAATGCTGCGAAATACGTTGCAAGGCAGAGACAACTCCCCAGGTTGTTTGCCGAATCGCTTGTCCAGCTCATGAGGGAGCAGAAGATGACGGTCGAAGCTCTCTCGGACAAATCACTCGTTGGCGTGAAAACCATACAGCGACTCCGCAACGATGAGGAATACCCAACCAGCAAGCAGACAGTTCTTGCACTCTGCGTTAGATTGAAGCTTTCGCCAGCTGAAGCGGAAGATCTATTCGACAAAACGGACTTCAAACTAAACACTAAGAAGACAGAGGACTACATTTATAAATGCGTGCTTGGTGCATGCTCCAATAATTCGATATACGCGATAAACGAAATGCTGAAAAAACACAAGGTGCCGCTGCTCGGCAGTTCGCCAGAAGAATAACAGGAAGACGAATCGATGCCATCACTTGGGAAGAGCATAGATTTATATTTGATGGACGGAACAGCCACCGGAAGGTGGCAGGCGACACTGTCCAATTGGAATTGCATCGCATATAAGATTCCGCGTGATGACGACGTGAAGAACTGCAATGACCTTCCGGAGCTTCATGCGCCGGGCGTGTATTTCCTGTTCGGTCGTGACGACGAGTCCAACCGGCAGTTCGTTTACGTTGGCGAAGGCGACGATGTCCTCAAAAGGCTGATGCAGCCGCATGGGTTCGAAAAAGGCGACACATTCTGGACGGAGGTCGTTGCTCTGGTGACGTCGGACAACATCCTCGACAAGGGCAAGATTAAGTACCTCGAGAATCGCTTCCACGGGATCATCTCGGATGCGAAGCGGTACATTGTCAAGAACGCAAATACACCTACTCAGTCCCAGCTTCCCAAGAAGACAAGAGACCTTCTTGAAGAGTTCATCATGAACGCTCAGATCGTCATGCCTGCACTGGGGCATAAGGCTCTGGAACCGCAGCCTTCGCACGACAACGGCGAGAAACAAGAAGACCTTCTTTATTTCTCTCGGAGTCATGGCAAAGGCGGTAAGGCAACGGGCAAGCTCGAGGATGATGGCTTCTGGGTGCTGAAAGGAAGCTACATTTATCCCGAAGCTGCAGACTACCTGCCTGCAGGAGTGAAGAAGGCGCGTGAACAGCATGCGGCCATTATCAATAAGGCCGGCATCCTTCAAGAGGACATTTCTTTCGGGAGCCCTTCGTATGCGTCATCGTTCGTATGCGGCAAGAACTCAAACGGGCTGATCGAATGGAAGAATGCCGACGGAGTCCTGCTAAAGGAGATGACAGAGGATGCACCTCCTGCAAAGAAAAAGGCACCGACAAGGAAGCCGAAGGTATCCGAAGATGCTGGTGATGCGATCATCCTTCACCTTGCAGGCAAGAAAGCGGTAGCGCACGGATACGTTTCTGGGGATGCCTTTATCGTGCTTAAGGGCTCGGAAATATGCCCGGAGGAATGTGCATCCTGTCGGGAATGGATAAAGATTCATCGCAAGGAACTGATTGATGCCGGAACGGTTAAGGACGGTGTTTTCACAGAGGATACGACGTTCAGCAGCCCATCTGCCGCAGCGGCATGCATCGTAGGCGGCGAATCAAACGGCAAATCATGTGAATTACAGACGAAGGCGTGAAACTTAAAGACTTATAGAAGGTGTTACATTCCGCTTCTACGGGACGTAGAATAGAGGCACATATTGTTTGCATCGTGAGTTAACAGGAGACATATTGCAATGTTTGAAACGAAGAAAACGCTTATCGTCGTCTACAAGGACGAGCTTCTGATGAATCAGCTCAAGAAGATGATCGAGACACATGATGATGCTGAAAATGAGGTTGTCGGCACAAGGGACAACTCCATCAACGTCGTGTCTTGGACGGAGAAGGTGTGGCTCGGTAATAAGAAGGCCGGAAACATACAAGGAAAGATCCTATTCCTCGGCGACATCAAAGGAACAGACAAGCTCATCCCCGTCATCGACGTGAAGTTCGATGACTGCGGCGTCAAATACGGATGGGCAGGCAATCAGGCTGTCCTCTATGTTGAGCCGGAAGCCTTGACCAGCCGAGAGGGCTACGACGAGTTTCTGAAGAAGTTGTCAGACCTCCCAGTTCCCAGTTTCCTGAAGACGATGAAGCAAGATATCGTTGAGAACGCCGGAGAGGAATCCGTCGGAGAGATCGCCAAGCAAGAAGAGACTGACGGTGAGAAGAAGGCTCCTGCCTTCTTGAATGCGGCGAAGAAGATTCTCGAAAGTGGAGCAGATGCCTTCGAGAAGGTCAGTGAGCAGGTCGCAGTCAAATCCGAAGAGATATTCAGGAACAAATCCCTCATGAAAAGGCAGATGCTCTTCTACGGGGCTGTCCATCTTTACAGAGATGAGCTTGAGAGCTTCATGAACAAATAGGGTAACTATCGATGCAGACGAAAAGCGAAGTACAACAAGGCTGGGAATTTGCCGCAGCGATAATGGGAGCGGACGTAGCCGCCCACATGGGCACGGAATACGTCAGTGCCGTTGAAGCGGCAATTAAGCAGCTTGAAGATAATATCAACAACCACCAGTACCGCAATCTTGGAATCGGGCAGCTGCAGGGCTACATGTTCGAGGAATGGGAAGCTGGCACATTTAACGTTGATGCGGTGGCGGCAGATTCGGCAGACCGCGCAGCGGTTCTTCACAGCACGGCGAAGGACTCCGTGGACATTCAACTGAAATCCGGCACGGATTACAGTGCCAAGTCCTACGGAACCGCCGAGCAGACCGCCAAGGCACAGGCTCGCTTCAATCCCGACACCGGTCAGGCGAGCTATCAGAATCAGGGCAGGCTCGTTCCGTCAGATCAGCTCGATGCCGCAAAACAGACCGCACATCGGGAAGCACTCCGAAACGAACCTATCCGTGAGGACGTGTCGAAAGCCTACGGCGAGACAGAGTCGAGACTGACCGACAAGCTTGCAAACGACGAGGGTGTGGAGTCCAGATCTGCCTCCAGAAAAGACCTCGAGAAGATGGCAAAGGAAAGCAAGAAGCAGGAGTTCAAAGCAGAGGAGCATGGCGTCACAGCTGAGGGCGCGATCAAGACGGAATACCTGCTGAAGCAGGCTCTGAAAGCCGGATACACTACGGCAGCCATAACGGTAGCCGTTCAACTTGCTCCGGAGATATATAAAGCCATCGACTTCCTCATCAAGAACGGAGAACTCGACCTTTCCACAGTCAAGCACATGGGTAAGAAAGGAATATCGGCAGGTACAGAAGGGTTCCTTCGCGGTTCGATATCGTCTGCGCTTCTCATCATGTGCGAGAGCGGTGCGCTTGGCGAAGCCCTCAAGGGAATCAGCCCGACGCTTCTCGGCACCGTTGTTGCTCTGGTTTTGCAGACCACAAAGAACAGCATTCTCGTCGCTGCAGGAAAGATGACCACACAGCAGATGGGTGCGGCATTCGTGGATATGGTCGTTGTGTCCGGCGGATACCTCGTTGGGGCACATATTGGAGGTATCATAGGTCAGGCACTCGGATTCCAGCTTCCTGTTCTCGGATACCTGCTGGGCAGCCTGATAGGAACATCCTTCTGCGTCATCTACAACATCGGCAAGAAGAAGCTAATCTCGTTCTGCGTTGATACCGGCTTCACCTGTTTTGGACTGGTAGAGCAGAACTATGAGCTTCCAGAGGACGTACTCCATGAGATGGGAGTCGAGACGATAGAGATACCACGCACCAGAATCGAGACCACGGAGATACCGAGGATCGCCATCGGTGTGGCTGAAATAAAGAAAGCGGACTACGAGACAATCGACATCACCGTCCTGCGCCGAGGAGTAATAGGCGTAAACAAAGTCGGGTATGTCTTCTCGTAACGATGTCAACCGAGGAAGTTTATTTACGCCTGATTGAATGGTCGAAAAACAAGCAGAAGATGATTTGGGGATTTCTGGACTCTCAAGGAGAATCCAAGATGGCTGACAGGGGGCAAGACGGTATCAGATTATCCACGCACATCCAGTCATGAGGAACAAGTCATAGGGCGGATATGTTTACGCAAACAGGCGAAAAACTGCCTTCATCTGTGCGCACACAACCCACATCGTTTCTCACGTCTCGTGCCATGTGAAATGCGTTTGCTTGATGTATAAGGTGTAGTGAAGAATTGAGATGGATGAAAAAGGAGCCATAACATGAATAATAAAGATTTTTGGAATTCGATAAAAAAATATGGCGGGCATAGAAATCGTAGTGATGATGAGCTTGTTTGCGATATGATGGTCAAGGAAGGACTTGGCCAAACAGTAGGCGGATATTTTGAAGTTGCAAAATATTCTAAATATAAAAGAATAATTGATAGAAGTAAGGCTGAGCCTTCACAAGCATTTCATTTTTTTGAATACTATATTGATAATGAAAAAAATAATCGCTCGGATAAAAAGCCAAGTTATAATAGTTTGAAGTGTCCTCAATTGATAATGTATATTGCAGAAATGGCAGGATTAGACAGACAAATATTGCTTGGGTGTCTTAAATATATTAGAGAAACTGAAGAGAGTAAGGGTCTTATTGGTATGCCAAAAGGAGGCGGATACTTGGAAAAAATAAAGTTGAACAATGATGAAAATAGATTAAAGGAGTTTAAAAAGAAAATACATATCAGTGAAATACAAAGTATTATTTCGGAAGGAACTTCTTATGAAGAAGTTGTACAAAAAGTCTCTTTGATAGCGAGGTAGTTTAGGTTTTAAGGTATCGACACTTTACATTGCGCAGGCTAAGAGAAAACACGGTTTAGACGTTAGGGAACACTATAATATTTCGAAAAAAATGAGAATCAGAAAGTTTTTCAGTGTCCAGTTGAAAAGAAAGAAGCTATTTCTGATGCGTTGAAGTATTTTAAGATGATCAAAGACGGTTTTTAGTGGATATGGGGGGCAGATATGAATTCTAAGGAGATAAAATACCTCATTTAAAATGGAGAAAAGACAGATGTCGAATTTAAAGAATCTAAAAACACTCTGACCAAAGATATCTTTGATACGGTATGTTCTTTCAACAATAGAAATGGAGGACATATTTTACTTGGTGTAAATGATAAAAGAGAGATTGTTGGCGTTAGTAAAGATAAAGTAGATAAAGTGATTAAGGAATTTACTACTGCAATCAACAATCCGCAAAAGATATACCCACCACTCTATCTGCTGCCGGAAATTTTTGAAATTGAAGGTAAGCAGATTATTTATATAAGAGTTCCTGAAGGCTATCAGGTATGCAGACATAACGGAAGAATTTGGGATAGGTCTTATGAAGGAGACATCAATATCACAGATCACTCAGAGCTTGTATATAAGCTATACGCAAGGAAGCAGAGCAGCTATTTTGTAAATAAAGTATATCCGAATCTTGATATTGATTTTCTTGATGCCACTATCATTGCTAAAGCCAAAAGTATGGCTACCGCCAGAAATAAAAACCATGTTTGGAAAAATATGAGCAATGAGGAGCTTCTTAGAAGCGCTAATTTGATTCTGACAGATCCAGAGACAAAGCGCGAAGGCATTACATTAGCTGCTATTCTGTTATTTGGGAAAGATAACTCTATTATGTCTGTTCTCCCGCAGCACAAAACCGATGCAATCTTTAGGGTTTGAAAATAAGGATAGATACGATGATAGAGATGTTGTCATAACAAATCTGATTGATAGCTATGGCAGGCTTATAGAGTTTGGACAAAAGCATTTGAATGACTTATTCGTTTTGGATGGAATTGTCAATGTCAATGCGAGAGATAGGATACTTAGAGAAATTGTTTCCAATACACTGGCTCATAGGGATTATTCAAGCAGCTATCCGGCAAAGATGATCATTGACAACGAGAAAATTACTGTTGAAAACAGTAATTTAGCTCACGGGCTGGGAGCATTGGATTTGCAGAAATTTGAGCCATTTCCTAAAAACCCTGCTATATCAAAGGTATTTAGAGAAATAGGTCTTGCAGATGAACTTGGATCAGGGATGCGAAATACCTACAAGTACACACAACTTTACTCAGGGCAAAATCCGTTATTTGAGGAGGGTGATATATTCAGAACGATTATTCCTCTGAAGAAGATAGCAACGCAAAAGGTGGGCGGAGAAAATGTCCCTCGAAATGTCCCTCGAATGTCCTCCGAAGAATTGAAGAGTAAAATTTTTGAGATGATAAAAAAAGGATAGTAAGGTTAGCCGTAAATTTATGGCCGAAGAATTGAAAGTTAATGAAAAGACAATTTCAAGGTATATAAAGGAAATCCCTTATATTAAATACGTTGGAAAAGATAAAAATGGCTATTGGGAAGTTTATAAATAAAAATTTATTCGAAAAGTTAGCATGACTAGTAAAGCTGTCAAAGAAATCTTCTCTGCAACAGGGCTTGACATTTCTGCTTGACTTCTCAAAGCAAGTACAACGTCTGGTGGTTTCTATTCTTACAAATCGCAAAGCAAGCTCTTCACAAATTTGAGCTTGTCTATAGTTTTGTTACTCAAGTAATTTTTGCGGAATCCGCAAAAATTACTTGAGTCGCTGGGTTCAGCGAGTCGTACGAAAAAGTAAAGATATATGTCCTGATTATTGCGCATATAGAAACTGGATGACACCATACTTCAAATATAATGTTGTATAAGACGCTATTCTCTTGCTAGATATGGAGAACAATGACCGTTCACGAGTTTGGCGAGAAAAACGAAGATGTTCTTGTTTTGTTCCATCCGCTTGGTGTGCGATGGGATGTTTTCAACTATGTGATACCAACATTGCAAAAGCACTACCACCTCGTTATTCCTGCACTACCCGGCTTTGACCCGGATATGCCCAAAACTGACTTTACCAGTGTGGAGCAGATTGCCGACGAAATGGCCTCATGGCTTATACATCACGGCTTGAACACCACCAAATACCTCTATGGCTGCTCTTTGGGTGGAGCCGTCGTAGCACGAATGCTTGCCACCAGAAAGATATCCGTTGACTGTGCCGTAATAGACGGCGGTATGACCCCTTATCAACTCTGGAAACCACTGACATACCTCATTGGTATTCGCGATTTCATAATGTTGGAAATCGGTAAACACATGAGCATCAAGGCGTTGCGAGGCATGTTCGATCCTGAAAAATATACGGAAAACGACATTGCATACATCAAAGAGGCTATGTCCGGCATGAGCGCAAAAACCATCTGGCGTTCGTTCTACTCCTGCAATAATTACTCCATGCCAAAATCCGCTCCATCCATTAATTGCCGCATAGCATATTGGTACGGCTCTGCTGAGAAAGGGCCACGAAAATGGGACATCGCATACATTCGCAAAATGTTCCCCCATGCGCAAATCATTGAAAATGCAGGAATGGATCATGCTGAGTTTTTTACGCTGCATCCGGAAGAGTTTTGCAAAAAGCTGACCGCGTGGATTCATTTATCGGCACGCGATAAGAGATAAATTATCCATGGTAATTACCTATGATTTGTTTTACAGCGAGACTATACCCTATTATTTATAAGGGACATAACATGTCCTGTGGACAATATAGCTCATAAAGAGTATTGCTCACTTTATGTCCTGTTTTGTAAGAGCAGCCGACGGTAAGATGGGCTCGAAAGGAGGTCGCCAATCCATGGATATCGTAAAAATAGGAAAAGTTCTTCAGGAGTTACGAAAAGAAAAAGGACTTACCCAGGAACAGCTTGCAGAACAAATGGGTGTTACGCGCAGAACGGTTTCTCGATGGGAAACCGGCAGCAACATGCCGGACCTGGACATCCTGATGGAATTGTCTGATTTTTACGCGGTCGACCTTCGAGAAATCTTATGCGGAGAAAGGACACGTGAGCATATGGACAAAGAATTACGCGAGACCGTATTGGAAGTCGCCGATTACAGTAACGACGAAAAGGAACGGTTGTTGCAAAGGCTGCACTGGCTCTTTATCGTTGGACTTCTGGGGTTTGTAGCGTTTCTCGCAATCCAGTTGTTAAATCTTGGCTCCATTGCGCCATACGAAGTTGTGGGAGATTTTGGCCTGGGACTTGCTTTTGGCATGACTATTATAGGGGTGATTTTTACCCAGAAACATGCAGCGAGGATCAAAAAGGCCAAGATACGGGTACTCAAAAAGCTACAAGAGAAATGCCATGCGACCCCTGAACAGTCCAAAAGAGAAAAATCGATAAGCAAAATTACCATACTCGGCGTCGTACTTGGCGCATGCGTAATCCTAACGGATCAATGTCTTTATCGGCTTCCTCTATGGCTTGCAGCTGTGTTGTTTATTTGTGCTTGGATACTGATTATTTTTGGGCTCATCATCAACAGGAGAAATCTGTAGAATTTACTGAAGTCAGAGCAGCCATGGAGCGATACGGAGCAGCCATGTATTTCGAGAAACTTTGCGCCTACTTGTCTGAACTGCCGGAGGTCGAATCGATTGCTCTGGGAGGTTCGCGCGCCGGCGCCCGTTATGACGAGAAATCCGACTACGACCTCTATGTATATGAGAAAAGCCCTCTTTCTGAAGAAACGCGTCTCCCTATTCTCAAAGAATGCTGCTCTTACATAGAACTCGGCAACCATTTTTGGGAGCTGGAGGATAACTGCACGTTAAAAGATGGCATCGACATTGACATCCTGCATCGCAACCTGGACGCATTCTCAAAAGATATTTCATCGGTTGTTGATGACCATATTGCACATAACGGCTACACCACGTGCATGTGGCACAATTTGCTTCACAGCAAGATACTCTTTGACCGAGAAGGAAAATTTCGCGATCTACAGGAGAAGTACGCCGTTCCTTATCCCGCTCAACTAAAGAAAAACGTTATTGAGCGCAACAAGCGACTGCTTTCAGGAAATCTTCCGTCGTATGACAAGCAAATCATAAAAGCACTGAAAAGAAACGACATTGTTAGCGTCAACCATAGAACCGCTGCCTACATGGAATCATATTTCGACATCATCTTTGCCATGAATGAACTCACTCATCCCGGCGAAAAACGCATGGTGCAAATTGCACTTGAGCAGGCTCACGTTCTTCCTCAGGACTTTGAGAAAAACCTTACCGCCCTCTACCAAGATCTCTTTGCGCATCCACAAAATGTTGAACACGACATTGTTACACTCACGGAAAATCTCAAATCCTGCTTAAGCACTTTGGCATAGTCTTATGTATGATTCTTTTGTTTCATGTTGTGTAAACAGATTGGATTTTCATGGGTTACCTTATCAACGCACTCATCCACACGGAAGCAACAATGCCTCAAGCTCTTTTCGAGGTAGTTGTCATTACCACAATCGCGTGTATTATCTCCGTCTTGCTCCAGCGATCTTCTAAGCATGCTTCCAATGCTGCCGTGAAAAAGGTGCTCGGGGTCTGCAGCGGTTTAATCTTTGTTGTCTCTGCCGCTATCATTATCGAAGATTTAGCTGGACAAACCAATATTTTCATGCCGATTGCTCAGATGGTTTTCCCTGGATAAGCACCTCTAGGGCATGGAGCTTCTCAGCGCTCCCTTCTCTGCACGTTCTTCTCGGAATGCCCTTTTGATTTGCTCTTCTCGATTCGCTTTTCTTGGTTTGTGGGGAATAGTATGGACTTATCAGAGACTCGCGACGCTTTAACTGTATTGATTGGCGCTGGCTTTGTGTTGGTAGCGCTCTTGGCGTTTATTGGGTTTGCACGGCCGCAACTGCAGAAGCTTGCCAAAAACACCATTTGGCAAGTTCCTCAAATGGGACTTAAGGGGCTTATCGGCCTCTTGCTATTTATGCAGCTTTGTATGGTATTTGCCGAATCTTTGTCGTATCCGGAATCAAAGACGGCCTTTCTCCCCTACATTTTGGGATATGTTGTCGTCTGTCCCATACTTACCAAACTGATACACGTGGCTCTCAAACAACCGGCGGTGACCAATAGATATGTTGCCACTCTGAGTGACATCACTGCATCAGTTGTATGGCAACTCGGAATTTTGTTTCTTGCTCCTGTATGCTATGAACTTGTGGCCACAGCGTCGCATATGCACATTATCCATTAACCGCAAACAAATCCTTATGTCATCCATTCTTTTTTACGTCGCCTGCTCTGTCTTGTTTTTCTCGTTTTATCAAAAAGTGCGTCAAATGGTAATTACTAAGGCGGATCGATTTTTATGAATATGACTATTGATGGTAGCCTTGCTGCCTTGGGAATCAAAAGTGTCGTAATAGGCATTGCGCGTAATGTAGATCCACAGTCTCCTTTTTCTGACGCATTTCTAGCAAAACGAGAAAAAATGGAGAAGTGGGCACTAAGCTGTGATATCGATGCTCTTCTCGGTCATCCAATCATCAAAGGCTATACGGATTTATTACAAAGTGTAGGGCGAAGCGTAAAAAGAAATCCTCCTACCGTTCCTGCGCTCATTCAAAATATCCGGCATCGGGGTTCTCTGCCTCATATCAACAGTATTATCGATATTTACAACGTTGAAGCACTGCATTCACTGCTGGCAATTGGAGGGCATGATCTTGATAAAGTACATGGCTCGATAGAGTTTACCGTCAGCGGCAACGAAGATTCCTTCCTCCCAATTCTGTCTAAGGAAAAACACGTTGCTAAAACGGATTATATCTATCGTGATGCAAGGGGAATCATGGCGTGGCTTGACATTCGAGACGGAGAAAACTACAAATTTAGCAACGAGACAAAAAATGCGATTTTCGTCATTCAGGGTAATGCAAATACTTCTGTTGAAATTCGCCTCGAAGCGCTTGAACGTATTCGATATGATTTAGCTGAGAGTATGCCTGACATGGAGTTTGATACACATGTCATATACGCATAAGAACGAGGTAAGGGGACATCATGCACGAAGTAGACATCAAGAGCCTGCAGCTTAATCCGTGGTCGCTCATCGGAGACCGATGGATGCTCATTACCGCGGGCAATAAAGAAGACGGCTTTAATACCATGACTGCAGCTTGGGGACACTTTGGCACCCTCTTTGGCTCACGCGAAGGTTCCAAGAATACCACCATCTGCTATATCCGACCCCAACGCTACACCAAGACCTTCATGGATAGCCACGACATCTATACCCTCTCATTTCTTCCTGATACAAAAGACAACAAGAAGAAACTCGCATACCTAGGCACAAAATCCGGACGCGACGAAGACAAGGTTGCACACGCCCAACTGACTCCTTTGTTTATCGATGGAACAACCACATTTGAAGAGGCTGAACTCACGTTTGTATGCCACAAAATTTACGTTGATGACCTTATACCGGATAACTTCGTCGACAAAAGCATCATCGAGCAGAACTATCCGCTCCATGACTTCCACACCCGCTACATTGGCGAAGTCCTTAAGGTATACGTTGCAGATTAAGCCGGCATCTGAAACTCATCCGGTAATTGCTTGATTCTTGGCGTCTTCCTCGGCAATAACTTTTGCTTTATAGGCAACATCTTTATCAGACATCGCGTCCTCATAAATTTTTTCACCCGTAGGATGTTCTTCCAGCCAAATCCTTGTAGCTTCAGGCGCCCATTTCTTAGCATAAGGTGTTGTACGAGCGCAAAGATCTTCGGCGCTTTCGGGCGAGACGTATTCCGATGTATGCGCATCGGCATCCTTGACAATCTGAGGTAGTATCTCGGGATTTTCAAGCATCGGACAAGGCTGTAAAAGATTCTTATTCCACGGATAGTGACTGCGGTATGCCTGGAAAATAGGTTGTTTTAGACAGTCAAGCCAGCTATCGGCAGTTTTAATGTTGACATTTGAGTAGTGAATAAATACGCACGGCTCTACATCGCCACGAGCGTTGACATGGCAGTATACACGACCTCCGGCAATACATCCCCCAACAAACTCACCATCGTTCTGAAAATCCATGGCAAAGATTGGTTTACCGCCTTCAACGCTACGAATCTCACGAATTCGACCCAGCATGTATTTACGCTGTTCAACGGTCGGCATAAGATCGGCATTCGCGCCCTCTCCAACAGGCATATAGTGAAAATACCATGCCCAGCGGCAACCTTTTTCAATAATCAAATCAAAGAATTTTTCGGACGAAACACGCTCGGTATTCTCGCGCGTATAACAGGTGGACGTTCCATACAGCAAACCATATTTGTGCATTAAATCAAACGCTCGCATAACCTCCTTAAATGACCCGTCACCACGACGACCGTCATTGACACTTGGCTCATAGCTTTCAAGTGAAACGGAGAAGATAATATTGCCAAGCCTCTGCACGTCTTGACAAAATTTCTCATCTACCAGCGAAGCATTGGTAAAGACGTTAAAAAGGCAATCATTGTGCTCCTCAGCAAGTCTTAAGACATCATCTTTACGTACCAATGGCTCACCACCGGTAAGCATAAACATATGCGTACCTAAATCAGATGCCTCAGTAACCAGCTTATCCATGTCCGCATACGAAAGATTCAAGCGATTTCCATAATCGGCTGCCCAGCATCCGACGCAATGTTTATTACACGCGCTTGTAGGGTCAAATAAAATAATCCAAGGTACATTGCACTGGTATTTCTCGGCATTTGCCGTGGTATTACGTAACCCTCGAAACGCCGCTTCATAACCGCCATCCAAAAGAGTGGTTTTGAGCACGTGCGGATTGGTGGTGTCGATAACGTCAAAAAGGAACTTCTCCCATTTTGACCCTGGATACAAGCCCTTTTTGATACCTCGCGTCGCACCGGGAGACGTGTCTTTCATGAGTTTCCCGGCCATATTGACCAAGTGATCGATGTTTTTCTCGCGATCTTTACTTGAAGCGCTCTTCATAATTTGATCAAGAGCAATGCCGAATGCCTTACGCTCGGCCACATGCGCAACCTTTGACTGCATGCGAAAACATCCCCCTCCTGGAGAACGTCTCTGGGCGTTCTCTTTTTTGAACAAAGTTCAAATTTTTACTACCATACTCCTTGCAGGGAGAATAATCAAGGATTTTTTTGAACGGTAGTAGAAAATAGTGCTCAGCGAAGCGTCTGTTTCTGGCGGATGTTCTTCTTGAGTGGTCTCACGATGACGGCGTAATTGAGAAACGCTCCGCAGATTGCGAGAAGAGCTGCGCAGACAGCGTTGCCGTAGATTGGCCATGTGGGAAACAGCTGTACCAGTGTCTGCTGAATGGGAAACGCCCACAGATATATGCCGTATGAAAGCTCAAACTTTTTACCGAAGTTGCTGAAGCGGCCGCCGGTTCCGTATCCCAGCCAAAAACAAACATACGGAAACAGCAGCATCGTTGCCAAGACGTCGAGCTTCGCATAGAGTAAGACGC
The DNA here is from genome assembly GCF_000411555.1 of Atopobium sp. oral taxon 199 str. F0494. Lineage (GTDB taxonomy): Bacteria > Actinomycetota > Coriobacteriia > Coriobacteriales > Atopobiaceae > Lancefieldella. Next base: position 1,238,551 of record NZ_KE150486.1, on the reverse strand, counting down.
AAAACGCGGCTGTCGCAACAATACCGGCAGCGGTATGTATTCTTATTTTGTCGCGGAACACCCAAAACGCTACACCTATATAAAAGAGGACAACAGCACGAACCACACTCAGCTGCTGCGGAGAAAACTTCCAAACATACAAAACGATTAAAGCAACAACGGGAACGGAAGCCAGAATGAAGCGCTTCTGATTAAATCTGGTCAGCTTAAATCCTATAAAGCACAGGATATAGCAACAAAATTCAACAGGAAGTGTCCACAGAGAGGCGTTAACGGTATTGCCCAGGGGGTTATTGGTAAAAACTCCGGGCAGCTCATGAACCATGATAAGAAAGCTGTTGAGAAAATACCGATACGTTTGGGGATTTGTAAAATACTCTCCAGGAGCAAGAGTGCTCACAAGGGGACCCAGCACCAAAGCGGACGCCGAAACTACAAAGATCAGCTCCGGAAACAAGCGAGAAACACGCTGTTTGAAAAAGGTCTTCGCATCACTATGATGCTCGCAGCTCCGCGCGATGAGAAAGCCTCCAAACACAAAGAAAAGACCTACGGACATACCTCCGAAGGTCAGCTGTTTCGTATGCCTATACACAAAGTCCCCCGCGTCGCTGCCGAGCACAACGCTATAGCAGTGGGAAATAATGACAAAGATTGCCGCCACAAAACGCATAAGATTGAGATTGTTAACGCGCGACTCAGCGACATCAGACAGCTTTAGTGAAGTCATACCCTCTCCCGTATATGAACATAATTTGCCTCAACACGCACGCGTCCCTCAGCAATCGCTTGAATGACCTCGGGATAAAGCCGGTGTTCAACTTCATGAATGGCTGCTTCGAGCTCATCGAGACTCCACTCCTCCTGAACTATAACCGGCCGCTGCGCAATAATTGGTCCGCGGTCATACTCATAATTAGCCAGGTGAACGGTCACACCCGTCACCTTAACTCCGTACTCATAGGCCTCTTGAATGGCATGCGCCCCGCGAAAACTCGGAAGAAGCGCAGGGTGAATATTAAGCACGCGATTGGGAAAGGCGTCCAGAAGCGCCATGCCCACTTTGCGCATGTAGCCAGCCATCACCACATAGTCAACGCCCTTACGCTTAAGCTCCGTTGCGATAACCATATCTGCCGTCAAAGGATCGGCGTAAATCTCCTTTGAAAGCGTAAGCGTCTGAATGCCGGCGGCCTCAGCGCGCTTAAGCCCCTGCGCAGAGGGGCGAGAAGAAACAACCAGTTCAATAGTGGCGTCCAGCGAGCCGTCGGCAATGCGATCTATCAGCGCCTGCAAATTGGTACCCGAGCCTGAGATAAGAACACCCAGCTTAAGCGACATCTCTGTAGACCACCTTTCCAGTGCCCGGAACGCACTCTCCCATCACGAAGGGATTGCACCCCTGCGCAACAAGAGCTTCCGCCACATCGTCAACGTCGTCGGGATCAACGATAAGCGCCATTCCGACACCCATATTGAAGGTGCGGTACTGCTCGTCAAGCGAAAGACGTGCCTGTTCGGAGACGTAGGTAATGATGGGAGGAACGCTCCAGTTGGGACCTCCCGATTCGCCCAAACGGTCCACCAGCGCGTCTACCTGCGCAGGCAGAGCGCGATTGAGATTTTCCGTAATGCCGCCTCCGGTAATGTGCGCCATCGCCTTGATGGGCGCGCCGGCCTTAAGCACCGCGAGCAAACTGCCGGCATAGATGGTTGTGGGACGGAGCGCCGCATCAGCAAGCGATTCGCCGCCCAGCTCTTCCAGCGGTTTATTGAGTTCTTCAACCGTCTTGTTCTCGATGACAGCCTTACGCACCAGCGAATAGCCATTGGAATGAATGCCTGATGAGGAGAGGCCGAGAATAACATCGCCTGCAGATACCCGCTCCGGTCCTAAAATCTTGGGGCGGTCAACAACGCCCACTACAAAGCCGGCCAGATCATACTCATCGGGGTTCATAACGCCGGGATGCTCCGCCATCTCACCGCCCACGAGCGCACATCCGCTCTTGCGGCAGCCTTCCGCGATGCCTCCCACGATCTCCGCCACCGCATCGGCCTTAAGTTTACCGACGGCGATATAGTCCAGGAAAAACAACGGTTCGGCGCCCATGGGAACAATGTCGTCCACGCACATGGCCACAAGATCTTGACCCACCGTATCATTGCGACCTAAAAGCTGCGCTATAGCCAGCTTGGTACCAACGCCATCAGTGCCGCTGACCAGCACGGGCTCTTCCATGTCTTTGAGCGCCGCCGCGGAAAAGCAAGAGCCAAAGCCACCAAGGCCTCCAATGACCTCGGGGCGTGAAGTGGTCGCGACAGCAGCCTTAATGGCATCTACCGCACGAGCCCCCTCATCAACATCAACACCGGCATCGGCATAGGTGATGTGGCGGTCATCATTCAGAGCGTTGGACATCTTGCTTTCCTTTCTGTGCAAGTTGTGCCTCTACCTGGTCAAAGGTGCAAGCGTAGGAATGGCAGAGGTTACAAGGGCGCATGCCGGACAAAAACCGTCCATGAAAATCGTCAGGGATCTCTACCGGATAACGTCCGTTAAAACAGGCGGCGCAGTAGCCTCGTTGAGGCACGCAGCTCAAAAGTCCCTCAAGGCTTAAAAAGCCCAGTGAGTCAGCTCCTATATATTCGCATATCTCCTGCGTTGTTTTGCTCGCCGCAATAAGCTGATCCTGGTCAGCGGTGTCAATGCCGTAGAAGCAGGGCCATATAACCTTGGGAGAAGCGCTACGAACGTGCACCTCTGAGGCGCCCGCGTCGCGCAGCAGCTGCACAATCTGCTGAGAGGTAGTGCCGCGCACAACCGAATCGTCCACCATCACCAGCCGTTTACCCTGAATGACATCGGCAAGGGCATTCAGCTTCAGGCGGACGCCGAGCTGCCGAAGCTGCTGCGTGGGTTGAATGAACGTGCGTGCCACGTATCGATTTTTAATAAGCCCCGTGCCAAAGGGAACGCCGAGCTCAGCGGCAAATCCTTCAGCCGCAGGAACGCCGGAGTCGGGTACGCCGATAACCAGGTCAACGTCGGCCGCCGCTTCACGCGCTAGTTGTCTGCCCATGTCGTGACGCACGCGATAGACGGATTTTTCATTCACAACCGAATCAGGCCGCGAGAAGTACACGTCCTCAAAAATACACGCCGCCGGCTCTCGGCTTGCAAGACCTCGCTCGGAGCGCATGCCTTCATCTGAAATACGGATAATTTCTCCCGGCTCAACTTCACGAAGAAACGTTGCTCCTACGATGCCTAAAGCGCATGTTTCCGAAGCGATCACCCAGTTATTGTCTGCAGGGTCTCCCAGACGCCCGATCACCAAAGGACGTATGCCGTTGGGATCGCGAAAGGCGTAGAGCGCGTTTTCACGCACCAGCACCATCGCATAACCGCCCTCCAGAAGCCGCATCGTCGCTGCAATACCGGACCGAAGACGGTGCGTTTTTTGCGTAAAGTAGCCAATGAGCTGCGCTGCCACCTCAGAATCGGTATCCGACCGGAAAGAAATGCTGCGGGCGGCAAGTTCTTCTCGCAACGCATCAAAGTTGAGCAGCGTGCCATTGTGTGCCAGCGCAATAATGGTCTCATCAATCGAAGAAAGATGCGGCTGAGCCGACTCCCATCCTTTGGCCCCGGCAGTCCCATAGCGACAGTGCCCGATCGCGGCTTTCCCCGGCATGGCATCAAGATCCGACCCGGTAAAGACTTCGGTCACCAGACCAAGATCTTTGCGAATCAAGACAGTCTGACCATCGCCGACCGCTATACCAGCTGAATCCTGCCCCCGGTGCTGAAGGGCATGGAGCGCAAAATACGTCAATCTAGCCACGTCACGCTGCGGCGCCCATACGCCAAAAACGCCACACTCCTCGTGAAGCTCCATGAGTTCCTTTCTGATTGCCTCTCATACGCACTCGTAGAGCCGCTTGCCTCTCTAGTGTACTCGCTGGCGAGAAGAAAAGGCACCTCAAACGCTCTTTGTTCGAGGTGCGTAACAATATGGTATCGATAGTCTTCGGTTTTAAGCGCGCGCTTGCTTACGCGGAGGGCTGAAGATCCGATTTCTGCACGCATACCAAAGCGGCGCGACCATACTGATCAGAATAGTTACAGGTTACAAGAGTCATAACGTGGTCTACCCGGTCAATAATCTCAGACGCGCCGGCTCGAGCGTTAACAGCTCGGCCCAATTTTTCCTTCAAATAGCTGCGGAATTCCTCCGGCGTCGAAAAATTAAACTGCCTGACGCTGTCATCATCGTCCGACGCATGATAGATAAACAGCGGCACTAGCTCATATTTTTTCTCGGGAGTTTCATACCAAATGGTATCCACGCTGTCAAAGACGCTCTTGTCGTTCATCTTGCCAATGTACTTGAACATCGAGCCGTTCTTCATATGATGGCCATACACGATAGTTTGCTGATCGACAAGGCCATGGGGGTCGTTTTCGTAATCCAGGAAAATCTGTCCTCCGACGGAATACTCGCCCTTTGCATTAGTGTGCAGATAGTGCTCGTTATCGGTTGTCTGATACACAGGATAATTCACCGGAGAGTTTGGAATTTGAATCCACCCGACAATCTGCGAATTAATGGCGCGCAGACCCTCCCAATCAATCCCTGGAGCCTCCGTGTCATTGTTCTCGGGAATTGTCGCATACTGAGCCAGCTCTTCGTTGATAACGTCTTGCTGGTGGTAGTCCCATTGCGACTTTGCAAAAAGGCATGCGGACGCGACAATGAGGAGAATGCCGATAAGCAACAGAAGGTTCGACACGATACGAGCAGAACGCTTCCCCTTCCGCTTGTTCTTGCCACCGTGGCTTTCATTTCCTCCTTTTGTGCCGCTCTTCTTCAGGTCATACGATAAAGGTTTCACGGCCGTGGAGGCTGAGCTGCGGGTGTCCGATGGAGTGGTATTTCCCGCAAAATGTCTGCCTCGTGTTTCTGTCATAAACTATCCTGCCTAACTTTCTTTCTGTATGCCGGTCCGCATCATCTGTATGCTGGCCGGCGCCATGAGATACCTTACGCGTCAGCCATTTCTTGCTTCAGCCTTATAATCTTCTCGCGATATTCCGGAAGCGAGGAGCCCAGAACTTGCACAGCATAGAGGGCCGCGTTTTTTGCCCCGTTAATAGCCACGCACGCTACGGGCACGCCCGACGGCATCTGCACCATCGAAAGCAGTGAGTCCATGCCGCCTAAATCGCTGGTCTTCATAGGAACTCCGATGATAGGAAGCGGAGTATACGCAGCTACGACACCCCCAAGATGCGCGGCTTTTCCCGCGGCGGCGATAATCACCTTGAGGCCCCGATCAGCTGCCGTTTTTGCCCATTCGTGAACTTTCTGTGGATTGCGATGCGCGGAGGCGACGACCAGCTCGTAGGGAACGCCCATGCGTTCGAGCTCCGCCGTGCAGCCTTCCATGACAGGAAGATCAGACTTAGAGCCCATAATAATCCCAACAACCGGCTGTTCCGCCATAGTTGCTCCTTCACTACTCCGGCCTGTATCAGCGCCATTGCTACCAGCATATCCTCACTAAGTATAAATTACTCAGCGAGAAGCACCTCCGTCACCTGACGAGAGTCACACAAGCACTATATTTTCTTCCTATTTTCGTTATCATGTTCTCTGGCGTTGGTCCATCAGTCCACGTGAAAGGAAATCCTATGAGTAACGCTAATCCTGTCTTGTTCAAACGTAGAGGCGCGTATATTCCGCGCATCGCCGCAGTTCATGATCTGTGCGGCTACGGAAAATGCTCACTTGGCGTAGCGATTCCGGTGCTTTCCGCAGCTGGCTGCGATGTATGCCCTGTTCCCACATCGCTCTTCTCGGCGCACACTCGCTTCCCTAAGTTTTACATGCACGACACCACCGATATGCTGGCTGACTACCTTGACGCGTGGGTGGATGAGGGTATCGAACTTGACGCCGTTTACTCCGGATTTTTAGGCGCTGCTGAGCAAGTTGCAAGCATTCAGCGCTTGTATCGCGAGCATCCAAAGGCGCTTCGTATCGTTGACCCGGTAATGGGTGACGGCGGCGTCATGTATCCAACCTACACGCAGGAACTCTGCGATGCTATGCGTGGCCTTGTTGACGGCGCTGACGTTTTGACGCCAAATCTTACCGAGGCAAGCATTCTCACCGGCATCGAATACGAAGGCCAGAACCTTACTGATGAGCAGGTCGGGCGCTATCTTGACGCGCTGCTTTCGATGGGCGCAAAGTCCGTGGTGCTCAAAGGCATTGTTCGCGGCGACGGCTTTATCCGCAATTACATCGCTGTTCGTGGCGAGAAGGGCACCGAGGTCACCGAAGTTGCCGATGAGCTACTGCCGTATATGCTGCACGGAACCGGTGATCTTTTCGCTTCGGCTCTCCTTGCTGCCCTTATGTGCGAGCGCGGTCTTGCAGACGCCTGCGCATTTGCCGGCGCGTTTGTTCGCGACGCCATGAAAGTCACACGCGAACAGCCAGACTTTGAGGTCCGCGGCGTTTCTTTTGAGTCCGTACTTGGAGAGATTACACAGCTCGTACAGTAGTTCTAAAAACTTAGTTTGAGCCGTTTGAGCTGTTCTTTGCTCCGACTCCTGAACCGTCACTGGCTCCCGATCCAGATCCGGAAGCGCCGGAATCACTGGTGGAGCCATTGGCGGTTCCGTCTGTCGTTTCTTTATTGCCGCCGCCACTGCTCTTTTCGGCACCGGTGCTATTGCTGTTGCTCTTTCCGGTACCGGAGCCGGAGCTATTGTTGCCGCCATTAACCAGGTTGTCCAGAACGCGCACCGGCGTATACGATGTGGCAATCTGGTCACGAAGCTGAGTCTGGGTATCTTCATCGGCGCCCGTAGTTACACAGGTAATGGTAACGCCCGCAGCGGACTGCGTCTTGGAATAGGTAAAGGTAAAGATGGGTGTAGCATCGCCACTTGGCTTCAAGAAGCCAAAGAGCTCCGATTTCTTGAGGTGTCCCTCGTCGCCGCGATGGGTGTTTACGTGATAGACAACCGTATTGATCTTGGGGTTCAACAGGCAGTTAAACGCGAAAGCCTGAGCTTGAACAGACGACGCCGACAGGCATTCCAATACATTGCCGGAGCTGGTATCTGTAACCGTCACCTCAACGCGCCCGGTGTTCTCATCAGCCTCCTGGACGGAAAAGTCTTCCGGAAACTGCGTGAAGCCGTCTCCCCATTCAACACCGCCGCGCAAAGCGGACGCTACGGTACGAACGGTAACCGACTCGGTCAGGTTTGCGGTGTTGGCTCGACGGATGAAGCCACAAGAAATCTGCATGAGTACAACGGCCGCAAGAAACACCAGCATAAAAATAACGGCGGTCTTCGTAATGACCTTCTCGACATTTGACCCTGAAGGATCGGTGCCACTCAGAGGGTCAATATCAACGGCTTCGGCGCCGCCTGCACGGCGAGCCCGTTCAACAGCGGCGCGCTCCTCGTTAGGATGGCCGGTTTCATCAACCTTGGTAAAGAGCTCCTCAGCGGCATCCGCGTCAAGTGCACCGCGCTGCCTGCGAGCAAACTCTTTTCTTTGGTCTGTAGCCATAATCCTCTTTCCGTCCACAACGAGATGATTATACGTTATTTCCGTCTTTATCTCGCGCGCACAACGCTACCTGCTTCAGCGCCCGCTCCAAACTGCATGCGATAGTATGTGGCGTACGTTCCTTCTTTGGCGAGAAGCTCCTCGTGGGTGCCGCGTTCAACCGCTCGACCTCCCTCAATGGTGATAATCTCATCAGCCCCCATGATGGTGGAAAGGCGGTGCGCGATAATGAGCGTTGTGCGGTTTTTTGCAAGCTCGGAAAGAGACTCCTGAACCGCACGCTCCGATTCGTTGTCCAGCGCCGATGTAGCCTCATCCAGAATAAGCAGCGGTGGATTCTTCAGAAAGACACGGGCGATGGAAATGCGCTGTTTTTGCCCGCCGGAAAGCCGTGTGCCGCGCTGCCCAACCTCCGTATCGTATCCGTCAGGCAAGCTTTCCGCAAACGCCGCGATATTGGCGCGCCTAGCAGCCGCTTCAATCTCTTCTCGCGTTGCTTCAGGGCAGCCATATGCGATGTTTTCCGCGATAGTCCCGTCAAAAAGATAGACGTCCTGCTGTACAAGGCCAATGGCATCGCGAAGCGAATGCTGAGTCACGTCGCGCACGTCCTGACCGTCAATGGTAATAGATCCTGACGTTACATCATAAAATCGCGGTAATAAAGAGCAGGTCGTTGACTTTCCGCCGCCGGAGGGGCCAACAAGGGCAACTGTTTTCCCTGGCTCGATGTGAAGATTCAGTCCTCTGATGACTTCATCGTCACCGTCATAAGAAAAGTGAACGTCCTCGTAGCTAATCTCGCCTGCGAAAACCGCAAGATCAGGGGCGTTCGGTTTATCTTCAACATCAGGGCGCGTGTCCACTATCTCCGTAAACCGCTGAAAGCCCGCCAGACCCTTTTGGAACGTTTCCGTAAAGTTCAGAATGTTTGAAATAGGGGTGGTAAAAAGAGACACATACAACGCGAAAGTAGCCAGGTCAACGGCGCGCATCTGTTCGTGCGCGATCATCCAGCCGCCGAACACCACAATGGTGGTATTGAGTATGCCCATCATCGAATCGATAGCACCGTGATAGCGACCCATAGCAAAGTACATCCGCGCTTTGGAATCCAGATAGGCGTCATTGCTTTTGCGAAACTTAGCCCGCTCATGGTCTTCGGCGGCAAAGCCCTTAACCACGCGAATGCCCGCCAGCGAATCCTCAAGCTGAGTATTGACGTTTGAAATGCGGACGCGATTCTCGCAAAAAATAGCTCTCATGTGCACATTGGCGAAGAAATTAAAGACTACCAGCGCCACAGCGATAGCGACCATAACGAGGGTAAGCGGCACATTGATAAAGGAAAGGATAACGAATGAGCCCGCAATCTCCATAACACCGATTACAAGGTACTCAGGACCGTGATGCGCCGTCTCAGAAATGTCAAAAAGATCGGACACCAAACGACTCATCAAATCGCCCGTCTTATGGCGGTCGTAATACGAAAAACTCATGCGCTCATAGGCGTCAAACAGGTCTTCTCGCATATGGCTTTCCATGCGAGCCCCCATGATGTGCCCCCAGCTAATAACAAAGACGCGGCAGAAGAAATGCAGGGCATACATACCAATCAGCCCGACAGCCACCAGCGCGAGAGATCCTACAATAGCGTCTTTGTCTTCCGTGAACAGACCTCCCGCAAGCTGCCGTAAAATCTGCGGAAAAGCAAGCTCGGTACCTGCAATTACAAGCGCGCAGACCATGTCCATAAAGAACAGATGACGCTGACCCATATAGTACGAAAGAAAGCGCAAAAAGATATTCTTATGCAGCGCGACTTGTGTTTTGGATCGTCTGTTTTTCTCGCCATCGCTGTTTTGCTGGCGAGAAGTACTGTCTGTCATGAGTAATCCTGTCTGATATACGAGGCTGCCGCGCTACCGAGTACCGCGACAGCCAGACTGCTCTATGTGAGAATTGCCGAAGACCACTTCAAAGCCTGTAGCCTACGAAGCCTGCAATCTGCGCGAGATAGAGTCACACAAAAGCGCTCCTACCACGGTTTTCGCATCTTCAATGCGCCCATCAAGCACCGCATCAATGAGCTCAGAGACTTCCACCAAATCAACGTTTATGAACTCATCGGCATCGGGGTCGGAGCCGACAAACGTGAGACCTGTCGCCATGTAAATATGAATTATCTCGTCAGTAAACCCATCCGAAGTGGCAATGCTCGTCAAAAACGCCATTTTTTCCGCCTGCATACCGGTCTCTTCCAGAAGCTCTCGATGAGCGCAGTCAAGAGGATCCTCGCCGGGGTCCAACTTTCCCGCAGGCAGCTCAATCGTAACGCGGTCAATTGCCGTCCGGTACTGACGAACCAAACAAATACGGCCCTCGTCGGTAAGAGCCACAACCGCCACGGCTCCGGGATGGCGTACGACATCGCGCAGCGCTACGCGACCGTCCGGCAACTCAACACGCAAGCGGTTGACATTAAAGATTCGACCGGTCCATGCAACGTCTTCGGAAATCGGCTTTTCTGCAAGAGCCGCGTCGCGCGGATCATCATTACCAAAGACCAGCTCACGTTCTACAGGCATCCCCGACATATGCGGAGCAGCGCCCGCAACGGTCTTTCGGTCGCCGTCATAGGTGAGCAATTCGGCCGCGGCTCGCAAATCGGAGACGGCTCCGCTAATTGCGCTCTTATCCTCTGCGGAAAGAACGGCCTGCGCGGAAGCATCGTTCTTATCGGCATCAGGTTCAACAATCTCTGGCTCACACTCAAGGTGAGCGTCCTGCTCGTCCTTGATCTCGGGCTGCTCGCCCTTGTGTTCAAGCGAGTCCTTCTCGGCCTCAAACGGCTCTTTCTTGGTTAAAAACTCTGCGTTCTTTTTTTCAGTCATCAATGCGCCTTACGTGGTTCAAGTGCCTTACGTCCAATATCGGTGCGATATTGCTTACCGTCAAAGTTGATCCGATCAACGGCCTCATATGCCAAACTGCGCGCGCTCTCAAAGTCAGGAGCCAGAGCTGTAACGTTAAGCACTCGGCCTCCGGCGGTCACAAGACGGCCATCGGGTGTGCGAGCGGTGCCGGCATGGTTTACAAAAATACCCGGCTCCTGTTCCGCAGACTCAATGCCGTCAATCTCCTTGCCTGCTTCATACGAACCCGGATACCCCGCGCTTGCCAGCACCACGGAAACCGCGACCATATCGGACCAGGATATCTCCTGCTCATCCAGGGTACTCTCATCACAGGCGAGCATAATTTCAATGAGATCCCCTTGGAGCCGCGGCAAAATGGCCTGCGTCTCGGGATCTCCAAAACGCGCGTTGAATTCCAGAACTTTGGGCCCTTCGTCAGTCAGCATAAAGCCACCGTACAAGCAGCCTGAATAGGTGATTCCCTCCGCCTTAAGCTCCGTGATTACTCGCTTCTCAATGGCAACCATGGCTGCGAGTTCATCGCCCGTAACATGCGGACTGGGAGAAAAAACGCCCATGCCGCCGGTATTGGGCCCACGGTCACCATCAAAGGCACGCTTATGATCCTGCGCTGTCGCAAGCGGTACAAGCGTTGTGCCATCAGTAAGCGCAAGCAACGAGCATTCAGGTCCCTCAAGGAATTCTTCGATTACCACTGTAGTGCCCGCGGCGCCAAACTGGCCGGAAAAACACTCGTGTACGCCTTTAAGAGCTTCTTCGGTCGTAGTCGCGACGATAACGCCTTTACCGGCCGCCAGGCCGTCAGCCTTGACGACTATCGGAGCGCCCACCTCGCGCACATAGGCCTCACAGGAAGCTTCATCGGTAAACGACTTCCAAGCTGCTGTGGGAACACCCGCGCGCTGCATAACGCCCTTGGCAAACGCTTTCGATCCCTCCATCTGAGCGGCTGCTTTGCTGGGTCCAAAACAGGGAATGCCCGCCGCGCGTACGACATCGGCAACACCTTCTACAAGCGGCGCCTCCGGGCCGATAACCACAAGACCCAGGTTCTTCTCGCGAGCAAATGCCGCCACTTCCTCGGGATTGTTTTGGTCTATCGGCGCGGTTTCCGCTAGCACGGCCATGCCCCCATTGCCGGGCGCGACGTAGAACTTTCCCGCATGCGGCGACTCACGCAGCTTGGTCAAAAGCGCATATTCACGGCCACCGGCTCCTAAGAGCAAAACGTCGGTTGTATCCACGGCCAGCTCCTCCGCTTTGTCATACAGATTTTTAGGAACAAACGCGACGCCCACCGAAGTTGTCCCGATATGCGGAGAAAATTCCTTTGAAGCCGGTCGGCGCGCGAGCAGCGCAGCCTCATATTCATTGGTATCCAAAGGCTTTTCCAGCGCAAGTCTGGCCCGATGGTCACCTGAAGAAATGATGACGTAGACAAGCGGCCCCTCAACCACATACGCCGCGCTCAGCGATCGAGAAATGCGCGCGGTAAGATCGGAAATGTCGTGACTGTGGGCAATCTCTTTCAATAAACCGTTTGCCAACAGATAGAGATACATCTCCGATGAAATGCGACGGCGCACATGCTCAAACTGCTGGCGAAAGGAAAATCGGTGAGGACGATGCTGATGGCGCACAAGTTTCTCGCCGTTCATGGAGATAAAAAGCGTGCTGGCCGCTTCGCTGAGCTCACGCCCATACGCCGCAGCCGCCTTCAGGTTTGCTCCAGCCGCGCGCGCAGCGCTCAGTCGTTCCAAAATGATGCCCTGCGCTGCAGGTGCGTTTCCGGTATCGAGAAGCACGATCTTCTCGCCAGGAACATCATGCGCTTCGCGCTGATTTGCAACACCATCGCCGACAATATTTCCCCGGGCATCCTCCGCTGTCTTATAGGAAAGCGCCAGCTCTGAGCTCACATGAACGGACAGAATACCTGTATATTCTTCACTCAGCAGCTGACGATAGAACGCCGCGACTTCTTCAGCACGAGCGTTCAGCCTGTTAGGAATCAAGAGAATCTCTAATGCCTCAAGATCTTCGCGTTCAAATCCGCAAGGGTTGTCGGCTACGAGAGCAAACGTCCGGCAACCAGCGCAGTGCGCAGCGCGTACCACGTCTTACCTCCAGTAGCGGTCGATGGTCTGTTCACGTTCGGGTCCAACGGTAATGATGGAAACACGCACGCCGGCGAGCTGCTCGAGGAAATCGATATAATCCTTAGCCTCGCGGGGGAGCTGATAGAAGTTGCGCGTTTCGGAAATATCGCATTCCCAGCCCGGCAGCGTTTCGTAGACGGGTTTTGCGTGGTAGAAGACACTCTGATGCTCAGGTACTGTCTTATAAACTTTACCGTCACACTCGTAAGCTACGCACACCTTAATTTCAGGCAGGCATCCCAAAACATCCAGCTTAGTAATGGCGAGGTCGGTTAGGCCATTGACTCGCGCGGCGTAGTTGACCACCACCGCGTCATACCAGCCGCACCGACGCTTGCGACCCGTAGTAACTCCATATTCATGCCCTACCTCACCCAAACGGTCGCCCGTTTCGTCAAAAAGCTCCGTGGGGAACGGTCCTGAACCCACGCGGGTAAGATAGGCTTTTGCGATGCCCAATACGCGATCGATATTGGTGGGACCTACGCCAGAACCGGTAACGGCACCTCCTGCCGTGCAGTTTGAAGATGTCACGAACGGATAGGTGCCGTGATCAATATCGAGCATGGTAGCCTGAGCGCCTTCAAAAAGAATATTCTTGCCTGCCTCAAGCTGCTCATTCAAAAAGATTGAGGACTCCACGATATAGGGACACAGACGGTCAGCATAGGGAAGGTAGGTCTCACAGATTTGGTCAACGGTATAGGTTGGCATGCCATAAACCAGCTTAAGGATAGGATTGGTATACTCAAGCGCCGCCTCAAGCTTTTTGCGGAAGATCTTCTCGTCAAGCATATCCTGCATGCGCAGGCCGGTGCGATTCATCTTGTCCATATAGGTTGGCCCAACGCCTCGCTTGGTGGTGCCGATAAGATTCTTGCCGAGCTTCTTCTCGTGCGCGCCATCAAGATCCTTATGGTAGGGCATAACAATATGCGCGTTGCCGGAAATCTTCAGCGCCTCACAAGAAATGCCCTGACTTTCAAGCATGTCGATTTCGCCGAGAAGTATCTCCGGGTCAACGATGCACCCGTTACCAATGACGGGATAGGTATTGTCGTACATAACGCCGGAGGGAACTTGGTGAAGCGCCAGCTTAGTGTCTCCGGCAATAACCGTATGCCCCGCGTTAGCGCCGCCCGCATATCGGCAGACTACGTCGAAATCTCCGGAAATAAGGTCGGTAACTTTACCCTTGCCTTCATCGCCCCACTGGGTTCCCACAAGAACAGAAGCTGACATACGTTCTCCCTATCGCACTCTATGGCGGCTCATACGCAATCACATGGGATTGCTCATTTAGTATAGAGGTTCTTGGCGTTCTTAAATCTCCAAAAGTTTCCTAGCTGTCATTCTCTGTCCGAAAAAGTTCATAAAAGTCACAAGTCCGGTATAAGTTCGGTATTTAGGATGTACCTATGCTTAAAGAATATCTTTTCAGGCTAGTCTTTATTTGAATACAATCTTCTGCTTGAGCCATGTAGCAAATTCTACTTGTGAAACTTCCCCTTTAGCTATCCCTTGTATCTCATCATACATTTCGTTGTCACTACACTTAATATCATCAAATCCCTTAAGCCACCGCGAGAACATAGTTGATGGTATTTGCTGTGCCGTTCTCTTGTTGCCGTCTGAAAATGCGTGGTCTTTTGCGATAAATACGGTAAGGGCTGCTGCTTGTTCAATAAGAAACGCTTCCAGTTCTTCTTGACGGAGTTCGATTGCTTTTTGACTAATGCCTATCAGCTATCGGCAAGCATGTCGAGAACATTTGCCCACCGCTTAGAGGACTTACTCATAGCGTCCGCAAAGGTTCCTTCAAGCTTCGGAAGTTCGCTACCATCAGAAGACTGTCTGATATCGGAATCATCAACACGTATGTGACGTTGACCGGGAATATATTTCTTTTCCCATACCCCACCCTTGCGATGACTAAATTCCATGATATCCATAGCTGTCATGAAACCATATTTGCCCCATACGTCCTCTGCGACAAGAAGAGCCTCTTGTGGAACCTCATCTAACGGCAAGAACTTAATCTGCCCACTGCCATAATGAGCAAACTCTTTATAGACGCTAGGCACGACTGGGCCGAAAGCCCACACTTCAATATCGTCATCAAAAAGCTTTTTTCCAGCCTGAAGAGCGTTCGCGTAGGCAAAGTACACGAGTTTATTGATTTTCATATTTGTAAGGTAACTGTCGCGCACATGAATTTTCCCGCGCCGTCAGGGCGTCAGCGTCATCATACCCTTCGATTACCTCTACAAACTTGGTAGAAGATCCCACGAACGTGAGAGAAATATCCGCAAGCGACCCTGAGCGGTTCTTCGCGATAATGAGATTAGTGATGCCCATGTCGGGACGGTCATTACGAGAGGCTTCGTCCTCGTTCATCGAACGGTCTAGCAATATAACGATGTCCGCGTCCTGCTCGATAGCGCCCGATTCGCGTAAATCGGACAGCTGCGGGCGCTTGCCGGTGCGATTCTCCAGCGTACGGTTAAGCTGAGAAAGCGCAATAACAGGCACTTTAAGATCTTTTGCCATAATCTTGATACCGCGTGACATCTCAGATACCTCAGTAGCGCGGTTATCCACCCGCCTTTGATTTGCGGGAGGAGAAAGCAGCTGCAGATAATCAATGACAATAATGCCCTTTGGTTTGTTGTGGAGCATGCGGCGAGCCTTGGCGCGAATTTCGGTAACTGTTATGCCGGGCGTATCGTCAATCATAATGTCAAGATTGGAAATAGCCGCGGAAGCCGCCGCGAGACGAGGCCAATCGTCAGGCGCTATCTTCGCGGAGCGAATTGACGTAAGGGAGACACGCGATGAAGACGCTAAGAGGCGCTGAGCGATTTCCATCTTGCTCATCTCAAGCGAGAAGAATGCCACATTCGCGCCGGTCGCAGCAGCCTGCACAGCAAGATTGAGCGCAAACGATGTCTTACCGACACCGGGGCGGGCACCGACAACAACCATCTGTCCCGGACGCAAGCCTAGGAGCACGGCATCAACAGAAGGAAAACCGGTCTGAACGCCAAGCTCCACTTTTGATTTGTTTGCGTTGTCCGAAAGTTCTTGATAGAGATTGTTCATGACAGCGCTGATAGGCTGCTCACTTTCTGAGACATCTGAGTTAGTTACGTCAAAAATAAGCTTTTGAGCCGCATCGACAACTTCTTTGGTGTCTTCAGGAGCATCATAGGCAAGCGCC
This sequence comes from Atopobium sp. oral taxon 199 str. F0494, assembly GCF_000411555.1. GTDB lineage: Bacteria > Actinomycetota > Coriobacteriia > Coriobacteriales > Atopobiaceae > Lancefieldella. Next base: position 1,222,632 of record NZ_KE150486.1, on the reverse strand, counting down.
GATATCTGCGCTGAAGCGGAAATCATTTTGCGGAGTGTCTTGTCGCGGTGGAGCATCTCTGCATGATACTGCCAGCCCACACGAGCAAGCGGATCTCCGCCAAGTTCCGCGATGCGCTCAGGTCCTCCCGCTTTCTCAAGTTCGCCTTTACTTTTAAGCGTGTCAGATACCGAAAGAGGGTCAACGGCGTTGTTATGATTAAACAGAAAGCTGATGGCGTTAAAGATACAGCGATTAGAGGGTGTATAGAAGTCTTCTTCCGTAAGACGGATGAGACATTCCGCGCGAGCTTCTTCATCGTTCATCATCGCTGAAAGGACAGACATTTCCGCCTCAGGATCCTGAGGCATAGCCACCTTCTCAAGCGCATTCAGTCGCGTTGGATTAATCTCATCTACAATTTCAGACATTCTGGTTCCATTTCTTTCAGTCTTGGAAAGAGAATACTAGCGCATTTTTCCTCAAAAAGGCCCTCTTTTTTTGCCGGCGGTATGTCAGAAAAAGTATTCAACAGTTTTTTTCACAACATAGTATCAGTGATATGGACTTCAGCTAGTTTTCAACATTTTCAACATTTTGTCGACTTTTTGGTAAACGGTAAAACTCCACAATTTGCCGCCTGGTAATGTTATGCAGAGTCCACTGCAATTTTGCAGGACTTTGCTCCACTTTATACATGGTTTTACAAAACAGCAGATAAAACATGGTATAAATTACCAAGCCTTCTTTAAGTTACGAAAATACCCCGCTGCAAACAATTACAGCAGGGGCATTTTCTGGTGTTTCAAAACCTTGGCATGAGACTTATTTTTTTCTTCCAACTGGCATTTTTGTAGAAAACCCCAGTTGTCAAAAGAACATTCGCGACGATCAAAAAATCGCGTGAAAAAAGTTATTCTGTGGTCTCTGCCTTCTCAGTCTCCGTCTCAGGAACAACTTCTTCGGACTCCACAGCGACACTTTCGTTCACCGCAACGGCAGGCTCAACCTCTTCCGCGGCCTCTTCAGGGCCAACCTGAACAGAAACCGTAGCCTCAACCTCACGGTAAAGGTCAACAATCACCTTGTGGCGACCGGCGGTCTTGATAGCGGCGCTATGCACAATGCGCTTACGATCAATTTCAACGCCAAGCTGATCTTTGATGGCATCGGCAATCTGCGCGGGAGTGACAGAACCAAACAGCTGTCCCTCCTCGCCAATCTTGGCGTCAACGGTAACGAGCTTGCCGTCAAGGGCGGCCTTTGTAGCCTCCGCATCCGCAAGACGCTCGGCTTCACGCTTGGCGATATTGTGGCGACGCTCCTCAAGCTGTTTAATGTTGCCTGGGGTAGCGGGCTGGGCAATCTTTTGAGGGAACAGGAAGTTCTCTGCATAGCCCTGGGCAACCTCTACGATGTCGCCCTCTCCGCCCTTACCACGAAGCTCGCCCAAGAGAATTACTTTCATGGGAACTCCTTCGGTCAGTCAGCCGAAGCCGACTGATTTTTTGTTTGTGCGGTCTTCTCGCCGCCAGGCCTCTTCCCACGCGAAAGGCGCCGGAAGTTCGCCCAGATATCGGCTAGACCGACAAAAGTTACTATACCAACCTGAATTTCGAGAAACGCCGCGAATATAAATAAAGCCATCGTCAGCACGGGTGATACGCCATGGCGCCGCAAGAACCATACGACCACAGCGACGCCCTGAACAACTAAGGCGAACCGTATTGCCGTCAGTACGTTAACAGACGCCTGAAACGCCTCGTCTCCGTAATACGGAAGCGTTGGACTTGCCGCATATACCGCAAGCGTCAAAATGCCCAACGCCACAAGCCATAGAGGCACATCGTACTCCGCAAGCTGCGGCAAAAGCGTACGGTTTCCTCCAAGGCCGCGATAAGCACCTCGTGCACCAATACGCGCGACAACATAGTATGCCAGCGCAACCAAGGTAAAGCTTGTGGGCCAAAAGAGCTTCATTAGGCCTTTGAGATACGCAAAACCAACTGAACCGTTCAGGGACACATTGGCATACTGCGACCGGTAAAATTCAAACGCTTCGTCAACGCTGGCGGAAAGTGTCGTCCCGTCTAAGGTAGCGAGCAGGGCATATCCCCCCAGAATGAGGAGGGCTCCTGCGGCAATAATCACCAAATTTATGCTAGTTGTCGATAGACCACGCGAGACAGAAACACCAACGCATACCGCGATAAAGCCGGCGCAAAACGCGCTTGTCAACGCGGCAAAGCCTCCAGAAAGATATCCTATCCCGCCAACCGCAAGAAGCGCCAACAATGAAGCGCCCAGTGCTTCTCGCCAACCTCTCTTATAGCAGGTAACAACCATGCCATAGCTTACGAGGGCTGCGCCGACAAAGGTAAGATATGAGCAGACCAACGCTCCTAAAGCCACTAGTAAGAGCCCCTGCTCAAACGAAGGCTGCTCATGAGCCGCCGAGCGCTTCGCGTCATAAGACCCAAAGCGTTTCTCTGAACCTTGCGCATCACGAGAACCCTGGGTATGAGTTCCCTGTGTACCGCGCGGAACAGGAGGTAGGCCCGTATTATCTCGCTTGCCTTTCATACGTTATCGCATCGTTTCTCAACCACGACTATCCGCGATTACGACCACCGCGGCTTGAAACAACCGCAACGGTGTAAGGCAGAAGAGCCATCTCACGAGCGCGCTTGATAGCAAGCGCAATGTCGTGTTGATGCTGCGTGCAGGTGCCAGTGACGCGACGAGGTTTGATTTTACCGCGGTCGGTCATGTACTTGCGAAGAAGCTGAGTATCCTTATAGTCAATATACTCAGTATCCTCCTTGCAGAACTGGCAATACTTGCGACGCGGCTGACGCTGAAAATCTTGTTTCTGCTGAGCCATGTCATATACCTTTCTGTGGCAACCGAATTTCAGCTGCCGTATTCATTAAAACGGAATGTCCTCGTCGTAGACATCAGCTGCTGGCGCGGCAGGTGCCTGCGGAGCGGGGGCGGCAGCCTGTGGAGCGGGCGCCGCGTATGTGGGCGCCGATGGCTGCTGTACGGGAGCGGGAGCAGCGCTTGCCTGCTGCTGATTCCTGGAAAGGAACTCAACTTCGTCCACAACAACCTCAAGTTTGCTGCGACGCTGTCCCTCTTTCGTCTCCCAAGTGCTGTAACGAAGCTTGCCTTCAATGGCAACCTTCGAACCCTTGGAGAGGAAGCGGGAAAGCGCATCGGCACGCTGGCCAAACACCACGCAATCAATAAAGTTGGGAACATCTTCCCACTCGCCGGTCTGTACATTTCTGCGACGATCGTTAACGGCAACCCCGAATGAAAGAATCTGGGTGCCGCCCGCTGTTGAGCGAAGCTCAGGGTCGCGAGTCAGATTGCCCGAAATATTCACTCTGTTAATGCTCATACTCTCACTGCCTCTCATCGTGGAAACGCTCTCTGCGTTCCACCTTCCATTAGGACTTAGTCCTTGTCGACACGGCGCACGATCATGTGGCGCTTTACGGCGTCATTGATGCGCAAAACTCGATCGAGCTCTGCAATCTGCGTTGGATCTGCATGGAAGTTGATAAGGGTGTAATCACCCTCGGTAAGTTTGTCGATTTCAAAAGCAAGCTTGCGCTTACCCCAGTCCTCGACGTTGTCGACTACGCCTCCATCGGTGGTAATGGCAACGTCAATACGCTTCATAACACCGGCGCGAATCTCCTCGGAAGAGGACGGATCGACAAAATACAACAGTTCATAGGCCTTCATATGGTCACCTCCTCTGGGCTAATGGCTTCGGAAAGTGAAGGTGCGTCCGAAGCAGGAAAGGTTCGACCAAGCATCATACCACATACCTGCGCCTCTGTCCGCATCACCTCGAATTCTCCTTTTCTCTCTTTCCAGACAAATCCGGCACTTCAAGCCTACCGTACGGTTCTGACTGCAATCTGTCCGCATTCTGACGAGGCGCACCACAACTTTCAACAATCCGCTGGCGAGAAGGCCTTCCGTTCCATATCACCGCTTATATAAGAAAACGGCCATCACACAATCTGCATGATGGCCGTTCAAAGGCATTTGTTCTCAATGCCTAGATCAAACAACGTTCGTCAACTACTGTTGTGTTGGCGCGAACGGATCGGTATTTGTTCCCTGCTCACCAGCGGATTCTTTAGCGGGCTTCTCGGACACCTGTCCTGACTGTCCAAACGGGACAACCTCTACGTCAGTTTCGGTTGTTGGAGCTGCCGGCGCTGCCACGTCAGTTGCCGGAGCCGCTGGTTCTGTGGTTTGATCAGGCACAGACTGCGCTGGGGCGGGCTGCGTCGAAGCAGGCTGTACGGGAGTAACAGGCTGAGCGACTGGCTCTTTTTCGGCAGCCGTAGCCTGCCGCGCTTCTTCAGCAATCGCTTCATCGCGAGGATCATACAGATACGGCGGCAAAGGATCGCTGCTTTTACCCCAGGAGGGAAGATTAAACTGGCGCATCCACAAAGCAAACGCCGCACTGATTACTAAATTCAGCACAACAGAAATAGCAGCAATAAGAATAGCGTTCACCAAGAAAGAAGGAATCGTCGCCATCAGCGCGGCATTGAGCATACGATAGTAAGCGCTTAACGTCATACGGCCGCCAAAGACAAATCCTTCATTCAGCAGGGCGGAAAAGTACGCGATAAACGTACCTCCCATAAACATCGATCCAAGGGATCCGACAATAAACTCTCCAACTATGCTGAGTGCATAAATCCGGCATAAACCAGGAAATCCATGCTTAAACATCTGAACGACAGCCCTGACGTTAAAGCCCGCGCTCAATTTCTGATAAATGGTAGCGCGGAGCTGAGCAACAATCACAAAGTAGCTCAACAAAATGCCTGCAATAACAAAAAACGGGAACAGGATGCCGTTAAGCACTGGAATAAAGAGAGCCGCTATACCCAAAAGGCCAAATGCGAGACAATATACAAGCCCCACAACAAACATACGCCAACCGCTTGAGATTGACTGACCAACACTTGTCTTGTTATCTGTAATGCTGATGTTGTTACCCCATGCAACCGTGCGCATCCATTCGGCAATATACCCTGATACGCCAAGCGGTCCCACAACAGGAACAAGGCACGCAAGAGTCAGCAGCAGCGCGGTTTTCCACCAACCCTTATTCTTCGTTGTAAGGGTCCAGGCGCGGGCAAAATAGCGATCCCGACGGAAGCCCTCAAGTTCCTGAGCAGATACCATCATCATTTCTCCTTTCGGAATACACCAAAAATTGTGTTCATGAAAAGGCTAGCATTTCTGTAAAAAATAGACAAATCAACTCATAGACACGCAGTAACTTTCCAGTTAAATCGGTATATACAAGAAAAGTAAAATGGCGGAGGAGGAGGGATTCGAAGCCGTAAAAATAGAATATATGTTCTATCCTATTTCTACTGTTACAGTATTAAAAATGAGCTTTTCCGACCGTTTTTTAATCCCTCTTTTGTCCCACACTCAAACGATCAAACTCCTCTTGAATGTCATCAACCTTATATCGCACGTAACGGCTTACGGTCGTTGATATCTGGGTATGTCCGAGCATGCGCGACACCTTTACGATATCCATGCCTGCATTCACACAAGCAGTCGCAAAGCTATGGCGCATATTGAGTATACTGACTTTTTCAAGATCATGCTTCTGAAGATACTCTGTCCATCGCTCGGCACATTTATTTGGACTCGCTCTATATCCATATTTGTTGATAACGACCGCACCTGTTGGCTCTCCCCTGCTCTCATAGAGGTCCTTCAGATACTCTGTCGCCACGTAGCGCAACGGTATGTATCTATCGCTTTTAGCGGTCTTTGGCGCCATGAGCTTGTAGCCACTGCCCTCCATAACATAGGTCTGCTTGACATGGACCACCCGATGATCTAGGTCAATGTCCTCCCAATCAAGACCGAATATTTCACCTTTACGAAGCCCTAGGCTTAGGCCAAGTACGCAGACTGTCTTAAAGAGTTGGTTGTCTATTTTCTCAATGAACTCATCGTGTTGTTCGAAACTTGTGAGCCACGTACCGTTGTGGTCCTCAGGACGGATGGCACGCTCCGGAAAGTCATACGTAAGCGCGGCCACGTTCTGTTTGACATAACCGTACTTCATAGCCATATTGAGGATTTGGCGCAACACATCACGGGATACCTTAGCCATGTTCCTGGTATCGCAAGAGTCAAGAAGTGCCTGTATATCTCTCTGCTTGATATCTTCGAGGTACTTATGACTAAAAGCCGGCAGAAGCCGCTTTTTAATCTCTAATTTATAACGTCTTACTGTGTTGTATCTCAGGTGCTTTTCTTTGTCCGGAAGATAGTATTGAATCACAAAGTCATCAAAGCGCATGTGATCTCTGATAACAGCATCGGTTCGCGCCATCTCTGCCCACATGTGTTCAAGCGCTCGGGCTTCCCTCATGGTTGGAACCGTCTTAGTATTCCTAAGACGCTTGCCGTGAAGATCGCGCCCCATATCGACGCGAACACGATATTTACCAGTAGAAGTCTTCTCTATCATTTATGCTAAGAACACTTTCTATTCTAAAAGTATACGAGTGTTACCCTCTGTTCACATTCTGGCAGACACAGAGGGTATCTTAATGTGTACAGAGAAACATAATGAATAAGGTAACAATCTTATGCAGCAAGCTCGCCTATGTAGGCGTTCTCATTGATACCCCACTGAATAGGCTTCATCCCATAGGCAGAACAGGCACTTATAACTGACTGTTCAATCTTTCCGTTTTTCCCGTTACGTGAATTGAGAAAGATATACCCAGTGGAACCCTTTCGGCTACTCTCAACATCTTTCCAACCAAAAAGAGCATTACAGACATTAGTCTCAGTAGGATTATTGACGGTCTTTATAAGCTTCAACTCATTTATCTTTGCACCAGCAATTGCATAATCAAACTTGTAATAAAGTCCAGATCTACCTACATATGAAGGTCCTGCAATAGGCTTAATATTATGCTCATACATCCACATCCCAACATCCTCGAAAAAGAGAGAACGCACGGAATCTTTGTTTAGAAAGAACAGATCGTCAACAGAAATCATAGCCTGTAGCATCATATTCATCTTGATTGAAATATCATCATCGCTGGCAGATATGAATAGTTCATTAGCATCTGTCTTGCTAACCCCAAAACCAGCAAGCACCTGATCAAGCTTTGCGCTTCTTGTCTCAGATGAAAGCGTTAGTCCCGAAAGCTCAAGATCTGAAATCGTCTCTCCTAAATCAGTGAGCGAATATCCACCATTTGGTGACTCACCAATTAAGATGGACATGCAGTCGTTATTACGATCAAGCATAGGGGTAATGATGCGTACAGCATTTCCCTGCTGTACAGCGAACATATTTGAAATAACCCACTTGGAGTAGTTATCAATAATTTTGTTGGCCTGCTCAACTAGCATCTTACACCCCCAAAGAATAGTTCATATATAGTTTATTACTAACCGTATCGACTTTTAGTAGCGACTGGAAAAGAGACTGAATTGAATTACTCCCATCACTAGATACTATAATATCCTGTTGACTAATCGGGACAGCAAACTTCGTTCCATATTCAGGAACATCCAGGTGAATATGGTTTCCTCTTATAAGAGTTCCATCAGGATTTCGGTGTACCAAAAGAGCTTCGTTATCCGCAATATCAATTCTGATCATTTGGCGAGATGCAGCTCGCGCTTGTGCTTTCGATTTTCTATCACCTTGTATGCCCACCAAAACTGACGAAGTCCTCTTTGACTCAGAAATATCAAGAAAGAACTTAATCTCACGGTCTACACTAGACTGAAGCTCAATATTCATTCCCGTTCCCGGTTGTGGCCAGTAAATAGGACCTGTAATTTTTATAGGATCTTTTGGCATTTTGAGAAGAGATTGTGTTTCTAAAGTTAAATCAAAAAATGAATAAAATTTATTTGACATTACAGTCCCTTCAAAATCCTTACCTAAAAAGCCTTTTCAGCAGATCGCCCAAGCTGAACGTAGTACGCCGATAGATACGGTTATAGATCGACTTACGAGGATCCTTGACAAGTCCTGCCCCTTTCTTTCCATATCCAGGGATGAAGGCTTTCTTAATCCGTCGTTTGAGTTTCCCTGTTGTACGAGCCTTTATAGAGCGTTTGATGCTCGGCTTACGTATACCAAACTTCATGGTTTATCCTGCGCTTGCCCTTAGTTGGCATTCCATACATAGCCGCAATTCTGGCACACACACTTACTCATGGTCTTCTGCTTAATCGTCTTACGGCGGAAGAACAGCTTAGCGATAAGAGCGGGAACAGTAAGCCATATCCACTTCACAGGCAGCCACCACCAGCCTATAAAAATCCACCATAGAATATTGTGGTGATGGTTAACGAGTTGTACTTCCTGTACGATCTGAACTACAACATTCTCAGAACCGCATTTTTTACATTGCATAGTATTTCCCAGCTCCTACACTTCTTCGTTGGAAACTTTTTTCTTTACAACCGTCTTTTTCTCTTCTTTTTTCATCTTTTGAATAGCTTTTCGATTGTCATCAGTGATCTTTTCAGGTAGGAATAGACGCATAAGAAGAGCTTCGGCTATCTCAGAGTTTTTGAGGTTTTGGCCTGTGGTGTTCTTTATGGCAATTCTCAATTTGTTCATAACTTCAGGAGAAAGAATGTGATCAGCAAGGTTCTCGCCGGAAAGGGCGATGCGTCTCTGGTAGTAATCTTCGATCTCGTCTTTGCGATGGGCTTCTTCGGAGAGGAGGTAAAGTAGGTCAGTCTTCTGTGCTGGCAGCATTGTCTTGTCTGATATGGTCACTCTGAATACGAGCTTGGTAACCGGAACTTTGCCCTCTAAGGTTGTGCGGTAAACCTGCCAGTCATCGCCATTGGTAAGGATAATCCAGTCGATACCTTCATCAACAGCATACTGACGAGCTTGATTGAGGTGGGTTTCTTTAAGCTTGAGTCCAATCTGCTTCACTTCAACTACGAAGACTTCTTCATCTGAGGTCTTAACAACATAATCCGCAAACCGAGAGCCAATCATTTGCTCCGCTGTAACGTTATCAAACCTATCCCAACCAAGGTATTCACACAAAATATCAGAAACGATTTTTCGCGTATCAGCTTCTTTGAAGTCTTCTGTACGTCCTTTCTCAACAATGTTGGTCATGCGCCTAAGACCTTTTTTAATACGCTCTTTAGCCCTCTCCTGATATACAGCCATTACAAATCCCCAATCTATTCCATTTCCCTAGCTGCCTGAAACCAAACGACAGCTCCGGCAAACTTTACTTCATGATCTTCCGGATTGCTTACTACGATATCCTCAAATCCCTCTACATACGTGTCAGGAGAAAGTACAAGCGTATTGGCACCACGATAAAACCTTCTCATGACATAGTCAGCACCATCAATAGACACGACGGCGATAGAGCCGTTCTGCGGCACTACATCCGGGTCTACGAGAACATAGCAGCCCTCAGGATATACATTGCCCATGCACATACCTTCTACTTCCAAAAAGTATGCATTTGGTCGATGCTTCATTACTTCATAGGGAGCAGATATCTGCTCATCAAGTATGACAGGCTCTTGAGCGTCTCCGGCATGCACTCTCCCAAGTAGCGGTGCGTAAGCAATTCTTGAGGGCGTGGGAGTGATAGCCGATGCAGGACGAGAAGAGCTTGTATCGCCATCAATAAGGCTGCCTTTAGTAACGTGAAAGTAATTTGCAATCCGCTCGATTGCGCCCATACGAGGAACTGCTCTCTCATTTTCCCACTGAGAGACAGCTATCGCTGACACCCCAGCAATCTCTCCAAGTTCTTCTTGCGTCATGTCGTGTTCAAGACGTAGCTTTTTAATTGCCTGAGCAACGTTCATGGCACTCCTATCTGAAACTAAATGCTTTTCTATATTTTATGAAAAAGTTTCTTTACATTCACTATATGTTTAATTAGACTACCTATAAGTAGAAGTTAGGAGGTTTGACACCTTGGAACTTATTGAAGCACGAAAAGCAGCAAGTTACACACAAGCCCAAGCTGCTGAAAGATTAGGCATTTCAAGACCAACATATAGGCATATGGAAGCTTTCCCAGATAGTGTTTCTGTAGAAGATGCAAAACGTATAGCAAAGCTTTTCAGCGTTTCCGTTGAGGAAATTTTTTTCAGTGATAACGATAGTTAAACTTTAAGTTTCTCATCCTCCCTGTGTGCACTCGATGACGTAGATCTAGCCTCCTTTGTCTGCCGTCACTTCTCGCCAACAGTGCGCCCCCGAGTGCTCACAGCACACGTACTTTGACAATTACAGACCAGACGTAACGGCGCAAACCGGGGGATCCGGCAGCGTCCTTTGTCTGCGTGTTGACAGCTCCCAAGGGGAACTGCCGGCGCAGCTGCCACTGTGAGCACGACTGAGGGCGTGCAGGTGTTACGCGGTCACCAATAACCGCGGTTGAATGAATACTAATGTCGCCAAAAGGAGATTACTATGACGACTAGGGAAACAAAAGCAACGGCAAGCGATGCCAGTGAGATCCAACGTGATACGACAGCTGATTTTCCAGCATCGCAAACATATTCACGAAATGCATCGTTTTGTTCATGTAAAACAGTTGCTTGCTCACGAAGCGTGGATAGCAGCTCATCTATGTGTAGCCGTTCCTCCAAGGGTCCAAGCCTAACAACATCTGGCATGTTTTGTTCGGGTATGTCAAAGCTATCTAAAGCAGAGAAGTGTACGTCCGGAACGTCAAACTTCGGAACATTGAGCGGCTTGAACGACTTCAGAATGTTTGTTAAGTCTGGCAAATTATCCACGTTCCACTACTTTCAGATAGCTGTTTTTATCGGCTCGATTATCTCACTTATTTTTGCTATTTTTTGCTTTTTGTTCGGTACAAACGATCAGACTCTGATTTCACTCTGTATTTCTCTTTTTTTGATTGTTATTTCAATTGGAAGTTATGCAACAGCGTAACTAAACCAACGCTAGAAACAAAAAGTTGCCCTTACACAGCTGCCACTATGTAAGGGCTTGTCCGAAAGGTTGTCCCCTATGGACCCTGTAATTATACCAGCTGAACAGAAAAAGCCGGCAGTAACGCCAGTGAGTGTCTCTCACGTATTTCTCACGGTTCCTGAAGTCGCGCGTCTTTTGGGCGTGCATCCGGAGCGTATACGTGAGTGGACGAAGCGCGAAATAAATCCTCTTCCGGCGCTTCACCTTCCTGGAGTAAGAAATGACCGCTATCACCGAGATGCAGTCCTTGCGTGGGCTGCATCCCTCAAGCCTTTTAACGTTTAGGAGGTGTACATGCCTACAGATACCTTGACTATCTTTACTAGTGCCCAGTTTGGAAAACTGAGGGTCTTGCCAACTGATAAAGAACCCTGGTTTGTAGCTCGTGACGTAACCGATTCTCTTGATCTCGACAGGACCGCAATTAGGCGCCTAGACGACGATGAAAAGGGTGTGCGTTTAACACACACCCTTGGCGGTAAGCAGGAAGTAGCCTATGTAACATTTCCGGGACTGCTTTCGCTTACCTTCTCTTCTCGAAAACCTGAAGCCCGTGAATACAAACGCTGGGTCACCCATGAAGTGCTGCCAGCCATACATCAGACCGGCGGATACCTTGCAGCGCGTGCTGATGATTCCCCAGAAGACATACTCGCCCTTGCCCTTAAGGTGGCAGACGCCACTATCAAGCGACGAGACGAGCGTATTCGGCACCTAGAAAGCGAAAGGAGGACTCTTATGCCAAAGGCATGGTTTTATGACGCGGTAACTGAAAGTGACGACACGATCCTTATAGGCGAGCTCGCAAAGCTGATGCGTCAAAACGGTATCGGTATCGGTCAGAACCGGCTTTTTGCCTGGATGCGAGAAAACGGATACCTAGGCAAATACGGAAGTCACAGAAACATCCCTACTCAGTACGCAATGGACATGGAGCTCTTCCGAATCAAGGAGTCCACAATCCCTCGCTCTGATGGATCCTCAATGATTAAAAGAACTCCGAGGGTTACCGGTAAAGGGCAAGCATATTTTTTGAAAAAGCTTAAGGAGGAATGGCTGTGATTACGAAGGAAGAGCGTCAAGAGGTAGCAGCACGGCTACGTGACGTCAGAATTACACACCGTAAAAATAAAGATGACATTCTTCTGTGGTACACGTCGCTTTGTCAAGCAGTGGGCGGCAAGAAAGATCCTTGGTATGGGATTTATGCGCTATGTAACCGCCTTGCTGACCTTATAGACCCAACATGCACAGCATGCGAGCAGGGCTGGCGTGTGGTTTGCTCGATGTGCGGTAGGGCTTTACCCGATGGAAATTATTGCCATCATTGCGGCGCAAGGGTGGTGAGCGAGAGTGAAAGATCATAGTGCAGTAACGTGTTACAGAGACGCCTTTCTCTTCTGTTTAATCTTGCTTCTCTCGGTCTTCTTAGAGCCCCTTTTGGACGTCCTTAATCTTTGGGACGTCCTTTTTATTCCATCAATCGTCCTTATCGCTTTGATTTATGGCTATGGCGTTTGGTGGCTCTGGTCACAACTTAAAGCTGAGGAGGGCATATGAGAGAAGCCATTTTGTTGTCATGTTTGGTAGTTGTGCTCACCTGCGTTATTGCAGCCGGCACTATGAGATGGGACTAGCTATGGAACCATTACTTTCCGGAGTTGTAACTCCGGAGGAATTGACTGATTTTAAACAGCAATCCGCACATCAGGAGCCAAAAGAAGCAGTTGTTAGGCTCTTGGCCCCATCGGGGAGTACTGCACCTCACTCGATTGTGATTCGCTGCCCCATTGAACTTCGCGGGACATATGAAAAGTGGCTCGTAAGTGTTGGGAATCGCAACCAATGGGACGCAGTCGTTAAAAGCTGGCTGGAATAAGCGCTTACAACGTGCAAACAATAAGGAGCAATAATGCTGACTAAACAAGAGCGCGAGGAAATCACGCGGAGAGTGAAAGACGAGCTAGACAGAGACTACATAGATTACACGGTTTTTTACAGAGCAATAACTGGCAAAGACGTTTCGATTGGCAAATCTTTAGATTATGACAATCGAACGATGTTTTCTATCATCCTCGACCTTTGCGACACGTCGAACATGATCGAGCTACCACGCGATAAAGACGGCGTACCGATACACATTGGTGATACCGTCTGGTATGACGGTGAAGTTTACAAGGTGTCAAGTATCAGATATGACGACATCGGACTTTTTGGCATAGAAATATATATACGCCGTAATACCGAGAGGTTCCGCGCTTTTTGGCGCAAGCCAAGTGAAATCACCCACGCTGACCCTATCAGCGAGTATGAGCGCATAGCACAGGAGATTGAGGAGATAGCAGCTGGAAGCAGCGGAACTGTCATAGCTGATGACTTGCGACTCGTCGCCAAGGAGATACGAGAGCTTAGTGATAGCAATGACTGAGCGCCAAGAGATAGCAGAGCGGCTACGTGAAAACAGCACTGCGCACACCGCCGACGAAGCGTTACAGATTATCTGCAAGTGCACCGTTAGAGCAATGAGGGGCTCCAAATCAGTTATGGAAGTTCTTGCTGACCTCATAGATCCTACATGTCACGTGGTCATCTGTGGTCAATCAGACAAATACCATGCCTGTAAGACGTGCAGCGAATGTCACTTTGGATGGCATGAAGACATATATGACAAGGACTTTTCATTCTGCCCTAACTGCGGTGCAAGGGTGATACGAGATGAAGCCTAACAACTTCCGCGTTCCCGTAGCAACGGTTGGGCGCAAACCAACAGCTGACGAACTGTACTTGAAAGCGTTGATAGCAAAGCATGAGTGTTTGATTGCATACCTGCAAAGTAATGTCACGAATCAAGCTCTCGAAAAATGCAGATACGATTTCGACGCAGCAATCGCGTATTACAAGCAACTAGTTGAGGAGGGGCGATGAAAGAAGAGGAATATGTCGGTGGCGCCGATGGTAACGGTGGGTATTGGCTCACAGACGAGCTAATTGTGAGATGTCGAGATTGTAAGTACATAGAGACAGTTGATCTAAGTTCCCATTTTGATGGAGACCATAGGCACGATCAGCAGCAATGCACCCGTCTTCGTAGTCTCGATTGTTTTACCATGCCGGTCGATTTAGATGACTTCTGCTCTTTTGGAGAGAGGAAGAGCAATGCGTAGCTGTGAAAATTGCATATATGCAAGATGTCTCCTCGCATCTTCTCCTGGAATGTCTGATGTATGGATATGCAAGGCCCGCGCCGGTGAGATACAGACGCGTCTAATCTTACGTGCCCTTACATGCATAGCATACAAAAGTAGATACAGACTTCGTGTTAAAAGGAAGAAGGAGAAATGACTGATAAAGAAACCCTTGCACAGACCATCGAAAACATAGAAAAAGTATTTAGCCAGTTCCGTCTAGCATGTATGCACTATTGCGGCATTCTCGCCGATGAAGTTTGCCAAGCACCAGAACCCATTATGAAAGCAGCCGAAGATGCAGAAAAAGCCAATCGTGAAACGCAACGCCAAAGGGATATGGTGCTGCAGGCTATATCTCGGAAGAGATATTAATGGGAAACCAATACAGCCATACACATCATTTCCCGATGCCGCTACCGAGTCAGAAGCTCAAGCTATGGCCGAACTGTGGGCTGCTCATCTCACTATAGACGGCAAGGTAAAAAGCACTAAGCTCGTCTCTCTTCTCGCCGAATATATCGATATTAAGAAGAACAACGGAGCGAGCCCCAATACCATACGTCAGTATAAGACCTTCACGAAAATCCACATAAGCAACTACCTTGGCGCTGCTGATGCTCGTGAGCTCACATCATCTGACTTTACATCATTCGAGCAACAGCTTCTAAAGGATACTAAGTCAGGTGGTGAGGATCTCTCGAGAAACACGGTAATGTGTCTCCATCAGTTTCTACGTGGAGCTTATAACTATTTTGTATCAGCAGGCGGAATATGTGAGACGAATCCGCTCTTTAATACAGCCAAGCCCTCACGAGAAATACACGAGGCAACGACACTAGAAGAGTGGAGTTTCACCGAAATAGATCATGCACTTACCACAGAGCTTGAGAAAGCCTTTACCAGCAATACCTTTACCCTCAAAGCTGCTCACACCTTCGCTGCATGGTTGACCCTTAGGACGGGTCTCAGGTGTGGCGAGGTATGTGCTCTTCGGCGTAAAGACGTTAACCGGCTGCAGGGCTACATACACGTTGGTGGCACTGTCATTGAAGAGCCGCGTAAAGAGCCCTATAGACGTGATGTGACAAAAGGTAAGAAGTGCCGTAATGTCGCTATAACTGATTCAGACCTTTTAATGATCAACCGCTATCTAAAGCTTCAGACAGCTTTTCTTACGGATGTTAGCGGAGTATCGCCGCTAATTACTGCTAACGGCTCATACGCACGCCCCACGAATGTCTCACGCTCTTTCACACACTTGAGACGCTCTCTTATACTTCCGGCGAATATTACGTTTCACTCACTTAGGCACACGCATGCCTCGTGGTGCTTGGCTAACGGAGTCGATCTTAAAACGCTTTCGGAAAGATTGGGACACGCCGATGAAGCCACAACCCTCAGAATCTACGCACACGTGCTCCCTGGGCGTGACAGAGCAGCTGCAGAGACGTTTGAGAGGGTTTCACGCACACTTTTAGACGCACGCTAAGTTTTTAGGAGCATTTGCAATAAGTTGCAATAGGCATTTTTTAGCAGTTTTTACAAAGTACTAAAAATATCTGTTCAACTGTATGTTCTCTTAGCACCCGTCTTTATTTGACAGATAAGAAGTAATTATCTGTCAAGCCATTAGAAAGGACTAATGTTTGATGAAAATATCAGAACCGATGCAGAGTTTAAGGGACGCTCTTTCGGTGCGCCGCATTGACTGGGAAGATAAGTCAGATTGTGTGAACCGTGGAAGCTCCGGACGCTACGTAATCGAGCGCACGCTCTTTCGTAGTGGCAATGAGACCATAAGTGCCATCTATGCCTATAACGAGGACTCCTGCGGCCGCTATGGCCTTACCTACGGCTGGCCTGACATGGTTGAGGTTATGCCCTTAGATGACATCGACTATGTAGATCCAAGACCTATGACGACAGATCAAATACTCGAATGCATTATCGCTTAAGGAGAAATCATGAAAAAGCAAGACATGTATGACAGCGATGTTATGGCAGCTCGTCCGCTTGAAAGCTTCCTGCACGATTCAAATGCTCACGATGATATGAAGATCAAGCGTGTGCGCTTTCGCCTGGGGAAAGAAGGCGTATGTACCTTCTGGCTTCTCTGTGAAGCCTTAGCACTCACTGACGGACACATTCTCTCTTATAGAAATGACGAAGACATTTTGACATTGATGGACTATCTCTGGTGTGAAAGTTTCGAAGAAGTCGAGCGCAATTTATCGTGTTTCGCGGACGTTGGACTCATCAATTCCGAGTACTTGCGCGATGGTCGGATTGTATCGGAGAGGATGCTTGAAAATGCTTTCCAGGTTGGTAAAAAGAGGGCTGCGGGAGCAAAAGCGGCGTCTAATAGATGGGCAAAAAAGAAGCAATGAACAGCATATTTATACGACCGTATAGCGACCGCATATACGGTCGTAGTACGACCGTTATACGACATCGCATTACAAAGATAAAGATAAAGATAAAGAAAAGACTTACTACTAAACCTTACTAGTAGTAGGCGAACACATGTATCAATGATTTTGGAAAGAAAAAAGAACAGAACAGGAGTGAACAATGAGCGAGACGAAACCAGAAGATGTCTTCAGAGGAGAGCAGTGCTTCATTTCAGGTCCCGTCACCGGCGTTGAGAATCGCAACAAACCAGCTTTCGACGCAGTTAAGAAGTGGCTACTCTACGAAGGGGCTGAGGTTGCATATAACCCAACTGAAGATATAAACCCAGATATAAGTTGGGAAGAAGCTATGCGTACATGCATTCGAGTGTTAGCTGAATATCCCTTCAGTGTGCTCGTATGCTTGCCTGGATCACTTGAAAGTTCTGGTTCGACTCTTGAGCAGTCTATTGCCGAAGCGCTCGATATGAAGATTGTGTATCTTGACCAATCTGCAGTAGACAAACTCAAGGCAGAGGTTGGTGTGTAATGGGGTTCGGAGGGTATGCCTCGGCGCTTGAGTTCTTCGAAGGTGTCAGGGCCGCAGCAACAGAGGCTGATAGAACTTGGCGCGAACTCTCGGTCATGCAAGCGTCAGAGGGGGTTAAGGCTCAAAGATACACATCGGCTGTAGCACCTGGATCAAACCACGATGTGATGGGATTGGTTGATAAGCGCATCGACTATGAGCGCAAACTCCACCGCCAGCTTGAGCAGGACTATGCACTCATAGGCACTGCCTGCGAGGTACTCTTTGGTAAGGATTGCAAAGGATCAGGAGGGATTGAGAGCCTGCTCGGCTCTGACTATGCCAGCGTGCTTTACTGGCGCTATATCGGCCACATGAGCACACGGGAGGTCAGCAGTCTTGTAGGGTGTTCAGCAGCAACGTGCATCACCATGACAAACGTTTCACTAGAGACGTGCGACTCGCTTGGATTTGATAAGGTCATCAAAGGTGCTGGAAGCGATGAGGGATAGCGGCCAATGTGGTGTTTTACTGCCTTTCAATTGTGTAGAAATTGTAAACCAATACATAAAAATAACTTGCTATATATAGGTAATAGTTATATACTATATATAGCAGGAGAGGAGGTGAGAGATGGAAGAAAAGATATGGCAGCTATTCCTCGCAGTCTTCACAGCAGTAACCACAGTAGCAGTCGAAAAGATTGCAGAGGAAATAAAAAAGTCCCACCCCGGTAAAGAGTAAGGACTTTAAGCCAAGGGGTATCAGTTCCAGCTGGTACCCCAACTAGCTCTAGACTACCACAAAAGGAGCAGACAATGAACAACATAATCCTCATACTGGCAACCGTAGCAATTACCCATATTGCCTATCGATGGATACGCCGAAAGGAGAGATAGCATGTCAACAAGCGATGCGCAGAAGAGAGCTTCAGCAAAGTACCGGAAGCGCAATGTTAAGACAGTGGCAATAAACTTCTATCCTTCCGAAGCAGATCTATATAGCTATCTCACCGCACAAAAAAACCGTTCTGGATACATAAAGGACCTTATCAAACAAGATATGGAGAAACCAAGGAGATAGACAAAGAAATTCTTTGCTGAACACTTTGAACGCAAATTGTGCAAATATGCTAGTGTGCGATAGTTGTCGGAAGTCAGCGCATCACTTTTAGGTGGTGCGCTTTTTCTTTAGCTTTTGATTGGGGCGTCATGGCAAAGAACGTACGGCAGACCAATGGGAATGCCCGTCGAAAGCTTAGGGCATGGCTCATGGCTCAGCAGTTGCCTTGCGCAATTTGCGACGAGCCAATCAACTACAGCCTGCCGGCAAACCATCCAGATGCCTTCGAGGTGGATGAAGTTGTACCGGTATCACGATACTGGTTGAGGTTGTACAACGCTCAGCAGCGCTGCTGGGCGGGACCCTATGAATCAGGACAGGCGGCAGCCCTGGACCGTGCCAACGTACAGGCTGCTCACAGACATTGTAATCGCGAGAAAAGTAACAAAGTCGTTCATGGGATGAACGCCGGAAAAATATACCGTTCTCGACAGTGGTAAGGGGCGTGTTAACCCTCCCCGCCCAGGTAGTAGCGGCACTCTCGGCGGCATAGAGCCGTTTTTTCAGACCGTCCAAACAATGGGTGCACGCCCTCATGTGCACATATGCACGCTTACAGAAAAGGAGGTGTAATGACGCCACAAAACCCGCTGACCCAGTCAGAAATTGACTACATTCTGAAAGCCAAAGAACAACATGTCCCAAATAAGAAGATTGCGGAGACATTAGGCCGGTCTATCAGGGTCGTGCAGAAGTACGCCGCAAAGTACAGAAAGCGTGAAACAACGGTCAAAGATGCCCTCAAAGAGCTGCCTGGCGTCTCGTATGCAGTCCCATTCCGTGAGGGTGAACGGCAAAATACTGCCGCACGTCTCAGAGAAGAACGCAATCTGCTCAGGGAAAGCTTACTTACTGCCGAGACGAGAAACATAGCGACCATCGCAAAAGAGTATCGAGCCGTCTGCATGCAAATTGAAGAGTTGGAGGGAGCAAAGGTCGATGACAAGCAAGACCGCACAGACGACCCACTTGAGCGCTCCCTCAAGCTCGTTGTTGGATCCTAGGTATTGTATCCATGAACCCTATGAAAAATCACTGTCGCCGCTCGTAGTCACACTCGCCGACCAAGCAAATGTAACATTTGCTGACTGGCAACTAAGAGATTTGGAAATCATCGCCGCCGTTGATGAGCAGCTCCAGTTTGTACAGAGAATCATCGGCCTTGCCATCCCGCGTCAAAATGGCAAAACGACAATCATCATGTGGTATTCCATCATGCTTGCCATGGTTTTTGGAGCACGGATTCTCTGGACGGCGCACAACTATTCAACAACCATGAAGACCCTTGAGGACTTCCGAAACATCTTGGGAACGAAAGTTCACGATTCTGTTCGTGGCATCAGGTACTTCAATGATCGCCTTTGCAGAGTGTCATCTAAGACGGCGCAGGAAAGCTATACGTTCAAGCCTTATGCAGCCGATAAGAACGAGGGCTTCATTGCCTTTTCAACCCGTACTAAGACAGCAAACCTTGGCAACACCTTTGACATTGTCGTCATCGACGAGGCACAAGAACTTTTGCCTGAGCACGTCCAGGCTCTTTTGCCAACAACCTCAAGCGGTCCTATGGAGAACCCGCAGTACATCTATATGGGCACACCTCGCCGCGCAGGATCTGTAGCAGACAAGTTTGAAAAGATGAGATCACGAGCCCTCGCTGGAACCGACGTTGAAAACACTTGCTGGATTGAATATGGGCTTGAAGAGGTAGGAGACGTCTCAGATGAAAGCCGTTGGTATAAGGCAGCGCCTTCTCTTGCCGCCGGCATCGTTAACGTCACTGCTCTGCGTGAGATACGCAAGCAGATGGACGATTTGCAATTCGCGCAGGAGTGCTTGGGCGTATGGCTGACGCCGCAGGAGCTTGCAGGAGGAGCCGGAGCGCCTCTTATTGACAAGGAGACGTGGGATGCCTGTAAAACGCACTGTGCGCCGCAGGGAAAACCTACAGCCTATGGCGTCAAGTTCTCCGTCGATGGCACATACTTCGCGGTATGCGTGGCTGTCAAAGAAGATGATCACATCCACGTGGAGCTTGTCGATAAGCGTGCCAGTATCGGTGGGAAGAAGGCGCTTGCCGATTTTGTCACAAAACGAGCGCAGACTGTGCCGGTAGTGATTGATGGCAAGGCAGGCGCCGAGTCGCTTATCAAGCGCATCGGTGAAGCCGCTCCTGAAGAAAACCTCATAAGTCCAACGCCAGCTGATTTGGTAACGGCAAACGTTGACTTTGTCGACGCTGTCAGTGAGCAAACACTTACCTGGTATGAGCCGGACATCCTAGATGAGGATGAAGAAGATGAGCTAACAAAAGCGATAACCCAATCGTATAAACGCCCCATTGGCCGTACGGGCGGCTGGGGATTTGATGGTGAGGGTGCAGCTGTAGCAGAAGCTGCGACCCTCGCCTTTTGGATGGCAAGCCAAGTTGAAGACGAAGAGGCTGGGGAGGTCTACTTCTGATGATCGACAGAGGACTAAGTGCGTCTATGGCCGCTGCAGCCAACTTATCACCTAAAAACCGTGAGACTGTCATGGAGCTTGTGGAGGTGTGGCGCAGGCATTACTACCGAAACCGCCTTCGCGACAAGTACTATGCCGGAGACGTCAAGGTTAAAGATCTGGGTGTTTCGGTATTGCCGGAGATCTCCTGTAAGCTTGATCCCAGAATCGACTGGGCCGCGAAATGCGTTAACTGGTGGGCGGACCGCGTGCAGTTTGAGGGCTTTAACTCTACAGACAATGCCATAAAAGACGAGCTCTATGCAATTGCTCATCAAAACGATATGGACAACCTGGTTCGTAAGGTCACCATGAGTTCACTTCGCCATTCGGTAGCCTTTGTGAGCGTCACTTCCGGCAATACAGAGCTTGGTGAGCCTGATGTCGTGGTGTCGGGATATCCTGCCACAGCGGCGTCAGCTCTTTGGTCTGATGCCTTAAAGCGGATCACAGCGGCGCTTGTAGTTGTTGACGTCGAGTGGAACCGTGCACATAACATCAAGACACCCAAGCTGGTATACGTCTTTACCGATACTCAGTTCATAGTACTCTCTCTTGTCGATGGGCGCTGGGTAGCTGATGAAGCAGAGCATGCCATGGGACGAGTTCCCGTAGAGCAGGTGGCCTACCACGGGACCTTGGAGCATCCCTTCGGTACTTCCCGTATCACCCCGACGGTAATGAGCCTTGTTGACGATGCGCAACGTGAGATCATGAACATGAGCGCAACAGCTGCTTTCGCTTCTGCCCCACAAAAGTTCTTTATGGGAGCCGATAAAGAACAGGCGAAAAAGATCGCAGAGACTCCTTTTGGCGCCTTCATCGGGTCGATCTTCGTTGGAACGCCAAATAAGAACAAGCAAATACCGAACTACGGACAGCTCCCTCAGCTGACCATGCAGCCGCACAGCGACTACATGAGACTCTTGGCATCGATGTTCTCAGATGCAACAAATGTGCCTTTGTCCTCACTCAGCTTCACGACCGCAAACCCGACATCCGCCGACGCGATCATAGCTAGCCAGGAAGACGCCATTATTGACATCAACAGTTATATCCTAGCTTGTAAGCGCGCCTTCACGAATGTCGCTACTATGGCGCTCTCGGTGACCCATGACCTGAACTTCTTTGAAGCTCTCAAGGCCTATGACATAACGACACTGTTTGCTAAGCCGGAGACGCCCTCTCCGGTATCTATGTCCGATGCGGTCACTAAGCGCGTAGCGGCCTTCCCATGGATGGCAAACTCCGACGTACCTCTGCGCGACCTCGGTTATAAGGATGACGAACTGAGGGAGCTTCAAGCCGACCGCAAGCGCCTGGCTGCACAGAACCTTGTTCGGGAAGCAACGCAAAGTGAGTAAACATGAATATCTCTAAGCAGGCGATGGATGCATATCACAGCAATCTATCCAAGCTGCAGGGCAAGGCCAAGCAGGCATTCGAGAAGCTCGTAAGCGCCGGTATCAAGGTCAACCCTGACATGTCTGATAGTGAGTTTATGGAGCTCATCAGCAACTCCCTTATCAGTACGACCCTCTCCTATGGGGATGCTGCAGGGTCTGTAGCCCTTGATTTCTTCGAGGAGTCTACAGGCCTCGAGGCGAAGAATACCGATCTTGCAAAAGTACCGCGTTTTGTTAACGACAAGTACCGCGAGAAAGTCGATCAATACGCTGCCAATAATGCTTTGCATGGAGATGAGTTCATGGAAGCCTGCGGCAACATCATGCAAAGCGAGGTTCTACAACAGGCGAACAGAACGATGATAAACGCCGGCAAGCGCTATGGTTTGAGGTTTGCCCGCGTACCGCAAGGCGGCGAATGCGCTTTTTGTGCCATGCTGGCGTCCCGCGGATTCGTATACTCAGAGGCTGGCGCCAACTCCCACTATCACAACCACTGCAAGTGTAAGGTGGTTGCCGGCAAGCCTGGGACGAAGGTCGGCGGATACGACCATACGAAAACAGAGAAGAGTTTCAATACCATCTGCAAGAATCTCGGTATCAAGGAAAGCCTTGAGGAAGTCGAAAACAACAAAGAGTTGAGAGACAAAGTCCTTGCAGAAGCTGGTAGGAGAAATAAAGACTGGCTCTATAGAGGAGAGGTAACGAAACCTTGGTACATCAAACCACGTGAAAAGCTATCGGCTGATGAGAAACGCGGGATAGATATCCTCTCCTCAATGGGATTCAGTCCTGTCGCGCTACCTGAAGATGCACCGGATGGCAGTAAGAACATTGATTTTTGGCTTCGAGATCAGCACCTCTTCGTTGAGCATAAGAATGCAGGTGGCGGTAAACATTCCATTGAGGATAACCTCGGATCCGCTAAAAAGAAATGGGACAACCTGAAATGCGATCAGCCAAAAATTGTGATCCTTACAACCGAGGGAAGCACTCGCTCATATGAAGACGACATGAGATCTATCAGGAGGTGCAAAAGATACTATGACGAAGTATGGTACGTCCCTCCGGGAGGAACAGACTTCCTGATTATAAAAAACGAGGGTTGACCCCCCCCATTACTGGGCAGGACCAACCCTGTTAACCACAATATACCACAGTTCCCGCTAGTTTAACGGCAAAACACGAGATTCTGGTTCTTGAGATCTGTGTTCGATTCGCAGGCGGGAAGCCATTATGTGTAACCAACCAGCCGCACGGCTGGTTTTTTATTAGGCCGCACGGCCGGAAAGGGGCAAGAAATGCCAGACCCAACGACAGATCCAGCGCTTGAGCCAACTGCCGATCCGCAAGCTGCACAGCAAGCAGGCGAGAATACGCTCGAATACTGGAAAAGCCAGGCACGCAAATGGGAGAAGCGCAGCAAGGAAAACTCAAGCGCCCAAGAAGAGCTTGAGCAGCTCAAAAACTCCCAGAGCGCAGCACTTGAAGAGGCACTCAAAAAAGCGAAGACAGCTGAAGAGGAGCTTGCCGCTCTTAAGTCAACGGAGGCAACACGAGCTTTGAAGGCTAAGGTTGCCGCTGATGTCGGCATTCCGGAAGCGCTCATCCATGGTGCCACCGAAGAGGAGATGCGCTCTGCTGCAGAGGCTATGGTTGCGTATTTCAAGCCCAAAGCGGGGGCAAAGGTCCCCAATCCCGGCAAGTTCACTATGGGAAGTCCAAACGACGATCCCAAGCGTGAAGTTGCCGCACAACTATTTGGCCATACCAACTAACGAAAGGAATCATCATGGCTACTCCGTTTTCTACTACCAACATCAAGCTCCCTTCTCAGGTTGCTGACGAGCTCGTTAGCAAGGTGGCGGACACCTCTGTGATTCAGACACTCTCCGCCTCCTCTCCTGCTATCTTTGCCAACCGCTCCTCTATCCTCTTCACCAAGGATCCTGAGGCGGAAGTCGTCGGCGAGAATGCGCCGCACAATCCCTCCGAAGCTAAGACAGAGCCTATCGACCACATCATTAAGAAGCTGTCTGTCACGGTCCGCTTCTCCGATGAGGTTCGCTGGGCTGATGAGGACAACCAACTCAAGATTGTCGACGCCATCGTCGACAAGTCCTCCGCCGCCCTCGGCCGTGGTCTTGACTATGTCGTCTTCCACGCCTTAAATCCGCTTACCGGACTGGCTGTTGCCGGCCTGACTGCGCTGACCGCAGGAGCCACTGCAGTGACCGCTACGACTGACGCTGCTGCAGACCTCGATACGATGGCCGACAAGGTAGACCAGGGATATGATATCTCCGGTCTTGCACTCTCTAAGACCCAAGCCTCGGCGCTTCGCAAGGTTCGCGTCAAGAACACTGGACTGCGTCTCTTCCCCGAGATTCCGCTAAACCTTAAGACCGGCTCTGTTGATGGCATCCCGGCTGCAACGTCCAATACCGTTTCCGGCGCCCTTGCTAAGACGCCTACCAAGGTGCTTGCTATCATGGGAGACTTCTCCCTTATCAAATGGGGCATCGTCCGTGATATCAACCTGGAGATCATTGAGACCGGCGACCCCGACGGCCTTGGCGATCTCAAGCGCTTGGGCCAGATCGCCTACCGCGCTGAGGTCGTATACAGCTGGGCTGTTATCGATCCCAAGGGCTTCTCCGTCCTAAAGAGTGCCTAACATGGGCGCCAAAGCCCCGGAGCATCCCTTTGCCACGCTTGATGACCTTAAAGCACTCTATCCAGCGCTTGAAGACAGTGAGAGGGAGCGGGCTCAAAGCCTGCTCTCTCTTGTCACTGCCGCTGTTGCCTCTCTTTGCGATTGGGCTGATAAGGATCCAGCTGTGCTCAAGCTTGTTGTCTGTCAGGCAACGATACGAGTTTTGCAAGCAGGAGAAGAGACGCCTATCGGCGTAACCAGTCAGTCTTGGATGGCGTCACAATTTCAAGGTTCGACATCGTATGCCAATCCCACAGGAGATATCTATTTCACGACGTTTGAGAAGAATCTGCTTGGGGTTGATGAGGGAGACGTGCTCTACGCAAATCCCTTGCCAAAGGAGCCGTGATGTATCACCCAAAGATGACATTGTTTGTAAAAGAGCGCACATCGTCCGGTAAAGACCGACTGGGCAACGAGACTTTTACGTATGCTGAGCCGGTACCGGTCGAGGGATGTATGTTTGCCCCCGGCCAGCCAAAAGACCTTGTGATTGAGCGCCCAGAAGGCGTTGAGATCAGGGCAACCGCCTACTTCCCAAAGGGATGGGCTCAAAGGCTTAAGAAGGCCAAAGTCAGTACAGATGGCAAGCTGTGGCTTACGGTCATCGGAGAGCCCGTCGAATACCCGGATAAGATGTTGCCACCTCGGTGGCCGTGGCGCTGCATTGTACCTTTAGGAGCGACTGATGGCTAAGACATACAGCGCATCCACTGCTCACGGTACGGTGCATCTACGTTATGAGCCAAGCAAGCTTGATGAACTGCTTAAAGGCGACAAGATGCAGCGAAAACTCTTAAGAAAAGCTGAAAAGGTAAGAGATCGCGCAACGTCCATGTATGGAGGACGCCGCTATGGGGCACGTGTGACCGTAGGAAAAAAGCGTGCTCACGGCGTTGTCTATACCGCCGACAGACATGCTATGAGATCAAACGTCTTACATAACACACTGCAGAAGGCTCTGGGAAACAGTAAAGGATAACTATGATCTTTAGCTCTATGGAGTTTATGGTGAAGTGGGTATCCGAGACGCTCAAAGTCCCCTGCTCGACTAGGGTTCCTCGTGATACTCCGAACACCTTTACTCAGATTGACCGTACCGGTGGAACTATGGATTATCCACATGATAGCCCTGAATACACTGTGTCAATCTGGGCTAAAAGCGAAGCTGAGTGTGAGCAGCTTGCTCACGAACTCGCAATCGCACTTAAACTAACGCCCCCTACTGACAAACACATCAACCAGGTTGATGTTCCAAACGTGTTCAGCTATGGGGTGCAAGACGGTGGCTATACCACTTGGCAAGTCACGTTTCAAATGCAAATAAACATCAAAAATGAGGAGGTCTAATTATGGCCGTTGATGCAAGTAAAGTATTAGTCGGTGCTCTTGATCAAGAGACCACGGGGGCGGTTTTGGATGCCCCCGTTGGTACTGTTCTTCCGACTGATGTAACAGGCGCTATTAACGCTGCTTTTAAGGATTCGGGCTACGTCGATAGCGATGGTGTACAGCTCACTACCGACTTCTCGACAAAAGACATCACCGAAGCAAATGGTGCAGCGGTGCGACAACTCTTAGAATCGTTTAACGGTGAGATTAAATACACCGAACTCGAAATGAGTGAGCGTTCGCTTATCCGCGCCTTTGGCTCCAAGTCGGTAACTACTACTCCCGCAACAAATAGCCACGGCACACAAATCAAGCTCGCCATTGGCGCGCGACTGCCTGAGGTTCGCTCTTGGGTTTACAAGATAAAAGATGGCGCTGCGAAGGTACTAATCGTTATCCCACGCGGGCAGGCAATTCCACCGAGTGAGATGACCTTCCAAGCTTCTGAGCCTATCAAGGTGCCCATCACACTCAAGTGCCAGCGTGATGCCGCCGGCAACAGTATCTATATCTATCTGGACGATGGAGTCGTGACCAAATAATGCTGAAACTCGTAACCAAGCACGCCACACTTGACGTTGAGGTCAATGGTAAGGTGTGCCATATCCCACTTGAGCCGACACTAGCAGATGTACGCCGTGCCGGCATGGTAATGCCGGATACAGAAAATCTCGAAGCCGTTGAGTGGTTCATCCGCTTTCTTGAGCCCTATATGCCTAAGGTAGAAGAGCTCAGTGTTACCGATTTGTCGGTACTTATGAGTGAGTGGAACAAACTCCGTACAGATGCCGGAGGCGCTACAACGGGGGAATAATAAGTCTCGCGTGTTTGGTTGTCGAGCACACCGAGGCACTTGAGTATGACCTTATGACAACAACAAGCTTTACTCTGGATGATTTGGGAGGGCGTCTTAGTTTTAGGGCGCTCTCCTCTTTTGTGAAAAGACTTCCCAAAACAAGTGAGACATGGCAAGAACTCAATCCTGAGTATGCCGAGTTTGCAACATGGGAGTCGAGCGCAATCATTCCTCAGCTTCTGGCCACGATTTCCGATCAGTTGAACTGGCTGATGTGGCTTTATAGCTCAACCAACTCGACCAAGAAACAACCGAAGCCGAAGCCACTTAAGCGTCCGGGAGTCAAAGAAACAACAAAGCGCTATGGCAAAGACCCAATCCCCATCAGTGAATTTAACGACTGGTGGGACAACAACTAACCCTTATAGGAGGTGAACATGGCTAACACAGAGGTAGGCTCCGGGTACATTTCTATCATTCCTTCCTTAAAAGGGTTTAATAGCAATGCAGCGTTTGGTGCTTTTAGTGGCATGAAGCTTGCTGCCCTCGGTGTAACTGCCTCAGTCGCCGCCATTGGATCGGCAGTTGTTGCTGTCGGAAAACAGGCTTTTGACTCTTATGCAAACTTTGAGCAGCTCTCCGGTGGTGTTCAGAAGATCTTCGGCAGCGCGTCTGACCAGGTAATGAAAAATGCGCAAGACGCCTATGCTATTGCCGGCGTTTCCATGAACCAATACATGGATCAGCTGAATAGCATGGGAGCAGCCCTCAAGCAATCCTTTGGCGGCGATGTCGTCAAGGCCGCAGCCGCGGGCAACATGGCGATCACCGATATGGCAGATAACGCCTCTATCTTCGGAACTAATCTTCAGTCCGTCCAAGATGCCTACCAAGGCTTCGCCAAGCAGAACTACACCATGCTTGACAACTTGAAGCTCGGTTACGGCGGCACGAAGACCGAGATGGAACGTCTCATCAAAGACGCCAACGAGTTCGAGAAGGCAAACGGCCGCGCCGGAGATCTTACGATTGAAAAGTACGGCGATGTAGTCCAGGCAATACATGACATCCAAGAGCAGCAGGGTATTATGGGCAACTCTGCCCATGAGGCATCCGAAACTATTCAAGGTTCTATTCAGACCATGAAGGCGGCTTGGGAGAACTGGCTCACTGCTATCGCCGATCCCAACGGCGATATCGAAGGCATGTCCGAGAAGCTGCTTAAGTCGGTAGGAGATGTAGCCAAGAACCTGATCCCAACGATTGCCCGTATTACTCAGGGGCTCTTTGCTTCACTTCCTGGAGTCATTTCAGGAGTCAGCTCAGAGCTCGGCAACCTTATCCATACCGTCATTGAAAATATCGACTTCAAAGCCATAGCCCAAGGCATCGCCGATGGGCTGCGCGGGGCCTTTGATGCCGCAGTGTCTCTGCTTGGCTCTCTACCGGAGCTTGCCGGTAGTCTCACACAAAACTTAAGCGGGCTTTTTGAGGGCGTTGACTTGAGTAGTATCGGTACAGATATTGCTGACAGCATCTATAACGGCATTACCGGCTTTATGGATGCCAACAAAGTTGCTATTGACCGGTTTATTGATGTCACCGGTATTGATGTCTACGCAATATTTGGTTCACTGGAAGAGGAGTTTAGCTCCATCTTTGACTTCTTCAGCCAGCTTGGCGAAAGCATCAGCAACGTACTTAGTGACTCTGACGCCATAAACCAAGTCGGTGAGATCTTCCAAAGTGTAGGCGAAATCATCACTACCGTCTTAACAGGGATGATTGATCTTACGGGATCACTCTACAGCATCCTTCAACCCTTTATTGATCCTCTCATTCAGCTTGGCGTTTCTATCCTCCCGGTCATTAACGCTGCCCTAGGGTTGCTCAATGGCGCTTTCAACCTTCTAGTATCGGTTCTGCAGGGTGTGTTTGCCATGCTTCAACCAGTAGCAAACATACTCGGCGCTGCTTTAAGTGTGGCAATACAGGCGTTGCAGCCGTTACTTTCTGCCGTCAGTGCAAATCTTTCAAACCTTGGTAGTGCCTTTACGATACTGGGCAATATCGCCTACTCAATATTTTCTGCTATTGGCACTGCCATATCCGGATTTGCAGCCTTTGCACAATCAGCATTTTCTGCATGCTCAAGCGCCGTTTTTGCCGTTGGTAATGCCTTCCACTCATTTCAGTCTGCTGTGGGAAGCGTCATCGGTAACGTACGTAGCAAGGTTCAAGGAGTCGTTGACTTCATCGCAGGTGTTCCCGGTAGGATTATGGGATTCTTCAGTGGTATGCACATTGAGCTACCCCATATCAAGCTTCCACACTTCTCGATTACAGGCAGCTTCTCTCTTAATCCACCATCGATACCACACCTTGGAGTGGAATGGTATGCCAAAGGAGCCATTCTTACCAAGCCGACTATCTTCGGCTCAAATCGCAACGGCCTTATGGGCGGTGGTGAAGCAGGCGACGAAGCAATACTGCCAATCGACAATCTTAAAGGCTATGTCGTTGATGCTGTCGAAACCGCTGATACCGGACAAATCAACGTTGTAGAAGAACTCCGAGCACTCCGCGATGACATTCGGAGCTTGAAGATCTACATGGATGGCCGCGAAGTCGGAGGAATTGTCACTCCCTACGTTGATGCAATCCTTGGTGAGAGAAAGGTGGTGGCGTATAGATGACAGCCGAAATTGTCGTAGGCGGTACACCTCTCTGTGAGACCTACCAATGTTTTCTCACCTCATATAACGATGATCCGCCGGAGCAAAAGGTCTCGCATGTAGAGATACCAGGTTCCGACGGCATCATCGATCTATCTGAGTGGATGGCCGGCAGACCCCTATTTGAGACACGCTCGATTGATTTCACGCTTTATCCGATTGAGTGCGACGGATGGGAAGACATTGAACAGCTTCTTACTGCTCTTAGAAATTATCTGCACGGCAGAACCTATAACTTTACTCTCTCATGGGATAAGCCCTATACCTATCGCGGACGCTTTGAAGTTGTGTCTCAAAAGCTCTACACAAAGACCGTTGGCGTAAAGATTAAGGTTACGTGTGACCCCTACAAATCAAAAGGAGTCTATGAGTACGTCCTTAACGGAGAGCTCGGCAAAACCTACATCGTAAACGGTCCCGCTAAGGTAGTTACCCCAGTAATAACTTGCACCACTTCTACGATCATCAACATCAACGGCCAAAGCTTTGCTTTAGACGCTGGTTCTTGGGTAAATGAAGATGCTAAGTTACACAACGGCAAAAACATTGTTGTGGTAAACACTACTCCCAACTACGGTACAGCCATATGGCGCGACTATAAGGGTGACACGTGGAGCAAGTATGAAAGTCTGCGTTTTGGCTATATGGCCAGAGCCGGCATCGGTCGCCTTAAAGGCATCAAGTGGTCTGCCTATACAGGCAGGACATGGGACAGCATACACGGTATGTGGCATGACAACGCTTATGTTGGCGACAACGAATCTCACGATGGCAACGACATAACCCTTACCTTTGAATGGAAGGATATCTGATGAGTACCAAGACAAAGAATCTCAAGCTTATAAAACCTGATGTAACCGACGAGGTTACGCAAACCATAAAGGACCTGGCAACAAACTTCGATTTGCTCGATGCCCTCTATCCGGTAGGCAGCATCTACCAGTCTACCAAGCCGACCGACCCCGGAACCTTCCTCGGCGGTACCTGGTCGCCTATCAATGGCGTCTTTTTGCTGGCGCAATCTCAGAAGCACCCAGTAGGCTCTACCGGCGGCGAGGAAGAGCACACGCTTACTGTGGCTGAGATGCCTTCGCACAACCACGATACTTCCATGCACTATGGCACCGACTGGGGCGGCGGTAACCAGTGGTCAGCGGCATCTGCTGACACACACACTGACTACCGCTTTAGAGTAGACGCGACTGGTGGCAACCAGCCACATAACAACATGCCGCCTTACAGGTCAGTCTTCATGTGGGAAAGGACGGCATAACCGATGTATGCCATGAACTATGCGGGGCAAGTGCTCCACAACCCGCGTACCGATATACAGGTCATAAGCGCAGAGCTGAAAGAAGAGTCGGGACAATCCCCGACTCTTACTTTTAAGATTGCACCCACACACCCGCTTTGGTCTACTTTTGGCCATGATGCAGTCATGGCAACCGAGCGTGAAGTCGAACTTAAAGAGATTGAGAGCGGAGAGATCCTTTTTCGCGGCCGTATACGCTCTGTATCCATGGACATGGATGGACAGAAAAAGATCGTTTGCGAGAGCGCTATGGCCTACCTCAACGATACGACCGTACGGCCTTACAAGACCTATGACACGCAAGAGATCGACTGCCCTGTCAATGCTCCACAAGAAGCCGATAAGCTCTTTTCATGGTTTATCGACCAGCACAACAAACACGTAGCAAATCGCTGCTCAACATTTCGTATTGGCATCAATGCAGGCATTGATTATGGACGTCTGCAGCGTGGCACTGGAAGTCGTCCGACCACGATAAAAGAGATGCGCGACAAGCTTACAAAGCTCTGTGGGGGCTATTTCCGCGTGCGATACGATGACTACGGCTCTGTTATCGACTGGCTACCTTCTCGCGGTGCTGCGGAGTCTACACAGGCTGTAGAGCTCGGGCAAAATCTTTTAGATCTCTCAACCGGCGCTGACGGTAAGGATATCTTTACGGCTGTTGTGCCAGTTGGAAAAGCAGGCGAGGGCGAGCACGAGCACGACGTTACCATCGATGATGGAGAGCAAGACGGCGTGTATGTAGCCGTCAGCCCTGACTACTATATCCTTGGCGACGCAATCGTTGATAAGACTAAATCAGAGCGCTACGGAGTCATCGAGAAAACCGTCCAGTATCGAGACATAGCCGACAAAAAGCAGCTCGCCGAGAAGGCTATGGCCGAGCTCGCAGCAGCGCGCTTTGATGACGCTATCGAGGTGTCAGCCTTTGACCTGCACTACGCAGATAAGAGCATTCGACCTATTAACTTCCTCGAAAGAGTGTCTGTCGAGAGCAAGCCGCACGGACTGTCTCGCATGATGCTTTGCGTGGGCCGTACGATTGATATCTGTGACCCCACTCACACAAAGTATAAGTTCGGTGCCATTGCATCTACGCTCACTAAGGAAGGCACAAGCGCACAAGACGACGCAGACGCTCAGCAACGACGCGTCACAGCGCTCTCAGCGTCCACTCGCACTATCGCGGAGGACACCAAGAAAACCACTATTAAGGTGGCAGAGGTAGATGACCGCGCTGTCAAAGCTGACAAGAAAGCCGAGGAAGCCAAAAAGACCGTTGTCAAAGTGGAAGAGCAAGTCACTACGGCGACTAAGAAGGCGGATGCCGCGGCGTCTAAGGTGGAAGAAGTAAGTACCAAAGCCGAGAAGGCAGCGCAAGCCGTCACGACGGTTGTATCTGATGTTGCAGCGGCTAAAGCAGCAGCTACGGAAGCCAAAGAGACCGCAGAGGCAGCCGGTCAAGAAGCACATGACGCCAAGACACAGGCCAAGACTGCGGCCACGCAAGCTGCAGCAGTAGACGGCAAGGCAACAGAAGCAAAACAAATGGCCAGTGCAGCCGGTACAGTTGCCACACAAGCTGAAGAGACGGCTACAGCCGCTAAGCAAGCAGTAGATAAGCTCGGTAATGCTTTTAGCACTGACGCAGACGGAGCGCACGTAGGGAGCAAGTCAAGCGCTCACACGACAGTTGACCATCAAGGGCTACATGTCATGGATGGTAATACGGAGCAGACCTCTATTACCAAAGGGTTGATTGAGCTCGCAAAGAACAACGTATCGGCTGTCATCAAGCTTTGCGCTGGTGCATTGGTAATCAGTGCAAAGAAGATTAAAGACAGCGTTGGGGAGTGGTTGTGTGTCGAATGGCACTCGGAAAGTCTCCGCATCAAAAATGAGCAAGATTTCTACGTAACGGCTCTACGGGCTGGAGTTAACGCACTTACTCTCGGCCACAGCTCGCGCATCTCCTTTGATGCCGAGCAGTACGTTATGAGCTATCACGAAGATGACCCATCGCAGCGTACAGCGGCCGGAAGTTTTGCTCACATGGTAAACCTGCTTACCGTCACGCCATGGGTCACGATGAAGGTAACAGATGGCTCAAATGTCATACCTCGTGCATATGTCAAGTGGCGTATTTATGGTGGTTTTTTGCTCTTGGATGTATACGTTCCGGCCGGATACTCCGGTGTGCACACCGTTGAGAAGCTTCCGGAGAAATGGCGCCCGGCTGACAGCAACTACGTAGTACTTGCAACACAGCAAGCGCAGTCTACAGCTGGCGTATGGGTTGATGGCGTGGGCGGCTCATACGGCGATATATGGGTTTACAACAGCAGCTCTGGGTACTGTAGTGGGCTATGCCTTGTCATGCCTAAGGCTTTTGCGTAGGGGAGGTGAAATCACATGGAAGATAGTGAAATCGCCACCGAAGTTGCCAAACTACAAGATCGTGTAGAGATACACGATAGACGGCTTACTGAGCACGGAAAGCAAATAGATCAGCTCCGGATGGACGGTATTGCAGTGCGCACTGAGCTTAATAACATCTCCGCCATGCTTGGCGAAATTAAAGGTGACCTTAAGGAGCTGAAAGAGAGACCGGCCCAGAGCTGGCGAGACGCAATAAAGCAGCTGACACAGCTCGTGATAGCTGCAATTTTTGGTTATTTTTTCAACCGTTTTTCACATTAGAGAAAGGATCAACCATGATCAATTTAACCGTACGTATGAAGAATAAAGCTTTTTGGTTAGCCATTGTGCCGGCTGTACTTTTGCTTGTGCAGGTATGTGCGGCTCCCTTTGGCTATAAGTGGGATTTTGTCGTACTGAACCGCCAGATTGCAGACATTATCAATGCCGCTTTTGCGGTGCTGTCGATTTTGGGCATCGTCAATGACCCGACTACACAGGGTCTCGGCGACTCTGCACGCGCAATGACATATACAAAGCCATCTGAGAAGCCAACTCATACTGCTATGGAGGGTGGCACTAATGCTTAAGGGTATCGATGTCTCCGGCTACCAGTCCATAAGTGGCGGTACCTATGACAGCAGCTACGTGGAGACGGCTTACAGCGGCTCTGACTTCGTGATTGCCAAAGCAACACAAGGCACGCGACCAATGAATAGCTATATGACGGCTCAGCTTGAGCGAGCACTTTCTGACGGAAAGCTGATTGGCGTATACCACTACGCAGACGGTGGAGACCCCGCAGCTGAAGCTGACGCTTTCCTCGACCGTATTAGTGGCTATATCGGCCGCGCTCTCTTAGCACTCGACTGGGAGACTACTGACAACGACGCCTGGGGCTCCACGACCTGGCCGCGCCGCTTCGTTGATAGGGTACACGAGCGTACCGGTATATGGCCGGTGGTATATACCTATCCGGCTGGACGTCCTCACGTGGCATCGTGCGCGAGTGATTGCGCTTTGTGGATTGCAGGCTATCCGGACAATCGCTTCTCGTGGGAGCTGCCGGAGATGATTTATAACACCGGCGCGTGGCAAGATTGGACCATTTGGCAGTTCTCAAGCTCAGG
Source organism: Atopobium sp. oral taxon 199 str. F0494 (assembly GCF_000411555.1). Classification (GTDB taxonomy): domain Bacteria; phylum Actinomycetota; class Coriobacteriia; order Coriobacteriales; family Atopobiaceae; genus Lancefieldella. Next base: position 1,187,964 of record NZ_KE150486.1, on the reverse strand, counting down.
TGGTCGATGCGACCTTAATGTGGCGCAAATCGAGCCTGCTGGCTGGGCGAGAATTGCAGGTGGCACCGATACCGCCTTTACCCCGCACTGGGTACACAACGATTATGGCTGGTGGTATGCGCTAAGCTCTACGACGTGGTACTACGATTGCTGGGCGTTTATTGATGGCTATTGGTACGCTTTTGATAAGGACGGCTATGCTCGCAAAGGCTGGTACTTTGACGGTGAGCACTGGTACTATCTCCGCGAGGTCGAAGACGGCTACGAGTGCTCTATGGCTGTTGGTTGGCAGGATGTCGGACGCTATCGCTATTACCTCAAGCCGGATGCGGGCGCTCCCATGGGTGCTATAGCTACCGGGCTTTTTAAGGTTGACGGCAAGATGTATCTTGCCGGAGAAAATGGCAACCTCTTAGACAAGGGTGTACATGTGTTGGACGGCCACGCTTACGCTGTGGCTGAGGATGGCTCGGTACTGTCTGACAGCACCGTGCAGGCTGACACAGACGCACAGGGACGCTTGACAGCATTGCACTAAGGCTCAAGTGGTATACTGTAACTGTTGATTTTTGGGAGCAAGCTCTCCTCAAACAAACCCCCTCTCGCTTCGTGCGGGAGGGGGTTTTTTATGCCGGTTTTACCATTACAAATGAGCAGGTAAACGGCTTACTACAATCGATTTTAAGAGCTTAAACTACAGTAGCCGGAGTATCACAGCCGGCTATTTAAGCTCAAAAATGATTGATTCTTTGATAAATACACTTTGTCCCTTTTCTGTCCCCTACTTTGTCCCGAGAAAATGAAAAGACCTGTTCAGGCATTACGTACAAATTGTAATGTTTAGACGAATTGAACCTTTTTAGAGTTTATAAAACCACAGTTAAAACCGTATGTCTGAAACAAACAACATGGCGGAGGAGGAGGGATTCGAACCCTCGTACCCCCGAAGGGGTAAACGGTTTTCGAGACCGCCGCATTCGACCACTCTGCCACCCCTCCAAGGGTGAAACGGCGCCCGCAGGCGCCGTGAAAGCTCTGGCGGAGAGTCAGGGATTTGAACCCTGGAGACGCTTTAGGCGCCTACACGATTTCCAATCGTGCTCCTTCGGCCACTCGGACAACTCTCCTTATAAAAGTGCATGCGTCAGTATAACTGAATTTTACACAAAACGCACGGTCATTTTTGCTTTCCGTTAAAGTGGCGAGAAAAACACAGGTATAGTATGGGTCTGCTTTGAAATCACCGCGCAGCCGCAGACTTCGCTATCCTTTGTTAGCTATCCTTTGTGTAGTGGTTGTGTCGCGCTTATGTGTGTCCGTTCTTGGGAGGTCAGGATGCCGCCGTTCTTCTCGCCCTGTGGCATGGATTATATTTCCGTAGCCGTGCCTTCATGGCTTGACCTTACAACGGTTATCGTCGGCGCGCTTGCAGGCATTATCGTGGCTCGCAAACGTCACTTAGATCTTGTAGGTTTCGTAGGTTTAGGACTTCTGGGAGGCCTTGGTGGAGGGCTCATCCGTGACGTAATGATGCAGCATGGCGGCGTCTATATGCTCGATAGTCCCTATGCCATACCAGCCGCTGTTCTCACGGCTCTTATTGTCTTTTTCTTTCCGCGGCCACTCGACAAATTTCCGCGCGCCCTCGAATGGGTTGATATCATCTCCGTTGCTTTGTTTGCCGTAGTCGGCACCGACAAAGCTCTCATCTATCATCTGCTTCCCATGTCCATCATCTTGATGGGGTCTATCACCGGCGTGGGTGGCGGCATGCTGCGTGATGTCTTTTTGGGCGATATCCCTCGCATTTTTCAGCGCAGCAATCTATACGCGTTTTGCGCTGTAGCGGGCTCCACATCGTATTGGGCGGCCGTAACCTACGCCCACATCTCAAAACCGTGGGCAGCCGTCCTGTGTGTCATTGTCACAGTTGGCCTGCGCCGCTGGTCACTTCATTACGATGTGCTTTCCCCCGCCGACGTCGATTTGACCCCTCATGTCATGGAGCGAGTCCACAAGTTCCGCGCAAAGCCCAACTCAAAGCTCACGCAAGAAAAGCCCGAGGACTGAGAATTTTTCTCGCCCGCTCTTGCTCGCTCTTCTGAAGGCCGCTGTTTCTCAATCGCCTGAAAGCACTTCTTGCTTACTTGGTTCTATTTCTTGACCATACCGTTTCGCACTGCCCACTTGCGGCGCTCGGTATCGGACAGAATACGCTTACGCATGCGGATGTTTTGCGGCGTAACCTCAACCAGCTCGTCATCCATAATATATTCCAGCGCCTCTTCCAGCGTAAACGTACGTGGAGGCGTCAGCTGCACGGAGATATCCGCCGTTGCCGAACGCTGATTACCTAAATTTTTGGTGCGAGCAATGTTGACTACCATGTCGCCAGGCTTTGAGCGCTCTCCTACCAGCATTCCCTCATAGCACTCAGTGCCCGGAGCGACAAAGAGCTGTCCGCGTTCCTGCAGCGTACCCAAGGCATAGGCAACGGCCTTCTCGGTAGACATTGATATCATAGCGCCATTTTGCCTGCCGCCAATATCGCCAGCGAAAGGACCATACTCCAGGAAAGTATGATAGAAAACAGCGTCACCATGGGTTACATTGAGGACGCGCGTTTTGAGGCCCATAATGCCGCGTGTAGGAATCTTGAACTCAAGGTGCGTCTGCGTTGCGCCAGTATTCATGCTGACCATGGTGCCGCCCGCGTTGCCAAAGACCTCAATGACTTTACCGGAATACTCACCGGGGCACTCGACAACGGCCTGCTCAATGGGCTCAACCTTGTGTCCTTGAGCGTCCTTCTTAAAAAGAACACGCGGACGCCCTACCTGAAACTCAAAGCCCTCGCGGCGCATATCCTCCATAAGGACGGAAAGGTGCAAAATACCGCGGCCGGAAACCTCAATGCCCGTCTTATCGGGAAGCTCCTCGATATGCATGGTGACATTGTTTTCCGCTTCGGTCATCAAGCGCTCTTTGAGCTGACGGCCTCCTACAATGTCTCCTTCACAACCCACTAAAGGCGAACTTGAGGGCTCAAAAATGATGGATAGCGTGGGAGGATCAATCTCGATAGGATCAAGCTCAACGGGATTTTCAGGATCAGTATATACATCGCCAATATCAGTCGATTCAATGCCTACAACGGCTCCAATATCGCCAGCGGCAACCTCAGACGTCTCTTTGCGTCCCAAATAATCAAAGGTAAAGAGCTGTTTTACCTGACTCATAGCACGAGATCCGTCATTTTTTACCACGAGAATCTTATCGCCCGTATGGATGGTGCCCGAATACACGCGCCCAATACCAATTCTGCCGACATACTCTGAGTGATCGATGGTCACACACTGCATGGCCAAAGGACCTTCAATGTCCACATCAGGAGCAGGCAAGCCCTCAACAATCATGTCCAAAAGCGGCAGCATGTTGTCATTGTCGTCTTCCGGCTTAAGCCGAGCATATCCATTTACCGCGGAAGCAAAAACCACGTGTTCCATCGTAAACTCAAGCTGCTCATCAGTGGCGCCAAGATCCATCATCAAATCGAGGGCGTCATTCACTACTTCTTCCGGGCGGGCACCATCGCGATCAATCTTGTTCACCACCATCATGATAGAAAGACCTGCATCAATGGCGTGGCGCAGAACAAAGCGTGTCTGCGGCATAGGGCCCTCAGCTGCGTCAACTAGCAAAAGCGCGCCGTCGGCCATTTTAAGCACACGCTCGACTTCGCCGCCAAAATCCGCGTGGCCAGGCGTGTCGATTACATTAATCTTAACGCCGTCATATTCAATCGAAATATTTTTGGCCAGAATGGTGATACCACGCTCGCGCTCCTGATCATTTGAGTCAAGAATACGCTCCTGAACCTGCTGATTTTCACGGAACGCGTCCGTGGCTTTCAGCATTTGGTCAACGAGCGTGGTCTTGCCGTGGTCGACGTGGGCGATAATGGCGATATTTCTAATCTTTTCCTGACGCATAGGCTTCATTTCTCCCTGTCCGTACGCGTAGCAAGAAGTACCGCCGCGCACGGCTTTTTTAAACGGTTAGCTTTGGTACTTTAGTCCAAAATCGCCGATAAATACAGAGTTTATTTTCGATACGCAGTAATTTACACGGAATTGGCGCGGGTATCGGCGTGGCATGGACGTGGGCGAAGCGCTTACCGCGGCGTGGCGTAGGTACAAGCAACGGTGTGGATAGCAGCACCGCATTCTTATAGGAGGGGCTCAAGCTCCCCTGCCGGAGCAGGATCTGTCCATGTGAAGGCGTCCCCTTTTCCCTTACCTTCCACCAGCGAAAACGCTGAATAACTTCGGTAGTTCCTCTCGCCAAATTCAAGGAGCACCGCATCGTTGTAGGCGCCATGTTCATCGGCAACGGCGCCTTCATAGACAAGCGCGTATCTCACGGGCATACCGAGATTTTGTTCCACATCACCCGCGTGCCGCGCCAAAGTCAACACTCGCTTTCGCGCTTCCTCCAAAAGCTCTTCGGGGCCATCGTCAGAAAACTCATAGCTGGCCACCATGCCCTTGTCGTCTTCAACCGCCAGCACTACGTTAAGCGTCCCACCTTCGGCGAGCACGTCAAAAGCATCGCCCATCAACGCAGAAGAGAGCTCGTCAAGTTCGGGCGAGACGCCATCTCGGCGCTTGTTCACCTTGTGCTCACGACTAGGCACGATGCCTCCTCCTATACGCTCCACTACAAAACATGCACTTCATCCCTGGTGAAGTTGACGTAAGCATGGTCTCCCACGTTATAAATCTTATGTGTGCGGGGGTTGAAGTCGGTAATTTTCACAAGCGTGTCGCCAACCATAACCTGGTAATTTTGGTAATGACCCATAAAGCGGGAAAGCACCACATCACACGTCAAGACGCCTTCATCGGCAAGCCTTGCTGACTCGGGCCGCAAAACGATGCAGCAGCTGTCCCCTTCCTTCAGGTGGGAGCATCCGCTTACCTCAAAGTTGTGGCCCTCAAACTCACACAAAGCCGTGTCGGCGTCGGTCTTTTTCGTAATCGACGCGTGCAAAAAGTTTGACTCGCCAATAAAGTCGGCGACAAATTCATCGATTGGGTGATAGTACACCGTCTGCGGATCGCCAATCTGGTCGACAACGCCCTTCTTCATAATGATGATGTTATCCGAAAGCGCCATTGCCTCGGACTGGTCGTGCGTCACGTAGATAGCAGTGATGCCTGCCTCTTGCTGTATCCGGCGAATCTCATTGCGCATATCCACGCGCAACTTCGCGTCAAGATTGGAGAGCGGCTCGTCAAAGAGCAATACGCTGGGCTCTATGACAAGGGCGCGAGCCAAGGCGACGCGCTGCTGCTGACCGCCGGAAAGCTGGTTGGTCATGCGCTCTTCCATGCCTTCAAGTCCGACAAGCGCAAGAATGTGCAGGACCTTCTCGCGAATAGTAGCCTTATCCATCTTACGGAGCTTGAGTCCATAGGCGACATTATCAAAAATGTTATAGTGTGGCAGCAGGGCGTAGCTCTGAAATACCATGGCGGTATCACGCTTGTTGGGCGTCAGTTCGTCGATTTGCTCGTCACCAAGGAAAATCTTTCCCTCATCGGGGCTCTCAAAACCGGCAATCATACGCAAAATAGTGGTTTTGCCACAGCCTGAAGGCCCAAGCAGCGTTACAAACTCGCCGGGAGCGATAGTAATATTGGCGTCTTGCACGGCGTAGAAGTCTTTGCTGGTCTTTTGGTCTTGGTAGATTTTGGAAAGATGTTCGAGGCGGATCCCTTTTTTCTCTATTGCCATGAGCTACTCCTCCTTGAGCGCGCGGCTAGTTCCAAAGTGCTTTATAGCCCAGTTCATCAGCAAAACCGAACCGTAGGTAATAACAATCAGGATTGTCGCAAAGGCGCACGCCATGCCATACGATCCTTTGCCCGCAAATTCATTGATTTGAACGGTAATAAGCAGATACTGCGGGGTTACCAGCAAAATAACGGCGGAAATTGCCGTAATGGAGCGCACGAACGCCGTAACAAGGCCTGAAAGGAACGAATCCTTAATAAGTGGCAGGGTAACCGTCATGAACACGGTAAAGCTGTCTGCGCCCATATCGTAAGCAGACTCCTCGATGGACTTGTCAATCTGGCGCAGCGCCGAAATGCCCGAGCGTGTGCCCGTAGGAAGCGAGCGCACTACAAATACGATGATTAGAATAATGCCCGTACCGTAGAGACCCTGCAAAAAGCCGGTATGCATAACGCCGCTGGAAAAACCTCGGATGTAGCCGACACCCAAAACCGTACCGGGAACAGCCATGGCAAGCATAGAAACGGCCTCGATAAAACCGCGGAACCTGAAGCGCCTCTTTACCACCAGATACGAGATAATCATCGAGAGAAGAGCGGTGATGGGCGCCGCGATGAGTGACAACATGAATGAGTCGTGGAAGGCCTGCAGACCGTGATACTTAGTGAAGACCTGTGTAAACCATTTTGTCGTAAGCTCATAGTTGGAACCCCAGGAGCGGACAAATGATCCGTAGGGAACACACAGGTACATACCTACGACAAAGAGGGCAACCGCTGCACAAAGAATGGAAAGTGGAATGCGAACTGAATTGTCGGTAATAAGCATACGTGCACGCGTCGCCTTTCCCGACAGCGTCGAGGTACTTTTCGCCTCCAGCACAAACTTTTGTACCGCAAACATGAGCAGGGTAATCGAAAGCAGGATAACTGCCATAGCAGCCGCTCCCTGCTTGTCATAGGCGCCGGTAATCTGCAGGTAGATAGTTGTTGCCAGAGTGTCGTACGAACCGCCGATAATCATGGGGTTTGCAAAGTCGGCAATCGACTCGATAAATGACACGAGAAACGCGTTACCTAATCCGGGTAAAATAAGCGGCAGCGTAACGCTGGTAAACACTTTCCAGCGGCTGGCGCCCATATCGCGCGCGGCCTCTTCCAGGGACGGGTCAATGTTTTTGAGTAGTCCTCTGAGCATCATGTAACACACGGGGAAAAAGGTCATGGCCTGTACGATGAAAATACCCCAGAACCCGTAGATATTGTTGTCAAAAATTCCCAAGAGACCACGGGTGATAAGGCCTTTTTTGCCAAACATCATAATCATGGAAAGCGACAGCACAAAGGGAGGAGAGACTACCGGAAGCATGGACACCACACGGAACAGCCCCGTCATAACGCGTGTGCGGAGCTTTACATACACCTCAACATAGGCGAAAAGGAGTCCTACAAGCGCGGACAGGATACCTACGGCAAAACCGACCCTCAGCGTATTGGTAATGGCGTTGATAAATGTGGGCATCGCCAATACGCGCGTAAACACGTCAAATGTAAATCCCTTATCCGATACAACGGAGTCAACCAAAAGAATGGCCAAGGGATACAGGATAAAGAGGGTGAGAAATGCGATGAGCACGACAATGGTCGATACCAAAATCGGGTCGCCCAGCAGCTTCTTTCTTTCAAGCCGCGCGCTTTGAGTCTTTGCCATACCGGTTCCTAACTCCATCGCACTGTATGTTCTATTCAAAACCTGTACGCAAAACCGGGTAGACAGAAATCTGTCTACCCAGCATGCGTTAGAAACCTACAGATGCTCTACTGTCGCCATACCTTATACGTATTATTCTGTCTTAAAGCGGTTGTCTCCGCCGCCTAGGGCTGTCATTACATCTTTAACGTACTGCTCGGTATTCTTCTTCGCGTCCTCAAAGTTGTAATCCATAACGTTGTTCGGATCCAGACCGTACTCCTCGGCAATCTTTGGCTGCTGAGCGTTATCAATCACCAGGAACTGATAGGAACCGTTCTCCTGAGCGAGGTTCACGCAGGCGGGAGACAGGGCGTATTCAACCCAAAGCTTTGCCGCATTGGCGTGCTCCGCTCCCTTGAAGATCGCTGTTGCACCAACCTCATAGGATGCGCCTGAACTTGGAATCTGAAGACCGATGTTGTCATGCTCCTGGTCAACAATCTGGTAGATACCGTCGTGGAGCATGCCGATGCCGATAACGCACTCGCCAGTGCCAATGGCCTTAGAGGGGCCAGAGCCGCTCTTGGTATATTGGGCGATGTTTTTATCGAGATCAACAAGATACTGCACACCCTGGTCGTGACCATACTTCTGAATAACGGTATTGATAATCAGCTTCGCAGTACCGGCGGTATTGTAGTTGGACGACCAGATAAGACCCTTATACTTAGCGTCAGTGAGGTCCTTGTAGTCCTGCGGAGGATCAACCTTGAGACGCTCAAGCTCGTTCTTATCGTACATAATACCCAAGATGCCCTTGTAAATGCCATACCAATCGTTATTCGTGCTCTTGAACTTATCAGAAATCAAGTGGGACGCGTTCTTTGGCTCATACTGCTCAAGCAGGCCTTTTGCGGATGTCACATTATAGGGATCAGTTGTGCCACCGAACCACACGTCAGCAGACGGATGTCCGTTTTCTTCCTCAATCTTTGCGGCAACTTCACCGGTGGACAGACGCTGCGCCTGAACCTCAATGCCATACAGCTTTTTGAAGTTGTTGCACACGGCATTCATATACTCCTCTTCACAGGAGCCATACACTACCAGCTTGCCCTCTTCTTTAGCGGCTTTTACCAGCTCTTCAGAAGCGCCAACAGTCTCAATAGAGTTGACGTCGGCCGCGCCTTTTGAGTCACCGCTCTTGTCGGAATCGTCTTTTTTGTCTGAATTGTTGCACGCTGCAAGACCTAGGCCGGCCGCAATCGCGCTCATGCCAAAAAAGCCGCGACGAGTAAGGTTAGTCATAAGAACTCTTTTCTCTTTTGTGGGTATCCACAGCTCCAATGAAAAGAACGTACTCTTAGTAAAATCCTACTCACTTTTTTGTGAAATGTTGCGACTTTTCGCCAAGCGGACAATATTAACGCCTTGCGGTATCCGCTTTGAATTTTTTCGACAGTAAAAAGGTCAGAGACGCACGCCTCTGACCTGAATGTTTGGTGGAGAATAGGGGGATCGAACCCCTGACCTCAGGCTTGCAAAGCCCGCGCTCTCCCAGCTGAGCTAATTCCCCGTACAGATACGCCTAAACACACCTCAGGCGCTTTTAATAATCACCCCAGCGGCGACTCGGCTATCGCTGGGGTGACTATTGTCAAGAAAGTGGTGGGCCTGACAAGGTTCGAACTTGTGACCTCCCGGTTATCAGCCGGACGCTCTGACCAACTGAGCTACAGGCCCAACGCAGGAAGCAATAATACAACGCAGCTTTCACAGGGTCAACACTTTTTTCGATTTGTTTTAAGAATACCCAACAATGGGTACAACTATCCAGCAAACATGAGATGATAGTAACTCTTTTGAGGCACTTCTCGTCTCAGAACGCGCAGGACGTTTATACAGGGGTACCAGCAGTGTCATTGCGAAAGATGGATATCAAGTCAGTCGTCGTCGGTGGGGGTCCCATCGCGTCAATTATTGTGCTCGAACCTCAAGATGCGCTCCATAAATCCTCTTTGAGGCTTCCGATTCGCATTGGCCACATAGAAGCTATGGCTATCAGCCTTGGTGTTGACCAGACGCCGCAAGGCCGCCCTCTCACCCACGACCTCATGCGCTCCCTGCTTGACGCGCTCAACGCGGACCTTAAAAGCGTGCGGATTACTGGGGTTTCGGGCACCACCTTCTTTGCGCAGCTGGAAATCATCTCCGATGAGGGAAAACACCACTATATCGATGCTCGCCCCTCTGACGCCGTTGCCCTTGCCGTCCGTACGGGATCTCCCATCTATGCTGATGAAATGGTTCTTGAAACCGCTGCAGCGCCCGATTTCGCCGATGTCGAGAAGGACGTCAAAAAGCAAGAGATAGCCGATTTCCATGAGTTTGTCGAGAGCCTTAATCCCGAGGATTTCTCGTAGAGATCTCACCCTCTCGTAGGTGCAGGATTCTTTTCCCTACCTTTTACCTTCCCTATCCTTTGCCTTCACTTCTGCTGTCTCGCGATAGCAAAAGGCACCCGAAGATATGCCTTCGGATGCCTTGTTGGAGCTTATGGCCGAGAAGAACTTCGCGTTCCCTCACTGTCACAAAAACGCCTGCGCTCGCTTTACGAACAACGAACGCACCGTCTTCTTCCTCGCTACTCTTCGTCCTCGTCAATCAGAGCGTCATCGAACTCGTCTTCGCCGTCGCCAAGGTCAATAGTTTCAGTTTCGTCAGCGTCTTTCGCACCAGCCGCTGCCAAATCAAGCATGCCTTGACCCGCACCGTGCTTCGGCGCCTTCTTCTTATGGACAATCATGCGCGCGATAGCGGAAACATGATCGTCGACGCCGATGTTCATGACTTTGACTCCCTGCGTGGAGCGACCGAGCTTAGAGATGTCTACCGCCTTGACACGGATAACTACGCCCTCTTCCGACATAATCATAATCTCATGCTGCGGGCCAACCACACGACAGGCAACCAGCTTGCCCTTCTTCGCCGTCATGGAAATGGTAAAGACACCCTGGCCGCCGCGCTTGTGCTCAGGATATTCGGAAACGGCCGTGCGCTTGCCGTAGCCCTTCTCGGTAATGACAAAGAGGTCGCCGTTGCCGTTAGTAATCTCCATGCCGAGCATCGTCGCTTCGCCTTTGAGGGTAATACCGCGCACGCCCGAGGTGCCACGGCCCATAGCACGAGCCTGAGACTCATCAAAGAGGATCGCCTTACCATCGGAGGAGCACAGGATAACCTTGTCACCCGGATGGACACGGCGGACATTGACGAGCTCATCGCCCTGCTTGAGGTTAATGGCGATAATACCGTCGCGGCGCGTACGATCATACTCAGACATAGCGGTCTTTTTAACCATGCCCTGCTTAGTGGCGAACATCAGATAGTTGTCAGCCGGGAAATCGCGGGTCGTGATAACGGCTGCAACTTTTTCTCCTTCCGCCAGCGGAAGCACATTGACGATAGCACTGCCGCGCGCGGTACGGGACCCGATTGGCAGCTCGTGAACCTTCAGGCGGTACACCTTGCCGAAGTTAGTAAAGAACATGACGTAGTCATGGGTAGAAGCGACAAAGAGATCCTCGACAAAATCATTGTCTTTGAGCGAAAGTCCCTGAACACCCTTGCCGCCACGCTTTTGAGAGCGATAAGTTGCCACCGGCAAACGCTTCACATAGCCGGCGTGGGTAACCGTAACCACCATATCTTCTTCGGCAATAAGGTCTTCAACATCCAGATTCTGTACGCCCTGCGCGGAAATCGCGGTGCGGCGCTTATTGGAGAAGCGATTGGAAATGTCTCGAAGCTCATCAGCGATAACCGCTAAGATCTTTTCCTCATGGGCAAGAAGATCCTCATAGTAGGCAATGTCCTCACGCAGCTGAGAAATCTCATCAACAAGATCTTGGCGTGCAAGACCGGTGAGGCGACGCAGACGCATCTGAAGAATGGCCTCACCTTGAATGTCATCAAGGTCAAAGCGCTCATGCATGCGCTTTTTCGCCTCGGCGTCATCTTGGGAGCTTCGAATGATGTGGACAATCTCATCGATATTATCGACAGCGGTCAGCAGGCCTTCCAAGATGTGAACACGCTTGAGCGCTTTGTCCAGATCAAACTCGATGCGCCGGCGCACTACATCAATCTGGTGGTCGATGTAGCACCGAAGAATCTCTCGTAGCGAAAGCGTGCGAGGAACACCATCGACCAGCGCCAAATCAATAATGCCGAAGTTGGCCTGAAGCTGCGTGCGCTTGTAGAGGTTGTTGAGAACAACCTGAGGAATGGCTCCCTGCTTAAGGTCGATGACAATGCGCATTCCCTTGCGGTTGGACTCATCGCGCATATCGGAAATGCCTTCGATCTTCTTTTCGTTGACCGCTTGCGCGATTTTCTCCTGAAGAAGGCCTTTGTTGACCTGATAGGGAATCTCCGTGACCACCAACCGCTGGCGACCGTTTTTAACCTGCTCAACGTGAACCTTTGAACGCACGGTAATGGAACCGCGGCCAGTTTCATAGGCGTCTTTGATACCGTCGGTGCCCATGATGATGCCGCCCGTTGGAAAGTCGGGGCCGGGAAGAACGCTCATGAGCTCTTCGGTGGTGACATCGGGGTTGTCAATCATCATGCAGACGGCGTCGGTAACCTCACCTAGATTGTGAGGAGGAATGTTGGTGGCCATACCAACGGCGATGCCTGATGAGCCGTTTACCAAAAGGTTTGGGAAACGAGCCGGAAGAACGACAGGTTCTGTCAGAGCCTCATCGTAGTTTGGCTGCATATCCACGGTGTTTTTATTGAGATCGGCCAGCATCTCCATAGCAGAGCGGGTCAGGCGAGCCTCGGTATAACGCATAGCCGCAGGAGGATCGCCATCGATGGAGCCGAAGTTACCGTGACCATCGATGAGCGGTAGGCGCATCGAGAAGTCCTGTGACATGCGGACCATTGAGTCGTAAATGGCGGAGTCACCATGCGGGTGATATTTACCCATGACTTCACCGACAGCCCAGGCGGATTTTTTGTGCGGCTTGTTAGGCGTGATGCCCGCCTCGTTCATAGCATAGAGAATACGGCGGTGCACCGGCTTCAGCCCGTCGCGCACGTCAGGAAGGGCGCGCGCCACGATAACGGACATCGAATATTCCAAAAACGATGTACGCATTTCGTCAGCCATATCGGTCGGCTTAAGCGTGCCGCCATGAATGTCGGACAGATCAAGGCGCGTGCCTGCTTCGTCCGTAATAGTATGCGACACCGTAGCGCCGGCAAGACTTACGCCGGTCTCAGCGTCAAACTCATCCTCGCCGGAAGCGTCAAACTCATCGTCATTGTCGCCATGCTCGTCATATTCATCTTCGAACTCGTTCTGGGCGTCGAGGTCTCTATCCTCTTCATTGTCCAGAAAATCATCATGCGTATGTGTATCGTCTGCCACTATCTACCCTTTCATGAACCTCAACGTATCTTTCGCGTTCCCTATTAGCAGCGAGAAGGACTAAATGTCGAGGAAGCGGACGTCTTTTGCGTGGGTTTGAATGAAGTCCTTGCGCTTCTCCACCTGATTGCCCATAAGATCGGCGACCGCGCGGTCAGCGGCCATGGCGTCATCAATGGTAACTTTTAAGAGAATGCGGTTTTTTGGCTCCATCGTAGTTGACCAGAGCTGCTCCGGATCCATTTCTCCCAGGCCTTTATAGCGCTGCACGGTATATTTTGAACTATCCTCAAACTGCTTTGCCTCGACAGCAAGCTCCTCATCGGTATAGATGTATTTACCGTGCTTTTTGCCTTTAGCCTTGATTTGATAGAGCGGGGGTTGCGCCACATAGATATAGCCGGCGTCGATCATAGGCTTCATGTACCGATAGAAGAACGTCAGAAGCAGAATACGGATGTGTGAGCCGTCAACATCAGCATCGGTCATGATGACAATCTTATGATAGCGAGCTTTCTCAAGACTGAACTCCTCACCTACGCCCGTACCAATCGCGGTAATAAGTGAGGTAATGGTATCGGAAGAAAGAGCACGGTGAGCTTGGACGCGTTCAACGTTTAGAATCTTTCCGCGCAGAGGAAGCACCGCTTGAATGGAACGGTCACGCGCCATCTTAGCGGATCCGCCTGCGGAATCTCCCTCGACAATAAAAAGTTCCGTCATTTCAGGATCTTTTACCGAGCAGTCTGCAAGCTTTCCTGGAAGCGACGCCGATTCAAGCAGACCTTTGCGCCGTGTCGCTTCGCGAGCTTTACGAGCAGCAAGGCGCCCCTTCGCCGCTTGAGTTGCCTTTTTGAGAATTTCTTTCGCTTGATTGGGATGCTCTTCAAGATATTCCGCAAGGCCGTGCGATACGATCTTATTGGTGAGCGTACGCATATAGGAGCTGCCAAGCTTTGCCTTGGTTTGACCCTCAAATTGCGGATCAGGAAGTTTGACCGAGATAACCGCCGTCAGTCCTTCGCGAATATCATCACCGGTCAACTTGGGATCTTTCTCTTTTATGATTCCTTGGCGCGTCCCATAGTCGTTGATTGCCTTGGTGAGTGCCGTACGGAATCCCTCAAGATGCATGCCGCCTTCCTCGGTATAAATGTCGTTGGCAAACGAGAGAGTACGGTCATTAAACTCGGTGTTCCACTGCATAGCAACTTCAACTTCACCCATTTTCGCAACGGGCGTATCGGGCTCGGTAGAACCTTCGATGTAGATTGGCTTAGAAAGACCGGGCAGGACGGTTTTCTCGTCATTGAGGTACTTAACGAAGTCAATAATACCGCCGGCATACTGATACTCGACGACACGAGGAGTAAGCTCACGCTCATCAATAAGGGTGATTTTGAGGTTTTTATTGAGAAACGCGGTTTCTTGCAGGCGGTCACGCAGCGTATCAAAGTTATACGTCGTTGTCTCAAAGATGGTATCGTCAGGCCAGAAGGTAATGGTAGTTCCGCATGTCTTCGTTTTGCCTATCTCTTTCATCTTTTGAGTAGTTTTACCGCGCTTAAACTCCATTTGATAAATCTTGCCATCGCGCTTAACTTCAGCAACCATGCGTTTTGAAAGCGCGTTGACGACAGAAACACCTACGCCGTGCAGACCTCCTGAAACTTTATACGCGCTGTTATCAAACTTTCCGCCTGCATGCAAGATGGTAAGAACAACCTCAAGCGTTGGCATTTTTTTCTTTGGGTGCATATCAACGGGAATGCCGCGACCATTATCTTCAACTGAAACGGAGTTATCGGCGTGCACGGTTACTTTGATTTTTGTACAAAACCCGGCAAGAGCCTCATCGACTGAGTTATCAACAATCTCCCAAACCAAATGGTGAAGGCCTGCTGAGGAAGTAGTACCGATATACATGCCAGGGCGCTTACGAACCGGCTCAAGTCCTTCAAGAACGGTAATAGAATCGTGATCGTATGTTTCTTTTGCCACCCGCTATCCTCTCTCTTGGTGAATAAAAATCCTTTCTAGTTTACTGCTTTTTTTATAAAACACCTTCAGCCTTACGAAAAACCTACTGATTTATCATTTTGAAATAGCTATAAACGCACTCTGAACGGATTTGTAGGGTAGTTTTGTTTTTTACGTCTACTTATCCTCTTTATGAAGAAATGATGCGAGAATCGCCTTATATCCTGTTTCACGCAAAGCTTCGGGGAGTGTTTTTACGATTGAAGCGATTTGTTCTTTTTCCTTAAGAGTAAGGCTTTCTTCGCTTCTGACATGATAGCTCTTTTTTTGCCTTTTTTGTATGTAGCTATCCTGTTGTATCTGCTTCTTTTTATATTTTGAGAGCTTAAAGTCGATACTTGAGAACTCCATACCAACGGTAGCCAGCCGTTGTACATACACGTCTCGCTTCGCCATTAAATCAATACGCAGAGCATTAGAATCAACGTAGATAACTAGTTTAGGAGCTTGTTTAAACTTTGCTTTTCCAACAAACGCTCCTACGGTGTGATTCCTTTCGTTTTCTCCAATAACTTTTTGCCAAGCGAGAAGAGCCGTGTGGTTTTCACTCGCTGTATCAAAGGCGCGTGTCGTTTTAAAGTAAGACGAAAGAATCTCATCAAGGGGCTTTTCACCTCCCCTTTCTTCTTGAGATACAGACCATCCACTATTGGAGAAAGCTTTGGAAAAATAGCGTCTAATCATCAAAGCTCACCACCTGCGCTGCGTCTAAAATATCCTGTGAAAAGTAACCGAGATTTGTGGTGGTGATAACGGTTTGAATGTCTGTAAGAGCAAACTTCATGATTGCTTCTCGGCGCGAGGCATCGAGCTCTGACATAACATCATCAAGCAACAAAAGGGGTTTTGTCCCAAGAATCTCTTCCGCGACGAGTACTTCCGCCATTTTTAGGGCAAGTACAACCGAGCGCTGTTGCCCTTGTGAGCCGAAGGCGCGCGCGTCCTTTCCTTCAATCATAAAAACGCAATCATCTCTATGCGGACCGACAGTCGTTTGCTGACGGCGGATGTCAATGTTGCGCGCGCGTTGTAGCGCTGTTAAAAAAAGACCTGTTAGCTCCTCTTTCGTTTGCGTCGGAGAAACATCTCCTAGCGTTGACACATATGAAAGGGAGAGGTTTTCTCCACCACTTATCTGCCTATAAATATCAGCCGTTTTTGTTTCGAGGCGTTTGAAAAGCTGTAGGCGGGCGCGTAGCAACGTAGCCCCTCCAAGCGCAACTGAACTATCCCACGCGTCAAGAAGAGCGTGATTTATTATTGCTTCTTTTAAAAGGCGGTTCCTCTGCTCAATACTTTTCGTATAAGAAGCAAGTACTTTCGCATACGTTTTGTTTGCCTGGCGGCCGAACCCATCAAACTCTTCTCGCCTTTGAGAAGCACTTCGTTTAATTAACGCTAAGTCATCAGGAGTAAAAAGGATTGACATGAGCGTACCGGAAACCTCCGATGCACGACATTTCTTTCTGTTTTTTTCAAACTGCCGCTTAAGCGGAGTAATTGTACAGGCGATGTCAATAAAACGACCATCTCCTGTAAAAACCGCCTTCACTTTTCCTTGCTCTTTTCCTTCATGAATGAGTTGCGAAGGTGTCGGCTTTCGAAACGAATATCCCGTAGTAACCATTTGAAGTGATTCAACAACATTGGTCTTTCCTGCGGCGTTTTTACCCACGAGAATAGTCGCAGCTTCTGAAAACGTAATAGCAAGTTCACAAAAGCTGCGAAAATTAACAAGAGAAAGCTGTTGAACGGTCAGACTCACGGCACATTCTTACAATCGAATAGGAATAAGCAGATAAAGATAGTTAATTTTTCCAGTTGCCTTAAAAACAGCCGGTTGAGTTTCACTGAGAAGCTCAAGTCTCACCGTATCTTGATCAGAGAGAGCATTGAGGCAATCAAAGACATAGTGATAGTTAAAGGCGACCGAAAGAGAGGTTCCTTCAACATCAGCTTTTATCGTTTCAGAAGCATCCCCTTGGTCGGGAGAAAATGCCGAAAAGCGAACTTGTCCATTATCAGCGTCAATATCAAAGCGCACCGCAGGATTTTGCATAGCCACAACAGATACGCGTTTAATAGCCGCAGAGGTCTCAGGGACCATAAGATTTAAAGCCGCATTGCATGTTTGAGGAAGTAGCTTTTTATAGTCAGGATAGTTTCCCTCAATTTTTCGTGAGATGTGCGTAGTATTTCCAAAAGAGAAGACAACTTGATTGTCGGTTGTTCCAATTAAAATCTTCTCTGTCATAGTCCTCATAGACAAAACATCATGCAGCGCTTCACCTGAAACTATAGCCTCAAATTTTTCTCCTGCAGGAGTATCGGTATTTGCATCACACACAGCAAGGCGATACGAATCGGTCGCTACCAAACGAATCGTATTCTCTTCAGCGGAAAGATGAATTCCTTGCAGAATAGGGCGAGAAACATCATGAGAAACTACTCTATATACTTTACCCACCATAGTGGCGAGAAGAGCACTTGGAAGCTCTACTGTTTTTTCAGGAATAAGCTCTGGAAAAGAAGGCCAATCTTGTACGGGAAGTATATTGAGATGATAGGTTGATCTCTGACACATTAGTTTTACTCCCCTTTCCTCATCCTGAAGAGTAATAGCGGCGTCAGGAAGGTTCTTTACAATGTTTTGAAGAACCTTTGAAGATACGACAGTTTCTCCTTCTTCTATCACATTTGCAGGGAGCTTATGGCGAATGGAAACATTTAAGTCGTTTGATTGAATCTCAAGTGTTCCTTCACTGGCTTTAAGATATATACCAAAAAGAATTGGAAGTGCTGGATTTGATCCTATTCCTTTTAAAACAATGTCAAGAGCTGTCTGTAGCGCTGATTGGTTTACGGTAAAGTTCATAACATTCCTTTCTTTATATTAAAGTATAAGAAAAAGAACAGCAGTAGTAATAAGCTCTGTTAAAAAGAAGAAAAACCTCTTCCCTTACAGGTAGATAGGGTCTTTTTTATGTAAGGAGAGACATCTTTTTTCTTCCTTTCTCGCGCTTTAAACTACCCGCTTTATAGTTTGACAGCAATAGATCACTATTTTCAACAGTTATCACCAAGTTACGAACAGGTTTTCATCATTGTTCCGCTTTTCCGCTTGTAATGTCTTGCTGAAGGTGAAAAACACGATCGTATAGCTGCTTATTATCTTTTTGCCACTCATCAACGACCTTAATACTATGTTTGATTGTTGCGTGAGATCTTCCACCAAAGTGCTTACCAATGTCTCCTAACGTTAAGTCACAGAGGTTTCTAGAAAGCCAGATTGCAATATGGCGCGCTTCGGCTATTTCTTGACTTCTCTTTTGCCCGACTAAATCGTCATGGCTGACTGCATAGCGAGAAGAGATAACCTGTTGAATTTTAGCGACGGTAATAGTTTTTGTCTCTTTTGGCCATACCGTGGCTGCTATTTTATCGATATCCTGGTGTGATATGCTTAACCCTTTCGCTTCATACCTCGTTTGTTCTCCAACGCAACGATTACAAAATCCTTCAATAACTCGAATGCTTTGACCGCTTTTTTCGGCCATATAGTGAATAGTTTCTTCGGAGAGCGTTCCACCGAGATAGGTAAGACCTTCTTGGATAGCTTCTGTATGAATACGGTCGCAAAAGGTCGTAATAAGATTGACTTTCATCTCATAACTCGGCTGCTCAATCCCTATAACTACTCCTGCGCTTACCCGAGAAGTAATGCGTTCATCAAAACCCTCTGCTCCAAGGCCGAGTTCTAACGGAGTTCGATCAGCTGCAAGGACAATCTGTTTTCCATCTGTTCTCAGTGAATTAAAGGTATCAAAAAAGAAACTTAGTGTACCTGCCTTTCCGGCAAGTTTTTGTACATCATCAATAATAAGAACATCGATATCTCTATATGCTTCAGTAAGAATTTGAGGTGCTCCATCTGCTTTGTTACGCATAGCATGAGTGTAATCATCAATGAAAGCCGTTGCGTTTTTATACACACAAAGACGGGATGGGTCATTTTCAAGAATATAGTTTTGGATAGATCGAAGAAGGTGTGTTTTTCCAAGTCCGCTGTTGCCGTAAATAAAAAGAGGATTGCCCTTTCCCTTTTCATCATTTGCGACTCGAAGAGCCTGTTCAAAGGCAAAATCATTTTCTTCGCCGACAACAAAGCGATCAAATGTCAATTTTGACGTTTCAACAGTAGTTTTTGTTTCGACAAGAGGGTTGCTGTTTCTCCGGTCAAGGATGGTTCTTTTATTAGAATCACTACTCAAACTACGCGGCTCTTCTTGCCTTGGTTTTATTGTTTCATTTGATTGTGTTTGAGAGTTCCACTTGTCAAGTTCTTGAGATGAAAAGACAGAGGAGAATGGATTAAATGAAGCTTCTTTCCTATCCTCGGCAGGGTGAGATTGGTTTTGAGAAACCTTTTCTTCTTTACTGTAAAAAGCGCCGGTGTCAGATTCTTGAGAGGGTTCTTGTAAAGAAGAGGCCGCCTGAAAATCAGTTTGTTGTCCTTGTTTAGTAAAGGTAATAGTGAGCGTCATATCCTTAAAAGCGGCTTGAGAGAGATAGTGTTCTACCACGCTTTTGTTGTTTACGATGTTGGTATATGCGCCGCGGAGGCTTGTCGTAACATAAAGAGTTGAATCATCAAGCGTACACGGAGTGCACGTCTTAAGCATAGCAATGAACTGTTCCTGTTGATGGTCCTGAATAAGGAGATCAATGGTATCCTGCCACAGAGCAGTTATGTCTGATTCAAGCGAAATGTTCATGCACACACCAAACGTCGAATGGTGAAAAGGGCTATCCAGTATAGTTGATTGTTGAAAACTTCGGTATGGATTTCTTAAAATGTTGAAAACTTCACGATATAAAAACCCTACGCGAAAGTATGTGGCTGTTATGCTCTGTATAAGCAGGTAAAGAGTGAGTTAGGTTAATTCAGGAACGAAAGACCAGCCTGGGTAAGTTTGTATTTTTGAGTTACCTTTCTGATTACCCCTAACTGCTCAAGACTTCTCAGTTCCCGAGACCAGGTTGGATGTGAAAGACCATAGCTGACGACAAGCTCTGTGGGGCCAACCAGTTCGTGCTCAGAAAGATATTCAAGAACCTTTTGTCCGCGTTGAGAGATTTTTATCTCAAAAACAGGAGCGGGAGCTAACTGAAGTGGTAATTCTTGGTTTTTAAGAGAAATGTCTTGTGTGTTGGATTCCTGCGCGCTAGAAGATAGCGGTTTTAGAGGTTCCGTTTCCTTTTCAGAGGTTGGATGTGTTTGATTGTGAGCATCAACGGAGTGGCGTGTAGAAATGGTAACAACAGTGCCGCCCGAAATGTTATCTTCAATAGTAAGACTGCCTCCTTTATCCACCATATATTGCTGTGCATAAGGAAGCCCGGAACCAACACCGCGAATATAGTGTTTCATCTCTTCAGTGGCGCTTGAAGTTCCATATTGGAGGGCTAATTCCTTTTCTTTAATGCCAGGGCCTCTGTCGGAAAACCGGATAGTATTTCCGTGATCAAGAATAGTGATTGTTGGAGAGGCAAAATGAGCGTGGATAAAGTTCTCAACGATTTCTCGCATAACCATGAAAGGGATTTGTCCGCCCTGCTCATGAGAGAGAGTATTGACCGCCTGTATGATCTCTTCAAGATATGAGCGCACATCAGTGGGAGCAATAACTACAACGCGCGGCGCTGCAGCAACATCATCATAAATAGCAATACGCGTTTCATACCGCACGCGAAGACCGTCTTCAGTTGTCTTGCTTGTAGAAGACACATTTTCTGCTGAGTCTTCCACAAAAGGATAAAAGTCGCGGGTCACCACTAGTCCTTTTCAACAAGTTTTCAACAAATTGATGAAAACTTTTCATAACATTTCAGAACGAAAGAACGTTTTCAACAAATTGTAAACATCATGTTGAAAATAGATAATCACTCTGAAATTTCACGAAATAATAGTAGCATTTTAATAAAAGCACCTGAAATAAGAAATATATCATTCATGTAAAAAATGATATGTGAAAAGAATCAGCGTAGCTATGTTTTTCACAGGTCGCACAAGAATCTGATTATTTATCTGCAATTCCATTGACATTTACAGGAAGAGACACGTACAATTTGAAGGCTTTTTACTCGATGTCGTACCCGTCTGGGAGGAAATAGTTATGAAGCGTACCTATCAGCCAAACAAGCGCAAGCGCGCTACAACCCATGGTTTCCGTGCACGTATGGCTACTAAGAACGGCCGTGCAGTTCTCGCTCGCCGCCGCCTTAAAGGCCGCAAGCGCCTTACTGTTTAAGGATACGTTCTGTGAAGACCATTAAGTCTCCCCGTGAGTTCGAAAGGGTCTTCTCCTGCGGAAAGAGGGCTAATGCTTCTCTTCTCCGCATCCGAGTAGCGGTTGATGAAGGCGCAGGTGCAGGAGTTGCTTTTGTTGCACCAAAAAGATTAGGTAATGCCGTATTTAGAAACAGGTGTAAGCGAGTACTGAGAGAGGCCGCGCGCATAAGCGGTTTACCTGTATGTGGATACGGCGTTATTCTTTTTGCAACGTCTCAAACATATGACGCTTCTCCTCAAGAAGTATCATATGAATTACAGAAACTACTCAGGAAAACAGGCATCCAATGAGCGCGCTAAGAACACCATCTTTTCTCGCTCGCTTTGTTTTGAAGGCGATTCGCTTTTATCAGCGAAACATCTCTCCTTTGTTTCGTCCGCACTGTATTTATAGACCTACCTGTTCTGAGTATGCGGTTCAGGCTATACAAAAGTATGGTGTTGGAAAGGGATGTTTACTTGCCGGTAAACGAATTTTGAGGTGCCATCCTTTTCATGTTGGAGGCTATGATCCCGTTCCATAAAGGGACGGACCGGAGGAACTATGTGGGATTGGATTATTAATCTACTTACGTCGATTTTGTCGGGTATTTACGGCTTTTGTGGTGACTGGGGCCTTGCCGTTATTATTCTGACATTCATTATTCGTTTGCTTCTTGTACCGCTTACTAACAAGCAGACCGCGTCAATGGCGCGCATGCAGGTGGTGCAGCCTAAACTCAAAGAGATTCAAGAGCGCTATGCTGATGATCCTATGAAGCAGCAGGAAGAAATGCGTAAGCTCTATGCTGAGATTAAGTTCAATCCTATAGGGGGATGTCTTCCAATTTTCCTGCAGATGCCTATCTTCTTTGCTCTCTTTACCGTTGCAAGAAATGTCCCCAAAGATGCTCACTTCTATGGAATTCTTTCATCAATCGCTTCTTCTCCTTCAGAGGTTTTTGCCTCTTCAGGGCTTACCGCTGCTATCCCCTATCTTATTTTTGTGATTCTTTTTGGTGTTTTGACATTTGTTCCCCTGATGATGAACGCAAACAATAGCGCTGCTGACCAAAAACGACAGCAAATGATTATGGGGGGCATGATGTCTCTTGTGATGCTTTGGTTTGGTTGGACAGTACCCGCTGCGGTTCTTTTGTATTACGTTACATCGTCGCTTTGGCAGGTAATACAGCAAAAACTTATTACGAACCGAATCCTTGAGTCTGAAAAAGCAAAGGCTGCGGCACAAATGGAAAACAAACCTGTTGAAGTTGATGTTGTACGCAAAGAGAAGAAGCCTCGGCAACATAAAAAAGGATGAGATAGAAAATAGTCTATAGCAAGAACAGGGTTTTCTCTTTATTGATTATAACAAAGCGACTACAAGTAATTTCTTAAAATACTAATTAAGTATTTTATATTGAATGGAGGTTGACGTGGAGGAATTGACTATGAATGAGAAGGAGAATTCTCAGGAAGCATCCTCTGCAGTTGATTTAGCGGATGAGTTTGCGGAGATTCGCGCTCACTACGAGGAAGGCCTAGAGCTTTCTTCTCTAGAGATGGATAAGATTGCTGATTTGGCTGTATCTTACCTTAAGCAACTTCTAGGGTTTTTTGGCGAGACGAACTGCGCGATTGATGAATATGACGGAGATGAAGGAGAGCTGATTCTCGATATAACCGATGGTGATCTTGCGATTCTTATAGGGCGCCACGGTAATACGCTTGAGTCATTACAGATGGTCCTCTCTTCTCTCATGAGCGCAACACTTCGTTTTCATTATCCGATACTTGTTGATGTTGAATCATATAAGAGTCGTCGCCGCGCAAAGATTCAAAATATGGCTCGATCCGCTGCTGAACGTGTGAGGAAGAACGGCGGGCGTATTGCTCTTGTTCCAATGAACGGCTACGAGCGTCGTCTTGTACATATAGCACTTAGAGAGGCTACGGATGTTACTACGCACTCAGAAGGTGAAGATCCTTACCGGCGCGTGGTTATTACTGCCGTGCATGAGTAATAGCTGTTAAAATTTATGGTAAAAAGAAAAAAGGGGAAGAGAGATCTTCCCCTTTTTGTCAAAAGATTGTGGAGCAGAAAGTTTTGTCAATCTGAGTATCAAGGAGCGACGTAATGTTTGGGAATGAGGATGAAAAAGCATTAGAAGAAATGCTTTTGGCATATGGAATAGAAACAACACACGAACAGCGCGCCTGTCTCCTAAAATACCTTGAGCTGCTTCTTGAGAAGAATAAAGTCCTTAACCTTACCAGTATTACTGATTCTGCTGAAGCTTTAATCCTTCATATTGTTGACTCCTTAGTGGTGTCGTTATATATGAAGGAAGGAAAGACATTCTGTGACATTGGCACAGGAGGAGGAACCCCTGGTATTCCCCTTGGGTGTGTAACAGGATTTGATGGGGTACTTATTGATTCTGTAAGAAAGAAAGTTACTGCAGTCAATGAGTTTATAGAACAACTTGGTCTGCAGAAACACCTTGTGGGAAAACATATGAGGGCTGAAGAAATCACCCCCGAGATGAAAAGAGTATTCGACTTTGTTGTTTCTAGAGCAGTTGGAAAAACAAACATTATTATTGAATATGCAGAGCCGTTTTTAACTCTTGGAGGATGTCTTTTAGTGCAAAAGGCAAACCTTGAGAAAGTAGAGCTGCAAGAGGCATCTCAGGCAGCAGCTCTTTGCGGATTTGAGAATGTTTCACGTGAAACATTTGAACTGCCCCAAGGATTAGGACATCGAGAAATACTTATATATAGAAAAGTTAAACAAGCACAGATAAAACTTCCTAGGAAGAACGGACAAGCGAAGCGTGAACCCCTAGGTCATATAAAGGAGTAGCCTCCGGGATTCTTTAAAATTGACAAATACCGAATGTTTCACGTGAAACATTCGGTATTATTCTTATAGAGAAACACCTGAGGTAGACGGAGGGTATATGAACTATACGGATCAGAAACGCTCTTATCCTGATAAGGATAGTAAAGTTATTGCCATAATCAACCAAAAAGGCGGAGTTGGAAAGTCAACGACAGCCATCAATCTGTCTGCAGCCTTAGGTGAAGCAAAGAAGAAAACGCTACTTATTGATTTTGATCCACAAGGAAATTCAACAAGTGGCTATGGAATCGAAAAAGATGAGCTTGAGTATGATATCTATGATGGAATTCTCAACGAGACTCCAATAGATTCCCTCATTCACTCGACTCCAGAAGACCGTGTTTATGTTATACCAGCTACGATTCAGCTTGCAGGAGCAGAAATCGAACTTGTCAATGAAGAAGACCGAGAGCATATTCTTAAAAAAGCAATTGAGCCGATAAAGAACGATTTTGATTACATCTTTATCGACTGTCCTCCCTCCCTTGGACTCCTTACGATTAATGCTTTGGTTGCCGCTGACAGCTTGTTAGTGCCTATTCAGTGTGAATATTATGCTCTTGAAGGAGTGTCAAAATTACTTGAATCTATGGAGATGGTAAAAAACAGTCTTAACCCCGCTCTTGAAGTGTTTGGCGTTGTAATGACGATGTTTGATAGTCGTACTACCCTCTCAAAACAGGTTGTGGAGGAAGTATCAACCTATTTTGGTGACAAAATGTTCAAAACAGTAATTCCAAGAAACATTAAAATTGCGGAGGCGCCAAGCCATGGGCTCCCGATTACGATGTATGCTCGTATCAGCAAAGGCGCTCTTGCCTATACAAAACTCTCAAAGGAAGTGACGCGTCGTGGCTAAAAAAAGCGGATTAGGAAAAGGACTTAGCTCGCTGATAACTGAGGCGAATGCAGAGACTGGCAGACCTAAAAAAACAGAGACACTTGCGCTTTCAAAACTTAAACCGAATAAGAATCAACCCCGTAAACAGTTTAATGAAACAGAACTCAGCGAGTTGGCGGATTCGATTAGACAGAATGGTATTTTACAGCCACTTCTTGTGCGCAAAAAGGGAGAGGCTTATGAAATTGTTGCTGGAGAACGTAGATACCAAGCCGCAAAACAAGCAGGACTTAAAGAAATTCCTGTGATTATACGAGAAATTTCTGATGAAGAGGTCTTTAAGCTTGCCCTTATCGAAAATTTACAGAGGTCAAATTTGACTCCTATCGAGGAAGCGAGAGGCTATCAAGAGCTTATAAAAAAGGACGGCCTGACACAAGAACAGCTTTCAAAAATTATTTCAAAATCACGATCTGCAATTACCAATACATTGCGCCTTCTCGATCTTCCTGACGAAATTCAGGAGTATATGGTATTAGGAACGTTGTCCGCAGGACATGCTCGAGCAATTCTCGCTGTTGTCGGCGAAGAGGGGCGTCTCAAGCTTGCTCAAAAAGTTATTAGTGAGAATCTCTCGGTTCGTCAGACAGAGAATCTCGCTCCACTTTTTTCTGGCGCAGAAGCAGTAAAACAGAAGCGCTTACCTACGCCACAGTCATATAAGCGTGCCGCTCGGCAATTGCGCATGGCGCTGGATACTACCGTGAAGGTAAGAAATGTGCGCGGGAAGAATAAGATAGAGATTGAGTTTGCGGATGATGATGAACTCGCAAAGCTCGTTGAACTCCTTACGAGTATCCATGAGTAGCATGAGAATAAAAATGAAACTCCTTTTAGCATCAGGAGCAGCAGGGGGCATAGCGATTGGCGCAATCTATTGTCTTCTTACCGAGGACGCAAGACGAAAAGTGCTTAAGGCGGGGAGAAGAACCATCTCCTCAGCTAAGCGCGCCCTTTCCTCGATTGATACAAAATTTATAGAGGGGGAGCAAGGAGATATAAAATTCCACAAACGACAAATTGATAAACAATGGTCTGAACTGGGATATTAGAACTAATGTTCTAATCGAGAAAGAAAAAAGAGGCTCTTGGGACCTCTTTTTCTGTATCCAGGAGAGAAAAAATTCTATTGTTGGCGAAGCTTTTGGCTCAGTTGCCCGCATGCCGCATCGATGTCCGCACCGCGAGAGAGTCTGATTGTTGCTTCGACACCGACTTCTCCAAGTTTATTAACAAACTGCTGAGCACGCGCAGGTGAGGATGGATGAAATCTGGAACCTGGAACCTCGTTCAGCTGGATAAGATTAACATGAGCTAGCGTTCCGCGACAAAAATCACGGAGAGCTCCCAGTTCGCTGTCGGAATCGTTTACACCGCCGATAAGAGCGTATTCATACGTTGGCCGTCGTCCCGTTTTATCGACATATTCGCCCATAACATCATAGAGATGTAAAAGGGAATACTTGCGCACACCCGGCATGAGAGCATCGCGAGTTTTTTGTACGGCCGAATGGAGAGAAATCGCAAGGGTAAATTGTTCCGGTTCGTTAGAAAAGCGCTTAATCATAGGGATAACACCACATGTAGAGACGGTTAGGTGGCGAGCTCCTATGCCAAGTCCGTCAGGGGAGTTAAGACGACGCAGGACGCTGAGCGTATTGTCATAGTTCATAAATGGTTCGCCTTGACCCATAAGCACAACGCTGGAAACACGCGTCTCAAAGTCGTTTCGCACATGAATAACTTGCTCGTAGATTTCAGAAGCGGTGAGGGAGCGTGCAAGGCCGGCTGCTCCGGTTGCACAGAAGGAGCAGCCCATAGCGCAGCCCGCCTGCGTAGAAGCGCAGACGGCGAGCTTTGTGCCTGAAGGCATACCAACACATTCAACGGTGGTGTTGTCCGGATAGCGAAGCAAATATTTACGGCTTCCGTCCTGCGAGAGCTGTCGAGCAATTTGCTGCGGTCCTTGAAGTACAGTTCTTTTATTCAGCGATTCTCGGAGCGATTTTGGGAGATTACTCATGTCCTCGAACGAGACAGCTCCCTTAGACCAGATCCACTCTTCGATTTGTTGTACGCGAAATTTTGGTTGATGAAGCTGATCCATAAGCTCAAGAAGCTCATTATGCGAGAAAGACCTCAGGTCGCGTCTGGAAGATGAGGCGCTATTCGATGACGTTTGATTATTGCTGCTATTGGTATCCGGGTACATTTTTATCCTTGTCCGTATTCTCAGGAGACTCTCGCGGTATCCTTTTGAGAGAAATCTTTTGGTGAGCCTATTCTAACAGCTGTACTTAAAGGAGCAGAAATGACACGCGACGAACTCAAAAAGCTTTCAGTCATTGTTGTGGCGGGAGGCTGGTCCGATGAGCATGAGATATCTTTGCAGTCAGGAGGAGAAGTTACAAAGGCGCTTAAAGAGGCTGGGTTTGAAAGCGTTGAACTTCTCGACATCTCCTCTGAAGGCGCAGTGGCAAAACTTGCGGAAGGCTCCTATGACGTCGCTTTTGTCGCCATGCACGGACGTTATGGTGAAGACGGCTGTATTCAGGGACTTCTTGAGATATTGCACATTCCATACACGTTTTCAGGCGTGCTTGCTTCCGCAATGGGCACGGAAAAAGAGATATCGAAGCTCATGTATGAGCGCGCAAACATTCCCATGCCGCGCGGGATTGACGTTGCTGCCGAAACTAGGCTTACCGAGAAGGAAGTTGACCAGATTATCAAAGACTTTAGTCTTCCTCTGTTTGTAAAACCTGCTGCAAACGGCTCAAGCTTTGGCGTTACGCGCGTGACAAACCGACAGCAACTGGCTCAGGCCGTCGCAGATGCTGGCGTACAGGGAGACCGCGTTCTCATCGAAGAATGTATCACTGGCACTGAGATTACCGTGCCGGTTGTCGGAAATGATGATCCTCAGGCGCTGCCAATCGTTGAAATCGTCTTTGATGACGAGTTTTATAGTATTGAGGTCAAAGCCGAACCTGCGGCGCTCCATCACATTACTCCCGCAAGACTTGACGCTGACGTGTACGCTCGGGCTCAGGATCTTGCCGTCCGCGCTCACAAAGCCCTTGGTTGCCGAGGTGCTTCTCGGAGTGACTTTATCGTTACGAAAGACGGCACTCCCGTGATTCTTGAGACTAATATGATTCCAGGCATGACGGAGCGCTCCCTCATTCCCGATTCCGCTCGTACGGCGGGGATACCTTTTTCCGAACTCTGCACCCGCTTTATCGAACTCGCTCTTCGCGGGCAATAAGCCTGTTCACGGCAGAGGCGCGCAAGCAGGTTTGTAAGGATTGTGTAGCGAGAAGGACGGTATGTCAGAGGCGCCATCAGAGCAAATAAACGCTCAAGAAAAACTGCAGAAGCTTCTTCTTCCGGATACGCCCGAGGCTGTTCAGGCCTCGTACCTTGCCCTGGAAGAGCAGGCGAAACATGCTGATTTTGACTTGCTTGAACAAGACATAGTGGTGCTTGATACCGAAACTACGGGACTCTCTTTTAAAACCTGCGCTTTGATTGAGATTTCAGCAGCAAAGATTTCCGGCAGAAAAGTACTTGAGCGCTTTGAGACATTTGTCGACCCGAAGATGCCTGTTCCCGCTGAGATTACGCGACTCACACATATTGATGACAGTGATGTTCAGGGCGCCCCGAGCCCCCAGGAGGCGGTCGCTGCGCTTGCGGACTTTGTAGGCGGTTTGCCCGTACTTGCTCATAACGCCACATTTGACCGTACCTTTATTGAAAGAGTGCCCGGCGGGCGTGAGGTTTCCGACACATGGATTGATACACTCTCGCTTTCGCGTATAGCGCTTCCGCGGCTAGCGTCGCATAAACTCTCAAGGATGGCCGAGGCGTTTGGCGCCCTGCCTGTTACGCATCGCGCAAGTGATGACGTGGATGCGCTCATCGGAATGTGGCGCATTATCCTTTTGGGACTATGCAATCTTCCACAGGGTCTTCTCGAGATGTTTGCCGCGATGCATGACGATGTTGATTGGGTATACCGGCCAATCTTTTCACACATCGCCACCCTACAGCAACGAATGAATCAAAATCCAGGCCAGAATCAGGCTTGCAACCTGGACCAGGATTACAGCCTGGACCAGGGTCACAATACTGATCTTGATTTGCAGGCGCATGAATTGGCCGCCGATGAAGCGTCGACTCTTGCGGAAGGCACCGCGCAGACGTCTCCGCAGCCGTTTTCGATGAAAAGCGTTCGCGCGGCGCTTGTGGCTGAGGGAAGAGGAAAGCCTCGAATTGACATTGAGGAGAAAGACGCTCCCGCCGTAGCTCCCTCTGCTCAAGAGATTGAGCAGGCTTTTAGCGCGCACGGAATGATTTCCCAGATGTATGAAAAGTATGAGATTCGTCCGGAACAAGTCGCCCTGTCGCTTGAAGTGCGAAAAGCGCTTGCGACATCGTCTCACCGTGCTATTGAAGCAGGTACGGGCGTTGGAAAATCGATCGCCTATCTGCTTCCTGAGGTGCTGTTTGCGAAAAAGAACAAGGTTACTGTTGGCATTGCGACAAAAACAAATGCCCTGACAGATCAGCTTATGTCACAAGAGCTCCCAAAACTCAGCCAGGCAATTTCCGGAGGCATTACATTTACAAGCCTCAAAGGATATGAGCACTATCCCTGTCTTCACAGGATGGATAGGGCTGTTGTGGAAGATTTGCCACTTGGCCTTTTTAAGAAGGAGAGCCGCTCCAAAAATTCTATTGCCGAAGATATGCTTACCGCGCTGGCGGTGTCGTATGCGTTTTCATGCCAGTCGGTTGATGGGGACTTGGATGCGCTTGGAATCCGTTGGCGCTATGTGCCCAGGCAATTTGTCACAACGACTTCGCGAGAATGTCTCCGCAGCCAGTGCCCTTATTTTCCACACGAATGTCTTGTGCACGGCGCGCGCAGGCGCGCCGCGGAGTCGGATGTCGTGGTCACAAACCACTCGCTTTTACTCAGAAATGTTGCCCTGGGAGGAAAGATTTTGCCTCCTATCAGGCATTGGGTAATAGATGAGGCACATAGTTTTGATGCTGAGGCTCGGCGTCAGTGGGCAGTTGAGCTGCAAGGAGATAAGATAAGCGCCGGTTTTGAAGTTCTCGGTTCAACACGCACGGGAGTGCTGTCGTCAATCATTAACGCTTCGGCAAAGCTCGAAGGCGCGTTGCTGCTTGAGCGTATGCTACTGAAAGTTGCAAGCACAACGAACCGCGCCATGGTTGCCAGCGCGGACTTTTTTGCGACTGTGCATGACCTTGTTTCGCTTGCAAAAAATGATGGCGGCTATAACGCCATAGCACTTTGGATTAGTGATGAAGTCAGAAAGAGTGATGTTTGGCAAGAAGTCGCCGAGGCAGGACAGCATTGCGCCGAAGTGCTTGAGCCAGCGATAAAAGCGATTACTGAGACAGAAGAAGCGCTCAAGCCGGTTGACGCCAGGCTTGCAAGCAACCTTGGCGAGTCAACAGCATTTCTTTTTGAATACTATGAAGGAATTCGTCTTATCTGTTCGGGCAGGGATGATAGCTACGTTTATTCAGCGCAGCTCTCTCGGGCAAAATCCGGTATCGGACAGGAAATGCTTCTCGCTGAGAAAATCGATATAGGAAAGGAGCTTGCGCGCAACTGGCTTCCCGATATGCATTCCGTCGTATTTACATCGGCGACCATTGCTGTTTCTCATAGCTTTGATTATTTTGCCACCGCGGTTGGCCTTGATTGCGGGAAGTTCTCCTATCAAAGCAAGCAGCTTGATTCGAGCTTTGACTTCGAAACTAACATGGCCGTTATCGTTCCCGAAGATATGCCCGTGCCAAATGACCCCACATACCTGCAAAAGCTTGAGGACCTGCTTTTTGATGTTCATGTCAGTATGGGAGGTTCTGTCCTTACGCTTTTCACTAATCGGCGAGATATGGAATGTCTCTATAGAAAGCTTGAGGCGCGTCTTTCGAAGCAGGGATTGCGGCTTACATGTCAGGAACGCTCCACCTCACCTCACCGTCTTCGCAAGCAGTTTTTAGCCGACACCGCGCTATCGCTCTTTGCGCTTAAGTCGTTTTGGGAAGGCTTTGACGCGTCCGGCGATACACTTCGATGCGTGGTTATTCCTCGTCTTCCCTTTGCCAGTCCCTATGATCCTCTTGCGAAGGAACGGGAGCGCCGCGAAGAAAAGGCCTGGTGGCGCTATTCGCTCCCGGAGGCTGTCATTGCTACCAAGCAGGCTGCGGGAAGGCTTATTCGAAGCGGCTCCGACAAGGGGATCCTGGTTCTGGCCGATTCCCGCGTTATCTCCAAGCGCTATGGGAAACAGTTTTTATCTTCTCTTCCAAAACAGCAGGCAAACGTCCTTACGCTCCATGAAGTCGAGGCCTTTATACAGAGCTGGCGAGAAGAACATGACGCTTAAAGGCGGCTTGGTAATAGAGGTTTTTGAGGTTTTGTTTGATCGGCCTGCTGGTTAAGTGTCAAGACGCTTTCTGACAAAGTCTTTGAGAATGTGAATCAATTCGGGGTCGTCCGTCCACACATGACCATCGCAAGCCAGTATATGCCTGGGTAACCATTCGGTTTTGAAAAAGGGAATGGTGGCCTTGATAACGCCTCCGGGAAGATTGTTTTCGATAACGGAAAGATCCTTCCAGTCAAACAGAGAGAGGTACTTCTCGTCATTGAAAAAGAGAGTAACCATAGACTGTTCAGCGGCTGAGGAAGTTGATTTTGCGCGCTTCATTTCGTTAAAAGTTGCAGGAATAGTTTCTACCTCACGCATTCCACGCATGAAAAACGTGCGCTGCTGTTGCTTATCAAAATCAAAGGCGTCCAGCTTCCAGCCTGTCGTGTCACAGGCGATATACAAAGGCGCAACGAAGCGTTTCTGCGGAGTTGATGCTTCCTGTGCAAGGCTTTTTTCCGCTGGGAAGTATGTAAATCGAAGATTGCGCTGACCAGCGAGCGCGTTTGAACAGACAAGCAGATTTTCTTGTTCTTCGGTGGATACTTTCTCTTGAACAATCTGCTTAATAAAAGGATGCAAATCGCCGCTGGACACGACAGGGGAAGCAAGGAGTTTCTGAAGGGGACTGTTATCGGGAGTCTTAAGGGCAAAAAGAGCTCCTGCAAGAGCGGTTGCTTCAGTATGCGTTAGCGCTGGGCGGCGTTCAAAAAGAGAAGGGGAAAGTGGCCCCTGCGCTACCAGATATGAGAGGTTATCGTCTGAGGTAAGCGGCAGCGGACGGCGGTCGCCCCGGTCTAGTGAAAGAAGCAGGTACATAAGACACTTGGCCTCGTCAGAGGTGATACTGAGCCTGCGTTCAACTTCCGCTCTACTTACATATGCTCCCTCAACGCTTAGAGCCTCGAGGAGGACCAAAAGTTTACGGGCGGTTTGCACCTGGCCATCGCGGCCTGAGTTATTGTTCGTTGCCATATAAACTCACACCCCTTGCGAGCGACTCTTTCCAAAGGGCAACGAAGTCCTGCGGCGCTTTAGGAAGAACGTTGTTGGCAATGCACCAAGAAATAGCTTTCAGCTGGTCACGGACGGAGATAGTCCAGGTGTTTGTTTCGCGGCCCTCAGACGCTCGCCGCATGAAGCGTTGGCGCAAGGCGGGAGGGAAGTTGTCTAAAAGTTTAACGGTGATCGTAAAGGGTTTATCGGGGCCAAACTCAAAGGGCAGAAGATAGAAGTCTCGGATGTCAAAGGTATCAGGAACGGTAAAGGAAACGTCTTTGCGCGCTTGGGCGCGATCAAACCGATCAACGCGAAACGTTTTTGGCTGTGAGATAGTACCGCCGGCCTCATCAAGTGTCATAGCCACGATGTATTTGCTGTCGTTGGCGAAAAAATACCCCAGAGGAGCAAGAAGTCGATTGGTTGTGGAGAAGGCTGGGTCGGTATACCAAGCGTTGATTGCATAGTGTTTCTCAAGAGCGTCAAGAAAAACTTCGAAAATTCTCGATTTCTCAGAGGGACACGGGGATTTGGGGCCTTCATTTATTTCGGTGCCGGCAAAATTTGGATCGAGTTTTGCCAGAGCGATTCGAAGGTCGTTTTGATAGGGGAGAGCGTTTGTATCGAGAAGCGCTTCGCAGGTTCTTATCGTTCCCAAAAGAAGCTCTTCAGGAGGTAAATCATCAAGGGAGTAGAGCGATGCAGTGTCAATCACTAGAGCAGTTTGTGTGGAATTTCCTGTTTTTTTGATGCTAACACCAAGGGCAGACGCTCGTTTACACAGGCGACTGAGTGTTTTTCGTGCCGCGTCAGGAGACTTTTCAGCGCAAAAGACATCTTTGAGCGTGCTCAACAAAACCGGTTTTTGAGCTTCAAAGAGAAAGAGAATAAAGGACACAAGCTCTCTCGCGCCGCTTTCATCTGCGGATATGGTAAAACTGTTTGTGAGCGGCACCGTGTGTCCTTTCCGAGCGTTCGGCATACAACAAGTCAGCACTCTGTAAAAAGTTCCTTTGCAGTATGCCTTGACATCCAAAATATATTCTGCCAATTTTTTATGCTGCAAGTAACTGTGAGCTCTTCTCTTTTTTATAAGAAGTATACTAACCATGTATGTTTCTGGTAGATTGAAGCCCGCAAAGGAACGCAGTATGGCAATTACACATGACTACGTGGACTATCTTGACGAGCAAATCACTATTGCTCCGGCAGGCAGTCAGGAAGAATTTCAAGCTGCTCAGCTTATCGCTGACGAGATGCGCCTGCATGGCCTTGAGCCTTCCGTTGAAGAGTTCGACGTTCATTCAATCAGTAGCATTGAAACCGCTTGCTCTGTGATTGTAATGTTTGTCGGAATTATTCTTGCGGGAGTCGGCAACGTAGCTTTATTTATTATCGGCGTGCTTTTGACACTTGGCGTGACTGCGCTCTTTGTGATGAAACATATAAACAGTAACGATGTACTTGCAAATCTTGGTCCACGCATGCGTAGCCAAAATGTTGTTGCCAAGCACGAGGCCACCGGCGCGCTTGTTGCCAAGGGCAATCGTCCTATTGTCATTGTCGCGCACTATGATTCTCCACATGAAAATGCTCTCTATAAATCTCCTGTTGCCAACTATATCTTTTTAGTTAAAAAGTATTGTAAGTACTGTGTCTTAGGCATCGCGGTTTGCGCCCTTGTTCAGTTGTTTCGTTTTCTCCCGGATGGCGTGCGCATGGCTTTTTGGATTGTTGGTATCATTGTCGCCCTTCCACTCGTAGTTATAGCTGTTATGAGAATTGCAGAGCGCTTTTCTCCGTGCACCATTGGAGCCAACGATAACAAATCTTCTGTTGCCGCTCTTCTTGGTATTCTCGAAAACGTTCGCCCAACCGGCCGCCGTCCTGAGTCGCATCGGCCTGCGGCGCCCGCTCTTCTTTTAGCGCCGCCAAAGCCGCAGGGAAAACGTCGAGGTGAAGAAGTTCTTAGCGCTCTCAATATTCTTCCTGAAGACTGTGAGATTGAGTATGTTGAACGCGATCAGTCTCTTGATGCAAATGAAACAGTCGAGCTTGAAAATGCCGCTGAGTCACTACATGTGGGCCAAGAGCACGACAGTGGTTCAGAAGACACGAACAACGCGGCAGTGACTGTTGAAGATGAAGTTGATGCTACGATGCAACAAGTTCATCAAAGTGTTGAAGGCCTCAATGGCGATGTCAATGATGCGACGGTAGTAGCTCCTCCTGTTGAGGAGGCTGATGCGCAGGCTCGTACACAAAATAGCTTCGCACGTCGTGCCTCACTGTTTGATCTTCCCGATCCTTCTGGAGAAGAAGTCGATCCCTTTATAGATAAGGAAGAGACAGAGCCTGAAAACTACACTTCTGCGCAAGAACCAGATGAAGTGTTAGAGGAAAAGGACAGTCCGTTCGAAACCATCTCGCGTAGCGAAGAAGCTTCAACTCCGACTCCTGAGGCAAAGCGCCGTTCATTCAGACTCTTTAACCGCAAAGATAACAATCCGCTGGATGATTGGAAGGGGGGCGCCGCTACGCGCGAGGGCCTTCGTAACAACAGCGAAGTAAAAGAGGAGACGACTGAATCAGAGGTCGATGTCGCCGACGCAGCAACAGAGCCCACCGAAGAAGAATTGCGTGATGCGATTCTTGCTATGGCTGATGAAAAGCTTGTTTCTCACGATATTTGGTTCGTGGCATTGGGAGCCTCTGACCTTGATCATGCAGGCATGAAGAACTTCCTTTCTAAGCACAGGATGGATATTCGCGGAGCGTTTTTAATCAATCTTGATTGCATCGGCGCCGGCAAACTGAGCATTCTTCAAAATGAAGGCTCGGTAAATACCCGCCGTGCCGATCGACGCATGATTCGCATGATTACAACTGCTGCAAAAGATTTGCATGTAGATATCGAGACAACCGATTACGATTGGGATTCAACGGACAGTACGCAGGCCATGAGAAACTCCGTTCGTTCGGTTACGCTTATGGGCCTTGGCGACAATAAACTTCCCGCCCTTAGTCGCCTTGCCGAGGATGTGTATGAAAATGTCGATGCTGAGCAGTGTGTCGACACGGCGGCTCTTGTAACAGAGCTTATCCGACGCTCATAAGCAAGCGAGAATCTCTATCTACCGAATGACTGTAGAGGCTGTGGCAAGACTGTCTTGCCACAGCCTCCTTGTATAAATACTTAACGAAGGCGTCTTCCTGAGACAAAAGCGAAGAGGAGAAGTCCTGCTCCCGAAAGAGCAAGCACGGGTATCGTAAAGTTTTCAGTTCCCGTATGAGGAAGCGTCTCCTTTTTGCTGGAGCTCTTTCGCTTAACGATATGGACGGTCTGAGATTTTGAATGTTTATCGGTGTGAGAGGCAACTTTTGTTCCGTTATGTGCTATTTCATCATGAGCTGTTACAGCATCGGGAAGGCTATCGTTGGACAGTGTTATGGGTACGTTAACGGTTCCTTCGGCTTTCTCAGGTGTAAAATCAAGGTGCGCGGACGCCACTTTGTTTTCAGGAGAGGGGTCTTGTCCGGCTGGGTACAAGGTGACGTTGGCTCTGTACTCCTGTCCCGGCGTAAGTCCTTCATACGAGATGTGATCTATAAGCTCAATATCCTTTTCGTCTACAGCCTCATGGGAGTTGTCGAGAGTGGCTAGCTCGGTGGACATGCAGAGTCGCGCGTCAACAAGCACAGGAGCTTCTACAACGACTTGATTTTCGGACACGGAAACAGTGGGATTCCAGTCGGTGTTGAGGGCAAATCCATCCGGCGCCTTTACCTCTTTAAGCGTATAAGACCCAAAAGGCAGTCCGTCAATCTGAGCGGAACCAGCATCATTGGTGGTGATTGTTGTGACCGCAGTGTTTGGCTCAATCCATATCCCTTGATACAAAATAGCGTGATTTGATGAGTTGATAACTGCGATTTCAGCTTCGGCAAGAGAAGGCGTCTGAGTGACTTCAGGGGCATGTAAATCAGTGTAAAGAGGGTCGTGCGCTTGTTTGGTTATATGAATGCCGCCGAGTTTAACGGTATCTTTGAACGTGAGCGAGCTGATATCGGAAGCGATGCCGGCGTCACTTAGTTGTTTCCACGTTGGAACTGCAGAGTCAAGGGAAAGCACGCAGACAGCGACAGGGTTGCTTGGAAGCGTATAGCCAGAAGGGGCCTTAGTTTCCTGAATAGTATAGGTGCCCAGAGGGAGCCAGGATGTGCCGTCACGTGTTGGTAGCTCGTCTCCACCTACCTTTGATGCTTCAGAAAATTCCGCCACACCCTTTTCGTCAGTTGAAAAAACCCAAGACGCTTGAGGCTCACCTTCTGTTGTTCCGTTGGTGTTTGCGTAGTATGAAACGGTAAATTCCGCGCCTTTGAGCGAAGCGTTTCCCTGGGAGCCGCTTTGCAGCTCTGCATCTTCTTTCTTGATAGTGAGGCCATGACGACCGTACGGAATATCCTCACAACAGACCTCAGAAACAGCGCCGCTGCTGACAGTAATGGTAGAGACGTTTAGATTCAGTTCATGGCCTGCCGGAGGAGTAATTTCCTTTATGTAATACGTTCCTTCCGGAAGCTCTACCGCATTGGTTTCTCCGGCGCTGTCGGTTAGTATCTCGCAAACCTTGGCGGAGCAGTCTTTATCGGAAAAGATTCCATAGACGGCTTTCTCCAATGAATACAGCTCGTTTTCCTGGAAAAGCGTATGAGGCAGAGAAGAGCGCTTCTTGAGTTTCAGCTGACCCTTGGGGGCATCGGCTTTGGTAGTCATAAAGAGAAGGACTTGCCGGCCAGCTGGAGGAACGAGAAGTTTTGCCGATCCCTCTTCCGGACCACCTCCGCCGGCATCCGCGTATGCGAGAGCGTCTCGACAGAGTCTTTCTGCGGCCACAGACATTCCCGGTTCAGGGAGAACCGTTGTTATGAGATGAGGATCTCCGCGCAAGAGACCCCAGATGGCAAATTGAGTTACTTCACGAGCTCGCCAATCAGCAGGAATGCCATATACGGGAGATTCCGACCTATCACCCCGGGCTCCGTGATACAAAATGTAGTCAAGTGCTTTCAGTTGATACTCGCTATATGAGCCGTTATGTAAACCGTCTGCCGTTCTCAGGTCGTGATAGTCTCGTGGATTCATTACGGTAAGCGTATCTCCATAGTTCGCTCCTCTTTTGTTGAGTTCGTCCCCGCAATATAGAAAGGCTCCATTTGATCCGTTCCACTGAGGAATGCGAAGGCCATCGGGATAATCTTTGCGTTCAGTAACAGTAATAGTTTCAGGTTCCTCCGCAAGAACCAGACGCGGGGTCCAAAGGAGACAGAGCTGTGATACAAGCAGGCCTCCTATAAAAAGAGGAAGAATCCACGACAAAAGAATCGCATATCGGCGCTTACCAGGCTCGCATTGCGGCCGCAAGGGCGCTATGAGGAAAGATGTGAAAGCATGGATGTTCATAACCAGTCTCCTTTCAATAGGTAGAGCAGATGCTAGTGATGCGATCTGACTGCTCTTTGACGGATATCTGACGGGTATCTGACGGTCGAAACAGGAAAATATCGGCAGCCTAAAAGATGCCGAGCACAAAATACCATCCATGATTTGCATGGGAAAATTTTTGATATGAGGCCTCTTATTTGGAAATACGCGCCTCAACGGATTCTTCATATTTGAAAAGAACCGTGAACATAACAGGGATATTTTTCAGCGCGTGTTTCGAGCACATTGCACATATAAACAGGAGAACGGGAGAATGACTGTGGTAGAATCTCTTTGCACGCGGGCATCGCCAAGTGGTAAGGCAATGGCTTCCCAAGCCATCATCCGCGGGTTCGAATCCCGTTGCCCGCTCCATAGATATCTGAGGGCCCTTCGGGGCCTTCTTGATGAGAGCGAGAGGGACAGCATGACTCCGATTCCCATGACCGACCAGGAAGCAAAAATTGCCCTCGATGGACTATCAAAGCAAATCGATTTATATGCGGAATTGCTTGTCAAAAAAGGGTGCGCGCTCAAAGTAGGTCAGCAGCTTGCCGTGATGGCTCCAATTCAGACAGCAGATTTTGCCAGGCGCGTACAGCGTGCGGCATATGCGGCTGGAGCGAAATTCGTAACGGTTATTTGGACGGACACGGAGTCTTCTCGCATTACATTTGACAATGTCAGCGTTGAGGATCTTTCGGTCGTACCGGCGTGGCAAAAGGAGCAGCTTGACGGCTTAGCGAAGGAAGGAGCCGCTTTTCTGTTCTTAGAGGGACAGGATCCCGAGGTGATGAAGGGGGTTGACCCGCAGAAACCCGCCGCGTCTTCTCGTGCCCGCAATACGCAATGCAAAGCGTTCCGGGAAGGCATGGATTTTGGACGCAACGTCTGGTGCATTGCCGGTGTGCCGGTACGCCCATGGGCGCATGAGGTATTTCCCAATCTTTCCGAGGCAGAAGCGCTCTATCGTCTATGGGTCGCTATCCTGGATGTTGCGCGCGCAAGCGGCGAGGATCCGGAAAGCGCCTGGGAGACCCATAACGCTACTTTTGAAAAGACGAAACGATTCCTCAATTCACACCGCTTTGACGCGCTTTGGTACCAGTCTGAAAACGGCACAAATCTGGTTGTTGGCATGAATAAAGCGCACCTCTGGGAGGGAGGCGCCGCCAGAACCGTTGATGGCACCGCGTTTTTCCCCAATATCCCCACAGAAGAAGTCTTTACCAGCCCCGATAGACTTCGTGTTGAAGGAGTGGTATATTCAGCGCTTCCGCTTATACACGCGGGACAGATTGTTAAGAACTTTTGGTTCCGGTTTGAAAAGGGCAAAGTCGTAGAGTATGACGCTGAACAAGGAAAAGACGTACTGAAATCCATCGTAGAAACGGACGAGCACGCTTCGTATCTCGGAGAATGTGCGCTGATTTCAAAAAACACGCCTATCCGTCAGAGCGGCATTCTCTTTTACGATACGCTGTACGATGAGAACGCTAGCTGCCATTTGGCGCTCGGCACAGGTTTTCCCGAGTGCCTTGAAGGAGGGCTAGAGATGGACTCCAAAGCTCTTCTCGCCCACGGCATCAATCAGAGCGCTACACATGTTGATTTCATGATCGGATCTGACGACATGAACATCTGGGGCGTGGATAAAGATGGAAAAGAAACACCAATCTTTGTAAATGGGCAGTGGGCGTGGGAGTAAACTGTTAAAATGACGTAGCCGCGTGGTAAAATTGCCACGCCCGAAAAGGGGCCGTTAGCTCAGTTGGTAGAGCAGGGGACTTTTAATCCCAAGGTCTAGGGTTCGATTCCCTAACGGCCCACCAGGAAATGCGAGGTCGGGCACCGCTTTGGTGCCCGACTTTTTCTTTTCGCAGTGGAGCGGAGGAGATCCAACGTGATTGATCGCTATACCGGCAAAAAAATGGGTCATATTTTTTCGCTTGAAAATAAGTATGCCATTTGGCAGGAGATTGAAGTTCTCGCCTGTGAAGCCCAGGCTGAGTTAGGCAACATTGGTATTACACGCGAAGAAGCCGCGTGGATTCGCTCGCACGCGAACTTCGACCGCGTGGAAGTTGACGAAATCGAAGCGGTCACCAATCACGATGTCATCGCATTTCTCACCAACATGGGCGCCTACATTGACGCTGAAGTTCCTGAGGGCAGTCCAAAGCCCAGCCGGTGGGTTCATTACGGCATGACCTCGACCGATCTTGGTGATACGGCTCTTTGTTATCAGCTTACGCAGGCCTGTGACGTTCTGATTGATCGAGTGCGCCGCTGCGCGGAGATTTGTAAACGTCGCGCCTTTGAGGAGCGAGACACGCTCTGCGTGGGACGTACCCACGGTATTCATGCGGAACCTCTGACGTTCGGCATGAAGTTTGGCAGTTGGGCGTGGGAACTCAAACGAGATCTTGATCGCTTAAAAGACGCACGCAAAAACGTTGCCTATGGCGCTATTTCCGGAGCGGTCGGCACGTATTCTTCGATTGATCCCTTTGTCGAGGAGTACGTATGCAAGCGGCTTGGACTTGCCCACGATCCGCTTTCTACGCAGGTTATTTCCCGTGACCATCACGCGTATGTGGCGGGTGTTCTCGCTACGGTTGCCGCAACATGTGAGCGCATCGCAACCGAAATGCGAGCCTTGCAAAAAACGGATACCCTTGAGGCGGAAGAGCCTTTCCGCAAGGGGCAAAAAGGCTCGTCAGCAATGCCGCATAAGCGAAATCCCATTACTGCCGAGAAAATCTGCGGGTTGTCGCGTGTGGTTAAGGCCAACGCTCAGGTTGCTTTTGATAACGTAGCGCTTTGGCACGAGCGCGACATCTCACACTCGTCAGCTGAGCGTGTCGTGCAGGCAGATAGCTTCATTGCGCTTGACCATATGCTTTCAAAGCTTGAACGCCTGTTGGACGGCATGGTGCTCTATCCCGAGCAGATGAAATTCAATCTTAACAAGACGCGCGGCATGCTTTTCTCGTCTAAGGTTCTTCTCGCGCTTGTGAATACCGGCATGAGCCGCGAAGAGGCTTATGCGGTTGTTCAGTCAAATGCCATGCAGGTGTGGAGTGATATTCAGCAATGCAGAGAAGGAATGACGTTTCGTGAGCGTCTTGAGGTAGACCCAGCGTGTACGCTGAGCGCCGAAGAGCTTGACCGCATTTTTGATCCCCGCTCGTTTTTGACCCGCTCCGACATTCTCTTTAACCGCCTTGAACAGCTTAACCTTGACTAAAGGAGAGATGTTGTGTTGAGTCACAAAAGGGTTGGACACGCCAAAGCTGCTGAAGATACCCAAAGCGCTGTCAAAGACGCTACTAAAAACGCCGCCGCAAACGCTGCCACAAGTCTCTCCGCAAGTTCGGCAAAGGGTTTTGCGACAGGCGCTATAACGCGTCGCGGTCTTTTCCGAACAACCGCTGCAACAGGCATTGCCGCGGCTGTTATGGGCATTGCTTCAGGATGCCACCACAGCGCCAACGAAGGCGCTGGTAAAGCGCTTGAAATCAGTGAAGACGCTGCAACTAAAGTACTGGACGCGTACGCGTCAAAGGACTATACGTCCGAACCGGCGCAGTCATACACGCTTGCGCTTGGAAGCGTTTTGCGTCCGGCAGAAGGGGATTGGATTCCTCTTACTTCTGCCGGTACAACAGCGACGCCTATGGTAGTCGCTTCAGCGTTGTCACTTGCTTCGGGGTCAGTTGTTGAGGTTGTTACACAGACGCAGATGAACGCTACAACCGCGGTCATATACGACGTTGGCTGCTCGGATGCGCTGTACGCCTGGGTTGAGTTGGATACGTCTACCCGCGACTGGACGCTGTATGTTTCCGGGTTTTCAGAGGGAAAACTTACCGACAGCGCGGTGGCCCTCTATCAAGGATCTCACGACTACGATCCGGCATCGTTTGCCGTTTCCGGCAAGACAATCGTGTGGATTGTTGAGCCGGCTCTCAGTGGCTCGAAAACCGCTGAAAAATCCTATTGTTATGTATGGAGTCTGGGAGACAAAGAAAGCGTCAGTGCGGTAGAGTCAAATGGCCGCTTCGCTACAGCTCCTTCTATATCAAACGGCGTCGTGGTACTCACGCCGCGCGTGCAGTCAGGTTCCGCCTTCTTCTACGGAGTTGTCGCGTATCAGCTAAGCGATAATCTTAAGACAAAGCTTGACCAGATTACGATGCCCCAGTCGGTCAAACCATATTTTGCAACACGGATTGGCGACAAGTTCCTCATATCTGTTGAGAAGAGTTATGATTCCGGAGGACTCTTAGGAAAGATGGGCACATATATTCTTCCCTCGAGTGGGGAAGGAGTTCTTTGCATTGACAGGGAACCTCTTGCTGGATTAGCCGGAAAGGAAGGGCTTTATATTGTTAAGAGCCGTGCGTCATATGTGTTGGTAGATACAGTTCAACAGGCATGTAGCTGGCTCTATGCAACAGACAGAAGTTTAGACTACGGTGAGTTCCCGGCTCGTGAGGGAGAATGCTCGTCGTTCGTGACGTTCTCAACAACGAAGAATCCTGATTCCGGATATCCCGCGTCTGTTACGGTCCGACATTTTCCGCTGTAGAAGAACTAATCAATCTGCGTTAAAATAAGTTAGATTAGGGCGTGTCACCCAGAGAAGAGACGAAAGCGTTGGTCTGTGCGTAAGGACTACAACGAAATATACCTGCGGAAGAGCACAAGGGGGAACTATGGCGTCAGATAAAAAGAGAATTTTGGTTGTCGAGGATGAAAAAGTCATTCGTGATGCCGTCTCCGCTTATCTGGAACGTGACAATTATGTTGTTCGCGGTGTCGGCGACGGCCAGAGTGCTGTTGAAGAATTTGAAAAACATGCATTTGACCTTGTAATACTTGACCTCATGTTGCCCAAACTCTCCGGTGAAAGGGTATGCCGTGCCATCCGGGATGTCTCTAATGTACCGATTATTATGCTGACCGCGAAGGGCGAGGTTGAAGACCGCATTATCGGCCTTGAGCTTGGCGCGGATGACTATCTCGTAAAGCCCTTCTCGCCCCGTGAATTGGTTGCTCGTGTACGCGCACTGTTTCGGCGTGCCCATGCGGAGACAGACCCTCAGACTGAAGTACTCGTGTACGGCGGATTGATTATTGATGTATCGGGCCATAAGGTTTTTATCAACGGTGAAGAAGTCGATCTTACCGCCTCTGAGTTTAAGCTGCTGGTGACGCTTGCTCGATATCCCGGACGTGTTTATACGCGCATGGAGCTTGTCGAGAGGGTTTTAGGGTATGACTTTGAAGGCTATGAACGCACTATTGATTCTCACATAAAGAATCTTCGTGCTAAGCTTGATGACGATCCGCGTAACCCCCGGTGGCTGTTTACTGTGCATGGAGTCGGGTATCGCTTTGAGCCTTCGCAAAGCTTCCATGAAGATACGGATGAAAAGTAAAACGATATGAGAGAGTTTGGTCATCCTCGCTCTGAAGGAACAAGGCAGCCATCAACAAAAAATACCTGGAATACCATTAAGCCGGAGCCCCCAAAGCCTCAAGCCTTCTCGACGCGCATTACCTTCTTCTTTGCGGTTACGGCAATCATGACAGCGCTTTTGCTCATAACAATTCTTGCCTACAGCTGGAGTGAAGAGCTCTCTGAAGAATTTTATCGCATGTTCTTTTTGGCGGCCGGTGCCGCGGTTATAACGGCTTGTGCCATCGGCTATTTGGTTTCCCGCTCTCTTACGAGACCCATTAGAAGATTAACCAATACGGCGTTTCAGATCAGAAACGGAGATCTGAAGGCGCGCTCCGGCGTTCGGGGAAATGATGAATTAGGGCGCCTTGGAGAGACCTTTGACGATATGGCCACCGCTTTGGAGAAAGACATTAAGTTGGAGCACCGCCTTACCAGCGATGTCGCCCATGAGCTGAGAACGCCTCTGATGGCTATCTTAGCTACGGTTGAAGCCATGCAAGATGGTGTGCTTCCGGCCGACCAAGAGCGACTTGAAAATGTTGCCTCAGAAGCCAGGCGTCTTTCTCGCCTTGTTGACGCGATGCTGCATCTGTCACGATTGGAGAATGGGTCGGTTCTGATTCGCCCTGCGAAGACTGACGTAATCGCGATGGTGCAGGGCCTTACCCGCGCGCAGGAGCCGCTGTTTCGCGAGCAAAACCTTCGGCTGAAGTTTAGCAACAGAACCGCGCGGGAAGAGTGTTTTGCGGAGATTGACGGCGATATGGTGCGAGAAGCCCTCATTAACCTGCTCAGCAATGCAATCAGATATACCGACACCGGCGGGTTAGTT
Source organism: Atopobium sp. oral taxon 199 str. F0494 (assembly GCF_000411555.1). GTDB lineage: Bacteria > Actinomycetota > Coriobacteriia > Coriobacteriales > Atopobiaceae > Lancefieldella. Next base: position 1,143,576 of record NZ_KE150486.1, on the reverse strand, counting down.
ACCATGGCCGTGAGCGAAGACCGCGAAGATGTGGTGATATCCGTTACCGATACGGGAATAGGCATTGCAAAAGAGGATATTCCGCAGACGTTCTCGCGGTTTTGGCGCTCCGACGCCAGCCGGGAGCGCGCGTCGGGTGGTCTTGGCGTAGGCCTTGCCATTACCAAGGAGATACTTGACCGCCACAACGGCACCATTTCCATCGAATCAGAGCTGGGTGAGGGAACCACCTTCGCCCTGCATTTTCCGCGTAGGCAGAGCGGACAGGCAAATCCTATTGAAAATATTGCATAAACGGGCATATATCGCCTCACCGGATACTTCCGATGGCTTACAATCAAAGTCTACGAATGACTGGCAAGCGAAGAGGGAGGCGGGCGTGTCAAAAGAGTTATGCCCTGATTCACGCGGAAAAGTTCGCGATATATATGATTGCGGCGATGAGCTTCTGATGGTTGCGAGTGACCGCATCAGCGCCTTTGACGTTATTCTTCCGGATGAGATTCCTTATAAGGGAGAGATTCTGACGCGTATCAGCGCCTTTTGGTTCAATCGCTTCCGTGATCTCATTCCTAATCACATGATTTCCGTTTTACCGGACAAGACACCTCAGGCGTTTGAGGAGTATCAGGCGTATCTTGCCGGGCGCGCCATGTTGGTGAGAAAAGCGAACACCGTTCCTATAGAGTGCATTGTGCGTGGGTACCTTACCGGTTCAGGAAAAAAGACCTATGACCAAGATGGCACCGTATGCGGTATCAAACTTCCCGAAGGCCTTACGGAAGCCTCAAAGCTTCCTGAGCCCATCTTTACGCCGTCTACAAAAGCCGAGATAGGCGAACACGACGAAAACATTTCGTTTGAGCGCTGTGCGGAGATTGTCGGGCAAGAAGTTGCGGAACAGCTCCGCGAGACATCGCTTGCTCTATATACGGCGGCTGCCGAATACGCGGCAACCCAGGGAATCATTATCGCGGATACGAAGTTTGAGTTTGGTTTTATTGACGGAGAGTTGACGCTCATTGATGAGTGTCTGACGCCCGATTCAAGTCGCTTCTGGCCGTCTGAGGGCTATGCGGAGGGGCACATCCAGCCAAGTTATGACAAGCAGTATGTGCGCGACTGGCTGAAAGCGCATTGGGATATGCAAGGCGAGCCACCGCATCTTCCCGAAGACATTGTGAAAGGAACGTCTGACCGTTATCGGACGGCGTTTCAGATTATTACCGGTATCGCATTTACATCGATGAAGGAGTCCCATGTCACTGCGTGACACAATCAAAGGTGCAACCGAAGAGGCTCGGGAGACCGTTTCTTCTACCACAGCAAAAAAGTCCTCTGAAAAGGAGAGCGAGAAGAAAGGCGACCAGCCGGTCAAATATGCTGCCCGTAAGTCTGCAGCTTCAGCACGGCCGGCTCGCGAAGCAGCCGCATCAGTGAGAGTTTCTAGCGCTCGTGACGGCGGTTCTCACAAGCGTGCGCCCAAGACAAAAGAAGAAAAGCGTGCCGCTCGCAGACAAGAGCGTGAGCGAGAGGACTTCAGAAACCGCGGCTTTGAGGTGCTGTTGCGAAATGACCCTGAGTATCACAAAGCCGAACGTATCTGGTGGGTTGTCTTAGGTGTTGGATTTATTGCGACTCTTGTGACGCTGGTACTGACGGCGGTCTTTCCCGAAGCGCGCGACCTGGGTTCTGGCATCGGCCTCGTGTCAGCGATCGCTCTTATCGCCGCATACGTCTTCATCTTCGGTTCGGTGATTTTCAGTTTCGTAAAGCTCCGTCCTATTCGCAAGCGTGTGGAGCGGCAGGTTGCCGGTATGACCGACAAGAAGCTTCGCGAACAAGTGGCAGCGCAGCAGGCAGCTAAGGAAGCACGTCTGGCTGCGAAGAAAGCTCGCAAGGCACAGAAAAACAGGGCGTAAGATTTTTCACATCAAGTGTTTTATTGCATAGGGCGCTTGAGGTGAGTAAAATTACTCAAGTAAGCCTTCGTAGCTCAGGGGATAGAGCACCGCTCTCCTAAAGCGGGTGTCGGCCGTTCGAATCGGCCCGAGGGCACCATGAAGGAACCGCAGGCCGGAGAAAATTTCTTCGGCCTGCTTTGTATGATGGGGCACATGATTTTGCATAGCGATGCGCATGGTACGTTTACATGCGGGTTCAACGGGTGGTTGAGAGGCATACAACGGCTGCTACAGGTGTCTCAACTACAGCGTTCTTGTTTGGAGAGTCTGGTGCGGGCGATAGTTGTTGTAGCGGTTCTGCAGAATCGGTTCACAACAACACGGTAAGGAGTCGTCATGACAACATCTCAGGAAACACTTGGCCGTCGTATTGCGCGGCTGCGCCTTGCAAAAGCCGCAACGCAGGAACGTCTGGCGCGCGAGCTTAAGGTAAGTCCTCAGGCAATCAGCAAATGGGAGAACGATAGTAACTATCCCGATATTGCGTTGCTTCCGCAGCTGGCTCAGTTTTTGGGTGTTACGGTCGATGAGCTACTGAGCGGAGCAAAGACAGAGGAGCGAGAAGACCCTCAAAACTTCAATCCTCCGGCAGCGGACAAATCTAGTGAGGCGGAGTTTGAAGAAAAGGAAGAACCCGATAAGCTTCAAGAGACGAGCAGCTCGCATGAAAAGAGTTCAACCGCAGTTCACCTGGGCAAGGGTTCAAAAAAGCACGGGTTGCATATCTACGTTGAGTCGGAGGACGGAGACGTTGTAGATATGTGCGTCCCTATGGCGCTAGCGAAGTTTGCTATGAAGTCGGGTCTTCAGATAGGAGGGGGCTCCATCAATAAAGAGACTCGCGAACAGCTGGAAAATATCGACATCGATGAATTTGTCGCGGCGGCAAAAGACGGAGAATCCGGGACGCTTATCAATGTCGTGTCGGCTGATGGCGACATTGTCAAAATTTGGTTTGACTGATGCCAGTCAACACGGGAGGACATCAAGTACCATACAGAATCAACAAAAGTATCCGCTCTCTTGTCGAGGGCGGATACTTTTGTTGAGATGAACCTAGGAATTTCGAGAGATGCCTTTACGTTCCGGACGGGGAAGAGGGAGTGCCTGGGTCGCGGCCGGAGGAAACCTTGATGGTAACGGTGCCTCCCTTTTCTACGGACTGCGGCGATTGGCTGACAACCTTGCCGCTTGCTACGGTATCGTCATACACCCACATGGTGTTTGGCGAGAAGCCCGCGTCCTGAAGAATCTGCTGCGCGTCGTGATATTCTTTCCCGACAACGTTGGGAACTGCTTCTTTGACGGCGTCTTGCCCAATGACGATGGTGACGGTATCGCCTTTTTGTCCCTCAGTGCCGGCAGGCGGATCCTGCTCCGAGACCTTGGCGCTTGAATCGCCCTTACTCTTATCCTGGGAACGAACCTTAAAGCCCGCGGCCTCAAGGGTTTTGGTCGCTTGGCTTTCCGTCATGCCGACGACGTTAGGAACGCTTATGTCTGACGGACCCTTAGAAAGGTGGTAAGTGATGGTATCTCCAGCTTTAGCTTCGGAGTCGGCCGCCTGGTCTTGCTGGGCAATGTAGCCCACCGGAACCGAATCGTCATTGACGTCGTCGCCCTGTTTGCCTTTGAGACCCACTTGTCCGAGCGCGCGCTGCGCCTCGTCAGGAGTCATTTTCTTCAGATCCGGCACCTTAACCGTTGCGGCCGGTTTTGCTCCCTTGGAAACGACGATGTCGACCTTAGAACCCTCATTGGCCATCTTATCGGCGTCAGGCGTCTGTTCGATTACCTGCCCCTCAGGAGCGTCATCATTGAAGTCCTCTTTGACATTGCCGAGCTTGAAGTGGCTGTCCTTATCGGTAAGGGTATTGATGGCTTCGTCTTTTGTCATTCCTACAAGATTAGGAACGGCGTACTGCTGCGTCTGGTTCGAAAGGGCGGTAGTAATGCCGTAGACAGCGGCGGCAAACACAAGCAGGGCGACAATGATGCTCAGAATAGTAGTGCGGCGGCGCTTACGCTTACGCTCGTCCTCTTCCATCTGCGCCTGTTCTGTGGCTTTGACCGGGTGCATACGATCGGTGCTGCCAGTGCGGCCGGAAACAACGGCGACGGGCATTGACTGCGTTCCGCCAAAACCGCGGCGCTCCATCTTGCTGGTAGGGACGGCTCCCATAAGAGTTGTGGTGCTCACCCTGCTTCCGCGCCCCATGAGATAGTCACGCAAGGCGCAGTACAGCTCATCAGCGGTTTGGTAGCGATTTGCGGGGTCTTTCTCCATACACTTCAAAATAATAGACTCAAGAATAGGATCCATTGAGGGATTCAGGAGCGTAGGCGCTTGAGGCGCTTCGTTGACCTGCTTGAGAGCAACGCTGATGGCGTCGTCACCTTCAAAGGGAACGCGTCCGGTGGACGCTTCATACATGACAATGCCGAGAGAATAGATATCGGTAGTAGGACCGAGCTCTTTGCCCTGTGTCTGCTCAGGGGAAACATAATGCGCCGTTCCAAGAACAGAATTGTCGGTGGTCAAGTGGCTGTTCTTGGCGCGCGCAATGCCAAAGTCCATGACCTTGATGTTACCATCAGGCTGGACCATGATGTTTTGAGGCTTGATGTCGCGGTGAATAATGTCGTGCTTGTGCGCGACAGAAAGCGCTTGCGCGATCTGCGAACCAATCTGAGCGACCTTGCGCGAGTCAAGCGCTCCGTGTTTGCGGATGCCGCTCTTAAGGTCAGTGCCGCGCAGGTATTCCATGACGATATAGTAGGAGTCGCCCTCTTTACCCCAATCATAAACTGAAACGATGTAGGGGCTTGAAAGTGCGGCTGCAGCTTGCGCCTCCTGTTTAAAGCGGGCGGCGAACGAGGGATCATTGGCGTATTGCGGCAGCATCATTTTAATGGCTACCGTGCGCCCCAGCACCTCATCCTGCCCACGGTATACGGTGGCCATGCCTCCGGTACCGATTTTGTCTTGCACCTGGTAACGCCCACCGAGCATTCTACCTGGCATATAACTCTCCCATCAATATGCAGACCCTTCTCGCCTGCCGTCCTTTCCATCAACACCGTTTGGTGTCGAGAAATACGTCCGTTACAATTCCTGAAATCTGTTACGAAGCGGCTCCAAGCGATTGAATCTGAAGACATTTTGCAATAACCTGTCCGCCAACCTTAGCGCCTTCTCCGAGAACATTTTCACCGTTGCCTTCAATAACGACAGAGACAACGAGAGTTGGTTTTTCATACGGGGCAAAGCCGATAAAGAACGAGTTAAAATTACCATTTTCAACATCGGCCGTGCCAGTCTTTCCGGCTACGCGAGTGCCTTGGACACGAGCGCCCATGCCGGTTCCGTGCTCAACTACGCCAAGCATCGCCTCGCGAACCTTCCCAGCGGTTTCGGCGGAAACTACCTGGCCGAGCGTTTGCGGCGAGGTAGTCGAAACCACCGTTCCTTCCGGAGAGAGGATGTGGTCGACGACGTAGGGATTCATGACGGAGCCACCGTTGGCTATCGCGGAGGCCACCACAGCGTTTTGCATGGCAGTTGTCTGCGGACCTGCGGGGCTTGCATGCTGGCCTACTGGAAGGCCGCAGGAGGCCCAGCCAAGTTCCCATGCGGTCATTTCTGACGGGTTGGGCATAAGAGACGGCGTGGTGTAGAAGTCCTGACCCAGCTCTTTGCCGTAGCCGAATCCGTTGGCGTAACTGACAAGATTTTGAGCGCCGAGCTCTGTTCCTACCTGCGCCAGCGCCGTGTTAGAGGAACGGGCGAAGGCCTCGCTGAGCGCGATGTTGCCCATGTCCTCATCGGCATAGTTGTGGATGGTGCCACCGCCAAGCTCCATAACGCCAGGCGCGTCGTACTTGGTGTCCAAGGTGGTGGTATTGGTATCAAGAGCTGCGGACAGTGTGACCGTCTTAAATGAAGAGCCGGGCGAGTAAAGCGACTGAGTAGCGCGATCAACCAGCTCACTCCCGTTGCCGGAGGTTATCGCTTCCGATAGCTCTGACTGCTTGTACGACGGCGAAGACGCCTTCGCGAGAATGGCTCCGGTGGAGGGATCCATAACTACGACAGATCCCGTATGTCCTTCGAGAATCTGTTCGACAGCTGCTTGCATCTGCGAGTTAATCGTAAGGACGACCGAGGAACCGGGTGTGGTGATGCCGGCGGTCGCGTAAAGGGCGCTCTTCCAGTCGGAATGAGAAGAATGACCGGTAAGAGTCTCATTCATCGTCTGTTCAATGCCCGATGTTCCGTACTGCGTGGAAATGTAGCCGACCGTATGAGACGCCATGCCGTCTTGCGGATATGTGCGGACATATGTGCCGTCATCTTGCCGCACGCTTTCGGCAAGGGTAACGCCGTCAGAGGTGATGATTGATCCGCGCTGAACATGGGCGCTCTTGGCGATGGTGTGATTGTTGGTGGGGAGCGCTTGAATGCGGGGAGCGTCGATAACCATACGATAGGTAAGGTTGCCGAGAAGAACCGCGAAGAAGACGGCAAATGCCGTGATAAGCGATGTCAGGCGTTTGCCAAGCGCGACACGTCCCAAAACGCCGGACTCTTCCGTCTGAAGATCAAATCCACCGCGGGCGTGCGCTCCATGAAGCACCGAGCTTGCATGGGCGCCGCCGGATGATATGGAAAGATGCTGCTCATTCTCAGGGCTACTGGACTTGAGTTCGGTCTCATGACCGGTTCCTTCGTCACCAGCTCGAAGCAGGAGCGCGACGATGATAAAGCTGGATAAAAGGGACGAGCCACCCTGGCTCATAAAGGGAAGCGTGACACCGGTGAGAGGCAACAGTTTCGTTACGCCGCCGATGATTAGAAACGCCTGAAAAACAATGACGCTTGTAAGGCCGGCGGCCGCGAAGGCGGAAGCGTCGGATTTTGCGCGCGCTGCGGTCGCAAGGCCACGAATACCCAAGAGGATAAAGAGGATAATGACCGCGCTTGCACCAAAAAGACCCATTTCTTCGCTGATGGCGGAGAAGATGAAGTCGGATTCAACGACCGGAATATAGGTGGGGAGACCTTTACCGATTCCCGTTCCCGAAAGTCCACCATCTGCAATGGAATAGAGAGACTGAACAATCTGGAACCCATCGCCGGAAGGGTCTTTGAAGGGGTTGAGCCAAATATCAACGCGCTGCTGAACATGGCCAAAGAAATGGTAGAGAAGGACTCCTCCAAGCGCCAGCAACAAGAGACTGACGAGTACATAACTGACGCGCCCGGTAGCGACGTAGAGCATAATGACGAAAAAGACGAAGAACAAAAGGGCGCTGCCGAGGTCGCGCTCAAAGATGACAACCAAAAGACTCATGCCCCACATGATAAAAAGTGGAAGGAGCATCTTGAGTCGAGGAAGGTGAAGCGGTCCGATCTTGCGCATGGAGACTGAAAGTGCTTCTCGGTTTATACCGAGGTAAAAGGCAAGGAAGAGAACGAGCGCTATCTTTGCGATTTCTCCAGGTTGGAATGTAAAGGGGCCAAAAGCAATCCACAATTTAGATCCCCAGCGCTCCTGACCAATGACCATGGGAAGCAGCAGCAAGATAACGCCGATAAAGCCAATCGTGTACTTGTAGTGGGCAAGGATATCGAGATCCCGTACGACAATCAGGGTAAGTACCATGGCGGCAACGGAAACAAAGAGCCAGATAATCTGATTTGGTGCTGACGCGGGAGCCAGACGCGTAACAAAGGTGATGCCGACTCCCGAAAGGGCAAATACGATTGGCAGAATCGCAGGGTCTGCCGCGGGGGCGAGAAAGCGATTTGCTATATGAGCTATGGTAAACGCCACAAAAAGAGCGATGGGCGTCGCCATTGAGCTGACGCTGAGCTCTGACTTTGAGGTGACCATATACATCGCGTATAGAAGAAACACCGGCACCGCGGCAAGAGTGAGCAATACCAGCTCGATATTTCGGCGTGAATTAAGCGTTTTTCTCATCCTTATTCACCTCCTGAACTTTGTGAAGAAGAATCGGAAGGAGCGTCTTCGGTCTGACCGGTAGGATTACCTTCGGACTTGGCGTCATTCGCGCGTTCGGCTGCCTTGCTCTCGGCCTCATCAATCTGCGCCCGGTAGTCCTCGATAGTTTTTATCGCCTCATCCTCGTCTTTGACGCGGATTCCGGCGACAAGTTTGTCCTGAATGGGCTGTGGAAGGTTTTTAACCTCAATGGAGGTTCTGTTGATGATGTTTGACAGCGGGATGCCCACGATATGTGAGGGAACCCCTTGGTACACCGCAACGGTTGTGCCATCTATTCCCAGGTAGTATTCGCTTCTGATAAAGAGCGCCCCGATGAGAATCGAAACTGCGAAAAGCGCGGCAAGAGCGATGGACGTTGCTATGACGCCGCGAGTGAATCGATGGCGACTTTTTTCTGCCAGACCGTCGTCTAAGACATCGACGACAATAACGGTGACATTGTCCGCTCCACCGGCCGCAAGAGCTGCAGAAACGAGGCGGTCGGCCGCGTTTTGCGGGGTGATGCTTGATACGGCGATGGATTCGATTTCGTCGTCAAGGATCATGCTTGAAAGACCGTCTGAGCAAAGGATGATACGGTCTCCCTCAGAAATCTCAAGAGTAAAATGATCGGCGTACATCTCGGGGTCCGATCCCAGGCCTCGGGTGACAACGGAACGTGAGGGATGATTTCGAGCCTCATCCGCGGTAATCTGACCTGAATCAACGAGCTCCTCGACGTAGCTATGATCGTGGGTAACGCGCACGAGCGTGCCGTGGTGGAGCAGGTAGATGCGAGAATCTCCCACGTGAGCCACGGCCATCTGATTGCCTTCGATAAAGATAGCGGAGGCGGTGGAGCCCATGCCTGGTTTGCCGATGCCCTTCTCGGGAGCTTCAATAATGGCCAGGTTAGCCGCTTCAATCGAAGCGCCTAAGAGGGTGTCATCTGCGGTATTAGGAGCCTTTTCGCCGATAGTCTGTACGGCGATAGAACTTGCCACTTCGCCGGCGGCGTGTCCGCCCATGCCGTCGCAGACGGCAAACAAGGGCGTGCGCAAAAGGAATGAATCCTCGTTGTGCTCACGGACTAAGCCAACGTCTGAGCGAACTCCCCATGAGATGAAAGAGTTGGAACCATGTACGGATTCCGCGTCTTTACGGCCTTCAAGAGAGAGCTCATGTCTGCCGGGAGCGCTTATCGGCTCACTGACGGGCGTTGTGTCGGATATGTTCTCAGGTATTGACATCTGGTCTCTTAACGACGTCCTACGCGCATAATCGCATCGCCGACCTGCACCTCATCGCTTTCGCGAAGGGTGACGGGCTGCTCGATAATGCGACCGTTGACCATGGTTCCGTTGGTGGAGCCAAGATCCTCAAGAACAAGCGCCGGACCCTGGAGAGTGAAGCGCGCGTGTGATGCGGAGACATAGGGCTCGTCAACGACGATGTCGGATGAAGGAGAACGGCCGATAACAACAGGTCCTAAGATGTCCGCGTGCAGTCCGCGCAGCGAGCGCGTGCCCTTCTCGACATCAACATACCAGATAGCACCATCTTTGCGCTGTCCGCGTACCAGACCGATGCCTGTACGCATAACGGCAAAAAGAAAGATGTACAGAAGGACGACGAGCAATACGCGTCCTGCGAATAAGACAAGGTCAATCATTAATTCTCCCGGAATTCGAGGTTCACGAGGCCGACGGTAATCAAGTCGCCGTCATGCAGAATAATCTCGTCAACATCGATATCGTTTACGAGTGTGCCGTTGGTAGAGCGAAGATCGGCGACGTGCCAGTGACGACCATCATAATGCAGTTCGGCGTGGCGGCGAGAAACGTTGGGGTCACGAAGAACCACATCTGCCTGTGAGCGTTCGCGGCCTATGATAGCCACAGGAGCTTCAACGCGGTACGAACGTCCGCTTTGGCGATCAATCAAAAAGCACGAAGGAATCTCTTGTTCAGAAGCGGGCTCAGCTGTGTTGCGGCCGACTGAGCGCCGGGCGTTTGAAGGCGTTTGCCGGCGCTGGGTAGTGGGAACGGGCGACGCGGTAGGAACGGCAGCGACGGGCGGGATGTCCTGCTGCGCTCCGGAGGCTGCGGTCACAACGGGCAAAGGGGTCGATTCCGCTGCGGAAACAACGGGAATGGCCCCTTCGGCCTCGACAAACTCGACCGGCATGACCGCAAGGCCTGCGTCAGTGCCGGTAAAGCCCGGCGGTGTTTGATGAAGCTCTTCCGCGTCCCGTACTGGGAGAGGCTCGGGTTCAGGATCTGGTGGAGTAGCGACCTGCATTGCCGGGCGGCCCGCCTGTCGAGAAGGACCGTTGACCGTGTGATTTTTATGGGGGAGCACTGCTGCCGCTCCGCCGACACTGGAGTTACCTCCAAGAAAGGCGCGCTCCTCATCGCGAAGGTGGTCGAGGGTGACACCGTCAATGTTTTCCGCGAAGATGGCGAACTTTCCCGACTTCAGCGAAGGATCGACCATGAAGCGCACGAGGGGCGTACCGACAAAGACATACCCTTTGCGCTGCGCTTGAGCCGCTACGAAGGCAGCAATCTCCGCAGTCAGATCGGCATAGAGTGGCCGCATAAGTGAGTCATCGTTTGGCGAAACCAAAACGGTATAGAGGGCAGGTGCGGTGTCTATGCCGTCGATCACATACGTTTCATGCTCCATCTCCTTAGCAGCGCGCTTAGCAAGCTTTTTGAAGGAGAAGGGCTCCGCGTACCCTTGAGGTGCAGAACCAAAGACAGAACTGATATGTTGCTCAAAGTCACTAATAAAGCTCATCTATATCCTCGCCTTCACGGCCGCGGGCATCCGGGCCTGTCAGGACAATTCCTAGGCATACAAGTACACACAAGGTTACCGCAAAAACAATCGATGCCCAGTCCATAGTGGGCCAAAAACTCTTATTTTTCACGTAAACAGCGAGAATGATACTGCTTATGAGTACTATAAGTCCCAGGAGTTGACCAAAAAGCATAAGACCCCTGGTTCTTTTTTTGCTGATATAGGAGGCGATAAGCGCCGAGAAAGCGTTTCCCGCGCACAGAATCCAGAAAGAAGGGAGACTCATAGAGGAGATGAGCTCGTAGGAAAGAGGCGTTGCGACAAAATGGAGCGACAGGGCTTTTGTGAAGGTGACGCCAAACACAAAGCCGAAGAGCCCCGTCAGAAAAGCGGGGAGTGGTCGCAGGGCGGCTCCCGCGAGTGCCGGAGTGGCAACGGATGAAAAGAGTGCCGCCGGAAGGAGCCCCGCCCCCGTAGCAAAGCGGTCAGTACGACCAGCGCCTATCCACCATACGATGGAAAAGAGAACCAACAGCGCGGCAAGAGGAAATGAAACGCTTGTAGGGCTGATGGTCGCAAGGGCATAGACAAAGGTAGAAAGTACGAGAGCTGAACCGAGGGGCGGCCACAGAGCCGCCGCCGCGGCGGAGATAGAAACGGCGACAATTTGGAACGGCAGCGAAGAAGGAACAAGGTCTCGAAGTATAAAAAACATAAGTTCAGCGGTGACACACAGCGCGAGTGCGCGTGAACATGCTGGAATGACCTTGGGATGTCGTACGAAAAACGGTATATGGGTGTTTTCCCAGCTTTCGTCCTCTTCTTCCTCAGACTGCTCAATGAGATTTTTCAGGCTTTGCTCGCCAGCCTGCGCGTTGCCTAGCTCAAGCGATAAGCAGTCGGCAAATTCCGAGATGTCCGCAGGGCGATGTGAAGAGTCAGAGGAAAGCGCGCTCTCAAGGTGGTCAATAGCGGAAAGGGAAAGCGTCTGATCTTCTTTTGCAAGGGAAGCTGACGTTCTTGAGTGAGCGGTTTTGAGAATCTTGTTGAGAGATTCCTTTGCATCTCGTCCAAAAAAGATGTTATGTCCAGTGAGCGCCTGGCGCATAACGACCGCCAAAGAAAAGACGTCCGCGCGCTCATCGACGAGAAACCCTTCAATTTGTTCGGGTGGCATGTAGCCAACGGTGCCGCCGCGCGCGTCGCCATATCCGGTGGCTGAAGCGAGCGTCGCCATACCGAAGTCCGCGAGTTTTACCGTGCCCTGGCGGTCAATCATGATGTTGGTCGGCTTTATGTCTAGGTGCAAAACGCCGTTTTCATGAGCGTATCCAAGCGCCCGGCCCAAAGCGGATACAAGACACGCCGCTTCATCATGGGTAAGCACACCGCCTTCTACGCGAGCGAGCAGCTCAGATAGGTTGAGTCCGTCAATAAACTCCATAACCAGATAAGCGTAGGCTCCATCAGTTTCAAAGTCATGGACAGTAACGATGTTGGGATGCGCGAGCAGACTTGCTGTCCGCGCCTCTGCAAGAGCTTCTTCGGTAGTTGATGTAAGTACGCCCGCGGAGGTTGTCGCGTCAGTGAGTGGCATCCGTTTGATAGCCACACGGCGTTGAAGTCGAGTATCCCAGCAGGTACAGACGGTACCAAAGCCTCCGGTGCCACGTCGTGAGAGGACGCGATAACGGTTAAGGAGTATTTCGCTCTGGCCGGAAACGCCGTCAGCGGCTGTTTGGCCGTCAGAGGCGGGGTGTCTTCGTGCGGTATGAGCGACTCTCAGATCTTCCACGGCGGCTCCTTGTGCGTTTAATGTCCGATTTGGCCGTGACAGCTGTCTTATTTTACCCCGAAATATGCCTTTATGGGCTTGTAAGGAATCTCGTGCAAGAAATGTGGAAATGTAGTATTATTGCCGAGCACGCGGGCGTGGCGGAATTGGCAGACGCGTATGCTTCAGGTGCATATGGGCAACAGCCCGTGGGGGTTCAAGTCCCTTCGCCCGCACCATGTATATGAAAACCCCTGCTTATAGGCAGGGGTTTTGTATTTTGATACGCTAGTATGTACGTTACGAGTAATCTACTTGTTGTCTTCGTCAAAATCCGACCATCCGCTTTCGGCGTCGTCAAACAAGTCCCAATCTCCCTCGCTCTTCTCGTGATTGTAATACCGCTTTTTTGTTCTGCGTTCCAGAACGAGAGAGATGAGAAGAAAGAGGAGGATACCACCGCCGACGAGGCATAATACGCCGGTCTGATCAGTAAAGAGCCATGTGAAAACATCGCCAATCATATTCATGAAGTAACTCCAAAACGTGAACAAACACTACCTATCGGGCAGTACAAGTATATACTTGAAAAATTGCAACTGAAATTGTAACTGCGTAAAATCACGGGCGTGCAGGATTAGGACGCGCTCTGGCTATACAAGGAGATACCGAATGCTTGACATCAGGTTTGTTCGTGAGAATCCCGACGTTGTTGACGCCGCTTGCAAATCCCGTCAAAACGCCCATTGGGATCGCGAGAAATTCTTCAAACTCGACGGGGAGCGACGCGAAGCAATCGTTGAGGTAGAAGGATTGCAGGCCGAGCGCAATGTCGTTTCCAAGCAAATCGGACAGCTTATGCGTGAAGGCAAAGCGCAGGAAGCTGAAGCGGCAAAAAAGCAGGTCGCGGCCAATAAAGAACGCATTGCCGAGCTTGACCGCAAGCGGGATACGGTGGAGGAAGAGCTCAAGGCTCTCGTGGCTGCTATCCCCAATATTCCCGATGAGTCGGTTCCCTACGGTGCGGACGATTCTGAAAACTCCGAGGTTCGTCGCTGGGGAGTGCCCACCGAGTTTGATTTTGAGCCGAAGGCTCACTGGGACCTTGGAACTGACCTCGGCGTTATTGACTTTGACCGCGGCGTCAAGCTTGCCGGCACACGCTTCTATCTTTTGAGCGGTTTGGGCGCCCGCATGGAGCGCGCGCTTATCAACTTCATGATTGATTGCCACAATGAGGCGGGGTTCAAAGAGTTTTGGCCGCCGGTCATTACTAATCACGACTCGCTTTTTGGTACAGGCCAGCTGCCCAAGTTTGAGGACGACCTCTACCATGTGCAGCCTGACTTGTATCTTATTCCTACGGCGGAAGTGCAGCTAACCAATATTCACCGCGATGAAATCCTGGATGGAACCAAGCTGCCCCTTCTCTATACGGCATTTACTCCATGTTTTCGTGAGGAAGCAGGATCGGCGGGCAGAGATACTCGAGGCATCATTCGTGTTCACGAGTTTGACAAAGTTGAGATGGTCAAATTCGCCAGGCCTGAGGATTCTATGAATCAGCTTGAGTCCATGGTAGCGGAAGCCGAGAAGATCCTTCAGCTGCTGAAGCTCCCGTATCATGTGGTGACATTGTGCACCGGCGACCTTGGATTCTCTGCGGCCAAGTGCTATGACATCGAGGTCTGGCTCCCGAGCTATAACAACTATAAAGAGATATCTTCCTGCTCCAACTGCAAAGATTTCCAGGCTCGCCGCGCTAACATCCGTTTCAAGGATTCCGCCGGCAAGAGTACGCAGTTAGTGCATACGCTCAATGGCTCAGGCCTTGCGGTCGGTCGCACCATGGCTGCGATTCTCGAGAATTATCAGAATGCCGATGGATCTGTGACCATTCCTGAAGCTCTCGTTCCTTATATGGGCGGCGTTGAAGCCATCCGCCCTGAAGCCTAGGGTGGAGTTGCGCTGAGAGCAGCAGTTCTTGTGCTATGTGACTCGTGTCCAAGACGATTATGTGCGGATACCGTACATCTTTTGGCACTAACCAATTTCTTTTAATTTCTAGTAGAACTGATGTTCTAAATATGCTAAAATAGGATATGAAAAAAGCAGAGGGAGGAGAGCCAAATGAAGTGCATGAACGCAGACAAAGAAGAACTTACCGTTACCGTTTCTGAGGATGGAAGTCTTACGTTTAGAGAGTATGTATCCGGCAATCCTGCTCAAGTTGGATTTGGAGAAGTTGAACATGCAACGTATCTGCTGCTGGATTCTAAAAATGCGAAGGTATTGCGGAAGGTCTTGAGTACTGAACGGCCTGAGCAACACGTCATCGATAGGTCGTTTTGGCAGACGTTTATACAAGAAGTCGAGTTTCTTTCAGATATTCTCGATATGTGCGATGCGCATAAAATCCGCTATACCTATAAGGCTTTGGGCTCTGAAAGCAGTTATTGTCTCAGAGAGTCTTCTCAAGAGTAGCGTGTTCGCATAGAGTACAGACAGCAGGTACAAACGTGGCTTGCAGTGTGTACGTTGGCGTGGTGCTTGAGATAAAAGAAAAGGGCTCACGAAGAAGCCCTTAAAATTCAATGGTGCGGCGTATAGGATTCGAACCTATGACGCCCTGATTCGTAGTCAGGTCCTCTATCCAGCTGAGGTAACGCCGCGTGCGACAAGTATCATGACAGAATTGCGCATAAAGTGCAAGAGGTTTGAGGAAAATTTTAAAGAAAAACCCTTTGCTCGGGAAAAGACAAAGGGAAATAGCAAAAAATGGCGGAGAGCTGGGGATTCGAACCCCAGATGGGCTTTGGGCCCATACTCGCTTAGCAGGCGAGCACCTTCGGCCTCTCGGTCAGCTCTCCGAAATAGGTGCTTGAGAATGATACTCCGAACTTGCGAATGTTACAACCGGCAGCACGGATTAAAAGGCAAAAGCGTCGCGTATATTCACGTTTGCGCGGTGCTTTCGAAGCGGTTCCCATGCAAAACGTTCGGCAACATTATCGGCAAAGAGCCGCTCGCGCGGATTGGCCAGACCTGCTGCCGCGGCAAGCAATCCGATGATCCTCTCAGCAGGTATCCCACAGGCTCTCAAAGTGCCGAGGTCAAGGTCTTTATCACGTTTTGAAAGGCGTCGTCCATCGGCGCTCACTAGGAGAGGGATATGGGCATATGCCGGTGTAGGATATGCAAGAAGGCGCTGCAGATAAATCTGGCGTGGAGTTGAAAGAAGCAAATCCGCTCCTCGGACTACTTGAGTTACCCCGGTAAGAGCATCGTCAACAACGACGGCAAGTTGATAGGCAATGATATGGTCGCTGCGCTGAACCAAAAAATCACCGCAGTCAATGGAGAGGTTTTCTTGTTGAAAACCATACACAAGATCGGTGAAGCTGATGGTGCCCGATGGATCATGTGCATCGGGAACCTTCAGGCGCATCGCGGGAGCTTTTTCCAGAAGCCTCTGTGCAACTTCATTCTGAGAAAGGTTTCTGCAGGTGCCTTTATAGACATAGGTTCCGTCGGACGCATGGGGAGCAGTTGCGGCGTGGAGATCTGCTCGCGAACAAAAGCACGGATACAGCAGATCCTTTGACTGCAGCTGCGCAAGAGCATCAAGGTAGATCTCCTGGCGCTGGCTTTGAAAAATCGGACCTTCGTCCCAATCAAGACCGAGCCAGTGGAGGTCATCCATAAGAAGTGATGCGTTATGGGGGTCTTGCGCGCGCGGGTCAAGATCCTCAATGCGAAGTATGATTTTTCCATCCGCCGATCGTGCGGCTGCCCAGGCCATAAGGGCGGAAAAAGCGTTGCCAAGGTGCATGCGTCCCGAGGGGCTGGGCGCAAATCTTCCGATTACAGTATCCATGCGTTAGAGATCTAAAGCATAGAGATAGGCTGTTTCCGAGTAGTCCTCCGCGGGGAAAACCTCAGCAGACGAGACGCGCTCAAGCCCTTTATAGTCGTAGAAAGAAAAGTCACAGCCATCGTCAGTTGCAAGAAAAAAGCCCCTGGCGTTTTGAGATATGAAGAAGTCGATAACTTTTGAAAAGAGAAGCCCACCTATGCCGTGCCCCTGCTCTTGGGGATCGATGCAAAATAGAGTAATCTCCCAAGCGGCACGCGGGTCATTGGAGCAGCGAAATGCTTTAATGAGCTTTGATTCGGTTTTGATGTATTGATAATTGAGCTCATAGTATCGGGAGCCCTCGAGGGCTTCTGCAAGATGTTGCGCAGACACTTTAATGAGGCGCCATGGTTTAGTCGTAGGGTTGTTCTCGCCGTTTCCGGCAAAAATAAGACCGACAATTTTGTGGTTCTTCTCAGCAACGCAGAGGTATTGCGAGACGGAAAGGTAGTAGGAGGCGTCACTTCGTGAGGACAGGAATGCCTCTTCAGAGGAGCCTTCTGTATGCCAAACTTTGGCGATGAGGTCGCATACCGCGTCAAAGTCCGATGGTTCAAAAGGACGGCAGATAAGGTCATTTGTTTTTGGCGCGCGGGTACGCGGCATGGTATCCTCCGGGCATTGTGGTCTAGGGCGCAAGCGATTTCTCATAAGCAAGCGCTTGTACGTTATGAGGTTGTTTCAAGATAGCACATGCCTGCTGCATAAAGGTACGCGATGCGCTACGCTTTGTGAGAAGGCGGCTGTGTCCGCCAAATAGAGTGCCGGTAACGCTCATACAAAGGAGAAGCTATGGCGGATGGCGAGATCAAACGCGCGTTGATTTCGGTTACGGACAAAACGGGAATCGTTGAGTTTGCTCGGGCGTTGGAGTCGGAATTTGGCGTTGAAGTGATATCGACAGGAGGTACCGCTCGTGCGTTGGAAGAAGCCGGCGTGAAAGTGATACCCATCGAAACATATACGGGCTTTCCCGAGATGATGGATGGCCGGATCAAAACACTTCACCCGCGCGTACATGGAGGCTTACTGTGTCGACGTGATAACTACAAGCACAAAGAGGACGCGGCGGCTCATGGCATCAACATGATTGATTTGGTTTGCGTGAACCTGTATGAGTTTGAAAAAACAGTGGCAAAACCAGGCGTGACACGCGCTGAGGCTATCGAACACATTGATATCGGCGGACCCTCGATGCTTCGTTCGGCCGCTAAAAACAATGATTTTGTGACCGTTGTGAGCGATCCGGCCGATTACGAGGCCATTCTTGCGGAGATGCGCCAGCATGGCGGAGCGACAACGCTTAAAACTCGTCAATGGCTTGCGCTCAAGGTCTTTGCAACTACTGCATCGTATGACTGCGCAATCGCAGACTATCTATCCGGCGTGGTCAGCGAGAAAGATAGCGCGGCACCTGACTTCCCGGATACGCTTGTGGTGAAAGCGTTTAAGGCGCAAGAGCTTCGGTATGGCGAGAATCCCCAGCAGGCCGCAGCGTTTTATCGAACGGCAGATGCCCCCAAGCACTCGCTTGCGCGCGCAAGACAGCTGCAGGGAAAACCACTTTCTTACAACAATCTGCTGGACAGCGATGCCGCGTGGACTGCTGTCAGAGAATTCGAGGAGCCGGCGGTTATTATCCTCAAGCACCAAAATCCCTGCGGTTCCGCAACGGCGGAAAACGTTGTTGAAGCGTATGACCGCGCATTTTCCTGCGATCCCGTTTCGGCGTTCGGAGGTATTATCGCCGCCAACCGAGAAGTCCCTCTTGAGCTCGTAGAGCACATCGCTGACGTGAACAAGCAGTTTGTTGAAGTGCTTATCGCGCCGGGATATACCGCGGACGCGCTTAAGCGGCTTGCGAAGAGAAAAAATTTGCGAGTATTGGAAACCGGCGGCATCGACCGCAGCTGCGGGCTTGAAATGAGAACCATTGACGGCGGCATGTTGGTGCAAGATCTCGACCATGTGGATGAAAGTGTCAACTCTTTTACGGTTCCGACAAAGCGGCAGCCGACGCAAGAAGAGATGGACGATTTGATATTCGCGTGGAAAGTGGGAAAGACCGTCAAATCCAATGCGATTCTCGTCGCGAAAAACCGGGCGGGACTGGGCATGGGTCCCGGACAGCCCAACCGAGTCGACGCGGCGCTTTTGGCATGCGAGCGAGCCGAGAAAGCATGCGAGCGCATGGGAATTCCGGCTGCCGGTCTTGTCGCCGCGTCCGACGCGTTTTTCCCATTCCGTGATACGGTTGATGTTTTAGCCGCTCATGGGGTTTCGGCTATCATTCAACCGGGAGGTTCAGTCAGGGACGAGGAGTCCATTGAGGCCTGCGATGAGCACGGTATCGCCATGGTATTCACGGGAGTGCGTCACTTCAGGCATTAGGGGTATGAGGCGGCGGCCAAGAAGCACAACGAGAAGGTCAGGCGGTAGTACAGCATGGATACAGAGGAAGCACAGGCAGCAGAGAACTACAGGCCGGAAACACCGGTGGTGATTTGTCGCTGGCGGCTTGCTGGTAAGACCCTTCCCCTTGAAAATCGTCATTTGCGTGCGCTTGGCAAGAGGCGCATTGACGGCAAGGCGATCTCTCCGCATCTTATCGCTTGGGCAAAACAGCACATAGAAGGCACTCTTCAAGAAGGTTCGGCTGAAAATCCCGATGGCGTTTTGCTGCTGGTTATTGATGAACAAGGAAGGGCAGCCATGGCTGTCGGTCCCTATGAACCGCTCGAAGACAGCTCACTTTTGGCTCTTGCTACCCGCGCGTGCGCGGCTCAGCGAGAAGCAGCAAAGACAGGATGCGCTCCTGAGGTACTCTGGGTCGCAGACAAGGGAATTCTCATCATAGGCAAGGACGTGTCCGCTGCTTCGGCGGGGGCGCTGTCGCTTGCGTGTGACATCGCGTCAACGCTTGGCTATCGGATGGACTTTCAGGAGAATCTGGCCGCAGAAGTTCTGGCGGGCGCAACGGGCTTTGATGAAGTTTTTCTCGTCTCTGACGAGCATGGCGTTGTACAGGCTGCTGACGCGAAGGGAAAGATTGGCGCGGAGCTTGCGGCTGATTTGGAAAAACTGTATGAAAGCAAGCGGCGCTGACATATCAAATCTGTAAAGGATTTTATTGAAGAAGCGCATAGTATCAGGCTGGTGTACTGCGGTCTGGTAGATGTTTGCTGGTAGTAATTCCTACCAAAAAATAGGGATTACCATCAGCGGAATTTTGATATATTTTGATACTTATTTGAGTAATAATAAGAAGAAGTATGCGACCCTTATCGGCCATGCCAAACCCACGCTGACGTTTCGTGGAGAAGCGCGACGTTTCGGCTACCCAGGGTCAGTTTGTAGAGGATCGTGTCGCATCGTACGTCGCCTGCAGCTTAGTATGGCTGCAGATAAGGCAAGGAGAGGATATGGCAAGAAAGTTTAAGTCCATGGACGGTAACAACGCAGCGGCTTATGTGTCGTATGCGTTTACCGAGGTAGCGGGAATCTATCCCATTACCCCGTCCAGCCCGATGGCCGATTATGTCGACCAATGGTCTGCTCAAGGTGTCAAGAACATCTTCGGTTCTACCGTCAAAGTCGTTGAGATGCAGTCTGAGGCCGGCGCGGCCGGCGCTGTCCACGGTTCTCTTGGAGCGGGCGCCCTCACGACAACATATACGGCCTCACAGGGCCTGCTACTTATGCTGCCCAACATGTACAAGATAGCCGGCGAGCAGCTGCCGGGCGTTTTCCACGTCTCGGCGCGTACTGTCGCCACCCACGCGTTGAACATTTTTGGTGATCACTCGGATGTTATGGCCTGCCGCCAGACGGGCTTCGCCATGCTTGCTGAGGGTAATGTCCAGGAAGTTATGGATCTTGCTCCCGTTGCTCACCTTGCGGCGATTGAGGGCAAAGTTCCGTTCCTGAACTTCTTTGACGGCTTCCGCACCTCGCATGAGATTCAAAAGGTTGCCGTTTGGGACTACGATGACCTTGCAGACATGTGCGATATGGATGCCGTTCAGGCCTTCCGTGACCACTCTCTGAACCCCGAGCATCCGCACGCCCGCGGCTCACATGAGAACGGTGATATCTTCTTCCAGCACCGTGAGGCGTGCAACGCCGTCTATGATGAGCTTCCGGCAGTCGTTGAGAACTACATGGACAAGATCAACGCTAAGCTCGGCACCGATTACGGTCTCTTCAACTACTACGGCGCTCCTGACGCAGACCGCGTCGTTATTTGCATGGGCTCTTTCTGCGACACTCTGGAAGAGGTTATCGATTACCTCAATGCTCATGGCGAGAAGGTCGGTCTGGTAAAGGTTCGCCTGTACCGTCCGTTCTCGGTAAAGCACTTTGTTGACGCTCTCCCTGAGACCGTCAAGAAGGTTGCCGTTATGGATCGTACTAAAGAACCCGGATCTGTCGGCGAGCCTCTGTACGAAGACGTCGTCTCCGCACTGTATGAGGCTGGCAAGGGCAACCTCACTGTCGTTGGCGGCCGTTACGGTCTTGGCTCCAAGGACACGCCTCCTTCGTCAGCCTTCGCGATTTTTGAGGAGCTCAAGAAGGATCAGCCTCGCCACGAGTTTACAGTTGGCATTGTGGACGATGTCACCAATCTTTCTCTGCCCGAGGATGCTGACGCTCCTAATACTGCGGCCGAAGGTACCATCGAATGCAAGTTCTGGGGTATCGGCGGCGACGGCACCGTTGGTGCCAACAAGAACTCCATCAAGATCATCGGCGATCACACTGATAAGTATGTCCAGGCCTACTTCCAGTATGACTCCAAGAAGACCGGCGGGATTACCATCAGCCACCTGCGTTTTGGAGACCACAGAATTCGCTCTCCGTACTACGTTACCAAGGCGGACTTTGTCGCATGCCATAATCCCGCCTACATCACCAAGGGCCTCAAGATGGTGCGCGATGTCAAGCCGGGTGGAACCTTCCTAGTCAACTGCCAGTGGGACGCCGAGGAATTCTCGCATCACTTCCCGGCAGAGGCCAAGCGCTATGTTGTCAAGAACAACATCAGCGTGTATCTCATCAACGCCATTGACCTTGCTAAAGAGATTGGTATGGGCAAGCGCACCAACACCATTCTTCAGTCCGCTTTCTTCGCGCTTGCAAAGGTGCTCCCCGAGGCCGACGCGCTGCAGTATATGAAAGACGCTGCGACTCATTCCTATCTGAAGAAGGGCCAGAACATTGTCGATATGAACCACAAGGCTATCGACGCTGGCGCAACTGCATTCAAAAAGATCGAGATTCCTGCCGATTGGGCAAATGCTGAGGACGCTCCTAACCCCATCTCTCTTGAGGGACGTGCGGCTCTCCTCAAGCAGGTGCAGGAGATTATGAATCCTGTGTCTCGCATGGAAGGCGATTCTCTGCCTGTATCCGTGTTCAAGGAGCATGCGGACGGCCAGTTTGAGCTGGGTGCGGCCGCGTATGAGAAGCGCGGTATCGCCGTTATGGTGCCTCGTTGGAATGACGCCAAGTGCATTCAGTGCAACCAGTGCGCCTACGTTTGCCCGCACGCGGCTATTCGTCCCTTCGTTCTTACCGATGAAGAGGTCGCTGCGGCTCCCGCGTCCGCTGTCTTTAAGGACGCCGTTGGGCCCAAGGCCAAGGGTATGAAGTTCGAGATTGCTGTTTCGCAATTTGACTGCACCGGCTGCTCCAATTGCGTGTACATTTGCCCGGCTGACGCCCTTACTATGGTTGCCGCTGAAGAAGAGCAGCCTAAGCAGGAGATTTTTGACTACTCCGTGGCTCATGTTGCCGAGAAGCCCGAGCTGGTTGCAAACAACGTCAAGGGTTCGCAGTTCAAAAAACCGCTCCTTGAGTTCTCCGGCTCCTGCGCAGGTTGCGCGGAAACCAGCTATGGCCGTCTGGTGACGCAGCTGTTCGGTGACCGCATGTATATCTCCAATGCAACCGGTTGCTCTTCCATTTGGGGTAATCCCGCGTCCTGCTCGCCCTTTACCACCGATGCGAACGGTCATGGTCCTGCATGGAATAACTCCCTGTTTGAGGACAACGCTGAGCACGGTATGGGTCTTATGCTGGGTCATCAGGCGGAGCAGAAGCACCTGCTGGATGTTGCCCAGAAGCTTTCCGAGTCTTCCGAGGCAAGTCAGGAGCTCAAGGATGCGGCCAAGGCGTGGATCGATTCCGTTTCCGATGCCGCGTTGAGCAAGCAAGCCGCTGAGGCTCTCGTAGCTGAGCTTGGCTCGTCCAACACTCCTGAGGCTGCGGAACTTCTCGCCAATAAGAGCTATCTCACCAAGAAGTCCTTCTGGATCTTCGGCGGCGATGGTTGGGCGTACGACATCGGCTTTGGTGGCCTTGATCACGTTCTCGCTTCCGGCGAAGACATCAATGTGTTCGTCTTTGACACCGAGGTGTACTCCAACACGGGCGGCCAGGCTTCCAAGGCGTCCCGTCTTGGTCAGGTCGCGCAATTTGCGGCGGCGGGCAAGGATGTCAAGCAGAAGAACCTCGCTGAAATTGCTATGACGTACGGCTACGTTTACGTGGCGCAGGTTTCTATGGGCGCTAACCTTGCTCAAACCCTGAAGGCAATCGCTGAGGCTGAGGCCTATCCCGGACCTTCGCTCATCATTGGCTACTCGCCGTGTGAGATGCACTCCATCAAGGGCGGCATGGCTCACGCTCAGGAAGAGATGAAGAAGGCCGTGGAGACGGGGTACTGGAACCTTTACCGCTTCAATCCTTCCGCGCCAGTTGGCAAAAAGTTCACGCTTGATTCCAAGGCGCCTGCTGGCGGCTATCAGGAATTCCTTATGAACGAGGCGCGCTACAGCCGTCTGACTCGCGAGTTCCCCGAGAATGCTGACAAGCTGTTCAAGGAGAACGAGGCCGCGGCAATGGCTCGCTATGATCACCTTGTTCGCCTCAAGGCGCTCTATGCTTCTGAGACTGACAGCGAAGAAGAGAAGAAGAACTAGGCGCACGTTTGGTTCTTCTGCGGCGCTCAACGCTTGATTTGAGGTATGTTGCGCCGCTTGGCCGGGCCAGGAAGAGATTTCCTGGCCCGGCGTTTCTTTGAAAAGAGGAGCTGTGGCTCATATGAGGTTGCCGTTTCAGGCCTCATCTTCCGGGTTCTTCTCGCGTTCCAATAGTGCGGAAAGTCCGCACGCGAGAGGTGTGCGGCGTAAAAAGACCGTTGACCCTGTATGTTCTAGGCAGTTGGAGTGCTCTGAAGTATAGTAGCCACGGAGGTTCATACTAACTAACGGAGGGTACTATGCAAGATTCGTCTTACAAGACAAGCCGCGTTGTCATTGCTCTTGGTGGAAACGCTTTGGGAGATACTCCCGAGGAGCAGATCAAGCGGGTACGGGAGGCCGCGCCCACGCTTCTTAAGGTCATCGAACAAGGCAATGAAATCATCATTACCCACGGCAATGGCCCGCAGGTAGGCATGATTCAAAAGGCGTTTGCCCTCGCGCATGACGAGGACACTTCCATTCCGAAGATTGACCTTCCGGAATGCGGCGCCATGTCCCAGGGCTACATCGGATACCACCTTCAGCAGGCAATCGGCGCGTCCATGCATAAGGCCTACAAGAGGTGGCACGTTGCCTCTGTCGTGACGCAGATTGAGGTAGACCCCGAAGATTCCGCCTTTGAGCATCCCTCCAAGCCTATCGGACAGTTCATGTCTAAAGAGCAGATGGAAGAAGAGAAGAAGCTGCATCCTGAGATGAGCTTTATGGAGGATTCGGGCAGAGGGTATCGTCGCGTTGTCGCATCGCCGGAACCGAAGAAGATTGTTGAGTACGAGAGCATTCTGAATCTTTTGGACAACGAGTTCATCGTCATCGCTTGCGGCGGCGGTGGAATTCCTGTTGTGAGGGATTATACCGACAAGGGAGCGTATAAGGGCATTGCCGCCGTCATCGACAAGGATATGGGCGGCGAGCTGCTGGCGGAAGATTGCCAGGCCGATACTCTGGTTCTTCTCACTGCTGTCGATCATGTAGCCATCAATTTTGGTAAGCCGGATCAAAAAGACCTTGAGACCCTGACGTGCGAAGATGCTGAGGCCTATCTTGCCGAGGGTCAGTTTGGCAAGGGCTCCATGGAGCCAAAGATTCGCGCAGCCATCAAGTTTGCGAAGTCCCGTCCGGGCCGCGTATGCATTATCGGTTCGCTTGAAAAGGCAGCCGAGGCGATGGCGGGCCTTTCAGGTACGCGTATCAGCATGTAAACAGCGGGTACCGGCGTGGCCGATAGTGCTTCAAGTACCTCGTGCAACGCCGCAACTCTATTGTGACTCTTACGTCCCTTACGAAACAGGTAAGGGACGTTTTTGTGACAGAGGTGGCGAGAAACCCCATGGAGTCCAAAGCTCCGTCCATTACATGCTAAAATGTGTATTTCTGTGAACAGTATGGAGAGAGAGTAATCGTGACCAACATACGAAGTAGATTCTTTCCACTTGCCTTCCTTGCAGCGAAAGCGACCATTGGGGCGCTCGATCTTACGGGACATGCGGGAGGAACCTTGCCCGGCGCCATTGCCGAGGCTATCGACCCGGCATTTTTAGGTGACATCGCGAAGCCGGATCAGATTGTGTTCATCTCGGGCACCAACGGAAAAACCACCACCAACAATCTGCTCAATGACCTGTTGGCTGACAACGGCTACCATACGGTGACCAATCGCGTGGGAGGAAACATCTCAAGCGGTTTTGCAAGCTCCTTTGCGCGCAATACCACCTTTGGAGGCAAGGTTAAGAACAAGCTGGCGGTGATGGAGTTTGATGAGCTCTCCGGTCCTCGCATCTTTCCTTTCTTCCAGCCCGATATTCTCGCGGTTACCAACCTCTTTCGTGATACGTTTTCACGCAGCGCCACTCCCGACTTCGTTTTTGACGTGATGAGCAAGGGTATTCCCGCCGATACGCATCTCATTCTCAACGCCGACGATATGATTTCCTGCCGTCTGGCGCCTCAGTGTGAACACCGTACGTACTTCTCGATTGCGCATCTGGACGAAGACACGCCGGAGCCTATGGGAATCGTCAGCGACTTGACGGCATGTCCCATCTGCGGCGGAAAGCTGCGGTGGGACTACGCTCACCTTCGCCACCTTGGTAAAGCGACCTGTGAGGAATGCGGTTTTACGAACCCGCATCCTGATTATGAGGTTGTCTCGGTCAACAAGACCGACCATACCTTTGTCGTGCGCGAGAACAACGCTCCTGGAGCGCCGGCCTATACCTACAGGCTCAACAGCTACTCCATCGTGAATCTCTACAACATGCTGACCTGCGTCGTGACGGCCCGTGAAATGGGTCTGACGCCCGAGCAGATTGCCCGCTCGCTTGAGAGCGACATCAACATCGCGGAATCACGCTACAACGAGATTGACTACAACGGTCATCGTCTTATCAGCATGGCATCTAAGGGCGAGAATGACACCGCTACTTCGGTTACGCTGGATATCCTGCGCCGTCAACCGGGCGACAAAGCTATCGTCATCATGATTGCTGACGCCTATATGGCAAAGGCGAAAGACCAGACGGAATATATCGGCTGGTATTATCAGACTGACTTTGAGGTGCTCAATGACCCCAGTGTCAAACAGGTAGTTCTGTATGGCGACACCTCGCTTGACCTTTTGGTTCGGCTGCGTTTTGCGGGCATCGATCCCAAGAAAACCTTTGTGGCGTCTAC
This sequence comes from Atopobium sp. oral taxon 199 str. F0494, assembly GCF_000411555.1. GTDB lineage: Bacteria > Actinomycetota > Coriobacteriia > Coriobacteriales > Atopobiaceae > Lancefieldella. The sequence continues at coordinate 1,117,387 of NZ_KE150486.1, read as the reverse complement.
GCCTGAAGAAACTGCCGATTGTATTGATTTGGCCGCCGTGCAGCATGTGTTTTACGCGCATGGGCTCTACAACGGTGGCATTGCTGATGTCAGCCGCCAGCGAATTCTTGAACGCTTAAAGGACATGGAGGCCGCCCATGAGTAAGCCTGAAACAAAAGTCGAAATTCTGTACCCGGAGTATGGAAACCAGGGCGGCGACAATGGCAACTACCTCTACGCAGAAGCCTGCCTTCCCAAGGAGAACATCGTTCACACCATGCATGGCGACAAGCCTTACTTTGTTGACCATATTCCTTCCGGCATCTTGTTGGGTGGCATGACCGAGGCTCAGCAGGAATTTGTGCTTGAACGCCTCATGCCGTACAAAGATCGCCTGGCAGAGCTTGCTGACGCGGGTGTTCCCATGATCTTCTCGGGAAACGCGGCGGATCTTTTAGGGCAAGCCATTATCAATCCGGACGGGTCGCGTATCGAAGGCCTGGGTCTTTTCGCGTATACGACCACGCGCTATATGCCGCGCCGTTTTCATGACGTGCAGGTTGGCTCTTTTAGTCCGGGCAATGGCGAGAAGGACTTTGACGTTGTAGGTTTTAAGATGCAGTTCACGCTTACTGAAGGCGACAACTCCTCCTCGTACTTCATTAAGAATTCAACCGGATTTGGTATCAACAAGAAAAGCAAGCTCGAAGGATTTCGCCGGGGCAACTGCATTGCAACGTGGATTATTGGTCCTCTGCTTCCGCTGAATCCCTATCTCATGCGATGGTTTCTGGACGCTATGGGGGAGCAGGAAACGCCGCTGGCTTTTGAAGAGGAAGCCGTTGCAGCTTATGAGAAACATCGCCGCGAGATGGTATATCCTGGGATGCACCTTCACTACTAAACTGTTGATATAAAAGTATTGCGTTTGCCGTCGATGCGTTTAGCGGTTACTATAGATATTGTTTCAATAAACACCTGCATGCCAGCATAGGTTAAGGGGCTGCATTTTGTCATATAGTGCACTTCAGCCATCGCAAGATGGTATCGAAAGAACACGTCGTATCGCGCGCATTGGTATGATTGCCGCCGTATACGCCGCGCTCACGTTAGTTACAATTCTTTTTTTAGGCAGCCTTGCCTGGGGTCCGATTCAGTTCCGCGTTTCCGAGGCGCTCTGTGTATTGGCGCTCTTTACATCCGAAGCCGTTCCAGGGCTGGTTTTGGGCTGTGTGATTGCCAACCTCGCTAACATGGCGCTTTCGGGTGCCGGAGCGCTGGGTCTTCTGGATGTTGTTTTCGGTTCTTTGGCAACGGGCGTGGGCGCGTATCTTACCTGGAAATTGAGGAAGACGCCGGCCTTGGCGGTCTTGGGACCGGTGCTTGCAAACGCACTCATTGTTCCCGCGTATTTGCCCTTGCTTCTGCAAGGTATGGGCTTTTATACCATTCCCTTTACAGACATCGCCCTCGACGGATCATATCCGTATATGTACCTTTTTGGTCTGGTAACAACAGGCCTTGGTGAGGCGGTAGTGCTGTACGTCCTTGGCTTGCCGCTGGCTCAAGCGCTCAAAAAGACGCCTCTGCCGGCATCTCTTGCAGATTCACAGAGTCTTTGAGCAGCAGTATGAAGACTTTTGCTACCTACAACAAACGTACGAAAAATCTCATCTTCCTTCTGGTCTGCTTGGCCTTTTTGGTTCTTCTCGCCATAGGGGTTGTATCAAATAACCTGATAGCCGCCATTGCTGCCGGTGGAGGCTTCGCTATGCTTGTTATTGTGAGCGGCACTATTATGCCGTCACCGGAGGCGAACCGTTCTCAGGCGACTGAGAGAACCCTTGAGGTTGCATCACAGACGCTCAAAAATCTGCGCGGCGGCCTGACTGCAGAAAGCGCACCGACTATCTGCTCGTTATTGCTTCCCCAAACATCCGCGGCCGCTATCGGCCTTACCGACCGTGAACGGGTGCTTGGTTTTGAGGGAGACATTCCTACAACGCACCTTCCCGGAGCGAAGGTGGCCGGCCCCACGCTTGAAGTGCTTGAAAGTCGTCGCATGGAAACCTTTGTATCGGTCGATAGCCGACAGCAGGTTCTGAAGCGCAAAAGTGCTTCTCGCGGCAGCACGTTTGGCATCATTGTGCCGCTTTTGGTGCAGGATCAGGCTGTGGGCACTATCAAGCTTTATTACCGCCGGGGCATTGAGATTGACCGAACCCAGCTTGCCATTGCGGAAGGTCTGGGACAGCTGCTTTCTACGCAACTTTCCTCATACGAGCTTGACCGTCAGGCTGAGCTGACAGCCCGCGCGGAAGTTAAGGCGCTGCAGGCTCAAATCAACCCTCACTTCCTCTTTAATACGCTCAATACCATTGCGTCTTTGACGCGAACCGACCCCGATAAAGCTCGCAAGTTGCTCCGCGAATTTTCAGCGCTGTATCGCCGCACTCTGGAGAGCACCGCTGATGCTCTTATTTCTCTGTCGCAGGAACTGACGCAGATCCGCAGCTATCTGACGATTGAGAAGGCCCGCTTTGGCGAGGACCGCATTCTTGAAAGCGAGCATGTAGAGGCCGGATGCGAGGAAATTTTTGTTCCGTCCTTTTTGGTGCAGCCCATTGTTGAGAATGCCGTTCGGCATGCTATGCGCGATGAGGGGCCTCTCCATATTGACGTACACGTCGCGCGAGACGGGAATGATATTCTTATAGCCGTAGCCGATGATGGTTTGGGTATGGAAGAAAAGCAAGTTCAAAATCTGCTTGCAGTTGATGATGCCGACCATGTTCCGGAAGAATCAAAAGGAACTGGCATCGCGCTCAAAAACGTTTCGGAACGGGTCGAGCGTTTCTACGGCGCGGGATCCGGTGTGGAAATTCTCTCCAAACCGGGAAAAGGTACCTGCGTGACGCTTAAGCTTGCTGACGCCGCACGGCAGAGCGGGCTGTTTGCACAGTAAGACGCCGCGTCTTTCACGCGGCGATAGGGGGTTTATATGCGTGCGATGATTGTTGATGACGAAGCTCCGGCCCGGTCAGAGCTTAGGTTTTTACTCGAGGAGTCTGGCTCTATTGACATGATAGTCGAGGCGACAAGTGCACGGGAGGCTGTCGAGAAGCTCATGGAAACCCGTGTTGATGTCATGTTCCTGGACATCTCTATGCCCAAGACCAACGGCATGCAACTTGCCGAAGCTCTTCACAAACTGAAAAATCCTCCGCAGATTGTATTTGTTACGGCGTATAGCGAATACGCCCTAGACGCTTTTGGCGTCAACGCGGTCGACTATCTTATGAAGCCGGTTGAGACGGATCGGCTGAGTCAGGCGTTGGAAAAGGTTGCTGAACGCCTTAAACCGCAGGTTCCGCCACCAAGCGTTGAGCGCATTCCCGTCATTAAGAGCGGCAGTAAGGTCCTCGTGCCCATTGACCAGATACGCTTTATTGAGGCAAAGGACGACTACTCCTGCATTTATACGGAAAACGACCGGTTCCTTTCGACGATTTCGCTCCAAAAACTGGAGGACAGACTTGCGGCGCACGGATTTTTCCGCATTCATCGTAGTTATATTGTGAATTTAGAGTATGTTGAAGATGTGGAAGTCATCTCAGCTGGTATTCTTCAGCTCACGATTCAGGGGTTTGAGGACAAACACATTTCGGTTTCGCGCCGTCGTGTGGTAGCTCTCAAACGCGCGCTTGGCCTTTAAGCGCGAGGAAAGCTCTTTGCACAATAGGCTGCAACCGCTACACTATGCCAGAACTGGCAGAAAGAATATATATGGCGTTCGTACGATATGATGTTATTTCCGATACGCATGGGTATTTATCGCCTGAGCTGCTTGACGAGCTCCAGGGTGCTGATTACATTGTGCACGCCGGCGACATGACGTCGCTGGAAGATTATAAGAAGCTTCAGGAGATTGCGCCTGTGCGCATGTGCTTGGGCAATAATGATTTCGCCTATGACTATGGCCCCATGGTGCGCAAGAAGGTGTTTTTCCTCGAGAGCGGCCTCAAATGGGAAATCTGCCACTATCGAGAGCGTCTTGATTTGACCAAGTGTGACATTGCTGTTTGCGGCCACACGCATCGGCCATTTATCGAGAAGGACGAGTGGACCCATGCGCTTGTCATGAATCCCGGGAGCCCTTCATTTCCGCGTGGCGGAGGCGGTCCGACGATGGGGCGCGTTATTGTTGACGATACCGCCAAAAAAGTCGTGCAGGCGGAAATCATTCAGCTGAACAATCAATCAGGATTTGGGGAACTTGCCTCGCGTTTATTTGGCCGTCACTAACGTCGCCTGTCACTGAAGTCGTTGAGGCGTGGCGTCTTTGTCGTGCGGTTTTCGTATGAGCGCGGGGACCATGAGCTTTGTGAAGAGCACCAGCCATACCAGTGCAAGGGAATAGCCGCCGAGGACGTCGGAGGCGTAGTGCACGCCGAGATAGATACGGCTGACGCCAATCATGATAATGATGAAGGCAAAAGAAAGACAGAAGAGCCACCTTTGCAGATTGTCCTTCTCGTAGTGCCATACCAGCCAGATAAGAAAGCCGTAGAACGCCATAGAAAACATGGAATGGCCCGAAGGAAAGCTATATCCTGTTTCAGCGACCAGGCGAAAGCCGTCCGGGCGCGGGCGCTGCACGATAGCTTTGAATATCAGGTCTACGGCAAGCGCGCTTACAAGGTTGATACAGGCGAGACGACCAACGTTAGGTCCCGGAGCAAACGCCGCGACGACAATGAGCATAACGACAACGGTCACGGGACTTGCAAGGCCCGAAAATCCTTCCATGATGCCCGTGAGCCACGTAGTACGCAGATGGATGACGAAGAGACGGTAGGCAAAACGATCAAGACCAATAACGTCTCCGGCAGTTACATCGATGAGCAGAAAGACAAAGATTGCAGCGGCGGCTACGAGAATACCTACCGAAATGCTTGCCCGGAGTTTGGCCATAACTATGCGGCAGCGAACGCCTTTCAGCTGTCCGGTCTTCTCGGCATCTGAAATGACGAGCTCAGAAGTGCTGTCTGGAAGGCTATCGTCTTCAAAAACCTCTGTTTGTCTGATCGAGCGCTTGTCTTTCATGTCTGCCACGGGTACTCCTCGCTAAAAAGTGGCGACACGCCGCAATGACGTGCCGCCGCGGTAACTCCATTTTACCAACTGCCGGACGCGGAAGCACACAGGCATCGGGAACTGGCAAAAGACTTACAGTAATAGCTTATAGATTTGCGTTAAGCTCAGAAACCAAGTCGGATTTAGGAAGGTTTCCAATCATCGTGTGAATGGGCTCGCCGTTCTTGAACAGGATGAGTGTTGGGATGGAAACGATGCGGAAACGGGTGGCAAGATCCGGCTCATCGTCAACATTGACCTTATAGACGGAAAGCTTGTCGGACATCTCTTCGCCAACCTGCTCGACGATGGGGCCGAGCGCGCGGCAGGGACCGCACCATGACGCCCAAAAATCCACAAGGACAGGCTTGTCGGCGGACGCAAGGACAGAGTCAAACTCTGCGGCGGTGAGTTGCTGTGCCATGATATAACCTCCTATTGAGCGTGGCGTTCAAGCCTCGCATAGTGTCGTTAGTGGCTTTATCCCCAAAATGAGCAGCGTCATACATGGGAGTTGCTCGAAATGCAAAAAGCGTGCATAGTAGGGAAATCAAAGGGATAGATTTCACGCTCGTAGAAGGAGGGTTCGTGCCGACAAAGAGAGCTGCGCGCAAAGAAGTGTATCTGGCTAAGACGACAGCTGAGCTGTCGGCTCTCTCCGATGCTGGTGTACTGATGGCCGGTAACGCGTTCTCGTCCGTTACGCTCGTCAAAGGCGTATTTGACACGGAAGATGTGGCTGCCGGCGCTGGCAATATGGCCACCGCCGCTTTTTCATACGAAGACGGGCGTGCACTTCATGCGTCGCTTGAACACCTTGGTTACGCTCCGGAAGATTGGTCGGCGCTGCTTACGGTTGGTGCGGACGGAACTCCGCTGGCTCTCGCGCTTCTGAGAGAAGCCCTGACCGCGCTTGACCCGGCAACGGTGTTGATTTGCGATAATGAGGCCCTTGACGCTATCCGTAACGCCTATGCGCTTGAGCTTTCGAAACAGGCAACGGCGCAAGCCGCCTTTCTAGAAGCAGGCATTGTGGTAGAGGTTGCCGGCATGAGGTTTTTAAATCTTGACAACTTTGCCGGCGCGCTGGGGGACAGTCATCAAAAGCAGCTTCGCTGGGCTTATCTGAAACAGCTCCCTCCGCTTGGAGAACCATACTGAGTTTTGGCATTGCGCACACGGTGCCCCGCGAATTTTATCAATCAAGCTGATTGTGCTAGCTTCAGACGTCCATGCGGTCTATCCTTAAACTGTACGCAAATGATAGGAGACCTCATGACTGCACCGACAGCTCCTGCAAACAAACCTGTTGACCCAACTAAGACTGAAGCGTGGGCTGCTCTCCAGGCACGCTATACCAAGCTCACTGAGGCTGGCATAGACTTGCGCTCATGGTTTGCCCAAGACTCCGATCGCACTTCTCGCCTGACGTTTATGCTGGATGAATTTCAGATTGACCTTTCCAAGAACCTTATTGACGAGAAGACCCTTGAGCTCCTGTGTAATCTCGCGCGTGAAGTGAAGCTTGAAGAGCGCCGCGCGGATATGTACAGCGGCAGTCATATCAATACAACAGAGGATCGCGCGGTACTGCACACCGCACTGCGTCGGCCGGCTTCGCAGATTGGCACCTTTGTGGTGGATGGCCAGGATACGGTTGCTGACGTTCGCAGCACACTCGACAAGATGTACGCTTTCTGCAATCGCGTACGCTCCGGAGCGTGGAAGGGCGTGAGCGGCAAAGCAATCAAAACTATCGTCAGCATCGGTATCGGTGGCTCTGACCTTGGTCCGGTGATGGTGTATGAGGCGCTTAGGCCATATGCGGACGCCGGTTTGACAGTGCGCTTTGTATCCAACATTGATCCTTCTGATTTGGCCGAGAAGACGCGTTCTCTTGATCCGGAAACCACGCTCTTTATTGTGGTTTCCAAGACGTTTACCACACTTGAAACGCTGACTAACGCTCGCGGCGCGCGTTCCTGGCTTTTGGGCGCTCTGCGCGATGCAGGCGTCATCGATGGCTCAAAACAGCAGGATGCTGAAGCTATTCGCAAGCATTTTGTGGCCGTCTCAACGGCTTTGGATAAAGTCCAGGATTTTGGAATCGATCCTGAAAATACGTTTGGCTTTTGGAATTGGGTCGGCGGTCGTTATTCGGTCGATTCCGCGGTCGGATTAACGATTGCTCTGGCGTATGGCCCTGAGCGCTTTGAAGAGTTCCTGGGTGGTTTCCACTTTGTGGATAACTACTTTAAGAATACACCGCTTGAGCAAAACATTGTGGCGCTGATGGGCCTGCTCAATGTCTGGTATGTCAATTTCTTCGGCGCAGCTTCACACGCGGTGCTTCCATACGACCAATATTTGCACCGGTTCCCTGCCTATCTTCAGCAGCTGACAATGGAGTCTAACGGTAAATCTACACGCTGGGATGGCTCGCCTGTTACAACCAAGACCGGTGAGATTTTCTGGGGCGAGGCGGGCACCAACGGACAACACGCCTTCTATCAGCTGATTCATCAGGGCACCCGTCTTATCCCCTGTGATTTCATCGCGTTTGCCAATACGCATAATCCTACGAAAGACGGCGCTCAGGATGTTCACGAGCTTTTCCTCGGCAACTTCCTTGCGCAGACCAAGGCGCTCGCGTTTGGCAAGACGGCCGATGAAGTCCGCGCGGAAGGCACGCCGGAATGGATGGTTGCGGCGCGCGTGTTTGCGGGTAACCGTCCTACCACGTCAATCTTTGGCGATCAGCTGACACCGCGCTCTCTCGGCGAGCTTATCGCCCTCTATGAACACATTACCTTTGTTGAGGGCGTCGTGTGGGGTATCAATTCCTTTGATCAGTGGGGCGTTGAGCTTGGTAAGCAGTTGGCAAAGCAAATCACCCCGGCATTCTACGATGATGGCGCTCTTGAGGCGCAGGACGCGTCCACCAAGGCGCTTATTGCATACTACCGGGCGCACCGCCGCTGATAGTAACTTTGCAGTTTGCCATGCACAAGCTTGCTGAATAGGGTAGAGTATCTACAGCGCGTTTAGCGGGTACGGGTGACGTAACACCTCGAACCTGGTCAGGGCCGGGAGGCAGCAGCCATAAGGGGTCCCTTACGGGCATCCGTGCCTGCTAAGCGCGCTTTTTGCATTGAAAGCCTGCGTACGCGGGGCCTTCTCGCTATCCGTAAGGCGTGCGGTATACCTGCAACGATTGGATGACATGGGATTTATTGACGCGATTATCTCACTACTTCGGGATCCGCGCTCTGCTATCGCTACGGCTATCGCTGCGGGACCTTTTACCGCGTATGGCTTTGTGTTTCTCATCATTTTCATCGAGACAGGCGTGGTATTCTTTCCCTTTTTGCCGGGAGACTCACTACTCTTTGCTTCGGGATTCTTTGCGCATAACGGCGGGTTTTCAATCTTTGTTCTGATAGGCATTACCTGGACCGCCGCGATTCTGGGCGATCAGTGCAACTTCATGATTGGTCATTTTTTTGGCCGGCGCATTGTGGCATCGGGTCGGGTGAAGGCAATGACTCCTGAGCGCATGGAGAAGAGCGAAGCCTTTTTGGATAAATGGGGACATCTGGCCATTTTTTTGGGACGTTTCTTTCCGTTTATCCGCACCTTTATCCCGTTTATTGCCGGCATGGGCGGCATGCACTGGCGCAATTTCGTCATCTTCAATATTCTCGGCGGAATTACGTGGTCAACGTTGTTTGTCTTGCTTGGGTACTTTTTTGGTGGCATTCCTGTCGTACAGCAACATTTTGAGCTACTGATTATCGGGATTGTGCTGGTGTCCGTGATCCCAACAGTTGCGGGACTTATTCGAGGTAACCTCAACAAAAATAATGAGAAACGCCAGTAGAACTGACCTGTATCAAAAATTCTTTTCTTGACGTATGTGCGCGTAACCATCAAAATTTTTATGCAAGCAGATGTTTCTCTTCTGAATGAATGTCATGTTCCTCAGTGGGTTTCGCTGAGGACGCGCTTTCGGATGACGCATTTCTGCGTGTAATGGAAGACTAACGAGAGGTTAATTATGACAGGCATTGCTCCGGAAACCGCAGGTGCTGCAGCTCCTGTTTTGAATGTTCAGCGCTTTACCAAAAAATATGGAAGCAAAGTAGCGGTTGATGATTTGACGCTTGATGTGCTTCGGGGCGATATCTATGGCTTTATCGGTCATAACGGTGCGGGCAAAACCACACTTATCAAGTGCATCGTGGGCGCGCAGCCGTTTGAGGGTGGCGCAATTTACGTTGATGGCAAGAGTGTTGTGAGCGATCCGATTGCAACCAAGAGACTCATCGCGTACGTGCCCGATAATCCTGATATCTATGAGTTTATGTCCGGTATCAAATACCTTAATTACGTCGCTGACATCTTTGGCGTTCCCGCACAGGATCGCGTCGAGCGCATCACGGTGCTCGCTAATCGTCTGGGCATTACCGATTCTCTTGCCAACCCGATTTCAAGTTTTTCCCACGGTATGAAGCAGAAACTCGTGCTGGTGAGCGCGCTCTTGCATGAGCCTAAGCTGCTTGTTCTGGACGAGCCTTTTGTAGGACTTGACCCCGCCGCCAGCTTTGAGCTTAAAAAAATCTTGCACGAGCTGGCTGCGCGCGGATCTGCGGTGTTCTTCTCCAGTCATGTTCTTGAAGTCGTTGAGAAGCTCTGCAATAAAATCGCCATCATTCGTGAAGGCAAGCTGCTGGCCGCCGGAGAAACCGAGGCTATCCGCGGTAATTCCTCACTTGAGGAAGTTTTCCTTGGCATGGAAGTCGGCGCGCCTGGCGTGACAGATGAGCTGGCTGCGGATATGGCGGCTGACGAAAAGAATGTCAAGCCAGCGGCGCCTTCCGCATCAGCAACACCCTCCGCATCCGTAGCGCCTTCTGCACCTGCAACACCTGTTGTACCTGCGGCGCCGACAACGCCTTCTCCAGAGGCACCTGCCAATCAGGATGGTGATCAGTAATGGCCGATTCCAGACCTCCCGTACCGGGCGAGGAAGTCGATGAGCTTCCTCAAGACGAATTTATTCCCGCACAGGTAACGGCAGCAGATCTTGCACCTGCGGATTCCGCCACTTTCAAGCTTCCTTCGGATGTGAAAGTTTTGTGGCTTCTTTTGAAAGTGCAGATGCTCGCAGTGTGGACAAGCCAGAGGCTGGGACGTCGCCGCAATGGTAAGCGCGGCGCTAACGGGCTTACGGTGACACTCATTATTGCCAGCGGCATCGGTATCCTTGTGCTCGGTGGCTACCTGTATGCCTTTGGCATGGGTCTTGCCGCGTTTGGCTTTGACAAATTGGTGCCGCTCATCGCCGTGCTTATTGCCTCACTTTCAGGTGTAGTCTTTACGTTTGCGAAGTCAAATGGCCTGTTGTTTGGCTACAAAGACTATGACTTCATTATGTCGCTGCCGGTTAAAAAAACTGTAGTTATTGCTTCACGCGTTGGCGCTATGTATTCGATGGAGATATTCTGGGCACTCATTACTATGTTACCTCTGTATCTTGGGTATTTCTCGACAGCGGAGATAACACCACTTCGCTTGTTGATGGTGCCGATTTCCATTTTGCTCGCGCCTAATTTAGCCACATCAGTGACAATTTTGCTCGCATGGGCGCTTACAGCTCTCGGTGCAAAACTGCATTTCAAAAACTTTAATACTGTTATTGGCGGTATTGTCGGCATGGCGATTGCCATGCTCTATATCGTAGGTGTGACATGGTTTTCAGGCACGATGAGCCACGATGGAGAAAGTGTTGAATACCTTGCTACTCACTATAATGAAATCATCTATGGCATGGCAAACACCGTTGGCACCGTGTATGTGCCTTCGCTGCTGGTAGCTAATGTTTTTGCCCAGGGAAATGTGCTGAGTCTCTTCATTTTTATCGTACTTTCTGTGGGATCTCCCGCGCTGATTATCGCGCTTCTCGCTAAATTTAACGATCGCGTCAATGCGTCTGTAGTGACTCAAACTGCCAACAAAAAATTTGCAACCAGTCAGATTTCAACAAAGAAAAATGGCATATTCCGTGCAATGGTGCTTAAAGAGTTTCGTACGCTCTTTGGGTATCCGACATACTTTTTCCAGCTGGGCTTCGGTGTAATTATTTGCGTAATTCTTGCCCTTGTAGTGGCGTTTTTCGGGGTCGACGGTTTTATCGCGTCGGTTGTCGAGGATGATATAAACGCCGCGCGTATGATTAGGCCGGTTGCACATATGATTTTCGGGCTTATGTCTACCTATTTTATATGCATGTTTGTGGCAGCTAGCTGTTCGTCAGCGGTGGCCTTTTCCATAGAGGGTCATTCCAATTGGCTGATGGCGACGATGCCGGTGACGGCTCGGCAGGTCTTTGGCTCAAAGGTTGTGGCAAATATGCTGTATGTACTAGTCGGCTTGCTGCTGACAAATGGCATTTTGCTCATCTCGGGAAACATCGCTCTTGGTACGGCGGCAAGAAATTTCATTGTGCCGTTGTGTTTCTGTTTTTTCGCAACAAATCTGGGCATGGCCATTGATGTGCGTCGACCCAATTTTGACTGGACTAACATTACTGAGATAACAAAGCGCAGCATAGCAGCTATGGTGTCTTCACTGGTGGGCGTTTTTGGCTCCATGCTTATCCTGGGTGTGAGCTTTGCGCTGTTCGCTCTTCCATCGTTTGTCAGTATGGTTGACGGGGGACCGATGATGAGCGAAACCCCTCTCAATATCTCCATGATAGGCGTGGCTCTTATCTTCGGTGCCATCGGATATGTTATCTTCACAGATACCGTTCGCCGAGGAGTCAAGATTTGATTTTGTAGCCCCTCGCTTTTCTCGCTTCGTAAACTACATGCTTTACCAGCATTAATGTGGCGAGAAGTATCACAAGCTTTACATGAGTAAGCACCCGCATCTCTCGTTCGTCGATATGTGGGTGCTTCTTATATAACAATGCTCTACGGTAGGGACGCTAGATGTTTTCTTGTTTGGCGTTCCGAAAAACTGCGTACAGACGCGTTCTTTCCGGTTTCGCCGCGATTGAAGGAGGTGCCATGACGTAATTACCGTGCAGAGCGCATGGCCTGTCTTGGGGCACAAAAGGCTTTGATAGCGCTTCTTTTTTGTATAAAGGCGTGCCCATACAACCCTAAAACGGAGGAAAACCATGAAAGGAATTAGTGTGCGGAGTGAAGTCGCACCGCTTAAAAAGGTGTTGCTTCACCGCCCTGGTAGGGAACTTCTCAATCTTACCCCGGCGTCAATGGAAAGGCTGCTCTTTGATGATATTCCGTTCCTGAAGGTTGCACAGGAAGAGCACGATGCATTTGCTCAGCTTCTTCGTGACAACGGCGTTGAGGTCGTCTATCTCGAGGACCTTATGACGGAAGTCCTTACGCTTCACCCAGAACTGAAGGAACAGTTCTTGATGCAGTGGCTTGAAGAGGGCGGCATCCACACAGAGAAGTGGCAAAAGAAACTATTTGAGTATCTGACTGAGAATTTTGAAGGCAAAGAACTTGTCCTTAAGACCATGGAAGGAATCAATCTTAAGGAATGCTACGACGTTGAGCGCAACCATTCACTCGTTGACATGGCTTCCTTTGAGCAGAAGCTGATTGTTGACCCGATGCCTAATCTGTACTTTACACGCGATCCGTTCGGCTCTATCGGATCAGGCATCTCACTGAACAAGATGCGCTTCCCAACCCGTAACCGCGAGACGATTTATGCGGATTACATCTTCAAGTATCACCCTGATTACACAGGCACTCCGCTTTATACCAAGCGTACTGCGTTCTTTAACATTGAGGGTGGCGACATTCTTAACCTCAATGATAAGGTTTTGGCCGTGGGCGTTTCACAGCGCACGAGCCCCGAGGCTCTTGAAGCTCTCTCGATTAATCTTTTTGCGGATCCGGATTGCACGATTCGCACAGTTCTTGCATTCGCTATTCCTTCTTCCAGGGCATTTATGCACCTGGATACCGTCTTCACCGCAATCGACTATGACAAGTACACGGTTCACCCAGAGATCGTGGGACCGCTGCAGGTCTTCGAGATTACTCCGGGCACCAACGGTCATCGTCTGAACGTGCGTGAAGTCGATGCCACTTTGCACGATGTGCTCTGCAAATATACCGAGAAGGACGATGTCGACCTGATTACCTGCGGTGGCGACGATATGATTGCCGCTCAGCGCGAGCAGTGGAATGACGGCTCCAATACCCTGGCTATTGCTCCTGGTACAGTAGTCGTGTACGAGCGCAACGATGTCACCAACCGCATCCTTGAGGAGCATGACGTTCATGTCCTCAGCATTCCGAGCGCCGAGCTGTCCCGCGGCCGTGGCGGCCCTCGCTGCATGTCGATGCCGTTGATCCGCGCCGAGTAATCTGGCACTGCAGATCACGTTAAAAGGAGAGCACTATGGGAGTTAATGTTCGCGGCAGGAGTTTTTTGACGCTGCTTGACTATACGCCGAATGAGATCCGCTACCTTTTGGACCTGTCCGTTGAGTTTAAGAATATGAAACGCAACGGTGTGGATCACAGCTGGCTGAAGGGGCGTCAGGTCGTCCTGCTGTTCGAGAAGACTTCGACTCGCACGCGCTGCGCTTTTGAGGTAGGCGCCAGGGATTTGGGCATGGGAGTAACCTTCCTTGATTCCGGTTCCTCCCAGATGGGCAAGAAGGAGTCTTTGGAAGATACGGCAAAGGTACTGGGCCGTATGTTTGACGGTATTGAGTATCGAGGCTTTGACCAGGATGTTGTCCAAGATTTGGCAAAGTACTCCGGCGTTCCGGTCTGGAACGGCTTGACCGATGATTTCCACCCGACGCAGATGCTTGCCGATATCATGACAGTTCAGGAAGAGTTCGGCGATGTTCGCGGTCGCAAGCTGACATTCTTCGGCGACGCCCGCAATAACGTCGCAAACTCGCTCATGGTTGTTTGCGCCAAGCTGGGCATGCACTTCTGCGCATGCGGACCAAAAGAGCTTATGCCAAAGCAGGAGCTTATCGACAAGTGCGAAGCCATTGCCAAAGAGACTCATGCCGTTCTTGAGTTTACGGACGACGTTCAGGTTGGCGCTAAGGATGCTGACGTTCTGTATACGGATATCTGGCTGTCCATGGGAGAGCCGGAAGAGCTTTGGGCTCAGCGCATCGAGCTGCTTCGTCCCTATCAGGTCAACAAGGACGTTATGGCAGACGCTAAGCCGACGGCCATTTTCCTTCACTGCCTGCCGAGCTTCCATGATCGTCATACAACCATTGGCGAGAACATCTACCAGAAGTATGGTCTTGAGGCCATGGAAGTTACCGACGATGTGTTCTTGGGTCACCAGGCTCGTGAGTTCGAAGAGGCTGAAAACCGTATGCACACCATCAAGGCCGTGATGTACGCGACCTTGAAGTAACAACAGAACTACTGTAGTCGCGCTTGGGAGAAGAGCCTCCGGCAAATCTCCCGAGCAGCGGCTTGAGGGAGATATGTGATTCATATGTCTGTACAACAGAAAACGAGGAAGCGCCTTGGTACCTATGGCATTCTTCTTCTTGTACTGCTCTTTGTCGCGATTTGCACCTGGCTCACAAATGGTCAGCCGTATATAACGGACGAGGGTGAGCAGGCCGCGGTCATGGGAGCTACATTCCAGCAAATTATCATGGCCCCCATTGCCGGCTTCCATGACGCGAGCGAAGTTATTGGCTTCGTATTCTGTCTGGGAGGCTTCCTTGCTCTGGTTAACGCGACCGGAGCTCTGGAAACGGGAATCCATGTCCTTGTCAAGAAGCTCAAGGGCAAGGAAATGATTCTTGTGTGGGTCCTGATGTTCTTGTTCTCGGTAGGCGGCACAACCTACGGCATGGGCGAAGAGACCGTTGGCTTCTATATTCTGCTTGCGGCTACGATGACGGCTGCCGGCATGGATCCTATTGTTGGCGCAGCTACCGTATTGCTGGGCGCCGGCTCGGGCGTTCTCGGCTCAACTATTAACCCCTTCGCTACCGGCGCCGCCGTTGACGCGGCGCGTTCGGCGGGTGTCGAGGTTAATATGGGCATCCTCTATCTGGAAGGCGTCATTCTTTGGCTCGGCACATACCTGATTTCCGCATTTGGAGTTACCAGATACGCCAAGCACGTCATTGAAACAAAGGGTTCCATTTTGACAGCCGATCAGCTGGACGTATGCAACAAAGCATATGGCAATATGGAAATCAGCGATGAGGAAAAACTGACTGGCAGACAGAAAGCCTGCATGATAATCTTTGCGTTGACGTTTGTCGTTATGATTCTCGGATTCATTCCTTGGGGAGATCTGAACGAATCTATTGCAGACGGACTTGCTTGGACGTCAATCATTACCGGCAACGCGCTCGGCTCCTGGTGGTTCGATGACGCGGCTACCTGGTTTATGCTTATGGGCATTATCATCGGCGTGATTGGTATGCCCGATCGCTCAAAGATGGCTACTACCATCATTTCCGGCATTGGCGACATGATTTCGGTCAATGTAGTTATTGCGCTCGCTCGCGCAACAGCTGTACTGATGGCACAGACCGGACTTGGCAGCTGGATGGTTCAGGCTTCGGTTACCGCTCTGACGCAGTCCGGCATGCCGGCAGCGCTCTTCGGTTTCCTGGACTATCTGCTTCACATCGGCCTCAGCTTCCTGGTGCCGTCCTCTTCTGGCCTGGCTGCGCTCTCCGCGCCAATCGTTTCGCCGATTGTTTCCGGCCTCAACTGGTCGGTGGAGACTTCCATCATGTGCAACGTTGCCGCCAACGGTCTCGTCAACCTGTTTACGCCGACCTGCGGCTTCATTATGGGTGGTCTTGCGCTGGCTCGTATTCCGTATGAGACATGGCTCAAATGGGCAGCGAAACTGCTCGTTATTATCGCGGTCTTTGTTGCCATCGTACTGACAGTATTCATGCTGGTACTGAGCTAAAAGCACGCATTTACGCTGACGCTCTAAATAATGCGGTCGGTCGAACAATTCGGCCGGCCGCATTGTTGTGCCCGGCCCAGCGTTGCCGTGCCTGGGATGTGCATCACGCTTTGCGATAGGGAAGAGCTCAGTTTCGGTGATACACTAAACAAACTTTCACGACAGAGCAGGCGAAGGAGGCAGGATGCAGAAATTTATATCTGATGAGAGCTTTTGGGAGCTGTTTCCTGAAGCGGCGATTGCGGTTCTTTCTGTACGCGGCTTGAAAGAAAGCGGTTTGACGGACGTCCAGAAGGACGAAATCAAAGACCTTCTCGCTCAAGCAAACAGGCAGGCTGCAAAATATGTCCCTTGTGAGCCCATCTCTGCAAATGAAGTGGTACAAGTCTGGCGTGAAGCGTATCGGAAGTTTCCCACCAAAAAGGGAGCCCGCTGTTCCATTGAGGCGTTGCTGAAGCGCGTGCTGCATGACACGCCGGTAGGCTCGATTGTTCCATCGGTTGACATCACCAACGCCGTTTCGCTGAAATACGCATTTCCTATCGGCGTTGAAAATATCGATGCCTTCGCCGGCGACCTGCATCTTGGCGCCATGAAGGGTGATGAAGCCTTCCTTCCCATTGGCTCTGACCACGAAGAGCCTCCACTGCCGGGAGAAATTGCCTACTATGACAGCGAAGGCGTTGTGTGTCGGTGCTGGAACTGGCGTGACGGACAGCGGACGCAGATGCAAGACTATACGCCGAACGCGTTTGTGGCTATGGAGTGTGTAGAGCCTCATCGTCGAGACGATTTGCAAAAGGCGGCGGACGACCTTGCGGCGCTGCTGACAAAGTATTTGCAGGCTGAAATTGTAACGATTGCGATTGTCACCAAAAAGAATCCGGAAGTCGCTTTACGCTAGAACTAAGAACGGTAAAGACGTTTCAAACACGGCATGCGCACAAGCGTGCCGTGTTTTTTATGCAGATACCGTTCGCCGAGGAGTCGTGATTCTCCGTGCAACGACAGGTTCTTCTCGCCGCATAAAACAGTGCGTGTTACCAGCTAAAACATGGCGATAAGAGTCGACTGACTCAAAAACTTTTGATAAGAAAGCCTGTCACTCATCGATACGTAGGTGCTTCTTGCTCAGCAATGCTTTACGGTAAGGAGGCTAGAGGTTTTCTTGTTCGGTGGTTTGGCCGGCAGGTTCCGCATACGCGCCCTTCTCGGCTGCTGCCGCAGTTGAAGGAGGCATCATGGCCGAAAAGGGTGTTGAGCGCGTTAAGAATGTGGTTTTGGTGGGCCAAGGCGGCGTGGGCAAGACCATGCTTGCAGAAGCGATGCTGCATCTGACGGGAGCGACTACCCGTCTGGGCGGGCACGCAGGCACCAAGCCCACGCTTGATTACGATACCGAAGAATCAGAACGAGGATTTTCCATTTCCACCACTATTGCACCTGTGATATGGAACGATACGCGCATCAACGTCTTGGACGCGCCGTGCTATCCGGACTTTATAGGCGATGCCTACTCCGCTATGAGCGCCGGCGAAACTGCCGTTTTTGTTGTTGACGCTGCAAGCGGTCCCGGTACCATTACTACGCGGCTTTGGTATGCCGCCGAGAACCTGTCTCTTGCGCGCGCTATTTTTATCAACCGTCTTGACCGCCCGGACGCGGATCACGAGACGGCCATGGGTCTTTTGCGCGAGCGCTTTGGCAACAAGCTTGGATCCGTAACGATTCCCATGGGTTCCGGCGAGGCGTTCGGAGGCGTTATCGACGTTGTCCATCAAAAGGCCCGTTACCTTGTCGACGGAAAGCCGGTGGTGGAGGACATACCTGAGGAGTATGCTGCCGCGGCAGCTGATGCGCGCGCCGCTCTGACCGAGCTGGTGGTTGAGGCTGACGACGAACTCATGATGCGTTATCTTGACGGTGGAGAAATCACTCAGGAAGAGCTTGAGGGTTTGCTCAATAAAGCGCTGGTTGACCGCGTGTTTGTACCGGTGTTCGCCGGCTCGTGCGTGCGAGAAGAAGGTGTCGTCGCCTTCCTAGACGCTGTCGAAGGCTGGTTCCCGCAGATGGCTGATTTCGGGCGTATCCCACTGGTAAATGGCGAGCAGCTTGACATCTCTCCGGATGACGAGCGTCCGGTTGCCTTTGCCTTCAAGTCGCTGCAGGATCCTCAGAACGGCCGCTTGACCTTCCTTAAGGTACTGGCGGGAACGTTGGAGCCGGGCGCTGAGCTTACCAATGCGCGTACGCGTAAGACCGAGCGTCTTTCACACCTGTATCGCATGTGTGGCCGTGATACCACCGATGTTGGACGTGCCGCCGCTGGCGATATCGTGGTAGTCCCTAAACTTGAGGTACTGACGGGCGACACGCTTTCCGTAACTGGTAAGGTTGAGGCGGCGGCGTTCCGCTTCCCTAACTCGCTCTATCGTATTGCTATTGAGCCTGATGAGCGCGGGGCGGAAGGAAAACTCTTCGCATTCTTGGAGAAGGCTGCCGCCGCCGACCCCACGCTTCGCATTGAGCGTGATGAAGATACCGGTCAGACGGTCGTTTCCGCTATCGGAGAGGCGCAGGTTGCCGTGCTGCTTGACCGTCTGGAATCTCGTGCCGGCGTTGGCGCCCACAAGGTAGCGCTCCGCATTCCGTATCGCGAGACTATTCGCCGCGTGGCAAGCGCGCAGGGACGCCATAAGAAGCAGACCGGCGGTGCGGGTCAGTATGGCGACTGCTGGCTTCGCGTTGAGCCCAACCCCGACGCGGGCTACGAGTTTGTAGATGAAGTGGTAGGAGGACACATCCCGCGCGGCTTCATTCCCGCTATCGACAAGGGAATCCAGGAGATCATGCGCGAAGGCGTGCTGGCGGGGTATCCCATGATTGACATTAAGGTCGCTGTTTACGAGGGCAGCTATCATCCTGTTGACTCTAACGAGATGGCGTTTAAGACAGCGGCTCGCATCGGTTTCCAGAAGGCAATCGATCAGGCGGAGCCGGTGCTTCTTGAGCCGATGGCGCATCTTAAGATCACTGTTCCCGACAGCTACGCTGGCTCTGTGATGGGCGATGTGTCCGCGTCTCGCGGCCGCGTTGAAGGCATGAACGCCGGTACGGGCACAGCGCTTGGACAGACTACCATTGAAGCGACCGTCCCCTACGCTGAGGTCACCGACTATGCCACGCGCCTGCGTTCTCTCTCGCGTGGCACCGGCGAGTATGAGGTAGAGCTCTCGGGATACGAGCAGGTTCCTCATGACATTCAGGCTAAACTTGCAGCCGACTACGCGGAGCGCCGCGCGGCGGGTGAGCGCTAGAATCTCGCAGATTTGATGGACGACTCGATGGAGCATTCGGCAACGGATGCTCCATTCTTATGAAAACATCACCTTTCCGTAAGCAAGTTCGATGGCACATTCGCCTGCCGCGCTGCATGATGGTTATGATCGACACGCCAGTCTGGCGAGAAGTTCGTGATGGTAGAGAAAAGAGCGTGATGTCATGAGCCTGCTTTCAAAAATCGCGATTGGTAATGTTCGGCGCAATCTGAAGGATTTTGGCGTGTATTTTGCCGCCTTGGCAGCGGGAGCTTGCCTGATATATTCCTATACGGCGTCCGGAGATTATCTCTTTATGCTGGTTGAGGATGAGTTGGTCCGGAAGATTTTTGTGACGGAAGCGCGCTACATCATGGCCTTTGGTATTTTGCCGTTGTTGGTGTTTGTAAACGTCGCTTCGTATGCCAATAAGTTTCTGATTCGTCGCCGGCTGCCGGAGTTTGCCCTCTATGAACTTGCGGGACTCGAGAAACGCAATGTCAACACGGTACTGCGCCTTGAAACCACGCTTGTCGCGGGCAGTGCCTTGGTGACCGGCCTTATAGCGGGAGTGCTTATCTCGCCTTTCGTTGAGCTTATTGTCGCTTGGGCATACCGTTTGCCCGCCCGTTTTATCATGGTTTTCTCGCCATTTGGCATAACGCTCACAGCTATCGTGTTCGTGCTGACGATTGTGATACTGTCTCGCGGAAGCCGCCGCGTTTTGCGCAAATCGACGCTGCTTCGCATGATGGTTGCGAAAAAGGAAAACGACGCGTCAAAACCAATTTTAGGCGGACGAGCGGTTGTAGAGTTGATTTTTGGCGTAGCTTTGGTCGCTGCGGTATACATAATCTGCTTAAACGCGCCTACTACTTTTCTGGTGTGGATGTTCCCGCTGGGCGCTTGCGCTATTTTTGGCTCGTTTTTCATATTCCGCTCAACGTTGGCGCTGCTGCCGCGCTTCATCAAGAAAGTTCCCGGCCTGTGGTACCGAGGGCTGACGGCGTTTACCGTGCGTCAAACCGAAGGGGTAGCGCGCAACGCTGCAAAAGCGATGACCTGCTCGGCAGCGCTTTCTTCGGTTGGCATGTGCATGTTTGTATTTGCTGTCGTCTTGCATGACAAAATTGGGGCGCTAGCGCTTGAAAGGGAAACGCAGTTTGAAGAGGCTTCAGGTTTGATTGGCGCGCTTATTTTTACCTGCGCGTTTTATGCGGTGGTGCTGCTGGTGTTCGCGTCGGTCATCCTTGCGATACAGCAGCTGTCGCTTGCCTCCGATAATCGCGAGCGTTACCGCAAGCTTGTTGAACTAGGCGCTTCGAATAGGATGCTCTCAGAGAGCCTGCTTGCAGGTGTGCTGTTTAACTTTGCTCTTCCGGGTATCTTTACCGCTGTTCATGCCATTTTTGGCTTAAACGTCATTCGTTTCATGAGTATTGGTTTGCTTCAAGCTGATATTGAGCCTGCTATTTGGCCTGTCGCTGCGCTGACGCTTGCCGGATTTGTGGTCTACTTTCTTATCACCTATGCGGGAGCCAGAAGGAATGCGCTGGCCTAGAGGTTATTTGGAAACGTGCAGCCCCCTGGAGAGTGAAAACGGTTTGCCTAAGGGCTGGATGAAAACACCCCCGGGGGACTGGACGGAGGCAACCCAGACGCAGTTTGACTTAAGAGCTCATGCGATTGGTGATATGGTATGCCTATACGGCACCGCAGCCGAACAGACCACGGAGAACGGATGCGCTCATGTCAGGCATATTGGGCTTTGGACAACGCAAAGACAGAGATAAAGGTCCTCATGGCGACGCAGACAAGCAGCTGGGCAACCAGGGGCTCAAACCGGGAACACGCAGGCTCGCGCTGCGCTTTTGCGGAGAAGTCCAGGGCGTCGGTTTTCGCTGGACGGCGCAGATAGTAGCGGATCGCGTGGGCTGCACCGGTTGGGTGAGAAACGAGTTTGACGGCAGCGTATCTATGGAACTACAAGGGACGGACGAGCAGATAGGCCTTTGGTTTAAGGGATTTGCGAAAACCTACGCGCACCGTCCGCTTGCATATCGCATTGACGAGAAGCGCGAACTTGCTCCCATAGCTGATGAACGCCATTTTGAAGTGCGGTTTTGATATTGCTGCAGATACTGCTGAAAGACTTCCGTATAGCGCGTCCATGTGCGGGGTACTAACCTTTAGCATCCCAGCATATAGAAAGGTTTCGCATGTATCTCGAGAAGATCGACGGTCCTGAAGATGTTAAAGCACTTGACGCGGCAGGTCGACAAGGCCTTGTCGATGAGATTCGCTCGGCGCTGTTGACCAGAGCCTCAAAGCATGGTGGTCACTTTGGCCCCAACTTTGGTATGGTGGAAGCTACCGTTGCGCTCCACACCGTATTTGATTCTCCGCGTGATCACATTGTCTATGACGTTTCTCATCAAACGTATCCGCATAAGATGCTGACCGGGCGCAAGGAAGCCTTTGTCGACCAGGCGCACTACGATGACGTGTCTCCCTATACCGATCCTGCGGAAACACCGCACGACCTCTTTAAGATTGGACACACGTCTACATCTATCAGCCTGGCGCTCGGCCTTGCGAAAGCTCGCGATTTGCGCGGTGGTCACGAAAACATCATCGCTGTAATCGGAGATGGCTCGATGTCTGGCGGAGAAGCGCTTGAAGGTCTGAATGTGGCGGGCGAACTTGATTCAAACTTCATAATCGTTTTCAACGACAACCAGCGCTCCATTGCCGAAAATCACGGTGGTATGTACGATCAGTTCAGGGAGCTGCGCGAATCCAATGGCGCTGCGCCCAACAACCTCTTCAAGTCTATGGGGCTCGATTACCTCTATGTCAATGAAGGCAACAACACCGAGGCTCTTATCGCCGCATTTAAGCAGGTCAAAGACAGCAACCACCCGGTAGTGGTGCATATCAACACGCTCAAGGGCAAGGGATATGAGCCTGCGCTCAAAGACGAGGAAGCGTGGCATTGGCATGGTCCGTTTGATATTGCTACAGGTCAGAGCCTGAGCAGTGGTTCCGCTTCTGAGTCGTATGCCAATCTTGCCGGCGAGTACCTGCTTGAGCGCGCTGAGACGGACGAGAACCTTTTGGTTATCGCTTCGGCGGTTCCGGGCGCATTGGGCATGTCGCCTGAACGGCGCAAGCGCCTGGGCCGACACTATCTTGACGTGGGCATTGCGGAAGAAACGGCTGTGGCAATCGCTTCGGGAGCCGCTCATGCCGGGGCTCATGCGGTATGGGGTTCCTCAACCACCTTTCAACAGCGCGTATATGATCAGCTGAGTCAAGATCTTGCGGTCAACAGCAATCCTGCGGTAATCGTAGGCAATTCCGGCTCGGTGTGGGGCATGAGTGATGTGACGCACGCGTCACTTTGTACGATTCCGATGATTGCCCATATTCCAAACATTACCTATCTTGCGCCAACAAATGCAGAAGAGTATCTTTCTATGCTTAATTGGGGTCTTAACCAGGAGAAACGTCCGGTCTTTATCCAGGTTCCGGGAGGCCCTGTCCACCACGCTACAGGTCCCGTTCGTAAGTCTTACGACGACGTGCGCTCTGAGGTAGCGCGCCGCGGTTCCAAGGTAGCGATTTTCGCCTTGGGCAGTTTCTTTGGCATGGGCGAGAAGGTCGCGGACATGCTCCGCGGGTCTCTCGGCTTTGAAGTAACTCTCGTGAATCCTCTTTTTGCATCCGGTCTTGACACAGAACTGCTCGACAACCTGGCCGTCAATCACGACATCTTTGTAACGCTCGAAGACGGTCAGCTGGAAGGCGGTTGGGGCCAGACTCTTTCCTCCTACTTCGGCGGCTCCGATAAACGCGTGCTTAACTACGGCATCAAGAAGGGTTTCTACGATCGCTTCAAAGCGGATGAGCTGCTGCGGGAAAATCGCCTTGAGCCGGAGCTTATTGTCGCTGACGTTCGCGCCGCTTTACAGCGCTAGTGCGTGAAGCCTTGGAAAGGGCGTGGGTTACTCGAGAAGGATGTTGGCTATGCCGGAAGGACGTGGGTTACTCGAGAAGAGCGCGGGCTATGCCGGGAGGACATGGGTTACTCGAGAAGAGCGTGAGTCACTCCAAAAAAGTGTATGAGTTGTGATGAAGTTACTGCACAACTCCTAGAATTTTTAGGAGTATTTATCACAACTGTCACC
Source organism: Atopobium sp. oral taxon 199 str. F0494 (assembly GCF_000411555.1). Classification (GTDB taxonomy): domain Bacteria; phylum Actinomycetota; class Coriobacteriia; order Coriobacteriales; family Atopobiaceae; genus Lancefieldella. The sequence continues at coordinate 1,093,787 of NZ_KE150486.1, read as the reverse complement.
CTTATTAGGAGATTTCATATCACAACTCATGCCCTTTTTTGGAATCGCCTCCAGATAGTCTCGAAATCGCTCCCTCGTAATTGTCTATCAAATGCTATGCTCATACTAGTAAAAGCGCTTTGGTCAGCTTTGCCCAGCTTGGACCAGTCTGGATTAGCTTCAACCAGCCCGGCCCAGCCGCAACCAAGCCGCAACCAGCTTGACCAGGACCAATCACCTAAAACCACGGAGGATCGTATGTTGAGCGCAGTGCAGATAAAACCAGACGTCTACGCCGTTGGCGCTATTGACTGGAACGCACGAGAGTTCCACGGCTATACCACCGAGCAAGGCATCACATATAACGCGTATCTTATCCTAGACGAGAAGATCACGCTCATCGACACTGTCAAGTACACCATGACAGACGAGCTTATGCAGCGTATCCAAAGCATCATTGACCCGTCAAAGATTGACGTTGTGGTGTGCAACCATATCGAAATGGATCATTCAAGTTCACTGCCGGCCGTTCTTAAAGCCGCGCCGAACGCTGCTGTCTATGCCTCCACGCCTCAGGGTGTCAAGGAGCTCAAGGCCTTTTACGGTAAAGATCTTGAGGTCAACGGTGTAAAGACGGGGGATACTCTGAGCATTGGCAAACGTACCCTCCATTTTGTACAGACGCCAATGGTGCACTGGCCCGACAACATGGTCACCTATTCCGATGCCGACAAGATCCTCTTCTCAAACGATGCGTTTGGCCAGCACTTCGCTTCGTCCACACGCTTTGATGACGAGGGCGACTACTGCGAGGTTATGAAGCAGGCGCGCAAATACTACGCCAATATCGTGCTGCCGTATAGCCGCCAGGCGGACGCTGCGGTGGGTGCGGTAAAGAAGCTGGGGCTGGAAAATATCGACATCATCGCGCCGGCTCATGGCGTTGCCTGGCGCTCTCATATCAAAGACATCATCGACTGCTATGAGGAGTGGACCTCAGGCAAGCTCAAAGAAAAAGCGCTGGTCGTGTACGACTCTATGTGGGGATCTACCGATAAGATGGCGCGTGCTTTGGTAGACGGTTTTCTCGCGCACGGTATTCCTGTACAGCTTTGCGACCTTAAAGAAACGCACATCTCCAACGTCATGTATCACTTCCTTGACGCCAAGTATGTGTGTGTTGGTTCGCCTACGTTGAACTCCAAGTTTTTGCCTACGGTGAGCGGCTTTTTGACCTACATGACGGGTCTCTCGCCTCAAAACGACCACCGCGTCGGCTTTGCCTTCGGATCCTACGGCTGGGCTCCCCTTGGCCCTAAGATGGTCGAGGAAGAGCTGGAAAAAGCCGGGTTTATGATGCCTCATGGCAAGGCGTATACCATCGGTTGGCTGCCTTCTGAAGAGGATCTTGCGGACGTTCGTGCGCAGGTCGAGAAACTCGTAGACTAGGCATGCGCTAGCCGACCGTGCACTTAGCTACCGTGCGTTTAGCTAGCCGGTGTTTAGCGACCGTGCCTTTAGTTGGTTACGCTTTTATAAAGAATGTGTGCGCAGAATGTACACGCAAAAGCTGCGTAGACGTACAATGTCTACGTGGCTTTTTAACTTCGACTAGGCAGGTGCCCATACCTTAGATGGACGTAGCGTTAAGTATTTTAGTGACACTGCTTTTGACCTTGGCAAACGGCTATTTTTCGGCTTCCGAAATGGCGGTTGTGAGCGCGAGAAGAACCTCGCTTGAACCTGAGGCGGAGGAAGGTGACGAGCGTGCTCAGGCAGTGCTTGACCTGACTAATAACTCCGGCTCGTTTCTGGCGACGATTCAGGTAGCCATCACGCTGGTCGGTTTCGCGTCGTCTGCGTTTGCGGCAACAAGCCTTTCCACTCCCTTTGGCAGCTGGCTGACAAGCATAGGCATGCCTGCAAACTTCTCGCACCCTACGGCAGTGGTCATTATCACCTTGGTACTCTCTTATTTCTCAACGGTCATCGGAGAGCTGGTGCCCAAGCAGATTGCCCTTTCCAACGCCGAAAATGTCTCCAAGGCGGTTGTGGGTCCTATCCGCTTTTTCATGATGCTGGCAAAGCCGATTGTCTTTTTGAACTCGGCGTCTGCTAACGGCATCGCAAAACTTTTGGGTGTTGACGTGAACGAGGATCACCAGGACTTCTCCGAGGAAGAGCTTCGCTACATCGTCAAGGATTCCGATGAGCTGACCGAAGAAGAAAAGTCGATGATTCACGAGGTTATCGACATGGGCGATACGGTTGCTCGTGAGGTCATGGTGCCGCGGGTTGACCTGACCACCATGGAAGACACCTCAACGCTGTCGGAAGTTCTGGCGGTTATGCGTAAGACCGGCTATTCGCGCATACCCATCTATCACGATAACGTTGACCGCATTGTGGGCATCGCGCACATCAAAGACATTATTGAGCCCATGCTTGAGGAAAACGCTGGCGAGAAGCGCATCGCGCAGTACGTCCGCGCGGCAGACTATATTCCGGACACTAAAGACATCATCCCGCTTCTTTCCGAGATGCAGTCTTCTCGTGATCAGATGGTCATTGTGGTAGACGAGTACGGCGGCACTGCCGGCGCCATTACCGTCGAGGACATTGTCGAGGAGATTGTCGGTGAGATTGCCGATGAGTTTGATCCCGACAACAAATACCTGACGCAGCTAAGCGACAGAGAGTGGCTGGTAGACGGTCGCTTCTCGCTTGATGATGCTTTGGAACTCGGATGGCCTGTCGAGGATTCCGAGGAGTATGAGACCATTGCGGGCTTTGTGCTTGAGCTTGCGGACCGGTTGCCGCGGCCGGGGGATACCTTTGAGAAAGACGGATGGCAGTTCCGTGTGCAGATGATGCGTCGGCGCAGGCTGTCGCTTTTGCGGGTAACGGCTCCAGAGGTGCCCGAGCAATGCCAAAAAGACGAGAAATCTCATGAAGAGACTGGGGAATCATGACCGCTAGCGGACATTCCAGCAGCGAAGCACTCTTTTTTACTACAATATGATGAGCGCGTGAAGCTAAAGTGTGAGCGTGAAACCAAGGCGTGGGTGTGAAGCGTGAGCGTGAAGCCAAAGCGTGAGCGCGTGAAGCGAGACAAGAACAGTGCGTAAGGAATCCTTTCGCTTGAACAGGAAGAGGACGAAGCATGGCAGGGTTAATTCACATCAAAAAAGTTGTCATTGGACCAAAAGTCCTTGACGCCACCATACAGTTGTCGGATGACGCGCCGCTGATGACCTCTGATGACGCGCTGGGAACCAGGCGTGTTGTCGATCTCATTCCGGGTGTCGAGAAGCACGTCTGTCTTGGAGATGCGGCTCCACAGTTCGGTGATGTTGTTCGTGACACGGAAGTGGCTCATCTGCTTGAGCATGTAACCGTTGAGCTGCTCGCCCTTACCAACCGCGCCGGCGATATTGCTTCCGGCCGCACTACGACACTTGATAACAGTCTCCGCCTGTTTGAGGTGAGCCTGGCATGTCCCGACGACGTGTTGGTAGCGGGAGCTCTTTCCAGCGCGGCGTGGATTTTGGACTGGGCATATGCTGGCGGCGAGGATCCCAAGCCCAACGTTGACGCTATTGTCCAGGGCCTGGTGGCTCTCGTTAAAAGCGTTGACGGCGAGGACGAATTGGAAGATGCTCCAGAGAGCGCTTCAGAAGATACGCTAGAAGACGCGCCAGAAGAAGCAAGCCAGCATGAGGGCGCTTCTGACGGCTCTTATGCCGAGAAGGACGATGTAGCTGAGGTCGCTGAAGAGTTTATCGAGAAGGAGCTGGCAGAAGAGGCCGATTATGAGGCTTCAGGAGCATATGAGTATGAGGCGGATGGGAGTGACGACTCCGTTTCATACCGTGAGGGTCACGACACCTCCGCCGGCGCTTCATTTTATGATGACCAATATGCGCGTGACGCTTCCGAAGATGATGATTACGTGGAAGACGATTGGTACGACGATCAGCAGTCCGATGGAGGAGCGCCTGCCGAAACGCACGAGCCGTATGTCGAAGAAGACGAGGATGCAGGTACGGCTGATGTCGCCGACGCAGCCGCCTCAGATGCGGAAGAGGATAAGGCCTCGGTCGATGAGTCTGACGCGCATGAGCGCAATTCATTTGATGACGATTTGCCAGACGACTGGAGTATGATTAACGTGCCAAGGCCGCGACCGGTTCGATAGGCGCTCCAAGGCATTGTGTTTGGGAGGGAGAGCAGCAATCGCGCTGCCCCGATAGGAGGTTCCTATGAGCAAGAAGTCCGCTGGGTTTTTAGTCGGTGCTATTTTTGGTGCGGCGGCAGGCGCTGCTGCCGGTCTGCTCCTTGCGCCGCGTCCGGGTGACGAGACCCGCGCAATGGCCGCTGACGCTGTCAATGATGCTTGGGATTCCGCACTCGATTCATATGAGCGCACTTCTCGCGTCGTGAGTGACCGCATTGGTGAGGTGCGCCCTGTGGTTGATCAAAAGACCGACGAACTCCGTGCCAAGGTGGACCTTGCTCGGGAGCGTATGGATCAGCTGCGTGAGTCGCTGTCTGACGCCGTGACGTCCGCTTCGGAACAGGTGCAGCATAACGCTGAAGCTGTCGCGGATTCTGTTACGTCCTATACAACTCCCCATCCCTCTGAGGCCGAGGGCGTGACTATTGAGACGGTGACGTCTGAGCACCCTGACGTTCACTAAACGTTCGCTTGGGCTGCCAGGTTATCAGTACGGTATTGAACGGGACGCTCGCAGCGCCCCGTTTTCTATAGGAAAGGTTTTCATGTGAAGTCATCTGAGCTGGTCGGGGTCAAGGTCTATCTCCCTAAAAAACAAAGCAAGAAGGACAGCAAAAAGGGAATTCAGCGCTTTTCAAAGCTCGGCCGCGTTCATGTGGTGGTGTTTGATTCCGACTACCCGCGTGTAGTGGGCGTTATGGTCAAGCGTCCTGATATTGCAGGTATGGTTCACCGTGACGATATGTTCGTTGCCTTTGACGCGCTTTCAACCTTTGAGAAGGGTTTTTTGGTGGCGGACCCCGATGAGGCGCTGGACAAAAAAGCGATTGCGAGACTTGAGCTTGACTGGGATCGCTGCATCATGTGGCATGGCATGCAGGCAGTCACCGAATCGGGAAAGGTTCTCGGTTTTGTGAGCGCCGCGGATTTCGACTCCGCTACCGGTGACGTCAATGCCTTCCTAGTAGACAGCGGGTCTTCCGCGGCGGCTCTTATCGGCTCATTTGTAATTGAGCCCGAGTGGGTGCTGGGGTATCGCGATGACTCAATGATTCTTACGGCCGATGCGGAAAACGCCGGGCTTTCCGGTGGTCTTGCCGGTAAGGCAGGCGAGGGATACGCCGCCGCTGCCGCCAAGGGCTCTGAGCTGGCTGGAAAGGCGGGAAAAGCGGTATCTGCCGCAAGTGTGAAGGGCGGACGCTCGCTTGGACGCATGATTGGTAAAGCCAGGCGGGCTCTTGAAGACGCCTCTGAGTCCGATGATGCTGGTGGGCCACGGCCAGATCCGGTGCCTGTCGATGCTGTCGCGCTTGAAGCTCCTGCTGCCGAGAAGAGCCTTGATGGCGATGTGTCTGAAGAACCTGTTAAGACTTACGCTCCGAAAGCGCACAAGCCGAGTAAGAAAGAAGCTCCCGACGACGTGGCAAAGAGCTTCGGCAAACAGCTGGGCCGTATGGGAAAGATGTTTTCTTCCTTTAAGGATGAGTTTGACGAGGCAAGTAAGTAGTCGTGCGGTTTTTTGGGGTCCTTAAAGCCCCATGGCCTGCAAGACAAACATGACAATCGTTAAGACAATGACCGTCATGATGGTAAACCACGTCAGACCGTTCCAGATGCGACCGTTGGCAAATGCGCCCATGATGTGTTTGTCTGCTGCGATAATAACCATAAAGATGAGCAGGACAGGCAACAGGATTCCATTGATGACCTGGGCGACAAGCATGATGCCAAAAAGGCTGACACCCGGAATTAGAATGACTGCGGCAGAAATAATCAACACTAGCGTGATGATGCCATGATAAAGAGGAGCCTCAGACCAGGTGCGATCAGCGCCGCGCTCCCAACCGAATGCTTCGCAGATAGCGCTTGCGGTAATACCGGGCAAAACGCAGGCGGCAAGAAATGAAGCGCCAACCATGCCCAGAGCAAAGAGCGTTGAGGCGTACTGGCCCGCAAGGGGAACTAGCGCAGATGCCGCTTCCGCGGCGGAGTCCACGCGGATGCCAGCAGGGAAGAGGACCGTTCCGGTGGTCAGCATGATAAACCAGGTGATAATCTCCGCCAGTACAGCTCCGGCAATGTTGTCGGCGCGCTGCGCGGGAATGTCGCTGGTGTCCAGGTTCTTCTCGACAACGTTTGAGGCAACCAGGAACATCATATAAGGGCTGATAGTGGTGCCGATGTTAGCCACCAAAAGCGAAATGTACGAAGGGTCGGTGGACATCTGCGGGATGGTCGTCACGCGGAGCGCTTCAAGCCAGTCGGGTTTCGCGAGGACGCCCGCTACGACATACGTCACAAAAATGCAGCTGATAGCCAAAAGAATCTTTTCGATGCGGCGATAAGAACCTCCGACCGTGAGGATCCAGACGAGCAGGGCGCTGATGGGCACCGATACATACGTTGGGATGCCGAAGAGGTCCATACTTGAAGCGATGCCCGCGAATTCCGAGAAGGTTACGGCGATGTTTGAGATTAAAAGCGCGAACATCGCTACAGTTGAGAGACGGATGCCGAAGCGCTCACGTATGAGAGAAGCCAGACCCTTACCCGTGACACACCCCATGCGAGCAGAAGTTTCCTGTACAACGATAAGCAAAAAACACATGATGGGCACGGTCCAGAGCTGGGTGTAGCCGAAGGAGGCCCCAGCGCTGGAGTATGTTGCGATGCCACCGGCATCGTTACCGGCAAACGCCGCTAAAAGTCCCGGCCCCATTGCCATGAGGATGTACTTCCAGCTGTTCTTGTTGACCTCTGTCTGTCGGTGTTCAGCGGCGCTTGCGTTCTTACCGATGGAAGCAATGGATTTCGTACTGGATTCTGCACCCAGCGCCGTGCCAGGCTTCGCGCCCGGCTCTACGCCAGGTGCTGCACCAGGTCCTACGCCAGGCGCCGCTCCGGCACCTTGTCCTACGCCCGGTTTCATGCCGCCGCTCATTACAGTACCGTTCCCGCAACGGTCTGCAGAACGAAAAGACTGCCTGCAGCCGCCAGATACGTGACCACGGCGATGGCCATTGACGTAAGGGAAAGCGCGAAGCCTGAAGTTTCCTGGTTCTTCTCGTCACGGTGACGAAGAACAGAGAGGTAGACGGGGGTTAGAAGGAACGAGAGCAACGTTGAGATGGTTGCTGCTCCAAAGGCCGAGATGACCACATGGTGAATGGTGACGCCTGCGGGAACGTTGATGAGCCAGTTCATGATGACCGCGTCAAGACCAGCTCCGAGCGCGGCAGTGACGCCTGATACTAGAAGGCCTAAAAGCAGTGAGCGAAAACCAAAGCCCAGGATAGAAGGGGAGTCTTCGCTGCCTGGATCGTCTTCAAGGAAGAAGTTAGTAACGTAGCTGATGGTGTCATCTGCGAGGATAAGCGCGACAGGCATGGCGAGACAGGTAAAGAACACCAGCGTTGGGGCGATGCTTGTATTGAAGAACGCGGCTGCTGCTGCCGATGCTACGCCGGTGGCAATAATCCAGAAAAAAATCCAGACGTTGCGATGGAAGAACCAGATAACGTCGCGGCTGCGCTCGCTGCCCTCACTATCAGAGCTTCCTCCTGCGATTTGCAGGTCTTCAGCGTGCTCTTCTTCAAGGACGTCCAGCGCGTCGTCGACGGTAACGATACCAAGCAGGCGCTGATCGTCCGAAACAACGGGCATGGCAAGCAGATTGTATTTGGCGATATTGCGCGCGACATCCTCCTGGTCGTCTTCGGGTGACGCGGTAACAAGGTTCTTGTTGGCAATCTCATCGAGCTTTTGGCTTTGGTCAGAGACGATAAGCTGATTTAAGGTGACGATGCCCGAAAGGCGGCCGTCTGAATCTGTGAGGTAAAGATAGCGCACCGTCTCAAAGTCCTCGTCAAGGGCGCGCAGCCGCTCAAATGCGTATGCGACCGTCTGATCTTCCGGCAGTGAGAGCGCCTCCGAAGTCATAATACGACCAGCGGTATCCTCACGGTATCCCAACAGCTGGCGGATAGCGCGCTGTTCCTTGACGCCCATCAGGCGCAGGAGCTTCTCGGCACGGTCATAGCTTAGTTCGGATACCAGCTCAGCGGCATCGTCCGGATCCATCTCAGACAGGATGCGGGACGCCTCTTTTTCGTTCATGCCGCCGATGAGCTCAACGGCCATGGCGTCATCGTTGAACTCCGCCATAGCGCCGGCACGTTGCTCGTCGTCAAGTTGCGCGAAGACCTGGCTGCGCAGACGGGAGTCCAGGCGCTCGATAATGTCGGCGACATCGGCGGGGTGCAGCTCATCAAGGGTTTTGTGTGAGACGGACAGTTTGACGTTGGAGAGGTCGCGCTCCACAAGATCCATGTAGCTCCACGCGATGATGCGCTCCGGTATGGGACGACCCATGGCGCGTGCGGCCCGGATGACAATCTTTTCAAGCTTTGGTGACAGGCTGCGCAAAAGTCCCCGCACGCCCACTTCCGCGCCAAGCAAACGAAGCTGTGTTGAACTGGTGTCGGAGAGCTTGAGATCGTTTACGCGGACAACGCGAATGCCGCGCGTGTCTACTATCTGCTTGTTGAGAATGTCGCGGGCGAGAAGTACCTCATTAGGTTGCAGGTACGAGAAACGAATCTCAGTAGAGGGTACCTTCAGCTTAATGGTGTCTTCATCGTAGGATTCCACGTACTTGCGCCAGGAAATCATAAGGGGCGTGCGGCCGGGTCCCATGAATGCGAGGGAAGTGATGCGGGGAAAAACCTCGCCGGTAGCAATGCCAAGATCAGAAACGGTGCCGATCTTCTCGCCAAGTGAATCCATGACAGGATTTCCAAGAAGTTGAGAGAGATAAATCATGTGTGCTCCTTTGTGCGGCTTGCGCGCAGGCAAGCAGCGAACTTGCGATTACACCCCTAACGGTGCAATCAAGCACACCGTGAGGGGTCAGCGACTGTGAGGTCGGGGTTTCATGCTGACCTTTCTCCTTAATCTCTTTTTCTTTATGACAGGTCTCATGGCAGCGTTCTAACAACAGCTGCTCTGTCAATAATCAAGAGCATTGTAACAGCCATAAAAGGCGGCAACGGCGAGAAACTTTTGTGTTGTTTATTTTTACGATGAAGGCGCCGGTGGCCAAATCGACTTCCAGCGGGCGCCTTTAGTATTCGGGGTTATCCACCTCTACCTTGTCAGATTCCTGGAACGGAGCAAGGGTGGATATCATGACCATGGTTTCGTCGTAGGGATTGTTGACATAATGAACTTCACCAGGCTCGATGTGAATGAAGTCCCCAGCGGAAAGCGTGTGAACTTCACCATCGACAACGATATCAACCATACCGCGCAGAATATGGAAGTTCTCTTCCATGACATGATGATAATGCGCCTGGAAATTTTGCCCCGGCTGGAATTGGACGACCGCGTAATTCATACGGGGGCCTTTCATAAGGTATTTTGGTCCCGAGTCGCCAAAACGATACTCAAAATCGCTCTCATGCACGACAAACATAGACATATCCTTTCATGTGTGAGTTTTTGGATAGTAATCTGTCTTTACAGCCCCGGCGCTCTCCAGAGGCCCTTGGTTTTTCCGGCTTCAGACAATGCGAGCTGAGCCTGATACACTTCTTTCCATGTCTCATACAGTTTCTGGTAGACGGCATGATTATCCGCATTGGGCTCAAAGGTTTGTTCCCATCTGACAACACGCTTGGCTCCTTCGGCAATGCTGGGATATATGCCTACTCCGTATCCTGCGAGAATTGCCGCGCCAAGGGCTGTAGCCTCCTTGACTTCAGGGACACGAACGTGCTTGCCGCATACGTCTGCAAGAATATGGGCCCATAAGGGGCTTTTGGAAGCTCCTCCCGCAAAGACCAGTTCGTTTGGTTCGTTGCCGGTGGCGTCTTTGACCAGATCGATATGGCCTTTGACGAGAAACGCTGTGTTCTCAAGAATTGCGCGGTAGAACGTATACTTATTGAAGCGCTTGGCATCAAGCTCGAAATTAGTAAATGTAGGACTCGCGTGAGTCCAGTGAATGTAGTTCATTACATCGCTGAAGCAGCAAAGCATCCCATAGCTTCCTGCGGGGATGCGAGAAGCGCGCTCGTTCATGATGTTGTAGACATCAACGCCGCGCTTCTCGGCTTCTTCCTTTTCTGCTTGACAGAAACCGTCGCGATACCAGCGCATGACAAGTCCGGGCTTAAACGCCAGCGCCTCATATTGCCAGATTTGAGGAATAGCGTGACAGTTGACGCGTACGCGACATTTGGGGTCGACAGCACCATTGGCGGTATTGAATTCATACTGCCAAAAACTTCCGCCAAAAACGCCGGCTTGATCCGGTTTACAGGCGTTAACGCCGATCATGCCGAGCTGGCAATCTCCGCCTCCGACAACGACAGGTGTACCTTCGGCAAGACCGGTTTCGCGAGCGCCGTCGGCAGAAACGGTACCGAGAATCTGGCCACATTCGCGTACATCGCCAAAGAGATCATCACGCAGCCCGCAGCGCCGTGCTATTTCAGGGTCCCATGAGCGTTCCTTGAGATTCATGATTCCCGTGGTGCTGCCGTTGCTGGGTTCGACCGCCAGGACACCGGTCAGCTTGTAAGCCAGCCAGTCGTTGAACATACCCAGGCGTTTTGCCCGCCGATATACATCAGGCATTTTGTTTTTGACCCAAAGAAGCCGAGGCAGAGCTCCCAAGGCAAAGGTCTGGCCGCTTTCTTGGTACAATTTGCTTTCCAAGTTAGGATCCATGGCGATAAGTTCGCCGACTTCGTCAACGCTTCGGGCATCAACATTCGCACAAGCCCAAATTACCTGACCGCATTCGTCATAGAGGAGGATGCCTTCTCGCATGCAGGTGGTTGAGATACCCGCGATGTCGCAGGGATCTATTCCAGTTATCTGAAGGACTTCGCGGATGCAGGAAACCGTGAGTTCCCAGTTATGTACCCAGTCAAAATCCATGCTTCCCGGCCAGCGAGGGTCTTCACGGTGTTGCCATTCGCGTTGGGCGACGCCGATTTGTTCCCCTTCGACAGAAAAGAGCACAGCGCGTACGCTGCCGGTTCCCGCGTCAAGTGCAAGAAGATAGGTGCTCATAGCATCCTCCCAGCTAGTGTTCGATAGAAAGTAATTCTTTCGCCGTCTTGGAATCTGTGACAAGAACATTCAGATAGCCGCCACAAAGGACTGCCTTTATTGCAGCAACTTTTTCAAGCCCTCCCGCAACACCGACAACATTTTTCATACTGCGGAGTTTTTTGATATCCGTACTGATGGTGCGACTTTCTATTTCGGTTGTGATGGGCGTCCCGGTTTTGTCGTAGAAATGATTGAGGATATCACCGACCGCTCCTTGCATTTTAAGAACGGCGAGTTCTGATTCACGGATGATGCCGTTTCTCAAAACCGTTGCTCCTGCAATCGCAGCTCCGATACCGACGACGCTCATATCCGCATATTGGGTCATAGAGGAGATTTCTTGGATACTCTTCTCGCTTAAAAGAGCATCGCGGACTTCAGAAGAAGAGACGATAAGCGGCGATGGAGTGAGAAAAAGCCTCATGGCGTAGGCGGTGGAACTAACCGTGGGGAGGTAGTAGCTGACGCCGCCAGTGAGGCTGACGACATTAATCGAGGATTCAATCTCTCGGGCAAGATAACTCAACATTGAACTGACGGTATCCCCGTAGCCTATGTTGAGGTAGCCATCCGGCCGGAGATGATCTTTGACATAGAGTGCGGCGGCTCGAGCGATAGTGTTGTTTGTGGAAGCATCGTCAAAAGGAGTCGGAACAACAAAGGCGTCATTGAGGTTATACGCTGCTATGAGCTCCCGCTCAAGGCCAATGCGAGTTGTGTCGTCTTTTCTGAAATTGAATTGGATAATGCCATCGGTTCTAGCGTCTTCAAGGAGCCGAATTACCTTTGCGCGAGAAATGCTCATAGCATCTGCAATCTGATGCTGGGTGTAGTTCTCCATGTAGTAGTACCACGCTGCCTTTGCAGCAAGCGTATAGGTTCTTTCGTCCAATCGTATCCTCCTCAAATATTACTTTTGTTTTAAGTATAGACAAAAGTAATAAACTGAATTCAAGCAATAGAATACTCTATTTTCAGTAATTACTGGTAGATATAGCATAATTTATTTTTTACGGGTAGTAGTTTGTGAATACAATAGTTTTATACAAGTACAAAATACCGCTTACCGGCAACTTGTGACCGCTCAGCCCGCAAAGGCTAGGACATATAAAAGATTGTCGATATCTTCAAAGGAAAGAGTTCTGCGTGGCCGCTATCTCTGTAGGTAGGAGAATTGATGGATGATGTTTCAGATATCCATTTGGATGCAAACGATCCGAAATCGCCAATAGGATTATCGGAAAAAGATATGCGCGAGAAGCTTGATGTGCACGCTGTGGGCGAGAAAGCTAGCGCGCATGGTGAGCATGACACGCGCGAGGCTTCTGACGCGGTTGACACGCTCCTCTCTGTAAGGGGAATTCGGAAGTCATTCGGATCAAATGAAGTGCTCAAGGGAATTGATTTGGATTTGAGACCTGGCGAGGTACTGGCGCTTATTGGCGGTAACGGTTCAGGCAAGTCAACGCTTATGAAAATCATCATGGGTATCTATTCCGCAGACGAAGGAGAGATATCAATCGATCGGGTGAAAGTTGATATCTCCAATCCGAAGTCCGCGTTGGCTCACAGCATCTATATGGTTCCGCAAGAGCCAATGCTTTTCCCCAACATGAGTGTGCGCGAGAATATCACCATTGGCTTTGGAGCGCCCCAAGCTGAGCTCAACAAACTGCTTGCTGAAACTATGAAAGATATCGGCTGGGAACTTGACCTAGAGCGCAAAGCATCGACGCTTTCTATTGCAGAGCAAGGGATGGTTGAAATTCTCCGCGGCCTTATGCGTCGTTCAGAGATACTGATTTTGGACGAACCGACCTCAGCCTTAACATTTGATGAGGTCAAAAGTTTGTTCTCAGTCGTGCGAGGATTAAGACGAAAGAACATTGGCATTATCTATATCACACACCGCTTGGCGGAAGTATTCGACATTGCTACAAGTGTCGGTATCCTGCGCGATGGTGTTATGGCAATGCGTGGGGACGTGAAAGATTTTACGCGAGAAGATCTTGTGCGCGGACTGCTTCCTCCGGACGCGGCTGAAATTCGCCGAGAGACCGCCAGGGAAAGCGCGCAGATAGACTATACGGCGGAGCCTGTCTTCGAGCTGTCAGAGTTTTCAGGATACGGCTTTGCTGACGTCAGCTTCTCCATCTATCCCGGTGAAATCGTAGGCCTTGCCGGCATTGTGGGCGCTGGGCGCTCTGAGATGGCAACGACAATCTATGGTATGGACAAGACGCTTGGAGGTACTTGCGTTGTAGGCGGCAAAGATATTACAGGAGCGTCAACGAAGGATGTCATTGCTGCTGGTCTTAGTTATGTGCCAGAGGATCGCTTTAATGACGGCCTCTTCCGCATCCGCGATGTAGCGGAAAATACTACGAGTTCCCTTTTAGGCGGCGCGCTTTTGGGAAACGTGTTTCTCAACAGAAAGAAAGAGCAGGATGTTTCCAGGATGTATGTGGAAAACTTCCGAACCAAAATAACGGGACTCTCCCAAGAAGTCGGCGGCCTTTCCGGCGGCAATCAACAAAAAATCGTTATTGGCCGCGCCTTCTCTGTAAAGCCCAAGGTAGTCATATTAGATGAGCCGACACGCGGTATTGACGCGGCCGCCCGTGCCGATGTGTACTCCGTTATCCAGGAACTGCGCAGACAGGGAGTATCCATTCTCTTAATCTCTTCTGATATGGAAGAAATTATTGAACTTGCAGACCGCGCCTTTACTATGCATCGCGGCCGCATCAATCATGAATTCAAAAAATCCGGCATTACGCAGGACAATCTCATGTCCGCCGCTTTCGGCTTGTAAGGGGGTGCCTGGTGGATCTGATAAAACGCCTCATGAAAGCCCGTGGGCTCAGCAGTCTTGTCTTCTTGCTTGTGCTGTTTATTGTGGTCGGCGCTATTAACCCGGCATTTATGACACCGGCAACCATTGCCGCCTGCTTTAACACATCAGTCGTGTATACGCTCGTGGCGGTTGGCGTCGCGTTTACGCTGTTCGTTGGTGAAATCGATGTCTCCGTCGGCTCTAATCTCGGCCTTGTGGCGGCCGTGGTGGGGACTATGTTGCGTGACGGTCAACCACTTGTTGCTGCGGTAGCCGCAGGAATTGCCATTGGTGCTGTCATTGGTCTTATTAACGCCTGGGGCGTTGCTATCATGAAAGCCCCTTCGCTCATCTTTACCCTTGGTGTGAACGGCGTGCTCCGCGGTATTATCTATGTGTACACAAATGGTGCGTGGGTCGAAAATCTTCCCAAAAGCTTCAAGGATTTTTCCGCCGTAACAGGTATGGGTGACCTTACGATTTACTACTGTACTGTCATCGCCCTTGTCGTCGTTATACATCTGGCGCTCACCAAGACGCGCCGTGGCCGCTGGTTCGCAGCGGTCGGCGATAATGCTAACGGCGCCACGCTTGTAGGCATTCCAACGCTTCGGACCAAGATTTTGGCCTATGTTCTTTGCGGCGTCTTTGCTGCCGTAGGCGGAATCCTTTTCTGCAGTCGCATTGGATTCGTGACGCCTATGTCAGGTAACGGCTATGAGATGAAAGCTATCGCTGCCTGTGTTCTTGGCGGAGTGAGCCTTCTGGGAGGTGTCGGCTCTGTGCTCGGCGCTGCTGTCGGATCCGTCATCATGGCCTCTATCAGCTACCTTTTGGTCTTCATGGGCTTCTCGTCAAATTACGACAATGCTATAACCGGTGTTATTTTGATTGTCATTGTCGTTGTGGACGCGCTGCTTCAGCACAGGGCGGTTATTAAGAACCGACATGCCCGACTGAATGCTCGTGTTGCTCAGAAGCCGGCTTCAGAACAGCTTGCCGAACAGATTGCTGAATTTGGAGCGGAAGCCTTGAGTCCTTCGGGCAAGAGGGGAGGTGATCGCTGATGGGCGAGAAAATCAGGCGTCTCCTGACCCACGGACAGACAAACTGGAACCTTATCCTTATAGCGCTTCTAATAATCGAATTTGCCGTTTTTGGTTCTGCAAACGCGAAGTTTTTGCGCCCGGCGTTACTGTTTACCAGCATTAACGACAACCTTCCCGTCTTTATGATTTCGCTTTTTGTCACACTGGTTATGGTGACAGGAGGTATTGATATTCAGGTAGCGTCTCTTGTGGGTCTTACGTCCATTACCATTGGTGTCGGCTGGCAGGATTTCGGTCTTCCTATTTGGGGAGCGGTAGCGGTCGCCGTTGCTTTGGCCGTTGCCTGTGGAGCTTTGTCAGGCTTTTTCATAGCCTACTGCCGTGTTCAGGCTATGGTGGTTACGCTGGGCGGAAGCTTCTTGTATTCGGGGTTGGCGCTTTTAATCTCTACGCTTTCCAAAACGGAGAGCTATCAGGGCATCGGCGGCTTCCCGGCCGAATTCAAGTTTGTGTCAAACTTCCAGCTTTTTGGCGTTATCCCATTTCAGCTGCTGGTTTATGCGCTCATGCTTTGCATCGCCTTTATATTGCTGCACAAGACTAAGTATGGTCGGCGTATCACACTTGTAGGCGTTAACCAAAGCGCCGCGGAGTTTTCGGGCATCAATAGCCGTCGTGTAATCATGTCTACTTATATGCTGAGCGCATTGTCGGCGGCTATAGCAGGTACGGTGCTGACGGCGTATCTGGGAACCGCAAAGTCCGATCTTGGCGCTGACCTGACAATGGACATTATTACGGCGGTCGTTTTAGGAGGAACGCTCTCTACCGGCGGCAAGGGATCTATCGTGGGAACTGCTCTTGCGTCCTTCGTAATCGCGTTTTTGCGCTTCGGGCTGCCCCTGTGTTTCAAGGTGAGTCCGCAGTACCTCAATATTCCTGTTGGCATTTTGCTTGTTGTCGTCATCGTGTTTCGTTCGGCGGCAAGTGGTATGCATATCGGCACGTTTTTACAATCGCTACTCATGAGGAGTGGCAAATCAGCCGAGGCCTAACGCTTCGGGAGGCTCGTGTCCGGCATATGTCGGACACATGAAAGGGAGGTTCGACTATGCAAGATATGACTCGTCGCGGTTTTATTGGCGCAGCTGGTTTTACGGCAGTGACTGCCGGCCTCGCTCTTACAGGCTGCAATGGCGGTGGTGAAACGAAGAAAGACGATGGCGACAAGAAGCAGTCCGGTGGTGGAGACGTCAAAGGCAAGACCGTAGCGTTCATTCCAAAGGTTACCGGTAACGCTTTCTTTGAGTCCGCTAATAAGGGTGCTCAGGAGAAGTCTAAGGAATGGGGCTTCACCGTTGACTATATCGGTGACGCGACTGCATCTGTTTCTGCTCAGGTATCCGTCATTAACCAGGCAGTCGCTAACGGCGTAGATGCAATCAGCATTTCCACCGTAGATGCAAACGGCGTTTCCGATGCGCTTAAGAAGGCAACGTCTGCGGGTATCGTTGTTACCACCTGGGACTCCGACTCTAATCCCGAGGATCGCACCTTGATGGTTTCCCAAGGAACCCCCGAAATTCTTGGACAAATGCTTGTCGATATGGGCGTCGCAGGCCTTAAGGAACGCGGCAAGGATCCTGCAAAGGATGAGATTACCTACGTCTGGCACTACTCTCAGGCGACAGTTACCGACCAGAACTCTTGGCAGGTCGCTGCACAGAAGATTATCAAAGAAACCTATCCTAACTGGAAGAACGTTCACGAGAACTACTACTCCAATCAGGATGCTGAGCAGGCAATCACCATTGGCGAGGCGATTCTTGACGCCTATCCCACCATTGACCTCATTATCTGCAACGACTCCACTGCTCTTCCGGGTCAGCTCCAGGCCGCCGAGAACAAGGGCTACGACGCTCAGAAGGTAACCATTACCGGCTTTGCATCCCCGCAGTCCATCAAGTCCTACTGTGAGCATGGCACTATTTACAACTGGGGTCTTTGGGATTGCGCTGTTCAAGGCGCTATGGGCTGCTACGTTGCGGCATACCTCGCCGCTGGCAATGAAGTTAAGGTTGGCGATACCATTTCTATCCCGAGTATTGGCGATGTCAAGGTAGAGGCAAATGATTCCATTGCCGAAGGCGCCAAGACTGCCGAGAAGAACAACGGCGTAGTACTTTTGCCTGAGCGCCTGGTATTCACAAAAGAGAACATGAATAATTACGCGTTCTAGTATTCGGTTTAAGCATCCAAGCGCTTCTCGACACTGAGGTTGAGCGCTTAGACAGCTCATTTTGTTGTACCTTTCTGCGTCGCATCGGCTACTGCCTCTGCCGGTGCGTCGCAGATTCGCCTAAAGAAAGGATTCATATGGCTGATCTTGATGGCCTTAAAGTTGCTAAGGATTATCACGTTGATACTCCTTTCGCTAACGACCAAGGGTTTTATGTAAAGGGTGCGAATAATCTTGATTGGGGTATGCAGAAGCATCTTTCCAATATCTTTGACCCTAAGAGCGGCAATACGGTCATGTTCGCTTTTGATCATGGGTATTTCATGGGCTCAACGGCCGGTCTTGAGCGTCTTGACTTGCTGCTTCCGCAGCTTGCTCCCTATGTTGATTGTTTTATGGGCACGCGAGGCGCGCTTCGTAGCTGTGTTCCTCCTCAAATATCCAAAGGTATCGCGCTTCGCGTGACTTCAGGCTCTTCGATGCTCCAGGCCGATCTTTCACATGAGGTCGTTGCTGTGGATATCGAGGACACTATCCGCATGAACGCCGACTGCATGGCTGTTCAAACATTTATCGGAGCTGACGGTCAGCTTTCCAGCATTGACAATCTGAGTCAAGTGGTCAATGCCGGTTTCCATTACAGCATTCCAACACTCGGTGTTTGTGCGGTTGGCAAAGATATGGAGCGTACGGGTCGTTTCTTCAAGCTGGCTACCCGCATCATTGCTGAGATGGGCGTCCAGATTGTGAAGACTTATGACTGCGAAGACTTTGAAGAGGTTGTAGCTGCTTGTCCGGTGCCGATTGTGGTTGCCGGTGGTAAGAAGCTGCCTGAGCGCGAGGCTCTCAACCTTGCTTATGACGTTATCAGGAAGGGTGCTCGTGGTGTTGACATGGGGCGCAATATCTTCCAGAGCACCCACCCCTTACAGATGGCCGAGGCTGTTCGCAAGATTGTGCATGAAGGAGCAACTGACGCTGAGGCGTGGGAGTTCTTTGAGGACGCGACGCACTAAGCAGATTTCAACTCCGCTTCGCTAAGAGTTTTGCTATCTCCCTCTTCTCATAGCGAGAAGCGCTTGGAACCTCAGGCGCTTCTCGCTTTTTGTTTACTAAGAGTGGATCGATAGCGTTGTACCATGATGGCCGCCTTACAATGTAGGGGTATACAGGACGTGGAATTGGAATCGTCAAACAATTTGGATTGAGGCTGGGGTCAATATGCAAACAGATACGCTGATTTTGATTGTTGCTGCTGCGGCTGCTGTTATGGCCGCTATTCTTGCGGGTATGACCTGGAGCCGTACGAGAGATTCCGCGGAGACTTTCGCTTCGCTCTCCACGACTATCAGTGAAAAAATTGATTCAGAGATGAAGCACACACGAGAGCAGTCCCAGGCGTCTATTGACGTGCTTGATCGCAGACTTTCCGAAATGACAGGTAAAGTTAACGATGTGGAACGTGCGATGGGGGATTTCAGAACAAGCACAATTAAAGAACTCGGCGATGCTCGGGCTGCACAAGAGAAGAGCTACGCTGCCATGCAAACCGGCATCAGCGGGACTTTGAAGGGCGTCCAAGACAGTGTTTCTCGCCAGCTTATTGCTATTCGCGAGGACAGCAGCAGGAGCCTTGAGCAGATTCGTGCCACCGTTGACGAGAAACTCCAGAAAACGCTGAATGACCGTATCAGCGAGTCGTTTAAGCTCGTCAACGATCAGCTAGATTCTGTTTCCAAAGGGCTTGGCGAGATGCGCGGAATGGCGCAGAGTGTCGGTGATTTGCGCAAAGTCCTTTCCAACGTTAAGACCAGAGGCATTGTTGGCGAGGTGCAGCTAGGAGCAATCCTTGAGGAGGTTCTTGCTCCAGAGCAGTATGAAACCAATGTGGCGACCGTTCCCGACAGCACCAATAGGGTTGAGTTTGCCGTCAAGATTCCCGGCAAGGACGATGAGTTTGTGTACCTGCCTATTGACGCAAAATTCCCTGGCGAGGCCTACGGACACCTGGAAGATGCGAAAGAAGCCGGCGACGCCGCGGCCATTGACGTCGCTTGGAAAGAACTGGAAACTCGTCTGAAAAGTGAGGCGAAAGACATCCACGAGAAGTATGTTGCCCCGCCGGCGACCACGTCATTCGCGGTTTTGTTTTTGCCCTTTGAGGGGCTGTATGCCGAGGTAGTGAATCGCACAGGTTTGGTCGAGCAGATTCAACGGGAGTGGCATATCAATATTGCCGGTCCGTCCACTATGGCAGCACTGCTCAACGCCCTGCAGATGGGATTTCAGACCGTGGCCATTCAAAAGCGTGCGGATGAGATACAAAAGGTGCTTGCGGCGGTCAAGGCGGAGCTGCCCAAGTATCGGCGTGAGCTTGAGAAGGCGCAGAAGCAGCTGAATACGGCATCGAAGACTATCGACGGGCTTGTTGGCACACGCACGCGGGCCATGGAGAAAACTCTCAAGGGCGTGACCGCCGTTGGTTCTTTGGATGAAGCAGACGGGCTTCTCGGCATTGAAGACCAGATGGATGACGGGGACGAGTAGCTACGACAATGCATGAAAGGGCATAGCAACCATGGAATTTATTCTTGATACCGCTGATTTGGATGCTGTAAAGAAGCTCGATGAGTTACTAACTGTTGCCGGCGTGACTACCAATCCCACAATTATTGCCAAGAGTGGTAAGAGCCCTGAAGATGTTATCCGGCAATTCGCGGAGTATTTGCATCCTGAGCAGAAATTCTTTGTCCAGACAGTTTCAACAGAGTATAAAAAGATGCTGGAAGAGGCCCGTTACATTTGCAGCCTTCGTCCCAAAAACACATATGTCAAGATTCCTGTTACCCACACAGGTTACAAGGCGATAAAAAAGCTGAAATCTGAGGGTCTTGGCGTTCTGGCAACAGCCATCTATTCTGCTGATGAGGCCTTTTTGGCAGCGTTGAATGGAGCTGACTATCTGGCTCCCTATGTCAACCGCATGTGCAATTATGGCGATGGCATCGGGCAGGTCATAGATTTGCTTCAGATGCTTGAGACCCAGGGATTGAACTCGAAGGTCATTGCCGCGTCATTTAAGAATGCCGAGCAGGTTCACACTCTTATCACTGCTGGCATTCAGGCAGTGACTGTTCCACCTGAAATCGCCTATACGATGATCGGTCATCCTGGAACTGAGATTGCCGTTAAGGAGTTTACTAAGAACTGGCAGGCTACTTACGGTCGTGATTCTCTGAGAGGCTAGCAACTTGTCAGAGAACTTGTTGCACTTTCATTTCTTCATACATGAGGCGATGCTATTAGACTCTTGGTTCCGCTTTCCGTAGCTTTCCGTTTTCTCCGACTTTGAAGTTCTTTGCCTCTTCGCACCAATTTTGGCGGAGATAATTTCTCACATAAAAACCTTATACAAAGACACTTAGATTATGTATATAAACTTGACATAGGGGGAATAACCTCAACCGTAAAGCAGAAACACCGCAGGCGTGGTGTGGAGAAAAGTCCTGTTGGAGAGGTAGTTTCATAACAAGGGGCTTCTCGCCAACTGAGCCTGCAAAGGAAAGGAACACTAACTATGGGAAAGATTCTTGGTATCGACCTTGGCACCACCAACTCGGCTATGGCCGTCCTTGAGGGCGGAGAGCCGACTATTATTGTGAATGCTGAGGGAGATCGTACTACTCCGTCGGTCGTGGGCTTCCGCGCTGACGGCGACCGCATTGTTGGTAAAGCGGCAAAGAACCAGGCTGTCACCAATCCGGTGAACACTGTGTTCTCCATTAAGCGCTTCATGGGCCGCAAGTTTGACGAGGTTCAGTCCGAGATGAAGACCGTTCCGTACAAGGTCAAGTCCGGTACTGACGGTCGCGCGGTCGTGGAGATTGAGGGCACCGATTATACGCCTGAGCAAATCAGCGCCATGATTCTCTCAAAGATGAAGGCTGATGCCGAGAAGTACCTCGGTGAGAAAGTGACCGACGCTGTCATCACTGTTCCTGCCTACTTCAATGACTCTCAGCGTCAGGCAACCAAAGACGCCGGCAAGATCGCAGGCCTCAATGTCCAGCGTATCGTTAACGAGCCGACGGCGGCTGCCCTTGCTTACGGTCTTGATAAGAAAGATAAGGATCAGAAAGTCCTCGTCTTCGACCTTGGCGGCGGCACCTTTGACGTCTCGCTTCTTGACCTTGCCGACGGCGTTGTTGAGGTTCTTGCTACCAATGGCGACAACCACCTCGGTGGCGATGACTGGGACCAGCGCGTGATTGACTGGCTCGCCGATAAGTTCAACTCCGACAACGGCATCGATCTTCGCAAGGATCCTATGGCGCTTCAGCGCCTGAAGGAGGCTGCGGAGAACGCCAAGAAGGAGCTCTCAAGTGCTCAGCAAGCACAGATTAACCTGCCATTTATTACCGCTGATGCGACCGGTCCTAAGCACCTTGACTATACGCTGACTCGCGCTGAGTTTGAGCGCATTACGCGTGATCTGCTTGATCGCTGCAAGACTCCAGTAACCAAGGCACTCCAGGACGCCGGTCTCCAGATTTCCAGCGTTGATGAGGTTATTCTTGTCGGTGGCTCCACTCGTATGCCTGCCGTTCAGGATCTTGTAAAGACCATGACCGGCAAGCAGCCCAATATGTCCGTGAACCCGGACGAAGTTGTTGCTGACGGCGCGGCTGTTCAGGGCGGCGTTCTGACCGGTGACGTTTCCGGCATCCTGCTTCTGGATGTTACCCCGCTTTCCCTTGGCGTTGAGACCATGGGCGGCGTGATGACCAAGATGATTGACCGCAACACCACCATTCCGACGTCCAAGACCGAGATTTACTCCACGGCCGCTGATAACCAGACGTCCGTTGAGATTAACGTCCTGCAGGGCGAGCGCGAGATGGCTGCGGACAACAAGTCGCTCGGTAAGTTCAACCTGACCGGCATTCCGGCTGCTCGTCGTGGTACCCCGCAGATTGAGGTTACCTTTGATATCGACGCCAACGGCATCGTGAAGGTCACCGCAAAGGACAAGGCAACGGGCAAGTCCCAGGAGATTACCATCTCCGGCTCCACGGCGCTTTCTGATGACGAAGTCGATCGCATGGTCAAGGACGCCGAGTCCCACGCTGAGGAAGACAAGAAGCGTAAGGACGAGATTGAGATTCGCAACCAGACCGACTCGCTTGCGTACGGCACCGAGCAGACCCTGAAAGATCTGGGCGATAAGGTCCCCGAGGATCAGAAGAAGGCTACCGAGGAGGCCGTCGCTGAAGCACGCAAGGCGCTTGAGGGCACCGATATCGAGGCTATCAAGGCGGCTGGCGAGAAGCTCCAGGAGGTTGGACACAAGCTCGCCGAGGTGGCGTACGCTGACGCCCAGGCTCAGACCGCTGGCTCCGATAACACCTCTGCCGACAACGCCAACGCGGCTGACGGTGATGTTGAAGACGCTGATTACGAGGTTGTTGACGACGACAAGTCTCAGAACTAAGTCGCGGGCGGAAGGGCTTCTCGCCGCTGCCGTACAGCAAACGGGCGGATAGAGAGCGAGCAAAAGCAATGACGTTCGCATCGGGGAGGTGGCCGGCTTTGATTGGCTGCCTCCCTCACATATAGAAGGAGGGTGACGTGAACGTGCCAATCGATGAAGTGGGCAAAGATGCCAAGGGAGGCAATGACGCCGCTTTTGAGAATGAGAACAACGGAAGCGCTCAGACGGGTGCTGCGGGCGTAGATGGCGCTGCGGTGACTGGCGCTGCCGGCGTAGATGGTGACGCAGTAGCTGGCGCTGCCGGCGCGGTCGCTGTTGACAGCCTTGATGAGCAGGCCATGGTTGAAGAAGCTATCCGCCGCGGAGAAGAGCAGGCGGAACGCGAGATTGCGGAAGACGCCAACAAAGCGCGCGCTGAACGAGATGCTTTACAGTCTCAACTTGACTCTATGGCCGATCAGATTGAGGCTGCCAAAAAGGAGGCCTCAGAAGCTACTGACAGGTTCATGCGCTTGCAGGCTGACTGGGATAACTATCGCCGCCGTACGGCTCAGGAGCGCTTGGATGAGCGCGAGCGTGCAACGGAGAAGCTGGTAATCGAACTCCTGCCGGTCATTGATGACTTAGAGCGTGCAATAGAGCATGCCGACAATTTGACAGACTCGCAGTCGGTGCAGTTTGTTGAAGGCGTTTCGGCAGTGAAGAACAAGCTTGTGGACGTGCTCAACAAAGAGGGCGTCAACGTGATTGATCCTGCCGGCGAGGCATTTGATCCGCTGTCACATCAGGCGGTCGGCCAGGTCGAGGACGCTGAAGCCTACGATGAGAGTGTTGCGCAGGTGTATCAGAAGGGTTATCGCATGGGTGGTAAGGTTATCCGTACCGCTATGGTAACGGTAACCCACGGCGGCCCTAAGCGCCCTGAACAGGACGCGGCGGAAGCTTTCGATAGCCACGGCATGACGGGCAGCTCTGACAATGGTGCCAATGCCGACGGTTCCAAAAACGCCGAGTCCAGTGATGACAAGAGCAAGAGGTAAGTAAAGTTTTTATGAGAGGAGGTCGTGCTGAATCATGGCCGGAAAGAAAACATTTTATGACGTTCTGGGGGTGAAGCGCGACGCCTCGAAGAGCGATATTCAAAAAGCCTTTCGCAAGCTTGCTGCTAAGTATCATCCTGATGCAGGTGGCGATGAGAAAAAGTTTAAGGAGATTTCTGAGGCGTACAACACGCTCTCAGATGAGTCTAAGCGCAAGGAATACGACCAAATGCTCATGTTTGGCGGCATTCCCGGCTCGGGCTTTGGCGGTCGCGGCACGCAGGGTGGCTATACCTATACCACCAACGTTGATGGCGCCGATTTTGCCGATATTTTTGGCGGCATGGGTGGCATGGGCGGCTTTGATTTCTCGTCTATCTTCGGCGGCGGTAGAGCTACCGCTAACAGGCCGTCTGCCGGCGGAGATTTGACGATGTCCGTTCAAGTGAGCTTTAACGAAGCTCTCAAAGGTACTTCTCGCAAAGCAACCTATCGCATCCCTTCAACGGGAGAGGAGCAGACGCTTACTATCAAAGTGCCTGCGGGCGCTTATGACGGCATGAAACTCAGGTATAAGAAGCGCGGTGAGTACGGGAGCAACGGCGGACAGCGTGGCAACTTGGTGGTTTCCATTAAAGTTGATGAGCATCCGCTGTTTAAGCGTGACGGCGCGGACGTGCGTATGGAGCTGCCTATCAGCATGTATGAAGCAGCTTTGGGCGCGACGGTTGAGGTGCCTACGCCTGACGGAACAACGGTCCGCCTGAAGGTTCCCGCCGGTACGCAGAACGGCAAGACGTTCAGGTTCCGTGAGCTGGGCGCGCCGCGCGTGAAGAATCCGGAGTCCCGTGGCGCTTTGTACGTGTCGGTCAAGGTAAAAATTCCTACAAGACTGACCAAAAAGGAGCGCGAAGCGTTGGAATCTTTGAAGAATGACGACGCGCGTAGCTACCGAAAGGATGTGTAAGCGATGGCGCGCAAGAGTGACGAGAATCGCAAAAGTCGGGAAAGTCGCAATAAGCCGCTGTATATGATCAGCGTTGCAGCCGAGCTCACCGGCATGCATCCGCAGACGCTGCGCGTGTATGAGCAGAAAGGCCTGGTCAATCCGGGCCGATCTCGCGGCAATACCCGTCTGTACTCGCGTGCGGATATCGACCGGCTCAATCTTGTGGCAAAGCTGACAGACGAGGGCATCAATCTTGCCGGCGTTGTGCGCATCCTTGATATGCGTGAGCGCGCTGTCGAGAAGGACGATGAGATCGATGAGCTCCGCGCTCGCGTTCGTGAGCTTGAAGATGAGCTGCATGAATATAAAATGCGCGAGCGCATCACTTCGCTTGCCCGCTACGAGGAGTCAAGTCCCGAGCAGATCATGCAGCGTCTTTTAGGCATGTCTTCAGATTCTGATCCTGAGGATACGAAAGAGGTATAGTGCCTATAGTCTCGGGAGAAGAAGAGCGAGTTAGGACGCAAAGGCCATAGAGGCGTGCACCATAGGGATGCGCACCGCAGGCTAACTTCGGAGAAGGGGAAGTGCATGCTGAGATATCTCTATCTGAATCAAAAAGGCAAACTCATTCTCTTTGTTGTTTTCTCCCTCCTAAGCAGTTTGTTTGAAATAGCGCTTTCATATGTGATGCTGCAGTCCGTTGACCTTGCCGTGAGCGGT
Organism: Atopobium sp. oral taxon 199 str. F0494; assembly: GCF_000411555.1. Classification (GTDB taxonomy): domain Bacteria; phylum Actinomycetota; class Coriobacteriia; order Coriobacteriales; family Atopobiaceae; genus Lancefieldella. Next base: position 1,068,122 of record NZ_KE150486.1, on the reverse strand, counting down.
CAGCTTTCGGATGCCTTGAACTACGGGCTTTGGTTTGCCCTGTATATTGCTTGTTACTTCTTTGTGGATCTGCTCTGCAGGCACCTTCGCTGGGCGGTGCTTCGCGGCAGCCAGACAAACTTGCGTGATGATCTTATGCAACAGATCCTCAAGCAGCCTGTTCCTGAATTTCATACGCACAATACTGCTCAGTGGCTTTCCGTACTTACCAATGATCTTGATCTGCTTGACGAGACCTATTTTCGTGTCTTTGTCGATACGCTGGTGGATATTTTCTCCGGCGTCGTCAGCTTGGCGATCCTTCTGTTCATATCACCGTGGCTTGCACTCTTTATTCTCGCTATGATCGCCGTTCAGATGCTGATTCCTAAGTTTATGGCGCCTCGTATTTCCAAAAGGCGAGCAGAGCAGTCTAAGTCGGCAGAGCGTTTTACGGTCACCGCCAACGAGCATCTTGAGGGCTTTGACCTCCTGAGAAGCTTCCATCTTAGTGAGGCTTCGCGAGAGGCAATGAGTGAGGCAAACCGGAGTTGGGAAGAGAGCAGGTTTCAGGCGCGCTATGTGAGTTCGCTGGCACGCCTGCTTTCCTTTACCGTAGGCCAGATCATCTACATCGGCATTTACTTCATCGGAGCCATCCTCACTCTTCAAGGTCTGATGACAGTCGGCATGATGGTGGCGGCTTCTCAGCTTGTGGTCTACATTGCAAGCCCCATCCAAAATGTCAGCGATGCCATCACTGATATGCGTGGCGCCAAGGAGATCATCAGGAAGTTCCGCGCTCTTCTCGATAGGAAGGACTCTGCTGAAGACGGAACAAGAGATATCCCCTCGCAGTTCTCAAGCCTTACTGCAGACCATGTTTTTTACAGTTACGATAAAGAGCGTCCTATCCTATCGGATATCAGCTTCAGCCTTGAGCGCGGCGGCAAGTATCTTCTTGAAGGTGATTCCGGAAGTGGCAAGACCACACTGATCCAGCTGCTGACCGATGTGCTGCAGCCGGATAAAGGACAGATCCTTTTGGACGGACATCCTATCAAAGAGTATAAAAGCGAGAAGTACGCTCGCTTTATCATCCCCTGTTCTCAGCAGACCTTCATTTTCAACGCAAGTATCCGAGACAATATCACTTTATTCCAGAAGACTTTTAGCGACGAAGAGGTAATTGTTGCTCTCAAGCAATCGGGCTTTGAGGAGATCCTCACGCGATATCCGGAGGGCCTAGATCACCTGATCAACCAGTCGGGAAGCAGTCTTTCCGGGGGAGAGAGGCAAAGACTGGCGCTTGCTCGCATCTTCCTCTTCAAGCCTCAGATTGTGATCTATGACGAAAGCTTTGCGCACCTGGACGCCGCATCGGTTCAAAGTTTGATCGATACGGTGATGGCGGATACAGACAGGACCGTTATCATGACGTCCCATCAGGTAACGTCCGAGATCAGAAAGCGTTTCCGGTCTCTTGCTTTGTTGAATGGAAGATCTGGAGCGAAACATACCTGAGGGCAGCACGAGATTGCTTCGGCACGTATGTAATCCAAATTACACTTTTCGATGGGTATATTGTTATACCTTACTTTGCCTTCTGATGTATACAGTCCAAGTATCAAGTACAGTAGCGATGTCTTGCCTTGTCCATTTTCTCCCACTATGCAGTATGTACCGGGACCAGAAAACTCAAAAGAGAAGTCATCTAGAACCTTTTGGACAGATCCGTCTGGAAGAGTAACCGAGAATACTAAATCGGATATCGAAATGCGTTTTATCTCATCAATCTCTACCAAATCGTTCTGTTTCTGTGTCAATCTGGGTTTATCTTCCATCACCGCGGCCATTAAGAGAATAAGGCAGAAAAGATCCCTATTGAAGCTACCAGAAGAGCAAATAGTACGGCGTCCTCTTCGCTGCGGTTGCCGAGAATAAAATCCAAAAGTTTCCCGCTTACATACGGCATGGTATAGGTAAAAGCAATTCCTACCACTGTAATAAAAACAAAGATGAAGGATCCTTTTGTTCTAATAAACTTCGAAATTACATAACGAATCACGAAACCACCAAATCTACCTGCCGTAGAGCATCAATCTCTGATTTTATAACAACACGGCGGAAGCGGAGGCTAATCAAAGGAATCGCTTTCCAAAGTCTTGTCTCTTGGCTAGCTTAGATTCAAATCCTTTTTATAAAGAAGTCAAAGTCGTTTGATCCTCATCCGATATACGTTTAGTAATTGAGCAGTCAGGATACTTCCTCAGCCGCTCGATCGTATCAGTTTATTGGATTGTTACTTATCCAATAAGTATTCGGAACTTTGGTGCAAGTAACATCTTTCATGACCATGGCCGAAATGTAAATACCATGACTGTAGCCAAAGCAACACCTACACCAACAACCATCACAACAGCTGCCAAAACAAAAACAAGCGAAGTCATATTTTCGATTACGAAAGCACAGACACCCATAAGAGTAGCGCCGACACCAATCAGTAGCGCTCCGAAACCGACCAATCTAGCTACAAACGAGAGTCTACTTCTCGGAACTTGAACAATATGATAGCTGTGGATTAGGCTAGGATTACCTGTCTTCACCATTACAGCCCCAATAAGGAGAAAACAAATTCCTACACCTATACCAAGAATGCCTACACTAAACGACTTGGAAATCATTATTCCTGTTGACCATCCTGCTCGCTAAGAGGAAATGCCACCACAAATGTAAGAACAGCAAGTTCGTAGTCAGCCGCTACGGTTACCCCAACCGCAACATTGGCTCCAAACACTGCGTTATACATGCTTAGCCAAGTTTCCGTGTTCACCTAAGTTCCTAGAGGCGAAGCTCCCGTTGGGTTTAGGTTGTCCACTTGAGGTTTCTCATACATTTACTTTAACATTACATAGAGCAAAAGTCACGAGATGCAAATCTCATTCAACACTCCCATTCTTGACATAGTTGTAATACACGAATACACTGTTGTTCATGGGTTTTGTAAGGAGGAGCTATGGATAGCATCGTAACTGCTCGCATTCCCGTTGAGGTAAAAAATCAGGTTTCCGGGATCCTTGAGTCCCTTGGATCAAATACCACAAAGCTCATCAATGCTGCCTTTGATTATGTCCTTGCTACCGGAGAACTTCCCTGTGCCGAGAAGTCCGTTAAGTCCAAACCTTCTTCCAAGACAAAGATTCGTAAATTGAGCAAGGGAGATCAAGAAGACCTTGCGCGGCTTTTTAAGAAGATCTCGATTCCTGCTCCTGCATCGTTTTGGAAGGAAGTAGGAGGCAGCACATACAAAGAGGCAGTTAGCGAGTGGAAGACGAAAGACTATGAGACTCTTGGTTGATACCAACGTGCTTCTAGACATCTTTCTGGCGAGAGAGCCCTTTGTTGCAGATGCAAGAAAGCTGCTTGTCATGGAGCAATTCCGTGATGCGGAGCTGTGGACATCAGCTCAGTCGTATACCGATCTGTTTTATATCGGCTCCAAAGCGCACGGTCCTGAGCACATGCAAGAGATAATAAAAGAAGCCCTTCCCCTATTCAAGATCTGTTCTCTAGATCAAACAGATATTCGCGCTGCGCTTGCCGCAGGCTGGAAAGATTTTGAGGATTGTCTTATCTGGCGTGTCGCAAAGAAGGTGAAAGCGGACTATATCATTACGAGAAATATGCGCGACTTCTCTCATTCAGATATTCCAGCGCTTACTCCTTCCGAGTTCTTCTCGCGCATTGAATCTGAGCTTCACCTTGCCTATGATGGGGTACCAGTCTAACGTCTGGGCTACTACTCTAAAATCTAATACATTGACACTTAGATTTTCTGTATATCTCCCTATAAATCGGGAACAATACGTTCTGATAAACATCGAATACAAGGGGATGATTATATGAGAATTGATAAGTGGGCAGTAACTGCCCAAGAGGCGCTGCAAGGGGCTTTGAGCATCGCAAGTGATGCCGAGGCTTCCGAGATAGCTCCTATACATTTGCTTAAGGCGTTGCTTGACAGCAATGAGCGTAATCTCCGTTCTATTTTGGAGAAGGTCGGCGCTGATCCTGAGGCTATAGAAGCCCAGACGGATGACGCTATCGGCCGTGCGCCTCATGTAAGCGGGGGAACGCAGATCGGTCTTGGGAATGACCTGGTCAAAGTGACCAACGAGGCTGAAAAGCTTGCCACTAAACTGGGAGATTCCTATGTGACGTCTGAACATCTGCTGACAGCGCTGGCTAACGACAAGTCTGAGGCCGGCCGTATCTTACGCGATGCCGGCGTGACTGCTAAGCGCGTGGAAGAGGTCTACAATGAGCTCCGCGGTGATGAACGTGTGACTTCGCAAGATGCGAAGCCTGAGTTTGAAGCGCTGGAACATTACGGCCGCAACGTGACAGATCTCGCTCGTCAGGGCAAACTTGATCCGGTCATCGGTCGTGTGGAAGAGATTCGCCGCACCATCCAGGTGCTGAGTCGCCGCACCAAGAACAACCCCGTGCTTATCGGTGAGCCTGGCGTTGGCAAAACCGCCATCGTTGAAGGACTGGCGGAGCGCATAGTATCCGGAGACGTTCCCTCGACACTGCGCGATAAAGAGTTGGTTGAACTTGACATGTCAGCGCTGGTAGCAGGAGCAAAGTATCGCGGCGAGTTTGAGGACCGCTTGAAGAGCGTGGTGAAAGAGGTCAGCAAGTCCGACGGTCATATCATTCTCTTCATTGACGAGCTCCACACCATTGTGGGTGCGGGCGCTACTGAGGGTTCCATGGATGCCGGCAATATCCTGAAACCGGCGCTTGCCCGCGGTGAGCTGCGCGCTATTGGCGCCACTACGCTTGACGAGTACCGTAAATACATCGAGAAGGACGCGGCCTTGGCACGCCGATTCCAGACCGTGCTGGTCTCCGAACCCTCCGTTGAGGACACTATCTCAATCTTGCGTGGTCTGAAGGAAAAGTACGAGCAGCATCATCGCGTCCGCATTACGGACTCCGCGCTCGTGGCAGCCGCCGATCTCTCGAACCGCTACATTTCTGATCGTTTCATGCCTGATAAGGCTATCGACCTGGTTGATGAGGCAGCAAGCCGCCTGCGCATGGAGCTTGATTCGATGCCTTCCGATATCGATGCTGTGGATCGCCAGCTGACTCAGATGCAGATCGAGGAGCAGGCGCTCATGAAGGAAGAGGACGCCGCATCAAAGGAGCGTCTTGAGGCTCTGCGTGAGGAAATTGCCACAACGCGAGAAAAACTTGATGGCATGAAGGCTAACTGGCAAAACGAGCGCAGCGCTATTGATAAGGTTCAGGAGCTCAAGGCTCAGATGGATGATGCCCGTACGCAAATGGATCGTGCTACCCGTGACGGAGACCTTGCACGTGCCTCCGAGCTTCGTTACAGCACGATCCCCGAGCTTCAGCGTCAATATGATGAAGCCGAGAAGGCGCTTCTCGCCAAGCAGGAAGATGGCGGACTCCTGAAAGAGGAAGTCACCACAGATGAGATCGCTGAGGTGGTGTCATCGTGGACCGGCGTGCCCGTGTCCAAGATGATGCAGGGCGAGATGGACAAGCTCAAAAATCTTGAGAGCCAGCTTCACCTGCGCGTCATTGGTCAGGACGAAGCGGTATCTGCGGTTTCGGCAGCGGTCCGCAGGAGCCGTGCAGGCCTTGCTGATCCTAATCGTCCGCTGGGCAGCTTCTTCTTTTTGGGGCCGACCGGCGTTGGCAAGACCGAGCTGGCAAAGGCGCTGGCAGAGCTACTCTTTGACGATGAGCGTTCGTTGGTTCGTATTGACATGTCCGAGTACATGGAGAAATTCTCGGTGCAGCGTTTGATTGGTGCTCCTCCCGGATATGTGGGATATGACGAGGGCGGCCAGCTTACCGAGGCCGTGCGGCGTCATCCGTACTCCGTGGTGCTCCTGGACGAGATGGAAAAGGCCCATCCAGATGTATTCAATGTGCTTTTGCAGGTGCTTGATGACGGTCGCCTGACGGACGGACAAGGCCGCGTGGTGAGCTTCAAGAATACGATCATCATCATGACCAGCAACGTTGGCTCCCAGTTCATTGCTGGGGCGGGTGCTTCCGGAATGAACGAAGAGACGCGTAAGCAGGTTATGGACGCGCTGCGAGGCGCATTCCGCCCGGAGTTTTTGAACCGTATCGATGACGTGGTTATCTTCCAGCCGCTTGGCTTGAACGATATCGAGAAGATTGTGGACATCCAACTTAAGGACGTCCGTGCACGTCTGGCGCGGGAGCGCATGACACTTAAGCTCTCTGATGCCGCAGTGCAATCCCTGGCGCTCGACGGTTTGGACCCTGTGTACGGCGCGCGTCCTTTGAAGCGGTTGATTCAGCGGCGCGTTGTTGACCAGGTGGCAAACCTCATCATTGCCGGCGAGCTTCATGAGGGCGACACTGTCCTCATTGATACCGACGATGACGGGAACCTTGTGGCACATCGCGCTTAGCGTGAGATTGGCGCATTGTGGCGAGAAGGGCAGTGGAAGTGAAGCGAGGAGGCTGCGCGTGAAGCGTGATTGCGTGAAAGACAACCTGACAAACGTTGACGACGCATCCCAAGAAACTCTTCGTGACACTGTTGTTGTGAACGATGGTAGGAAATCCACGCCCTTCTCGCCAGGGGCATTGGCACAGGGCAAGAATTCCGCGCAAAAGAATTCTGCGAAAAAGAATTCTGCGAAAAAGAATTCTGCGAAAAGGCCAAACGTACATAGGCCTGTCAAAAAGGTACAGGCGCAGCGGTCGGAATATATTCGTGCTGAAAACGAAGACGATGATGGGTATGATCCCTATTCCGACCGTCGCCCTGAGCCCGAGCCGCTGTTTGAGCGGGATCCCTGGATGTAAGGGTTTTGTGCTGTAGGCGTGCTAGTTTTGGCGCACTAACTGTCGTGCGAATAGATACAATTCCTAAATGTTGGCTCTGTCCCATAATTGTGGTACAGAGCCAACATAGCCAAATATCAATTTGATTTCTTTGAGTTGCCGTCAAATGAACAGTTCATCGAATGAGTAGCTTGCTAAGCGGATGTTGTAAGGCTATTGTTGTGAGGCTATATACGATGCGTGCACGCTTCGCTACCTGACCCGCTTCGCTACCTGACAGCAGATCCCCAGTTGGCTGACATCCATGTCCACAGGAAATATGCGACGATGGCAATAATGACAAGCACTACAACAGCCGCAATCAGAGAACCCGCGTGCATACGACGTTCCTTCTTTACGAAGATATCGCGCTGCCCCTTAGGGACTTGCAGGTATTGTCCGTAATGGAGATCTTTTCTGAGCTGCGCGATCTCAGCGTTGGATCGTTTCCAACTTCTGCTGCTGTGGCCATGATGCACCTTGCCAATGGTAAAGCTGGATTCATGAGCGGCAGAGGCTTCATCTTCTTCACCATGGGCAAAGTCGTTGATGGGTTCTACAGTCTTGTGCGCTCGACGCTTACGAACATAATGCGTGCCCTTGTGTGCATCATCGGCGGAGAGCTCGTTATGGCCGTGATCATGAGACGGTGCAATGTCATCCTCAAGAGTTTCTTCAAAGGAAGTCTCTCCGGAAAAAGCCTCAATCGTTTCGTATTCTTCTTCGACTGCCTGCTCAGCGGTATCAGTATGTTCTGCATCGAAATGGTGGCTCGATGGAGCTTCTTGGCCCGATGAAGTCTCTTGGGGAATAGTATGAGTCATTGATTCCTCATCAAGTATCTGGCCCGCGTCAGCAGGGAGCTTTTCATGAGAATTTGTAGTTTGGTCCACGTTAACCTCCGTGGTTGAGCGGTTACCCATTGCACTATTCTAATCCATGGGCGCCCAGCTGTCTTGCGATGAGTTAAAAGAGGGGTTTAGAACTTGAGGATGATCTGAATCCCCAGGTATTCTCGTCAGTAAAATCGCTGGAATATATGAGTTAATAACACTTAGATAACATATGTTATACAGGCTGAGAAATTTTCAAAATCTTGATTAAACTTCCTTGGATTGGGCATATAGAACAATGAACAACGGAGTGCCAGAGATGGCACATTACCAGCAAAGGAGTGGTTTTGATGAATGGTATGGTTCCTTTTGATCGTTACGCGCGCGGGTTAAGTAATTGGCCTTTCGGCGGAAGCCTTGAGAGCTTCTTCGATTCGCCGTTCTCGTCCACAAGCTCTGAAGCATTTCCAATGAACGTTGAAGACGCAGGAGAGAAGTATGTGGTGACCGCAGAGCTCCCCGGTCTTTCTCGTGAGGACATCGACGTTGAGTTGAATGAGGGTCGTCTGTCCATTACTGCTGAGCACAAGGAATCCGACGAGGAAAAGGGTAAGAATTACCTGCATAAGGAATCCTCTGAGTGGCGTGCGACTCGCGGTGTGTATCTGAAGGATGCGGCGACACAGGGTTTGAGCGCAAAACTCGATAACGGCGTGTTGACGATTTCCGTTCCAAAGCAGGACGAGAAAGCAAACGTTACCAAGATTTCTATTGACTAAGGCGGTTTGAATCGAGAGTCTTAACGAGAATCTGAGGAGTTAGAAAGACTTTCGTGCGTTTCTTTCCCAACAGCATCTCAAAGCGGCTTGAAGCAAAACTTCGAGCCGCTTTTTGTTTTCCTGCTTAGTCTCCCGCTTAGTTTTCCGCTTACATAGCCCGCCCAGGAGGCGTGCACTCCCAGAAGATACTTATGAGGCAATCTGTCCGTCAGGCGCCAATCCCTAGAGGATGCTTATGGGGCAATCTTGACTGGCGACAAGAATACGCAGGCCGGTGTCGGTACGGGCTTGTGTGAAGATGTCATTCTCAGGTTTGGCGTCAAGCGCGGCGGCAAGGGTGCGCACGGCAATACTTGGCTGGTTGTTCTCGCGTGAAAGATGCATACCCACGACCGCCTCTGTGCAATCGCTCACGAGCTCCATAACCGCGTGAGCTGCCTGTTCGTTTGAGAGGTGACCGCAAGGCCCTCCCACGCGGCTTTTAAGCATTTGCGGATAGGGTCCTGTGGCAAGCATGTGCTCATCATGGTTTGATTCGAGCGCCAAAATGCGCGCGCCCGCAAGGCGTAGAAGGGCGTCGTCGGTCAGAACGCCCGTGTCTGTGCAATAGCCGATACTATCTGTCTCAAGGTCCTTCTCGTCAAAGAGACTGAAGCGCATGCCGATAGGTTCGGCGACATCGTGCGACGTAGGAAAGGCGTGGACGGCAATCTCACCGATATGGGTAACACTGTCGCGAGCAATCTCGGAAAATGTAATGCCGGTCGTGCCCGCCCGGCCGGAAAGAACCTGCGCGGTGCCTGGCGTGGTAAAAACAGGAACGTCAAAGCAATTTGAAAATACGCGGAGACCGGAAACGTGGTCAGAATGTTCGTGAGTGATGAAAACAGCAGCTACGCGGCGCATATTGACGTGCATTTCATCCGCCCGGCGCAGCAGTTCTCGCTTTGAAAGACCGCAGTCCACAAGGATGCTGGTTCTTGGCCCTTCGACAATGGCGGCGTTTCCACCTGAGCCACTGGCAAGGATGTGCAGATGAATTTGGGGTGCCATAGAGTCCTTCGTGATTTAAACTTGCTTTAAACTGTGAGTAACGCTCAAAGTATATATAGTAGCGACATATACAAATTAGTGTTTGCGAGGTGCCGTGCCAACAGTTTCACGTCGATACGCTCCGTCCGCTTCCGACGCTTTGCCTGAGGGCGCTCCTGTGGTGCTGATGGTTTCAGGTGGCGCGGATTCGACGGCTTTGCTGGTCATGGCAGCGACAGAGGCGCTGGATCTTCAAGACGGTCGCGGACCTGTGAAACTCGCGCTTGACCGCCTGTGCGTTCTTCACATCAATCATCAGCTTCGTGGCGTAGACGCCGAGAAGGACGAGGAGTTTGTACGGTCCCTTTCCGCCCAATACGGCATTGCGTGTGTCGTACGCAGGCTGGATATCGCGCGTATCGCGGCGGACGAGCGACTGAACGTTGAGGATGCCGGTCGCCGCGCGCGCTATGAGGAGGCAAATCGGCTGGCAAATGAGTTGTGTGCCAGCGCCGGCGTGCCGCGATCGGCCGCTCGCATTGTGACCGCGCATAACGCCAATGACCGCGCGGAAACCTTTCTTATGAACGTGACGCGCGGAACGGGCGTCTCGGGACTCGCGTCTATCCCGCGCCGTCGCAATCGCATTGTGCGCCCTCTTTTGAGCCGGACGCACCTTGAGCTGTGCAACTATCTTGTTGAGCGTGGAATTTCGTGGCGAGAAGACCTTACGAATGTCAATACCTACTATCTGCGCTCGTACGTTCGCCATCAGGTAGTGCCGCGTCTTGAGGCGAGAAATCCGCGCGTGCTTTCCGCTATTGCGGGAACGTGCGACATCGTATCTGATGAGGATGCGTACCTGAACGGCGTCGCGACACGCCGTCTGCGGGAGCTGCTGATACATGAGAGCAAAGGTTACCTGATGCTCAACGCGGCGCAGTTGGCAGTAACTGAGGTGGTGATTGCGCGCCGTGTGGTGCGAATTGCGGCAAAACTGCTGACAGATGATCCGCGCTTGGAAGCGCATCACGTTGAAAGCGTTCTTGAAGCGGTGGCTGCGGGCAGAGGCTCGGTCAATCTGCCGCGTGATATTCAAGCTCGCGTTTCATATGGGACGCTTGCGCTTACGCGGACAGATCAGGAAGAGGAGCAAACGCACATTTCAAACGGCGCGCCATCTGCCTGGCTACCTGTTCCCGGGATGGTGCAGCTTTCAGAGGGCCGAACGCTTCGCGCACGGCTCATTCCGGTAGAGCATGGCCTTGATGTCGTTTCATTTGCGCAGGCGCATGGACGCGAATGGCTGGGAGAATCCGTGCTGCTTGACGCGGGTGCCGCGGGAATCGACGGTACGCATGGTGGCCGGCTCTGGGCAGGTCCTCCGCAGCCGGGAGACGTTCTCTGCCCTTTGGGTATGCACGGACAGTCAAAAAAACTTTCTGACCTGCTGAGTGCTTCTCGCCTCCCGCTTATCGAGCGCAATAGGGTGCCCATTGTGCACACATCGCCGAAAGGCCGCATCGTATGGGTTGCGGGAATTCGCGCTGATGAGCGATCAAAATGTACGCAAGATACAAAACTGCTGCTAGAATTAAGTCTTCACGAAGAGCCGTTAGGATTGCCGGACGGAGGTATCGGAGGCGTTGGAAGCACTGAAAATACCGAAAGCGCCGGATAGACACATTGGCTGAGAGGAGCCGTTATGACGGAAACGCATCCCGATATCGAGGAGATCTTGCTGTCAGAGGATGAGATACAAGAGGTTGTCAAACGTGTGGGCGGAGAGATTACTCGTGATTATGCGGATAAGAATCCTCTGGTCATTGCCGTGCTTCGCGGCGCTGTTGTGTTTATGGCTGATGTGATGCGCGCCATTACCTGCCCTATGTCTATCGATTTCATGGCTGTTTCAAGCTATGCCGATGGTGTGAAAAGCTCGGGAGTTGTCCGCATCGTAAAGGATCTTGACACCAAAATTGAGGGACGTGACGTGCTTATCGTCGAAGACATTCTCGACTCAGGGCTTACCCTTTCCTACCTCATGCGTATGCTGCAGTCGCGCAATCCCAAGTCGATTGAAATTGCGGCGTTTTTGGTAAAGGACATCGAGGGCAAGAGTCCGGCGGTGACGCCGCGCTACGTGGGAGCTCATGTTCCCAATGCCTTTGTGGTTGGGTATGGTCTTGACTATGCCGAAAGGTATCGCAACCTTCCATACGTGGGCGTTCTTAAGCCGTCGGTGTACGAGTAAGTCTGGAAGAGCGGAGGAGTTGTCATGGGCATCAATCAAACGAACCTGGGGTACGGACAAGCGAAGTCTGTCATTCGCGATATAGCCGAGTTCGCCGCACGGCGTCGCGAAGAGATTGGCGCCGAAAACGTCTTTGACTTCTCTATCGGCAATCCGTCAGTGCCCGCTCCGCCCGCGGTTCGCGCTTCTATTGAACATGCTGTGACGCTTCCGCCACAGGCAGTTCACTCATATACGGCTTCTATCGGCACGCCTGCCGCTCGTGCAGCGGTGGCTGCCTCGTTGTGCCGTCGCTTTGGCGCTGCTGCCGCAACGGCAGCCGATGTCATCATGACATGTGGAGCCGCCGCTTCGGTTTCAATGGCAATCAATGCTGTGGTTGTGCCCGGTGATGAGGTTATCGTTATCGCACCGTATTTTCCTGAGTATCGCGTTTGGATTGAGCATGCGGGAGCTTCTTGCGTTGAAGTTCTCGCTGACGAGAAAACCTTCCAAATCGACATTGAGAGACTTTCCGCGGCGATTACGCCTCAAACGAAAGCTGTCATAGTAAACTCACCCAACAACCCGGTTGGAGCGGTATATACGCGCCGGAATCTGGATATGCTCGCCGACGCGCTGCATGAGCGTCAGACTGCGTTGGGAACTGACATCTATCTGATTTCGGATGAGCCGTACCGCGAGATTGTGTATGGAGATGTAGACGTTCCTTGGATTCCTGAAGTATATGACCGCACGATTGTGTGCTACTCCTACTCCAAGGCATTATCGCTGCCCGGAGAGCGTATCGGCTGGGTATTCGTTCCACCTACAAATCCCGAGCATGACGAAGTATATGCTGCTTGCGCGGGTGCTGCTCGCGCTTTGGGGTTCGTGTGTGCCCCGTCCCTGTTCCAATTGGTGTTGGTTGATTGCGTCGATGAACCCGCTGATATTGAGGCATACGCGCGGAATCGCGATGTGCTGACGCAGGGACTTTCTGATCTGGGCTACGAATATGTTCAGCCTGACGGAGCTTTCTATCTGTGGGTTAAAGCTCCTGGCGATGACGCGCAGAAATTCTGCGAGCGTGCGCGCGCATACGAATTGCTGCCGGTTCCTTCAGATTCATTCGGTTGCCCCGGTTGGCTCCGCGTCAGTTATTGCGTGCCGTACGACATATGCGTCAATTCTCTTGCGGCATGGAAAAAAGCTGCCGAGGAGTGTGGCGTCCAGTAGATGTTCGCAAGGCGCTTGTAAGGAAGGGTTGCTATGCGCATACTTTGCGATGTACATACACATACGATGTATTCGCGCCACGCGTACTCCACAATGGAGGAGAACGTCCGAATGGCCGCTGAACAGGGTTTTGAGCTGCTGGGCTTGACAGATCACTTCTCGTCAATGCTGTTTGACGAGCAAACACTGAAGAACTTCCAATTCTTTCTGAACCTTACTATCGTTCCTGAGATCTGGCAGGGTATGCGCATTTTGTGCGGCTGCGAAGTGGATATTGTCGATCTTGAAGGGCATTTGTTCGCCTGGGATATTGCTGCTGACACCGCTATAAACGGCGATAAATTCGGCCACGCTCATAGTCTTGGCGAGCTTGTGCTTTCCCGCTGTGATTACGCGGTCGCAAGCATTCACGGAAAAGATTGGGCATGTGGAGCAACGCCCGCTCAAGTGACGCAAATGTATGTGAACGTGCTTGACAATCCGCATGTGCTTATTCTGGGTCACCTGGGCCGGAGCTTCCTTGATTTTGAGATAGATACACTGATTCGCGAGTGTCGCGACCGCGGCAAGCTGATTGAGATGAACGAGGCGACGTATGCGGCGGGTCCTGCTCCGGAGAAACAGGCGAGGTGCCGCCTCATTGCTGAGCGCTGCGCAGAACTTGGCTGCATGGTTTCATTTGGATCGGACGCGCACATTGCGACGCGTATTGCGCATGCGAATCACATATCCAACCTGCTTGATGAGGTTCACTTTCCTGAGGAGCTCATGGCCTGCCGGGACGCTAAGACGTTTTTGAAGGTAAAGCAAGAGGCCGGTGTCGAAACGGATTTCTAAGGATAAATTTGCCGCTGCAAGTGACTTCGTTGCCGAGAGTGTAGACCATCTCAGGCGCGCGTTATCGACAGTATCTGAGGCAGGCTATAATCCCTACAGCTCTATCGTCAGCTCCACTGGGCAGTGATCGCTGCCGTAGACTTCGTTCAAGATGGACGCGCCGGTTATCCGCTCGGCGATGCGGTCGCTTACCAAAAAGTAATCAATGCGCCAGCCGGCGTTGTTTTTGCGGGCGTTGAACCGGTAACTCCACCAACTGTAGGCTCCGGTAACGTCAGGATGACGGTAGCGGAAGGTGTCAGTAAAGCCCGCGTCAAGAAGCTTGGTGAAACTCTCCCGCTCTTCATCGGAAAACCCTGCGTTCTTACGGTTGCTGCTGGGATTTTTCAGATCGATCTCATGGTGGGCAACATTGAAGTCGCCGCAGGTAATGACAGGTTTCTGTTGAGAAAGACCTGCGAGAAAGTCACGGTATCGAGCGTCCCAGACCAATCGCTCATCGAGGCGCGCAAGCTGGTCTTTAGAGTTGGGTGTATAGACGTCGACAAACCAAAACTTCGCAAATTCCAAAGCGCAAATACGCCCCTCATCATCCGCAACGGGAGAATCGATGTGGCGAACTACCTGCAGAGGTTCTTCTCGCGAAAAAACGGCGGTACCTGAATATCCCTTGCGCTCGGCATAATTCCAAGTTTGATAATAACCGGGAATTTCGAGGTCAACCTGACCTTCCTGCAGTTTGGTCTCTTGGATGGCAAAGATATCGGCGTCAATGGTTTCAAGAACTTCGATAAACGATGGATCCTTCTTTAAGACGGCTCGCAGTCCGTTGACGTTCCACGAGGCGAGGGTATATTCGCGGGTCTTTGAGCTATCAGTGACAGGGGCCTCTGCCGCGTTGTGCGTTGATGCGCTGTGTGCCAGGGCGGTTTGCGATTGGTTGCAAGGTGATGGAGCGCTCATGATTTCTCACTTCCGTAGGCGATAACAAAACTATGGTAAATGAGAGAACACGCAAAAACCTCTACAATGGAAATGTTTATGACAAGCGCACCGGAGTCGGGACGCACTCGTGCAAGGAGGCCTTCATGCTGAGGCAAAGCTATACGACATGGCAATGCGGTAACCACACACTTTCCCTTGCCCGCCCGCGAATTATGGGCATTTTGAATGTGACGCCTGACTCGTTTTCTGACGGTGGCGAGAATATCAATGTAAAGACGGCGGTCAAACGTGGTCTCCAGATGCTCGATGAAGGAGCCGACATCATTGACGTTGGCGGCGAGTCTACAAGACCTGGGCATACACCGGTGGATTCAAGGGAAGAGGCTGAGCGTGTTGTTCCTGTGGTTCGCGAGCTTCTTAAAGCAGGGGCTTTAGTATCCGTTGATACGCGCCATGCCGAAGTGGCGCGTATGTGCATTCGCTTAGGCGCACAGATTATCAATGACGTTTCAGGCTTTACCGACCCTGAAATGGTCAACGTCGCCGCAGACTCCAAGTGCGGCTGCATTGTAATGCACTGGAACAAGGAAGGCTTGGGAGCGCATATTGAGCGTAAGCGTGTCGCCCTTGACGACAGCAGGCCGGCTCGGCCTGAAAGCGCCCGTTCTCTGACATCGCAGCGCCGCTTTACGCTGCCCGAAGAGGCGCCCATCATGCGCCAGATTATGGGCTTTTTGGGAGATCAGGCGCGCGTTTTGATGCGCGCAGGCGTTTCTCATGACCGCATCTGCATCGATCCCGGTCCTGGCTTTGATAAGTTCGCCGATGAGGATATCGTTATCCAGCGCGCGACGCGCTCGATGGTGTCTATGGGGTATCCGCTGCTCTGCGCGGTGTCTCGCAAACGGTTTGTGGGCGCGGTATCCGGAGTTGCGGCGGCGGTTGATCGTGATTTCGCGACGCAGGCTATCTGCATTGCCGCCATCACTAATGGCGCGAGAATCCTGCGCGTTCATGACGTGGCTGGAGCCGCTCAAGCCGTTAATTCTTTCTGGGCGATGACTCAAAAAGATCCGCGTCAGGGCTTTGTGGCGCTCGGTTCGAATGTGGGCGATCGAGTGGCGTATTTGGCTCGTGCAACGCAGCTTATCGATGAGATTCCTCTGACCTGCGTGGTTTCTGTAAGCCACGCGTACGAGACGGAGCCCGCATATGGCATTGCAACGCCGGTTGCCAACGCTGTGGCGGAGATTCGTACAGAACTACATCCGCTGGTGCTCTTGGGTGAGCTGCTCAAAGTTGAAGATGCCCTTGATCGTATCCGTAAGCCTGGCGAGGAGGGACACGGTCCGCGTACCATCGACTGTGACCTGCTCTGGGTTGAAGGTGAGGAACATGCGGGCAAGCGTCTGACGCTGCCGCATCCGCGTCTTGGCGAGCGCGATTACGTGCTTGTTCCCATGGAAGATTTGATGCACGATCCCGTTCGCTTCCTGACGCACAGCGGCGTTGAAGTTGTTCACGCGGACCAGCGCGTTGGTCACGTGACCGCCGACCTCGGCGATATTACGTGGGAGTAGCGCGGTATGGGTATGAGCGTTCTTGACGAGGCTGTCGAGCTTGCCAGAAGTGGTGGTCAAGCTGGTGAATTTGTGGCTGGTAAACATGCCGAGAGGCACGCGGAGAAAGCCAACGATGACAGAGACGCCAAAAACGCCGCTCGGGGCGAGAAGAACCTTGAGTTTGCGGTGATTCTTCGTCCCGATATTTCTATGCAGCAGATAACAGGCGTTCCCTATGTCGCGGCATATGGGCTGGTAAAGAACCTCAAAGGCTCCATTTCGAATATCGGCATCGCATGGCCATATGGCATCGTTGTCAAAGATGCGCCTTTTGGAGTTGTGCAGACGCGTGCCGGCTATACGGATGGTATGTTTGTTGTGTGTGGAATCTCATTCGACCTGAGGTGTCTTGATGCAAAGGGGCTTTTCGAGGCGGAGACGCTTCTCGCCGCAAAAGTGCTTGAACCGGCGGCTCTTGCAAAGGCGATTGTGTCTGCCGTGGACGTTTGGGCCAGCGACAGCAGGGCGGGTCGCGCTGCAGCAGGACCCCTCGCACCTATCCTGAGCGATTACTTTGACGTGATACCGCTTCTTGGACACAAGGTTGATGTGGTCTATCCTAACGGTAACGTAGCGTATACGGCGCGTTTTGGCGGCGTGGACGTATGGGGTCGTGCGATTCTTGTAGGCGCTGACGACAAAGAAACCGTTATCACTCCCGAACAAGCGTCTATCCGCGCTTCCAGATGAGATAAATGCCGCGTAGCGTAAGCTCCTGATCCACCACGTCAAACACATCGGTTGCCACGCTGACGGTTTTTGCAAGGCCGCCCGTGGCAATAACCTTTGCGCCGGTGATACCGGGTTCACGCAAAATGCGGGCTACCAGGCCTTCCGCCTGCGCAGCCGCGCCGATGACTAAGCCGGACTGGACAGCGCTTTCGGTGTCGTTGCCCAAAGCTGACGCGGGGGCCTCGATGGGGATGCTGGAAAGTTTTGCGGCGCGCTCAAAAAGCGCGTTTGCGGATAGTATGAGGCCGGGTGAAATGGCGCCGCCGCGATACGCGCCTGAATCGTCTACTACGTCGATATTCGTAGCGGTGCCAAAGTCTACGACCACAACAGGGGATCCGTAGCGTTCGCGGGCGGCGACGGCGTTGGCGATGCGGTCGGCTCCAACGCGTTCGGGATGTGGCATGTGTACGGGGACTCCCGTATTTGAGGCGGCGCTGACAGCAATGAGCGGCCGGTCAAGGAGTGCTTCAAAGCAACGTTTCCACGCGCGGGAGACGGCGGGCACCACGCAGGCGATTCCTCCGGCAGTGATGTCGTTAAGCGAGAAACCATCTTTCATAAAGAATGTAAAGAGACGACCGTGCAGCATATCGGCTGTTTCAGTAGTATCGGTGGACATGCGCCAGCCGTGAAGCATCTGGCCCTTCTCGTCAAAAAGGCCAAGGGTCGTTTGAGTATTGCCTACGTCAATAGCTAAAAACATGTCGCCTCCGTGTAAAGTGGGAAAGAGTTCATTCTATCCTAGCGAAACCGCGGGGACTCTGCTATACTCAGTCGGCTATTCCCTTGCTCTGGTCGGAAACCAGAGCCGATGTAAGGAGTCCTGTATGAAGCAAGGAATTCACCCTGAGTATGTAGAGTGCACGGTTCGCTGCACCTGCGGCAACACGTGGACTACCCGCGCTACCGTTCCTGAAATGCGCGTTGACCTCTGCGATAAGTGCCACCCGTTCTATACCGGTCAGCAGAAGCTCGTTGACACCGGCGGTCGCGTCCAGCGTTTCTCCGACAAGTTCGGCGAGGCCGCTTCCGCTCGTCTTGGCGCGGCAAAGGCTGCCAAGGAGGCAAAGGCCGCAAAGGCTGCCGAGCAAGAGGCCGCTCGTAAGGCTGCTGCTGAGGCGAAGGCCGCGGAGAAAGCAAAGCGCGCTGCGGAGTTTGCGAAGAACGCTCCCGCCGCTCCTGCTGAGGAGCCCGCAGCAGAGCCTGAGACGCCCGTTGAGACTGCTGAGACACCTACAGAGTCCGCGGAGTAATCACATCACGTTTTGTGAACTAAGCAATGCACGTTAAAGGAGCGGCTTCGGCTGCTCCTTTTTTATGAGGTCGTTTCTGGCGAGAAGAACGCGGAGACTGACGGGTATACTTAACACGTTCACTCGAGCGCGTCGGAGGACGTATGGAATCGCTGTATACAAAGTATCGACCGCAAACATTTGAGCAGGTCGTTGGTCAGAAACATGTTGTTGAGACGTTAAAGCGCGCGGTGCTTGAAGGCAAAGTCAGCCACGCCTATTTGTTTTGCGGTCCGCGAGGAACCGGCAAGACGACTATGGCCCGTCTGCTGGCAAAAGCGCTGCTTTGCCGTAAGGCGCCCGGTCAGCTTCCCGACGGTACCTGCGAAGAATGTCGTTTCATTGCGGCCGGCACGCATCCCGATGTAGTAGAGATTGATGCCGCGTCCAATACGGGCGTTGACAACGTTCGCGAGGAAATCATTTCTCGCGCAAATTATGCGCCGGTAAGAGGCAAGGGCAAGGTCTATATCATCGACGAGGTTCATATGCTGACCACGGCCGCGTTCAATGCTTTGCTTAAGACGCTTGAGGAGCCTCCCGCGCACGTAACCTTTGTTTTATGCACAACTGACCCTCAAAAAGTGTTGGGAACTGTTTTATCCCGCGTGCAGCGATTTGACTTTCACGCGATTGGAAATGAGGACATGCTGGAGCACTTGCAGTATGTGTGTGAGGCCGAGGGTTTCCGCTTTGACGTTCGAGCGCTTGAGCTGATTGTCCGCCACGCCCGCGGCGGTATGCGTGATGCGCTGACCTCTCTGGAGCAGCTTTCTGTCTTTGGCGATGGAGAAGTTTCTCTTGCTATTGCTCAGGACTTTTTAGGGGAAGCGTCAGGCTCACTTTTGGCTCATGTGTCCATGGCAATCGCCAAGCGTGATGTTGCGACCCTCTTTGATCAGGTCAATACGCTGGTAAACGCTGGCCGCGATGTGCTGCAGTTTACCCGGGAACTTGCAGCTCATGTGCGTAACGCCTACGTTATGGCGGCCGTTGGTGTTGATGCGGCTGCTCTCACCGTGACTGATGACGAGCGGGCGCAGCTCGCGCAGGAAGTTTCCGCGTATGGTTCTGTAGATAGGCTCGCTCGTGTTCTGACGATACTCGGTGACGCCTCAAGTCAGATGCGTACAGCCTCCAATCAGCGGCTGGTGCTTGAAATCGCGTGCACACGCTTGGCGCGACCTGAAGTTGATTTGACTTTGGAATCGCTTGCAGAGCGCGTAGCTGATGTAGAGCGCAAGCTGGAAAAAGCTGCTGCTTCTGGCTCTGTGCCCGCACCGATGTCTGCACCGGTACCAGCATCCGCTCATACACCGGCACTCACGACCGTGTCTACGCCTAAGTCCGCACCCGTATCAGAGCCTGCATCTATACCGGCACCTGCACCTGCGCCTACCACTGCGTCTACGCCTAAGTCTGCATCAGCACCTACGTCAGTGCCCACTGCTACACCTGCGCCTCAGCCAATCTCGGAGCCAGCTTCTGCCACCCCGCGCCCGTCTGCAAACGATGAAGCGACTCTAACGCGTACGTGGAAAGAGATTATCAAACAGTACATCGCAAAAGCTCCCGCCCACGGTGCCCTACTACAGGGCTCCACGCTCGCGTCAGACGATGGTTCTCATTTGCTTGTTCTTCTCCCTAAAGGTTCTGAGTTCGCAACGGCGATGCTGGAGCGAGAAGAGATTAAAAGGGAGCTTTTAGCGCTTATCGAGCAGACCTTGGGGACGCGGAGCATCGCGTACGGCGAGTCTTCGCTTCAAAATAAGGCGATTGCAGACGCGCAGCGGAACTTTGCTTCTCCACCTTCAGGAGAACTGCCGAGAAGTAGCATGGAGCCGGCAGCACCCGTTCCGTCTCCCGTGCAGGCTTCAGGCTCGTCTCCGCGCGCGGCGTCTAACTCCGTGCAGGAGACTGCACCCAAGGAAGGCGCGTCTGAGTTTCCTTTGCCGTGGGACGAAGTCTCCGCGGCTCCTGCGTCTCAATCCACACCCGCGACAGCACCATCCGTACCTGCAGTAGTGCAATCCGTGTCGATGACGGCGCCACAGTCCGTACCTACGGCAACTCAGGCGCCTGCGACACCAATGACAGAGCCTGCTCCTGCAAAAGAAATAAAACCAACAGCTAAGGCTTCCAATCCAGGCCCTACACCTGTTCAACCTAAAGTTTCCGAAGTCGCCGGTGAACTCACGGTTTCCGAACGCGCTGCTGAAACGGCTTCGTCCTTTGGCTCTTCTGCGGAGACTCCCTCTGGCGACAAGCATATGTCATCGAGTGAAATCGCTGAGCGCTCGGCGCTTCCAAAAGATCTCAGCAGCGTAGCTTCAATGCTTGAAGAGGTGTTTGGGCCTGCTGTTTCCGTTTCATTTGAATCAAACGATGAAGTATCTGCCAATGATAAGGAGAACTAATGGCTAAAGGTGGATTTAACAGGGGCGGCATGAACCGCAACCAGATGATGGCTCAAGCGCGTAAGATGCAGGAGCAATTGCTGGCAGCGCAGGAAAAGGCCGCATTGGCGTTGCATACGGCAAGCGCCGGCGGTGGAGCGGTCAAGGTCACCGTATCGGGTGATTTACGCCTCACGGACCTGCAGATTGATCCCGAAGTTTTGGATCCGGAGGACGTTGAGATGCTTCAGGACATGATTCTTGCTGCCACAAATGACGCTCTCGAAACTGCCGAAAAGGCGGCAAGCCAGGCGATGAGTTCGGTCACGGGTGGATTGAACATTCCGGGGCTCTTTTAATGGCGTTTGATTTGACAAATGACGGACGCTCGCTCCAGCGTCTCTTGGATGAGCTGGGGCGTCTTCCCGGTATTGGTCCTAAGTCCGCGCAGCGTATCGCGTACTATCTGCTTGAGACGGACTCCGAAGAAGCGCGTCGCCTGGCCAATGCGATTCTTGAGGTAAAGCAACAGGTGCATTTTTGTCCTACCTGCTTCAACTATGCAACGCGGGAAGAGTGCGATATTTGCTCGGATGGCTCCCGCGACCGTTCGGCGATTTGCGTGGTGTCTGAGCCGCGTGACGTTTCAGCTATTGAGCGCACGGGCGTGTACCACGGCCTCTACCATGTGCTCGGCGGCGCCATTTCTCCGATGGATAAAATCGGTCCGGAGCAGCTTCATATACGGGAATTGCTTGCCCGCTTGGCAGACGGAACGGTGCAAGAGGTGCTTCTCGCCACAAATCCCGACGTAGAGGGAGAAACTACTGCCACATATCTCGCGCGCATCATCGCGCCTTTGGGAGTAAAGGTGTCGCGTCTGGCGAGCGGTTTGCCCGTTGGCGGTGATTTGGAGTACGCTGATGAGGTAACGCTTGGCCGCGCCATTGAAGCGCGTCGCGAAGTGTAAGCGATAAAGGAGTTTTCATGGCAAACCACATGGCGGGTCGAAACCATATAGAGACTGAAACCGATGACGAGAAGACCCCGCGGGTATCGCCGGTAAAACCGGGAGATATCACTACGATTCATGCGGGCCAGGGCGCCCATATGGCTCGCGAGAAGATCGCGGATGTTGGAGAAGAGCCGGGTTTGAAAAACCGCCGTCGCACGGTTCTGCTCGTAATAGCAACAATCGTGGCCCTCATCGTCCTCTTTTTTGTGGTGCGCTGCGCGGTATCCTCTCCTGAGCCCGCTCCCGCTACGAAGACTCAGCAGAGCGATTCAGCCTATTCAGGTGAAAAGCAGCAGGACAAACAAGACGCGGACGGCACCATTACGTACCAAGGCTCAAAATATGCTATTGAGAAGCAGTCTGACGGTAAGTACGGCATTACACGCGATGGCGGTTCGGGCAATACAACGGTGGTATTTGAGGTCGATGGCACGCCGGTCAACCTCATGCTGTACAACGGAACAATCTTGGTTCCCGAGAATAACAATGGAAAATGGGACGTGGTAGCGTATACGATTGGTGATGGTGCCCTGCCGGTGCTGGTTGCCGACAAGGACGGCAATGTTGTCGGTGGCACGGGCACGATTGAGTCCGCTGAGCTTGACGGAGCGTCTCTGAAGGTGACCGATTCAAACGGCACTACCACTAACGTCGCCCTCGAATAAACGTTGCTCTCGAATAATGTCGCCTTTAAATAGGCTTTACCAGCGGTTGTATAGGTGTTTAAGGGGCGGTTCTGGAAAAAACTTGAATTCACCGGAAATCTTGCTAGACATAAGGGAACTTTCCCTGTAAACTTTCAATTCGCGCAAAGGCGTCCGGGGTATTAGCTCAGCTGGTTAGAGCGCCGGCCTGTCACGTCGGAGGTCGCGGGTTCGAGCCCCGCATATCCCGCCATTGCAACTTCAGCCTCCTTTGGGAGGCTTTTTTCTTAGCGGGCTTCCGCAGGCTGTAGGATCAAAAAATCAGCAGGCGCAGAATTGAGAAGGCCGGCAGGCCGCCCATCGAAGGAGCCCTGCAAAAAGAGCGGAAAACCGAAATCGGAGCTCCGACATAGCTTCGCATGTAAAGGGTGTATTTCGGATACGCATGGGAATATGTGTTATGGCGTGGTATCATTTCTTGCCGACAAAAAGAAGCCGGGACTGCGGGGCAACGTTGGCCGCACGCCGCCGGGCGGGTCTGCGAGAAAGGCGGTGAGGTACGCGTGGAGCATACAAGGAAAGTGGCTGTTTTTGATTTTGATGGTACGGTTATTTCCGGCCAATCAGGTTTTTTGTTCGCGGCGTACCTGTATCGCCAGCATATTTCATCATTAGCGCGAACGCTTCGGTTGGCCTGGTGGGGCATTCGCTATAAGTTCCATTTGCCGCAACGCCAGGAGGAAGCTCGAGAACTTGTTGTCGGAGCTCTGACGGAAATGAGCGCCGCGCAGGCGGATGAAGTCATGTGCTCATTTTATCAAGATGTCATTGCGCCGAGATTTCGTCCTGAAGCGCTTGCCGCCGCTAAGCGGTATCGCAGTGAAGGGTACGTCGTTCTTCTCGTTTCGGCGACATTTGTTCCTATCGCCGAGCTTGCAGCTGCGCATTTAGGCGCCGACGGTTTTATGGCCACGCGAATGCAGATTGCAAATGGTCACTATACCAGCCATGTCTTAGGGTCAGTTATTGAGGGTGCCGAAAAACCGCGTGCAGTTGAACGTTGGTGTGATGAGCATTTGGGCGCCGGGGCATGGAAGATTGTCGTTGCCTACGGAGATCACTATTCCGACGTTCCTCTTCTGGAGCAGGCGCAGGCAGCTCACGCGGTCTGTCCCGGTCCTACGCTGGCAAAAATTGCCCGTCAGCGCGGGTGGGAGGTTCTCAATTGGTCATCGGCGTAAGACGGTGAAGCTGAGCGATTGCTACGCCCGCAAACGGGCATGGTGCCTGTGAGAGGGCAACGCCTCGCATGAGGCTGGGGAGGACAGAACGACATGGAAATTTCAAGAAAAACCGATTACGCTTTGCGTATTTTGAGTGTTTTGATAAAACGGCCGGAAGAGATAGTTTCGGTTCGCGATGCGGCCGAATCATGCGGTGTTCCGTATTCGTTCGCCCGATCTATTCAGCATAGTTTAGTGAACGCGGGGATTATCGCATCCACACGCGGCTCTCGAGGTGGTATGACGCTTGCCATTGATCCCGATGCGACAACCCTGCTTACGGTGGTTGAAGCAGTTCAAGGCCCTGTTCTGATTTCCGACTGCGAATCGGCGGGTCCCGATAATACGCCCTGCCCGCGCAAGCCTTCCTGTTTTTTCAATCCCGTCTGGTGTAATGCCGAAAAGATACTCAGGACCTATTTCGCGTCGATTGCGCTTTCGCAGATTGTGAAGGAAGGTCTGGTGCCTGAACCGAATGGTGGATTTAAGCTGGTGAAAAACGAGACCGCGCTTCGGCTGGAAGAGATACAAGATCAAGTGGAAGACATTGTCGCTTCTTCACGAAACGCGGGTCAAATTGGCTAAAAAGAATTCCGAGGTTCTTGTCGACAAAGTCGGCAGCATGAGTGGCGTGCCGAGCGATGGCGCGCCGAACGCGCATGAGGATGCTGAAAGCCTTGCAGAGTTTCGAGCTCTTGTGCTGGAGTATGGACGAAAGCTGTATCGAGATCTTCCGTGGCGCCGGACGCGTGACCCCTATGCCATTTGGATTTCTGAGGTTATGCTGCAGCAAACGCAGGTGAGTCGTGTAGACGGACGCTGGCAGCGATGGCTTGAGCGATTTCCGTCAGTCGATGCTCTGGCTGCTGCCAGTCCCGCTGACGTCCTTGAGGAGTGGCAGGGTCTTGGATATAACCGCCGAGCACTTTCGCTTCATAAGGCTGCACAGATGCTTTCCAAAACCGGCGGAGCACTGCCTCAGGAAGTAGGGGAGCTCGTCAGACTTCCCGGTATCGGATCTGCTACGGCTGCCGGTATTCGGGCGTTTGCCCTCAATCTGCACGGGATTTATCTGGAGACCAATGTGCGAACGGTTTTTCTGCACGAGTTGTATCCCGAAGTCGAAGGAGTTCCCGACTCAGAGCTTGTTCCGCTGGTAGATGCGACCTGTCCGGCTGACGATCCTCTGGATGAGCACGCGGATGATAATCCAAGAGTCTGGTATTATGCGCTTCTCGATTACGGCGCGTGGCTTAAAAAAACCATTCCCAATCCAAGTAGACGCTCAAAGGCTCATGCACGACAGTCAAAGTTCGAAGGGTCACATCGCCAGAAGCGCGCCGAATTGCTGCGTCTTGTTTTGTCACATCGCGGCGAAGGTGGCGCGACAGCCGAAACCCTGTCGAAAGAGCTTGCCGCCGTTGAGCGAGAGGCCGGCCGAGAGAGCGTGACTATGGGCGTTACCCTGGACTTACTTGAAGAGCTCACAAAAGAAGGTTTTTGTCATCGTCAAGGTGACATTTGGCATTCATAGCGGGTATAATGCGCATGACGCTTTGGCCATTCCGGTCAAAGAAGGAGAGGAGAAAAAATGGCTGTTGATTTTGAGAATTCTCAGACAAAGAAGAACCTTGAGGCCGCGTTTGCCGGCGAGTCCCAGGCGTGCGTCAAGTATGGCTTCTATGCCAAGCAGGCGTCAAAAGATGGGTACCAGCAGATTGCCGATATCTTCAACGAGACGTCCGGCAACGAGAACGTTCACGCTAAGCTCTGGTTTAAGTACCTTCACGACGGCAAGGTTCCCGAGACCGCAGAGGCTCTGAAGGACGCCGCCGCAGGTGAGAACTACGAGTGGACCACGATGTATGCCGATTTCGCCAAGACCGCTGAGGAGGAGGGCTTCAAGGAGATCGCCGCGAAGATGCGTCTTGTCGGCGAGATTGAGAAGACTCACGATGAGCGCTACAACAAGCTTCTTGAGCGTGTCGAGTCCGGCGAAGTCTTTGAGCGCCCCGGTGTTAAGGTGTGGCAGTGCCTCAAGTGCGGTCACCTGCACGTTGGCCCGACTGCGCCAAAGGTGTGCCCTGTGTGCGGTCACCCGCAGGGATATTTCCAAGAGCGCGCGCTTAACTACTAAGCCTTGAGCTCAGTCTTACAAGCTCAGCCTTGCGAGACAGAGTAACAGCTATTCAAAAAGAGGCGTCCTTTTTGGGGCGCCTCTTTTGCTATCATGACCTGCAGTTCTTACTCATTTGCTGTCATGACCTGCAGTTTCACTTATGAAGATGATCTGCGCCTGGAGTTCTTCTCGCCGCCTCCTTTGAACCAGCGATTGGGTTGTTCAAAGGAGGGACAGATGTCTGCAAGCGGGCATGTCTCACAGGAAGGATTTCGGGCGGAGCACGTCTCGCGGCCAAAGTGGATCCATTCTTCATTAACGTCTTTCCAAAGCTTTCGCGGCAAAAGTGCGAGAAGATCCTGCTCAGCCGCAAGAGGAGTAGCGGCGGAGGTAAGTCGCAGGCGAGAAGCGATGCGGTAAACGTGCGTATCAACGGCAATGCCATCGACGGTATCAAACATCTTATTGAGCACAATATTAGCGGTCTTGCGGCCAACGCCCGGAAGCTTGACGAGGTCATTCATGGTGTTTGGAACTTCTCCGCCGTAGTCGGCTACAAGCATTTGAGCCATCTCAACGCAGTGTCTCGCTTTCGCGCGCCAAAATCCGATGGTGCGAATGAGTTCTCCGACTTCGGCCTTGCTTGCTGATGCCATCGCGACAGGATCAGGCCAGCGCTTGAACAGTTCAGGCGTTACCTTGTTGACGGCGGCGTCGGTGGTTTGCGCCGAGAGCATGACCGCTACAAGCAGCGTATAGGCGCTGCGGTAATCGAGCGCGCTTTCAACGTGTGGATATAAAGCGTGCAAACGGCGGCACGTTTCTATGCCGCGCTCGCGCTTCAGTTTCTTAGTTTCTCGGGGCATGACCTCTCCCTTGCGGCGCTCGCGTATGCCTCAGCCTGGCTTCTCACCCTGAGCGTGACAGTTACCTTAAGCTTGACAGCCCACCCTCAGCCTGGCGTCTTGCAAGCGCAAGCGCTTGGACGTTCTCTGACACTCCTTCAATATCATAGCGAAACCAATCGTTTCAAATGGATTGACGCGTGGCAATCATTGGCCAAGACAAAATCGCGAGGCGCGGCTAGTCCGGATAGAAAAAAATTCAGCTTATTTCAGCTCCTGGCGGAATTTCTGTGTCGATACGAAAAATAGAAAATTTTTGTTCTTGTTATCCACCGAGGTTAATCGACCGTTGAGCGCATTTCTGAATCAGATAGTTACACAATTAACTAAGCTTGAATAAACATCTGTGCAACTGTCATAGAATAGGATATGCGTGGCCTTTGGGGGAGCGGCGTTGCCCGGTTTGGGCTGGAGGTTTATATGAAAGTGAAGGATAGCTCGCTGTATGTAACAAAAGATGACATCTATCTCTTTGGGAAAGGTGAGTGGCATCAGAGTTACGAGAAGCTCGGCGCGCATGTGGCGATAGATGATGACGGTGTTGAGGGCTATCACTTTGCTGTTTGGGCGCCCAACGCGCTGTCAGTTTCCGTTGTCGGAGAGTTCAACGACTGGAACGATCAGATCAACCAGATGACGCGTACCCTGACGGGCGGCATTTGGGAAACGTTCATTCCTGAGGTCAGTGAGGGTGCGCTCTATAAGTATGCCGTTGAATCGGCGGGCGGCGAGATGATGCTCAAGGCAGATCCCTACGCCTTTTATGCGGAAATCCCCGCGGGAACAGCGTCACGCACGGCAGATCTTACCAGTCATACATGGAAAGATAAGAAATGGCTTACCGCCCGCAAAAAGCGCGATTTTCTCGCGAGTCCGCTTAACATCTTTGAAGTGCATCTGGGAAGCTGGAAGCGACATGCTGACGGACTTGATGGCAACGGTCCGGGTGGCGACACACCTGAGACTATGGGCGGCAGCTTCCTGACGTATGACGAGCTTTCAGTCGATCTGGTGTCCTACGTTAAGGAGATGGGCTACACCCATATTGAGCTGTTGCCGATTATGGAACACCCCTATGACGGCTCCTGGGGCTATCAGGTAACGGGCTATTTTGCTCCCACCTCGCGATACGGAGCTCCTCAGCAGTTCATGCATTTTATCGATGCCTGCCATGAGGCCGGTATCGGGGTCATTCTTGACTGGGTTCCCGGGGGCTTTTGTCGGGACGCGCACGGACTGGTGCGCTTCGACGGCGAGAAGCTCTTTGAGCGAGAAGAGCATCCTAACTGGGGCACCTACAAATTCGATTATGGACGCGGAGAAGTACGCAGCTTCCTCATTTCCAACCTGCTCTGGTGGCTTGGCGCCTACCATGCCGATGGTATTCGCATGGATGGCGTTACCAGCATGCTGTATCTGAATTTTGGCATTGATGATCCCGCCCGTAAGCGCTTCAACGAAGAGGGCACTGAAGAAGATAAGCAGGCTATCGAATTTGTGCGCCAGTGCAACGTGACGGCGCAAACGGACCATCCCGATGTGCTCATGATTGCCGAGGAGTCAACGGCGTGGCCGCTGGTAACCTATCCTCCCTCTGTCGGAGGCCTTGGCTTCCATCTCAAGTGGGATATGGGTTGGATGAACGATACACTGCACTATTGCCAGACGGACTTTCCGTTCCGTCCCGGCAATCATCGCCTGCTGACGTTCTCAACGATGTACCAGTTCAATGAAAATTTTGTGCTTCCGCTCAGCCATGACGAGGTTGTCCACGGCAAGTGCAGCCTGATTACACGCATGCCTGGCGATTGGTGGCGTCAGTTTGCCGGTATGCGCGCGCTGGCTCTGTATCAGATGACCCATTCGGGCGCTAAGCTCAACTTCATGGGCAACGAAATCGCGCAGTTTATCGAGTGGCGCTACTACGAGGGGATTCAGTACTTCCTTACGGAGGAATACCAGACTCACGCCGGCCAACAGCGCTTCATTGCCGCCCTCAATCATTTCTACGCCAGCCACCCGGCTCTTTGGCAGCACGCCTATGACGAGTTGGGATTTGAATGGATCGACGCCGACAACAACAACCAGTCTATCGTTACATTCATCCGTCGTGGCGAGAAGCCCAAGGATGACCTTGTGGTACTTCTGAACTTTGATGTCGCCGCGCATGAAGATTTTCGTTTGGGTATGCCCCGCGCCGGCCAATGGAGCGAGGTTTTCAACTCTGATATGGAAGAGTATGGCGGCTCGGGCGTTGTCAATACGGGCAAGCTGACTACCGAAGAAGAGGTGTGGAATGGCCGCGATCAGTCGCTGGTCGTCCGGGTACCGCCGCTCGGTGGTATGATTTTGGCGTACGAGGGGCCCTTGCCCAAGAAGACCGATAAAGAAAAGAAGGTGACAAGTACTACTCGCCGAAAAGCTACGAGCGCTTCTCGCCGTAAGCCGAAAAAGAAGAAGTAGAGACTCGTCTACGTGTCTAAGAGTGATACAACAGAAGGCGCGTAACGTGTTGGTTGAGGAGTTATTTTTGGAGAACCATGGCATCGGAAAAGATTTTTAAAGATAAGCAGGATTTTGAAGAGCAGTATCGCGCTCTGTGCGTGTTAGTGCTGGGAAAGGAATTTGACGTCTGCACCAATCAAGAGCGGTATTCCATTTTAGCAAGACTCATTGCTTCCAAATCCCGTGCTATCGCAGCCGAATGCCATCCCGTGAAGGCTAAAAAAGTCTATTACTTCTCGCTTGAGTTTTTGCTTGGACCACTGCTTGACAACTATCTTTTGAACTACGGCCTTCGAGATCTCGTGGCTGACGCCGTCGAGGATATGGGTTCTTCACTTGAGGTACTGATTAAACAAGAGGTTGATCCGGGTCTTGGTAACGGCGGCCTTGGTCGTCTCGCCGCCTGTTTTCTTGATTCTATGGCGCATGAGGGTATGGCCGGCTATGGCAATGGCATGCGTTACCGTTACGGCCTCTTCCGTCAGGAAATCAAGGGCGGGCGCCAGGTTGAGCGTACCGATAACTGGCTGGCAAACGGCTTTCCATGGGAGTCGCGCAAAGATGACTCCAGCGTCGTAGTGCGTTTTGGCGGAGATGTCATTCGCCATCAGGACGAATCCGGTCGTTTTTGGTTTACCCAGGAAGGTGGTGAGCCTGTTCGAGCAGTGCCGTATGATGTCCCCATTGTTGGTTATGGCGGAAAAACGGTGAATAAACTGCGCCTTTGGTCTGCTGAGCCCTACGAGGAGGACTTTGATCTGGACGCCTTCAACGAAGGCGATTACGCGCGCGCCAATGCGTTCCGCTCAGATGTCGAGGCAATCTCAACTATCCTGTACCCAAATGACGCGGGAGAGCACGGGCGTATTCTCCGCCTCAAGCAGGAGTATCTGTTTGTCAGCGCCGGCTTGCAGTCGATTTTGCGCACCTATGTGGCTGAGTTTGGCGAGGATTGGGATGCCTTCGGTGAGCGCGTATGCATCCACACGAATGATACGCACCCTGCTATGTGTGGACCTGAGCTCATGCGTTTGCTCGTTGATGAGCATGGATTGGACTTTGACCGGGCCTTTACGATTGCCTGTTCGGCTATTTCGTATACCAACCATACCGTTATGCCTGAAGCGCTGGAAAAGTGGCCTATAGAAACCTTCCGTCATCTGTTGCCGCGCCTCTATATGATTATCGAAGAGGTCGATCGCCGGTATCGCGAAAAGCTCATGCATGAGGAAGGCAACGCCGACCTTCTCGCATCGACCGCGGTGCTTTGGGACGGCCAGGTGCGCATGGCCCATCTTTCCATTCTGTTTGCGCATTCGGTCAACGGCGTCTCCGACCTACATACCAGCATTCTTGAGCAGAGCGTTTTGCGTGATTTTTATCGCCTTCGCCCGGAGATTTTCAACAACAAGACCAATGGCGTATGCCACCGTCGGTTCCTAGCCGAGGCCAATCCCGCGTATGCGAAGCTCATTACCGACGCCATCGGTACTGGTTGGCTTGATGACGCCAATGAGCTTGAGCGCTTGATTCCCTACGAGCAGGACGCGTCGTTCCTTGACAGTATGGAAGAGGCAAAGCGTGCCGAGAAGGAGCGTCTTGCCGCCTATATCGCTGAGACCGCGGGTATTCAGGTAGACACAAAGACTATCTTTGACGTACAGGTCAAACGATTCCATGCGTACAAGAGGCAGCTCCTGAACGTATTCAAGATTTTGGATCTCTACAACCGTATGTTGGACGATCAGAATTTCAGGCCTGCGCCAACCACCTTTATTTTCTCGGGCAAGGCAGC
Organism: Atopobium sp. oral taxon 199 str. F0494; assembly: GCF_000411555.1. GTDB lineage: Bacteria > Actinomycetota > Coriobacteriia > Coriobacteriales > Atopobiaceae > Lancefieldella. The sequence goes on along the minus strand of NZ_KE150486.1, from coordinate 1,037,028 downwards.
TCAGAGCTATACGCTTGCCAAGGAGGTCATTCGCCTCATCAATTCGGTTGCCGATGTCATTAACAATGACTCGCGTATCGAAGGCCGCTTGAAGATTGCCTTCGTGCCTAACTTTGCGGTTTCAAATGCTCAACTCATTTACCCTGCAACTGAGATTTCGGAGCAGATTTCCGTGGCCGGCGCCGAAGCTTCAGGTACCTCCAATATGAAGCTTATGATGAACGCCGCCATTACGCTTGGTACCTACGATGGTTCAAATGTTGAGATTTCCCAGCTTGTTGGGGAGAATAACATCAAGATATTCGGGCTCCGCGCGCATGAGGTGGAGGAGCTCTACGCCTCTGGCTCATATTTTGCCTGGGATCAGGTGAATGCGGACCCCGGTCGTTTAGGGCGCATCGTTACCATGCTTACCGATGGTTCGCTTGCGGGTCTTTCCGGTAACTTTGAATCTATCCGCGATTATCTTATGGCTGGAAACGATCACGACTTAGTGCTGAAAGATTTTTATTCGTACGTTGACTCATGGGAAGAGTTGACGGCCTCGTACAAAGACCGTCGCGCTTGGAACGCCGCGGCTCTGCACAATACTGCAAAGGCCGGGTTCTTCTCGAGCGATCGCACCATACGTGAGTATATGCACGATATTTGGAATGTTGGGGAGTAAGTTTGGAGTTGTAACGTAAGTGTCGCTCTCTGTACGTTGGGGGATATGGGAGGAGATTGACATGAGTAAAAGGGAATGTTTGGCAATGCTTTTGGCTGGCGGACAAGGAAGCCGCCTCGGAGCGCTGACCAGTAGTGTCGCAAAGCCGGCCGTTTCGTTTGGAGGCAAATTCCGCATTATTGACTTTGCGCTTTCCAACTGCACAAACTCGGGTATCTCAACGGTGGGCGTATTGACCCAATATCGCCCTTATCTCTTGCACTCCTACATCGGCACCGGTAGCGCATGGGATTTGGATGAGCTTGGCGGAGGCGTTTCCGTTTTGCCGCCGTTCTCAACGCAAAAGGGTGGCGCGTGGTATGAAGGCACGGCTGACGCCGTTACCCAAAATATCGGTTATATCGAGCAGAACAAAAGTGAGTATGTGCTGATTCTTTCGGGCGATCAGCTGTACCGTATGGATTATGGCGAAATGCTTGCCTGCCATAAGGAGCACAACGCGGACCTTACTATTGCCGTCATGCCGGTGCCATGGGAAGAAGCTTCTCGCTTCGGCATTATCACTATCGATGACGATGGCCGCATTACTAAGTTTTCCGAGAAGCCCACGCACCCCGATTCCAACTTGGCGTCAATGGGCATTTATATCTTCTCTACCGATCTTTTGATTGAGGCGCTGAAGGTTGATGCTCTTGACCAGCAGTCAACGCATGACTTTGGCAAAGATGTTATTCCGCGTCTTTTAGACGAGGGGAAGCGTCTGTATACCTATCGCTTTGAAGGTTTCTGGCGTGATGTCGGCACGATTTCCAGCTATCACGAGACCAGCATGGATTTGCTGGGGCCGGAGCCTGCCTTTGACATCTTTACCTCAGATTTTCCCATTCTCTCAAACGCTTCCACCCGCCCGCCCGCGTATGTTGGCCCGTACGGCAGGGTTGAGGACTGTCTTATCGGCAATGGTTGCATCATCAACGGCACTGCTCACCATTCAATCCTTTCCACTGACGCGGTAATTGAAGCGGGAGCTCGTGTTGTCGATTCGGTGCTGTTGCCAGGCGCTCACGTCAAAGCTGGAGCGCAAGTTGTCCGCGCCATCATGGGAGAGAACTCCACTGTTGAAGAAAACGTACAGGTGGGAAGCGTGGACCAGACAAAGGATACTGCCGTTATCGGTAATGACGTTGTGGTAGGAAGGGGTGAGTAGCATGAAAAAAACAATCGGTCTGATTACATGCAACTACTCATCAAAGCATACTGAACTTTCAAATGAAGTACGCCCCATCGCGTCAATGCCGTTCCTCGGCCGCTACCGTTTGGTTGACTTTGCCCTGTCCAATCTGGTCAATTGCGGCATTCGCACGGTCGGTGTCATTATGCCTTTCAATTACCGCTCACTGATTGACCACATCGGATCCGGTAAGGCATGGGGGCTTGACCGTAAAACTGGTGGACTTTTCGTATTGCCTGGTTCAGCCTTTGGAACTTCTCGCACAGGCGCGCGCTTCCTGCTTCGCGATTTGATGACAAACCGCGTCTATCTTGAGCGCTCCACCGCTGATTACGTGGTGTATACAAGCGCTAACTTTGTTTACAACTTCGACCTCAATAAGATGCAGGAACACCACATCGCTTCCGACGCTGACATTACGGTGCTCTGCAATGAGGCTCAAGGTCCCAACGTGGACGCGACGGCGTTTGAAGTTGACGATGAGGGATACGTCGTTGGCATGCATAATTCAGTCAATCACGGTGATGTTCAGTCACTTGACTGCTTCATCATTTCGCGCACAAAACTCATGGAGATGCTTGACTGGTACGCCGCGACGGATTACCTAGATCTCTTTGAGGCGCTCAGGTCGGATTACGGCCGCGTCAAAGTTCAGACGTACTTCTTTAACGGCTATGCGCGCGGAATTTTTGACAAAGACTCACTCTATTATGCCAATATGGATGCCCTGAATCCTGACGTTGCCGCCAAGCTGTTCCCCGATGGCAATATTAAGACGAAGGCTCACGACACCGCTCCCGCAAAGTTTGAGATTGGCTCCAGCGTGACCAATTCAATGATTTCCGCAGGTTGCCGCATTTACGGCACGGTTACCGGCTCCGTTTTGGGTCGTAAGGTTATCGTTGAGCCTGGAGCTGTCATCCGCGATTCCATCGTGATGCAAAGCTGTATCGTCAAGAGCGGCGCCGTCATCGACCGCGCTATTGTTGACCGTGACAATGTCGTTCAAAGTGATACGGAGCTTCATGGTACGCCGGAGCATATCCTTATCCGTAAAAAGTATACGGAGTAGGAAACGCGAGAGACGTTGGCTGTAAGAGCGCATCTAGCATGTTTGCTGAGGTGAATATGGAGCGCAAAAAAACATAACAGCTCGAGAAGTTTTTATCTACCCCGGTTTCGGCCGGGGTAGTGCGGTAAAATGAGTACTTGCAAGTATGACAACAATAGTGAGAGGTACGGTTCATGGCACGCACAACAAGGAGAAGAAAGCTTAAGGTTCTTTTTTCGGCTTCTGAAGTTGTTCCCTTTTCAAAGACCGGCGGTCTTGGCGATGTAGCGGGTTCGCTGCCAAGCGCGTTGAAGCATGTAGGGGCAAAAGTTGCTGTCATCTCACCCCTGTACAAGACCATCGCACCCGAATGGCGCGAAAAGATGACCAAGGTTGCCGAGCTCTATGTGCCACTTGCTTGGAGAGAGGCGTACTGCGGCCTGTATCATCTTGTTCATGAAAATGTCGATTGCTACTTCGTTGACAATGAGTCGTACTTTGGCAGGGACGCCCTCTACGGCTTTTTTGATGATGGCGAGCGATTCGCGTTTTTCTCAAAGGCAATCTGTGAGGTAATCGCGCATGTGCCTGAACTCGCCTGCGATATCCTGCATTGCAACGACTGGCAAACAGCGTTGGCACCTGTCTTTTTGCGCGAGTTTTACAGGGGTATTCCCGTGTGCGATAACGTTCGCACGGTCTTCTCGATACATAACGTAAAGTTCCAGGGTCAGTTTACCGATGAAATGCTTGCGGACCCCTTGGGGCTTGCTGACATCCCTGCCGCGGCGGGGCAGCTCCGTTGCGACGAGCGTTCCATCAACTTTATGCAGGGAGCACTGCTGTACTCGGATTACCTGAGTACAGTCAGCCCCACCTATGCGCTTGAGCTGCAGATGCCGTTTTACGGCGAGGGCATGGACCCCATTTTCCGTCGCCGTCATGAAGCGCTGCGCGGCATCTTGAATGGTATAGACATTGCCGCATGGTCGCCGGCAAACGATCCCTTTACGCCCGCGCGCTTCTCGGCAAAGAAGATGGAAGGCAAGGCGGAGTGCAAGCGTCTTCTGCAAGAGGAGCTTGGGCTTGAAGTCAATCCTGACATCCCCTTGATTGTGATGGTCACGCGCCTGACTGACCAAAAGGGTATGGGCTTGGTGAGCTATGCCATGGACCGCATCATATGCGCCGGTGCCGAGGTGGCAATCTTGGGTACGGGCGATCAGAAATACGAGGACGATCTGCGCTACTTTGACGGACACTACGGCAACCGCATGGCCGCTCGCCTGCAGTTTGACGTGGCGCTTTCGCATCGTATGTATGCCGGCGCCGATATGTTTTTGATGCCTTCGGAGTTTGAGCCGTGCGGGCTCTCTCAAATGATTTCGATGCGCTACGGAACCCTTCCCATTGTGCGTGAAACGGGAGGCCTGGCTGATTCCGTCAGACCCTACAACCAATTTACGGGAGAGGGAACCGGCTTCAGCTTCGCGAACATGAACGCGGACGAAATGGCTGATGTGGTTTGTTTTGCCTGCGATGTGTACTGCAATCATCGCGACGCGTGGGACAAGCTGGTTGAGCAAGCGATGGCCGCTGACTTCAGCTGGCATACGGCCGCCAATGATTATCTCGACATGTATCATTGGCTCCACCCGGAGGTAATCCGTTATACCAGGCGCAGGGATTGGTAATATGCAGGCTTTTCACAGCACTTCGCTGGCAGCGTACCGTCAGCCGTTCGGCGCGGTTCGTCTTGGCGAAAACGTTACGCTTTCTATTGCCGTTTGGGGCGATGACGTGCGGGGCTGTTCTCTCAGGCTCTGGATTGAAGGCAATGGCGAGAAGTGCCTCCCTATGCAGCGGACTGCTCGCTCTGCGGTTGATGATGGCGTAGTCAGCCAAGTTGTTGACGCGCGGCGTGTTGGCTTTGGCGCGGCGTACGCTTCCTGCGTTCCCGCCGACGCCGTACTCTTCTCGGTGTCGTTTGCTCCCGATACTACAGGTATTGTGTGGTATCGCTTTGAGATTGAGGCATCGGACGGCGCTGTGTGGAAGTACGGCGCCCGCGAAGGATGGGTTACCGGTGTAGGCGATTTCGCTTTCGGCGAACCGCCCTCATTTCAGTTGACGGTGTATAGGCCGCGCAAGGTCTGTCCCACCTGGTATGAAAAGGGTATCGCGTACCAGATATTTCCCGACCGCTTCGCGCGCGGCGCTGACTGGCGCAGGCGAACTCGCGCGGCGCTTGATAAACCGCACCGCGGGCCACAGCGTGAGCTGATAGAAGATTGGGACCGCACACCTAGCTATGCGCGGGATGAAAACAGCCGTATCCTCAAATGGGATTTTTACGGCGGTACGCTGGAAGGCATTACGGAAAAGCTGGACTATCTTCAGGCGCTGGGTATCACCATCATCTATCTCAATCCTATCTTTGAAGCGGCCAGCAATCACCGCTATGATACAGCCGATTATCTTGCCATCGATCCTATTTTGGGCGATGAAGCATCGTTCAAGACACTGTGTCGTGAAGCAAAAGCCCGCGGCATTTCCATTATTTTGGACGGCGTCTTCAACCATACGGGAGCGGATTCCCGTTACTTTAATCGTGAACACAACTACTCCGACATAGGCGCTTGTCAGGGCGAGAAGTCGCCCTATGCGGATTGGTTTACGCTTGCGGAAGACGGATCGTACGCAAGTTGGTGGGGTGTTGACGACCTTCCCGACGTCAATGAGACCAGCCGATCATTCCGTGATTTCATCTGCGGAAAGGATGGCGTCGTGCGCCGCTGGATTCGTGCCGGTGCGCGCGGTTGGCGTCTCGATGTGGCAGATGAGCTTTCCGATGAATTTCTCGCCGAGATTCATGAGGCAGCTTTGGCTGAGCGCTCTGACGCGGTAGTAATCGGTGAAGTATGGGAAGACGCCAGCAACAAACGCGCTTACGGCGAACTCAAGCGCTATTTTGCCGACAATGAGCTTGACGGCACCATGAACTATCCCTTGCGCTCTGGGGTGCTTAAGTACCTGCGTAGCGAGATTTCCGCCTATGAGCTGGCTCAACGCCTTGAAGAGCTCCGGGAGAACTATCCGAAGCACGCGTTTTTCTCGTCACTCAATCTTATGGGAAGTCATGATCGCGCGCGCATTATGACTATTTTGAGCGGCGCTCCTTATTCGCGTACGGCTCCCGCGGAGACGCAGGAATTTCCCCTCTCATCCGATGAGCGCGGCCTTGGTAAGAGCCGCTTATGGGCGGCGAGCGTCATTCAGATGACCATGCCAGGTGTGCCGTGCGTGTATTACGGCGATGAGTGGGGCCTCGAAGGAAACCGTGACCCCTACAATCGCGCGACGATGCCCTGGGGTCAGGAGGACGACGGGGTGCGCGGCGCTTCTCGCCATGGCGACAAGGACTGCGCTGCCATCTATCGCAATTCGATTGCTCTGCGCAAGATAGTCCCCGTGCTAACCAGCGGTGAATTTGAACCATTTGCGCCCAATGAGGATGTTTTCGGATTTTGGCGCTACAACGGGACGCGCGAACAACATGCTGATGTACTTCACGATCCGGAGGAACGGGTCTGCGTGCTTATCAACAGGAGCCTCTCCAAGGTTCAAAATATTCGCGTTCCCATTGCGCCTGGCATGCAAGTCAGTGATATCATCACCGGACAGGTGCTTGAGGTTCGTAACGATTCCGTAGAAGTGTTCATGTGGCCGCTTGGCACCACGATTTTGCACATACACCGTCCGCGTCGCCTGCAGCGTCCCATGAAGCGCGGTATGGGCGTTCTCGCGCATATTACCTCACTTCCGGACAAGCTGAATGCTCCGTATGTGTCCCAGGGGGCAACTATTGGTTCTGATGCCCATCGGTTTGTCGACTGGCTGGAAGAGGCTGGTCAGATGTACTGGCAGATTTTGCCCGTAAATCCGACGGATGAGTGCGGCTCTCCGTATGCGGGTCTTTCTGCTTTTGCTGGAAACGCTTCCCTGCTTGACGGAGGAGCCAGTGGCGCCCTTGAGCGCTTTGAGGCCCTTGAGCGCAACACGGTTTTCCGTTATAGCTATCAGGAATTCTGCAAGAAAAACGCCTATTGGCTGGAGCCGTACGCTGTCTTTCGCGCCCTGAAGGATACCTTTGGGGAAGACGTGGCGTGGCAAGACTGGCCAGAAGAATATAGGAGCTATACTCCGGAATTGGCGGCCCGCGCCGGCGTAAGAGAAGGCGCCGAACGCCGGCGCCGTATTCAGTTTATGTTTGAACGCGAATGGCATGAATTGCGTGATTACGCGCATAAGCACGGAGTTCAAATCATTGGCGACATGCCCATGTTTGTTTCGGCGGATTCCGCTGACGTATGGGCGCATCCGGAGATTTTTGATTTGGACATGGAGGGGCGCGTAGCTTCTCAGCCGGGTACCCCGCCCGATTCGTTTGCTCCGGAGGGTCAGCTCTGGGGCAATCCCGCATACCGCTGGGACGTGTTGAAACAGCAGGGGTACGCGTGGTGGATGCAGCGCTTTGAGCGTTCCTTTGACCTGTACGACTATACGCGTCTTGACCATTTTCTGGGATTTATCTCGTATTACGATATTCCGTCCGGACATACGGCCGCAGACGGTTCCGATCTTTTTGGACCCGGACTCGACCTGTTCCAGGAGGCGCATAGACGCTTTGGCGAGCTGCCCTTCATTGCCGAAGACCTTGGCTCCGTGACGCCTGCGGTTCGCGCGCTTTTGGCGGAGACAGGTATTCCTGGCATGTCGGTGGCGGTGTTTGCCGATGGAGACCCCCGCGAGCATTTTGTGGCGCCGCCTGAGACGGTGCTCTACACCTCAACGCACGACACCTCGACACTCGCTGGTCATATCAAGCGCCGTTTCACTTTTCCCGATACAGAGGACGCGGCCGTAAACGGTTTGGCTGACGAGAAGACCCTTGAGCTGTTTAACGCTGTGGTTGAGCACGTGCTGTCGGTTCCGAATGACGTGGCCATACTGCCTTTGCAAGACGTACTGGGGCTGGACGATTCCGCTCGCATGAATGTGCCGGGGACCTGCAAGGACAATTGGGTTTGGAGATGCCCGCCTGAACTCCTGACTCATGATGCCGCTGAAAAACTGAGGGCCTTGGCGCGGCGCGGCGCTCGTTAGAGAAAACTGTGGCCGAAACTGCCGGTCGAGACCGCGGCTGAAACCGCGGTCGAAACTGTGGCCGAAACCGCGGCTGAAACCGCGGTCGAAACCGTTACAATAGCAATCCAATCTAATCAGGTGTAGCCCGCGTGTTTTTACATGTGGGCTTTTGCCGCGTTAAGGAGTCTTTGTGTTTATCAATCGAGTTGCTCAGCGCCTGTTATCCGCTCCCGAACTTGCAGCCTGTATGCGCGTGCTGTCGGAAGGCAAAGACGCTACGTTAGCTGTGGCGCAAGGCGCTCGTACGTTGGTGCTCGCGTCCGTCTGGGCGCACAACCCGCGGCCGACCGTGCTGGTGGTGGCCGGTGAGGAAGCGGCTGATCGTAGTGCTCGCGCTCTCGCGGCGTGGCTCGGCAATGACGTGGTCTTGAGGTATCCTGAACGTCGCGACTACCCTTGGTCGGAAACCGCGCCGGACGACGCTCTTATCGGCATGCGCTGTCATGCGATTGCTCGCCTTGCTGCGGGCGAGAAGTGCGTCGTGGTCGCAAGCGCCCGTGCACTTTTGCGCCGGGTTCCTCCGGTGGGCTCGGGCTACTGTATACCCAGTACGTTTTCTATAGGCGATGTCGTGCCTTTTGAAGAGGTGCCTGCGCTTCTGGTAGGCATGGGGTATGCCGACACCGGCGCGGCGGATGTTCCTGGCTCGTTTCATGTGCATGGCGACACGGTCGATATATTTCCCGCCCAGTTCAGCAGTGCAGTGCGCTTGGAATTTTTCGGTGACGAGATTGATCGCATTCGTCGCATGGTAGCCGCTACCGGCCAGACCATCGGCGAGCTTGAATCGGTGACGGTAGTCCCGTGCCGTGAGTTGGCCCTTACTGCAGAGACTATCCGCAATGCTGAGGCGGCATTGTATAACCGCGCTCAGGAGAATAGCGCGATAGCTGCGGACTTAGAGCTCATTCAGCGCGGAGCTTCCGTTTCGACGCTTGAGCGCTATCTGCCCATCCTATATGGTACAACGGCGAATCCCCTGGAACACATTGCGGCTGAAACCCTCGTGGTTCTCTCCGAACCCCGCTCACTTTTTGACGACTGTCAGCGAGCTATGGATGAGATTGCATCCGCCGCGCAAACGGCGAAGGTTAAACTCGACGGGCTGTACACCATGCCAAGAGAGCTGGATTTCGGAAAGCAGCAGCGCTTTTCTTTCGCTTCGCTTTTGCGTGCGGGCGGTCAGGTTACAGCGGAACTTGCGGTACACAGGCCCTCTATTGCCGGATCGGACGCTAAGCTGCTCAGCTGCGTTCGTCAGCTGGTTCATGACAATGATGTTGTCGTCTTTGCTGTTCCGGATAGAGCTGCCCGTGAGCATATGATGTCTCATTTCAGCGATGAAAGCATACCGTTTGAAGTGTCTTTAGGCACGTCAAAAGAAAATGTCCCAAAACAGGATATTTCGTATACTACTCTGAAACGCGGCAGGGTGACATTTACCGATGCTCCGGTTCCAGCGGGCATCATTGTACCTTCGGCAGACCTTGCCGTATTATCCGTTTCGGATCTTACCGTTCGCTCTGCTCGCAGCCATCGCCGCTCCAGGCGCGTCGATCCTACCAGTGTTACGTTTCCTTTCAAGCCGGGCGACTACGTTGTTCACGCTAAACACGGTATTGCCTACTTCAAGGAGATTGTACGAGAAGAAGCTGCGGGCAGGATGCGCGATTACTTCCTGCTTGAGTATGCTCAGGGCGACAAGCTTTACGTTCCCTTTGAGCAGGTTGACCGGCTGACAAGATATGTAGGACCTGATGGCGCCGCTCCAAGGCTGACTCGCCTGAGTACAGCTGACTGGTCTCGAGCCACGGCAAAAGCGCGCAAATCCGCTAAAAAACTGGCATTTGACCTGGTTGATCTCTATACGCGCCGCGCCTCAGTGCCGGGGTATGCGTTTTCCTTTGATACTCCCGCGCAGGAAGAGATGGAAGCTGCTTTTCCTTATCCAATGACACCCGATCAAGAGAGCGCGATTGCGGATATCAAGCTTGACATGGAAGCGCAAAAGCCTATGGATCGGCTGCTCTGCGGCGATGTGGGATTTGGCAAGACAGAGGTTGCGTTGCGTGCTGCATTCAAGGCATGTCAGGATGGTCGGCAGGTCATGATTTTGTGTCCTACTACCATTTTGGCTCAGCAGCATTTTGAGACGTTCTTCTCGCGCTTTGCCCCCTTTGGCCTGCGTGTGGCGGTACTTTCCCGTTTTGTTACGTCTGCGCGGCAACGGCGGGCGCTGGAGGGCTTTGCGGACGGTTCGGTGAATGTTTTGGTGGGAACTCATCGTTTGCTGTCGGCGGATGTGAACCCTCACGAACTGGGACTTGTCATCGTTGATGAGGAGCAGCGTTTTGGGGTCCAGCATAAAGAGCAGCTTAAAAATATGCGCGAACAGGTTGATGTGCTGACGCTTTCCGCGACACCCATTCCTCGTACCATGCAGATGGCTATGAGTGGTGTGCGCGACATGAGCCTTATCATGACGCCTCCTCCGGGCAGAAAGCCGGTCAAAGTGATGGTAGGGGAGTACGACCCCGACCTTGTGTCCGCTGCTATTAGGGCTGAACTCGCGCGAGAAGGACAGGTGTATTACGTCTCCAACCGCGTTACTACTATCGATGACGCTGTGAGTCGCGTGGCGGAGGCGGCGCCGGAAGCGCGCGTAGGCGTAGCCCACGGCCAAATGAATGCTCGCGAGGTAGAAGACGTGATGCTGCGTTTTCAGGAACATGAGATAGATGTCTTGGTAGCGACAACTATTATTGAATCAGGCATCGATAATCCGCACACCAACACGTTGATCATCGAAGACTCGGAACGTTTGGGCTTAGCCCAGCTCTACCAGCTGAAGGGACGCGTTGGTCGAGGCCGGCAGCAGGCGTACGCGTACTTTATGTTCCCTGCGGAGATGCCGCTTACCGAAGAAGCAACAGCGCGCTTGACCGCCATCAACGAGTATCAAGATCTCGGTAGCGGCATGAGGATTGCCATGCGCGACCTTGAGATTCGCGGTGCGGGTTCGCTTATGGGCGCTGAGCAGCACGGTAATCTCTCCGGAGTGGGCTTTGATCTCTTTACGCAGATGCTTGGCGAGGCTGTTGCCGAAGCGCGCGGGGAGACCCCCGATATCGAACAGGCAGAGGTGACCCTCAATTTGCCCGCCGATTTCTTCTTGGATGAAGAATATCTACCAGAGGTTGACCGGCGCGTGCTGGTGTATCGCCGTTTGGCGGCCGCTTGGGATCTTGCGGATGTGGATGAGATACAGCAGGAGACGGAGGAGCGCTTTGGTGCGTTGCCTCTTGCCGGCAAGAATCTCTTCGACCGCGCGCGGATACGTATCCGCGCAGAACGGCTCGGTTTGGCCTCGATTTCGCTTACCGGAGGACGCCTTGTGTACCAAGGAATCAAGATTCCCCGTGAGCAGGCGCTCAAGTTCAAAGCACGCGGTGCCATCTACTATCCCAAGTCCGAAAAACTTGGCTATCCATTCCGACACAAAGATGAACAGCTTATGCCTGCGGCTTTGGGTGTTCTCGAAGAGCTTGGCGGAGACGATGAGGAGTTCGACAGCGATGAGGCGTCCGGCGGTAATGAGATGTCCAGGGGTGGCGGAACGCTCGGCAGTAATGCTGTGCCTAACGGCGGCAAAGCGCTCGGCGATAACGAGGCGGAAAAGTAACGGCCACATATCTTGTGAAGCTTTCGTAGCGAGAAGACCGTGCGGCCGAAGGAATTGCTGCATACACGCGGTCTTCTCGTATATATGCGAACGAATAAATTCTACCTGTATGTAGTTGACTTTATGCGAACGAATAAATATTATAGTGTGTAAGCGATATATATGCGTTCGTATATATGGGGTGGATATGCAAGGTATTACAAGTCCGGAGGACCTGGGGAAACTTATCCGGAAGGTACGCAAAAGCCAGAATTTGACACAGCTTGACCTTGCTAATGTCGCAGGAGTGGGTAGTACGTTTATCTCTCAGTTGGAACGTGGCAAGACGACGGCCGAGCTCGGACGAACCATCAAAGTTTTAACGGTACTCGGTCTAGATCTCTATGCGGAGGTGCGTTCCTGATGACTGAGCTGGAGGTGTATCGGCTTTCTTTTGATGTTCCCGTTCATGTAGGCACGATTGTGTCACGTGAAGCGGATGGAACGAAATTTTTTGCCTATAGCGAAACATATATACATGACAAAGACGCCATTGCGATTTCCGAGTCACTTCCTTTAGACAAACGGCACTATGCTGAAGCGGAATTCAGGCCTTACTTTGAGGGCTTGCTTCCTGAATATGAAGCTCGCTCAATACTTTGTCAGGAACTTCAGATCAACGAACATGATTACCTTACCTTGCTTGGCGTATGTGGCCATGATTGTATTGGCGATGTTGTGATTCGCGAGGCTGCTGAGTCTTTTGAAAGGGAGGCTTTTTCATATCAAGCGCTGACAGAGCAAGAGTTAAAAAACATCTTTAAGACTGACAGGTCGACCGCTTTCGAGAATATAGTTTCGAGGCTTTCCTTAGCGGGAACGCAGTTAAAAACAGGACTTACCTATACAACCGACACAGATTTATCAAAATCAGGATGGTTGAAGCCAAAGGGACTTGCGGCTGCCAGCCATATCATGAAGATAAGCGACGTGAGAGATATTCCTGAAATAGAGTATGTGTGTATGAAAGCGGCAAAAGCGTGTGGACTGTCGGTGGCAGATGTTTCGCTTGAGAATTTTGGGAGACAAGTCCTCGCGGTCAAGAGGTTTGATCGCCATGTAAGCCAGTCGAATCAAACGGTTAAGGTCATTCGATTTCATCAGGAAGATTTGGCGCAGGCCTTTGGGGTAACGTCCGCATCAAAATACGCGGAACTTCCAGGAGGTAGCGTTGCGGCTATTGCGGAGATGCTCCGGAGATATACCGCGCAGCCGGCAAGAGAAATAACAAAGTTTGTACAAATGCTTTGCTTTACCTACTTGATTGGCGATTGCGATTCGCATCTCAAGAATTACTCGCTGCTTTGGAATAGCGAATCGCGCCGACCGGTGTTTTCTCCGGCATATGACTTGGTATGCACTACGCGCTTTGAGCGGTTTAGTCGTGAGATGGCCTTTGACTTTGGGGGAGAGCGGCTTATAGACAATATTGATGCGCATACCTTCGATCAACTTGCAAAAGATCTTGGCATTACTTCAAGGATGGTTAAACAAATTGCAAAACCATTAGTGGAGGCGGTTCAGCCTGAACTTATGAACGCGGGGCTTGGCAACTACGGCCGAGTGTTTGATTCAACCTATAGTGTCGCTGAAGACATTGTCGATGATTGTCTTCCTCGCGTGCGCGTGTTGGAGACATTCTGTACTTCTCGGTAGAAAAATCTCGTATTGTGCCGGCGACTTCATCCGGTTTTGCTAGAGCCTATCACCTGAATAGGAGTATCCATCCAAGGGTATCCCGATAACTGGTATGAAAAGTGTGTTGAAAGCCTGTTTCTGCAGAACAGGTAAGGCGGCAACTCAAGAACTGAAAGGAAGTCCTGTTACCCATGAAGCAATTTAAGACCGAAAGCAAGAAACTGCTTGATCTTATGATCAACTCCATCTACACCAATCGTGAGATTTTCCTGCGCGAACTCATTTCCAACGCCTCAGACGCGCTCGACAAGCTTTCCTTTGAAAGCCTCATCAAAAAAGACGTTAACGTGACGGATGCTCTGGCAATCAACCTTGCTTTCGATAAAGATGCCCGAACCATCACGGTAAGCGACAACGGCATCGGCATGACAAAAGACGAACTCGACAAGAATCTCGGTACTATCGCGCACTCCGGTTCCGAGCAGTTCAAGGAAGAAAATTCCGACCATCAGGGCGACAATATCGACATCATCGGTCAATTTGGCGTCGGCTTTTACTCCAGCTTCATGATTGCTCAAAAAGTTCGCGTGATGAGCCGCGCGTATGGCAAGAAGTGCGCCTATGTCTGGGAGTCTGACGGTGTGCATGGGTATACCGTTGCAGAAGCAACAGACGCCGACCTTCCCGAATCTTTACGCGCCGACAGCTCGCACGGCACGGTCATAACGCTGTTCCTCCGCCCCTCTACCGAGGCAGAAGATACCGATCAGTTCCTCTCGGAGTGGAAGCTGCGCGAACTCGTGCGCCATTATTCAAACTACGTGCGCTATCCCATTCAGATGATGGTCGAGAAGAGCCGCGAGCTTCCCAAGCCAGAGGACGCCGGCGACGATTATACGCCGCAGTATGAGCAGTATCAGGAGCTTGAAACCATCAACTCGATGACGCCCATTTGGAAAAAGCGTTCGAGTGAGGTCGAACAAAGCGACTATGACGAGTTCTATAAGGCAACCTTCCATGACTGGGAGAATCCCGCGCGTACGGTGTCGTTCCATGCCGAAGGCGCGCTCTCCTATGACGCGCTGCTCTTCATTCCCAGTCGCGTACCGTTTGACCTTTACAGCAAGGATTACGAGAAGGGCCTGGCGCTCTACACCTCCAACGTTTTGATTCAGGAGAAGTGCGCCGATCTTTTGCCCGACTGCTACAACTTTGTCCGCGGCGTCGTCGATTCTCCCGACGTAACCCTCAATATTTCCCGTGAGACCCTGCAGCAAAACTCTCAGCTGAAGGCCATTGCCCGACGCGTTGAGAAGAAAATCACATCCGAGCTTGAAGCCATGAGGGACAGTGATCGTCCCGCCTATGAACAGTTCTTTGAGAACTTCGGCAGGGGACTCAAGTTTGGCATCTACAGCTCTTACGGTGCCAAGGCGGATGAGCTTGCCGACCTCCTGCTGTTCTGGTCCGCTCGAGAAAAGAAGCTGGTAACGCTCAAAGAATACGCCCAGAATCGGAGTGAGGGCCAAGAGAAGATTTACTACGCCGCGGGAACTGACCGCGAGCGTCTCGCCAACATGCCGGTTGTGAAAAACGCTCTTGCCCACGGCTACGACGTGCTTCTTTGTACGCAGGACGTGGATGAGTTCATGTTCCAGGTTATGCGGTCCTATCAGGCGGAGTTGCTTGCGCCTGCCGCTGCCGCTACTGCCGCTGCAAAGGACGCCTCATCCGAGACCTCCGAAGCCTCGCTATGCGACCTTGCGTTTACGAATGTGTCTGCTGCCGATCTGAACCTTGCAAGCGAGAAGGAGCAGGAAGAGGCCAAGACGGCAGGCGAGAAGCACAAGGACCTTCTCGATACGCTGGCCAAAGCGCTTGACGGAAAAGTGACAAGTGTTACAACTTCGGCGTCTTTGGGGGAGGCTCCGGCTCGCGTTGCAACGGAAGGACCAGTCTCGCTTGAGATGGAGCGTGTTATGGAACAGGGTCCTGAAGCGGATCAGATGCCTAAGGCGCAACGCGTACTCGAGGTCAATCCGCAGCATCCGGTGTTTCAAAAGCTTGTCGAGGCGCAGGCTTCAAAGAAGGAGGACAAACTTTCGCTCTATGCAAACCTCCTCTATGACCAGGCTCTGCTTGTCGAGGGGCTTCCTGTAGATGACCCCATCCAGTTCGCCAAGAATGTTACCGAGCTGATGTAGTGTTTCTTGCAGGTGCAGTGTTACCGGGCTGAGGCAGTATTGCCGAGCTGATGCGGTATTGCCTAGTTGATGCAGTATTGCGGGGCCGGTGCAACGGGAGTCCGCTTCCGCGAAAATCGGTTTTGTGGGCATCATTGGATCTGATTCCTTAGTTGTAGGCAATGTACCATAATTGTGGTACATTGCCTACAATGCTAAATGGAAGAAAAATTTCGGCGTATGGGCGCGCAAAATCTATGGCACGTTCATAGCCTTTTATTTCATACTTCCGTTTGTGCAGGGTAAAGCGAGGCAACAGCCTGAAAGGGGTTCTCGTGGCTATTTGCGTTCCTATGAGAGAATTAAAAAACACGTCCGCGTTTGTCAAAAAGGTTGTTGAGTCTTCAGAACCCATCATCGTGACAAAGAACGGTTACAAAGCGTTTATTGCATTGTCGCCTGAACAATTTGATGCGCTTCAGTTTGAGGCATCGCGCGAGAAGCTCCACCAGATTATTGCGGTTTCTGAAGCAGAGCTCAACGCAGGTGAGGCTGCAGATGTTCGCACAGTTCTTTCGGAAGCAAAGAAGCGTTGTGGATACGGCTATCGTGAGCGCGAACATGAAAACTAGTGACGTTGTTTTATCCGCCTCCGCGCGGCGAGAGTTCTTGTTGATCGTAGAATATCTGCACTCAATTAGAAAAAGCGCTGCCGATGAGTTCGGTTTTCTTTCAGAGTTTGCGGTACTGATGTGGTCGCTGCAAACGCCGCATCACATTCATCCGCGGCTTAAGGATAGTGAGCTGAAGAAGCGTGGCTATAGGAAAGTATCTTTTTCGAAGTATGTGCTGATCTATCGATCTCATAGGGATAGGATAGAAATTGTTCATATCTTTTTAGTGGGACAAGAGTATGGACGCTTTGTGTGAGAGCAAGCCTGTAGCGGGCAGGTCTGTAGCGAGCAAGTCCCTAGTGGGCAAGCCCGCAACAGGCAGACTCGTAGTGGCAAGCCCGTAGCGGGCACGCAAGGAGACCATTGCGATATAAGGAGGCGCTGTGTACCAGGAAACGAAGGACTTGTTGTTTACAGCTCCACAGCTGCGGTGGGGTGTTATTGGCTGCGGCGTTATCGCCAACCAGATGGCTGAGGCGCTTGCAGCAGAAGGTCGCCATATTAACAGCGTTGCGAATCGCACCCATGAAAAGGCGGTAGCGTTTGCAGAGAGGCATAGCGTACTGCGGGTTTACGACACCATTGACGAACTTATCGCCGCTCCTGACATTGACGCGCTCTATCTGACGACGCCTCATAACACGCACATTACATACCTGCGAAAAGCTCTTGCAGCGGGTAAGCATGTACTCTGCGAGAAATCTATTACGCTCAACTCCGCTGAACTTGCAGAAGCGCGTGGGCTGGCGGCTGAGCACGGCGTTCAGCTTATGGACGCCTGTACCGTTTTACACATGCCGCTCTACAAGGAGCTGCAGCGACGCATTGATGCGGGCGATTTCGGTCCGGTAAACCTCATTCAGGAGAATTTTGGCAGCTATAAGGAATACGACATGAAGAATCGCTTCTTCAATCCGAAGCTGGCGGGCGGCGCACTTCTCGATATTGGCGTATATTCTCTCACTCTTGCTCGCCTCTTCCTGAAAAGCCAGCCGCATGAGGTGCTTTCAATGATGAATCCCGCTCCCACGGGAACCGATGAAACTGAGGGCATTTTACTGCGCAACGCCGAGGGGCAGATGGTTGTTCTTTCCCTTACTATGCACTCAAAGCAGCCCAAGCGAGCCATGATTTCCGCAGATAAGGCCTATCTTGAAATTATGGAGTATCCGCGGGCTGATCGTGCGTCCATTGTTTGGACAGAGACAGGTGAGCGAGAAGAGCTGCGGGTTGGCAATACGGCGCAGGCGCTGGGCTATGTGTTGGCTGATATGGAGCGCGCTGTTGCGGGAGACGAACGTACTCGCGCACAGATTGGAACCTCAGCTGATGTTATGGAGCTTATGACTAATCTTCGCGCTGACTGGGATTTCAAGTATCCCGAGGAGCTGTAATGGGCGAGAAAAGCGTGGCCGCAACGGATGTCGCAAAACTCGCAAGTCAAATTGATGCACAGACGCAACAACGCGATGGCGCTCCGTCAAAGCACCCTGAATTTGATCGTCTCGTGCGCACAATCTGGCGCCTTCGCCAAAGCGACGGTTGTCCATGGGATAAGGCTCAGACGCACGACTCCATTACTAAAAACATGATTGAAGAGGCCTATGAGGCTGTCGAGGCTGTCAAGGACGGTTCTTCCGAGCACCTTCAGGAAGAGCTTGGGGATGTGCTTGAACAGGTGTTACTTCATTCGCAGATTGAGTCAGACGACGGTGGTTTTGATATTGACGATGTGTGTCGTGCGCTCAATGAGAAGCTGATCCGCCGCCATCCGCACGTATTTGGACCCGAGGCGGGAAACGCTCAAGATGCCGATTCGGCGCTTACGGTATGGGACAGCGTGAAAGCTGCCGAGCGCGCCAATGAAGAAGACCGTGTGCACACCGAAGGACTTCTCGATAGCGTCCCGCACTCGCTGCCGGCACTCATGCAGGCTCAAAAACTCTCCAAGCGCGTGGCAAAGGTAGGGTTTGACTGGGATTCTGTCGAAGATATCTGGCAGAAAGCTGTCGAGGAACGCGCGGAATACGAAGCTGAAACGCCGGGCTCTGAAGCTCGAGCGGAAGAATTCGGTGACCTGCTCTTTGTCATGGTGCAGCTGGCCAGGCGAGACGGAATCGATGCGGAAGAGGCGCTTGCTTCGGCTAATCGAAAGATGCGTCGCCGCTGGTCGCGCATGGAGGAGCTTGCGAGGCAGAAGGGCTTTTCGCTTGAAGACCACCGCGAGCTGCTTGAGGACCTGTGGCAGCAGGCAAAGTCAGAAGAGTAAATGAAGTTTTTGCTGAAAGCCCTTTAAAGGCATGAAGTCTGCCATACTGGAAAAACGCCCTACCCTTAAACGAACCGGAAACGAGCAGGCGATGAGTTTGAGCCCGACTGATAAAAGATCTTCGCAAGAATCGCAGGTGCCCTCGAAGCGCGCGCGGGTTCATCCGACCGCGTCAACTATCGGTTCCGTCTCAAAGCGCGGAACGGGCGATGCGGCCAGGCAGTCGAGAAGTACCATGAACTCCAGCGCCAGAGCGCGCGATGAGCGAGGAAGCGACCGTACTCAAAACACCGGGCACACCGCGGGACGCTCGGCGGGCGGCACTACAGGTCGCACTGCAGGCCACGGCGTTCGCAACCGTGATACTAACCGCGGCACCGGCCACAGGGAAGCGCGAGGCGGTACATCGGCTACGCGCCCACTGGAACGAATCAAAGACGCCTTGCTAGCCCATAAAAAACTTGCTGTCACTATCTTTGTGCTTGTAGTTGTTATCGTGGGCCTTTATGGACCGATTCAAGGCTACTATCATGCAGTCCGGGATGCACAAGAGCTGCAGGTGACGCAGAAGCAGATAGAGGAAGAGAACAAAGATCTCAACAATGACGTGCAGCGTCTGCAAACGCCGGAAGGCATCAAAGACAAGGCTCACGAGCGCGGCTATGTTTCCGATGACGAGAATAGCGTTTCAGTTGAAGGCGTAGGCAATACGACTTCCGATGACAAACCAAAAGAAAAACAGCGACCGGAACATCCCTGGTACATTCAGTTGCTTGACGCTATTTTCGGATACGCTCCAACCGATGCGCAAGAGTAGACGCCATGATTGCCGCAATTGATATCGGTACGGTAACGGTGCGGCTTGCTGTGGCGGAGGTCACCAGCGGACGCGTGCTGCGCATGGCAAAACATACCGAAATTTGTAATCTTGGGATTGGCGTTGACGCAACCGGCCTGCTTGATCAAAAAGCAATCGAGCGGGTATATGTGGTTGCGGCCTCATATGTTGAGGCTGCTAAGAGCGCCGGCGCTGAGGCTATCGTATGTACGCTTACTTCCGCCGCCCGTGACGCTCAAAATGCTCCTGACCTTGGTATGGCTTTAGCGTCCTTGGGCCTTGAACCCATGATTATTCCTGGTGAGATTGAGGCGGCGCTTACGTTTTTGGGTGTGGCGCAGGACTTCAATGACCGCCAGATTCTTGTGGCCGACAGCGGCGGCGGCTCTACGGAGTTGGCGCTTGGAAATGTAGCGGGCGGCGCAATCGATCTGTCGTTTATCCGCTCTATCGACGTCGGTTGCCGACGTATGACCGATCACTTCTTGTTTGAGGATGGAATTCCCGCAGCTCAAGATCTTGAAGCTGCCCATAAATTTGCTCGGAGTCTGTTTTCGGAGGCGCTTGCGAGTTCGGAGTATCAAACGGCGAGAAAACCTGAGGTACTTGTAGCAACTGGAGGTACCGCTACAAGCCTTATCGCGATGAACGCCAAGTTGGAACCATACGATCCCTCATTCGTGCACCTGAGGGGCATTTCATTTGAGGATGTGCAAAAACTTGAAGGGCTTCTCGCCGGCATGACCGTGAAGGAGCGAGCAGAACTTCCGGGACTGCAGGAAAAACGCGCGCCGGTGATACTGGGCGGAACGATTACGCTTTTTGAGCTGATACGGGCGACGGGATTCAACACGATGATTGCCAGCGAAAGCGACTTGCTTTTCGGACTTGTGATTACCGCGGCGGCAGTATATGAAGGGCGAGAGTCTCCGGTGGTGTGGCGACCGATCCTGAAACCGCTTACGAAGAAGTAAATCTTGGATGCATGTTTGCGAACATCGTGCGATAATATCGATGCATTCGGGGGCGTGGCGGAATTGGCAGACGCAGGGGACTTAAAATCCCTAAACTTCGGTTGTGAGGGTTCGAGTCCCTCCGCCCCTACCAGGTATTTTATGCTAGATTACGGTTTCTGCAGCCTTTCGTCTGGCGCATCTCCTCTATCACTTGTATACTACTTGTCTATAGTAATCCCCGGTCTGTTCTATTTTTACGTTAGAAGGTTGCAGTGTGCACAAAGGTTGCAGATGACGATAAAGCCTACCCCCTCTTTCCAACGCCAGAAAAGCTTACTAATCAAGATGAGCCGAAAAAAGCTTTAATTACTAGTGGTACGACGTCGCTACATTCGCAACTGGCTGATCAGATCAGAGAGATGATCTACTCGCGAGAATTAGTTTCAGGCGAAAAGATCCTCTCGGAACATGAACTTATGGATCGCTTCGGTATAAGTCGGGGAACTGTGCGGCATGCAATTGAAACGCTGGTCAACGAGGGTCTTTTGTTTCGTGTACACGGGAAAGGTACCTATGTCGCCGAAGAGGGGTTGTCTCATCCAGCGGGCGTTCGACCTCTTTCGTTTGCCGAATCTCTCAGGAATCAGGGGTTGGACTTTGAAACAAAAGTCCTTGAAAAGAAAGTTCTGCCCGCTCCGGAAAATGTAAAAAATGAGCTGCAGGCATCGCCTTCAGACCTCATTTGTTTTTTGCGCAGGGTCAGATATGTCGATGACGAGCCTATTTTGTGTCAGGAAAGTTGGACGAATTTGTCGGAATGTCCCGGCTATGAAAAAGCAGATTTTCGAGTGGAACCAGCCTTTTCAGCCGCGGAACGATGCAGCGGAAAGAAGATTTCGTACTCAAAGATTCGCTATACGGCGCGCGCGGCGGGAGCGGAGCACGGCCGCTACTTACAGTGCGATGAGAACTCACCAATCCTGGTTCTTGAGCAAACAATCAGATTTGCCGATAAGACCCCCTTTGAGTGGAGTCTTACGTGGCTTACATCAGGGCAGGCAGTAGTGGGGGATGCAATTCAACCCCGAACGCGCGCGCTCACCGATAAAATTCATCTATAAAGACATCTTGTATATAAAATTGTGTACAAGTTGATATATACTGCTTATATTGAACTTGTCGTTTTGTATGCATGCTTTGGATAGAGGGGATCTGTATGGAAAAGCACAAGTTGAGAAGCCCATTTTTTGTAGTTAATCCAAAGTCGTATTTGTACGGAGAGGATCTTCGTAAGCTTGCCGTTAAGGCAGATGAACTTTGCGAGAAATACGATTTTGATTGTCTGTTCACGGCGCAGCTGATTGATTTAGCTTGGGTCGCGGAGCATTGCAAGCACCTTATTCCGTGTGCTCAAAATATGGAAAGCCTCAAGCCTGGTCGTGGCATGGGACATATCTTGCCTGAGGCGCTTGCGGCGGCAGGAGTAAAGGCTACATTTTTGAATCATGCCGAGAATCCCATGACCGTTCATGAGCTGGCTGCAACCATAGCCCGCGCTGATGAAGTTGGAATTCTGACCTGTGTGTGCGCTGATTCCGTTGAAGAGGCGAAGGCTATTGCGGAGCTTCATCCGGATATTATGACCTGCGAACTTACAAGTCTTATTGGAACCGGTCAGATTGCCAGCGAGGATTATATGCGCGCTTCAACGGAGGCTGTCAAGGCTATTTCTCCCGCTACTAAAGTGCTTCAAGCGGCAGGCATCAGCTCCGGCGAAAACGTCTATGACGCTATCAAATATGGTGCCGATGCGACCGGAGGCACCTCGGGCATTGTCGCGGCGGATGACCCATTTGCGACGCTTGACGAAATGTTTGAAGCGCTTGATCGAGCGCGTACTGATTTTGCACAGTAAATACAGCAAGAAAAGATTGGAGAAGAGACGTATGGCTGTCTATCAAGATACGGTTACGGTATCAACCGCGGCGGGTCGTCCCGATTTTATCGATATCAAACAGCAAGTAATTGTCATCATTGCTGCGTCAGGAATCTCAAATGGCATCGTAACGTGTCAAACGACACATACTACCTGTTCAGTCATTTTTGAGGAGTATGTTCACGATACAAATTGGCAGGGCCAGGAGTTTCTTCAGGGAGATCTGATTCGTTTTGTTGACAAGATGATTCCTCGTGAGGTTGAAGAGAATCGTGAATACCGGTATCCAGGACCAAAACACGTTCAATTTCTTGTGGATTACCATGATGAACATCCTGAGTTTCCGGGAGAGGCAAATACCATTTTGAATGGTGACGCGCACCTGAGAGCTTCTCTTTTTGGCAGCAGTCAAACGTTTGTAGTTACTGACGGCATGCCTGCAACCGGGGAATTTGGTCATATTTATCTGGTTGACTGGGATCAGAATAGAGAGCGTAATCGTAAAGTCAAAGTTTGCGTGATTGGCGAGTAGTCTTTAAAAGGACAGACATCTATTAAAAACCACTGAGCCATACTGCCCAGTGGTTTTTTTAGAGGCGTTGTTTGTCTTTGGAGCGTATGTTGCAAAAGTATCCGGTAAGCCAAATAACCTATGATCCTATCAGCAAAAGATATGCTTATTTTGCATAGTGTTCAAATGCTGCGTCGATCTTACTGCGAATATAATTGGAAGCAAAGGCAAGATCTGTTTTCCAGTCCTCATCACCGGTGTACCACATTTCTGCTACATAACGGCGAACGCCTTGGGGCACTAGTTGCGATAGAGCGCCATCGTAATCCGTTGTTCCCGTCGAGAAAGGTATTTCGCGATAAGCGCCTTTTACCGTTTCTTTCATATGAGCAGCAAAAATGTGTCCTTTACCGGTCATGATATCATCCGCAACACTTTTTCCGTATATGAGCGACGCATTGGTGAGATTACCGACATCCGGGTAGATGCCAAGATATGGGCTGTCAATTAAGTCAACGTATTTCAGGGCCTTTTCAACTGTGTCCATAAAAGGCGTTTCCATGGTTTCAAAACCGAGACAGACTCCTGCTATAGACGCCATTTCAACAGCTTTACTTAAGTTTTCGGCGAACCATTTACGAGTATCTTCTGTTCCTTCTTCATAATACACGTCATAACCAGCAAGCTGAATCGTATGAAGACCAAGATCACAGGCAAGCGTAAGGGCCTTGTCCATTATTTCAAGCGAGCGTCTACGGACAGAAGAATCCTGTGATCCAAAAGGATACTTTCGATGGCCTGAGAGGCACATAGAGCCTAGAGGAACTCCTGCATTCTCTATAGCAGTACAGAGGGCTTTACGCTCGCTTTTTGTCCAATCAATACGAGAAAGACGAGCATCAGATTCATCGATAGAAATCTCGACGTAGTCAAAGCCACATTCTGCGGCTGCAACAAGTCGATCTTCCCAAGGAAGTTCTGCAGGTGTTGCTTTCTCGTAAAGTCCAAGTTGGTAGGTATTCATACAGACTCCTTAATAGGTAAGTGAGCGGTCTCCGGCAGGAGACCGCTCACGATGCTCAATGTGGCTAATGTTTACCTTGTCCGTAGTATGCGTTTGGACCGTGTTTACGAAGATAATGACGATCTTGCAGGTACTTCGGAGCTTCCATGACCTTTGGATTATTCAATTCTGTCAAAGTGGCCATCTTGGCAACTTCTTCAATAACCACTGCATGATAGACAGCTGCTGCGGCGTTCTTACCCCAGGCAAAAGGTCCATGATTGCGTACAAGTGTGCCGGGAACGGCAACGGGGTCAAGATCTGCAAAATCTTCAATAATGACGTTGCCTGTTTCAAGTTCATAGGCACCGTCGACTTCCTTCTTTGTTAAACTGCGAACGCATGGAATATCTCCATAGAAGTAGTCTGCGTGTGTCGTGCCGTAACAAGGAATTGAGCGGCCTGCCTGAGCCCAAGAAACTGCATGTGTAGAGTGAGTATGCACAATGCCGCCGATCTTCTCGCCCCATTTACGGTATAAGCAGGCATGAGTCTCCGTGTCGGATGAAGGATTCAGATCACCTTCAATAACCTTGCCTTTAAGATCACAGATAACCAGATTTTCCGGACTGAGTTCAGAATACTCGACCCCGGATGGCTTGATGACAAAAAGGCCGCGTTCACGATCAAGACCAGAAGCATTGCCCCATGTAAACACAACAAGATCGTGTTTGGTCAGATCCATGTTGGCTTTATATACTTCTTCGCGAAGCTCTTTCAGCATCATACGTATGAAGCCTCCTTAAAGGACACTACGGAATGGGACATTTGGTTCATGTTCGAAGCAATCATGAAAACCACGATCGTGATGATAGGCAAGACGATCTTTATCTTGGGGGTATGTGTAATGACCGCCAACTTCCCAGAAGAACGGATGGAATTTGTAGTCAAGACGATCCTTGCGCATATCCCAAAGAACTCTGATCTCCTGAACGTCGGCTTGGAAGTTGGTCCAAACGTCGTGATGAATCGGAACAACGACTTTTGCCTGTAATGCTTCAGCCATGCGGAGCATATCAGTTGCTTCCATCTTGTCTTGGATCCCTATGGGGTTGCAGCCATAGGCTCCGAAACATACGTCAACGCCGCCATATTTCTTAGCAATATCCTTACCGTGCTTGGCAAAGTAGATGGAATAGTGAGAGTCGCCGGAATGGTAAATATTGCCGCCAGGCGTTACAAAGAGGTAATTAACGGCTTTTTCGTCCATGTCCATAGGACATTTCCCCCAAAGATCCGGACGATTCTCAGTCGTGTCAGTAGTAGTAACGATGATAGTGCGGTCAAATGAATCGTAGGCAACTATCTCAATGTCTTTGATCTTGACCTTATCACCGGGCTTAACGACGATGCATTGCTCGCGGGGAACTCCCCAATCGACCCAAATGTCAACAGCTTTTTCGGGTCCAATGAAGGGAACTGGAATTTCCTTGCCGTTTTCATTTGTGGTCGTCATATTGTTGTTGATGACCTGGGCTGCAAGTTCTTTGGACATATGATCTTGATGAATGTGGGTGACGACAACAGCATCAAGATGTTTGATCGCAAACGGATCGATCACAAATGGGACATTACGAAGGTTTGGCTGCATATTACGGACACCGGCCATATTAGCCATCTGGTGACCAACCTTCATAAGACCATTGCCATGCGTGCGCTTTCCGTTACCTGCCCAAAAATCGACGGCAATATCTGCACCGCCGGGGGTCTTGAACCAGATCCCGACACAGCCAAGCCACCACATTTCAACTTGGTTGGGCGCAACAACGGCGTTCTCGATTTCCTCGTTGAGCCATGTTCCCCATTCGGGAAACGTATTCATGATCCAATTTTCGCGGGTGACCTCTTTAAGGTTTGCCATGACCGCTCCTTTCTTGGTGTGATAGAAACTATGCTTTGACCGTGTACAGTGCAAGCTGATCAGTTTCACGATAAGCAGCAATGATCCGGTCGTTAGTGCCGTCGTTATAAGCCCATACATTTGCAGGTCCGAGATCATGGTCGATAACATCAACGTGATACGTACCGTCGGTATAGTGAACCAAAAGAAGATCTCGAGCTTCTTTTCGATGGCCAATTATGGCAACTCTCTTACCTGCTATATCCCCGGCCCATAGTGCATGAAGGAATTCACGCTTTGACGGGTCTGTCCAAACGAGCTCGTAGCGATCTTTTATCTCAGTTTCATGCCAAATGGAAAGTGTATCTCCATGGAATTTAGAGAAGGTAAGAATTTCATTTGCACCATCTCCATCAAGATCGGCGACAACAATATCGCTTGTCGGTTGAATGATAAGGCATGTGATATCCCACTCACCTTCTGGAGAAGCTGGCGGTACATAACGAAATACGCCGGCAGCCGTTGATATAAGGGCGAATGATTTATCGGGAGCGGTCCAAAAACCATGGTTCTGGACTTGACAGCTTGCAATACACGTAAGTTCCAGCTGGTTTTTATCGTCGTATTGTTCGAGCTGACCATTAAGAGGAGCTGCCCATACAGCACCAGGAACACGCCAGTCATCCTTGACACCGGTTTCAGCAGTTCCCTTGATAGTACAGGCAAGGAGCCAAAGCGTTCCGTCAGTCCCCTCAAGCAAGCCAAAACGATGGACGTAAGGAAGGTCACAGAGCGTACGCTCCGTCCAAGCGTCATGCGCCTCATGAGTGTATGAAGCAATGGCGGCATCTGCTCCTCCAAAATTCGGTGAGAAGAATTTTCGAGTTGCAAGAAACTGGTCGTTACGCCTTGGAACCTGTGCAATCGTCATTACCCCACCGGGTCCTTTTGCGACGGTTTCCATGGGAGTGCCATCCAGAGCAAAACGACGGATAGGTCCTTCTTTTTCAACTGCAGCAAGAAAACTTGAGGCGTCACTGCCGTCGAACATACCTACTGCGTAGCACTTAGGCATTTGGGCAATAACTTGCTTTGTGTATTTCATAATCAGAACTCTGTCCCTTCTAAAACACGCGGGGCTAGATACCTGCCGGCGTCCAGCCTCGCCGTGCATAGAATATCCGTGGTCACTTAGGCAGAAAACTTTTCGGCCGCTCCGCACTCAACGAGCTTTTCTTCCATTTCTGCGTCTGAAAGAACATTGCGAAGACCGATAACGGTAACACCCGCCTTTTCTGCATCCTCATACATGTTTACAAAGTTCAGAGGAGCAAAGACGATGTCATATTGACGAGCAGAGCTGACACCCTCGGAGAGTGCGCAGTGATGGATGGTATCTACGTGCATACCAAGCTTAGATGTGACACGTTCAGCTGTCATCTTCATCATGAGAGAAGTGCCTGCGCCATTTGCACATGCGACGAGAATTTTGGCATTCATTGAAAACTCCTTTTAACTGTTTTCCTTACGTGACAGATAGCTTGCCTTGTTACCTTGTGTTGCCTACTCAGGAAGATATATCCCTATCGTTTTGGAGAGAATTGCTGCCTATTTACGAGAAGCCTCTTTTTCAGCAGCTTGCTTTGCACGAATCTCCTTGCATGCCTGGTAGTCCTCAACCTCCATGAAATAGGTATCTTTGTGAGCACGGTACTGAAGCTGTGGAATAGCGATAAGTGCAACTGCAACAATTACAAGTCCCGCATACGACAGGAACTTCATAACACCTGTCATGATCGGCCAAACAACAGCCCAGTCCCACATGCCGAGGTAGCCGCCATATGCCGCCATACCAACCCAGCCGGCAATAAGCGCAGAGCCAAAGACCTGCAGCAAGCCTGAAATAAACGGCATGATAATAACAGCGCGAAGACCACCTTTGTTGTTTGCATAAACGCCAATCGTGGCATTGTCAAAAAACAGTGGTACGAAGCCGGCAATCACGACAACGGGAGACTTCAAAAGAAGAAGCAGCGCAATCGCAAGAAATTGTCCTGCGGCTCCCATAAGAAAACCGAGGGTAACGGCATTAGGGGAGCCAAAACCATAGGTAACTGCACAGTCAACGCCTGGGACAGAACCCTTGAGAAGTTTGTTGGAAATGCCCTGGAAGGAGTTGGTAAGTTCAGTAACGAAGGTACGGACTCCAAGCTGAAGAATGGAGAGATAGACGGCGAATTGGAAGGCGGTTGTCATGATATAGAAAACAAAACTCTGCTTGGACGGATCGAAGAACTTTGTTCCCGCTTTATTTGCTCCCGAAAGGAATTCAGGTCCAAGAATGAGAAGAATGATGCCAAAGAACAAGGTCATTAAGATCGCGGTGGCAACAAGATTCTCATTGAAGATCTTGAGGAAGCCTGGAAGTTCGATATCTTCGATACGCTTAGACTCTTTTTTCGTATGTTTAGCAAGCCATTCAGAAGCTTTTGAGGCGCAATAAACACCAAACATCTGCTGGTGAGCAATGGTCAGACCGGCTCCGTCTGTAAGATCTTGGGTAGGGCCGATGCAGAGGTTTGAGCCAACCGCCCAATACAGTCCGAGAAGAAGCGTCATAACAGCAAGGACTGCAGTGTCATTCAACTGTGGAAAGCAAAACAGAATGAGCCAGAATGCAGTAGCTGCCTGCTGGACTTGGACATGGCCGGTGGTAAAGATTGCGCGCAGTTTGGTCTGCTTCTTAAATGCGACAAGAACGATGTTTAGAATGAATGCAAAAAGCAGCAGGAACATGACAGAAGAAAATGAACGGCCGGCGATGAATGCAGGTCCATTGGGATCCGCCATACCTGACTGAACAGCGTTTTGGCCAAAGTAAGGATCAATGACCATTGCAGAAAGGTTAAAACGCTCCTCCAGTCCAACAAGAACGGGTCGGAAAGAAGAGACAAGACCGCCTGAACCAACAAGAAGGATCTGATAGCCAATGACAGCTTTAACAAAACCAGCAATGACGTCATACCACTTTTTCTTCAGCAAGATATATCCGATGGCTACGATCAAACCAATGAAATATGCAGGCTGCGTTAGGATGTTCTGTGCAAAGAACCTCCAACAAGTCATAAGAATATCCATGTGATTCCTTTCCTAGGGTCAATAAAAAGCTTTGCTGTGTGTGCTTTCCAAGTTCCTTACAGAGTGACTCCGACAGGTTCTATTACTCGGAAAGCAAAGCATCGATCTCCAAAAGTTCTTCAGGAGATTTGATGTTTTTGAGACGTTCAAGAACCTCCTCATTCATAAGAACAGCAACAAGGTTTTGCATATTCTTCAGATGAGCGTCTTGATCGACAGCACTCAAAGTGAAGAAGGTTTTAACCTGTTTTTCCTCATCCCCCTCGGCAAAGCTTACCGGCGTGTCACAGTGCATAAAGCCAATCGCAGTCTTTCCCCCTTGACCAATACGCGCAGTCGAATGCGGCATCGCAACGTGAGGAACAATAACGATATAGGGTCCGAACTTGTGAATGCATTCAATGATGTCGTCTGCGTAATCAGAAGGTACGGTTCCATCGATCTCAAGAGGCTTACAGCATTCACGAATGGAATCTTCCCATGTTAGAGGACCTTTTGTAAAAGCATAGTGACCCGCTTCGTAGATGTCTCGAAGCAACATCGTTTCCACCCCCTCCCATTTAGCTCAATTCCTGTTTGCATTGCCGCTTTCCCCAGAGCGCCAGTGCAAATGTCAATTGTATGAATGTTTTGAATGTTCAAACAATCGAATTGTTAATACCGAGTATAGTATTTTCCCGAAATTAGCAAGAGAAAAATGTCAAAATATCCGCTCTGCGGTCTTTTTTTCGGCGCCAACGGAAAATATCCTGACGAAAGCTGTCCTTGAGACCCGTTTGCTTTATCATATGAACGATTATGTGAATGGTTTTACAAAACAGGATAGGACTCAAATGCCATCAAATAGGTCATTTGTAGCAGAGCGTAGAAATCAGATACTGGATTTATTGGAGCAAAATCAGCAACTCCAGGTAAGTGATATAGCTGAGAGGTTTAATGTCTCTGCTCTCACTATTCGCCGAGATCTTGATGTGCTTCAGGCTGAGGGACGGATTACAAGGAGTTATGGTATGGCCCAGCTCCTTGATCCACTCTCTAACGGTCTTAGTTCAAATCAAGTTACGGCTAAGTATTGTCTTGCCAAAGCTGCTGCTCAATTGGTTACTGACGGAGATACAATCTTTATTAATACGAGCTCTACTGCAATCAGGATTCTCGATTTCATCACTGCAAAGAATGTTACTGTGGTTACAAATAACGGTAGCGTACTATCGATGAATTACCCTCCATCGATGACTGTTCTTATTACCGGCGGGGAGGTTCGAGCAGCAAAGAAATCTCTTACCGGAGACTTTGCGCTTGCATCCATCTCTCAAATTCAAGCGGCAAAATGTATCTTGGGTTGTTCGGGGATTTCTGCGCAGCGCGGGCTTACTACCCTCGTTTCAAATGAGATGAGGGTCAATGCTCTTATGCTTTCTCGTTCAGACAAGCGTATAGTTCTGGCAGATTCGAGTAAGCTTGGCATTGATGCTAGTTTCCAGTATGGCCTGCCATCTGACATTGATATTCTTATGACTGATGACAGGGCGACAGAAGATCAGATTCAGGTCCTTAAAAATGCAGGCATAGGAAGGATTGTGCAGGTAAACATCAAGAGTCCTTTGTAGCAGGGTCTAATGGCTGGGTTTATACGGGAAAACTCTACGACTGTTCTACATATACCAGATTTGTCACAAATCTGCCTATGCAGGACAATGCCGTCATTTTTTACTTGTCTCTTAAGAAGCGGCTTCAAGACGGGTGAATTCCTTATACGTTTCTGAAATTGCTGTTCCTAAATCAGCATTTCTGTCGAAGAGTCCTCGTCCTAGGACTAAAGCATCAGCTCCCGCATCGAAAAGACGTTTGAAATTCGATTGATTACAGCCTCCATCAACAGTGATCATATAGTCGGAGGAGGATTTCTCCCTATAGGATTTTGCGTTGGCAATCTTTTGAAATGTTCCCTGCACAAAATCTTGCCCAGTGAAACCTGGGTCGACAGATAACAGAATGAGCTGATCAAGCACATCCGAGTACTGCTGTATCTCACTTACAGGTTGAGAAGGATTAAGAAATACTCCCACTTTAGCCTTGCGGACGTGTATGAGCTTACTGAAGCGATGTATTGACCGCCCAACGATATCTGAGGGCATCGTGATAATATCCGCACCGCATTGCAGGCAATAATCTATCAAGTCTTCTTCTAAGTTGTCCACATAAAGGTGGGCCTCTATAGGCTTGTCAGTCACCTTTCTAATTTCCTTGATTACCTGGGGAGAAAGACACATATTCTTAACATAGTGCCAATCGATAATATCGACATGATAAAAGTCAGTGTAGGGGTCTAATTGTTTTATATCATCTTTAACGTGGAGCAAGCCCATGTTCATTAGGGAAGGTGCAATTTTCATCTGTGAATTCCCTCCTTTAAGTTGAATACGTTTCTTTGTACAATCATAACCATTGAAGGCATATGTTGTACGAGAAAAATCAATCGAACAGGGAACGGTATGTCCAGGAACACTAAAAAACAAGTTAGAATTGGTACTGCTGCAAAACAGAAACAGAGTCTCGAACCACAGAATGGGTCTGTACAAAACAGCGCGAGGGAAAACATATCTCGTGGTGTGGTATACATTGTCATAACTGCTTTGATTCTTTTTACGCTTCTCTATGTATTTCCTGTCATATTGAAATTTGACATTTCAGCATTTCTTCAAGGTGAGAAGCAGCTCGGAATCATGAGAGTTATTCTTGGTGTCGTACTTCTTGCTGTTTTGGTTATGAGTTTGATCAGAATCGTGAATGCGAATACGCTTGAGGGTGAATCTCATTTTACTGGTTTGAAAAATGCATTGCTCAGTGGGCAGATTTTAAGAAATCTCCTTTCAATCATGATATTAACCATTGGCGGAATAGCTCTTATTGCGTGGGGGATTACGGGTATCATTTCATAAGTATTGAGGAGTCCTTACATAAGTAAGAAAAAGTCTTTTCGGAGGTACCGGTGACACAACAGCTTTATAAAGAAGAATCCAAACCTTTACATATGCAGGTGTCAGACTTTATCCGCGAAAAGATATATTCAAAAGAGTGGGGCGTAAATACAAAGATTCCATCTGAGTACAGCTTAGTAAAGGAACTTGGAGTTAGCAGGGGAACTGTTCAAAAGGGTATTAGAGCTTTAGCTGGAGAGGGACTTCTGGTTCAAATTCGCGGGAAGGGAACTTTTATTACTGAACCAAGTTTATATCATCCTGCAGGGGGCAACCTTCTTTCATTTGCTGAATCTTTAAGAATGCAGGGGATATCTTTCGTCACGAAAGTCGTAAACAAAGAGATCATAGAAGCAGATGAACTTACAAGTGAAAAGCTTCAAATACCTCTTGGATCGTCAACTCTTTTTTTAAGAAGACTCCGTCTGGTTAATGATGAACCAGCGTTGCTTATGGAAAGCAAAATGAGTTTACTAACGTGTCCGAAACTCGATACATATGATTTTACAAAGGCAACTTTGTTTAGCGCAATCGAAGAAACATCAAAGAGAAGAATCGGGTTTGCTAAGCAATGGCATGGAGCGCGTGTTGCGGGAAGTGAAAGAGGAGCGTTACTATGTTGCGATGAAGCCTCTCCTGTGTTGAATATTGATCAGATATGTTATTTAGAGAATAATGTCCCTGCTGAATGGGGGAATATCTGGCTTCCCGCGAATCGATATGTTCTAAGTTCTGTTTTGCAGAGAGCGTAATAGCTGATACAGACTGAGATTATATAAAACAAAATGGGTATTATAAGTTGTACTTCTTTTTATATACAATTGTATCTGCTTTATAAAAAAGTGTAGTATAGGCGAACCCTTAGCTAGATTAAAAATACTAATCAATTAATAATGGAAAAAAATCAGTTCTGCTTTCATTAATTCCTGTTAAAAGTGCTAGTTTTTACTAGTAATACCGTTCACGGTAAAATTTATCCGTTTGCGGAATCTATAAGTTGACTAGATATTTCTATCTATCTTTTTAGATATTATGATGAAAAAGAGAGAGGAGTTGACTTGTGATTGGCATAGTAATAATAGGTCATGCTGATTTTTCGAAGGGAATGAGAAGCGCCATAGAGTTATTGGCGGGAAATTCTCCTCAATTAGAAACACTTGACCTCTATCCAGGAGATAATCCACTGGAATTCAAAAATAAAGCGATTGTGGCAATTGATTCGGTAAACATGGGCGATGGAGTTCTCGTTCTTATTGATTTATTCGGTGGAACACCATGCAATACAGTTGCTCAACTTCTTGAATCGAAGGATATTTATGCCGTTGCTGGTATTAATTTGCCTCTAGCAATACAGGCGGTCTTTGCTAGAGATGAAATGAGCATTGAGGAACTAGCTAGGAACATTTTAGAAACAGGTAGGACCTCACTGATTGATGTTCGAACTCACTATCAAATGATTTCAGAGAATAGCGAAGAAGAGAATTTTTAGGAGGCCGTAGAATGGACGTAAAGGGAATGGAAAGTATCGTCCTTACTCGCGTGGACGACAGACTGGTTCATGGACAGGTGATGACCTCTTGGTCGAAGGCCACCAATGCGAATAAGTTCATGGTTATCGACGATGAAGTTGCTGCAAACGATTTAATGAAAACTGTATTGAAGGGCGTCATTCCTGGCAATATAAAGCTTGGCATCTTTACCATAGCTAAAGCTGCTGACCGTCTTACAAAAGGTTTTAAGCCAGATGACCGGGTTATTATTCTGGTTAAGACGCCAATTACGATTCTCAAGCTACAAAAAATGGGAATTAGCTTCAAGCACTTAAACATAGGTGGTATTGGTACTCGTTCTGATCGTGAGACTCTTTGGAGAAATATTGCTGTTACTGCGGATGAAAAAAATGCAATTAAGGAGTTAATTTCAGAGGGAACTGAAGTGTTTATACAAATTACCGCGGATGACTCAAAAGTTGATGTAGCAAAGCTGATTGTCTAGTTGATTGGAGGAAGAACAATGCAAATTACGTTATTACAGGCTTTTTTGATTGGAGTGATTTATTACTTCGGCTTTGTGGGGACGCCATGGTTCCTTCTTCTAGGCGGAATCTCTATTGTTCAAAAGCCTTTGGTTGCGGGTGTATTGGTGGGGATAATTCTCGGCAATCCAGTTCAGGGAGCTATTGTAGGCGCGGCCGTTCAGATGCCCTTTATTGCATACATTTTTGCAGGAGGTGCGCAACCAAATGATCCTGGACTTGCGGGAACCTTAGGTGTTGCCTTGGCTCTTGCTGCCAATCTTGATCCTGAATCTGCGGTAGCCATTTCTGTTCCAATTGCACTAATCGGAACAATCATCAATGTTGTGAGAATGACCCTTGATGTAACATTCGTTCATATGATTGATGCCGCTGCAGCTCGAGGAAACATGAAACAAGCTGTGTTTTTACACATAGTGCCACCACAGATTCTTTGTTTTGTTCTTTGCGTAGTTCCTGTTACCCTTGGATGTTATTACGGTGTTGGTGCTGTTTCTAATATCATCAATATTATGCAAGGAAGACCTCTATATACATTGCAGGTTATAGGAGGGGTTCTGCCGGCGCTTGGTATCGCTATGAACCTTCGTACTTTAGATCGTCCAGGCACACTTATTTGGTTCATTTTTGGATTCATATTGAGCGCGTATCTTGGATTGGGCGCAATGCCTATTGCAATCATTGGCTTTGTCATTGCATTCTTTTATGTTCAGCTTGAAATGAAGGCAGAGGAAGGTAAGGTTGTTCCTGTGCTTTCATCCTCAGGTAGAGCTGTTTCACCGGCCACATCAGACATTGCTTCCGATGATTCTGATGACGATTTCGAGTAAAGGAAGCGATAGTTATGACTAAAAATGGCGATACAAAAGCTACTGTTACGGTAAATAGAAAGCACTTAACAAAAAAAGACGCGACCCTTGCATGGTTCAAGTGGATTGCCCTGTCGAATTGTAATTATAACTATGAGCGTTTGATGGCTTCTGCTCTGCTGTCTTCTTTTTCGCATATTCCCGAGAAGCTTTATCCCGGTGATAAGCAGAAGAAAATTGAATTTATGCAGAGGCAGATGGAATTTTATAATACTGAACCTCATTTTGGGTGCATTATCAATGGTCTTGCCCTTTCGATGGAAGAGGAAATGGCAGATAATTCGGCTGTTACACCAGAAGCTATTACTGCAGTTAAGACTGGATTGATGGGGCCTTTTGCAGGCATTGGAGATACTCTTTGGCAGGGGACTTTAACACCGATACTCTTGGCAATATGTATGCCACTTGCCAGTTCGGGTAATCCAATGGCTGCACTGCTGTATGCGGTTCTAATGTATGCAGTTATGGTGCCTATATCCCACTTTATGTTCTTTACCGGTTATAACCAAGGTAAAGAAGGCGTTGAAAATATGATGGCTTCGGGATCCATGAAAAGACTCATTGCTACCGCTTCAACCATGGGAGCAATTGTCCTCGGCTGTCTTGCGAATCAATATGTGTCTCTGACTTCCTATCTTTCTATTCCGGTAGGAGAAGGGGCTATTGATTTGCAGGCAACTCTCGACTCAATTCTAAAGGGAGGCGTTCCTTTAGCAATTACTATCTTAAGCTGGTACTTACTCAAAA
The DNA here is from genome assembly GCF_000411555.1 of Atopobium sp. oral taxon 199 str. F0494. GTDB lineage: Bacteria > Actinomycetota > Coriobacteriia > Coriobacteriales > Atopobiaceae > Lancefieldella. The sequence goes on along the minus strand of NZ_KE150486.1, from coordinate 1,001,472 downwards.
AGAGAAATGTCAATTCAACCATTGTCCTTTTAATTTTGGTGGCAATTGGCATTCTACTTGGTGCTACCGGCCTGTTTGGTGGAGTTGCTTCGTAAGATTAAATTTGTAGAGTGGATTCTTTTTTCAAGTGGTTCTTTTAAAAGAGGACCACTTTTTCTCAATCAATCTATGAAACAGAGGTGGTTTGCAATACTATGTGAGAAGAGAGAATAACAGCTCGCGTTAACTTGGCATACCTGTTAAACAGCTCGAAAGGAGAACATGATGAAAGAAATCGTAATTGCTTGTGGATCAGGCATCGCAACCTCTACTGCTGTCGCGGCGAAAATTGCTGAGCTCTTAGACTCGAATGGTTTCAATGGTCAATATCACCTACAACAGTGCTCTATCGCAGAGGCTGTCGGTAAGTCAAAAAACGCTGATCTAGTTATCGCGACTACCGCTAAGCCTGATGGAATTGAGTGCCCCTTCATTTCAGGCATCGCCTTTTTGACGGGAATGGGTAAGGCGGCAGTCGAACAGCAAATCATTGATTTCATGAAAGAGTAAGTCAACAGCACATTCTTAAGACGGTACTTTTTCGCGTGGTACTAGTTTTGAAGAAAGTACATGGAAGTTTTTCTCGGCTATTCCTACGAAAGGAGCATACCTCATGGATTTCATTGTTGGATTCTTTGGAGGTCTTTCAAGCCTTGGAGTTTCGGTTGTCATGCCTATTGTGCTGACAATTATTGGTGTTTTATTTGGAGCGGGCTTTGGAAAAAGTCTTAAAGCTGGTCTTACCGTAGGTATTGGCTTTATCGGCCTCAACCTGGTAATTAACCAACTTATGGGTACTGACCTTGCCGGCGCTGTAACGGCGATGGTTACACGTTTTGGTTTAGGGCTTTCTGTCTTGGATGTTGGTTGGCCAGCAGCCTCTGCAATTGCTATGGGATCAATTGTAGGAACAATCATTATCCCGCTTGGGCTTGTGGTTAATATCGTCATGCTTTTGACCAATACCACTCAAACTGCGGACGTGGATATATGGAACTACTGGCACTTTGCTTTTACCGGCGCTCTTGTCGCTATTGTTACTAATAACGTCATGTTGGGTATTTGCGCTGCAATCATCAATGAAGTCATTGTTTTGATTATTGGTGATGTGACTGCTCCGCTCGTAGAGAAGTCACTTGGTCTTCCGGGAGTTTCTATTCCTCACGGGTTCTCTGGAGCTTATGTTCCTATTGCGTTTGCCGTTGATTGGATTTTGGATAAAATCCCCGGAGTCAAAGATATCAATATTGATATCCGCGGCCTGCAGAAAAAGTTCGGCGTTTTTGGTGATCCGGTTCTTCTCGGATCAATTATTGGCTTGATCATAGGCATCCTTGCCGGCTATGGTTTTCTTCCTCAAAAGGGCGTCGACGGGACAACTACTCCCGGGTTTTTAGCGATTGCAGTTTCCATGGGCGCTGTTATGGTGCTGATTCCGCGAATGGCGGCTCTGTTAATGGAAGGCCTTCTCCCTATTTCTGACGCCGCTTCAGCCTTCATACAAAAGCATTTTTCACATCGCGGCAGAATTTATATTGGCCTTGACTCAGCAGTTGGCACGGGCCATCCTGTGACGCTGACGCTCGCTCTTATTTTGGTGCCGGTCGCTGTTTTTCTGGCCGTCATTCTTCCCGGCAATAAGGTCGTGCCACTCGCCGACCTTGCCTGCATCCCCTATATGCTGGTTCTTGTCACCCCAATCGTTCATGAGAATGGCTTCAGGGGTCTCATTGTTGGTATTGTTGTTTTGGCTGTTGGTTTTTACATTGCGACTGATCTTTCACCTCTCATTACAACTGCTGCGGCAAATGTCAGCTTTGATATGAATGGCGCCGCGGCAATTTCATCAATTTGCGATGGCGCGAACCCGCTTAGCTGGCTTATTGTTCGTCTTGGTACTTTTGGCGCATTTGCAGGTATGATTATTCTTGCGGCAGGCGTAGTCGCTTTAGCGATTTGGAACCGTAGTAGGATTCTCAAGCAAGCCGCTGAGCTTCACGAAACATCCGATGCGAAAACAGCATAGGATTTTGGGCCGTTTGGGCTGTATTTGAAGTTAAGACAAATGGGCTCTGCGTAGTGTGATATGCGGAGCCCATTATCTACTGGGAGGCTTATGGCCAGCAAAAGAGAAGTCATAGATAGCCCTGCTACGAAGGCTGCAAAAAACGCTGCCAATCAGCTTGCAGAAGATACTGATGGTAATCGTGAGAATAGCAAGACGTACCTGTATGACCCCGGTCATTTTACGTGGGAAGTTACTGTACAGGGGATTATTTGCATCGTTCTCGCCGTTATGAGCATTGTTCTTATGGTGACTCAGAATTGGCCAGCGGGCTTGATGGTTGTAGTTTGTGTTGTGTCTTTCTATGGAGCTATCAAAACATTTGTCTCTAAGTCCTATCCGAGCGGCGTGACACTTACAAATGAATCAATTAGTTTTTCGTGTTACGGCGCCACGACTACCTATCAGTTGGCAGATGTACATGCTATGCGGGTTCGAGAATATCCAGCGGACTTGCGCATGTATGTTCGAATGGATAACGATACTTTCTTACGAGGCAGGTATTGGATTAGAGGACGTTGGTTCAGTGATGGAGAAGAACTGTTCAAGCGCATATGTGAGTTAGAACTGAAAGTGAACCCTGATAGCCTCAAAGCGCAGGCGCGGCGTGACTAATTTGCGCGTACAAGAAACCCCGATTTCAATTTGGCGTTTGAAATCGGGGTTTGCTTCTATCCTGTTTACGTTATGCTACCGGATTAGCTCCGTTTGCAAACACCTGAATGACATGGGTGAAGTCTGCAAGCATACGCTCGTAGGCGGTTGTGGTCATGTCGTGCCAATAGACAGTTTCACCGTTCTTCTCGCCAATAAGCTTCTCTACGGCCTCACCGGCATATTTCACGCCATAGGTGTAGTAGTTGATTTTGCGGATACCAGCATTGATGGCCTTGGCGTAGTCAGCGTCGGAAACGCCGGAGCCGCCGTGCATGACAAGCGGAGTCTGAGAGAGCTTCCTGATTTTATGGAGCACGTCAAAGTTCAGGTGCGGCTCGCCTTTGTAAATGCCGTGAACCGTTCCGAACGAACAGGCGAGAATATCGAGACCGGTCGACTGGATGAAATCGAGCGCTTGATCAGGATTGGTATAAATCGCACCGGATTCTTCCGCCGTTGCGCCTTCCTCACGTTCGCCAAATTCACGAGCCCCCATTGAGCCGAGCTCACATTCAAGACCGGCATCGAAGCTTGCGCACATGTCGGCGGCTCGCTGGGAGTTCGCTACGTTTTCTCCGTAGGGTTGATAAGAGCCGTCGTACATCACGCCGTTGAAGCCCATTTCAAGAGCTCGGCGCAGGTAAGAGAGATTCTCTCCATGATCGAGATGTACGCAGACCAAGGCGCTGGAGCGCTCCGCAAGGGCGACCATTGCAGGGCCAATCTTATCGAGAGGAGCAAAGGGCTCATGACCTTCTGCATGGGCAATGATGACGGGATAGCCGGTTTTCTCGGCAGCGTCAAGTGCGGCACGCAGCGCTTCTATACTCGGCACATTGAAGGAGGGAATTGCCATGTTATTTTGTTCGGCGATAGCGCAGATGTCGCGAAGATTTACCAGCATGATGAACTCCTTTTCTAGAGGCATCTGATGCAGTTATGATGTAGATATGTCCTACGGGGCCGGCCGTACGTTGATAATTTGCCGACAACCTCGTGACATTTCTTACAAAAACTGCTACAACTTGTACATGTAATTATATACAAGTTTGGAAGTGTGGAAACGAGAAACTAGAAATCATGATTGACTGAGCGTGGGATTTCTGTAGGATTTCGCATATGAAAGGAAACATGATGATTCTGAAGAAAGAACTTATTCGTCTTGCTGTTGAAGTCGCTGATTCTGAGGAAGCCCTGCGCATTGTCGCTCAGGGTTTTGTGGATAGTGGCTATGCGAAAGATACGTATCCCGAGGCCATTGTTGATCGTGAACGCGTATTTGCGACAGGGCTTCCCGCTCCTGCTTTTGATATTGCCATCCCGCATTGTGATAGTGAACATGTGATTAAGCCTGGCGTTGGTATTGCAACGTTAAAAGATCCTGTTGCATTTCACATGATGGGGGATCCTGAAACCATCTTACATCCAAAAGTTCTTTTTATGCTTGCTCTTACCGAGCCTCATGGTCAGCTTGAGATGCTTCAGAAACTTATCGGAGTCATTCAGGATGCCGAGCTTCTTGAGAAGATTGCCGCTTGCAATGATGCTGATGCGCTGTACGGTCTTATGGCTCCCGTGCTGGGATGATAGAGGATAGAGGCGACTGCCAGTGGTTCTTTATCAACTCTGCTTTCGAGTTCTAAACGGTTAAGCAAAGTAATAAAGCCGACCCTGATGCGCTTCTTGGTCGGCTTGCTTCTTTTTTGTATAAATTGTTAACGCTTTAATAAAAAAACTATAGAATGAACCCGTACGTACTTTCAAGTCAACGTGAAAGAAGTGCTATGAGCCAGATTAAGGATATGCTCAAATTGGAAAATGTCCAGGTCGTTGATGCAGCAAAAGACTGGGAAGACGCTGTTCGTATTGCAGTTACCCCTTTGGTAAAAGGGGGATATGTTGAGGAACGCTATATTGACGGTATCATCGCCAATGCTCATGAGCTCGGGCCGTATTTTGTTCTCGTTCCAAATCTTGCATTACTTCATGCCCGTCCCGAACAGGGTGTTATTAAAAAACAGCTTGCTCTTACCATTTTACGCACCGGCACCGTATTCAAAGAGGGTCAGGCGCCTACGAGCGTACTGCTGACGCTTGCCGCTGAAGATTCGAACTCTCATATACAAGTGATGCGTGAGCTTGCCACATTGCTATCAGATCCTAAAAATATCGAAGCTCTTGCTCAAGCGAAAAATGAGCATGAGGCATATCAGCTCATGGTGTCCGAAGCATGAGCAATGTGAATAAGCTCTCGCTTTGTGAGCTGTAGTTCTGTGCATAGAGGTTGTGTGGGCCTTTTGCAATAGATTTTTAGTTCGATTAGATACTTGGAAGGAGTACGTAGTATGCCAGTTATAGATTTTGTCGTTAATGTGCTGTCAACGCCTGCGATTCTTGTTGGTCTTGTGGCTCTTCTCGGCCTGGTGCTTCAAAAGAAACCAATTGAGGAACTCGTAAAGGGTACCTTGAAGACCATAGTTGGTTTCTTGGTTCTTTCTGCTGGAGCAAGTTTCCTTCAGTCCGGTTCACTTCTTGCGTTTGGTGAAATTTTTAATTATGCCTTTAACATGCAGGGCGTTGTTCCCAACAATGAGGCCGTTGTCTCAATGGCGCTTCAGGACTTTGGACAGGCTACCGCAATCATTATGTGTCTTGGCATGGTTCTCAACATCGTCCTCGCGCGCTTTTCCCGCATGCATTACATCTTCCTGACCGGTCATCATACGCTCTATATGGCAGCTATGCTCGCTATCATTTTGCATATCGGTGGTCTGTCCGGCTGGATGCTCTATATTGCCGGAGCTTGCCTTTTAGGCCTCATTATGGTGCTCTCCCCAGCGTATTGCCAGCCGACCATGCGTAAGGTAACCGGCAGCGATTCCGTTGCTCTTGGACACTTTGGCGGCGTTGGCTATTGGCTTGCCGGAATGGTTGGAAAGCTCTTTGCTTCCGATAAAGAGAATAGCACCGAAAATCTCAAGTTCTCCAAGCGTCTTATTTTCTTGCGTGATAACACGGTTTCCATCGGTCTTACCATGATCATCATGTTTCTTGTCATTACTGGTGTTGCTGTGGGCCGTGGTCTTTTAAGCGTTGTTCCTGCTGGTATTTCCGCTGCTGACTTTGCTTCTGACCCCGCCTATGCCGGCTTCCAACACCTTGGCGACTTGCTTAACGTCGGTACAGAAACTACTACAAACTGGGTAGTCTGGGCATTTCTGCGGGGACTTTCCTTTGCAGGTGGCGTTTATATCATTCTCTCTGGCGTCCGTCTCATCATTGGCGAAATTGTTCCTGCGTTTAAGGGCATTGCTGAGAAGCTTGTTCCCGGTGCAAAGCCGGCGCTCGATTGTCCTATCGCGTTCACCTATGCTCCCAACGCCGTTATTATCGGCTTTTTGTCTTCCTTTGTCGGAGGAATTCTTGGCTTGATTTTGCTTGGGGTCATTAATGCCAGTCTTGTTCCCATTGCTCTTATTCTTCCGGGTGTCGTGCCTCACTTCTTCTGCGGCGCGACGGCTGGCGTCTTTGGTAATGCTGAAGGAGGCATGAAAGGTTGCATCGCCGGCGCGTTTGCACACGGCCTGCTCATTACCTTCCTTCCGGCGTTTTGTATGCCGGTCTTTACCAGCATGGGCTTTACTTCTGCGACGTTCTCCGACGCCGACTTCTCGGTCATGGCGCTCATCTTTGGAAACGTTGCTCTTAACGTTCAGGGTGTTGTCTTGACGGGTATTTGCGTTGTGTGTTTCCTTCTTCCAATCATCTTCAACCTTGTCGCTCCTAAGCGCGAGGCATCCGAGAAGGCTACAAAATAGCTGTGTCTTAGGCCTGGTAGGGTTTCAAGCCTGCCAGGCCTGAGCAAGTTTCTAGGTTTGAGAGAGTTTCGGTTCGAACGCTTTCAACCCTGAGTAGGTTTAGGCAAGTATCGTTTTTCGTTTCTAACAAAGGGGATACAATGGCGATTCAAAAAATTCTTTGCTGCTGCGGCAGTGGCCTCGGCTCAAGTCTTATGGTCGAGATGAACGTTCAGGACGTTCTGAGAGAGCTTGGCGTTGATGGCGTTGAGGTTGAGCATTCGACTGTCTCTGACGTCATGCCCGGAGCTGCCGATTTATTTATTGTTGGCCGCGATCTCGGCGATTTTATTGCAAGCATTCCCGATGAGGAAAAAGTCGTTCTCGACAACATCCTTGATAAGGAAGAGCTGAAGGGCAAGCTCAGCGAGAAGTTCAACGCATAGTGCGTTTGAATACGGAGGTATCATGACCAATAAAGAACTGGAACATGTTGCCCGTGAAGTTCGCAAGGATATCCTTGTTGCAACGCATGCTGCAAAGTCAGGTCATCCGGGCGGCTCGCTTTCCGCAGCTGACGTTCTGACCTATCTCTATTTTGAAGAAATGAACGTGGATCCATCGGAGCCTTGTAAGGTCGGGCGGGATCGCTTTGTGCTTTCAAAGGGTCACGTGACCCCTGCATTGTACGGCGTCCTTGCTGAACGCGGGTTTTTTCCCAAGGAAGAGCTGGAGACGTTCCGTCATCTGAATACTCGTCTGCAGGGTCACCCCAACATGAATGACACACCGGGTGTTGATATGAGCACCGGATCTCTCGGACAGGGCGTTTCAACGGCAGTCGGGATGGCGCTTGCCGCAAAGAAATTCGGGGACGCATACCGCACGTATGCGCTTCTCGGTGATGGTGAGATTGAAGAGGGTCAGGTTTGGGAAGCGGCGATGTTTGCCGGCAATCACAAGCTGGACAATCTGACACTTATCATCGACAACAATGGACTTCAGCTTGACGGGACACTTGAACAGATCAACTCGCCGCTTCCTATTGGCGAGAAGTTCCGAGCATTCAAGTTCCACGTTATTGAGGTTGCCGATGGCAGTAACTTTGATCAGTTGCGTGCGGCTTTCGGTGAGGCTCGCGCCACAAAGGGTCAGCCAAGCGTAATCGTTGCTCATACGATCAAGGGCAAAGGCGTTTCGTTTATGGAGGGTCAGGTCGGCTGGCACGGCAAGGCGCCTAACGATGAACAGTTTGCCCAGGCAATGGCTGAACTTGAGAAGGAGGCCAAGTAACCATGGCAGAAGTCAAAAAAATCGCTACGCGTGACGCGTACGGTAAGGCTCTTGTAGAACTTGGTCGTAATCATGACGATTTACTTGTGTTCGATGCAGACCTTGCGGAGGCTACGCGCTCCGGAAAATTTGGCGAAGCATATCCGGAGCGTTTTATTGACTGCGGTATCGCTGAGGCCAACATGATTGGTATGGCCGCAGGTGTTGCTGCTACTGGTCGCACGGTCTTTGCCACATCGTTTGCCATGTTTGCCTCTGGTCGAGCTTTTGAGCAGATTAGAAATTCTGTCGGCTATCCTCACTTGAATGTCAAGATTGGCGCCACGCACGGCGGTCTTTCCGTAGGTGAAGACGGAGCAACGCATCAGTGCAATGAGGATTTTGCTGTTATGAGCGCTATTCCTGGTATGACAGTTATCAGCCCTTCTGATGCTGTTGAAGCTGACGCGGCGGTCCATGCCGCCTATGAAATTGATGGTCCCGTTTACATGCGTTTTGGGCGCCTTCCTGTTCCTGTCATTAACGATTATCCTGAGTATACCTTTGAGATGGGCAAAGGCATCGTGCTTCGCGAGGGAACCGATGTTACCCTTGTCGCAACCGGTCTTATGGTAGGCACTGTTCTTGAAGTTGCTGAGGAACTTGTGCGCGTGGGGATAAGTGCCGAGGTCATCAATATTCACACAATCAAGCCGATTGATGTTGATCTTCTCGTTACGTCCGCACAAAAGACGGGCAGGGTAGTGACGGTTGAGGAGCACTCCGTAATCGGGGGTTTGGGAAGTGCGGTATGTAAGGCGCTTTCCGAGCATGCTCCCGTACCCGTGAAAGTCATCGGCGTTGAGGACACGTTTGGTGAGTCCGGTCCTGCTCTTGAGGTGCTCGCAAAGTACGGCCTTGATAAAGCAAGTGTTTTGACAAAAGTGCAGGAATTCTGCAAGTAACGCTTACAGCGTCCGTGAATCGCAGGTCAGTTCAGGTCAATCAAAAACAGCAAGTGCGCTAGCTACAAGTGCACTTGCTGTTATGCGTTTTGATGCTTGTTCTATTTTTTGTACGCATTTCGCCGGTGCCCGATTGTCAGAGCCAAAATTATGAGTTGAGCGTCCTCAATGTAACAGATAAGGCGATAATCACCTATTTTGTATCGCCACTGACCACTTCTGACCGTTGCGTCAATACGTTGAATACTAGCGTCTCAAGGGCGCGACTTTACGTATTTTTGAGGCGCTTTCCAAGTAGGTCATGTATCATGAGAATACGAGTATGTTCTGCAGTTACCTGCAGATAGACCAAGACAACAGAGGTAAGAAGGAAGGGAGCGAAAATGAAATTTTTTATCGATACGGCCAATCTTGACGAGATTGCCGAAGCGAAGAGCTGGGGATGCCTTGCAGGAGTTACTACGAACCCTACACTTTATGCAAAAACAGGGGGCAAGCTCGAAGATTTTGAACCTCATATGGTAAAAATTGCCAAACTTTGCGAAGGCCTTCCCGTTTCTGCTGAGTCAACAGCGGAAACCGCGGAGGACATGATTGCCGAAGGTCGCCATCTGGCCTCTCTGGCGCCTAACATTGTGGTAAAGCTTCCCATTTGTCCTGAAGCGCTCGCCGCTACTCACACCCTCGCGGCAGAGGGCGTCCGCATAAACATGACGCTTATCTTTTCCGCTCCACAGGCACTTCTCGCCGCAAACGCGGGAGCTCGCTATGTGTCGCCGTTCCTTGGTCGCTTTGACGACATCGGAGAAGACGGTGTCGCACAACTTGCTGACGTGGTTGAGGTTATTCAAAATTACGACTGGTCGGGTAAGAATGTGGATGATCAGGTTGAGATTATTTCCGCCTCTATTCGTACGCCCCATCATGTAACTCAGGCAGCTCGCCTTGGTGCTGATATCGCAACCGTTCCCTTTGCCGCGCTTAAGAAGTGCGTGCAGCATCCGCTCACTGAGAAGGGGCTCGCTAGTTTTAAGGCGGATTGGGAGAAGGTCAAGGCACTGTAGACTAATACGAGAGAAGTATTGGCAAGTGGCATGATATAGCAGGTCCTGGGCTTCCTTGGGGCCTGCTATTACTTTCATCCAGGGATGAGCTTGCGAGTCGCTTATAGCTCTTTTTAAAAGCAGAAGTGAACTTGACCGATATATCTAAGCTTCCAAAGCTCTCTTCAAATCTGTCAGATTGTCATAAGAGGTGACCGCTTCATCACGAGAAATTCGTTTAGCTTCTGCCATAGCTTTCAGGGTCTTCTGACTATAATTGGGATCTTCAACCGCGAAGGGAAGACCACCGCGCAATAGACATTGGCGAAGAAAAATATTGACTGCGCTAGACATGTCCATTCCCAAGTCATTAAATAATAAAGTTGCCTGGGTTTTTACGGTTTCATCAATCCGAATTTGAGTTGGTACAGTTGCCATAAATGCCACCACCTTTCAATAAACAATGTAATGTATATGGTTTACATTGTCAATTATTTGTAGCTGTCTTGTGCATTCAAGTACTGTAGTTTTGTTAAAAATAAAGCCGTCGGGCGCATAGTGAGCCCGGCGGCTTTTTCTGTCATATGGTGCCCCCAGCGAGAATCGAACTCGCATTGCCGCCTTGAAAGGGCGATGTCCTAACCTTTAGACGATGGGGACGCAAGGAAAGAGTATAGCAAACGTTGGCCAAAGTCACGTCGAGGTTTTAGCTATTTATTCGTTCAAATCAAATCCATTTGCTTCAGCGTAGCTATCTGAAGCTGCCGAGAAGTCGGGAATTTGCTCTGCCCACCCCACAAAATCGGGAGAGTCGACGATAATCGGCTCCGCTTCGTGAATGGCGAGAAGGGCCTCTTCAAAGCTCCCTGCTGCTGCCTTCGGCCTGTCGGGAATATACACATCAACGAAAGTAGGATGGAGGAGGGCGAAGGCGCCGCCTTCGGTATTCATCTGGTAACTCTTGAGGGCTCTGCGCGCAGAGCTGAGACGTGAAAGCTTGAAGAGCAAAATGGCGCGCGCGAGCTCAGACCATGCGTTGCTGTGAGGATTGTATGTTTTGTCAAGTCTGTTAAGTGCATCCTCATCTTCAAGGCGAGCATAGACAAGCGCTAAGGTAAGCCGAGCTCCGACCTGGTCGGAAGGGGAGTCTTTGAGAAGTTGTTCACAGGTTGCTTGCGAGAGCCTGAAGCGAGCAGTGTCAAGATACTCTCGTGCAATGGCGGCGTGCAGTCTGAGATAGGGGCGTGCAAAAACATTGCCCCACATATCCGAGGTATCCGGTCGTGACAGCAAGTCGGTGGCACGGATTTCTTCTCGGGCGCCTTGCTGAAGATGCAGCAGGGTCTGGAGCGTATGTTCATGGTCGGACCCATCAAGGAGGGCTTTAATCCGAAGGAGATCCGCGGTTTCGCCGTACTTCTCGCGAATGCTTGCCAAGGAGTCCCAGAGTTTTTTGATGCGCTCGGTGCGGGTGGCCATGAACTCTTCATCGTTGTATGCTTCGTCATTGTTTTGCGCGTCAACATACAGCTGCACCGCTTGAGCGAGGTAATAGAAGGAGAGTTCTCCCGTTTCTTCAGCGTATGTTTTGGGATCGGAACGTACTGCCAACAAAAGTTCACGATAAGCGGCGTCAGACAGAGGACCTATGGAGGCGTTCCGCTTGAGAGCGCAGCGCTGGATCAATTCTTCAGTAAGACTTGTTTCAGTGCGGTTCATGACAGGTTGTCCTCAAGGTCCTGATGTATAAAGTGCAGCAGCTCTTCTTCGAAATCATCGGTGAAATCGGGGTAGCGCTTTTGAATCTCGGTGCCAAGCCAGTGGCCAAAAACGCCGCGACCGGTGAAATCGTTGCCTTCCTGAAGCAGCACGGCCGCTTCGGAAACCGCGAGGATAAGTTCGTCTTCCGAGTAAGGTTCAACGTTAAGACGCGCATACTCGCCTTCGGGGATATTCCGCTGGACAAAGAGGGTAAGCGCACCTGTGGCATACCGTTCGAGCAGCTTGGATACAAGGGCAGAAGCGGAAGCGAGATCATTTTCCTTAAAGGCGAGGGCCATCCGGGAAAGCGTCATCCAGGCATCATCAGAAGGACGCGCCGGCTTGACGGTTATGTATTGGTTTTGGAGCTTTACGAGTCCATGCTGGTCCTCCAGTTTTGCGTAGGCCAGCGCAAGCGTGAAGCGAACGTTTCCAAAATCATAGGGATCAAGCGAGAAGAGCTTCTGTCCGTATGCAATGGCCGCCTTATTACGTCCGGCAATGAGCGCTCGGGAGGCAAGCGCTGCAAGCCAGCGATGATAGGGTCGCATGGCGAGTTCAGTGACGGCTTCCTCGAACTCTTTGGGGGCGTTTTGTGAGGCTGCGGTAGCTTTCTCTGCGCAAACCCGTGAAACTTCCTCCTCAAGTTCTGCAAGATACGAATAGCTTTCCTCCAGCATGTTGCAGCTCATGGATTGCTGGATACGGAGGGCGTCAAAGCAGTTTGGGTCAAGAGAACAAGCGTCTTTCAAAAGGCGTTTTCCATCTTGGATGAGCCTTTCTCCTTCGGAGATGTCGGCGCCCGGGAGTAGGTAGTCGATTTTTTCAACGGCCTGCGACATAAGGTGGAAGGCGCGGTTTTCATCAGAGTCAAGCAGCGTGTCGGCGTGGTTTGAAAAACGCTCGATAAAGACTTCAAAGGCATGCGGCTCAGGAGGCTCGGCAGCGCCCATGTCAATCAAGTGTTGGACAAAAAGGCGATCAAAGTCTTCCTTTTTTGGATCAAATGCCACGCGTTCTCCTCCGAATGAGACTCTCTGTCTCTCTGGTCGTATCTCTATGGTAGACCACTCGTAGTTCAGGGAATAGAAGAACATGTCATACAGCGCGTTTTTCTCGCCACGTTATCGCTACATTCTCGTCGTGTCACGGTATCTCTAGGCTCTCGCTACATTCTCGCCGCGCCCTTGCTGTAGTCTTACTCAGAGAATGTGCTGGTACAAGTGTGCCGATAAATAATTTGATAACCGTAAAAGTGAAAACAGCCCGTATTGTCGATATAGTAACGTTAACATCTGGCGCAAAATGTGCTAGATTACACACTAGTGTCAAATGACGCAAGACGGGGAAGTGGGTCCTCGTTGTACCCACCATGTATGGTGGAAAAATAGAGAGGGGAAATGATATGGGACGTTTTACGAACCCGCGCGACCTGTACTTTGGTGAGGGCGCGCGCCACGAGGTCAAGAACCTTGCAGGCAAGAGGGCAATTATCGTCTCCGGTGGCAGCTCGATGCGTCGTGGCGGCTTCCTGGGTGACGTCGAGAACGACCTGAAGTCCGCAGGCTTTGAGGTTGCTCACATTGAGGGCGTCGAGTCTGACCCGTCCGTTGAGACGGTTATGAAGGGCGCTGCTCAGATGTCTGAGTTCCAGCCTGACTGGATTATTGCCATCGGCGGTGGCTCGCCAATCGATGCCGCGAAGGCAATGTGGATCAAGTATGAGTATCCTGAGACAACCTTTGAGGATATGTGCAAGGTCTTTGGCCTTCCCGAGCTCCGCACCAAGGCTCACTTCTGCGCAATTTCCTCTACTTCCGGCACCGCAACCGAGGTCACGGCCTTCTCGATTATTACCGACTATCAGAAGGGCGTTAAGTACCCAATTGCTGACTTCCAGATTACCCCTGACGTCGCCATTGTTGACCCCGAGCTTACCTATGGCATGCCCGTGAAGCTTGTTGCTCATACCGGTATGGACGCACTGACCCACGCAATTGAGGCATATGTCTCCACTGCAGCTTCTATGTTTACCGATGCAGACGCTCTGCACGCCATTCGCGAGATTGTCGAGTGGCTGCCTCAATCCTACAAGGGCGACAAAGAAGCACGTCAGCACATGCATGAAGCACAGTGTATCGCCGGCATTGCATTCTCCTCAGGCCTTTTGGGCATCGTTCACTCCATGGCTCACAAAACTGGCGCAGCGTTCTCCGGTGGACACATCATCCACGGTTGCGCCAATGCCATGTATCTTGGCAAGGTTATCCAGTTCAATGCTCGCGATGCCCGCGCTAAGACTCGTTATGCTTACATTGCCAAGGAGATTTTGCATCTTGAGGGCGAGACTGAGGACGAGCTCGTAGCTGCGTTGGTCCAGAAGATCCGCGACATCAACGATTCTTTGGACGTTCCACAGGGCATTAAGAATTACGGCGAGGGCGGCACTAAGTCTGATACCTCTATCATTGATGAGAAGGAGTTCTTCGAGAAGGCTCCCGAGGTTGCACGCCTTGCTATCGAGGATGCTTGCACCCTTTCCAACCCGCGTAAGCCTACGCAGGAAGAGATGGAGCAGCTGCTCAAGTGCGTCTACTATGACCTCCCTGTTGAGTTCTAAGATTGCTTCAAAGAGCGTATTTCGCGCATAACGCGTCATGTAAGTGTGAGCCCGACGTCGTTTCGGCGCCGGGTTTTCTCTTGTCGCGAGTTGTTTGGAGTTGCTTGAGGCTGTTTACTGCTGTTTACCGCCACCTCGTGCTCGTTTGCCGAAGAAAGAATGAACGTTTTTATGAGTGGAACTAAACTAGTAAGGTATTGCATATTGCATGTACGTTGTACGTTGGAAGAACCAAGTCCCACAAGCAGGAGGAAACATGGAGCTTAACGGCCTTATCGATCACACAAATCTGAAGCAGAACGCGACAGCCGAGGACATCAAGAAGTTGTGCGCGGAAGCTCGGGAGTACCACTTCAAGACTGTGGCTATTAACAGCTGCTGGACTACGCTTGCTCACAAGGAGCTCGAGGGTTCCAGCGTGGGAATTACTACCTGCATTGGGTTTCCTCTGGGGGCATGCTCGACAGAAGCAAAGGTCGCGGAGGCAAAACAGGCTGTTGCAGACGGAACAACCGAGATCGACATGGTCATCAATGGCGGACACCTCGTTGCCGGCGATGACGACTATGTTATTGCTGATATAAAGGCCGTTGTTGAAGCTGCAGGCACCGTTCCCGTTAAGGTCATTCTTGAGTGCTGCCTTTTGAACGACGAGCAAATCGTTCGCGCTTGTGAGGATTGCCTTAAGGCAGGCGCGGCGTTTGTCAAAACCAGCACGGGCTTTAGCACGGGCGGTGCGACCGTTCACGACGTTGAGCTTATGCGCAAAACCGTGGGCGACAAGTGCCACGTTAAAGCTGCTGGAGGCATTCACACCAAAGACGAGGCGCTTGCGATGGTTGAGGCAGGGGCCGATCGCCTGGGCGTTTCAAGCGGTATCGCAATCGTCAGCGAGTAAGGCGGCCCACGGCTTGTAGTTTACAGGCTGCAGACTACGTGTCACAGACCACAGGTCACAGGCCACGAGCCGCAGGCATAGACTTACCGGCCACGAACTGCAGATAGATTTAACTTTGGGGTGGATTTCTTCAATCTGCCCCAAAGTTTGTTTTGAGCATAATCTGTTTGGGAGCCACTATCTTTTCAGTCTGAAAAGCGAGAAAGTCCTACGAAACGTACTGCCGTAGGAAGTACTGCGAAACGTATCGCGAGAAGTATACGCGAAGCATATTGCGAGAAGCCCACGCAACCCTTCTCGCCCTTTTCCAAAAAAGTGCCACAGTTGTGATAAAAATACTTCACAACTCATGGCATTTTTAGGGGATTTATCACAACTGATGCCTTTTTTAGGAGTTTTCATATCACAACTCATGCACTTTTTTGGAATGAGCCGGCTGGCGGTGGGTCGGTCAACGGACAACCAACCAACACCCAACCAACACCCAACACCCCGCCAACGGACACCCAACACCCGTCCAATGAACAATGAAACTAGCCCTTAAGTTTACAAAGCTGAGCGGCAGTCTTTGCGCCTAGGGCAACGTTGTTAAAGACCAGCTGGATATTGGCCTCAAGCGAATCTCCGCCGGTAATTTCAGAAACTTTGGCAAGCAAGAACGGCGTCGTCTCTTTGCCGTGGATGCCCTGTTGGGCCGCTTCGGCCAAGGCCTGTTCAATGGCAGCGTCAATGACTGCCTTGTCCATTGAATACTCCTCGGGAATGGGATTTCCAACAAGCATGCCGCCCTTAAGGCCCAGTTCACGCTTGACGTGGAAAATTCGAGCAAGCTCTTCTGGTGAATCAACACGACGGTCGACCCCAAATCCACTCTTGCGCGTATAGAACGCAGGGAGCTCATCGGTTTGATAGCCAAGAACGGGAACACCCTTGGTCTCCAGGTACTCAAGCGTTAGTCCAAGATCAAGGATAGACTTTGCGCCTGCGCAGATGACCATGACGGGCGTTTGTGCGAGCTCCTCAAGGTCAGCGGAGATGTCCATGGTTGTTTCAGCGCCACGATGAACGCCGCCCAGCCCGCCGGTTGCGAAAACCTCGATGCCAGCCATATGAGCAATGATCATGGTGGTGGTAACGGTGGTGGCGCCGTCGCCCTTCTCGGCAACGATAACTGGCAAATCGCGACGGCTTACCTTGGCGACCTCTCTTCCCTTTTTACCGAGATAGTCAATCTCGTCGGGAGAAAGGCCGGCGCGCAGACGGCCGTTGATAATGGCAATGGTGGCCGGAATGGCGCCGTTGTCGCGAATGATTTGCTCGACCTTGAGGGCGGTCTCGACGTTTTGCGGATACGGCATCCCGTGGGAGATGATAGTTGACTCAAGCGCGACAACGGGTTTCTGCGCCGCAAGCGCGTCAGCTACCTCAGGTGAGATATCAAGAAAGTCATTCAGTTGAGACATACAAGTTCCTTACGTAATTCTTGAGCGTAATCGTTGCTTCTTTTGCAGTTTCTTACAAGGTGCTTACAGGTCTTACGGAGCGCTTAGAGATTTTACGGGGCGTTTAGAGGTTTGCTCGATCCATCACGTTGCGCAGCGTAAGGTTGGGGTTGATAGTGGAGAAGCTCTCGGAGGCGATGGCGGAAGCAGCCAAGCCCGCGCGTCCGGATTGTACAAGATCCATGTTTTGCGTATAAGCCCAGGTGATTGCTGCGAGCATAGCATCTCCGGCGCCAGTCATGCTGGCGGTATGCGCTTCTATCATTGGCAGCTTGCAGGCTTCGCCACCCCGCTCAGCGCAGTAAAGGCCATCGGTGCCAAGAGAAATGAAGATGCGTTCAAGTCCAGTATCTAAGAGTTCTTTTGCAGCGGCTTCAAGCGAAGCATCGTCGTGGATAGTGATGCCAGAAAGAACTTCCGCTTCGAGCCGGTTGGGCTTGAGCGTGTGGAAACGACCGAGGAGATGACGAACCTTGAGAGCCTTCTTAGTCGAAACAGGGTCGCAGAAAATGGGTGCGTGGAGACTTTCGGCAAGATAGCGAAGGGTCTTGTCGGGAAGGTTAGTGTCAACAACTACTGCCGCGGCATGATCGATGATATCCATGCGCTCTTCCATGCGCTCGGGGGTCAAGTGCTGGTAAATGTCCATGTTTGAAATGGCCAGCTGCATCTCGCCGTGCTCATTCATGATGAAGAGATAGGTGGGAGTTGGCTCGTCGGGAACGATTATCGAGGGATCAAGGTTGACATTGGCGGCACAGCAGGAATCTTTGAGCTCCTGGGCGTTTGTGTCCTGACCAAATGCGGTGAGCAGGCGAACTTCAGAGCCGAGAAGAGCGAGATTGTGTGCAATATTGCGTCCGACTCCGCCGGGAGACAGGCTGACAGTGCCGGGGTTGGAGTCTGCGGGGACGAGCTTTTCATCGGGAACGCCGGCAATGTCTATGTTGGCGCCGCCAATGACTACGACATAAGGCGTCTCGCTGAGAATGTAGCGACGTCCGAGGACTGCTCCCTTGCTGGTAAGATTACTAATATGTACAGAAACTGAGGATCGTGAAATGCCCGCGCGTTCCGCAATTTCCTTTTGTGTAATAGAAGGCTGCTCTTTGAGCCAGTTAAAAATCTGCTGCTCTCGTTCTGTAAGCGTAAGCATCTACTCTACTGCTTTCTAATCGAAATGAACAAAATCTACACGATTCAGTTTACTGTAACGGGCGAGAATTGCACCCGTAAATGTTGAACTTTTTTGAGTAAGGTAGTGTTAATTACTAGTTTCGTTCCTTTTTAGGGAGTTACTCATTTTTTCCTAAGCACTTCTTTATTACCGTTTGCAGAATTCTAGCGCCGCAATCGGTAGGCGCTCTATAAAAATCGCTTGATTGACAAAGAGTGTAATAAAATAAAAAAGTGTAATTTTATGTATAGACGTTTCTTAGTCACAGCACCTGGAAATGCCTGCAGGATGGAGGATTCATGGCAAAACGCGTGTTTGTCGTTGTTCTTGACAGCTTCGGCATCGGTGAAGAACCCGATGCACCAGAATATGGAGATGAAGGCAGCAATACCCTTTGCGCCTGCGGAACCAGCCCTTATTTACATATTCCCAACATGGCCCGCATGGGGCTTCTTAATATTGATGGCGCTCTTGACTCCGTATATAAAACTGATTTAGCTCCTGTTGAACATCTCGAAGGAGCCTTTGCTCGCATGCAGGAACGCTCAGCGGGCAAAGATACTACCGTAGGTCATTGGGAGATGGCCGGCGTTATCTCGCCGCGTCGTTTTCCCACATACCCGGACGGGTTTCCTCAGGAAATTATTGAGGAGTTTGAGCGTCAGACCGGCCGCAAGGTCATCTGTAACAAACCGTATTCCGGAACAGAGGTTATTAAGGACTTCGGTAAAGAAATGGTTGAAACGGGAGCGCTGATTGTCTATACCTCGGCTGATTCCGTTTTCCAAATTGCCGCTCACGAGGACGTTGTTCCCGTTGAGACGCTCTATGACTACTGCCGTATCGCCCGTGCTATTCTTCAGGGAGATCATGGCGTTGCTCGTGTCATCGCCCGTCCTTTTGAGGGGGAGTGGCCGTATACGCGCACGCCTCGCCGCCATGACTTCTCGCTGGAGCCGACAGGTACCACCATGCTGGATCAGCTGAAAGAAAACGGTTTTGACGTGCTTTCAATCGGCAAGATTTACGATATCTTTGCGCATCGTGGAACAACCGATCATGTGTTTACCTCAGGTAATCCCGAGGGTATCGAGCGCACCATCGAAGCAACGCATAAGGATTTCCATGGCCTGTGCTTCACTAATCTGGTTGACACAGACATGATTTACGGGCATCGCAATGACGTGGACGGCTACGCTAAGGCGCTTTCGTACTTTGACGAGAAACTTCCCGAGCTCACCGCGGGTCTCGGCAAAGACGACCTGCTTATGATTACGGCTGACCATGGCTGTGATCCCGTTACACCTTCTACCGACCACTCGCGCGAATACGTACCCTGGCTGATATACGGCCCGCGCGTCAAAGCCGGCACCAATCTTCACACGCTTCCGACATTTGCGGATCTTGCCGAAACAGTCCTCGCGTATCTGGGCGCTCCTCAGCTGGGTGTGGGCACGTCGCACGTTTCCGAAATCCTGAAGGAGGATTAAATGCCTGCAACTCCTACACCGCATAACGCCGCCCTTGAAGGTCAGATTGCAAAGACCGTTCTGATGCCGGGTGATCCGCTTCGAGCCAAGTTGCTTGCCGAGAAGTACCTCGAGAACGTTGAGCAGTTCAATACCGTGCGCAATATGTTTGGCTATACCGGCATCTACCAGGGAAATCCCGTCTCCGTTATGGGTTCTGGTATGGGTATGCCTTCCATCGGCATTTACTCGTATGAGCTTTTCAACTTTTACGACGTCGACAACATTATTCGCATCGGTTCTGCGGGCGGGCTTGCAGATGGCGTCAAGTTGCGCGATATCGTGGTAGGCATGGGTGCCTGCACCGACTCAAACTACGCATCCCAGTTCAACCTGCCGGGAACCTATGCGCCAATCGCCGACTACGGTCTGCTTCGTCGCGCGGTGAACGGCGCTGAAAACCTTGGCTATCCCGTGCGTGTGGGTAACGTCCTTGCCAGCGATACGTTTTATGGAGCCGATGAAACAGCGCTTTCTCGCTGGGCGTCCATGGGCGTGCTTGCTGTCGAGATGGAGTCCGCAGCCCTCTATCTCAATGCCGCGTACGCCAAGAAGCATGCGCTTTGCTTGTTGACCATATCAGACCTTCCTCTGGCGGGAGAGTCTCTTCCGGCGGAAGAACGTCAAACGAGTTTCACGCAGATGATGGAAGTGGCGCTTTCACTGACGCTTCCTGAGTCGCAGTAGGTTTGTTGGCGAGAAGCCCACAGAGTCCCAGGCGTTTGGGAGGATTTGTGCTTCTCGCCTTATGATTTGGAGCCATGCGAAGGATGCTATTCGGGCGACTTCGCAGGTAATAGTGAGGGAAAAATGGTTCCCTCAAGAGACCCCGGCACACGCGGGGGTGGACAAACGTAAGGAGAGTCCGATGAGCAATTCTGTTTCACGTCGTGGCTTTGTCACCGGTGCCGCTGGTGCCGGCGCAATGGCTGTTCTCGCAGGTCTTACGGCTTGCGGCGGCTCAAAGAAAGACGACACTAAGAAGGGCGCAGGCGACGGCGACCAGGCCAAGTCCAAAGCTAAGCTTGAGATGGTCACCGATACCGGTGGTGTCAATGACCAGTCCTTCAACCAGCTTGCCTGGGAGGGCATGCAGCAGCTCCAGAAGGAAGAGGGCTGGGACGTCAGCTATCTTGAGTCAAAGCAGGAGTCTGACTACGCTACCAACCTCGATAAGGCTGTCGACGACAAGTCTCAGCTCGTGTGGGGCGTTGGCTTTGCTATGGCAGACGCTATCGTTGAATCCGCGAAGAAGAATTCTGACGTTCAGTTTGCCATTATTGACAACGGCAATGACGACAGCTCTATCGCTAACCTGACTGGCGTTACCTTCCGTGCCCAAGAGCCTTCATTCCTCGTAGGCTACATTGCGGCTCGTACTACCAAGACGGGTAAGGTTGGCTTTGTCGGCGGCATCACGTCTGCCATCATCGATCAGTTTGAGTATGGCTACAGGGCCGGCGTCCTCTTTGCGAACAAAGAGCAGAGCCTGAACGTTGAGGTTCAGTCCCAGTATGCTGACTCCTTTACTGACGCTGCAAAGGGCAAGTCTATCGCCGCTAAGATGTTCTCTGACGGCTGCGACGTTGTCTTCCACGCCGCTGGCGGCGTTGGCACGGGCGTTATCGAGGCCGCTAAGGACGCCGGCAAGTTTGCCATCGGCGTCGACAAGGACCAGGCGTATCTGGCGCCTGAAAACGTCCTGACTTCCGCGCTCAAGAAAGTCAACGTGGCCGTTGTTGACGTCTCCAAGAAGATCCTGAAAGACGGAGACAAGGGCGGCAAGACCGTTGAGCTGGGCTTCACTGATGACGCTGTCGGTATTCCTGAGGACCACAAGCTCATGGGCGATGAGGTTTACAAGGGCGCTATGGATGCTGCCGACAAGATTAAGGCTGGCTCCATTGTTCCTCCCGCCAACAAGGACGACCTGGAAAAGTACGAGAAGACTCTCGCATAAGAAGAAACGTATACGCGGCGAGAAGGATCTGAGGCTTGAGGTCCTTCTCGCCGTTTAATGAACTGTTTCGACAGCTAAGGGGCCCATCTCGGGTCCCTTGGTGGTGAAACGCGAACGAAAAGGAGGTGGCTCGTGGAAGCTAACTCGGAATATGCCGTTCAGATGCAGGGCATCACGAAAGTGTTCGGTACGTTCAAAGCGCTCGACAGCGTTGATTTGAATGTGCGCAAACAATCCGTTCATGCCATCTTGGGTGAAAACGGCGCAGGTAAGAGTACCTTGATGAATGTGCTCTACGGCCTCTATTCTGCAGATGAGGGAGAAGTCTTCCTCAATGGCAAGCATGTAGACATCTCAAATCCAAATGATGCCATTGCACAGGGTATTGGTATGGTTCACCAGCACTTTATGCTGGTCGACAACTTTACGGTAACTGAAAACATCGTCCTAGGAGACGAGGTTACGTCATTTGCGGGCGTCCTTGATCCAAAGAAGGCGCGCGAGAAGGTCCTTGAAATCGTCAATGAGTACGGTTTCGATGTTGATCCCGATGCGAAGATTGAAGACATTACCGTCGGCATGCAGCAGCGCGTGGAGATTTTGAAAGCGCTGTACCGCGGAGCCGATACCCTGATTCTTGACGAGCCAACCGCAGTGTTGACTCCTCAGGAAATCGAAAAACTCATTCAAATCATGCGCGACCTGGTGAGTAAGGGTAAAACCATCATCATCATCACACACAAGTTGAAAGAAATTATGTCTTCGGCCGATGAGTGCACCATTATCCGCCGCGGCAAATATATGGGTACTGTTGACGTTGCAAAGACCAATGAGACCGAGTTGGCAAACAAGATGGTCGGACGCAATGTTAATCTGCACGTTGACAAGAAGCCCGCGAAGCCGGGAGAGGTACTGCTTTCCATCCGTGATCTTCACGTAAAGGATGAACGTGGTATTGAGCAGGTTAACGGCCTTAATCTGGAAGTTCGTGCTGGCGAGATCGTAGGTCTTGCCGGTATTGACGGCAACGGTCAGCGCGAGCTTGCCGATGCCATTAATTCGCTGGTAAAGCCCGAATCGGGAACCATCGCTATTCGCGGAGAAGAAGTGCAGGCAACGACACCTCACAATGTCATCAGCCATTCGGTAGCAACAATTCCTTCTGATCGTCAGCGTTGGGGTTTGGTGCTGCCCTTCTCGGTAGCGGAAAACATGGTGCTTGAGCGCCACAATGAGGAAATGTTTGGCAAAGGGGTTTCCCTGGATTACGCCAAGGTAAATGAGTTTGCCAAAGGTCTTATCGAAGAGTTTGATATCAGACCCGCAGGTTGTTTTGACCATAACGCGGGAGGCCTTTCCGGAGGCAACCAGCAAAAAGTCATCATTGCGCGCGAGGTTTCGGGTGCGCCTGACGTGCTCATTGCCATCCAGCCGACACGAGGCCTTGACGTGGGTGCCATTGAGTTTGTTCACAAAGCACTCATCCGGGAGCGCGATCGCGGAGCGGCTATTCTTTTGATCTCACTTGAGCTCGATGAGGTTATGGATGTGTCCGATCGCATTGCCGTTATTTATGCCGGAAAGATCGTCGGCACCTTTGATCAGGGCGCCATTACCGAGGAGCAGGCAGGTCTCCTCATGGCGGGAGGTGGTGAGGAGTGACTGCTCTCACCAAAATAATGAGAAAGCCGATTACTTCGGCAATCGTTGCTATCTTGTTTGGTTTTTTTATCGCAACCATCGTGTTGGCTTCTGCGGGCTATGACCCTATTGAGGCGTTTAGCGCTCTCGTTGACGGCATGATTGGCAAGCCGAAATATATTGCAAATGTAATCATCAAGGCTACTCCGCTGCTCTTTACGGGTGTGGCCGTAGCGTTCGCGTTCCGCGTGGGTCTCTTTAATATTGGCGCTGAGGGCCAGTACGTGTTTGGTACGGTCTTTGCCACCATGGTCGGCATTCTGCTTGATTTGCCGCCGGTACTTGAGATTCCTGTGGTGCTTTTGTCGGGCATGCTTGCAGGAGCCGCCGCGGGCGCTCTTATCGGATGGCTGAAGGCCAAATTTGGCATTCATGAGGTTATTACTAGCATCATGTTTAACTGGATCAGCCTCTATTTCAGCAACTTTGTGGTGAATTCTGAGGTCTTTCATAAAACTAATTCCACCAAGTCGCTGCCGATTAACCCTTCAGGTCATACCATGCTTTTTACAGACATGAAGTCTACTCCCGAAGGCCTTGCGGCGCTTAAGGATATCCCTGTGGTCGGAGACGCCATTGCGCGCACCGACGCTAATATCGGCATCATCGTAGCTATTGTCGCAGCTATTTTCATCGGCTGGCTGCTCATGCGCACGAAGGTAGGATATGAGATGCGCGCCGTTGGCTTTAACCGTGACGCTGCCCAATTTACCGGCATCAACGTCAGCCGTAACCTGGTGCTGTGCATGGCTATCTCCGGCGCTCTCTGCGGCATTGCAGGCGCTCTGAACATTACGGGCTTGAATCCGCACAGTATCTCAACGCTCGCTGCGTTTGAAAACTACGGATTTAACGGCCTGTCCGTTGCCTTTATCGCAGGTTGCTCGCCTGTCGGCTGCATTCCTGCGTCCCTGCTCTTTGCCGGCCTTTTGTACGGAGGACAGTCTGTGCAGCAGGTCGTAGGAGCCCCGTCCGAAATCATCAGCATTATCATCGGCACTATCGTCTTCTTTATGGCGCTTGGTGGCGTCATTCCGATGCTGGCTGAGTATCTTGACCGTCGCCGCGCCAAGCAAGCTAAGCTTGCCGAAGGATCTGGTGGAGCTGATGTGGCGACTGACGATAGCACTCACGGAAAGGAGGCGAAGTAGAGATGGATATGAACGCTTTGATTAAAATTCTCGTACTGCTTGTTGGCGGTACGCTGATGTACTCCACTCCGCTGGTATTCGGCGCTCTTGGCGGTGTTCTTTCCGAGCGCTCCGGTGTCGTAAACATCGGTATTGAAGGCATGATGAACGTTGGTGCCTTTGCAGGTGTTGCCGGCAGCTATCTCACTGGTAATCCGTGGATCGGCCTTCTATGCGCGGGTATTGCGGGCGGTTTGGTAGCCCTTTTGCACGCGGTTGCTTCCATTACCTTCAACGCGGACCAAACAGTTTCGGGTGTTGCTATCAACCTTTTGGCTCCCGGTATCGCGCTTTTTGCCTGCGGTCATCTATTTGAAGGTGCAAAGCAAACGCCAGCCGTTACAACGCTGCCAAAGCTCTTTGGAGACGGCGCCTTTAACGACACGCTCTTTGCTGCACTCAACGTGGACATCACGGTTCTTCTCGCCCTTATCGCTTCGGCTGTTGTGTGGTTTGTGCTCTATCGCACCAAATGGGGCCTGCGGATTCGCTCTGTCGGCGAGCACCCCCACGCGTCTGAGACGCTTGGCATTGGCGTTCGCCGGACACGCTACATCTGCGTAGTTATCTCCGGTATTCTCGCCGGTTTCGGCGGCGCGTCCGTGACGCTGGCGATTATTTCTCAGTACACGCAGACGGCCATTTCCGGCCAGGGCTTCATTGCGCTTGCCGCGGTCATTTTTGGTAAGTGGAAACCACAGGGAGCGTACGGCGCGTGCCTGCTCTTTGGCTTTACGCAGGAACTGGCAATCCTTCTGGGCGGCGGTGCGACACCTATTCCGTCCGAGATTATCTCGATGCTGCCGTACTTCATTACCATCATCACGCTCATACTCTTTGTGGGTCGTTCGGTGGCTCCAAAGGCCGATGGCGTTCCGTATGTTAAGGGGAGCCGTTAACGATGGCCGCTGATTATCAGTTTGAAAAGGTCCCGTCTGCTGAGGAGCTGGTCGAGCTTGCCGTTAAAGCTCGCGAGAAGGCCTACGTGCCGTATTCGCATTTCGCAGTTGGAGCGGCTTTGCTCTGTTCCGATGGCGCAGTCTACGGCGGCGCAAATCTTGAGAACGCCGCGTATACGCCTACAAACTGCGCTGAACGCACAGCGTTCTTTCGAGCCGTTTTTGAAGGCAGGCGGAATTTTTCCGCCATTGCGGTGGTCGGCGGGCCTGAAGGACAGCTGGTCAGTGAGTGGTGCACGCCATGCGGTGTATGCCGTCAGGTAATTCGTGAGTGGTGCAATCCCGATACCTTCCGCGTAATTTTGGGTCGCGCGGGCTCAAAGCCGCGTGAATTTTTGCTGCGTGAGATTTTGCCCATGGGCTTTGGCCCTGAGGATCTGGGAGAAAGTGGGCCTTCGGGCATGTCAGGCGGCAACTTCGTTGAGCGCGACGGCGCATCGGACTGTGGATGCGGCCACTAGGAAAGGATATATATCATGCGCATGTATGATGTGATTGAGAAAAAGCGCGATGGCGGTGAACTTACCGACGAAGAGATTGACTTTTTTATTTCTGGTTATGTGTCCGGTGAGATTCCCGACTATCAGGCATCGGCTTTGGCAATGGCGATTTTTTATGAGGGCATGACGCCCCGAGAGACTGCCAAGCTTACCATGGCGATGGCTGAGTCGGGCGATATGATGGACCTCTCGGCTATTCCCGGCATTAAAGTTGATAAACACTCCACCGGCGGTGTTGGCGATAAGACCACGCTAGTGGTAGCCCCAATCGTGGCATCGCTTGGCGTCAGGGTTGCCAAAATGAGTGGTCGCGGTTTGGGTCATACGGGCGGCACGCTGGATAAGCTTGAGTCAATTCCCGGGCTTTCCGTTGAGATTTCCGAGCCCGACTTCTTCGAGCAGGTAAACAAGATTGGCGTTGCGGTAGCTGGACAAACAGGCAATCTAGTGCCGGCCGATAAAAAACTGTATGCGCTGCGAGACGTGACCGCTACGGTTGACAGCGTACCTTTGATAGCGTCATCCATCATGTCGAAAAAGATCGCTTCTGGTTCAAACTGCATCCTTTTGGATGTCAAATGTGGCTCCGGCGCCTTCATGAAGACAGTGGATGCGGCCATTGAGCTGGCTGAGGCTATGGTTTCTATTGGCGAGCATGTGGGTCGTACAACCGCCGCTTTGATTACCGGTATGGATCGACCGCTGGGCAAAAATATCGGTAACGCGCTGGAAGTTTCAGAAGCTGTAGCAACTCTTCGTGGCGAAGGACCCGAGGATCTGACGGCGGTTTGCATTGAGCTTGCTGCCAACATGCTGCACCTTGCTGGCAAGGGAAGCGTCGCAGAATGTCGCGATCTGGCGCAAGGTCAGATTGCCAACGGCGAAGGCCTGGCGAAACTTGCGGAGATGGTTACCGCCCAAGGTGGAGACGTTGCGGTGATTTGGGATACTTCGAAGTTTGATGCAGCGCCGTTCCGTCGTGAGGTGCTGGTGGAAGAGTCCGGCTATATAAGCGCGATGAATGCCGAGCGCGTGGGCATAGCATCCGTAGCGCTTGGCGCCGGCCGCGAGAAAAAAGGCGATCCTATTGATATGGCAGCCGGTATCATCCTTGAGCGTAAGACCGGTGATTATGTCGAGAAGGGCGAGGTGCTTGCAACGCTTCTGACTTCTGACGAGAAGCGCCTGGATGACGGTGAGCGCATCTTCCGTGAAGCGCTGTCGTTCGGACATGAGCAGCCGGTGCTTGAACCGCTCTTCTTTGCCCGCGTTTCTCGCGACGGTGTGGAAAAGCTCGCGTAGGTTCATCTGTACATGGCTTAGCGCCATGAAATTCGCATCTGACATTTTATGACTGACATTGAACGGCATCTCTTCTCGAAGGGATGCCGTTTTGAGCAAATCAAAAACTTGCTGGTAGATGGGTATCTACATGGGAAATGAACCTTTCTGTAGTCAGAGGGTTTGCAAGCCAGCGGAAAATTCTCAAGAAAACTGAAATTCTCGAAATGATAAAACGTTTTACCACTTACACTGAAAGAAACATATAAAAGAAGCGCTGCGTTGTGTGATGCGGCCAAATAAAGGAGGAACAATGGCTCAGCCTGTTATCGGTACGCCTTGGCAAAGGCTCAATCAGCCTGTTTCCGAGGAAGAGCTTGCCGGTGTCGACAAGTATTGGCGAACGGCAAACTATCTTTCTATCGGTCAGATTTACCTGCGCAGCAACCCTCTTATGAAGGAAGGCTTCAACCGGGAAGATGTTAAGCACCGGCTGGTGGGGCACTGGGGAACCACACCCGGCTTGAATTTCTTGTTTGGCCATGTCAACCGCTTTATCCACGATCACAATCAGAACACTATCTTTCTTATGGGCCCCGGTCACGGCGGACCTGCTGGCACTGCTCAGTCGCTGCTTGATGGCACGTATCGCGAGACGTATCCCTTCATTACCGATGACGAAGCTGGTTTGCAAAAGTTCTTCCGTCGCTTCTCGTATCCCGGCGGTATCCCTTCGCACTATGCTCCTGAAACTCCCGGATCCATCCATGAGGGCGGCGAGCTTGGCTATACGCTCTCTCATGCCTACGGCGCGGTGCTTGACAATCCATCGCTTTTGGCCGTTGCCGTTGTGGGTGATGGTGAGTCCGAGACCGGTCCTCTTGCAACCAGCTGGCAGACGAACAAGTTCATGGATCCTCTCACCGATGGTATTGTGCTGCCGGTGCTTCACCTGAACGGTTACAAGATTGCTAACCCGACTATCCTTTCGCGTATTTCTGACGGAGAGCGCGACGAGTTCTTCCGCGGCATGGGATACCACCCCTATACGTTCGTTGCCGGCTTTGACGATGAGGACCACGCGTCCATTCACCGTCGCTTTGCCGCCCTTTTTGAGGCGGTCTTTGACGAAATCTGCTCCATCAAGAGCCGTGCCGCTGCGGGCGATGCGTCCCGCCCATATTATCCGATGATTATTTTCCGTACGCCTAAAGGCTGGACCTGCCCGCCTTACATTGACGGCAAGAAAACCGAAGGTTCATGGCGTGCGCACCAGGTGCCTCTGGCATCTGCTCGCGATACGGAAGCTCACTTCCAGGTGCTTCGCGATTGGCTTGAGTCCTACAGGCCTGAGCAGCTCTTTAATGAGAACGGTTCCATTCGTCCTGAGGTCACGTCATTCATGCCTGCCGGCGAGCTTCGCCTCGGCGCAAATCCGAACACGAACGGCGGTCTGCTTCGCAAGACACTTGACCTGCCTGACGCTCGTGAGTATGAGATTCCTGTGGGCGAGAAGGGCCACGGCTTCGGAGCTACTGAGGCAACTCGCGTTCTTGGTGAGTACACAGCCGATCTTATCAATAAGAATCGCTCTGACTTCCGTATCTTCGGCCCGGATGAGACGGCGTCCAACCGCCTGCAGCCTTCTTTCCAGGTGACGGACAAGCAGTGGTTCGGCGGCTTTAACGATGACTTCGAAAATGACGAGCATATCTCGCCTGTCGGCAACGTTATTGAGCAGCTTTCCGAGCATCAATGCGAAGGCCTGCTCGAGGGCTATGTGTTGACCGGCCGCTACGGCATGTGGTCCAGCTATGAGTCCTTCGTGCATATCGTGGACTCCATGATTAACCAGCATGCGAAATGGCTTGAGGCGACAGTTCGCCACATCCCTTGGCGCAAGCCCATCTCAGCCGTTAACGTATTGCTTTCCAGCCATGTGTGGCGCCAAGATCACAACGGCTTCTCCCACCAGGATCCGGGCTTTGTCGATGTTCTGCTCAATAAGTGCTACAACAACGATCATGTGATGAACATCTACTATCCGGCTGACGCTAACCTCCTGCTTGCCGTGGGCGAGAAAGCATACACCTCCACCAACTGCATCAATGCTATCTTTGCGGGTAAGCAGCCTGCTCCGACATGGGTCACCCTTGACGAGGCTCGAGAAGAACTTGAGCACGGAGCCGTGGAGTGGAAGTGGGCTTCCAACGTGTCTGCAGGCGAAGACTACGATATTGTCCTTGCATCCTGCGGCGATGTGCCTACTATGGAACTTCTCGCAGCCCTTGATATGCTTAGCAAGCTGGGCATCAAAGCTCGCTTTGTCAACGTTTTGGAGCTGCTCAAGATTCAGAACGCGGACGAAAACGATCAGGCGCTCTCGGATGAAGAGTTCACTGAGCTCTTCTCGGCAGATAAACCCGTCCTCTTTGCCTTCCACGCGTATGCGGGTACCATTCATCGTTTGATTTGGAACCGTCCAAACCACGACAACTTCAAGGTTCACGGATATGAAGAGCAAGGCTCTACGACTACGCCGTATGACATGCTTCGTCTGAATCACATGGATCGCTGGGCGCTGGCAGCTGATGCACTGCGCATGATTGACGCCGACAAATGGGCCGAGCAGATTGCTGAGTGGGAGCAGTTCCGTACCGACGCGTTCAATTTTGCGGTCGAGAAGGGCTATGATCATCCGGCGTTTACCGATTGGGCGTGGCCTGACGCGTCAGATGCCGGCGAATCGCTTTCGGCAACCAAGGCGACGGGCGGCGATAACGAGTAGTATCGCAAACCGGCGAAACCGGTAAACCGGCAAGATTGACAAACCGGCGGAATCGGTAAACCGGCAGGCAGAGGCGATGACGTCTCGTGCGGAAGGTGTGATTGAGGTAACGATTTCTCACTGAAGTTTCCGCCGATATACGTGCTTGTGATATGCGCTATAAAGACCGTGTCGAAATAAGGTTTCGGCACGGTCTCTTTTTGCCTTTTTATTGCTCACTCTGTGCAATAGTTCTCAGATTGTGCAATAATACTCACTGTGTGAAATAACTAGTGAAAGGCAGACATGACCCAGCCTCTGGAATTGGAAGTCGTTCGCCCGGCGACGCTCTTGCAGCTTGATCGCCGCTCACTGCGGACGCGCCTGGCACTGAGGCGCGCGCTCGCGGAAGAAATTGATGCGGTCGGAGATCTTTCCCAAGTGACCGTTACGGCCGTTACTGATCGCGCGGGAGTGACACGCCGCACGTTCTACTCTCATTTCAAAGATATTCCCAACTTGGTTGACCGGGTTGAGCAAGACGCTCTTCAAGAGCTGAAGCCCTATCTGTCAGCGCTTGCTGAAGTGAACCTTGCGCAGTTGAAAGACGCGCTTGACTCGTACAAACCCTGTCCCGGCTCCGCTGAACTTCTCGGCGCTATCCGTAAGCGTGGATTCTATCTACGCGCGCTTCTTGGTAATGGCGGAGATCCCGCCTTTGCCGAGCGTCTCAAGCGCATGGTTCATGAGGTCATTGCAAAGCGTGCCCTTCACGATTTGGACCCGCGTGCGGTCGGGCCGTTCTTTGACTACTATCTGACTTTTGCTATTTCCGCTGAGGTCGGCGTTTTGGTGCGCTGGCTTACCGGAGGCATGCGCGAAACTGACGAGCAGATGGCCGGCCTTATGACCGCGCTTATGTTTGTGGCGCCGGGCGACCTTTACGGCAAACCAATCAAATTGGATATTCCTCGTTTTGCTTTGGCAACGTTGGTTCTTGGAGAGAAAAACAATGAGTAACGAGAAGATTGAGCTGATACAAAATGGCGCAGAGCTTGCTCCTGCGCAACCGATTGACCTGGATGCTGCTCATCTTATGCTTGGTATTGATGTCGGCTCCACTACCGTCAAGCTCTCTGTCATTGATGAAAACGCTACGCTGATCTACGCGAACTACGAGCGCCATCATACTGATGTCCGCGCTACGGCTCGCGAGCTCTTTGAAAAGGCTCAGCGCGTCATTGGTTCCGCTCCGCTCTACGCGGCTATTACGGGATCGGGCGGTATGCTGCTTGCTCAATGGCTTGATCTGGAGTTTGTTCAGGAAGTTATTGCATCCAAGCGTGCGGTTGAGACGCTTATTCCCAAAACTGACGTAGCCATTGAGCTTGGCGGTGAAGACGCTAAGATTATTTACTTTGACAACGGCATCGAGCAGCGCATGAATGGAACGTGCGCAGGAGGTACCGGTGCGTTTATTGATCAGATGGCGTCCCTCTTAAAGACCGACGCTACTGGTCTCAACAATCTTGCCAAGGACGCGAAGCAGATTTATCCTATCGCGTCACGCTGCGGCGTCTTTGCAAAGTCCGATGTGCAGCCCCTGTTAAACGAGGGCGCGGCGCCCGCTGATATCGCGGCGTCTATCTTCCAAGCTGTCGCAAACCAGACGGTTTCAGGTCTTGCCTGTGGACACCCCATCCGCGGATACGTTGCCTTCCTTGGTGGCCCTCTGCAGTACCTTTCCGAACTGCGCCGCCGTTTTTATATCACGCTTAACTTGGATGATGAACATATTATTGTGCCCGAGAACGCTCACCTCTTTGTTGCCACGGGAGCGGCTCTTGCCGGAGAGACCGAGCGCTCAACCACGCTTGCTGAGCTCATCGGAGCTCTCGATAATCTTAAGGGAGCTCAGGGATCAGAAGTCGCCCGCCTTGACCCCCTGTTTGCAGTGGAGGCCGACTACCAGGCCTTTAAGGAGCGGCACAACAAAGAAGTCGTTCCCAAAGGAGATCTCTCCGGCTACCATGGCCGTGTGTTTATCGGCATAGATGCCGGATCGACCACCATGAAAGCCGCAGTTGTGGGCGAGAAGGGCGAGCTGCTCTATACCTGGTACGACAATAACAACGGCGATATTCTGGGTACCGCCCGTAAGATCATGGATTCCATCTACGACGCCATGCCCAAGGATTGTATTATCGGCCACGTGACTACGACGGGATATGGCGAGGGCATCTTGATTGAAGCACTCCGCGCGGATTCCGGTGAGATTGAAACGGTGGCTCATCTGCGCGGTGCCAAAGCGTTCGTACCCGACGTTGACTTCATTCTTGACATCGGCGGACAGGATATGAAGTGCCTGCAGGTCAAAGATGGCGTCATTGAGCACATCATGCTGAATGAAGCCTGCTCGGCGGGGTGCGGCTCGTTCATTGCGTCTTTTGCGGATTCCATGAAGATGGATGTTCGAGAATTTGCGCAGGTGGCAACCAAGGCGCACATGCCAGTTGACCTTGGATCACGCTGCACCGTCTTCATGAACTCCCGCGTTAAACAGGCGCAAAAAGAAGGGGCGACCATCGGCGACGTGGCTGCCGGTCTTTCCTACTCCGTCATCAAAAACGCCCTGTTCAAAGTTATCAAACTGCGTGACTTCAACGAAATTGGGGAGCACTGCATTGTGCAGGGTGGCACGTTTATGTCCGACGCAACGCTCAGAGCATTTGAGCTGCTTACCGGACGTGACGTCATTCGCCCCGATATTGCCGGTACGATGGGCGCCTATGGCGCGGCTCTTCTCGCTCGCGACCGTGCGGGAGCCACGGGAGTGTCCACGCTTTTGGATAAAGAAGCAATCGACAGCCTTGAGGTTAAGCTCACCAATACGCACTGCCGCATCTGCCCCAATAGCTGCCTTCTGACGATCAATGATTTTGGTGGCGGGCATCGCTTTATTACCGGTAACCGCTGCGAGAAGGGCGCGGGCAGGAAACGCGGCAAGAAAAACGAGGCCCCCAACCTCTTTGCGTTCAAGAACAAGCTGCTCTTTGATCGTGAATCGCTGCCAAAGGAAATGGCTCCGCGCGGCACCGTTGGCATTCCGCGTGCGCTCAACATGTACGAGAATTATCCGTTTTGGCATACGTTCTTTACTCGGCTGGGCTTCTCGGTCATTTTGTCTGACCAGACGACCGCGAAGACCTATGACAAAGGTATCGAATCCATGCCGTCGGAATCGGCGTGCTATCCGGCCAAGCTTTCCCACGGGCACATCATGAACCTGTTGGAGAAAGACCCTGATTTTATCTGGATGCCCTGTATCCGTTGGGAGCGCAAGGAAGACGAATCCGCGACCAACCACTACAACTGCCCGATTGTCATGAGCTATCCGCAGGCGCTTGGCCTCAATGTAGACGAGCTGTCCGCGCCGACCGTCGAGTACCTGGCACCCTTTATTCCCTACGATAAAAAGTCCGAGCTTAAGCGCCGGTTGTACGAGCTCATTTCTGAACAGCGCGAGAAGGACGCGGCGGCTGGCAAAGGTCGGTTCCGCGGCGATCACATCACGCGCGCCGAAATTGATGCGGCGGTTGACGCGGCGTGGCAGGCTGACATCGAATTCAAGGACGCCATGCACCGCGCCGGTGACGAGGCCCTTGCGTGGATTGAAGCGCATGACGCGCACGGCATCGTGCTCGCGGGCCGTCCATACCATAACGATCCCGAGATAAACCACGCCATTCCCGAACTCGTGCACTCGTTTGGGTTTGCTGTGCTTACCGAGGATTCGGTGGCGCACAAAATGTTGCCGGAGCGGCCAATTCGCGTGGTTGACCAGTGGATGTTCCACTCGCGCCTGTACCGGGCGGCGCGCTTTGTGGCGTCTCGTAACGATCTTGATCTGATTCAGCTTTTCTCCTTTGGGTGTGGCCTTGACGCGCTGACAACCGATCAGGTTCAGGAAATCCTCGAGGCTTCGGGCAAGATTTATACGATGCTCAAAGTTGACCAGGTTTCCAACCTTGGCGCGGCGCGTATTCGCGTCCGTTCGCTCATGGCTGCCTTGAAAGAGCAGCGAGCAGAACTTGAACGTGCCACAGCGGCGGGAGAGATTGAAGAGGTTGCGCCCGTCGGCGTGCGCATGGCTGACGGTTCTCTGGAAAAGTTGCGGGACACAGGTTCTTCTCGCCAGAGCGTCACTACGAGCGCGGCTGCTGGCATTGGTGGTGGCCGTAGCGGTGATGGCAGTCGCAGACGGGTGCCGGTGTACCGTGAGGCTCAGAGCGCCGCGTACGAGAAGGTGCGCTATACCAAGGAAATGCAGGAGGCGGGCTATACCATTTTGGCTCCGCAGATGGCGCCGATTCACTTTGAGCTGGTAGAAGAGCTACTCAGGGGCGCGGGATACAACGTGGTGCTGCTGCCTTCGGTTGATCAGGGTGCTGTTGACACGGGCCTTCGCTACGTCAACAACGACATCTGTTATCCGTCAATCTTGGTTACCGGCCAGATTATGGAAGCGGTGCTTTCGGGCAACTATGACCTGACACGCACGGCCGTGTTGATTTCTCAGACAGGCGGCGGCTGCCGTGCGACTAACTACATTGCCCTTATCCGCAAGGCGCTGAGAGATGCCGGTCATCCGGAAGTTCCTGTCATTTCTGTTTCCGCTGCCTCAGGTCTTGATGAGGACAATCCCGGCTTCAGACTTTTTAAGCCTGAACTTTTGATCCGTGCTGTGTATGGTCTTCTGTACGGAGACCTCATCATGCAGCTTTTGTACCGCGTACGCCCGTATGAAGCCGTGATAGGGTCGGCAAATGAGCTGTATGACCAGCTCATGGCTGACGCACGCTCACGCATCTGCACCATTAACCGTGCGGGCTTCTATAAAATGTGCCAGCATACGGTAGACGCGTTCGACGCACTTCCGGTGGCGCATGATCGACAGAAGCCCCGCGTGGGCGTTGTGGGGGAGATTCTGGTCAAATTCCACCCGACAGCCAACAACGAATTGGTCAAAGTTATCGAGTCAGAAGGCTGCGAAGCCAACGTACCAGGGCTTGTAGACTTCTTCCTCTTCGGCATGACCAACGCCATCAATACGCATAAGGAGCTGGGCACCAAACTCAAGAGCCGCATCTCGCACATGGCTGGCATCAGGTTGGTCCAGGGTCTTCGCACGCCTATCAACAAGATGCTTGAGAAAAGTGAGCGTTTTGAGCCCTACCCTGACATCTTTGATCTGGCCAAAAAAGCCGAGCAGATTCTTTCTCTGTGCAACACCATGGGAGAGGGCTGGCTGCTTACGGCCGAGATGTGCGATCTTATCGACACCGGTACGCCCAATATCGTGTGTGCGCAGCCGTTTGCCTGTCTGCCGAACCATGTGGTGGGCAAGGCTGTTATCAAGCGCTTGCGTCAGATGCACCCGGAGAGCAACATCGTTGCCGTGGACTACGACCCCGGCGCCTCCGAGGTAAACCAGCTCAACCGCATCAAGCTCATGATTTCGGTCGCCAAAGAGAATTACAAAAACGGAATCTCTGCAGGCAGCGCTTCTGGCCCCAACGACTTCAGACTTGAGAATGAGTTTGATCCCGTGACGAACGAGGCGACTATGCCGTATACGGGTCGCGATCGGTATGGTATGGATTCGATTGTGAATGAAGGTGCGGACCGCTCAAGCTGCGGAACCCATCATGGCGCTGGAGCCATTCATCTTTCTGATGAGCAGCTTGCCGCCATCGAGCGCGCTAAAGAAAAAGCAGGGGTAAAGTAGGCGTGCTACCTCGATAAAAAGAGTCGTGTGCTGATGTTGTTTCTGGCGAGAAGGGCTTGGATTTCCGAGCCCTTCTCGTTTGTAGAGATTAGCTTAACAATGATTTAACACCCCTTCTGTTGTACTGGTGAGCACAGGAGAAGGGAGAGCATATGGAATCAAAGCTCGCTTGTGTTCGAAGTTGTCGTTTGCGAATACTGCCAATCGTGTTTTTACTTTTGGGCGGTGTGTTTGTGGTGTATGGAGCCTCTCGGGGAGAAGTTCAGACCGTTTTTGCAAAAGCGGTCCGTATCTGCCTTGAGTGTGTGGGTATCGGGTAGGTGCGCTCGTGAATAAGGTAGTTACCGGAGCGTGTACTCTTGGAAAGCGGGTATGGTCAGTTATCAGCAGGAGAGGAGTTGTGCAGGCATGCGCGGCCTTTCTTACGAATCCCCATATTCCCAATTTCATCAAAGGGACTATTTACACCGGCTCGGCAAAATCGGTCTGTGTACCTGGACTTAATTGCTATTCTTGTCCGGCGGCAACAGGGGCCTGTCCTATCGGAGCGTTTCAGGCAGTAGTCGGCTCCTCCAAGTTCAGTTTTTCCTACTACATTACGGGTATTTTGATCTTGATTGGAACCCTTCTGGGGAGGTTTGTCTGCGGTTTTCTCTGCCCCTTTGGCTGGGTGCAGGATCTGCTCAACAAAATCCCGTTTCCCAAGAAGTTTGGTACTAAAAAGCTCAAATGGCTGCGCTATCTGAAATACGTCATTTTAATCGTGATGGTGTGGGCACTTCCGGCTTTGCTTCAAAACGCCGTAGGAATGGGTGACCCCTATTTTTGCAAGTACATCTGCCCGCAAGGCATACTTGAGGGAGCGATTCCCCTCTCGCTTGCAGATGAGAGCATCAAAGCGGCTCTCGGCACGCTTTTTACGATGAAATTCAGTATCTTGGCGACAATCGTGCTTTTGAGCGTTATGTTTTACCGCCCGTTCTGCAAATGGATCTGTCCTTTGGGGGCCTTCTATTCGCTGTTCAACCGGATTTCTATTTTGCAGTATCGCGTTGATACGGACGCCTGTATCAAGTGTGGAAAATGTGCCCGTACGTGCAAGATGGATGTGGATATCACCAAGAACAACGCCGCGCTTGAATGTATCCGCTGCGGAGAATGCATTAAAGCATGTCCGGTACACGCGATTGATTCAAAACTCATGTTGATGAACCGTGAGATTGCAGCGTCAAAGAAGGTTGCGGCGGCAAAGACCGCGGCAGCAAAGGCAGCAAGGAGCACGAAGACCGTGGTAGCGAAAGCTTCAAAACAAAAGGCCGCTGCAAAAGCGGCACGGTAGTAAAGCAAGAAGCGCTCTTGCGCTCTTATGAGGCGTGCGCCTCTTTGTAAAGGTATGAACCGTCCGACAGGTCGGAAATCATATGCAGGAAGTGTTACGAATACGCAGGATGCGTATTACGTAGAAAGAAAGCGTCAGAAAGGAACCTGGTATGAAAAAGTTCGCAATGAAACCACTGGTGTATGTTTTGGGAGTACTGATGGCATTCGCCCTGGTAGGCTGCAATGCAAATGCGAAAAAGGACACGGGATCAACGCCGTCAGCCTCAACCTCTGAGCAGCAGTCAAGCTCGTCCGATGTGCCGCCCGAGGCAGCTTCTAAGCTTCACCTGAAGGACGGCGATACGTTCCCCACGCTCAAGGCAACCGACATTACTTCGGGAGAGACGTATGACAACGAGATGTTCAAGAAGAATAAGGTTACTGTTTTGTCATTCTGGTTCAACGGCTGCACAGGCTGCATAAAGGAAATGCCTTTGCTCCAGGAGCTCGCCGATAAGTACAAGGATAAGGGCGTCAATGTCTTAGGCGTAAACGCTGAGGCAGCGTATACTGACGACGCAAAGAAGGAAGCTCAAAATATCCTTACGAAGCAGGGTGTGACCTATGGAAACATCGCTCTTGACCCCAAGAGTGACGCCGGTAAGGTCATTGAGGGCCTGACAGCATTCCCCACAACGATGGTTATCGATCAGAACGGCAAACTTGTAGGTGATCCTATTACCGGCGGCGCTGAAAAACTCGACGGCAGCGAGCTCCAAAAGCGCGTTGAGCAGGCGCTCTCTCAGAGCAAGTAAACCGTATGTATATGCCGCAAGCGACTTGGCATGCTCGTCGGCATACTCTGTAATCGGTTAGGCTAGTATGTGAAAAGGCTGTAAGGACCGCGTCCGAGTCAGGTGCCAAAAAGCATGACTCGCGGCGCGGTCTGAGCAGCATCAGCAATGACGACATCAACCGTGTGCAGTGCGGTCAATGTGTGGAGGTTCGGATTTGAAGATCCTTGTGGTAGAAGATGAGCGCGAACTTCTTACGTCTATCGGGGAAGGACTTGAGATTGACGGCTATTACGTTGACCTTCTCGACAACGGAACCGAAGCGCTTGAGATGGCCCAGATTGAGCAGTACGACCTCATTTTGCTCGACCTCAATCTTCCCGGCGTTGACGGCTTGGACCTTCTGCGCACGCTTCGAGAGCAGCATTCTGAAACCAAGGTATTGATTCTTTCCGCCCGCTCATCGGTAAACGACCGTATCATCGGCTTGGATGCGGGGGCCGACGACTATCTGGTAAAGCCGTTTGCCTTTGGCGAGCTTGAGGCTCGTATCCGCAATCTTTTGCGGCGCGAATATACTCACGGAGAAACGTCGCTTGTATCGGGAGAACTTTGTCTTGATACGGCTGCTCGGCAGGTCTTTGTCAAGGGCGTCAAGGTAAACCTCACTAAAAAGGAATTGGCGATACTGGAATATCTTATGCGCCACGCAGGCACTGTAGTAAGCAGCGAAGAACTGCTGTCACATGCTTGGGATAGCAATGTAGATCCGTTCAGCAATTCCGTGCGAGTCCATATTTTTTCTGTAAGAAAAAAATTGCGAGAAGTGCTTGGATATGACCCGATTTTAAACAAAGTGGGAGAGGGCTATTACCTCAAGGAGGAGAGCGATGATACAGATTAGTGAGAAAATCACGAAGCCAATGCGATCGGTGCGTGCACGGCTCACCCTTCTTATGGTGGCTCTTCTCGTGTGTTGCTGCGCTGTGTTGACCTGGCTTGTATACCATTCAACCGCGCAGCTATTGGAAGTTGCCGCGGCAAACTCACTGCGGCGAGGAGACCTCTCCATTGTTTTGGATGTTGCTGGAATCGAACAGACGATTTTATCTGAGGCCTTACTCATTCTGGTGTTTGTGATTATCGTTGGAAGCTGCGCCTCATACGTTTTAGCAGGGCGCTATACCAAGCCTGTCAAACAACTTTCAGCCCACATGCGCGAAATTGCTCCGAACAGCCTTTCTCGCCCCATTGAAGTTGATGGAGGTGGCGAGGAGATCCAGGAGCTTGTGAAGTCGTTTAACCAGATGACAGAGCAGCTCGGTGAGGCGTTTGCCATGCAAAGCCGTTTTTCGGTCAGTGCGGCGCATGAGTTGAGAACCCCGCTTGCGGTACTTCGCACTCGGCTTGACGTGTTCAAGAAAAAGAAGCGCGAACAGAAAGAATACGATGAGCTCGTGGATACGATGGAGACCTACGTAGACCGTCTTTCCTCTCTCATTTCCAGCCTTTTGGAGCTTACGGCCACCGGAGAGCTGTCTGATGTCGAAGACATCTCGCTTGACACAATGATTGAGACTGTTGTCTCTGATCTTGAGCCGATTGCGCAGGAGCATTCCGTTCGGGTCCAGACTCATGTGCAGCCTCTCGCGGTAAAAGGAAACGTCGATCTTTTGTATCGTGCGCTCTACAATCTTGTGGAAAATGCCATTCGATACAATCGCGATGAAGGAACGGTGGATGTTGACCTTACGGCACAGGAGGATACGGCTGTAATCCGCATTGCCGATACGGGAGTAGGCATTGACCCTGAGGCGAGAGACCTCATATTTGAGCCGTTCTATCGGGTAAACAAGTCTCGCTCGCGAGCCTTCGGAGGCGCCGGCATCGGTCTTTCTTTGGTCAAGGCTATTCTCAAGAGACATGACGCTCACATTGCGGTGGATGGGAACGAGCCTCAAGGAACGGTGTTTACGGTTACATTTTCCAAGGACAAAATGGCTGGTGAAGCTGAGGAAGCAGTAGATGAGCTTGCGACAGGCGAGTCTGAGATGACAGCAGATGTTCCCGAGATGACAAATGAAGTTGAGACAGCGGTAACAAATGAGCCAGGTGCGGCAGACGAGCCTTCGTCTGAGTAAACCTAAGCTTCAAGTGGGTAAACTGAAGCGCTCATGACATCAAAGTTTGAACGAATCCGTAGTTTGTTTTCTGATGGGAACCAGCGGGTGGAAAATACCTCAGCGCCATCGTTGGCGTAGACCTCAACACAGCTTGCATCAATAACGATACGGATATTGCGTAGGTCATCAAGGCGGATCCAGCGTTCGCTCCTGCCGGCTGAGGCGTCTCTACCCGCGTCAGTATCGGCAAAATGAATGCCAAAGGTACCACGCTCAAAAGAAATGCTCAATATATCGTTGAGCATGAGACGGCCTGCGGTCGTACGAATTCCCTTCAGTTCGATATCAGCGCAAAGTCCGTCCAGCTCAAGGGTGGTGTCGTTTTTGAGGGACAGTGCGGCGCCGCGACGTTTTTTCAACTCACGCACAGGCACCTGATGCAGGACACCCGCGTCATCCGCGCTGATTTCGCGGGGGAGCGTCATGACATGGCAGCGGTCCATACCTTCAGGAGCGCTTGTGTAACTTTCGTCGAACGTGCCCATCCAGCCAATGGAGATAGTGCGGCCGCTTTCGTCTTCGAAAATCTGTGGCGCGTAAAAATCAAAGCCGTAATCCCATTCAACAAAGCTGTCAACGTTGACGGTTGTGGCATCAGCGACCTTCTCGCCTTGCGGAAGAGGGAAGTACCCCGCCTGCCACATGTTATGCCAGCGGAACGTTTTTGAGGGGAGTCCCTGCGGACATACGGCGAGAAACTCATAGCCGTTCAACCGGCAGAGATTGGGGCACTCCCACATATATCCGAAGGGTCGAGAAGAACCTTTGGTGTCAACGGGGCGAATGACCGTGCGCAGCTTCCAGTTTTCGCCTGAATCGGCGGAGTCATATACCAGCACGCAGCCGAAATCGCCACGCTCATCAACGTTGGGCGTATTGTGTTCGCCGCGCTCACGGGCCCCGAGCAGCATGTGAAGCAAACCGTCTTGCTCCCAAACCTTGGGATCACGGACGTGCAGGGTACAGTTTTGGGGATAGTCAATATTGCGCAGAAGCACGTTTTTCTCGGAGAAATGAATACCATCTTCGCTGGTGACCATAATCTCGTTGGCTTCCCGGCCTTCATCGATATACTCGCCGATAGACGTATCGATGACGTTGCCCGTGTAGAAGACGCGCATGAGATCTCCGCCGTCAGGAGCGGCGCCGCGGTCGACCCATGCTGAACCTGAGAACACGCCGTCGCGGTCCTCGGCAATATCGGGTGAGAGCGCGATGCCCTGATCGGCCCAGCTGAGGAGGTCTTTGCTGACGCAGTGGCCCCAATATTTGAGCTCGTCTTCAGGCCACTTGGGGGCGTATTGATAAAAGGCGTGATACAGGCCTCTGAACTCGCAAAGACCATTGGGATCGTTGAGCCAACCATTTCGAGGCTGAAGGTGCAATTGAGGATTCCAAAATAACTTGGACATCGTGCTCCTTTGGATGGTGACAGCATGTCGAACACAGCATATTAGCGAATGTCGCGACAGATGCAATAAGCAGATGCGTTTTGTGCAAAATCTCTGCACAAACGTGCCACGACTGACGCAGGTCAGACCGTGGCACGCTGAATAAAAA
Source organism: Atopobium sp. oral taxon 199 str. F0494 (assembly GCF_000411555.1). Classification (GTDB taxonomy): domain Bacteria; phylum Actinomycetota; class Coriobacteriia; order Coriobacteriales; family Atopobiaceae; genus Lancefieldella. The sequence continues at coordinate 960,144 of NZ_KE150486.1, read as the reverse complement.
AGCTCTTAGCAATTCTGGAACGTGTAGCCGTCCATCTCATAGCCGCTGTGCTGTGCCGAGAAGGTCGATGTCACATGAAGCGTATCGATATCCATGGGGAACCAGCGGGTAGTAAGCGTTACTTCTCCGCCGTTGACAAACAGCTCGACAACGGAAGTGTCGACCATAAGGCGCATGCTTTCAATCTTGCCCGCAGAAAGCGCGGAAAGCGGGAGCCGACGCAGGGTGCGGAAACGGCCCGCAGGTCCCAAAAAGACAAGCTCGGCGGTATCTCCGCGTACCACGAACTCAAGATCTGCGTTGAGCAGGAGACGCCCTTCGCCCTGGATGTTGTCAATCGAAACGTCGCAGGTGCCTCCAGCGAAGGTAGCGCCAAGAGCGCCGTCCATGACAAACATATCGTAGCTGGATGATCCTACAAAGCCTGAAGCGCCGTGCGCGGCCTCAGGAGTAAAGGATACCGCCTTGCCGCGGAGCGCGTTCATTTCTTCTACCGGCCACTGGCAGACGCGGCCCGCCTCGTTAAGTGAAAGGACGCGCGGCATCGTAACAGTGTGAGCCCATTCACGCGTGGGAACGTCATACTGGAATTCGATGTCAGGTACGCCAACCCAGCCGATAAGCAGAGAACGGCCCGTAGCATCCTCAAAGACTTGAGGAGCGTAAAAGTCAAAGCCGTAGTCAAGTTCAACAAAGCCACGCTCATCGATGCAGCGATAGGGAGCCTTCGCGTTCATGAGGTCCTTGTCGCCAGCCATTAAATCAATGAGCTTGGTATCGAGGGCAAAATAGCCTGAGTTGTGAATATTTTGGAACCGCAGATCTTCCTTCGATTTGCCTTGAGGACAGACAAAAAGGAACTCGCGCCCGTCAAGCGTGACAAGGTTCGGGCATTCCCACATGTAGCCGAACGCCCTGTCCGAAAGCGAGGTGCAGGTGCCCTCCAGCGTCCATGCGCGACCGTCTTCAGAGCGGTACAGCAAAACGCAGCCGCGGTCGTCCATAGTGCGGGCGCCCAGCAGCATATGGAGCGCTCCGTCCTGTTCCCAAACCTTGGGGTCGCGAACGTGGTTGGAGCAATATGCGGGATAGCCATCATTGCCGAGCACCAGCTCTTTTGGACCAAAGTTCAGACCGTCTTCGGTGATAGTCAGCGTTTCGTTGGCGCGCCGACCGGAATAGTCGTAGTCGTGGTCACCTTCTTCCAAGAAGTTGCCTGTGTAGTAGCACCACATCTGGTTATCTTTGATGATGGCGCTTCCCGAATAGGATCCGTTTGCGTCGAGCTCGCAGTCGGGCATGATGGCGCCACCGCAAAAGGTCCATGTGATGAGATCGGGGCTTGTCCAATGGCCCCAGCCGTGACCGCGCTTGGGCCAGCGGGGAACATATTGGTGAAAGACGTGATAGAGACCCTTAAAATAGCAGAGTCCGTTGGGATCAGTTATGTTACCGTTTGGCGCCTGCAGATGATATTTCAGACGCCAGTTATGCTTTGCTTCAAGGTTGATGAGCATTGCCATGCCTGCACTCCTCTTCTTATTTTATATGGCTACGTTTCGATTGTATCGCCGTGCAATCAACCCAAGGAAAACCGTTGTACGCATTGTTTACATGCTGTTTACGCGGAGCGCTCCTACGCTGGGGCGCCCTTACGCGAGGACGCTTTCGACCTCGTCCAGGGTGGGCATCGCGGGAATGCCGCCACGCCTTCTGACGCAGAGGGACGCCACGGCGTTTCCGAACTTCGCGCACGTTTTGACATCTTCAAGCGTAATGTCCGCCAGATCGACTCCGCTGTCCAAAAACGCGCAGAGGAAACCGCCCCAGAATGAATCTCCTGCCCCGGTGGTATCGACCGCCTCAACGGTAAAGGCGGGAACCACCGCAACGCCCTCTTTGGTGGCCACGAGCACTCCTTCTCCACCGAGCGTTACGCAGACCACCTTCACCCCCTTGGCGAGAAGCGCTTCAGCGGCTTGGGCAGGGTCATCATGCCCGGTGAGCAAAGTAGTTTCTTCCTCGTTGATTTTAACGAGGTCCATGTACGCGACGACAGACTGCATATGCGTGCTTGCAGTGACCGGGTCGCTCCAAAGACTTGCGCGATAGTTGGGATCGTACGAAAGAATGCAGCCGGCGTTTTTCGCCACTTTTAGAGCGTCGATGGTAGCGCTGCGCGCCGGCTCATCGGTGAGAGAGAGCGAGCCTACATGAAAAACACGGCTCTTCTCGATAATATCGGTACGAATCTCTTCAGATGTAAGCTGCGTATCCGCTCCCGGTTTGCGGGCAAAAGAAAACGTCCGCTCGCCCTCTTCGGAAAGGGCGACAAAAGCGAGGGTTGTGAAGTAGTTTGGATCGGAGATGAGGCCGTCACAGTTGACATCGGCAGTGACAAGGGTGGCGCGGAGAAAATCTCCATGCATGTCGGTTCCCACTTTGCCGATGAAAGCCGTACTTTTACCAAGGCGCTCAAGCGCTACCAGAACGTTTGCGGGAGCGCCACCGGGATTGCGTTCAAAGAGCTTCTGGCCGGCCGGAGAGATGCCGGTATCGGTAAAGTCAATGAGCAGTTCGCCCAGTGCCGTGACGGAAAACATATATTGGCTCCTTTGTCCGTACTTCGTATACAGGATTATATGGGGCGCACCGCAGTGCGTTTCTGCTTGTGCGCCCCGTGTGATGGCGTTGTGCTTACGTAATCGCTTATCTCATCGTTTACGCAGGCGGTTACTTGACGTTGATAAGCGGGTCTCCGGCTTTGACCTTAGATCCTGTGTGGCCCTCAACGGAAGCGTATTCATCGGTATTGGTGATGACTACCATGGTTGTGGCGGGAAGGTTAGCAGCCTTGATGGCGCCGAGGTCGACGTCCATAAGTAGCGTGCCCTTCTTGACCTTGTCGCCAGCCTTGCATTTGGCAGTGAAAGGAGCTCCCTTGAGCGTAACGGTATCAATGCCGATGTGGATGAGCACTTCCGTGCCGCTGTTGGAAAGCAGGCCGATGGCGTGTCCGGTTTCTGCCACCATGGTGATTGAACCGTCAACAGGTGAGAAGACCTTGCCCTCGGTGGGCTCAATAGCGGCTCCCTTGCCCATAGCCTCGGAAGCGAAGACGGGGTCTGAGACCTCAGTCATTGCAATGGCATCGCCGGACATGGGGGCGACGACGGTATCGGCGCCAGTGGTCGGAACAACGCCCTGGCTGCTTTCGGCAACCGAAGTAGCGACGGCAGCGGTTTGCTTTGCCGTAGCTGCTGTGGTGGCGACGACCTTCTCGATGTTCGGTTTTTGCTCTTCCTTTGGTGTGGTGACATCTTCAGTGTCTTTGTAAATCATCCAAGTGATGACAAAAGCGATGATTGCAGCTGTGAGGATGCAGATGGCATAGGCAACTGAGTGGCTGGTGGTAATAAGGAAGCCAAAGATGCCGGTGATGCCGTAGGCGATGGAGACAACGCCGAGAATAGAAACGAGGGCTCCGCCGACAGCGCCGCCAATCATAGCGGCAATAAACGGCTTCATGCTGGGCAGGTTGACGCCGTAGATGGCGGGCTCAGTGATGCCGAGGAATCCGGAGATACCGGAGGGAAGCGCGAGCTCTTTCTTTTTCATGCTGCGAGTCTTAACGAAGACTGCCAGGCAGGCGGCGCCTTGCGCAACGTTGCAGCAGGAGATGATGGGGTTGAAGTTGTCGATTCCGGTGTTGGCGATGAGGGTAGCCTCAAGCGCGTTGAACATGTGGTGTACGCCGAGAACAACCGTTGTGGGGTAGATAGCTCCGACCAGAGCGCCACCAAGACCAAAGGGAATGGCAAGCAGGAACTGGAAGCCGACCATGACGCCGTTCTCAATCCAGGAGAAGAGCGGTCCGATAACGGTAAGAGTTAGAACGCCGGTTACCAGTACGGTTACCAGGGGAGTTACAAAGAGGTCGAGCATGTCAGGCACATGCTTGTGGAGCCATTTCTCCAGCATGCACATGATGAAAACGGCGATAACTACAGGGATGACGTGTCCTTGATACCCCTGCAGAGTGACGTTATAGAAGCCGAAGAGCTGGACCTGCGGAATGCCACCCGCGGCCATGATTGCGCCGGCTGTAGCGTGAGCCGCATCCACAGCGCTGCCGGTTACTGAGGTAAGCCAGGCGGCGGCGGATTCGGAACCAACGATCTTATAGGCGGCATCGCCGAGCTGCTGTACAGCATTGGGGATGCTCCATGCGTTCATGAGGGCGGTGTGATTCATAATCATGCCAATAACGCCGCCGAGGAACTCATTGCCACCGAAGACGCGGGCGGCGGAGAAGCCAATCAAAATCTGCAGGAACACAAAGGATGCGTTTGAGAACGTATGAACAAGGATGTACCAGCTGTTGGTCTCAAGCGCTCCGCCCATGGCACTGTTGATGCCCTCGGTGAGGCCCATGAGCAGGCCGGACGCGACGATAGCAGGGATGATGGGGACAAAGACGTCGCCCAAAGCTTTGACAGCACGCTGGAATGGGTTGGCCTTTGCCATACCCGCTTCTTTAGCGCTGTCCTTTGACGTGGCTGAGATGTTGCCCTGCTTGATAAACTCGTCAAAGACTTTGTTGACGGTGCCGGTTCCGTAGATGATCTGAAGCTGACCGGCCGCCTGGAAGCTGCCTTTGGCTCCCACGGCGTTATCGACCGCTTCTTTGTCTACTTTGGAGTCGTCTGCGACAACAAGACGAAGACGAGTAGCGCAGTGTGCCGCGGAAACAATGTTGTCCGCGCCGCCTACCGCCTCCAGGATTTGCCGTGCCGCCTCTGCGTGATCTAGTGCCATGCAATCCTCCCTTATCCGAACAATTTATGAAATCGTTCCCATAGAAAGAATATAGCAAATAATGGTAGTGTTGGGTAGTGTTTTCTTAAATCTATGAAATCGTTCCCACACTCAAAAACGACATGCTAAAAGGTTTGATACCGCAATGGAATTAGTGCCTGCAAAAAGGTGGTTACGCCTGTGCGTCTGAACGGGTTGAATTGCGCACAAGAAGTTCATATCCCATGCGAATTTCGCGCACAATGTTGTCTTCGTTATCCATCGCGCCGATGAGCATCTTCGCCGCCTCCATGCCTGACGTTTTGTAGTGATGATGGATGGTGGTAAGCGAAGGGGTGATAACTTTGGAAAGATCGGAATCGCCGACACCGGTGACCTGTACATCTTCCGGTACGTTTCGACCAAATTCCCTCAGGCAGGTCATGGCTCCGAAGGCAATCGCGTCGCTTGCGCAAACAATCGTGTCGACTTCGGGATATACGTCAAGCAGTGTTTCGCAGGCGAGATAGGCTGAATCGACCGAAAAATCGGATTCGATCTGCGCTCGTTCCGGCACCTTAATCTTTTTCGCATCGCAAGCGTGAGTAAAGCCCATATGCCGGCTTTTACCGGCGGCGATATCACGCTCGGTAACGCCGATGTAAGCGGGTCTTGATCCGTACTTCAGCGCATGTGAGGTGATGTCGTACAGGGCATGATAGTCATCGTGGTAGACACAGGAGAATCCGTCAAATTCCTGGCCGAGTACGACCAAAGGAATGCGAAGGTCTTTAAGGACGCGTTCGTGCTCGGGCGTCAGAATGGTTCCGACCAAAATAATGCCGTCAACGCGATCTTTTTCGGTAAAGACGCGCAGATAGTCAATCTCTTCTTTTTCGTGGTTGTCGGTGTTTGCAAGGAGCATTTGATACTGGGAGTCATTGAACACCGAAGACAGACCGGCGACCATGCGTGACACCGATGCCGAGTTAATTTTCGGAATAATGACTCCGATAAGATGGGTCTTGCCCGTGCGCAGAATCTTTGCCTGGCGAGAGGGGATATAGCCCGTTTCCTTGATGACGCGCGCGATAGCTCGGCGCTTCTCGTCAGAGACATATCCATCGTTGAGGTAGCGCGATACCGTAGCGCGAGAAACGCCTGCCAGTTTGGCTACCGTGGTGATGTTCATAGGCTCCTCGCAATCTATACGGTACGACGTGAGCGGTGCGGTTGGCGCGGATGCGCGCATGAAATCGTTCTCATAGCATAGCCTGACCGTATAGTATTGCAAAACCGTTGCGACTCTGAGATCTCTGTCAAATAAAATCGGCGGACGTATTAAGGTAGTAGCGTTACATGACACTCAACGAATGGAGGAACTATGTCCGGTCAGATACCTGATGTCGTAGAGCGCTTTATGCGGTATGTGCAGATTGACTCTCAGTCAGACCCCGAGCATGACGACGTGACGCCTTCAACGCCTCGTCAGCACGAAATGGCTCGTTATTTGGGGGAGGAACTCAAATCGCTCGGCTGTGCGGACGTTACCGTTGATGAGCACGCCTATGTGACCGGCACGCTTCCCGCGTCCAAAGGAGCTGAAGACGCTCCTGCGCTTATGCTCTGCTCGCACCTTGATTCTGTCATTGACGCGCCGGCCGCGGGCATCAAACCGCATATCGTCCACTACGAGGGCGGCAATCTAGTAGCAGGCGTTGTTGGGGGCGAGAAGGTCGAGACTACGCCGGAGCAGGTTCCCGACCTCGAGAAATTCGTGGGCATGGACATCGTTTGCTCTGACGGCACAACGTTGCTTTCGGCCGACGACAAGGCCGGCGTAGCTGAGATATGTGCCCTGCTCAAGCGCCTGTCTGATGACCCTGCGCTCAAGCATCCGACACTCAAGATAGCCTTTGTTCCGGACGAGGAAATCGGCCACGGCGCGGCCCTTCTCGATCTTGAAAAGCTTGGCGCGGCATATGGCTATACGGTAGACGGAGAGGCCCTTGGCGAGTTCAATTACGAGTGCTTTACCGCGTCGCAGGCAGACATTACGATTACGGGTGTGATGGTGCATCCGGGCAGCGCCAAGGACGTTATGGTCAATGCTATTACCGTGGCATCTGAGTTCCAGCAGATGGTACCCGCATTTGAGCGCCCCGAGCACACGGAGGGTCGCGAGGGTTTCTACCATCCCATCAGCATCGAGGGCTCCGCGTCAGAGGTCAGGCTCTCCTATATCATTCGTGACTTTGACGCGGATATTTTTGACAGGCGCGAGCAGACCCTGCGTGATATAGCGGCATTTCTCAACAAACGCTACGGTGAGGATACCGTGCATATTGAGATTCGCCAGCAATACCGCAACATGGCCGAGAAGTTCAAGGGCTACGAGTTCCTCATTGACGACGCGCTTGCGGCAAATCGTGAAGTTGGCATTGAGCCGAATCCCGTGCCTGCCCGCGGTGGCACCGATGGCGCTCAGCTGACATTTCGTGGTCTGCCCTGTCCCAACATTGCGACAGGTGGATATAACGCCCACTCTATCCGTGAATTCATTCCCGTGCCGAGCATGGAGCTCACCGTTGATCTGCTCGTTACACTGGTAGCGAAGTTTGCTGACCGCGCTTCTCGCCAACGGTAGCCTGACCGCGCTTCTCGCCAACGGTAGTAATTGAGCCGTGAGCGTGATACGCGCTATCGCTCACAGCGTATTCGGTACCGCTTACGCTCCCGTTCGCCCTGTTCAGACAGAGTGAAGCGGGAGCGTAGCATAATTCTAGGAAGCGTTTGTTCTTTTTTGTTAACAAATGGGTAGATTAATTCACAAAAGGTAACTGCCCCCGAGAAAAGAAAGGAAGCATTGCCGTGCAGACCATAATTCTTGCGCTCATTATTATTGCAGCACCAATTGTGGCAGCACTTATGGAACGAGTGAGCAATGCGGGCCTTTCGGAGCGGCGGCATAGCCATCATGATACCTATGTCGCCCCCGCTTCCCTTACCAGAGCTCTTGTTGTCGACATGGCGCTTATGGCTGGCATGAGTCTGCTTTTGGGAGTCTTTTGCGCAGGCGGGTTCTTCTCGGCAGATCTGCTGGTGGTGCTTGCTTTCTTCGCGAGCTTTGCGGCGGTGATGTTTGTAGCGTGGTATGTGCTGTCCCGCTACAAGGTTCAACTGTTTGATGAAGAGATGATTGTGACCCCGTTTTTTGGCCCCGACATTACCGTTCAGTATTCCGATATTGAACATATGGAGTGGTCGGGCATACGCAGGGGAGCCGGTTTCAGAAATTTGGTAATTTGGATTGATGGACAGCCGGTGACTACCTTGTCGGGTATCATAGGTTTGGATCAGGTGCTGCTCCGCATCGACCGCTTCGATGTCTTGGCGCACAGATCCACGCTGTAGCCTGCCTTGGCTGTGTGGCCTTGGAGGTGCGCTCTGGGGTGCACCTTGGCAGCGCGCTCTGATCGGGAGCACCTTGGGCTGCACCTTAGCCGCATGTACCCTGGTTGCGCACCCCGCCGTGAGCGCCCTGACCGTGCGCCCTGGGTTGCATGCCCTGACCGGCATTTTGGAGGAGCCGTTCTGTGATTAAGCTTGTACTTTCCGATATGGACAACACGCTCATTCCCTTTGGCGACAGGCATCCGTCCGCGCGTACAAGAAAGGCAATTCACGAGCTTCTCGACACAGGCGTGCTTTTTGGACCGGATACCGGCCGTGATTATGTTGAGCTGATGCGCCTGTTTGCTATGGATGAAGCCTGTTTTCAGACGGGCATTATCTCTACCGGCAAACGTATTCGAGCTCGTGGGACCTATATTTCGCAGACCAGTATTTCTCACGACCTTCTGACCCGCGTGCATCAGGCGCTTCTCCCGGAACCCGACAAGTTCCTGGTGTGCTACCCGCTTGACACCAATCTCTTGAACCCCGCGTACGCCATAGGCGATATCAATCCAGATGATTTGGCGTTTTGCGAGAAGCGCTTCACGTTTAACGGCGCCATTGTGCCCGATGTTCCCGACATTGACTTTGTCGCCGCGACAATTGCCTGCATGGGTGGCGCTCAAGAGATGGATCGCACGAGGCGTATCATCGCGGAGGCGTGCGCTGACGTTGATCTTGTGAGTCCTGTGCCTAATTGGTTTGACGTGCTGCCGAAGGGCATCTCTAAAGCGTCGGGCTTGGATGTGCTTCTCAAGGCAACGGGTATAGATTACGATGAAGTTGTCATTTTTGGCGATGCGGAGAATGACCTCGAGATTCTGCGAAAGGTTCCGTATTCGGTGGCTGTCGCCAACGCGACGCCTGAGGTGCTTCGCACTGCCAACTATGTAGTAGGTGCTTCAAAAGATGATGGAGTGGCGTGTGCACTTGAGGAAATCACCCGTGCTGTCAGGGCGGGGGAGATGCCTCGGTTTCTAATGGAGGGTGAACATGATTAGACTTATTGCATCAGACATGGACGGTACGCTCCTTGACGAGTATGGCAATGTTCCGCCCGAAACGTTCGAGCTCATTCATGCATTGCGCGAGAAGGGCATCTATTTTGTAGCCTCTTCGGGTCGGCGTTATGACACGCTTCGATGGATGTTTGAACCTGTCGCCCATGAGATTGATTATGTCGCATCGCTTGGTACACAGGTGTATGCCGAAGATATGATTCTTGACCGCGAGGTCTTCTCGACAGCCGCCATCAAAAAGCTCTTTGCCTTCTCGCAGGAGTTCGACTGCGTGCATCTGGTGGTATACGATCGCGATCACACCTACCTGCTGGATGACTATTCCGCCTTCGTCCGTGAGCTGGATAAAGACTTGCCTAATGCCGAGCGCGTGTTCGATCCGCCTTCGCCGGACGTCAGTGTCATTAAGGCCGCGGTCTGTTGCGACAATCGCGTCAAATCCATGGATATGGCCATGATTCTTGAGCGTGAGCTGGGAGGACGTTTCTCCTTTATGCCTTCAGGTGATACGTGGATAGACGTTGTGCCGCGCGGCGTCAATAAGGCAACGGGCCTTGAGCAGATTCGGCAGTACTACGGATTCAAGCGAGACGAAATTCTCGCGTTCGGCGATTCAATGAACGACTACGCCATGCTGCGCTATGCGGGAACCGCTTTGGTGATGGAGAACGCTCGCTACGCCCTCAAACAGATTGCTACACGCGTGATTGGTTCCAACACCGAGCGGGCCGTGCAGGCTGAGCTGCGCAAGATGCTGGATGACTTGAAGTAACGTACTTGAGGTGCGCGTTTGTGGTGCGCACATGAGGCGACGCGTGCGTGAGGTGTGTATATGAGGTGCGCGCACAATGAGACGCGCACGCATTAGGTGGTACGTGCATTACGCTTGTTTAACTTGCTCGGTATGCTAAGCATGCCGAGCAAGTTTGCGCTTGAGGTTGCGTTTGTGCAGTTCTTTGAGTTCTTTGGTGGAATCTTGCGCATCGAGCAGGGCTTCTCGGCGAGTCTCTCTATGGAGCAGGAAACGGCCCTCTTCGCAAGTCTCATCCCTTGCAAGTCTCGCCCCTCTGCACGGTTCCAAAAGTCCTCTCCCTATGTGCGATTCCAAAAAAGTACATGAGTTGTGATATGAAAACTCCTAAAAAAGGTATCAGTTGTGATAAATCCCCTAAAAATGTTATGAGTTGTGAAGTATTTTTATCACAACTGTGGCACTTTTTTGGAAATGAGGCGGAGCGCACGTGCTTTTTTTGGAAATGGGGGGCGCACAACATAGCGTATGGGTAGACATAGCGCAGGAAACACGCGCCAATCCCCAAAGGAGCCTCAAAAGAGCCCAAAAGAAAAAACTTGCCATTAATCTCAAAATACAAGCTCATTATATGAGTTTTTCGCTATACTTGACCGTGTATGTTTGGCACTAAACATCAGCTTAAAGAAGCATAAAGAAACAAGAATTGTAGAGAATTGTAAAGAAAAAGGAGCCACACTATGAGAGATGACCATAGGACATCGCGTCTTGTTCTCTCGGGTCTGCTTTCGCTTTCACTCGCTACCGCATCCTTTCCGGCAGTAGCGTTTGGCGAGCAGACCGGCGCAGCAGAAACGCCTGCTGCGGCAGCAAGCACTGAAAGTTCGGCAACAGAGGGCACCCCTGCGCCTTCCACGCCGTCAGCTGCAGGGACTGCCGCATCTACGGCAACCACAACAGAGACCACAACAGAGACCACAACAGAAAACGCAACGGGAACCTCTCCGATTGCGGGTGCAGAATCGACAGATACCCAGGGAGTTTCCGCGGTTTCAGCTGCTCCGACAGCGCTTCCCGTCCGTGCTCCGCTTGCCGTCACCGAACTCTATGTGAACTCCACAACCGGTGCGGATACCAATGACGGCTCTTCTGACGCTCAGGCGTTCAAGACCATTGAGAAGGCCGTTGCCGCAGCAGCAGCTAATTCTGCGGTAACCACGATTCACGTTCAGGGCGACTTTACTCTGTCATCTCGTCAGACGCTTACCAATGTCACGCTGAACTTCTCGGGTGATACGACCGTCAAGCTCAAAAACGGCGCGGGGTTTGATCTTAAGGGTACGTCGAAGGTCAATGCGGCCGGCGCAACCGTTACCCTTGACGCTCCCAATGACGGCTATACCTTCCGTCTCTATGACTCCGCCGAGATTAATGACGGCCACTTTGTCTTTAAGTATGGCAACAACGGCTTCGCCTTCCACATGCCCGCTGGCAGCAACGGAGCTCTCAAAGGCTCTTCTCGCGGCGCTCTTTCCATGGACATTACCAACGGCATGTTCATGAACAACTCGCAGGCCAACCTGATTGAGAACGCCAAGATTGACCAGCGCTATACCGGCGACAAGTGGCAGCTCTACGAATGGAACGGCTTCAAGTTTGTGAACTCCGATGTAACCGCAACCCGTCTTCCGTTCTACTTCAAGTCGCCGTTCTCTATGGATAACTCCACGTTTACCATTGACGCGGGCGGCGTGAGATGGCAGACCGGCCTGGCTATTCCGGAGGACAGTGCCCCCGGAGAGACGCTCATTACCAACAACTCCAAGCTCACGGTCAAGAACTTCAATGCGCACTGGCGCGCAAAGGGCATTACGATTGGCAATGCAGGCGTAACGTTCCGCGTTAACAATGGTTCTGTCGTTGACGCTTCTTCCGACAGAAACGGCGGTCTGAACGTCAATAGCGGAACCGCCATCTTCGAGGACGGTGGCACGTTCCACGGCCAGGATAACTCCGGCGCTCAGGCTGGCGCGCAGGCTGGCGCGCAGCTCATTTTCAAGGGCGACTCACTCTTTGATACGCTTGCCGGAGAAGAGCAAGACAACGGTCTTGCCGATTCTACCGGCGGTTATGTGGTCATGGGCGGCACACATCGCGTGAAGTATGACGACGCCTACCAAAGTGGTAAGGCTATTCCTACCACTGACGCTGCTCACGGCAACGAGAAACTCATGCTCTTCACCCTCGCCGATGCGTCAAAGACTGAACTGACCGCAAAGCCAAAGACGGGCGGCGATTACACCTACAAGGTGAAGTACGCTTCCGCGGACGGCAAGAAGCACGTTTGGATGCCTTTTGCCAAGGTTACCGTGACGCTCAATAACGATAACGCTACCTTTGCCGATGGTTCGCATGCCGATAAGAGCGGCAACAAGATTGGTGATGCGACGCCTGAGAAGTCCGGCTATGACACCATTACTTCAGATACCTTCGCCAGCCCGACCGACCCCAACGGCATATCGTTCCTCGGCTGGTTCTACAAGGATTCAAACGGCGTAGAGAAGCCCTTCTCGTTTGATACGCCTGTTGATGATGACATCACAGTCTATGCCAAGTGGGACGCTCGCAGCATTGTGTACGACAACGGCAACGGCGTAACCTACACTCAGAACGTCAAGGCCACCGAGGCGAGCGGAGCGCTCCAGAGCTACGATGACGTGGTGACCAACAAGCCTGAGTTCAAAGTTCCCGGCAAGACCTTTACCGGCTGGACCGTCACGCATGAGGACGGCTCTGTCTATGACGTTGCCGGCAAGCTTTTCCAGGCCAACGATTCCGTAACCTTTAGCGGCCAGGAGAAGGTCCTCCACGCCAAGGCCAATTACACGCAGGACGAGTACACGGTGCGTTTCTCGGCAAACGGGGGTACGTTTGCGGATGCAAGCGTCTTTAAGCAGCACCCCGAGCTCTTTGATATCTCCACCGACGAGCTGGGTGGCGAAGTTGCCACCGTCAAGCAGAAGGCTCTATATGACCAGAAGCTCTCCGCGCTTCTCGACAAGACCATCCGTGAGCAGCTTTCTCCCGATGGCATCGCAACGCGTATGGGCTTTATCCCCGGCGATCGTCTGATGTGGTATGACACGCCGCTCTTCAACACCGGCGGATACAACTTCAAAGATCATACGAGCTGGTTCTGGACTACGCCTGGTGCCGATCCGGCAATCCAGAAAGACATGACGTTCTACCTCAAGTGGACTGAGGATCCAACGGTCCAGAAGGTTGAAGCAACACTTGATCTTCCTTCCGATCTCTACGGTCCAAGTCAGGCGGATTCGCCCAATCCCTTTATGGTGGATGCCGATGGCTACAAGACCTTCTCGCTGATCGGCCTTATCAATATGAAGTCCGTCCAGGAGAAGATGCAGGAGATTGAGAACCTGTATCCAAACGATGCGGCACACCCTGAGAACATCAAGCTTTCCGGTACACAGTGCACCTTTAAGGCAGAGCTGACGCTTCCTGACGGTGTGACGGTTCCCGAGAACGCGGCTGCAAGCGTTGAGGGCCTTGGCGATAAGTTCGAGGTCAAGGAGACCAAGGTCGAGGGACAGAAAGTAACCGTGACCTTTGCGCTCAAGGGTGGCGACATTCACAACTACGCCGAGCTCAAGGCAGCCGTTGACTCCATGGGCGACGCTAATGGCGACGTCGAGGCAACCGTTGACGGATTCAAGCTTGACCCCGATAAGGTTTCCAACGGCGATGAGCTCACGGCTGTAGGTAAGGTGTCGGGTACCTTTACGTCCTTTGCCCAGAATCCCGCCGGCACTACGAAGTTCTTTAACTTTACATGGAACGGCAAGCAGCGCGACGAGGGTCGCAGCATTCTCTCCACCGACCAGGCCGCCATTGAGCAGACCATTGTTGCCAGAAAGGCCGAGCATAAGGACGTTAAGACCGATATGCTCATTAACGGCGACACCACCTCTGATCATGTGTATGAGGCCAAGAAGGGCGATACGCTGAAGTTTACCGCCCAGCTTGATGCAACGCCGATTCAGGACCAGATGAAGGCCATTGAACAGAAGTACAACATTGATCCAAGTCGCTACGACCAGATCAGCATTCATGATCTTGGACCTCAGTGCACCTTTACCACAACGTTTACCGTTCCCGATGCGATGGCTGGCTACCTGACCGGCAATGTTGCCGATTACAAGCTTACGGGCACGAACGCCTTTGATGTTACGAGCGCGGTGCTTTCCAACGGCGGCAAGACGGTGACGCTAACCATGACGCTTAAGAGCGGGTACACCAACTACGCTGAGCTCCGCAAGGCAATCATCGATGAGACGCAGCCTAAACTTGAGCTTGAACTTCCGGCGTATAAGGTTCCCGAGACTGCTGCAACCGACACTAACTATTCGGTTTCCGGTACGGTTTCAGGTACGTTCCTGGCTCACGTGAACCTTGGTAACCACCAGAAGGACTTTGCCTTCACGTGGTCGGGTGTTCAGGATCCTGCTGGTAAGGACTCCATCCTTGCAGATGGCGACGAGACCATCCAGACAACCTATAAGGTAGCTGCGGATCCAACGACGCCTGAAAATCCGACCAACCCCGATCAGCCCAAGCCGAGCAAGCCCGGAAAGAAGCCTTCCAAGGGCAAGAAATCCGCGGTTCCGTACATGGGTGACGCGGCGGCAATCGGCGGTATTGCAGCACTTGCAGCGAGCGGTCTCGCAGCTCTTTCGGCGGCATTTACATCCAAGCGTCGTCGTCATAACGATTAAGCGAGAAGTTCTTCTCGTTGTGGTTGACTTTGTGTGTATTGCGCGGTATAGTTCTTTCTCGCGCAACACGCGCTTCATAGTGCGGGGTGGAGCAGTCTGGTAGCTCGTCGGGCTCATAACCCGAAGGTCGTTGGTTCAAATCCAGCCCCCGCGACCAAAATTTCATCCCCTGCCCGCGAAAGCGGGTGGGGGATTTTCTTTCCCAACACAGCATCGGCCTTGCTCTAACAACTTACGTTCGTTAGAGCTGCAAGCGGATAATTGGCTTAACGACTTTCTTCACGCAATAATTGTCATTAGGATTTTGACAAAACTGCTAACGGCACGTTTCTGTTCTTAGAGCTGAAAGACCAACTGTAATAACACTTTAAGTTTGTAAAAAGTTATTAAATGTCATAACCTGACTTCTGCAGCTAAAATAGGGAGCAAGTCAATCAGGGAATTTATACGTACGTTTGAGAAGCGGAGCATAAGATTTACCTACAGGAAAAATGGTGATAAGACTTCGTGGAGACACTCTACCTCACTCATTCCTGTTTCGGCTGTAGAATGAGTATTCAAGAAGTAATGTTACGAAGGATAGACGCCCATGGACGGACACAAGCAGTATCTTACGGACCTCATTGAGGGTAAGCTCACACGATTTGTCATCCCTGTATATCAGCGCAATTACGACTGGAAACCCGAGCAGTGCAAGAGGCTTTTCGACGATCTTGTCGAGGTGTCAAAGACGGGGCGCAAAGAGCACTTCTTCGGAAGCATTGTCTCGCAAACGCCGCGCGGGGAGCGTATTGTTATTGATGGACAGCAGCGAATAACCACTGTATTTCTGCTCCTGGCTGCTATTAGAGATCAGTTAACCACGGGCGTTGTGACCTCAGAGGAAGAAGACCTCGCCGAAGATATCGATGATTACTACCTCATAGACAGAAAGCACAAGAAGGAGCAGAAACTCCGGCTCAAGCTGGTCAAAAGCGATAGTGAGGCATTTTCGGCCGTCCTTGACCAGAATGAGGACGCTTATGTTCAGAGTTCGAATGTCACCCAGAACTTCTTCTACTTCCTAGAGCGCATCACGTATATGGATATTAGTATCGATGAGCTTTACGAGGCCATCAAATCTCTGTGCGTTATTGATATCACGCTTGACCCGGGTGATGACGCGCAACTCATCTTCGAAAGCCTGAACTCAACCGGCCTCGATCTCTCCGAGGCAGACAAAATTCGCAACTTCGTGCTCATGAACCTCGACCAAGAGCGCCAGGAGGCCTATTACGAGAACTACTGGAACGCTGTCGAGCGAAATACCGACTACAAAGTAAGTGACTACATTCGCTTCTACCTCGCTGCACGAGAAGCGAAGACGCCGGCGATTAAGAAGGTTTACCCGTCCTTCCGCTCATATGCCGCAAAGCGTTTCCATGACCCTGAAGCTGGGGATCTGGGTATCGACGCCAAGGGTTTGCTCGAAGAGCTCTTGCGTTACTCGAAGTACTATCGTCTCTGTAATCATCCCGATACGGGTGTTAAAGAGATTGATTCAGCGCTTAGGGCGATTCACCTATTCGATGCGAGCGTCACGCATCCCTATCTGCTCAATTTGCTCGACTACAGAGCATCCGGGAACATAGATGATGCGGCAGTGGCAACGGTTCTCTGGTGCATCGACTCGTACCTTTTCCGCAGGTGGGTATGCAGCGTGCCTGCAAACGCCCTGAACAAGATATTCGAGACGCTTCATGGTGATGCTCTCAAGGGCGTTAAAGATGGCGCATCTTATCCGGAAGTCGTGAAGTACCTCTTAACACACAAGGGAGGAACAGGACGATTCCCAGACGACAACGATTTTCTCTACTCATTGGATACCCGCGATTTCTACCGTATTCAGAACCGCAAGTACTATCTGTACGACCGGCTTGAGAACGGCACCAGCGAAGAGCGTATCGAGGTTGTCGCCGGCCTCGAAAGAGGTGACTTCTCAGTCGAGCACGTGATGCCGCAGACCCTCAATGCCGACTGGAAGAAAAGCCTTGGAGACGACTGGGAGCGCATTCATGAGGAATGGTGTCATAAGATGGCAAACCTTACGCTCACGGCCTACAACTCCGACTACAGCAACCGTCCGTTCAAGACAAAACGCGATATGAAGGATGGCTTCAAAGATAGCGGCTTCCGCATGAACCAATGGATAGCCCAACAAACTACTTGGGGTGAAAGCCAGATGAAAGACCGCGGGAAAATGCTTGAAGAGCAGTTCCTCGCAACTTGGCCGTTTCCTACGACGAACTATGAGCCAAAAAAGATGCTTCCTGAGCTAGCAGAGTTGGGTTCCGATACCGAGTTCACGGGTAGGAGGATTGCTGCCTTCAGCTTCATTGGAGACCGTTATGCAACATCGCAGTGGAATGAGATGGAAGTAAAGGTCTTGAAGCTGCTTTGTGAGCTAGAGCCCGCAAAGATTCATTCGCTTGTGAACAGCAACACCTATCCAGGTACTGCTTTTTGCGGCGACGAAGCCCAAGGATTCTCACAGATTACTAGCGGTGTGTATGTGAAGACCAACTCAAGCACGTCGGCCAAGATAGATTTGCTCAAGCGTGTCTTCGAGGTCTGCGATATCTCTGCCAGCGAGCTCGCCTTTGAGATGCCGGTAGGTGCTGAACTTGATTAGCGATTTGCCAATGACGCTCTATAAGAGATTGAGTATATATGCAGCTATAATGTATTGTACGGAAAGTTGGGGTGTAATGGCTGGAGAAGACAAAGGTGGTAAGGTGTAAGCACTGCACCTCACCCCGCTCAATGAAGAAGAGTTGAGTCCGTATCTTGATGAATTTAGCTTTGCATTTAGCGATGCTGAGGTTGCGAATATTGCCATCTCAGGACCTTATGGTGCAGGAAAGCTAACTCATGGGAGCAGCTTGAACTTAAGAAGGCTAGAGCTACTAAAAGGGACGTACAGCCTTGGGTTCACATCTCACCTTCAGTTTTTGTTGGGGAAAATGAAAACGCAGGTTTTATTAGAGAGGATGAAGAGAATGATGAGCCGCAAAAGAAGCATCGGGATATTGAGAGCGAATTAATCAATCAGCTTATATTCAAGCTGAAACCTAGGAATGCGCCGAAGAGTCGCTTTACCGTCACGGAAGGTTCTTTGCCATTTGTGGATATTTTAAGACAATTTTTGTTGCAGTTACTATTAGACTCACGATAGTCCTTATTCTTGGATGGGAAAACAGTAGTCTTTCTTGGACACAAGACATCCCTACTTGTAATAATGCTTGTCGTATGGCTCTTGTGTTGTGGCCATAATTTGCCGGGTTTTTTTAGATTCCGTTCTATAGCTAGAATTTTCAAACGCTTGAAGTTTTTCAAGACGATATGAGAGAAGCATTGAAGCTCCCTAACCTCATGTCGTCTCGCGGGGAATTTGCCAATCGTGTTGTTTCAGGTATGGCATGACTTGTAAAGAAGAGGCGCACTTCATCGAGATTGGCAAGCGGAACGGTGGTGACTGTGTGGTAGTAGTACATGAGCGCGCCTGCTGGGTGTGAGTGATAGGGTGTATGTGCGAAGGGGAACTTTCTAATCAAACTTCTAAAATATCAAAAAGCGGGATTTTCTAAAGACCCCTGAATTGACTGATTGTTGGATACGATTACAGACTTTTACGGGTGTCAGATGTCCGGTATGCTCACAAAAAATGTTACTTATACTAAAATATGGATGATTATTCGGCCTAGTACATCTTTATACGTAGTTAGTAACCATCACTTACACCGATCTCAAGCATATGTAGGAGATATGTATGAATAAGCAACATCTAGCAGCGCGTATCTGGCGCTGTGCTAACAATATGCGCGGCAAGATTAGCGCTGAGAAATACAAAAACTACATTCTTGGTTTTATCTTTTACAAGTATGTTTCCGAGAAAGAGAAAGACCTACTGGTTTCCGATGGCTGGAGAGCTGAGGACATTGAGGCCTTGAGCGAAGCGGATATCAAAGATGCCGACTATATTCGGGAGCGTATCGGATACTTTATCCCCTACAAATACCTCTATTCGACGTGGGTCCGCCCCGATGCGGATTTCAACGTAGGGGACGTTCGTGATGCTTTGCAGTCATTCAACCGAAATGTGTACAAGGATTATCGTGCGGTGTACGACAACGTATTTGCAAGTCTGGTCTCTGAACTTGATGATCTTGGTGATAATCCACAGCATCAACTTGTAGCCATAAAAAAACTGCTCGATATAATCCAGCCAATCCCTATGAATAGTCGTGACTATGACGTCTTGGGTTTCATTTATGAGAACCTCATTGGCAACTTTGCTGCCAATGCTGGTAAGAAGGCCGGAGAGTTCTATACGCCGCGTGAGGTTGCCGTCCTTATGAGTGATATTATCGCCTATAACCTGCAGGACAAAAATCACATTAGCATCTACGACCCAACTTCGGGCTCTGCCTCGCTGCTTCTGACGGTAGGGCAGTCGGTTGCTAAGCATAACGGCAATCCTGACTCGGTCAAGTATTATGCGCAGGAGCTTATTAAAGAAACTTACAATCTCACACGCATGAATCTCATCATGCGTGGCATCAAG
The DNA here is from genome assembly GCF_000411555.1 of Atopobium sp. oral taxon 199 str. F0494. GTDB lineage: Bacteria > Actinomycetota > Coriobacteriia > Coriobacteriales > Atopobiaceae > Lancefieldella. Next base: position 940,722 of record NZ_KE150486.1, on the reverse strand, counting down.
CCAGCGAACATCGTGACCAAGAACGCTGACACGCTCATTGATGACTGGCCCTTGCAGGAAAACGAAGTCGATCCATTGCGTGTTGACGCCTGCTGCTCAAATCCACCTTACTCTAAAGAGTGGGTTGTGCCAACTGCGTCTGACCCACGCTTTGACGAGTATGGTCGAGCACCTAAATCAAAAGCAGACTATGCCTTCTTATTGCACAACCTCTACCATCTGAATGCCGGCGGTATCATGACCATTGTATTACCTCACGGCGTACTGTTTCGCGGAGGCGAGGAGAGCAAGATACGTACCAAACTCCTTGAGAATGGCAACATTGAGGCTATTATTGGACTACCTCCCGACATTTTTTATGGTACTCAAATTCCTACGATTGTCATGGTGCTTCGTCGCTCGCGTAGCAAACGTGATGTTCTGTTCATTGATGCATCCAAGTACTTTATCCGAGATGGTACGAAGAACCGCCTACGCGAACAGGATATTCGACGTGTATTTGACGCGTACTGTAGACGCACTGAAATCGATGGGTTCTCGCACGTGGCTACGTGGGAAGAGATTGAGGAGAATGGCTTTAACCTTAATATTCCTCGCTATGTCGACTCGTCGGAGAAGACGAGTGCACCCGATATTTACGCAAGTATGTTTGGTGGTGTGCCGGTAGCTGAAATTGACGAGCTCTCTATCTGGTGGAAGACGATGCCCAGCCTGAGAGGTGAGCTGTTTTCAGAGGAGGGCTCGTATGCAACTCTTAAGGTCAAGGATATCGACAAGACTATAGGTGAAAGTCAAGATGTCGTTGATTTTAAAACTGCGGTTTCAAACGCTGCAGCAAAGTATATAGGTAGCCTATGTGAGGTTTTGTTTGGGAACAATTTAGAGGAACTTGACATTCGCAGCGTTCAGCAAGAGCTCGAAGCTCGACTCTTCTCTGAGTTCTCTGTCCTACCTCTGGTTGATGAGTATGCTGCGTATCAGGAGTTTTCTGATAGCTGGAAGACAATTGCCAACGACCTTGAGACGATAAAGGCTGATGGTTTCGCAACAGCGAGTCAGGCAATCGATCCTAACCTTGTTGTCGAGAAGCAAAAAGACAAAAGGGAAGAAGAGGTTCAGGATAAAAATGAACCTTGGGTAGGACGTGTTCTTCCCTTTGACATTGTCCAGCGGCTATATTTACCCGGTGAGTTTGAAAAGGTGGAGAGACTCGAAGCTACGATTGCCCAACAGGATTGGATATGCTCAGATTTCGTCAATAATTTAACCGAAGAGGAACAGAATCTAGATTTTATCAAGGAAGATGGATCCATTGATGTAAGTAAAAGCAATCGGGTTAATCGGGCCTTTTGGGAGGCTTGTTCCGAGTATGAACCTCAACTCGAAGGTCTTATCTGCTACTGGGACACACTTAAGGATAAGAATAAGGGCATTGTAGATCTCAAGTCCATACCTGCTTATTATCAAGGTACCGATTGGGGTGCAATCAAAGCGAAGCAAGACGGTACCTATACGACAAAGGCTATCGAGACCCGCATCACTAACCTCATTGATTCTCTGGAGTTCAACGAAGAATCTCTAGCTGCACGTCTTAAGGCCGTTATTGAGGCAATTGAGGAATTGAAGTGCGCTAATAAGGAGCTCAAGATTGTGCGACAAGAGCTTATCGACTCAACTCGCACCTATATTGAGAACATTAGTATCGATGAGGCGAAGTCTGTTCTCAAGATTAAGTGGACACAGACTCTCGAAGGTCGTCTTGCGGAGCTTGCGGATGAACGAATAGCCGATCTTAAGACAAAAGTCTGTCAGCTTGCAAAGTGCTATGAGGAGACGCTTAAGGATGTGGATGACGCTATAGAGGTTGCTTCAACTGAGCTTGTTGGGATGCTTGAGCAGCTTGAGGGTAATGACTTCGACATGGCAGGTATTGCCGAATTCCGAAGGCTTCTGGGCGGTGAATAGCATGAGCACGAACGTGCCACAGATTCGTTTCAAAGGTTTTACTGACCCTTGGGAACAGCGTAAGTTGGGTGACTGTGGATTTGCTTATGGCGGGTTATCTGGCAAGACGAAGGAAGACTTTGGCCATGGTGCCGCCAAATTCATTCCGTATACAAACGTATTTGATAACCCGATTACCGATAGCAATCAGCTTGAATTCATCGAGGAAGACCCTAAGCAAAACGAAGTTAGATATGGCGATGCGTTGTTTACTGTATCTTCCGAGACGCCAGAGGAAGTGGGCATGTCTTCCATTTGGCTTTCTGACCAGCCAAATGTTTACCTGAATAGCTTTTGCTTTGGTTACCGACAAGACGGTAGTTTTGATTCGCGATACCTCGCCTATATGCTCAGGTCCCCAGGCGTACGAAGTGATTTGACTTTGCTTGCCCAGGGAATATCGCGATTCAATATCTCGAAGAATAAGGTTTTGGAACTTGAGGTTCCTTATCCAAAAACAAACGAACAGGCTCAACTCGGCTCATTCTTCTCTCACCTCGACAACCTCATCACCCTTCATCAGCGTAAGTATGAAAAGCTTTCTGCTTTGAAAAAGTCTCTACTTGAAAAGATGTTTCCCCGAGAGGGAGAGAACGAACCAGAAGTTCGATTCGCCGGTTTTACTGACCCTTTGGGAACAGCGTAAGGTTGGAGATTGTTTTACTGAGCGTGTCGAAAGTATGCCTGACGGCGAATTAATTTCGGTTACTATCAACGATGGAGTAAAGAAATTTTCCGAGCTTGGCAGACACGATAATTCAAATGAAGATAAGTCAAAATATAAGAAAGTTTGTGTTGGGGATATTGCTTATAACTCAATGAGAATGTGGCAAGGTGCAAGCGGTTATTCACCATATGAAGGCATTGTAAGCCCTGCATATACGGTACTTTCGCCAAATTCAGGTATCAATTCAAAGTGCTTGGCTTATCAATTTAAGTTACCGGAAACGATACACACCTTTCAAGTTAATTCACAAGGGATAACATCTGATAACTGGAATTTGAAATACCCTGCTTTGAGCCAGATAGAAATATTCGTTTCAAAAGATAAGCAAGAGCAAGACAAAATAGCAGAGTATTTTGCTCACCTCGATCACCTCATCACCCTTCATCAGCGTAAGTTGGCACTGCTGAAGAGCATCAAGAAATCACTTCTTGAAAAAATGTTTACGTAAGGACGATACTATGGCTTTTAATCTCGAAAAAGACTTTGAAGAGGCATTGTGTAACCTGCTCGTCGAAAAGAGGGGATGGGTTGATGGTATCCTATTCAACCCCAGTGAGACTGATTTGCTTAAAAATTGGACGAACTTCCTCAATGAGACAAACAATACACGTGATCGGCTCAATGGGTTTCCTCTAACTGATACTGAGGTCGAACAGCTCTTGAGTAAAATTAGGGAATGTGATTCGCCTTTCAAAGCGAATAATCTGCTTTTAGGTGAAAGCTTGTCGCTTATCCGTGATAATCCTGACGACCAAGAACACTTAGATCAGAAGATAACCATTCAGATCTTCAATAAGCGTGCTGTCGGTGGCGGCAAGAACCGCTATCAGATTGCTCGCCAGCCAAGGTTCAAAACTGCCAGCGACATCTATCCCTCCCAGCGAGGTGACCTTACGTTACTGATCAATGGTCTGCCTGTCATTCATATCGAGCTGAAGCGTTCGAATACGCCTTTGTCCCAAGCCTACAACCAAATTAGAAATTATCTCTATAAAGGGGTTTTTACAGGCTTCTTCTCGACAGTTCAGCTCTTTGTTGCAATGACACCTGAGGAGACAAAGTACTTTGCCAATCCAGGTGAGCGTTATGTCCATGATCACGAGGGATTGAACACTAGATTCATGTTCAACTTTGCTGATGAGCATAACGTTGCTATTAACGATTGGGAGAGGGTTGGCTCACGTCTACTCTCCATACCCATGGCGCACAAAATGGTCTCATTCTACACTATTGCCGAGCACACCAATCACAATCTTCTTGTGATGCGTCCTTACCAGATGTACGCTGTAGACAGAATTGAGGCACGTGTTTCAGAGAGGGAACGCGCTGGCTGGAATACGGAGAAACAGCTCGGAGGATATATCTGGCATACCACAGGCTCGGGGAAGACCCTTACGAGCTATAAGGTCTGCACGCATCTTGTCAACATGGGACTTGCAGACCGTACGCTTTTGGTAGTTGATCGACTTGATTTAAACGAGCAGACCAGATTTGAGTATGAGCGTTTTAGCGGTGGAATCGTTGATATCAATGAGGCGTCGAATTCGGAATCTCTCAAAGCTCAGCTTATCGACGTTAAGAACAACAAGAGGCTCTTTATCACTACAATCAATAAGCTCGCAAACGTTGCCAAGAGTGCTAGCGACTACGAGCGTGAGAAGCTGGCCAAGCAGCGCATAGTAGTTATTGTTGATGAGTGTCATCGCTCGCAGTTCGGCGAGATGATGTCGCAGGTGAAAGCGGCTTTGCCTTGCGCTATTTTCTTTGGGTTCACGGGAACTCCCATTAGTTCTTTTAATGCAAAGTGTGAGCTAACAACTAAGGATGTATTTGGAGACTGTATTGCTCAATATACTATTGCAAACGGGATCCACGATGGCAACGTTCTCGAGTTCGACCTACGCCAGCTTGGCTCATTTGACGAAGAGGCGCTTAGGGAGGCTGTAGCTATTGAGAAGGCAAAAGCCACAAACACCTCAGAAGTCTTCATTGATAAGCGCAAGAGGAAGATTTATGAACGGTATATGCACGATGTTGCCATGTGCTATCCCCTTGATGAGGAAACAGGTAACCCTGAGGAGGATGGTATCGAAGACTACGTGCATCCAGTGCAGTTCGATACCGACGAGTACCGACGCGGAGTTGTCGGAGACATAAAGAAATCATGGCTCGAGACTTCGTGCGATTCTAAGTTTCATGCCATTCTCGCCACTTCATCTATCTCCGAGGCTGTAGCTTACTTCCACTTAGTGCGTGAGTTGATTCCAACCCTCAAGGTTACGGCAATCTTCGACCCAGGTGAGGACTATGAGGAGAATGGCCTTAGCAAGATTGATGGTTTGAACGATATCCTGAACTCCTACAACAAGATCTACAGCAAACAGTACAATGTCGGGACCTACGCTGACTTCAAAGTCGATGTGATGAACCGTCTTGCTCACAAGGGAAGTTATAAGAATATTGAGTTCAAGCGTGAGGAATGTCTTGATTTGGTTATTGTTGTTAACCAACTTCTCACGGGATATGACTCTGCTTGGGTACGTACGCTCTATCTGGATAAATACCTGAAGCATGAAGCTATCATCCAAGCATTTAGTCGTACGAACCGTTTGCTCGATGACGATAAACCCTTTGGTATCATTCGCTATTTCCGCAAGCCGTATTCCATGAAACGTAACATCGAGTTTGCTATCAGGAAGTATTCCGGTGGTGAGAAGGTTGACGTAATAGTAGTTCCTCTTGCTGTTCGTATTGCTAAAGTTAATGCTGCGTACGAGGAGATTAAGGCACTGTTTGAGAGTTGTGGGCATGGCGATTTTGCAAGACTTCCCGAAGACAAGGTTATTCGGGCGAAATTCGTTAGGGCTATGAATAAACTTATCCGCAACCTTATAGCAGCTAGAGCTCAGGGATTTAAATTTGAAGATTCAGAGATGACTGCGCTTGACCCTGAGACGGGTGTGGTAGAGGTAACTGAACTTGATAGGGAAACAGGGGAGATTATGTCTGAGACATGTGATTTGACAAGCGATACGCTGAACAAGTTGCTTAACCGCTACATAGAGATTGACCATAACTGCAAAAACGAGGGTGGCTATGTGCCTTACGATATAGACGTACACGTGACGACGCTTTCTACCGAGAAGATAGACGCCGACTACATCGATAAGAAGTTCCACGATTATATCGATGCGGTAAGGGGAAATGCTTCGACAGAGGCGCAGGAAAAAGCTTTGGACGATCTCCATTCCCAGTTTCCCTACCTCAAGGAAGATGATCAGGTGCTTGCCGACCGCCTTATCCAAGACATACAAACCGGCGAGTTCAAAGTAAGGGAAGGATGGCATTTTAGGGATTACCTGAACGAGGCTAAGAACGCCAAGGAGGAAAAAACACTGCTTAAAGTAGCGAGTATCTTAGGGATTGACCCCACTGATGTTCGTAAGTTACGCCAATCGCATCCTACCGAAGTCGAGCTTGATGCTTATGGGCGCTATGATGCCATACTGAAGCTAGTTAATCGCGTTTCTGCTAAGGAAGAGTTGTCTAAAGCGTTGGGTACAGAGATTAAGAGCAAAGATACAATGCGTCTGGCTAATGTTCTGCTGCGTAGATACGTGCTTATAGGTGCGTTCGATGTTGACGAAGTGTTGAGGGGAGAAATATAAGCAAAGGCCAGGAGCTGACAAAGATAGTGGGATTACATTGCTTTTAAGGATATGACTTGGGAACAGCGTAAGTTGGGAGAACTTGGTGAATTCAATCCGAAAGAGCAGATCCCAAATACATTTGAGTATGTTGATCTTGAATCAGTTGTTGGTACCGTGATGATTGGACACCGGAGAGAAAACCGTTCAACAGCTCCTTCTCGTGCACAACGACTAGCAAAATACGGTGACATCTTCTACCAGACAGTCCGCCCGTATCAAAAGAATAATTATCTATATAAATTGCCTGATAGCGACTATGTTTTCTCAACGGGTTACGCTCAGATTCGTCCTGTCGTGGATTCGACATTTCTCTACTGTTTGATGCAGCAGGATAGTTTTGTTTCTGAAGTACTTGGTAGGTGTACCGGCACAAGTTACCCGGCAATCAACGTAAACGATCTTGCAGACATTGAGGTTTCAATGCCGGTAATATGTGATGAGCAAAGGATGATTGGTCGTTCTATATCGAATCTTGACAACCTCATCACCCTTCATCTTCGAGAGCCGTCATTATGACTTACGCTGTATTAACCTAAACGAGGCTTGTAAGCGAGCGCATTACTAGATCAACATCTTTGTTCTCTAGTTCCTGAATGATATGCAAATATGTTTTCTCCGTCGTATTCATGCTTGCATGTCCCAGACGTTTTGCAACGCTTGCAATCGATACTCCTGCAAATAGAAGCAACGAGGCGTGTGTGTGCCGAAGGCCGTGTATGGATATAACCGGAACACCAGCCTGCTTACACAATCTAGCGAGTATGTCATTTGCTGTTGAGTTGTATACACGTTGACCTTCTTTGACAAAGAGTGGCTTATCTTCAGGAAGTTCCTTAACAAGCACAGAAAACTGCACGATGAGTTGCCAGTCTATTTGGACTTTACGGGTCGATGATTTGTTTTTTGTAGGAACGAACCCGCCACCGTTTTTGTAGTCCCACGTTTTATTTACAGAAAGCGTTTGGCGCCCGAAGTCGAAATCGGCCGGAGTGATAGCTATTGCTTCTGAGAATCTGAGTCCGGTTTTCGCAATCAAGAGGATGAGCCAATTCCACCCGATATCTTTACCTAAATCGAGACTTGTTAGCAGCTTGTGCAATTCAAATTGGTTGAGATAGCGGCTCTTTTTTGGCCTCGGAGCTTTTCCCTTGACTATGGCTTTCCTTGTGGGATCCCTTGAAATAAGCCCTTCGTCAACGGCATCAAGTATCGCGCCCTTAAGTAGATGATGAAAATCCATGGTGGTTTGGCGCTCATGGCTTTTTGCATACTGATTCAAAAGATGCTGATAGGCAATTCGATCTATGTTTCCTAACGTAACATCTGGAGCGAGCCTCTCAACCCATGTTAGAGCGAGAAGGTACTTGTTCATAGTTACCTGTCTAACAGCACCTTCCTTGTAAACGGCGATCCATTCTTTGTAATACGTTTTGAAGGCATCGTCTTTTGATAGTTCACTTAACATTTGGCGATCATCTCCCTTGTATTTAGGCGGCTCTCGAAGGGAGACTTAACAATATCAGTATAGATAAAGGTATTGCTGTGCATTACACTGATGAAGGGTGATGAGGTTGTCAAGCTCGGCCAAGCTCTTCGCGATTGCTTTCTGCTCGTCGTGATTGGCGGGCACGGCGAAGAGCGATTGTGAAATCAGATTCCAGTCTGCGCGGGGCATTTTAGAGCCCGAAGATACATTTGCAAGCCTTTGAAAGCTGTCCGTTTGAACCAGCCGATACAAAAATGAACCGTCGCACTCTGTAGCCCTAAGAACCCAAAAATCACCTACAGCTACACCATTGAACTGTGGGTATAGCCAATTCATCAAATAAGGGCGAAGCTTCCCGTACAGAACATCTCCGGCGTAAAATTCAATTCCCGTTTTGCCGCCTTTTTTGTCGCGCAAATCTTTATTCAGCGTACCCTCGCCGGAATTGATGTCCTCGTATTCGACTTGAGGCAAATTGGAATCGCTTGGCTGAATGGAAACCCTGTCGGTCAGATCAGAGAACTTACGCTGTTCCCAAGGATGAGTTTTGGATTGCTATTTTCTCGAATCATGCTGGTAGAATGTCGGAGTTTTCTAGTAAAATGCCATGAAGATACAACGTATTCATACGAACACGAATATAGGAGACCCTATGAGTAAGAAACTGTTTACCCGCCGCTCTTTTACCGGATTAGCTGCAGTAACCACTATGAGCTTTCTTACCGGTTGTAATGGTCCAATTATGCAGGTTCTTAATGGGCCGGCTTCAGATGAGAATCAAGAGAGCTCTCAAACCAAAAATCAAGATCAGGGGAGTGAACAAGAAAGAGTCCTTGCTGCTTGGAATGCAACGCCGTTTGTAGAGAAGCCGGACAATCCAACACTGGATGGAGATATCAACAAAATTATCGTTGGTGTGTGGCAAATTGACACTGCTATCGGAGCCGGAGACAAAGCTGGTAAAACCTACGATCACGCAGGTATGCTTAACCAGGCATACCATGACGGTACCGTTCCTCACTACATTTTTAAGAGCGATGGCACCCATGAGCTGCATCATTTCGACGGCAAAGTAGATCATGGTACATGGACTTCCAAAGGTGATTCAGCCATTTCGTGTGTCTATGAGGAAGATGGAACAACGGATGAGTGGAGTTACGATCGAGAAGCACAACGACTCAAGTTTGAAGGTAAATCTGCTATCTCAAGTTATCAAAAACTAAGCGACAATCCCAAAGATACCTCCCAAATTGCCTATATTGACGGTAACGTTGTCAACTTTGCTGCAACAATACCAGGCGTATGGGAGCTCATAAGTCTCCATCGTATTAATTCGGATGAACCTGATTTAAGTACAGAGGACGTCAAATCTAATATTAAGAAGACCGGAACGAGCTATTTCTTCTCGGTGCATAAAAATGGCTTTTGTGCCCTTTTCTATCCAAGCGGACGAGTCCTGCCAAGCAGAATTGAAGCAGAGAGCTCCTCTGATGATGGTCTGACTTACCCCATGATTGTTGCGGCATCAGATCAGTTTGAAAACGTTGAAGAGGCTTCTCTTCAGGCGCATCCACAGCACCCAACAACTATCTACGTCAAGCTCAAGGATGCAGAACTGCTCTTTCAACATCTCAATCATCGTGAAGATGACTTTGGCGATATTTCCTATGCTCCAAAAGCGTCGTTCCCGTGGCACCTCGATAAGCTTGGCAAGCCATCATCTAAGTCGGATAGTAGCGATTCCAATTCTTAATCTTCGGGCGGTGCAAAAGAAGCATCTTCGGACACAGGGTAGCGTTCGTCTCAGGAAAATTCATCAGAGTACAGATTTTTGTACTTCTCAACAATGGAACAATTTCAAAAAGGTCTTTAAAAAGTCTTGCGCTTGTTCCAACAATGGTATTTAATACTAATAGAAATAGTAATCATTACTATTTAGGTGAGTGATGGGACGAAATACACAGGGAGCCATAGGTGGCCCGGAAAGGTATAGAAAGACAATCATGAGGTACAGCAGGCAGCGAGAGGCTATTCGGTCATATGTGGAAGGTCGTCACGATCATCCGACTGCTGACAGCGTATATGCCGCAGTCCGAGAAGAGCTTCCAAACATTAGTCTTGGCACGGTGTATCGCAATCTCATGCAGCTTGTTGATGCTGGAGAGTTGCAAGTGGTCAATACCGGAGATAGTGTTTCTCGCTTTGATCCGATGACGTGCGAGCACGCGCACTTTCGGTGCCAAAAATGCGGCAAAGTCATGGATGTCAAAGGCCCTGTTCTTGCTGACTTGACAGCTCTTACAAAAGACTCATACGGCAAGATCAACTCATATGCGCTTTGCTTTACCGGTATCTGCAATGATTGCCTTGCTCATCGTTCCAAATCTTGTGGCAGTAATGACTAACCTTTGAAAGGGGTAGCTATGATTAACGAGAAACTCAACCAGCTTTTGTCCGACTATGCGGTGGAGGCGCATAAAACTCACAATTTCCATTGGTATGTGAAGGGTCCGACGTTTTTCCAAGTGCACACTCTTCTCGATGATGTGTACGGCGCGATGTATGATCAGATTGATGAGGTAGCTGAGCTCATTCTTATGAATGATGGTACGCCGCTTGCCTCTATGGCGGAATACATTAAGAATTCTCATCTTGAAGAAGCTGCAGATGGCTATAAGGATCCTGCTGAAATTTTCTCTGCCATTCTCGCCGATTATGAGAAGATTCGCAGCTTTGCCGCGGAGATTAAGAAAGATGCGGATGCAGAGGATAACTATCTAGTTTCTGCTGCAATGGATGAGCATATTGCCGCTCTCTCCAAGACTATCTGGATGATTAAACAGTCCCAGAAGTAATAAGAGATAAAACGCTATCTTTGGGTGTCGTCGGTTTGTCCAGCGGCACCCATTTTGTTTTAGCCACCCTTTGTGGACGAATTGACAAATAGCCGGTTATTAGGAAAAGGCGTTCGAATAAGCTGAGAATACATGTATCGTGGCGTTATGCGATTTCAACAGTGCCGGTAGGAAGACTGGCGATGAGTTTGAGGCTTCCTCCAAGAGCAGCGATGTACTTTCTTAAAGAGTCGATACTCATTGCTCCCATATCGCCATTTTCCATACGAGAAATACGATTCTGAGAAACTCCAATAGATTCAGCAAGTTCCACTTGGGTCATCTCACTTGCTTTTCGAGCTTCACGAAGATTGAATGCTTCTATGACAGAGAAAGTCTGTTGGCGAGCAGCAGCCATTTGATCTTTAGTAATACCGCGCTTTGCTATATAGTCTTGTAAGTTAGCCATTATGCACTTCTATTGTCTTCAGGTGCTCCTGGTAAATCTGTTCTGTATGGGTACTCTGCTAACAGAAACAATCTCTGTCTATTAAGACGTTTTAAATTCAAAGCGGAGGGGAAGACAGTTTTCATTAAACATGAATATATGTGCATACGTTCAGAAAAAGTGCTACACTCAAGTTGCAAAGAAACTCTTGGAACCCTTGTTGCTTTATGGTTTTGAAAGGAAGCGTTATGGAACGAGAAGCTAAAGTCAAACTTGGACGTATCATCGCATCGGCAATCATGCTGGTTATCGCCCACATTATCGCTACGGATACACAGCCTCTTTGGCAGCAGCTTCTCATCTATCTGCCGGCCTATCTGGTCGCCGGTTATGACGTTGTGCTTGAGGCGTTTGAGAGCATTGCGGAAGGCGACGCCTTCAGCGAAGACCTGCTGATGAGCATTGCTACCATCGGCGCGCTCGTTATCGGCTTTGTGCCCAATGGTACCCCGATGTTTCCCGAGGCTGTCTTTGTCATGCTGTTTTTCCAGGTGGGAGAGCTGTTTGAGGACATGGCAGAAGACAACAGCCGTCGATCCATTGCCAAGATGATGGATATTCGGCCTGATACCGCAACGGTCATTCGAGACGGCAAAGAGCTCACAGTTAATCCCGCGGAGCTCGAGCTGGACGAGATTATCGTCATCAAGGCGGGGGACCGGGTACCGGTTGATGCTGAAATTGTTGAAGGATCAACCAGCCTTGATACTGTTGCTCTGACAGGGGAGAGCGTCCCGCGTACCGCAGGCGTTGGCGACGCTGTTATTTCTGGATGCGTCAATCTATCCGGCGTGGTGTGCGCTCGCGTGACGCATCTGCTGAGTGAATCCACGGCAACGCGCATTATCAATCTTGTTGAAAACGCCAACGAGAACAAGTCGAGAAGTGAAAGCTTTATCAGAAAATTTGCTCGTATATACACGCCTATCGTAGTATTTTCCGCCATTGCACTGGCGTTTCTTCCGCCGCTTGTGACTGGTAATTTCTACAATAACTTTGCTACATGGCTGGTGCGTGCGCTGACATTTCTCATTGTTTCGTGCCCCTGCGCGCTGGTGGTGTCTGTTCCTCTGACATTTTTTGGCGGCATCGGCGCAGCCTCCAAGCAGGGCGTGCTCATCAAAGGTTCCAACTATATCGACACGCTTGCCGCGCTTAAGACCGTCACGTTTGACAAAACAGGCACGCTTACTGAAGGTGTCTTTAAGGTCATGGCAGTTCATCCGGATTCTATCGATGAGACGGCTCTTTTGCACCTGGCCGCCCATGTTGAGCGACATTCTACGCATCCTATCGCCGCTGCTCTGCGCGCTGCCTATCCCAATGAAGACGATGATTGCAAAGTCTCTGAAGCCACTGAAATTGCTGGCAGGGGAGTGACGGCGCAGGTCAACGACACAACGGTAGCGGTGGGCAACTGCGCACTCATGCAGGACGTGGGCGCGGTAACGCACGAATGCTCTCATCGCGACATCGGCACCGTCATTCATGTGGCGGTCGATGGTGAATATATGGGTCACATCGTTATTTCCGACCGAGAAAAAGAGGACGCGCGGGCTTCTGTTGCCACTATCAAGCAGGCAGGCGTTTCTCGTGTCGTCATGCTGACGGGCGACAGAGAGGAAGTTGCCGCTGATATGGCGCAGCGCCTTGGTATTGACGAGTATCGCTCTGAGCTTTTGCCGCAGGATAAGGTGGCTGCGGTTGAGACGCTTCTTGCCGAGAAGCCCGCCGGCTCCACGCTGGCGTTTGTCGGTGACGGCATCAATGACGCTCCCGTACTTGCTCGCGCCGACGTGGGTGTCGCCATGGGTGTCTTGGGGTCCGACGCCGCCATAGAGGCTGCTGATGTCGTGCTTATGGACGACTCGCTCGGAAAAGTCGCGACGGCTATTCGGCTTGCGCGAAAGACACTTGCCATTGCCCGCCAAAACATCGTCTTTGCCATTGGCGTGAAAGTGGCGATTCTCGTGCTTGCGGCATTTGGTTTGGCTCCGATGTGGCTGGCGGTTTTTGGCGATACGGGCGTGCTCATCCTCGCGGTACTCAACGCTTCAAGGGCACTTCGCATCAAATAAGCTGTTCCAGTGGCCGCGCATCGGGGCGTATCAGGCAAGTTGCGCGAGGCACAGTAGGCGCGCGGCTTGTGGCCGCTCGAAGTGCGACTAGTTGCACATTCGGTTGCACTGCTAGTTATGGCTCTTGCGGCACGTTTCGCCAGTGATGATGACCCTTTTTATGCTTGCGGTTGATCATATTCTGGATGGTGCTCTCCATGCCGTGCGGCAGGTATGAGAGCGATTCAAGATCTTCCGGCAGATAGTCTACAAGGCTGCCATGTTCGGTGGGCGAGAAATGCTCAGGGGCCTCTCCCGGTGTAATGCAAAATCCCAGCACCTTAGCGCCCTGAGCGCCCAGTCGCCTCTCGTATTCTGAAGGGATATCGTCGGGGAATGCTTCCTGGACATCGCGCGTTTGCCACAAAAACCTGTACCCCGCTGCTTCCACCTGTTCGAGTGAGAAATCGTAGAGCGGCTGACTGTCAGTTTTAAGCCGTACGATGCCGCCTTTTACCAGTACGTTTCTATACTGCATGAGGCGCTCGGAATTGGTAACACGCAGATGCGCCTGACGTTTGCGCGGAAATGGCGTGGGAAAGTTGATGTAGATGGCGTCAACTTCGGCGGGTGCAAAATAGGCGTCCAACTTCATGCCGGTTCCGGGGACCACCACCGCATTTGTAAGTCCTGTCTCGTCTATGTGGCCGGCGGCATATACGACACATATGGGTTCGGTATCGATAGCGACAAAGAGCGCGTCGGGATGAGCCTTGGCCATGGCGCAGGTAAACAGTCCTTTTCCACAGCCTAAGTCAATGCAGACACGGGAGAAGGGCGCCGCGCCTACAGGCGCGCACGCTTCGGCCCAATGACCTCGCAGAGATTCAGGGTTCTTCTCGATAACGTCGGCGTAGCGTTCAAGACGCTCTTCAAGGTCAAAGGTTTTTGGCAGGCGAGCATGTAGTCCGTGCATAGAAATCCTAGAGCAGCTGATCGAGGGTGTTGCCATAGGGCGGCAAGAATTCGGTCAGGAAGTCTTGCACCTCAGGCAGCTCTCGTGCCATGTCCTCAACGATGGTGCGCGTAGAAGCCTCGGCGGTTGCGAATTCAGCGTTGCCCGCCTGTGCCTCATCGATGCACTTGATGAGGGCAGAGAGTTTGTCCGCCGCCTTGATAAGTTTTAGCAGGTAGGCCTCATCGGCGTCTGCGGGCTGTTGTTGGCTGAGGATCTTCTGATACACGGGGCGCAAATCGTCGGGAAGCGTACTCAAAAGCGTTTTTTGCGCGGTATCTTCTACGCGATGATACGCGTCACGAATCTCCGCATTGGCATACTTGACTGGCGTTGGCATATCGCCCGTGATAATTTCGGAGGCGTCATGGTAGAGACCGATAAGTGCCGCGCGGTCCGCATCCAAGTGCCTGCCGTAACGGACATTTCCCAGCGTGGCAAGGCAGTGGGCGATGAGAGCTACGTCAAGCGCATGCTCAGAGAGGTTTTCGGGGCGAGAATTGCGCATGAGCGCCCATCGCTCGATGTAGCGCATGCGAGAGATAATCGCAAAGAAACTCGATGTCTGCACGATTACAAGCCCCTAGTCCTCGTCGGAAATGAACTGCAGCGCCGACATGAGCGAAGGCACGACCTGCTTTTTGCGGCTGACGACGCCCGGTAGAACCGCAATGCCGCCATCGGGCGTTACGTTAAAGGCGCGTTCAAGCACTTCTTCGGCGCCAGCGCCGTAATAGAGCATCTCCGTGACCTGGCTTTTAACATCGGTGAACATGTAAAAAATCATGGGCAGTTCTTCGGCTTCTGCAGCGGTCTTGAGGAAGGGACCAACCAGCGCTTCTGCGGCTTTCCGGCTATTCTCGGTCATGAACGAGCCCTGTCCAACGCCAAACTTGGCGTTGCCGCGGCTGAAGACCTTGTAATCGCTGTGGAAGACTTCCTCCGCGGTGCGACCCGTAAGATCTGCGCCCGCGTCAAACATCTTCTCGGAATAGCTCTCAATGTCCTCACCGCAGATGTCAGCGAGCGCCTTGCCCGCGTTGACATCAATCGGCGTGCAGGTGGGCGAGCGGAACGCCAGCGTGTCGGAAAGAATTGCTGAGAGCATGAGACCGGCGATATTCTTGGGAATCTCAACGCCGTATTCACGGTAGAGTCCATAGAGGATAGTGCAGGTGCAGCCCACAGGGACGTTACGGAATGTGATGGGATTGGTGGTCTCAACCGAACCAATGCGGTGGTGGTCAACAATCTCCATGATTTCGGCCTGGTCAAGTCCGTTGACCGCCTGGGTGCGCTCATTGTGGTCTACCAGAATAACGTGCTTTTTGCGCACTTTCAAAAGACCCGGTGAGCTGATAAGACCAGCGTAGGCGCCGTTTTCATCCAAGACGGGGAAGAAACGGTGGCGAGACTTCGCCATTGCCTTGCGAGCGTCATCGATAGAGGTGTTGACACTGAACTTGAGGATGTCATTAGTGAGCATCTTGGACTTTACCGGTACGGCCATAGTCAGTAGCCGAGCGACTTCAAACGTGTCGCGCGGCGTGGTAATGACGGCGCATCCCGCTTGCTGGGCTGCAGCAATGACGTCATTATCAACCTTACCATCGCACGATACAATCAGACAGGACGCGCCCTGTTTGATTGCAAGAAGTTGGTTTTCGTGATTTCCGGCGACTACAACAATATCGCCTTTTCCGACGATTTCCGTCATGCTGAGCGCACAGGTGCCTATGCGGATGCTGCCTTGTGAAACATAGTTGTCAGGATCTCCTACCAGCATAGACCCGCTCAAGGTAGAGATGATATTTTTGTAGCTGGTATGCGTCTCGGAAAGCATCTTCGATTCCATGAGACCCATATTGGCGTTTGCGATGTCTTTGACAGCAATAAGACCCTCAAGATGGTTGGCATCATCGGTGACAACAAGCGTGTCCAACTTGACATCTTGCATGAGGTTCCATGCGTTATAGAGACTCATATTGCCATCCACCTTGGGCTGCTCCTGGATCTCGGCATCTTTGATCTGCGGAGTTACTGTCGTAATCAGCTGCGGCTCCTCAAAGCCAAAATGCTTGAGGACAAAGGCGGTCTCGCGATTGAGTGTGCCCGCGCGGCGCGCTTCGTAGATAGGACTGTCAATCTGATTCTTGAGATACGCATAAGAAATGGCCGCGCAAATGCTGTCTGTATCGGGGTTCAGGTGACCAATAACATTAACCTTACGGATTGCTTCGGGCATGATCCCTCCTCGGTAAAAGCGTTTTATTTGATATGAGTGTACCCGCTTACCCACGCTCTGTCGCTGATGTATTTAAAAAGGATGAAGTAGCTGTGAACTGATACGATGTATATGTCTTTCTGGAATGTATAGACCAATGCAATTGTCTACAATGAGCCTGTAAGTTCATGCGGTTTTAAGCAGGAGATTTTGAGCAAGTCAAAGCGATTTTCAGCAAGCGAGAGAAACGGTCGCCGCATCAGCCGTGCGGTGCAGACTCATGCTGTCGACCAGCCTGCCTTAGCAGCACCCAAGCGCGCAACAGTGCCCGCTCGGCTGGCGCGCATTGAGACTCGCATTAAAGTTGAGCTTCTTGTGGTAGTACTTCTCGCCATATGCGCGGCCTACGCCCTGACAATCGCGACAAAGCCCAGCTCAGGGGTGCTTAAGCTCAATGACGGAGCCATTACATACGACGGCGGCCTGCTGCACGGTCGGATGGACGGCAACGGCACAATGACGTTTGATAACGGTGATACCTACACAGGAGAATTCAAGGACGGTGCGTTTAACGGATCGGGTACGTTTACCTCCAAAGACGGCTGGAAGTACGAGGGTAATTTCACCAACGGAGAGCCGGATGGAGAAGGCACGCTTACAACCGAAGACAGCGTAGTCTACCAAGGCACCTTCAAGCAGGGGATATATCAAAGTGCGCATTAAATGGTTTTCATTCGTCCGTATAACGGGACTGCTTCTGGTTCTGGTCTATCACTTCTTCAAGCCCGCTTTGCCCGGCGGCTTTGTGGGTGTCGACGTATTCTTTACATTTTCGGGATACCTTATTACCGCTCTGCTTATCGATGAATTCGCTCGCGAGAAGCGCATAAAATTTGTCGCGTTTTTACGCAGACGCTTCTACCGCATTGTGCCGCCGCTGGTGGGTATGGTGCTTGTAACTACGCCATTGGCTCTCTTGGTTCGTGATGACTTCGCGGCGGGTATCGGGCAGCAGGTTGCCGCTGCCGTCGGCTTTGTGACCAACTATTACGAGATTCTTCTGGGCGGCAGCTATGAGACGCAGTTCGCGCCTCACCTGTTCTTGCATACGTGGAGCCTTGCTGTTGAGATGCACTACTATATCCTTTGGGGAGCGGCTGTTTTCTTGCTGTCAAAGGTCACGAATTCCGCTAAGAGCTTGCGCGTTCGTATTTTTGTCGTTTCAGCGGCGCTGTTTATTGCCAGCTATCTTGCGATGGCGATTGGCGCTCAGGATTCTACAAACCTTTCCATTCAGTATTTCTCCACGCAAACGCACATCTTCCCCTTCTTTGTCGGTTCCGCTCTCGCGTGCTTTGCCGGTATCGCTACAACAAGCGCGAGGTTTACCTCCTTTGTTACAAAATACAATCTCAAACAGGCACTTCTCGCCGCAGCTATCAGCGCGGTAGTACTGTTTGTTCTGGGAGTATTGCTTACGTTTGATGACATCCATACCTACCGATTCGGTTTTCTGCTGGCGTCTTTGGCGGCCGCGACAATGGTCTTGGCAACGCGTGTGCTGCATGAAAAAACCCCTCAAGTTAAAGAGCCAAAGATTGTCTCGTATTTTGCGGATACCAGCTATGGCGTATATCTGTTTCACTGGCCACTCTTTAACTTGCTATCAGAGAAGTTTGACCCCGGCACGTCCGCAGCTATAACTGTGGCGTTGTCGCTGGCGCTTGCGAGCCTGTCGTTTTATGTCATTGAACCGCTTCTGGCCGGTCGCACGTCGTGCGTTTTGGGTCGTACCATCACACTTAAACAGGCCTTGAAACCGCTGAGCGCTGTTGGCGGCCTCTTGTTGGCGGCGACGCTCTATACCTCGGTGACGGCTCCGACAATCAGTTCGTTTCAGCTGAGCAATCTGAGCAATGGCGCTATTCAGGCGGACAACCACATGTCTGTGACGAGAAAGATGGCCGACAGTGCTCAGGCCAGCAACTATAACGTGACTCCCGGTGTGACGTATATTGGCGACTCGGTATCTCTGCGCGCCATTTCATATCTGCAAAAGGCGTTTCCGGAAGCTCAGATTGACGCGACGGTCAGCCGCAATGTGAGCATGGGCGCCGATGTGCTTGAGACCGATATCGCCAACAACGCCGTTATGCAGGATATCGTTGTCGCGTTGGGCACCAACCCTGTCGGCGGGACGGAAGCTATTGACCGTATCGTTGAGATGCTGCCAAAAGGGCACCGCCTCATTTTCGTAACGCCGCACGACGGTCGCCATAACGATCCTTCCTCGGGCGCGGCGGCCATTCGCGCCTATGAGCTGCAGCTCGCCGAGAAGTACGACTATATCTACATCGCTGACTGGCATCAAACGGCCGTTGATCACCCGGAGCTCTGGCCTGGTACTGATAATGTTCACTTTGGCAGCGATTCAGACACCATCAACGCGGGCGGTGAACTTTTTGCCACAACCGTTGCTGACGCGATTGCCAAAGCGGATCAGGGTCCTGTGAAACCGTAGCGGCTTTCGCAGCGGTTTCTTGCGAGGTTTCTATGAGAACGCCTTTCAAAAGACAACTCTCCATTCTTTTAGCCGCTGATTCCTTCAAAGGTGCGGCTTCAAGCGCTGAAATTGAAGACTATCTTGAAGTGGGCATCCTGCGCGCTTTTCCCGATGCGCGTATACGAAAGGTTCCTATTGCCGATGGTGGTGAGGGTACGCTCGATGCCTTTATCGCACAAGGCGGCGGACGGCGTGAAACCATATATGTGGAGAATCCCTTTGGCAAACGCATAGCCGCGCGCTTCGGAGTGCTTTCAGATGACTCCGCTGTGATTGAAATGGCTGAAGCCGCAGGTATCGGGTTTTCTGATCGCAGCTGTGAGGCTGCGCTGCGGGCATCGACATATGGGGTAGGACAACTGCTTCATGCCGTACTTGAACAGGGAATACGTCGTGTGTATATAGGCCTTGGTGGAAGTGCGACTACTGACGGTGGAGCTGGTCTGGCAGAAGCGCTCGGGATACAGCTTCTGGATTCCCACGGCAAGACGGTTTCCCGTGGTCTTCAGGGCTTACGGGAAGTTGTCTCTGTTGATAAAAGTCTTTTGGATCAGCGCCTGCAAGAGAGTGAAATTATTGCTCTCAGCGACGTTGACACTCCGCTTACCGGTACCTGCGGAGCTGTGTATGTCTTTGGACCTCAAAAGGGTCTTTTGGACGCCCGCCTATGCGAATTTGACGCCTGGATGCAGCGCTATGCCAATGTTGTTTTTGCAGATACGGGATATGACGCAAGTCTTGTGGCAGGTGCAGGAGCGGCAGGCGGTCTTGGTTTTGGGCTTCTTTCATTTTGCGGAGCAACGATAACGTCTGGGGTTGAAGCGCTTCTCGACAGGGTTCACTTTAATGAATTGCTCCGTGAGACCGATCTGGTCATTACGGGAGAGGGCCGCATGGATAACCAAACGGCGCATGGAAAGGCTCCTGTGGGGATTGCGCGGCGGGCGGCTTTACAAGGCGTGCCGACCTATGCCGTTGTTGGATCTTGCACGGAAGATCTGTCAGAAGTACATAGAGCCGGCATCCAGCGGGTCTTTGCGTCAGCCCCTTCTGATCTCTCGCTGGAAGAGTGCATGCGCCGTACATCGGAAGACGTTGCCGCCGCTGCCGAACGTGCCGTGCGATTTTTTATACAAGATCAGCAGAGTTTCAAATAAATTGCACGCGTAGAGCATGGTGTGTAGAGCACGGTTACGGGCGGATACGCTGTCGTGCGAGTATGCGTGCGGTTAGTCCTTGTCGCTAGTCCTTGTCGTGGGCAAACGACATAATGATATTACCGCCGATTAAAAGCACCAGACCAAGGGAAGTCAGCGCTGTTCGCAGCGGATCTGCGATGAAATCGGAAGGCAGATAGAGGCCGCCTATCAGCAAAAAGATGCTGAAGAGAGCCGCAAGCAGGCCGAACATTTTTTGAGTGGCCTCATTCATCTGCCGTCTCCTGTGCTACCTGGCCCTTTATAGGTTTTTCTGCAGGTTCCCACGTTTCATACATTTGTGTTGAGGACGTATGCCATTCGTGCGATTGAATGTCCACCTGCACCATATGGCAATACGCGCCATTTCGCGCCATCAGCTCATCGTGAGATCCACATTCGATGATTCTGCCGTCGTCGATGACCGCAATCTTGTCGGCGTTGCGAATAGTAGGGAGTTTATGGGCAATTACCAGAGTCGTTTTATTGCGGCACAGCTCTGTCATGGCCTGTTGGATATAGCGCTCATTGTCGGCATCGATGCTGGCAGTCGCTTCATCGAGCACAATAATGGGCGCGTCCTTGAGAATTGCGCGTGCAAGAGAGATACGCTGCGCCTCGCCGCCCGAGAGCGTGGCACCGCCTTCGCCAATCATGGTGTCAAAACCGTACGGCATGCGCATAATAAACTCGTAGCAGCAGGCTTTACGTGCTGCTTCAAACACCTCTTCGCGGGTTGCATTCGGCTTTCCCATGGCAATATTGTTGTATACCGTGTCCTGGAACAAATAGACATGTTGAAACACCATGCTGATATGATCCATGAGCACCGCCATCGGCAGCTGACGAACATCAATACCTCGCAGCAGCACACTTCCTTTGGAGATGTCCCAGAAACGGGCTAAAAGATTGACGATAGTGGTTTTGCCGCTTCCTGATTGTCCCACCAAAGCAATCATTTGCCCGCGGTCAGCAGAGAAAGAGATATCGGTAAGCACGACCTTCTCGCCGTAGGCAAAAGAAACATGGGAAAATTCGATTTCGTGTTTGATAGCACCTTCGACATCGTCTGCCTGGGGAACACAGCTGGTGCCTGTGTCGCTCAACTCTTCCTGGGAAAACAGGGCTTCAATGCGGTCGAGAGCGCTTTCCATAATGATAAGGCGTGTACTCTGCTGGTAAAGGTCTCTGAGCGGTCCAAAGAGCTGGAACAAAAAGAGGGTAATGCCGACAAAGGTACCAAGTGCCAAGGTGCCTTGTTCGAATTGCCAGACAGCGAGCGCGAGCGCCGCTGCGGAACCCAGACCATATACTATGAGGAGCGCTATTTCAAAAGGAGATTGCTCGTAAGCAAATTGCAGGCTGGTGTCGCGCATATCGGAGAAACTTTTACGCAAGTCGCACGCGCTTTCTCCGGTCAAATTGTAGCTCTTGACAACGGCAAGACCCTCCGTATATTCCAGCACAGCATCAGTTACCTGCTCGATAGTCTGCTGGCGGACATTTGAGTTCCGTCTCGCTTGCGCGAGCATTGGCTGTGCAATCAGGATGGCGAGAAGTTCAACCGCCAGTACGGCGATTCCTATCAGGGGGTTCATCGCTAAAAGAAATGCGGTCAGGATAACCTGAGCAAAAACGTCGCTGACAACGTTTGCAACAATTGACATGCTCTGCTCTTCGATGTAGACCATATCGGCCGAAAGAATCGAGCTGATGCGTCCGATGTTGCCGGCGGTGAAAAATCCCATAGGGAGGCGCCGCAGATGATAACCGAGCTCTACGCGTTTCTCGGCAAAAATCTCATAACCTGTTCCTGATTGCATGCGATCAGACAGGTAGTGGAAGATAGATTGAAGTGCCAGAAGCACCAGCATTCCCGCTGCTAAAAAACAACAGGTCAAAGGGGTTGCTCTGTCGTCAAGCAGCAGGTTTAGTGAAATGATCGCCAGCATGAGTGGCATATTTGCGCAAAACGATTTCAGAAATGTGAAGCCATACGCGAGTCTGATGCGTCGCGCATACGAGCCTGAAAAAACAAGAATGCGGTGGACAAGCCTTAGCATGACGCCTCCTTGGTGCCTTTGACTATCTCTTGCGGCATTTCTCGGAGCGTCCAGCCAGAAGTTTCTTCGGCGGCATTCCATAGCGTGCGGTATTCCGGGCAGGATGAAATGAGTTCATCCTGCGTTCCCTCTGCGAGAACATGTCCATGATGCAGCATGATGATCTTATCGGCATGCGCTATAGAGCGAAGTTTATGAGCAATGACGATTACTGTTTTGCCGACAATGATTTCACTGATAGCACGGTTCATCTTTCGTTCGTTTTCAGGGTCGATAAAGGCGGTGGCTTCGTCGAGCACTACGATGGGAGCGTCTTTTAGAATGGCTCGTGCAAATGAGATACGCTGGCGCTGGCCGCCCGACAGCTTCAGGCCGGCTGTGCCAACGTTGGTATCATAGCCATCTTCAAGCGTTCTGATGAACTCATCGCACTGCGCTTTTCGAGCGGCTTCATATACCTCTTCATCGGTTGCTTCGGGTCGGCCAACACGAATGTTTTCCAAGATGCTTCTATTAAACAGGAACAAATCTTGGGAGACGTAGGATATCTGATTGTTAAGCGTCTGTTGCGACAGACTCTCAAGGCGTTGTCCTCCTATAGAGATGCTGCCGCTTGCAACGTCATAATGGTGAGCCAAAAGACGGGCAACAGTACTTTTGCCACTGCCGCTTTCTCCCACCAAAGCAGTCATCTGATTTTCTCTGGCGGTAAATGAAACTCCCTTGAGTACTTCGCTGTCGCTGTAGGCAAAGTGCACATTCTCAAATGAGACATCATAGCTATAACCTGTGAAATTCTCGTTTCCCGTTTTGAGCGGGGTCTGATCTAAGGCCTTTTCAAGCGCCTGAATCTTAAAGCCCACCTGAGGAATTGCTCCGATAAATGTCATACAATGCAGCAGAAGTGGTCCTATGCCAAAGCTGAGGCAAAGAACCAGTATGCATTTTGAGAGTGTTATATGGCCGAGAAGTACCATCAGTACTCCAAACGGCAGCGTGTACAGCACGATATTTGAAAACAGACTGCCGTACAGAGCCATCCAAGGCCAACAAATCTTATACCAGCCCAAGGCTTGATCGCGATAAGACGCCACGGAACGTTCGAATCTCTCACCCGAATCTTTTTGGCGATTAAATATGCGTACAACTTCCATGCCGTGTACGTATTCAATGATGGTATTGTTGAGACGTTTGGCAGCGGAAAAATAGCTGCCCATTTTATCGATACCCACGTTGTACATCTGTTGGGAGACAATGACACCGAACATCACCACGAGAACGGTGAGAAGGGCCATCTGCCAGTCGATGGCGCAAATTGTCAGGAGCACGACCGCAACAACGGAGATATTTGCCGCTCCTTCGGGAATTATATGCGCCAGAAGAAGCTCAATCGATTCAACGTCATCGGTGAACAGCTTTTTGATAGCGCCGGCTCCCATGTCCTGCACTGTGCCGATAGATTGCGTTTCCAATCGCTCTTGCAGGAATTCTCTGAGATTTTTTAGGGTATTGAATGCAGCCTTATGCGAGAAGATCAGGCCTGTTGTATAAAGTATCGCATGTATACACTCGCATAGGGCAACGGCTGCGATAGCAGGAACGGCTGTTGCAACAGTAATGCTTTCACCGGCAAGAGCTGAGGCAATAAGGTTGTAGATGAACAGATAGGGAACAACGCTTGTTACCGCACCGATGACCATAAAAAGGGCCGCTAGGGCGATACCTTTTTTCTGCTCTCCCGCATACTGCAGGATTTTGCCTATAGCTCTGGTATGACTCCGTCTTTTGCTGGTGCTTTTGCTGCTGGGGGAGAGAAAATAACTGCGCACACGCACGACGCCTTCATGGTCAAGCGGATAGAACGCTATAGCGCGTCCATCGCGTATGTGCAGCACATGTGTGCAGCATTGCAAAATCAGTTCGGGATCATGCGTGATGATAACTGAGCATTGGACTTGACCGTGCATGTCTCGTAGAAGGTCTCCGAAACGTTCCATACCGCGGCGATCGAGGCCGCTTGTAGGCTCATCATAGAACAGAATGTCTTTGCCTGCGCAAAGCGCTGACGCGATAGCTACACGTTGCTTTTGTCCTCCGGAAAGTGATGCGGGGTGACGGTTTTTGTAGGCAAGCACACCCAGGCTGTCAAGAATGCGGTCGGCCTCTTCTTCTGAGACGTGCGCGTTGAGACTGACTTCTTCGGTCACGTCTTCTGCAAATAGTTGGCGGTTGACATCCTGCATGACCATAAAGCTTCTCTTGGAGCGAGCCTTTGCTGTTTCAAAAATGCCGTTAAAGGCAACCGTTCCGCTGGAGGGAGTGACGCCGCAAAGTGATTCTGCCAAGGTGCTTTTGCCGCAGCCATTGTCGCCAATCACGGCAACTACGCTATGCAGAGGGAATGAAATGCGGTTGATATCTAGGATACGTGCGCCGCCGCGGTTGCAGGTAAGGTCAATCGCTTCAAGAGCCGGGCGCTTCTCGGCAGCCTCGTCGGCGGTTGTTGTGGCAGTTGATATGCCCGCAGTCGTCTCGGTGCGTGCTATGGCAAACTGGCGTTCATTGGCTTGCGCCTTGGTGAGTCGACGCAAATCGGTGCAGCGCAGACCCAGTTCTGAGAGTTGATCATCATCAAGCAAGCGCATTTCGTGCGCCGAGAAGGTCTTTTCAATACGCCCGTTTTTGACATAGATAAACTGATCTGCCAGATCCATGAGGTAGTGCAGGCGATGTTCGGACAAGACGATAGTCTTTCCCTCTTCTTTCATCTTTGCCAAGATGTCGTGCAAGCGATGTATAGCCTTTTTGTCAAGGTTTGATGACGGTTCGTCCATGACGTATATGCGTGGATCAGAAGCATAGACTGAACCGCAGGCAATCTGCTGTTTTTCTCCTCCAGAGAGCTCAAAGATGTTGCGGTTCATGAGAGCATCAAGTTGCATGTCGGCGCATGTCTTGGCGAGCCTGCGTCGTATTTCATCACGAGGCAGCGCTTGGTTTTCACAGCCGAATACCAATTCACCGGTAGTATCTACATTAAAGAACTGACTTTTAGGATTCTGAAAGACGCTGCCGATATAGGCGGCAGTATCGTGAAGCTCTGCGGTAGTGACGCAGATATCGTCTACAGAGACGGTGCCCTCCATCTCTCCTTCATAGAAATTGGGGGCGAGGCCATTGATAAGACGCGTAAGAGTGGTTTTTCCGCATCCGGATTCGCCGACGAATACCGTGAACGTTCCGTCACCAATGGTCAAATTGATATGATTGACGCCGTCACCGGTACCGTTTTCACCACCGTAATGGAAACTGACATCTTCAAAGCGAATCATAGGACACTCATTCCTGATATTCGGGAATAGAGTATCCAGGCCGCGGTGGTACAGAAAATAATAATGGCAATAACATCGGCAAGGTGAAGTTGTACTTTTTCAAATGAGGTGCGCTCGCGTTTGCTGTCCATGCCCCGAGCCAGCGAAGCTGCGGCTAGTTCTTCCATGACACCGACGGAAGAAAAAAGCAGCGGAACGAGAATATATTCGATGGTTTGAAACGGTCGACGGAAGATGGTTCCCGGGGTCATCGAGATGCCGCGGAATGCCATTGCTTTGCGGACGCCGCTCCATTCATTCTGTACGGTTGGAATAAAGCGAAACATGACTGCCAAAGGAATAACAATGGTCATAGGCAGGTGCATGGCCTGGAATGCCGAGAGAAACTGGCTTATGCGTGTGGTGCGCACAAGCAGGAGGAAAGAGACAAGGATAGGGAAGAAGAATATAAAAAGCGATATAAATCCCAGGCACAACGAAGTTATCGCTTCAGCACCCTGTTGTTCCGGCGCCTCGACACAATAACGGATAAACAAAATGACAAGAAGGCTTGCAAAACACTTGAGTGCCAATGCTCGCTTTCCGTTCAAAGCCAGCATAGCGCATTGCAGAAAACCGATTACCAAGATGGGAACAGTGCCGTGTACCGAGAGACTTAACAGACAGCTGACAAAAAAGACCAGCAGCTTTGTACGCGGATCAAATCGAACGATCGCTTCTGAGTCATCGCCGTAAAGTTCAAAGTCCACTTAGATAATCCCGGCTTTGTCAAAATGCTTTTTTACGAGCTTGCTTGCGATGAGCGCGCCAATAGCTCCACCGGCAAGCGCAAGAGCGATGGTGAACACAAAGAAGCCAGGTCCAAAAAGACTGGCGTATACTTGCGCGCGAGCTTCACCGTAATAGCTCTTTGTGACTTCAAGAGAATCCTGAAGATTAAAGACAAAGCTCAAAAACGGTGCGGCCATAGTGAGGTTAAAGAATACGTACGAGAGCATGTACATTTTTTTCGAGGTGTATTTTCCGAGATAGATGATAAGTTCAGCGAGGAGTGAGGCACCGATGACTACTGCCAGTGAATACCACGTTAGGTGCCCGGTTGCCAGAAGAAAAAGAATTCCTAGGATAAGTGCAGCACCAAATTTGCGAATCTTCATGACATAGAGCATATAGACTGTGCCGGCGACGGCGCCAACGGTGAGTGGTGCTATAAAGTACAGAATGGGAAGAATCATACCGGAACCCATGACAACTATGAGCATAACCATGATGTAGAGAGCGCAGAATGCACCTGCATAGATGAGATCTTTTGTATTGAGCTTTTTACTGCTTTTACCGGCGCTCTGAACATGAACCTTATTTTCCACGACAGCTCCTTTTTTGCTGTAAACACCTACCCTGCACTTTGCTGAGTAAGAGTTTACATTAGCTAACTAATATAATTAAACAATAGATATTCAACGGAGACCTGTCAACGTTCAAAATGCAGCCTATTGTCATGGCGCATGATTGTATAGTTTTCCGAGAAGTATGCTTCCTTATCCCGCTGGCAGTTTTGGAAATGGAATCTGCTCTCTCTCATTTCTATACTGAGAGAAAAAGGAGGATATGCCGTGGACGATAAGGTCGCACGACTTATAAGGTATATGGAAAAGCATGGCAGCGCCGCTGCTCTACAGCTATCCGAACATCTTGGTGTGAGCAAACGCACCGTTCGCTCCTATATCAAACGTGCAAATTCTTCGATGAACGGTAGTGCCTGCATTGTGACGGATCGTTGCCAGGGATATCGTTTTGTTGTTAATAATACCCAGGCATTTTCTCGCTTTGTAGATGACTGTACGGCTCATGCAGGCGCAACTATGCCGCAAACGTCTAACGAGCGCGTAGCGTATCTCGTCAACGATTTACTTAACCGCAGTGAATGGATTACAGTCGATGAACTTGCAGCTCTCCTCTTCGTTTCAAGAAAAACTATCTCATCCGATCTTAAGCGAGTTGAGAAGGTCTTCGAAAGGTTTCACCTATCTTTAGAAAGGCGCTCTCATTACGGTATACATGCTGAAGGAGCGGAGATGGACCGCCGCCTGTGTCTTGCAAGTCTTGCTGTTGATGATGAAGAGGGGCATCTTCATCTTGGAAGCGATGAAGATGATAGGATGATTGCTGAAATCTCTTCTTGCGTAGCGAAAATTATAGAAGAAAGGCAGCTCCGACTTACTGCTTTTGCCCAGCAAAATCTTGTCATTCATATTGTGATTGCCATCAAGCGAATCCGCCAAAAGTGCTATGTGCCTATGGGTACCGATTCTATGAAAGAAATTTATTCAACCTATGAGTTTGCTGCTGCTCAGTATCTAATTGATTGTTTATCGGAGATTTTCGATGTTGCTTTTCCTCGACAAGAAGTTGCTTACATCGCAATCCATTTGGCGTCAAAGAAAACGCTTGCGCGGATTGCAGAGACTGGCAATCTTGTTGTTTCGGATGACATTTGGTCGGCTATTACCGAAATGCTGGAGCTTATTTGGGAAAATTTCCGTTTTGACTTTCGGAATGATTTGGAGTTGCGTATAAATTTAGCGCGCCATATCGTACCGCTTGCTGTTCGTCTCCGCTATCGTATGCCGGTGGAAAACCCGCTGTTAGTGGATATCAAGAGACGTATGCCGCTTGCATACCTTATGGCAGTTGAGTCATCGGGTGTCCTTGCTAAAAAATTCAAGGCCCCTCTTTCTGAAGAGGAAATAGGTTATATTGCCCTTGCCTTTGCTCTTGCGCTTGAACGTCAAAAGACAGAACTTCCCAAAAAGAGCGTCCTTACTGTCTGTGCTTCTGGAATGGGGACTTCCCGGCTGCTTGCCATACGTGTGAGGGAAGAATTCGGACCCTATATCGGGTCAGTTGAGTCGTGCGATCTTGCTGGTCTCAGCAAAGTCGATTTTTCGAAGGTTGACTACGTTTTTTCAACGGTTCCCATTGTGCAAAAACTTCCTGTGCCAGTCTGTCAGTCAGGGTTTCTTCTTGACGATATTGATATGAGCAGCGTGCGCCGTATGTTGAGGAATCAGAGTGATTATTGGGGATTGACGAATTGTTTTTTCGAAGATCTATTCTTTCCGCACCTTACGTTTACCACAAAAGACAAGATTATTGAATTTCTCTGTCGAGAGATTGAGAAGCACGAAGAGTTTGCAAAGAAAGATTCTAGGAAGAGCTTTGCGGAACTAGTCCGTGAACGAGAACGCCTTGCAAGGACTGCATTCGGTAACAATGTGGCTCTTCCACATCCGGTCCGCCCGGTGGGAGAGCGGACTGTTGTGGCGATAGGACTTCTTGAAAAAGCTATCGACTGGAGTGGTACGTCAGTAAGGGCGGTGTTTCTCATTTCTATCTCACGTCATGATGATGAAGCGGCGAGGGAGTTCAATCAGGGAATGGCATCATTGCTTATGAATGAAGAAGTAATCGCGTCATTGCTTGAAAAACAGAATTTCTCGGACTTTATCAGGCAGATAGTACCATCCACAACAGTTTTGGAAAAGGAGGACTAGCGGCTTATGAACGAAAAGGATGTTGAGGCAATTGTATCGAACCTTGTAGTACACGGCGGCGATGCAAAGAGTTTGGCGATTGAAGCTATTAAAGCTGCTCGTCAAGGTGATTTCGAGCACGCTGATAGTTTGATGCAGCAGAGTACTGATGCCCTTAACAGTGCGCATGAGTTTCAGATGAGACAGATTCAGCAGGAAGTAGTCGGTGAAAAGAACGAAATGGTTTCGCTTTTGATGGTGCACGGGCAAGACCATCTGATGAATGCGATTACCGTTCACGATCTGGCCGACCAAACCATTGCTCTGTGTAAACAACTTGCCGCTGGTGGTTTTCTTAACAGCTCAGGATCTGCAAATAGCGTTTTAGCCTAGAAGAAAGGACAAAGCATGAAGAAGGTTGATTTGTTTTGCAGCGCAGGTATGTCAACGAGCATGCTTGCAAAAAAGATGCAGGAGGTAGCCGATGCTCACAATATCCCGGTAAAAGTTGAAGCGTTTTCATCGGGTTCGATCGACAACCTTGTGGAGCAAGATACTCCCGACTGCATTTTGTTGGGGCCACAAGTGCGGTTCATCTTTGACGCAGTCAACGAGAAATATGGCTCCCGTATTCCTGTGGGTGTCATTGATTCTGCCGATTATGGTTCTCTCAATGGAGAGCGTGTGCTCAAAATGGCAATTGCTCTTCTTAAAAGTGGCAGTACAATACCGAAAAAAGAGTGACCGTAAAACAATTAACCGATTTCATTGTTGATATATAGCAGATGGGAGTTGATTGTTGTGACAAGTATGGAAAAGTTTGAAAAGAAATTGATGCCTTTGGCAGAAGTAGTTAGCAAAAACAAGTACCTTTTAACCATGCGTGACTCATTTGCGATGATTATGCCACTTCTCATTATCGGCTCGATATTCACGCTTATTGCCAATTTCCCGATTGCTCCTTGGATGGAGTTCCTTAAAAATACAACGATTGGCGATAAAACCTTAGCCTCCCTTATTTCCATTCCGGCAGGCTGTACAGTTTCGTTTCTTGCACTCTTCTTAGCCTTTGCTATTGGATATAACTTTGCACCTCATATAGGAATTACAGACCGAGCTTCTGCAGGTTTTGTTTCCTTAGTTAGCTGGCTTATTTTGATGCCCCAATTCACCGAGTTCACTCCTGAGGGAGCAACTGAAGCCATCAAAGTGGCAAGTGTTCCGCTTGGTTGGGTTGGAGCAAAAGGTGTCTTTATTGCCATTGTCGTTGCTTTCTGTTCAGTTAAGATTTTTGGTTTTGCCTTAAATAAGAATTGGACCATTAAGATGCCGGAGGGCGTACCCCCGACGGTAGCTCGTGCATTTTCAGCTCTCATTCCCATGACACTGTCTTTTACGATTATTTGGGCAGTAGCTGTTCTTTTTGTTCTGACTCCTTTTGATAATGCGTTCAATTTTGTATACAAAATTCTGCAGATGCCACTTCAGACACTCGGTGGGACTGTGATTGCGCAGACAGTTGTGTATATATTTGCTCATATTCTTTGGTTCTTTGGCATTCACGGTACAAACGTTACCGACTCTGTGTATGCGCCTATTCTCACAGCACTTTCTGCTGAAAACCAAGCTGCTCTTGCGGTGGGTCAGGCTCTTCCGAATATTATTAACCTGCAATTTCAAAATCTGTTTGCAACATTTGGAGGAGGTGGCTCAACACTGTCGCTCCTCATCATCGCTATCCTTACAGCTCGTTCTGAGCGCATAAAGAAACTTTCAAATCTATCGATTCTTCCGGGTATCTTTGGCATTAATGAACCGGTTATTTTTGGGCTTCCTATTATCCTGAACCCAATTCTTTTTATCCCATTCCTATTAGTGCCTACGGTCAATATCATTTCAACATGGGCGGTCATGAAGATCGGTTTGGTGCCGCTCTGTAATGGCGTTATGCTGCCGTGGACTACTCCTCCGGTCATCTCTGGATTCCTGGTAAGTGGATGGCAGGGCGCTGTGTGGCAGATAGTTCTCATTGTCATTGGTTGTCTTATTTACTTCCCCTTTGTCAAAGCACTTGACGACCAGTATTTGAAGGAAGATGCCGAAGCTAAAGCCAAGCAAGAGAACGCTAATTTTACCTCTATGGATCTTGATTCCATTGATCTTGATGCGATTGAATTGTAGTCCGTTGTCCTGTAGTGATCTTGTCGTCGGCAGGAATGTTTCTGCCGACGACCTTATATCTGGTAACCTCAGTACGATATCTTTTATTGCAAGATGAAGGAGCAATTAGATGCATCGTCTTGGAATCTCAGTTTATCCTGAGCACTCAACTCCTGAAGCTGATGAAGCGTATATGAAGCTTGCTGCCGAGTATGGTTTCTCGCGTATTTTTACCTGTCTGCTCTCAGTCAAAAAAACGCGTGAAGAAACGCTCGAAGAATTTAGCGCATTTATGAGAAAAGCGCATGAATATGGATTTAAGGTTGCCGTTGATACCAATCCTCTTGTCTTTGAGCATCTTGGGGCCTCAGCAATGGAGATAAAACCCTTTGCTGATATGGGTGTAGATATCATCCGACTCGACGGACATTTGGGAGATAGAGAGGATATTGCCCTGACTCGAAATCCGTATGGAATATCAATTGAGTTCAACGCAAGTTCCACGCTTGCTTTGGACGTTCTTATCGAGCGCGGTGCTTCTCGTCACAATATGTGCGTATGCCATAATTTCTATCCTGAGAGATATACTGGCCTCAGTGAGCAACGCTTCATCGAATTCTCAAAGCGATATTTTGATTTGGGACTTCCGTCTGCAGCCTTTGTTTCAAGTAGACACACAGAGACGTTTGGACCATGGCCTGTCTATAACGGTCTTCCTACCTGTGAAGCTGATCGCATCCGTCCCATTGACCTGCAGGCCCGTCACCTCATAGCTACCGGGATGATCGACGACGTAATCATCGGTAACTGTTTTGCTTCTCTTGAAGAGATTAAAGCGCTCGCTGCAATGGACGTTACAAAAACGACGTTTCATATCAAATTCAATGAAGGCACAACAGATGTCGAAAAGAATCTCCTCTGGCAGTTTGTCCATGTGACACGCGGCGATGCATCGGAGTATTTTCTCCGCTCATCGGTTCCCAGAATGTATGGATATTCCACTCCCATTCCGCCGCGTCAGATAAGAGGTGGTATTCACAGGGGAGATGTTCTTGTCGTTAACAGTAACCTTGAACATTATCTTGGCGAGATCGAAGTTGCCTTGCGAGACTTTGAAGATGACGGCACGCGTAACATTGTGGCCCGGATACCTTTGGAAGAGCAATTCCTTCTCGATTACGTTAAGCCCGAATATCCGTTCGGATTTATTCGAGAATAACTTTGTTCGGAAAGATGCGCTGTTTGAGCTTCTTAGAGATAATCGGTGTCTCTTTATGTGCATGCGTATTTTGCGAACCTACGTTAGGGGCGTTTAAGCTAAAATAACAAGCAGACTAGGCGTTACAGTCACAAGGATAGGTTCTGTCAACAGGAGAAAAAGCGATGGCTGCTCTGAAAAACGTGCAGCAGAAGCATGGCTATGAAGCTCATCATGTTCGAAATATCATTTTGAGCATAGGCTGTGTTGCGCTTCTGTGCATGTTATTTATTCTGGGTTTGTCCGTGGGACGTATGAGCATTGCCCCGGGAGACGTAGCGGGCATTTTGTCTCAGAAGTTTTTTGGAACCGGGGGCTCATGGTCTCAGGCAGCAACTAATGTAGTTATAGATATTCGGCTTCCACGCGTGGTTGCTGCGCTTTTAGTGGGAGCGGCGCTTTCTATTTCCGGTGCGTCATATCAGGGACTTTTTAAGAACCCCATGGTATCACCTGATATTCTTGGTGCCAGTGCGGGAGCTTCATTTGGTGCGGCGCTGGCGCTGCTTTTCAATGGTTCAAATAGGGTGGTGCAACTTTGCGCCTTTGGTATGGGATTTATCGCGGTGATGTTGACCTACCTGAGCGCGCGTCGCATTGGACGGGGTTCCAATCAGATTTTGCTGCTTGTGCTCTGTGGTCTCATCGTAGGTACTCTTTTTCAGGCCTTTGTTTCCGTTATCAAGTACACCGCCGATCCCATGTCAAAGCTGCCGGAAATTACCTATTGGCTGATGGGCAGCATCGCCAAAGTGACATGGAATGACCTTGCAATCTATATGATTCCCTTTGTGGTGGGCGCGCTGCCAATTCTGGCGTTGCGCTGGAGACTCAATATCTTGTCCTTCGGCGATACGGAAGCCGAGTCCCTTGGCATCAATGTCAGCCTTATGCGCGGTATCTATATTTTCTGCGCGACGCTTCTAACTTCAGCGGTCGTTTCAATTGCAGGAGTTGTGGGCTGGGTTGGTCTTATCATTCCTCATCTCGTCCGCTTTATCTTTGGTCCTGATAACCGTGTGGTGCTTCCACTGTCGTTAGTTGTTGGGGCCGCTTTTATGATTCTTGTGGATATGGCGTGTCGTACGCTTTTGGCTTCTGAAATTCCCTTAGGCATTCTGACGTCTATCATCGGTGCCCCATTCTTCTTTGCAATCCTCCTTCAGACGCAAAGGGGGCAACGCTGATGAGCGAGAAGAACGTGTTGTTGCAAGCAACCAATATCACCTGCGGATACGATGGCAAATCTATACTTGAGGCGGTAAATCTTGATGTTTCCGCAGGAGATATTACATGTTTGCTGGGACCGAACGGTGTCGGGAAGACCACACTGTTCAAAGCGCTTCTTGGTTTTTTGCCCTTGATGAGCGGAAAAGTCGAAATTGCCGGCCGCAATCGAGTGGAACTAAATCGCCGCAAGCAGGCAAAGCTTCTCGCGTATGCCCCGCAGATTCATGTGCCGCCGTTTTCGTTTTCTGTGCTTGATGTGGTGTTGACGGGTCGAGCGCCTCATTTGGGCGTATTTGCGTCTCCCACCAAGGATGACTACACATTGGCTGATCGCGTGTTGGAGGAGCTTGAGATTACAAAACTCCGGGACCGTATTTATACCGAACTTTCAGGCGGAGAAGCGCAGATGGTACTTATCGCCCGCGCTTTGATGCAGGATACTTCGCTGCTCATTCTTGATGAGCCGACTGCCGCGCTCGACTTTGGCAATCAGGTGCATGTGCTGCGCCGTATAAAAGCTTTGGCGGAAGATGGTCGCGGTATTGTTATGACGACACACAATCCCGATCATGCCTTTCTTGTGGGCACGAAAGCGGTGTTGCTTTCTCATGCAAAGGAAGTGAAGTCAGGAACGGTTGAGGACGTGGTTACCGAGAAGAACCTTGAGGCGGCGTATGGCATTGACGTGCATGTCGTTGAGGCTCAAGACGAGACGGGAATGACGATTAAAACATGTGTCCCATCGCTGGCAGAGCATGCCGACGTGGTATAGCGCTCAGGTGCAGAAAAGCGGGCAGACAGGTTAGGTTCAAATGAAAGGAAAACACATGGAATCCAGAGAGCACAACGAGAACATTGACTACAACAAGGGTGCAAATCTTTCGTCAGTAAGCAGACGTGATTTCCTCAAGTATGCGGGTATGGCAAGTATGCTTGGTCTTACCGGCAGCGGCCTTGCTGCTTGCAGTGGCACCAAGACCGAGGATACGAGCAAGAAGGAAGAGTCTCAGCAACCGAGTACACAGACGGTTACCGACATGAATGGCACTGAGGTTGAAGTGCCCGTGAATCCCACCAAGTATGCTGACAGCTGGTATGCGCACAATGAGATTACCATCATGCTTACCGGAGCTGAGGGTCTTGTAGCGACTCATTGTGATAAGAAAAGCTTCCCGTGGATGTATAAGGTTTGTCCGAATATGGAGAAGGCTACGGTTACCTTTGGAAAAGACTTTAACTTCGAAGAACTTGCAAAGCTTGAGCCGCAAGTCATCTTTGATTCCAATGAGAATCTTCGAGACAAGGCAAAAGAGCTTGGTATTCCTTTGGTCAACTGCTCCTTTAATACGTACGACACCATGCAGAAATCTATCGAACTGACCGGTAAGGTTTACGGTGGCAAGGCTGTTGATATTGCCAAGAAATACAATGAGGAACTTTCCTCTACGGTTGCATTCGTTAAAGAGAAAACTGACAACCTTGGCGAGAATGACCGTCCGAGCGTCATGCACGGCACTTCCGTGTACACGTTTACCCTCGACGGCAAAGATACCATCATTGATACCTGGATTGAGACGGCCGGTGGCAAGAATGCCGTTACCGAAAGCACCAAAGGTAATGCGCAGCAGAAATTCTCGCTTGAGCAGATTATTGCCTGGAACCCTGAGGTTATCATTACCGGTAAGGCTGAAGAAGTCGACCAGATTTTGGCTGATCCCGCTTGGGCTTCCATTTCAGCAGTTAAGGATAAGAAAGTCTATGTAAACCCCAAGGGCGTCTTTGGCTGGGATCGCTATGGCGTTGAGGAACTGCTGCAGATTCAGTGGGTCTCCGCATTGCTGCATCCGGACCTCTTCCCCGATCTTGATATCCGCGCTAAGGTCAACGATTTCTATAAGACCTACCTGAATTATGAACTTACAGAAAACGAAATCGACCTTATCCTTGCCGCCAAGAATCCTGAATAAGGATGGGTAGGATGCGATTACTTGGGTATAGTAATACGGTCTGTAAACGTTTGATGTAAGGACAGGATATGCGTATTTCCGCACGTAATCAATTTAAAGGTACTATTGTTAAAGTTATCGAAGGTGCTGTCAACGGCGTTGTCGTAATCTCTTTGGGCAACGAAGAGGTCAAGGCCGACATTACCAGAGAATCTATCAAGGAGCTTAGCCTGACTGAAGGT
Organism: Atopobium sp. oral taxon 199 str. F0494; assembly: GCF_000411555.1. Taxonomy (GTDB): domain Bacteria; phylum Actinomycetota; class Coriobacteriia; order Coriobacteriales; family Atopobiaceae; genus Lancefieldella. The sequence goes on along the minus strand of NZ_KE150486.1, from coordinate 904,634 downwards.
AAGGCCGCATATGCCATTATCAAAGCTACCAATGTTATGTTCGCTTCGGGCTCTGAACGTATTGCCAACATTTCCGCTCGCAATCAGTTTCCCGGCACTATCATCAAGGTGACCGAAGGTGCTGTTAATGGTCATGTCTCCCTTGAGACAGCCGATGGTATTGTGATTTCCGGCTCCATTACCAATGAGGCCATTGAATCGCTTGGTCTTAAGGTGGGAGATCCTGCTCTTGCTGTTATCAAGGCAACCGATGTAATGGTTGGTATTGAGTAGTAATTGCTCTCGCGAACGTTGTATCTGCCGAGAAGTGCCTCCATTCAGGTGCTTCTCGGCAGAGTCTTTTTAGATTGTGTGTCGGTCTTATATGGTCGGTCTGAGTTCGTTTATGATTATAGGAAGCAGCGCGCGATTAATGAGAGGCGCGAAGGAGGTCGCATGGAACGTATTGCAAGCTTTTCCGTTGATCATAGGGTTCTTGAGCCAGGCGTATACGTGTCACGTCGTGATGTTGACGAGAAGAGCGGCGCGGTAGTAACTACCTTTGATTTGCGCCTTACGGCTCCGAACCGTGAGCCTGTCATGGATACCGCTGCGGTGCATGCTCTTGAGCATCTTGGAGCGACGTTTTTGCGCAATGACCCCGCGTGGTCTTCTCGCGTTATTTATTTTGGACCCATGGGATGCCGTACAGGTTTTTACCTCGTCGTATTCGGTGAGGCAGAACCGGCTGATATAGCCGACCTGGTCAAGCGCCTCTTTGAGTTTGCCCGTGATTATGAGGGTGAGATTCCCGGTGCACGTCCTGAAGAATGCGGGAATTGGCATGATGCCGACCTTGTGCAGGCACAGTGGTGGGCGCGTCGGTATCTGGATAAAACGCTGTATTGTCTCGATGACGCCCATACGCATTATCCGACGTTGTTGAGTTGAGTGGAGGCTGATATGTCCCGGCGTAAGATTTTTTCAACATCGGTATTACTTTCAACATCACTGTTACTTATGGCATGTCTTATGCTCTTTCCCCTTACTGTTTATGCGGATGCGATACCCGCGCCCAAGTTGGAGTCTCCTACCCATAGGGTTATCGAGACGATTGCGCAAACAAACGGCACTGGTAACGCACTTGCCGTTATAGTGCCGGTGCTTATTCTCGCATTTGCAATCATTGCGGTTATTGCCATCATAAAAAGTAAAAAATAGCGCGCGTATGTGTTGGGGGTGATACGGATGAGTGCAGCGGACGTGGCACACACGATGTCTTATACGACGCATGAAGGAGAGGTTTCTGTTCCCGAACCGTCGGCAGTAGGGTCGATGGTTTTTACCTATGCCATCTGCCATTTTGTTGTGGATCTTGCCTGTGTATCCACGATGCTCGGAGCAGTGAGTTCAACGCTGGATCTTGCCGGCACATCCAATCAGCCAAGTCCGTTTGCGGTGTTTTTCGCAATTCTCTTATACGACATGTTTGCCTTTGCACTGCAGCTTCCCATAGGTGCGCTTCTTGACCGTGTCGACAAGAACCAGCGCGCAGCATTGGTTTCTTTTGCTCTTATTGCGTTTGGTATCGTTGTCTCTCTGGTTCCTTTAGGAGTTTGTGCCTGGATTGCGGTATGTTTCTTGTCCATAGGGAATGCGGCATTTCACTGCGCCGGCGGCATTGACGTACTGAATGTTTCCGAGAAGCGCACGGCGCCGTCCGGTATTTTCATTTCAACCGGAGCGGCAGGAGTTTTTCTGTCAACACTCTTGTTCCAAAGAAACAAACTCCTGGTTGCGTTTACATTATTGACGTTACTTTTGATTTGCGCCGCTCTGGTTTTTGCCCTATGGCGTATGAACGTAAAGCATTGGCAAAAGCACAATTTGCCTTTTATGATGCCAACATTTACGCGCGCTCGGACGATGGCGGTAGTTCTTTTGGCAACAACCGTACTTCTCCGTAGTTATGCAGGTATGGTGATGACGTTTCCGTGGAAGGCAGATCCACTTCTTGCGGCCTTTGCGGTAGGGGGCGTTGTCGTTGGAAAAGCCTGCGGTGGTGTGGTCGCCGACAAATACGGACTGCGTTTGACGTCTGCCGTCTCTCTTGCAACTTCGATGCTCTTGTTTTTGTTTGCGTGGGAATATCCGGTAGCGGGGCTTCTCGCGGTGTTTTTATTTAACTTTACGATGCCGATTACGCTGTCCGTCCTTGCCCGACTTTTACCTTGCGCCAGGGGTACGGCCTTTGGCATTGCTTCGTTTTCGTTGGCGGTAGGCTCACTGCCGGCGCTTTTGGGGTTTGCCCCGTCAAGTCCGTTTGTGCTTGTAGCGCTGGCAGCCGTATCGCTCGCGTTACTTCTTGGAGGGCTTTACTGTGCCAATCAGGCTGATGCTTGTGGAGTGTAGCGTCGGCCTCATCCAAGAGATGCTTTTTGTTTTTGTCCGGAGCTTGACGGTAACGATTGCCGTCGAGCTTATTGTTGCTGCGTTTCTGTTTCATATCCGGGACGTGCGGCGCCTGTTGGTTGTGACTCTTGCTCAAGTGGCAACGAATCCGCTTGTGGTGTACCTGTCCCTTCTTGCGGCAGATCTTACGCAAGATTTTGTGCTTTATTATATTGCGGTGGGTTTCTTGGAGTTGAGCGCAATCGTTGTCGAGAGTATTCTCTATCGGATAACATACCGCTTTGAACATCCGGTAGAACTTTCGCTGGTGGCCAACACGTGCTCCTTTGCCAGTGGTTTTTTGTTGCATACGGTTTTTAGTCTTTAAGGTGATACGCATGGATCCAAAAGTCATTCTCATAACGGGGGCCAGCGGCGGCATGGGCTACAGAGCTGCGGAAGCTCTTGCCAAGCAGGGACATATTGTTTATGGCGCCGCTCGACGTGTCGAGAAAATCGCGCCGTTGATTTCATGTGGCGTTCACCCGCTGCACCTGGATATCACCGATGCGCATTCCTGCACTGCCACGGTTAAGCGGATAGTCAGTGAGCAGGGACGTATTGACGTATTGATAAACAATGCAGGCTATGGGTCGTTTGGAGCCATTGAAGATGTGACTTCTGACGAAGCGCACCACCAATTTGAGGTTAATGTCTTCGGCTTGGCTGAGCTTACCAAAAGGGTTCTTCCGTATATGCGCATGAAGGGACGTGGTCGGATCATCAATATCGGCTCGGTGGGAGGCCGCCTGGTGAGCTATCTTGGTGGCTGGTACCATGCGACAAAATACTCCGTAGAGGCGCTTTCTGATGCCCTACGTATGGAGCTGAGTGATTTTGGTATTGACGTGGTTCTTATTGAGCCGGGTTTCATAAAAACCAACTGGCCCTATATCGCGGCCGACCACCTGGAGGCATCTTCTCGCGGTAGCGTATATGAACACCGGGCCATCGAAACTGCTCGCAGCATTCGGGGAATTTATAACGGACCGATTGCGAGCAGACCGAGTGTGGTGGTAAAGGCCATCCTTAAAGCGGTAAACGTGCGCAGACCGAAAACTCGCTATCTTGCGGGAGCAGGAGCGCATGCCGGGGTTTTCTGGCATGCGGTGCTTCCTACGCGCGCATTCGATTTCATCATCAAACGCACGATGTAGCATCTCTCGCGCATCCGTTTGTAGACGGTTTTGCTCCATTTACCGCTTACTTAAGAAGGATTCTTGTCTATAAGTTTACCTAGTCTTACTATCCAGATAAGTCTATGGTTTCTGCGCAAAAGTTGAGCAGACAAAGTGGAAAAAGGATGTGAGACGTATGAGTAAGCACGCTTTTGTGGGTGGTAAGCTTATTGACGGAACCGGTGCTGCTCCTGTTGAAGATTCCGTTGTCCTTGTCGATGACAAAACGATTGCCTACGCGGGTACTCGCACTGAAGTTCCTGAGGGCTATGAAATCTATGACGCAACCGGTCATACGGTTATGCCGGGTTTAATCGATTCTCACCTGCACTTTTCAGGTAACCTTACCGACAATGATAATGACTGGGTTATTGAGTCTGTGGCTCAGAAGCAGGCATGCGCGGTGAAGCAGGCATATGATGCTCTCACGCATGGCTTGACTACCGTTGTTGAGATTGGCCGTAACGGTATTGCTATCCGTGATTTGGTCAACATGGGCGTTATGACAGGTCCGCGCATCTTTGCAACCGGTCTTGGCTTCTGCCGCGTTGCCGGTCACGGCGACTCTCACCATCTGCCGCTGCAGATTTCCAAAGACGGTCATCCGTGGGGCGACCAGGTCGATGGCCCGTGGGAGCTTCGGAAGGCAATCCGTCGTCGTCTGCGCGAGAATCCCGATGGTATCAAAATCTGGGCTACCGGTGGCGGTATCTGGCGTTGGGACTCTGATCGTCTGCAGCTCTTCTCGACAGAAGAAATCAAGGCCATTGCCGATGAGTGCAAGCTGGTAGGAATTCCTCTGTATGCACACTCATACAATAACTTTGACGCCGCATACGATTGCGTGCGCTTTGGCTGCACGCAGCTTATCCACGGCTTTGAGCTTGACGAGCGCACTATGAAACTCATGGCTGAACAGGGGACATTCTTTACGCCTACCATCGGCTTCTTGCCCACATGGTATTCCACCTATCCGCCTGACTGGACTCCTGAGCTTGACGCATTCCCGGGCGAGACGGTTGTCGAGAAGGGCCTCGCGCGCACCTACGAGAACCTTCGTAAGGCGTATGAGCTGGGCATTACCATCACCATCGGCTCCGACTCCTTCAGCTTTGTGACGCCGTACGGCTATGTCACCATTGATGAGATGTATGACTTTGTCGACAAGGTTGGCGTTTCCATTCTTGATACCATTTCCGCTGCAACCTACAACGGCGCCAAGATGCTCGGTAAAGAGAACGAGTTCGGTGCTGTTAAGGAAGGTCTCTCTGCTGACCTTCTGGTTGTTAAGGGCGATGTCGTCTCTAACATTCATGACCTTACGCCTGAAAACATGGATGTGATTATGAAGGAAGGCACCATTATTGAGCGTGGCAGCTTCTAGGAGTTATGCGAGAAAACGCGAGAAGCACGAGAAGCAGCGCGAGAAACGCTGTGAGAAGCGCTGTGAGGTGCTGCGAAGAACGTGGAGGTGCTGTGAGAAGCGCTGTGAAAAGCGCCAGGTGTCAGACATGGTATTGTGATGTGTACGCGAGGACCCCGACTTTCGGGTCGGGGTCCTCTGTATGACAGTGACGGGAGTTTGTGATGGTCGAGCCCAAGGAAGTCAAAATCGCCTTGCTTACCGGATATCTCGGTGCAGGGAAAACAACCATTTTGAACCAGATCCTCTCCAATACGCAGGATATTCGCGCTGCCGTTATTGTGAATGACATCGGTGAAATTAATGTGGACGCGGGTTTGATTCGAGATGGCGGATATGCAAAAGAGGGCGATGTCATTCCTCTGACAAATGGCTGTCTTTGCTGCACGCTTTCAAATGATCTTGCCTTGCAGCTTGGCGATTTGGCTGATACTGGGGAGTTCGATTACATCATTATCGAGGCGTCGGGTATTTGCGAACCCATTCCCATTACCTATACCATCTCGGCATTTTGCAATCAGAGCCAGCATACGGCTAAGCACTCCCATCTGAGTCTTGATAATATCGTTGCCGTAGTCGACTGTGCTCGCATGTATGATGAGTTCAACGGTGGAAAAGCTCTTCTCGCCGATGACATAGAAGAGGACGATATTGAGAATCTTTTGATTCAACAGATTGAGTTTTGCTCGACACTCATCCTGAACAAGACTGATCTTGTGACCAAGGGACAGTTGTCGGAACTCAGGGCTTTGGTGCGAGGTTTGCAGAGAGATGCTGTCATTGTTGAAGTTCAAAACGGCGACATCGCTATGAGCGAACTTATCAATACCAGTCGCTTTGATTTTGATAAAGCGTATGCCTCAGCAACATGGATGGACGCGATGGAACATCCGGAAGAGCATGAAGATCCAGAGGTGCTTGAATACGAGATTACAACCTTTGTATACAAGCGCCGCAAGCCCTTTGACTTGGATAAGCTCAACAAGTTTGTATCCGAATGGCCCAAGAGCATCATTCGCGTGAAGGGGTCGCTTTGGGCGGCGCAAGATCCCGATATGAGTTACGTCTTTGAGCAGGCCGGCAAGCAGGTGCAATTCTACGAGAACGGCCTTTTCTACGACTCTATGCCGCCTGAGGCGCGTGAAACATTGCTTGACGAGAAGCCCGAGCTGCGTGAAGAATGGGACCCCGAACTAGGGGATCGCCAAACAAAGCTCTGCTTTATTGGACGACACATGGATCATGAAGCGCTGAAAGTTGGCCTCGATGCCTGCTTGACTGAATATATGCCTGATGTATAAACGGTGCTCCAGCGTAGTCGAATACAATCAATCGTTTTCAAGAGACAGATCCTGGTAGACGCCGCGTTTTACCAATTGCCTGACAAAGTCTGTCGCAGGGTTGTGGAAGATCTCGTGAGGCGTTCCATATTGCTGAATTTTTCCTGCATCCATAACCAATACCTTTGTACCCAGCTTGAGCGCTTCGGAAATATCATGGGTGACAAAGAGAACGGTGATATGCGTTTCATTGTGGATACGCTTAATTTCCTCCTGGAGTTGATCACGAGTAATTTCATCAACCGCGCCAAAAGGCTCGTCCATAAGTAGGATGCTGGGCGATGCTGCAAGAGAACGGGCAATACCTACGCGCTGCGCCTGACCACCGGAGAGTTCGGCAGGATAATGGTTCTTAAATTCTTCGTCAAGACCTACGATTTGCATCCATTTGGCGACGGCATCTTTGGTTCGCTTGGTATCTTTTTTATTCAGGAGATTCGGTACATAGGCAATATTTTGTTCAACGGTCATATGGGGGAACAAAACGCTGCCTTGAATGGCGTAGCCAATATTTCTCCTGAGTTCAATGAGGTTTTTCTCGTGAATGTCTTCTCCGTTAACAAGGACGTTTCCGCTGGTAGGCATAGTAAGGCCATTGACCATTTTGAGAAGCGTTGTCTTGCCACAACCTGAAGATCCGATGAACGTGACGAATTCCCCTTGCCCGATTGTGAGGGAAAGATTGTTGATGATGATTTTTTCACCATAGGTCTTATGGATGTTTTTGAATTCAATTGCGGCTATCATGGGTGTCACCTCCTAAATGAGACCTTTGGATATCAGGTATTCATGAGCTACGTCTTTGGGTTCTTTGCCATTGGTTTCAACTTCGTAATTCATGCGAGCCATATCCTCGTTGGTGATGGTATTGGTAAGGCTATCGAGAAGAGCCTTGAGCTCAGGATATTTTTGCAAAACCTCATCTCTGACCACATTGCCCGCCTGGTATGAGGCGAAGAAGTGACGGTCATCTTTCAAGAGGACAATATTTGCAGTATTGAGCTTGCCGTCAGTGGTAAAGACTATCATGGCGTCGATTTTTCCCTGGCTCATGGCTTCATACTTAAGACCGATGTCTAAATCAACGGTATTTTTGAAAGTCATTCCGTATGTCGAGCAAAGGGCGGCATATCCGTCTTCACGTTCAAAGAAATCATATTCTCCGCCAAAGGTCAGTTGGTTGGAGATGCGTGCAAGATCAGAGTAGGTTTGCAGATTATACTTTTCTGCGATGTCTTTTCTGACTGCAAGGCCAAAGGTATTTTCAAATCCATACATGCCCAGCCAGTGCATATTGTATTTCTGTTGGTATTCGCTTTGAAGTTGTGAGAACTTGTCGTTGGAATAGAAATCAGTGTTTTTCAAGACTAGGTTCCATCCGGTGCCCGTGTATTCCGGATAAATGTCAAACGAACCTTTCTCCATGCCAGGATGAATGTTTGAGGTGCCGCCGCCAACTCCCTGCGTGAGGTTGACTTTGAGGTCTGTTTTGCTTTCAATGAGTTCCTTGAGAGCCTCGCCAAGTATGTATTGCTCGGTCATCGGTTTGGTTGCAATATTGATAGTTTCTTTCTGACCAAAAGGCAAAAATAGCGCTATAGCAGCGAGGGCAGTAAGAATAACGCCTATAATACCGGCAATTTTATTGCGTTGACGCGCTCGAGCGCTTCTAAGTCTCATGCGCTTCTCGATACATCCCAGTAAGAAATCAACAATTAAGGCGAGAAAAGCAATAAGGAGACTTCCATCCATGGTCATAGCTGAGTTATTAGTGGTAATGCCTCTATAAATGGCAACACCTAAGCCTCCCGCGCCGATAAAGGATGCAATGCCACCCAGTGCAATGGTCATGACAGTCATGCTGCGAATACCTGACATGATGATAGGAAGCGCCAGAGGGATTTTGACCTTGACAAGTGTCTGCAACGTAGTGCTGCCCATGCCCTCGGCGGCTTCAATGAGTAACGGATCAATGTTGGTAAGTCCGGTGTGCGTGTTGATAACCATGGGGAGCAGTGCATATACGGTCAGGGCAATAATGGCGGTTGCATTGCCAATCCCTGAAAACGGAATTAAAAAACCAAGCATAGAGATGGATGGAATGGTATAGAGAAAGTTGATGACAGCAAGTGTAAGCTTTGCGGTTCTTTGAAAGCGGCTTATAAGAATACCGGTCACACCACCGACGATGATGGCAATGACGACTGCTGTGAAGGAGATCTGAATGTGCTCGAGGAGTAGTCGGCTGAAAAAATCCCAGCGAGAGACAAGAAGTGCCCACATGTCTTGTAGCATGTTCACATCAGTCTCCAAATCAAAGAACCTGGTTTACAAACGATGTAAACCAGGTTGAAGTTTTATCGTGGTATGTCCTTACCCGGATCGGAACTTTCTAAACACGGTCCAAAGAAGGCAGACTTCTGATAACAAAAATAATGCAGAAGATAATTCCAAGAGTAAGACCAATCATGCCGCCGGACGAAGCGTCAAAATAATAGCTGCCAGTAATGCCAATAAGCACGCTCACGATAGCGATGAGCGGGGAGATCCAAAGCATGTGGCGCATACGATTCGTAAGAAGCCGAGCACACGCCCCCGGAACAATTAAAAGCGAAACGGACAGAATGACGCCTACCGCCTGCAGTGATATGACGATAGCCAAGGCAAGGGCAATAAGCAAAAGTGACGTCAGCCATCGTACGGAAAGGCCAATTGCCTGCGCATGGGTAGGATCGAATGCGAGGAGCGTGAGGTCTCTGTTTTTAAGCACAAGGATAAGCGCGATCGGGAGACCAATGAGAAGTACCTGCAGCATGTCGGGAACAGTGACTCCCAGCAAGTTGCCAAAGAGAATATGCGAAAGGTTGATTTGACTGGGTACTTTGGATATCAAGACAGTACCAAGGGCGAAAAATGTGGTGAACACGATGCCGATGGCTGTATCGGGTTTGACAATCTGACTCTTTTTGACCTGTCCAACGAGTACTACCGTAATGAGTGCGAACACCAGTGCGCCCACGAGATACGGCAGCCCTACAAGATGGGAGATAACGACGCCGGGAAGGATGGAGTGTGAGATGGCGTCGCCCATAAGCGACCAGCCCATATGCGTAATCCAACAACTCAAAAGGCCGCATACGAGTGCGGTAGCAAGGCCTGTTACCAAGGCACGCTGCATAAACGCGTATTTGAGAATCTCGATCTCAGGCATGGGGCACCTCCTCAATGTGTCCGTGTTCGCTGAGCCCTAAGCTGGCGAGAAGCTCAGTGCTGCTCAAAACATCTGCCGCGAGGCCCTGGGCGGTTATCGTCTTGTTGATAACTAAGCAATCCTGAAAATTCTCTCGGGCCGAATGGATGTCGTGAATGGAGACGAGCAGTGTGCGTCCCTCCTCTGCAAGAACGCGGAGCTGCTGAGTGATGATTGCTTCAGACTTTGCATCGACTCCGGCGAACGGTTCGTCCAGCAGGAGCAACTCAGCTTTTTGGGCAATACCACGCGCTACAAAAACACGCTTGCGCTGGCCGCCGGAAAGCTGTGAAAGTGGTCTGTCTATCAATTCCAAAAGTCCTACTCGATCCAAAGCTTGGGCTACAAGCTTGCGATCTTCTTGCGAGGGAACGCGGAACCAGCCCTGATGGCAGTACCGCCCCTGCATGACGACATCTTCTACCAGCAGCGGGAAGGAACCGTCAATGGCCTCTGTCTGCGGAACGTAACCTATGAGTCCCTGGCGTCTTGCCTCACGAAAGGGCTGCCCCTTCCACGTGATGGATCCGTTGAACGGAATGAGTTCCATCAAGGCTTTGAACAACGTTGATTTGCCGGCTCCGTTGACGCCCACAAGAGCACAGAGTCTGCCGCTTTTGAGGGTGAAGGTAATATCGTGGATGACGGGCGTTTTATCTTGAGTCCCTTCATACCAGGCGGATACGCCCGAAACATTGAGTGACATGTTAATTCGCGCTCTTTCCTGTAAGTCCTTCGACAATAACGTCTGCATCGTGCTTAAGAAGATCAAGATAGGTGGGTACGGGTCCCGTTGTCTCGGAAAGCGAGTCTACATAGAGCATGTGAGCTTCGTCCGTCTTGAGGATAGCTCCTGTTTCGTCAGCGACTTGCTGCATGGCTTTAGGACTGACGGTCGATTCGCAGAAGACAGCACGAACCTGCTGCTTCTTTACCTCTTCAACCACCTTTGCAATCTGCTGTGGAGTACCTTCTTCGGAAGCGTTGACCGGCCAAAGGTAAATCTCGTTTAACCCGGTGTCACGGCAGAGATAGGAAAAGGCGCCTTCGCACGTTACCAACGTCCGCTGATTTTGGGGTAGGGAAGAGAGCTCTTCTGTGAGATCCGAGGAAATCTTCTGAAGCTTGTCTTTATACGTTTCGCCGTTTTTTGTAAAGTCGTCCGCATGATCAGGCACTAAAGCACTAAGGCCTTTCACGATGTTGTCGACGTAAATCTGTCCATTTGCAGGAGACATCCATGCGTGTGGATTTGCTTCTCCCGCGTACTCTCCCTCAGCGATGTTCATAGGAGTAATCCCCTGGCTCAAATCTACGCGTTCTGCGTTTGAATCGGCGACAAAGCGCTCAAACCAGCGTTCAAGTCCAAGACCGTTATTGAGAATCAGATTGGCTTTCTGTGCGAGCTTCAGGTCTTCAGGAGTCGGTTCGTAATCGTGGATTTCCGCTCCCGCCTTCGTGATGGACTGTACGTCGCAAACGTCTCCGGCAATATTTGCGGCAATGTCCTGGATGACCGTAAACGTGGTCAGTACAAGTGGCTTTTCAGTCTCTTTCGGGTCGGAAGAGGAAGGGTTCTTGCCCGTACAGCCTGCAAGAGACGTAACAGCTAAGGTGCCGAGAAGGGCCATGGCTTGGCGTCTCGTAAAGGATGGCGTTGAAAAACGGTACATGTAAAACCTCTTTTCGATGTGTGTTCTAATCAGCGTCATTCTAATCCATAGAGTTAGCCTTGTCTAACTATTTCTTATTCAAAATAAAAAATGCCTGAATGAAGGGCATATTGGTATATGCTTGATTGCAGAGACAGGCATGAGAGTTCGGGAGCCATCATGGGCGCTAGAGCCGAAGGATATGGTATGGGCGATACAACGAATATACCTGGTACAGCTGAACAGCAAGGCGTAACCGATGCTATACGGCAGCTTAAACAATGGATCGATGGGTCATCTCACCTTGTCTTTTTCGGAGGAGCTGGCGTTTCCACAGAAAGCGGCATTCCCGATTTCAGGGGGAAAGACGGTTTGTATAGCCGAGGCGGTATTAAAGTTGGTTCCATGACTGTCGGCTGCAACGCTTCAAGCGAAGATGCCTCTCATGATGTCGGTAATAACATCGGCAACGATGTCGGTAGCAACGCCGGTAACGATGCTCTTGTTGACCCGGAATTTGAGTCTTGGGGACGTATGGAAACGGAGTCTGACATTACACTTGAAGAGATTTTCTCGCTTGATATTTTTGAAGACTTCCCCGAAGCGTATTACACCTATTTCAGAAATTCTCACCACCTTGGCGAGGCAAAGCCCAATGTTACCCATCGTAAGCTGGCCCAATGGGAGCGCGAAGGCAAGCTGAAAGCAGTAATAACGCAAAATATTGATGGACTGCACCAGGCTGCTGGCAGCGAGAATGTATTTGAGTTACATGGCAATGAAACGCGCTTTTATTGTTCTGATTGCGGACACGCCTATACGCTCGATGAGATAGAGGCGTCAGCTTCAATGGTTCCGCTGTGCGCGTGCGGAGGAACTATCAGGCCGGATATTGTGTTTTACGGTGAGGGCTTGAACATGGATGTTTTTTATAGAGCTCTTGCCGCTCTTGCGGCCGCTGACGTGCTGATCGTTGCGGGAAGTTCGTTGGTGGTGTATCCGGCTGCCGGACTTTTAGACTACTATACGGGCCACAAGATGGTCATCATCAACGACATGCCAACTCCCTATGATGGGCGAGCTGACCTCGTGATCCATAGCCGCATCGGAGAAGTTTTTTCGCAACTATAGCAATGTCAGAGATTCAAAAAAATAAGTATTTGTGCTTTTATACCTCAGTAGTTTCAACTAATATAGGTGCCGTCATTGTAGCGGTTCTTTAGGCTTCTAATCACTTCTTAACGCAAGTTAAAAAATGACTGAAAGGTTGCGGGATCGCACAGGTTCTGTGACCGTATATCAGTCACAGTCAAAAGTTAAGGAGTGGGACATATGGCGTTTGATTTCACAGGCAAAATTGCTTTGGTTACCGGCGGATCCGCGGGGATTGGTGCGGAAATTTCGAAGGGTATCGTCGCAGGTGGAGGCCACGTCGTAGTATGCGCACGCAATGAAGAAGTGGGCAAGCAGTTTGTTCAGGAGCTTGGCGAGGGAAACTACTTCTACAAGATGGACATCTCTGATGCCGAGGGCGTTAAAGCTGCTATCGCAAAGATTCTTGAAGAGGTCGGCGACGTTTCTATTCTTATCAACAACGCGGGTCGGATCAGTTCTGTTCAGTTTGATCAGGTCGATGATACGGAATGGAACAACACTATCAACACGAACCTTACCGGCACCTATAATGTGACGCATGCGCTTTGGCAGCACTTTAAGAATCGTGGCGGCGCTCGTATCGTCAACGTTTCCTCTGTTGCGGGCAAAATCGGCGGCGGGTTGCTTGGTACAGTTGCCTACGCTTCTTCTAAAGCGGGAGTGAATGGCTTTACCAAGGCGATTGCCAAAGAGGGCGGCAAGTTTGGTATTTCTTGCAATGCCGTCTGCCCTTCCTTTACTATTACCGAGATGACAGATGCGCTTTCAAACGATCCCGAGAAGTACAAAAAAGTCGTTGGCATTATTCCTTTAGGGCGTCCCGCTCAGGCATCTGAGCCGGCGCAGATGGTTCTTTTCTTCGCATCCGACCTTGCGAGCTTCGTCAACGGAGAAGTTGGCGACTGCGATGGCGGAATCGTGATGGACTAGGTGAGATTTGTGACCACTAAGGAATCAACTATGAAAGAACCGATTTCTATTCAGCACCCTTTTAAAGCTCTTGGCAGGCTTCCGGGCGCAAATATTCTTGTCCCCTTGCTGCTGGGCTGTTTTATTAATACTGTGTTTCCTGAGGTGCTTCCCACGTTAGGGAGCTTTACTAAAGCTATGAGCGTTTCGGGAACAGGAGCGCTGGTTGGCGCCTTCATGCTGTGCGTTGGCACAACTATTTCTTTCAAGAGTGCGCCGAAAGCGGCTCTGCGTGGCGCCATCATTATTATTTCAAAGGTTATTTTCTGCGTCGCCCTTGCGATGGCTGTTCTGTTCCTTATGGGCGACAATCTTTTCGGTCTGTCAGCCATGGTTATTCTCGCGGCATGCTCCGGTGCCAACAACGCGATGTATTCAGGTTTGATGGCCGACTACGGCAATGAGTATGAGCAGGGAGCCGTTGCAATCACCACGTTGATTGTTGGTCCTCCCGTTACCATGATCGCCCTTGGCGCCGCCGGTCAGGCTCCTATTGGCTGGTCGCTTTTGGGCGCCGTGCTTCCAATTATCGTCGGCATTATCTTCGGTAACTGTTTCCCGAGCTTGAAGAAGATGTTTTCTTCCGCGCTTCCAGGAATCATCGTGATGACGTTTTTCGCTATGGGTACTACGATGAAGTTCGATCAGCTGATCGCTGCCGGACCGTCCGGAATTCTTTTGGGCATTATTTGCTCCTGCCTCGGCGGGTTTATTAACTTCTTTGTTGATCGCGCGACCGGAGGAACAGGGGTTGCCGGCGTTGGCATTTCAAGCTGCGCGGGTGCGAATGCCTTGACTCCCGCGGCAATGGCTGAAGCCAACCCGGCTGTTTATGGCGGCGCCGTTCTTGCGGCGGCAACGGCTCAGGTTGCGGCAGCCGTTATCGTGACTGCGATTTTGACTCCGCTCATTACGGCGTACGTGTTCGATCATTACGCCAACAGCAACGAGAAAAAGGTGAAGTAACCACAAAGGTTGAGTAACCACCGGCGCCGCATAAGAGTTTTCTTATGCGGCGCATCTTTAAGCGCTGAAACGCAATGTATGTGTCGCATCTAGACGGTATGCTTGTTACAATACACTCGTTTATGGATACCGTCAGGAGGTAAGGATGCCAACACCAGGCCTTCCAGAGCGCGATCTCACCGATTTGGAGATTCAGCTTGCGGCTAATTCGATGCGACGCAATATCATCACGATGCTTGAAAAAAGCAAATCGGGTCATCCCGGCGGTTCGCTTAGTTCGACAGACATGGTGGCTACGTTATTCTTTTCAGGTGCTATGAAATACAATCACAACAATTCCGAAGACCATACTCAGGACCGGTTCTTCCTCTCCAAAGGACACGCCGCGCCGGTTATTTATGCGGCATACTACCTGCTTGGATGGCTGCATGACGATGATATGATGACGCTTCGTCAGTTAGGCAGCCGCTTGCAGGGACATCCCGATAGCCACGCGTGCCCCGGTTTTGAGGTGTGTTCTGGCTCGCTTGGACAGGGGCTTTCGGTGGCTTCCGGCTGCGCTTTGGGCTTGCAACTTGCCTCGCTTGAGAGTGGTGAGCGTGCGCCCAAGGTATTTGTGCTGCTTGGTGATGGCGAACTTCAGGAAGGCTCCAACTGGGAGTCGATCATGTTCGCGGCGCACCATAAGCTTGACAACCTCATTGCTCTTATCGATTTCAATAACCTGCAGATAGACGGCCATGTGACTGAGGTTTGTTCTTTAGGTGACCTTGGCGAGAAGTTCCGCGCGTTCGGGTGGAATGTTATCCGCGTCAATGGCCATGACGTCTTGGAAGTTCGCAAAGCGCTTCTCGCCGCGCGAGACGGCAGGGAAGCGGGAAACACCGCGCCTACGGCTATTATTTGCACAACTGTCAAAGGCAAGGGCGTCTCATTTATGGAGGATAAGGTCAACTGGCATGGCAACGCTCCCAGCGAGGCGCAGGCTGAGCAGGCGCGAGAAGAGCTTGACGCCGCGAGAGAGCTGCTGTTGATTCAGGCTGAAGACACAAAGGAGGATGCCGATGTCTAGGGCAACTCGTGAAGCATATGGCGAGACGCTGGTTGAGCTGGTCCGCGAAGGACACAATATTATGGCGGTTGACGCTGACCTTGCCGGTTCTACGAAGCTCGCTGACTTTCAAAAGGCGTTTCCCAAGCGTTTTGTCGACGTTGGCATCGCCGAACAAGATATGGTCGGTGTAGCGGCCGGTCTTTCGCTGACAGGGCATACAGTATTTACCGGCTCGTTTGCAATGTTTGCTACCGGACGAGCCTATGATCAGATTCGCAATACCGTGTGCGATTCCGGTCTTAACGTCAAGATTTGTCCCACACATGCGGGCATTACCGTAGGAGAGGATGGTGCCACCCATCAATCGCTTGAGGACATTGGCATGATGCGTGCCCTTCCTCAAATGCGCGTACTGGTCCCTGCGGATTATTGGTCCGCGAAGGCCGCGCTGCGTTTGGCGGCTGAAGCTGACGGTCCATTTTACGTACGTATGGGTCGCCATAAGGTGCCCGAGGTATATGACGAGACATTCAAAGGCGGCGTGCCGTACGCCACTGTGTTGCGAGAAGGAACGGATGTTACCCTGGCGGCATGCGGCGTTGAAGTAGCGCAGTCGCTGGCTGCGGCGGAAATTTTGGCCCAGGAGGGTATTTCTGCTGAGATTATCGATGTGTTTTCAATCAAACCACTGGACGAAGAGGCCATTCTCGCTTCTGCCGCAAAGACGCGCCGTGTGGTGAGCGTTGAGGAGCATAGCGTGGCAACGGGTTTGGGAGCCGCGGTGGCGCAGTTGCTTTCCGAAAAACTTCCAACGCCGATGCGCTTTGCCGGTATGCGGACGTTTGGCACATCGGCGCCGGGAGACGTGCTGCTTTCGCATTTCCACCTTGACGCAGAAGGCATTGCGGGGCGTGTGAGGGAGTTTGTACTCGCGTAAGCAGGCACACAAGTCGTAGCAGAAAACAGATAGAACGCAGGCCTCGTATGGAATACCGCTCATACGTTGATTGCTACCGTTTACAGAATTCCGTAGATTTTTTCTCATTTCAAACTATTTGTAAGGTTTTCTAACTATTATTTTGAATAGAGAAGGAATTGCGATACGGTGCGCAATTCCAAGGAGGGGAACGGTATGAGTACGTCAGAAGCTACGGCAGAAACGGCTTCGCCGGAGTCTGTCGAACACGATTTGTCAGCAGTACTTTTTAAGCGAAACGGCTTTCCGCCGATACAAGATCTCATACCGACGTCGCTGCAACATGTATTAGCGTCGTTTGCCGGCGTTATTACCCCGGCAATGATGATTGCGACCGCATGCGGCTTTACGCCTGATCAGGAAACGGCCATTATCCAAGTGGCTCTTGTTCTTTCCGGCATTGACATCCTCTTGCAGCAGTTCCCGCTTTTTGGGCGTATCGGCGCGGGGCTGCCTATTTTGACCGGTGTTTCATTTGCTTTTTTGCCGGCGTTTCAGGCGGTTGGTCTCCAGTTTGATTTTCCGACACTTCTTGGCGCCGAGCTGGTGGGCGGTATTGTCGCCATACTCTTTGGCATGTTCTACTCCAAGGTAAAGAGGCTGTTTCCGCCGCTGGTAACCGGTACTGTTATCTTTACTATCGGCGTTTCGCTCTATCCGACGGCCATTAAGTACATGGCAGGCGGCGCCGGTTCGGCGAATTTCGGCGGCATCAGCAACTGGACCGTTGGCCTGCTTACCTTCGCGGTGGTCTTTGCGTTGGCGAACTTCGGTAAGGGCGTCCTTAAACTTGGCTCAATTTTCTTCAGCATCATTATTGGCGTTATCGTGTCTATTCCTTTTGGCATGGTGGACACCTCTGAAGTTGCTGCAGCCTCGTGGTTCTCGCTGCCGCAGTTTATGCCGTACCACATCACCTTTAACCCGGCTGCCTGCATTACGCTGGGCGTAGTATACGTTATGGTCAACGTGCAGCTGATTGGCGACCTTTCTGCGGCATCCGCAGGCAGCATGGACCGCATGCCGACTGAGCGCGAAATTGGCGGCGCCATCAAGGCGCAGGGTGTGGTCAGCATCATATCGTCATTTTTCGGAGGTCTTCCGACGTCAGCTTTTGGACAAAACGTCGGTATCATCGTTTCAAATCGCGTTATCAATCGCTGGGTCTTCGGCGGAGCCGCTTTTGTATTTCTCGCAGCCGGTCTCTGTCCAAAACTCTCAGCGACGCTTCTTATGATTCCGCAGCCGGTCATCGGCGGCGCAACCATCAGCGTTTTCGGAACCATCACCTTAAACGGTATTCGAATCCTCGTTAAAGACGGTCTGACTCCACGCGCCTGCACGGTTTTTGGCATCTCGGTGGCGTTCGGCCTCGGCATTGCGCAGGTTGCAGGGTCTCTGACCGGTCCCGGTATGCCCGCGTGGGTAAATACTATTTTCGGAACCTCAGCCATTACACCCTGCGCCATTATGGCCATTATTCTGAACAGCGTATTGCCGCCTGAGGATAAGGAAGCTCCTGACGAGAAGAACCTCCGTCCGCTTGCGTACAATGATACGGAGGATGAACAGGCGTGACAGGGTTTCTCGCCTCAGTGTTTCAGCGTGTTGTTCGTTGCATTTTAGCAGGTAAAAGATGATTATCAGATAGTCGAAAGCAGACTGCAAGAGCGATAGTACAAACAGATGTGAGAACGTAGAAAGGGGTCAGTGCAATGCAGCCGGAGATGAAGTGGGTACTCAATACGATGCCTCAGAGCGAGGACAAAAACCTCAAGGTGATGTCCCTTGAAAACGTTAAAAAAGCTCGGGCGTTTCACAAGAGTTTTCCGCAGTATTCTGTGACGCCGCTTGCCGATCTTGAGGGCATGGCCGCCGACCTTGGGCTTGGGGGTTTGTTTATTAAGGACGAGTCGTATCGCTTTGGGCTTAATGCCTTCAAAGTGCTTGGTGGCTCCTTTGCTATGGCTCGCTATATCGCCGATGAAACGGGCAAAGATGTCGCGGATTGCGATTTTGAGTATCTGACGTCTGAGCAGCTTCAGAAAGATTTCGGTCAGGCAACCTTCTTTACAGCGACTGATGGTAACCATGGACGCGGCGTTGCCTGGGCTGCTCATCGCTTGGGTCAGAAAGCCGTGGTGCACATGCCCAAGGGTTCCACCAAGACTCGCTTTGACAACATCGCCAAAGAAGGTGCTCAGGTCACTATTGAGGAGCTTAACTACGACGACTGCGTTCGTCTTGCCGCAAAGGAAGCGGACGAAACCGAGCATGCGGTTATCGTGCAAGATACTGCTTGGGAAGGTTACGAGAAGATTCCGTCTTGGATTATGCAGGGATACGGCACTATGGCGAACGAGGCGGCGGAGCAGCTGCGCGAGCTTGAAGTAAACCGCCCAACGCACGTTTTTGTACAGGCAGGCGTAGGATCTCTCGCAAGTGCTATGGTCGGTTACTTTACCAACCTCTTTCCTTCAAATCCGCCCAAGTTCATCATTATGGAAGCTGGCGCGGCTGACTGTCTCTATCGAGGAGCGCTTGCAGGTGATGGCGATCCTCGCATTGTTGGAGGCGATCTTCAGACTATCATGGCAGGCCTCGCCTGCGGTGAGCCTAATACTATTGGCTGGGATATTCTGCGCAACCATGCTTCTGCATTCATTTCATGTCCGGACTGGGTGTCCGCCAAAGGCATGCGTATGCTCGCGGCGCCCGTAAAAGGTGACCCTGCGGTGGTATCCGGCGAGTCTGGTGCTGTGGGTATGGGCGTTATCTCTACGCTTATGACCGACCCGGCATACGCAAAGCTTCGTGATGCCCTTGACCTTGGCAACGATTCAAAAGTCCTCCTGTTTTCCACCGAAGGCGATACCGATCCCATTCGTTATCGCGAGATTGTTTGGGACGGCGCCTGGCAGTCTATCGATGACGTGCAATAACCTTTGTCAAAATCCTGTTCCACTTGCCGCTTAAAAAAGACCCGTTTGCCGAGAAAATAAAAAGATCGACGGCAACTCTTGCAATGTCTGCTGCGAGTGGTTTAATAGGAGTATCAAACAAAAAGTTTGGTAATCAGAAAAAAGGTTTGACTGAGTTTGTCTGACAGGTTCGATTTTGAAACTGATGTGGGTATTGAGGCGAGTGAATATTTCCGGCTTCACTCCAACGATAAGGAGGATCTGATGAAAGAGTTGGATTACGGTGCAATCAAGGCGGCAGCAAACGATTACTCCAAGGATATGACGGCCTTTTTGCGCGCTATGATTTCTCATCCAAGCGAATCCTGCGAAGAAGGCGAAGTTGTTGCCTGCATTAAGGCGGAGATGGAGAAGCTCGGCTTTGACGAGGTCAAGGTTGATGGCCTTGGCAACGTTATGGGCTTTATGGGCGAGGGCGACAAAATCATCTGCATCGATGGCCATATTGACACGGTTGGTATTGGCAATCGTGACAACTGGAACTTCGATCCCTATGAGGGCTTTGAGGACGATCAGCTCATTGGTGGCCGCGGTGGCTCTGACCAAGAGGGTGGCGTGTGCGCAGGAGTGTACGCTGCAAAAATCATGAAGGATATGAACCTCATTCCTGAGGGCTATAAGGTTATGGTTGTCGGCACCGTCCAGGAAGAGGACTGCGACGGCATGTGCTGGCAGTACATCTACAATGTCGACAAGATTAAGCCTGAGTTTGTTATTTCAACCGAGCCCACCGACGGTGGTATTTATCGTGGTCATCGTGGCCGCATGGAGATCCGCGTTGACGTTAAGGGTATTTCTTGCCACGGTTCTGCACCTGAGCGTGGTGACAATGCCATCTACAAGATGGCCGACATCATTAACGACGTTCGTGCACTTAACAACAACGGTGCCGAGGAATCCACTGCCATTCGCGGTCTTGCAAAGATGCTTGATCCTAAGTACAACCCAGATCACTACGAGGATGCTCGTTTCCTCGGTCGCGGCACCTGCACCGTTTCCCAGATCTACTTCACCAGCCCTTCTCGCTGCGCCGTTGCAGACTCCTGCGCCATCTCCATTGATCGCCGCATGACTGCTGGTGAGACCTACAAGAGCTGCCTCAAGGAGATTGAGGAGCTTCCTTCCGTTAAGAAGTATGGCGACGACGTCAAGGTCTCTATGTACATGTATGACCGTCCTTCTTGGACCGGCGAGGTCTATGAGACAGAGGCATACTTCCCAACGTGGATTAACAAAGAGTCTGCGCCACACGTCAAAGCACTTGTTGACGCGCACAAGGCACTCTTTGGTGATGAGCGTATTGGTTGCGAGAAGTCCATGGCAACCCGCACCGGTCGTCCTCTGTGCGACAAGTGGACGTTCTCCACAAACTGCGTTTCCATCCAGGGTCGCTATGGCATTCCGTGTGTTGGCTTTGGACCGGGCGCTGAGTCTCAGGCACACGCTCCCAACGAGATTACGTTCAAGCAGGATCTTCCTACCTGCGCGGCTCTCTATGTTGCAGCTCTGAATCTCTACGATGGTTCTGCCGTTACCGGCGATGCCACTGAGTTCCGCGCCAGTTTGACCGACAACGATATCAAGTAAGCTACCCCCTCATACACATCGGCGGCTCCGACCCACTCCTCACATATATAGGGGCCGCCCGATGTAGAGTTTTCCGGCGAGAAGGACTCGGATTTCAAAGCACGTACTTCTCGCCGTTTGTTCAGGTAGACGTCCCTTATGGGACTGGTAATTTCAACGAGAGGATTGACTATGGCCGACACCATCCAGCCGTATCTTGATGAGCTTGCAAAGCTTGACTTTTCCAAGATGTACAACGAGGACTTCCTTTTGACGTGGGAGAAGTCAACCGATGAGCTGAGGGCACTCTATGCAGTTGCCGATGCACTGCGCAATCTTCGCGAGCGCAATATTTCCACCCGCCTCTTTGAGTCCGGTCTTGCCGTTTCGCTCTTCCGCGACAATTCAACCCGCACACGTTTTTCCTATGCGTCGGGCTCTAACCTTCTTGGTCTCCAGCTGATGGATTTGGATGAGGGCAAGTCTCAGATTGCTCACGGTGAGACCGTCCGCGAGACTGCGACGATGATTTCCTTCATGGCCGATGTTATTGGCATCCGTGACGATAAGTTCATCGGCAAGGGCGACGCCTATATGCGCGAGGTATCTGCCTCCGTCAAGCAGGCTTTTGAAGATGGCGTTTTGGATCACCGTCCAACGCTGGTATCCCTTCAGTCCGATATGGACCACCCCACTCAGTCCACGGCTGATATCCTCTACCTCATCAACGAGTTTGGCGGCCTTGAGAATCTTCGTGGTAAGAAAGTTGCCGTTACGTGGGCATATTCGCCTTCCTACGGCAAGCCGCTCTCTTGCCCGCAGTCTCTCATCACCCTTCTTCCTCGCTTTGGTATGGACGTTACCTTGGCACACCCCGAGGGTTACGACCTCATGCCAGAGCTTGTGGATGTGGCCGGTAAGTTTGCTGCCGAGTCCGGGGCAACCTTTACAAAGACGTACAACATGGCAGAGGCCTTTGAGGGCGCTGACATTGTCATTCCTAAGAGCTGGGCTCCGTATGCCGCCATGGAGAAGCGTACCAATCTCTACGCCGCCGGCGATGACGCGGGTATTGATGCTCTGGAGAAGGAGCTTCTCGCTGAAAATGCCACTCACAAGGATTGGTGCTGCACGGCCGATCTTATGGCAAAGACGGCTCATGGTATGGATACCATCTATATGCACCCGCTGCCTGCAGACATCAACGGTGTTTCTTGTGAGCACGGCGAAGTGGAAAATGAGGTCTTTGATTACCACCGCGATGGTCTTTATAAAGAGGCTTCTTACAAGCCATACGCTATTGCCGCAATGATTTTCTTGCAGAAGGCAAAGGATCCCATTGCTACACTTAAAGCACTTGAGCAGGGCAATACCCCTCGCTGGTTCCAGGCGTAAAGTTTGAAACTTTCAGGGACCTGTGTTGAGACCTCTGGCTTCAGAACAGGTCCCTTTTGTTTTTACCGGGCGAGAAGAGCGTCCTCCCGAGTCGTTTCTCGCCACAAACCGACAGGGTTCTGCAGCGTCAGCTGCATACAGATGGACAGGTACCTTTTGGAGGGGACTATGGGAAAGCGTATTGTGATTGCTCTGGGCGGCAATGCTCTGGGCAAAAATCTGCCCGAGCAGATGATCGCGGTGAAGCATACGGCTAAGGCAATCGTTGACTTGATTGAACAGGGCAATGAGGTCGTCATTGCTCATGGCAACGGTCCTCAGGTCGGCATGATCCAGGAGGCCATGACGCAGCTGACGCGTTTTGATCCCGAGAAGTACATTCCGTGTCCACTTTCCGTGTGCGTTGCCATGAGCCAGGGCTATATTGGCTACGACCTCCAGAACGCCCTTCGTGAAGAGATGCTTAACCGCGGTATCAATAAGAGCGCTGCTACCGTACTGACTCAGGTTGAGGTCGATGGCAATGACCCGGCGTTTAAGAATCCCACCAAACCTATCGGATCGTTCATGACCAAGGAAGAGGCCGACAAGATGGTCGCTGAGCGTGGCTATGACGTCGTCGAAGACGCGGGGCGCGGATACCGTCGCGTAGTAGCGTCGCCTCAACCTGTTTCAATCGTTGAACTGGATACCATTCGTTCCCTCATTGAGACCGGCAACGTTGTCATCGCGTGTGGGGGCGGTGGCATCCCCGTCTTTAAGACCGAGGGCAATCACCTTAAAGGCGCTGCTGCCGTTATCGACAAGGACTTTGCTGCCGCGCGCCTTGCCGAGCAGATGAACGCCGATGCTCTGATTATCCTGACGGCCGTTGAGAAGGTCGCTATCCACTTTGGCACGCCCAAGCAGGAGGATCTTTCCGAGCTTACCGCAGAGACTGCCAAGGCCTACATTGAGGCGGGGGAATTTGCTCCCGGTTCCATGTTGCCAAAAGTTGAGGCGGCTTTACAGTTCGCGCAGTCCGGCGAGGGTCGTACATCTCTTATTACGCTGCTTGATAAAGCCGCTGACGGCATTGCCGGCAAGACCGGCACCGTGGTCCGCGGATAACGGGTAGCATAGGAGTTAGCTTGCGTTAATTTTTGCGTGAAGGTTTTAATGGCACGGAGCGATTTGTCTTATAGCTGACGTCTCTTTGCGCCTCATAGGAATGAAAGGAGGTCATACTGTGACACGTATCGGGTGCATAGTCATGGCCTCCGGTGCGTCTCGGCGCTTTGGCTCGAACAAGCTTATGGCAGAGCTGGACGGTAAACCCCTTATCCGGCACGTCATTGAAACGGCTTTGGCTGCGGGTTTGGAGCCTATTGTAGTTACCGTTGACGACGCGTTTCACGCACCGGTAATCGCGCTCTGCCGGCAGCTGCGCGTGCGTGTTGCTACACATGACGGTATGTTGCAAAGCGATACTGTCCGTCGCGGGATGCAGGAGGCAGACGTTGATGCGGCAGCTGGAAAACCGTGGTCGGGAGCGGTGTTTCTTCAGGGCGACCAGCCGCTTGTGAGCACTGCAAGTCTGAAGGCACTTCTCGCCAGCTTTGAGGCGCGCCCGGATATGGTTTCGCGTCTGGCATGGCACAAGACACCAGGAAGCCCCGTGGTATTTCCCGCTGTCTTGTTCGATGCCTTGCGCAAGGTCGCAGGAAATGCGGGAGGCTCGGGCGTGTTTGCAGAACATCCGGAGTATAAGGCGTCAGCCGTGCTTGTTGAGGCGGCGTGCGCTGAAGAGCTCATGGACGTTGATACTCCTCTGGAGCTCGAGCGCCTTGCGCGGGCGATACGAATATCGGCATCTATAAGCGGTTTAACGACCGAGAGATTGGGAGTTGACTGATGAACGTAATAAAGAACGGCTTTCTTGTGTTGCCCGAAGGCGTCTTTTGTGGAGACTTGGTACTGGATGGCGAGAAGATCGTCCAGGTGGGAGGTGCGTACGAGGCGAGCGCAGATGACACTGTTATTGATGTCACTGGCAAATACGTATTTCCGGGCTTCATCGATGCCCACACGCATATGCAGTGTTGGACGGGTATGGACTGGACAGCGGACAGCTTTGAGACGGGGACGCGCGCCGCTGCCTGCGGTGGGACCACCACGATTGTGGACTATGCCACGCAGGACAAGGGTATGACGCTGACCGAAGCGCTTGATGAGTGGCACCGGCGCGCCGACGGCACCTGCACCGCCAACTATGCGTTCCACATGGCCATTGCCGATTGGAACGATCAGGCCAAGGTTGATATGCAGGTTATGCGTGATGCCGGCGTTATGTCATTTAAGACCTACTTTGCCTACGATCATCTGCGCCTGGATGACGCCCAGACGCTTGAGGTGCTTGAGCGCATCCGCGATGTTGACGGTGTTTTGTGCGTCCATTGTGAAAACGGTACCCTTGTCAACGAGATGCAGCGGCGGATGCTTGCGGCAGGCATTACCGGCCCCGAAGGTCATCCTATGAGCCGTCCGGCGGCCTGTGAGGCAGAGGCTATTTCTCGTCTGTGCTATCTTGCGGAGCTTGCCGATGCCCGTATCAACATCGTGCATCTGTCCAGTGCGCTTGGACTTGAAGCGGTTCGTGCGGCCAAGGCGCGCGGCAAGGTGAAGATGGACGTTGAGACCTGTCCGCAGTATCTGTTGCTGGATGATTCGCGCTATCTTGAGAGTGACTTTGAGGGCGCCAAGTACGTTATGAGCCCGCCTTTGCGCAAGCCGCACGATATTGAGGCTCTGCGCCATGCCGTATGTGACGGCGAGATTGATACCATTGCTACCGATCACTGCAGCTTCAATCTTCACGGTCAAAAAGATCGCGGCATCGGCGACTTCACCCGCATTCCCAATGGCGGTCCCGGTGTAGAGCATCGGCCTGGGCTTATCATGACCTCGTTTGAGAACTGCTTGGGCGCTCAAGACTTTGCCCGTCTCATGAGTGAGGGACCCGCACGCGTCTTTGGCATGTATCCGCGCAAGGGTGTCCTGCGTGTTAGCTCCGATGCCGACGTGACGGTATGGGATCCAAACGTAGTGTGGACCATCAGCGAGAAGAACCAGCATCAAAACGTTGACTATACGCCATACGAGGGCTTTGAGATTCACGGACGTCCGGCATACGTTTTTGTCAACGGTGAGCTTGCGGTGGTCGACGGTGAGCCAACGGGCGCGAAGCCAGGCGCGTATGTCAAAAGGTAAAGGGCGGCATGACGCATGATGATTCGCACGATGAGCATAGATGACTATGACGCAGTATATGACCTTTGGATGTCTTGTAAAAACATGGGCTTCAATAACCTAGACGACTCCCGGGAGGGGATAGAGCGCTTTTTGCTCCGGAATCCGACCACCGTTTTTGTAGCGGAAGAGACTGGGGTTCTTAAAGGCGTTGTCCTTGCAGGTCATGATGGGCGAAGAGGCTACATTTATCATATGGCCGTTGCCGAAGCATGCCGGCGGTAGGGGATTGCAGCGGAGTTATTGGAACATACGCTCAAGGCTCTGGAGAAGGAAGGTATATATAAAGTGGCTCTGCTCGTCTTTAACCGCAACGAGGTTGGCAATGCCTTCTGGGAAAAGCAGGGATTTACTGTCAGGGAAGATATCACCTACAGAAACAAGGCTCTTGCGGAGTTCATTAGGACTGATACTTGAGACAAGAGCAGAGGATAACAATCCAAGGCGGCAATCCGAGGTAGCAATGTGAATCGCCGCACGGGATACAGTAGAGTTTGTGCGTTGCCTAGACGCAAAGCGCGTTTGGGCTGAGAGAAGGAGAGTTTTATGACAAAGAAAGCAATCGTTACCGACAAGGCACCTGCAGCAGTTGGACCTTATTCTGCAGCCGTTTCTGCAAACGGATCCATTAACGTATCCGGTCAGCTTCCGGTTGACCCCGCAACTGGTGAGTTCGCCGGTGAGGACATTAAGGTCCAGACTCGCCAGAGCCTTACCAACATTCAAAACATCCTTGAGGCAGCCGGTGCTTCCATGGCTGACGTTGTTGAGACTACGGTTTTGCTTTCCGACATCAACGAGTTTGGCGCCATGAACGAGGTCTATGCCGAGTTCTTTGCTGAGCCCTATCCTGCACGCGCAGCATTCCAGGTAGTTGCTCTTCCAAAGGGCGCTAAAGTCGAGATCAAGGCCGTTGCCCGTATTTAGGTTTGCGTTTCTATATCCGAACAATAGGGGATTTTGGAGCGGGTTTCAGTGAGAAATTCCGCTCCAAAGCTTATTCAAGGTTTTAGCCTGTTGAGCTCGAGCAACGCACGAAACATAAAGCCACCCGCTGGAACAGTGCTGCCAGAAATGCGCCAAGTTGGTGTCCGAGTTACCATACTTGGCGCATTTCCGGCAGCTCTAGGCGGTATAATCGTGCTCGTAAGGTCTTCTCGCTTTACTTGCCGTGATCGTTGAAATTGCGTATCAACAGCTGTCTGCAAATCCGCAGGCAGTTTTTTGCTTTCGTGGTGGTTTTCTCGTAGCGTAGACAATTGGTACCAAATTGGATGTTTAGTGGTGATTTGATTCACCACTAAACGCTCAAATTCCGGAAAAACCACCACTAAACCCGTCAAATGGGTCGTGTCCCGAAAAATGGTGTAAGAGAAGCACCCCAGTTTTGGCAAGTCCTTGTCTAGCTATCTCTTTCTTGGTGTTGTATGTATTTGCGTGCTTCAGAGCGGATCCATTTCTTACCAAATATGAATGCGATTAAGACCGGAAAAACCAAAAGAGGTAGCACCAGGATAGAACCGACCAGAGCCAGTCCTTTGTAGGTATGATTGCCTTCTGCAAATCCGCTGACCGTATCCGCCAGCCAGAGAAACAGCGCTCCATCATTAATCTGAAATAGCGCAACGCACTCAATGAACAGTAAAAGGAAAAATATCAATGCTATTCGCAAGGATGCTTTCTTGGATATTTCTACTTTCTTTTCAAGATCAATCGTTTTTGATTCCGGAACACCGCAGAACCATTTCTCTGCTCTTTCTTCTGGTGTCATGTGCTGCTCCTGTTAATTTGCAGTACCTTTTATCGACTCGATTATAGAGTATATAGTCAGGTTTTAGTGCGATCTTTCCCATTCTTGCCTTGTTATGCAGGTAATATGTTCTGTTCTCAGTAACCCTTCGATTGCACATGAAACGTTATTTGCTGTGTGATGATAGGTAAAACCACATTTTTCCTGAACACGTTTTGACTTGATATTTCCGTCAAAATATCCGCACCAGAGTCGTTGGAGTCCCAAGTCTTCAAATCCGTGTTGCATTATTTTGCGAGAAGCTTCGGGAATGAGCCCTTGTCCCCAGAAGGGTGCTCCTATCCAATAGCCAATTTCTCCCTCGGTATCAGGGATTCCTTTGTTGCTGGCAGATCCAATCTTAAGTCCAATGCTCCCGACCGGATGGCTGAGTTCTTTTAAAACTACCGCATACGTTTCTGGTGCAGAGAGTATGTTTTCGATTATCTCGCGACTGTTTTTGACACTGGTATGAGGACTCCATCCTGCAATGGGACCCACGGCTGGATGACTGGCATATTGGAATAGGTATTCTGCATCAGTCAATTCCCATGGACGAAGTATAAGCCGTTCTGTTTCAAGAATCACGCTACATCCTTAATTTTTTTCAGGCGTCTCACCTTATCTGATTTCTGACTATAACATTTTTGCTAGGGAGATAGTGATGGGTATTCAATACAGCGCAAACTTCTTAAATAATTTAATGACCGCTAGCTGATATTTTTAAGCTATTGACAGAATTTTCTGGTAATTGAAAATCAAATCGTGGAATAATCTAAATAGCTATCCTTTTGTAATTTTGGGTTATGGGAGGTTAGTATGGGAAAGCGAGTCCGCAGGCTGTCCGTCTTCCTTTTGGTGGCGGTGGCCGCCCTGTCCGTCCAAGTGGGCCTCCTCTGCCGCGTCTGCAAGGCCTCCGAGCCGAGCGAGGAGGTGGTCGCACGTATAAAGAAATTCTTTTCGATAATAGATGACGACGGGAAGGAGTTCCTGTTCCCTGAGGACGCTGCAAACCTCGACCTCAGCGACATCACTGTCGGCAATGGGTACAAGAGGTACCGACTTGAGGGCGAGAGGCTTGAGGACTCCAACCTTGTCAACTACCCTATCTTCTCCGGAGGAAGGCCCTTTGCCATCTGTATCACCAAGTACAACGATAGCGGGGTGGAGGAGGTCGTCCAGGCAGGCTCGATCAGAAGCGAGCCCTACTACGGCGAGGACATCGACTACTCGGACGTGACCATCGTCGTCGAGATGCGCAAAAGGCGCAGCTTCTACCTCATCTCGGGCCCGTACATCTGGCACTACGAGGGTGGGGCCCTCGTGTCAAAGGGGGAGACGGGCAGGGTCGGGCACGAGGACAGCAGGGAGGAGGTGCTGGCCCTGCTGGCCTCGCAGGGGGCCGAGATACGCCCCGACACGCTCACCGAGCGCCTCCACGAGTTTGCCAGAGCTTGTTACTTTGAGCTTACAGAGGAGGACTGCGGGTCTTGTATATGAGATGACATCAAACCTTCTATCTTTGTCCAAGTCTTGGGAGGGGTTGTCATGTTTAGAAAACTATCCAAAATTGCTTTCATCCTCATAGTAATAATTGTGATTTTTTCTGGTAAACAAGTTAAGACAGCCAATGCCTTGGAACTGCAGTCATATCCAAGCAAGAAGACGGTAGAGCATATATCCAAGTTGTTCTCCCTGATCGACGATGATGGAATGGAGTTTCTCTTCCATAAGCAAAAGGTAGATATTTCCGATGTCAGTGAGGTACAGGTCGGAAGAAGTTATAGGTTCCTCAGACTTGAGAATGATCATCTTTCCGACGTTGGAATTGTCAAGTACCCCCCCTCTACCTCAACGGAAATGTTTTCGCCGTCTACACGGAATATTACGATGGGGAGACTCGGGGGTCTACCGCAATCTCGTCGATCATCGATGAGTATTACTACGATGACGACCTTGACTACGCTGATATAGCCGTTGTTGCTGATGGTAAGGACAGCTATGTCGTCTCAGGAATCTTCGTTTGGCATTACGAAAATGGAACACTCGTGTCGAAGATAAGGCGAGATGGGATTACCGACGCGAGGGAACGACAAATCGTCTCGTTGGTCGAGGAGGAGAGTGGACAGTATAGCTATGCTGGGAAGTCAAGTCCAGTCTCGCTCAATAACGTTACATCGAAAAACGTAAGAAGTCGTGTGATTAAGACGATCGACGTGTCGGTCGTTCCACAATACCAGTCTCCAACATGTTGGGCTGCTGCCATTTGTGCGGTAGGAAACTATATGACTGGACCATCAAACTGGACGCCCGATTCCCTTTCGATACAGGTTAAGGGGGAGATTACTGGAGGGTTTACAGAGGATTATATCAAGGGGCTGTTACTGTTTACATATCCTGGTTCTAATCAACAAATCTCCTCTACTAGCCTAGAGTATTCTCCAAGTGATGAAGAAATTGTAAACTGGATCGATCACAACACCCCTTTTATCCTAAGGCTGAAGGGTGGTTCAGAAGGGCATGCGATAACAGCATGTGGGTATGTCTTCGAGACGGGTGTGTCAGCTGTTTATGCACAGGATTCAGCAAGTGGAAAACGTGAGATATTGCATAAAGATGATGAAGGAAGATTTGGATACACATTTTGTGATAATGAAACTTATTTCTATTGGGAAAGAACAATTGTTCTTACGGGATGGCAAAAACCAGGCAACGGTGACAAATGGGTGTACTTCGACCGACATGGAAACTATGCGACAGGGTGGTTCGGTTTCGAAGATGAAACATACTACTTTTCCGAGTCAGGAGAGATGCAGACCGGTTGGGTTAAAATCAACGGTCTTTGGTTTTACTTCTCCATATCAGGAAAAATGCAGACAGGATGGGTTTCCGTCGATGGATATTGGTATTACCTCGACGATTCAGGCCGCCTCCTTCATTCCCAGTGGCTTTCATATAAGGGGGATTATTACTACCTGGACAGTAGTGGCAAGATGCGGACAGGGTGGCTTGTCTACAACGGTACATACTATTACTTGGGTTCGGACGGGGTCATGCGGACGGGTTGGGTCAAGGATGGGGGTAATTGGTATTACATGAACTCCGACGGCTCTATACGGGTCGGATGGCTTGTAAAAGACGGCAGTTATTATTACCTTGACAGTAACGGAAGAATGATAACAGGATGGTATCGCATTTCAGGAGACTGGTATTTCTTTAACTCCGATGGAACAATGGCTACCGGTTGGCTGGAGCGGGGAGGCTCTTGGTATTACTTAAGCTCAAGCGGAATAATGCAAACGGGATGGCTCAATAGTTCCGGTCATACCTTCTACCTTAACCAAGATGGCTCAATGCGCACCGGATGGCTTTACTATGGCGGGAATAACTACTACCTGCGTTATGACAATAATAGGCCAGTCTCGGGTGGCCCTACCGGCTCTATGATCTACTCACGAAAGGCTCGGATTGGAGGGGTCACCTACGAGTTTAATGCAAGAGGTGAGGCGTATAAGGCACTTCCGGGAAACATTGTTCCTAAAGCATATAAGCCAATAGTTGAGGCTGCGTGATGATTATGAACAAGAAATGTAAATGGCTACCTCTAAAGATTATCCCCATAGTTCTGCTCCTTATAGCCACTGTCTTCCTCTTGTGGAATGCATTTGCTACGCCCTACCCATGGGCAATTGACTCGCTTCAGCAAAAAGCGGTAGAGCAGGCCACACAAGAAGCTATCAATACCGCCAGGCAAGAAGGAGACGGCGGAAAGCCTTACCTCAAAGACATCGACTATATGAAGCTCACGCTTGGCAGTTGCTATATAGGAGTAAAACCAGAAACCCGGAACAACCTTATTTGGGAGATTCGATATAGAGATAAACCTGTGGGATATGTCATGCAAGATCTCGGAACTTTAAGGTTCTCCGCTCTTGCCGGCAATTACGAGTCCTTCAAACTCGTGGATTTAGAAGAAGTTTCTCTTGACGACTACAAGGAAGTAAGAGACGGCTCTGTAGAACTTGGACCTTTTGAATGGAAACTTCCCTTCGGTTGGGTAACGGTCGATGGATGTAAAGCGTACCGACAAATCAACGGCTACCTTTTTTCACATGGGCTAGCAATAGTTGATGACTACTATTATGAGTTCGATGAGAATGGATATCTCATAAAAGCGATAGGCCCGGCACTGGATTCAGAAACCGAAAATTAAGTGATCCCGCAACAGTTCTATATGTTGTTCACAATCATTCCGGATACGTAACGTAGAATCTGGATACTTTCGGATATCCGTGTGTGGATGAGTTGCGTCAATTGAGTTACATAAACGCAATAGTATGCGGACTCACATAAAGCGAGCAAGAAGAAATCTGTAGTGCAGGAAGCTCAGGTAAACGTGCAGGGTTACATCCTGACCCCACATACGCAATAAGAATCAACACAAGGCCAATTGCGATAAAAATGCCACCGAACAGCGAGAGCAGTCTTTTCGAATGTCCTTCTGACCATGGCGTTGTATTTGTTCGCCCCATGGAGACATCGTTCTTCTCGGCAGGAGCTTGTGCAAAGAAATGAGCAATCCACTTTGCATAGTCTCGTGCGCCTTGTACGAGAGAATGCATTATGCGAGCTACTATCGGTATTACCAGTATTGAAATACCTCCTATGAGCAGAAACACACCGGCAGAAAGTGCACCGGAAAGGAACATGTCGTGCAGAAATCCCACTACAAGTGCCGGGATGCTCATTACTCCGCAGAAAAGACCACAGGCAACTGCAAAGCATAATGAAATAACAAGTGCCCAAATCACAAAATAAATACTCAATGCCGTAAGTGCGAGGGCAAACGTAAGGGGTATCCAGACAATGGCGCCTATCACGAGAAGCACGATAGTTATGGACATAAGTACCGAATCAGAGCGGATACGCTGAGTTGCACGTAGAAACACAGGCATACTCTCCAGTGCCGATTGAACCGCATCATCAATGCTTCCCATGGCTGCTACGGCTTTTTCCTCGGACATACCGTCTTCCATGCGGTCGCGTATTGCCTCATCGTAATAGGCAAGAGCATCATCAATGCTGATTTTGGGAACATGCTTTTTCTTAAGGTTTGCGCGAAGTTCGGCAAGAAACTCATCCTTTTTCATGACGATGCTCCTTCTTTAATGTAGGAGAGAATGTCTGTAATGGAGGCCTCATCGGCGATAAATCGTGAGAGCTCTAAGCGTCCCGTGTCAGTAATCGAATAATATTTGCGGAGACGACCGTTGTGCTCACGTGTGTATTCGGAAAGGAAATGTTGCTTAGCAAGACGTTTCAAAATGGGATAGAGCGTTGACTCGGAAAGCTCAAGTGACGCAGGGGCATCCCGGATGATTTGATACCCGTAGGAATCTTTGCGGGCTATGGCTGCGAGGACGCAGATATCAAGAAATCCACGCTTCAGCTGTGCATCCACAATACGTCTCCTTCAATATACTATGCGATACATAGTATATAGTACTCAGGCATACTATGCAATACACAGTATGAAAAAATACAGTATGAACTTGTCATCTTTGCAGGTGTTGTAATATTTCTATAGCGCTATGTGTGTGAAAATAGATGTACGAAAGACGGTCCGGTGGTGGACAAAGGAGACATAAGTTGAACTTCCATGAAGACGATGCCGGCGCACAGAACAACACCGACGTGCAAAAAGCAATGGACTCGCTTGATCACGATTTGCTGACCGGCGAGACGCTGGACGTTGGGGATAAAGTTACGCGTCGGCTCTCACAAGAGCAAGCCACCCTGCCTCATTCCGCTGCAAAATCGTCAGGACCCATACAGAGCAAGCAAGAAATCGCAGCGGAAGCGGTCAAAAAAACTACTAATAACCAACTGTTTATTGTTGCAGTAACCGCAATCGTTGCGCTTGTGGTGTGTGTGATACTCATAGCGTTTCATCCGTGGACATCAAACCAACAGGCGCAATCCGCACAGCCCACTCAGACCGAGACTGTCAAAAAAGAGCCGGTGAAGGTAGAGGTTCCTCTCGCCAGCAAGGACGTCTCTGAGTATGACTATGAGGAAGCTCAAAAGAAGTTTGAGCATGCGGGCTTTACAAACATTACAACCAAAAAGGACGAGGACCTCAAGATTGGCCTGCTCAATCACGAGAATCAGGTCAAAGAGATCACCATTGACGGTGATAAAAAGTTTTCGGTAGGCGAGAAGTACAACGAAGATGCGCCGGTAGTTATCACCTATCACGCATTTCCGCAAAAGTCGAATTAAAAAGCGAGCCCGCAACAACGGGCGTGTTGTCGCCCCGCAAACGGAGCTCCTTTGTAAAGTCTCTTGCCAGAGCGAGGTCTTTCTCGCTTTTGGCTTGATTGGCGAGAATAACGTCCGCTTGTACGGCTCCTGAAGCGTGTTCTGCTGCAATGACCATAGCAATGCGTTCCGGTGTAGCGAGATTGTCCGGCGAGCAGCCTGCGCGGTCGCAGAAAATCTCACTGCGGTGAACGGTTTGGTTGACGGGCAGCCCAAAGCCGGAAAGTCCGACGACTTGGATGGTGTGCCGGCTACCTTCGGGAATAACGGGCTCATGCGGGGCGTGAGCCTTCAGGGGTAGCCGTTTGGATCCGTCAGCTTCCACAAATACATAGTCGGCAACCGACGCCAGCTCTTGGGCGCAAAGTGCTGAGGGTCCCAATTTGTGCTTCTCGCCTGAAAAGGCTCCGACACAGATGACGCGGTGTGTTGTCAGCGCGTCTGCCACCTCAGAGAGCGTGGGGTTTTCCAAAAGAGGCATATTTGGGAACGGAAGGATGTGCGTTGACGTGGTCAAAACGACCGTTCCCCGAACTTCTTGGGAAAGTTTTGAGAGCAGTGTGGTCTTGCCTCCACTGCCGACAACTGAGGTAACTCCTGGTAAAACACCCAGCACTCCATAACAGTTCATGTGATTGCCTAACTAAAAGTTTTTTATTAGCGATATACTTATTTTATTGCAAAAACATTCACATTGCCCGTTATACGTGGGTAGGATGTGCAATTTTAAGAGGGGGATTGCAATGAAAATTGATGCGCGCAACCTAACGTGTCCCAAGCCGGTTATTCTGACGCTTGAAGCGTTGCCAAAACTGGCGCAGGGAGAAGCGCTTGAAGTGGTCATAAACGATGCCGTTGCTCTCGGTAACCTTACGCGCTTGGCTGACGAGAAGAACTGTGAGCTTACTACGACAAAAGACGGCGAAG
This sequence comes from Atopobium sp. oral taxon 199 str. F0494, assembly GCF_000411555.1. Lineage (GTDB taxonomy): Bacteria > Actinomycetota > Coriobacteriia > Coriobacteriales > Atopobiaceae > Lancefieldella. The sequence continues at coordinate 869,974 of NZ_KE150486.1, read as the reverse complement.
ATACTGTCATGACCTTCACCCCTCGCGAAGCAGTTGCGGCAAGTGCGTCCGTGGCGACCGAAGCGTCTCTCTTTTGCAATATTCCCAATCGTTCTGCTACGGTCGTTGCAGTTGATGCTGAGTTTATGGGTCGCGGTGATGATGAGCTTGGGCATATTTTAATGAAAGGCCTCATCTACGCTCTTGCGCACCAAGAGAGCGTTCCTGAGACCATGCTGTTTTACAACGGCGGTGCTCATCTGACGTGCGAGGGCTCGGAGTCGCTTGAGGATATCAAAGAGCTTGAATCGCGCGGCACCAAGATTTTGACCTGTGGTACCTGCCTTGATTTTTATGGCATTAAAGACAAGCTGGCGGTGGGCGGGGTTACCAACCTCTACGCCATTGCCGAGATTATCTCAAAGCAGCCGGGTGCAATGGTGCTGTAAGCTGCGATTTTTATGATATACCTCAACTGCGCTGCCACATCTTATAAGCGTCCCGCATGTGTGATTGACGCTGTTACCTGCGCTCTCAGCTCATTGGGAAGCACCGGTCGCGGCACTGCGTCTGCCGAGCTTGACGCGGCTCGCACGGTCACAGTGGCGCGCGAACGCCTTGCTGCGCTTCTGGGGTTCTCTCATCCTGAGCGTGTGGTGTTTGCTGCAAATGCGACTGACGCGCTGAACAAGGCTCTTCTCGGCATTGTGCAGCCAAGAGATCATGTGGTTGCAACCGACTGGGATCACAACTCCGTTCTGCGTCCACTCTATCGTCTTCGCGAGAAGAGCGGCGTGCAAGTTGACTTTGTTCCCGCCGATGCGCAAGGACGCCTTGACTGGGATGCTTTTGAGCGGCTGGTAACTCCCGGTACAAAACTTGTGGTGGTAACACATGCTTCCAACCTTACCGGCAACGTCTGCGATCTTACGCGAGCGGCTGCCATTGCGCATGCAGCCGGCGCGTTGCTACTGGTAGACGCTGCGCAGACGGCAGGATCTTTCCGGATTGATTTCGATGACCTTGGTCTTGATTTGTTAGCATTTACCGGGCACAAAGCGCTGATGGGGCCGCAGGGGACAGGCGGCCTTTTGGTGGCTCCGTCCGTTGAGGTGGAAGCCGTCTTCCAGGGCGGCACCGGGGTACTTTCTTTCAAGGAGGGCATGCCGGATGGCTATCCCGAACATCTTGAAGCTGGTACGCTTAACGGGCACGGCATAGCCGGTCTGTCTGCGGCAGCCGCCTTCGTAGCCGAGCTGGGAATAGACGCCATCCACACGCATGATGTGGCGCTGACTAAGCGGTTTGTGACAGGGGTTCGTACGATTTCCGGCGCAACGCTTTATGGTAGCTATCCTGATGACCTTGCAGATCTTGACGGCTCTGAGCCAGACCGTGATCACGCTCCGGTTGTCACGCTTAATCTGGCCGGATGGACGTCATCAGAGCTTACGGGAATTTTAGACATGAAGTACGGCATTGCGGTTCGCGCGGGCGGACACTGCGCCCCGCGTATGCATCGGGCGCTTGGTACGCACGAGACAGGCGCCGTGCGCTTCTCGTTTGGCTGGTATACCAAAAACGACGAAGTAGACGCAGCGCTTTTCGCCCTGAGTGAGCTTGCAAAGGAGGGGGCGTGCCATGGCGGGGCATAAGCGACACCTTCAGGCAGTAGTGGCGTTTGATTCCACATATGAGGCGCTTGAGTGCGAACGTGTCTGCAAGGAACGAAGCATACCCGGCCGTCTGATTCCAACGCCTGTTGCTATTAAGGCGGATTGTGGTCTGGCGTGGGCTATGCCTCCGGAGGTACGTTCGGCACTTGAGAAAGCGGCGGCTGGTAATTTTCTGCCGTCGGGTATATATGAACTTGAATTGTAATCGAACACATGCGGATGACGAATGCGCGTCCGGTTGGAGGGGACAGACATGCTGGTAGTTATCAGGGGTGCAGGTGATCTTGCATCGGGTATCGCGCTCAGGCTGCGCCGCGCGGGCTGTGATATCGTGATGCTGGACGTTTCGATCCCGACGGCCGTCCGCCGCTCTGTTGCGTTTTCTGAAGCTATCCGCCTGGGAGAAGCAACGGTCGAGGGCGTTAAGGCTGTCCGCGCGGCTGATGTGTCTGACGCGCTGCGTATTGTGAGCGAGAAGAACATTGCAGTGCTGGTAGACCCTGAAGGCGCAGGCATTTCAGAGTTTGCGCCTGATGTGCTGGTAGACGCCATTCTCGCGAAACGCAACTTGGGGACAACCAAAGCCATGGCTCCCGTCGTAATCGGAGTGGGACCGGGGTTTAAGGCCGGCACCGATTCAAGTGCGGACTGTCATGCGGTGATTGAAACGAAGCGCGGACATTACCTGGGAAAAGTTATTTACGATGGCACGCCCATCCCGAATACCGGCGTTCCGGGCAACATCGGTGGCTTTACCAAGGAGCGTGTGCTGTGGTCGCCGGCTGAAGGCGTCTTTGAGCCGGTGGCAAAAATCGGCGATGTCGTCAAGCGGGGAGACATCGTGGCAACGGTTTCAGGCATTCCGGTCAAAGCGACCATTGACGGTGTTCTGCGAGGTCTTTTGCAAGAAGGCGTGCCGGTAACCAAGGGTATGAAATCGGGCGACATTGATCCTCGTTGTAAGGTAGGACATTGTTTTTCCGCATCCGATAAGGCTCGTGCGATAGGCGGAGGCGTACTTGAGGCCCTCTGTCACTTTACGGAAAGGCTGGTGGGGTAAGTGGCTGTGGAAAACGTCAAACTAACGAAGCTTGCCGAATGCGCTGGATGCGGTGCGAAAGTTGGAGCAGGTGAGCTTGCAAAGCTCCTCTCGGATATCAAGGTGCGTCAAGATCCCAACTTGCTGGTTGGTTTTGACAAGGCGGACGATGCGGCAGTTTATAAGGTTACCGATGATGTCGCGCTGGTGGAAACTATTGATTTCTTTCCGCCCATCGCCGATGACCCCTATGTGTACGGGGCTATTGCGGCGACAAACGCTCTCTCCGACGTATACGCTATGGGTGGTGAGCCCAAGGTAGCACTCAACGTTATGGCGGTTCCGGAAGATATGTCTTCTGAGGTGGTTCACGAGATTTTGCGCGGCGGCTATGACAAGGTGTATGAAGCCGGTGCGCTCATTGTGGGCGGTCATAGCATTTATGACAATGAGCCCAAATACGGTCTTGCTGTCTCAGGTTTTGTGAATCCAGCCAAGATGTATACCAATTCGGGAGCGCATGCGGGCGATGTACTCATTCTTACCAAGGCGCTTGGCGTAGGCGTGATTACCACAGCAGTAAAAGCCAATATGGCAACCGCAGAAGAGATTGATACCGCCGAGCGCTCCATGATGACGCTCAACCGGTATGCGCGCGACATTATGGTGAACTTTGACGTTCATGCCGTAACGGACGTGACGGGCTTCTCGCTTATGGGACATCTGCTTGAGATGTGTCAGGGAGCGGATTTGAGCGCGGTGATTGACGTTGATGGCCCCGAGTTTATCTCGCCCCATGTGTTTGAGCTGGCTCGTCTAGGTATTCTGCCTGCAGGTATGTATCGCAATCGCCGGTATGCCGAGAAGTACGTGGAAGCTGAAGGAGTTTCCCGTGAAAAAGCCGATGTGCTCTTCTGTCCGGAAACCTCGGGTGGCCTGCTTATTGCCGTGGCGCCTGAGGACGCCGAGGCGCTTCTCGCCGCGCTTCGCGCGGACGGGCGCGTGCCTTCCGCCCGCGTAGTTGGACACATGACGGAAAACGAAGGCGCCGATGCTTCACACGGCCACACGCGCATCAGGCTGATGCACGGACGGGGATGCTGAGATACGGCTTTTAAGCGCGGGTTTTCACAGAATTTTCGTAGATAAGGATAGGTAGTACCATGGCTGATTCACATGAGACGCTCTGCGATGAGCATTTTGTGCGTCGTCTTCTTGCAGAGCTGGAGGCAGATCGGAGCTTTGTGCTTTCAACGCTTGTAACCACAAAGGGCTCGATGCCGCGTCATGCTGGCGCTCGCATGGTGCTTCTGCAGGACGGAACGTTTTTAGGGACCGTTGGCGGCGGTTCCATTGAACTTATGGCGCAGGAGCGCTCACGCGCCATGCTTGCCGGCGCACAGCGAAATTATATTGAGTGGATGACACATGCCAAAACAGGTATGGCCTGTGGAGGAGATGCACTTGTTGCTTCATGTGTAGTCACTCCGGATCAAAAGGACTTCTTTGCAGACCGGCTGCTTAGTCTGATTGGCGAAGGAAAACCGTTTGTCATTACGGAACAGTGGTCGAATCCCGATCATGTGATAGTTGAAGCGTTGGCCATCGATGAACTTCCGGCGGATGACCCGCGAGCTCTTTTTGATATGCCCTTGTGGGATGAGGCAACGGCGACGTATACAGAGCCGTTGGGTCCCGATCCTGTGGCGTATATTTTTGGAGGTGGACACGTAGGACACGCATTGACGCCCGTGCTTGCCAGTGTTGGTTTTAGAGTGGTGGTCTTTGACGATCGCGAAGGAGTGGCGGTGAAGGAAGCCTTCCCCGCTGCGGAGGCGGTCTTTCTCGGTGACTTCAAGCACATTTCAGAGCATGTGCATGTGACGCGCCGCGATTACGCGGTGGTAACAACTCACGGCCACGCGTTTGACATTGACGTGCTCGAACAACTCTACCTGTGCAAACCGGCGTATGTGGGCTGTATTGGCAGCCAAAGAAAATCGGCGTTTGCCCGTAAGACGTTGGAAGAACGTGGTGTTTCTAAGGAGTGGTCCGACGCTATTTATATGCCCATCGGGGATGATATCATGGCGGTCACTCCGTCAGAGATTGCTATCTCCATTGCCGCGGAGATGATTCGCTGCCGCGCTGACCTCCGTCCGGAAAAGCCGCATCAGAAAAAACCCGCTTCGGCGTAAAGAGAGGGGCGCGTGCTTGCGCGTCTTTCAGTGTGGTTTACAAGGTGGTTTACGAGGCTCTTTGCGCGGAGCGCTCTGCAAAAACATTGGCGTTACCGGGTCTTTTGGCAATAGGAGCGTAGTACAAAAGATTCGTTATATAAGGTTAGGTTCGTTCAAAGGAGTACGGTATGAAGTTCGAAAGCAGTGTTACCCGTCGTTCGTTTATCGTTGGCGCGGCAGGAGCCGCTGCGTTTGGTCTTGCGGCTTGTAATGGCGGTAAGGCAAAGGAGGAGCCCGCAGCTAGCGAGAAGCCCGCTGAGACCCAAAAGCTCATCGTGTTTGCCGCCGCATCGCTGACCGAAAGCCTGACAGAGGCCGGTGAGCTCTTCAAAAATGCGAATGAGGGCGTCGATATTAGTTTCAACTTTGATTCTTCGGGCACCCTGAAGACGCAGATTGAAGAGGGCTCCGACTGCGATGTCTTCATTTCCGCCGGTCAGAAGCAGATGAATCAGCTTGATGCAAACGCCAAGAAGGATCACGACAAAGATCTTGATCTCATTGCGTCCGATACTCGCTTTGACATTCTTGAGAACAAGGTTACCTTGTGCGTGCCCCAAGATAACCCCAAAGCCGTTCAGAGCTTTGACGATATGGCGAAAAAACTCAATGCCGGAGAGGTTCTGCTCGGTATGGGCAACTCTGACGTTCCTGTCGGCCAGTATACACAGAAGATTCTCAAGTATTACAGCCTTGATGAAGAGACGCTTGCCAAAGACGGACACATTTCCTACGGCACTAATGTCAAGGAAGTTACCACGCAGGTCAAAGAGGCTTCCGTTGACTGCGGCGTTATTTACAAAACTGACGCTACCTCCGCCAAGCTGCAGATGGTTGATGAGGCGACTGAGGAAATGTGCGGGCGCGTTGTCTATCCCGCGGCTGCGACCAAGAACGCGAAGCAGGCTGACCTGGCGAAGAAATTCCTTGAATTCCTGAAGACGTCCGATGCGAGCGCGTGCTTTGAGAAGGTCGGGTTTACTCCGCTTTCAAAGGCGTAGTGGATACATGAGTGCAATCAGATTGGTGCTTGTATGGATTGGTATCCGCTCTATAACTCGCTGAGGATTGCCGCAGCGTCAACGGCGCTCGTCTTTTTGCTAGGCATCGCTCTGGCGAACGTTATAGCAAAGACACCAAGGGCTATCAAAGGCCTTTTGGACGTTATATTGACGCTGCCGCTGGTATTGCCTCCGACGGTCGTGGGCTATCTGCTGCTCTTGCTTTTGGGCCCGCGCCGTCCCATAGGCCTGTGGGTATTGCGTATTTTTGGCATGAAACTCACGATGGTTTGGTATGCGGCGATCTTCGCGACGGTTGTCGTGAGTTTGCCGCTCATGTATCGCACGGTTCGCGGCGCCTTTGAGAGCTTTGATGAAACGCTTGCCGACGCTGCCCGTACGCTGGGCAAATCGAACACATGGATATTCTGGCGGGTAAAGATGCCCTGCTGCATGAAGGGCGTCGTAGCGGGTACTGTTCTGGCGTTTGCCCGTGCGCTCGGTGAGTACGGAGCTACATCGATGATCTGCGGGTATACGCCCGGCAAGACAGCAACCGTGTCAACAACGGTATACCAGCTGTGGCGTACAGGAGATGACGCGGCCGCGATGCAGTGGGTGCTGGTGAACCTTGCCATCTCTGCCGTGGTGCTTCTCGCGCTTAACTTTTTCGAGAAGGGAAGCCGGCGTACGCACGGGTCGGCTTCCTTGGCGGGAGGTGTGCACTAGTGGCGCTTTCCGTTGATATTACTAAGCATCTTGATGGGTTTGACCTGCACGTTTCGTTTGATGTCGACAAGAGCAACGAGGTTCTGGCGCTTTTGGGACCTTCAGGCTGCGGTAAGTCGATGACGCTCAAGTGCATAGCTGGTGTCGTGCAGCCTGACCGCGGGCGTATCGTGCTTAACAATCGCGTGCTGTTTGATTCTGAGACGCACCTTAATCTTCCTCCGCAAGAGCGCCATGTGGGATATCTGTTTCAGAACTACGCGCTCTTTCCTCATATGACGGTGATGCAAAACGTACTGGTGGGCGCCGTGGGACAGACGCGCTCAGAGCGTGAGGCGTCTGCACGCAAACAGCTGGAAAAGGTGCAGCTTGAGGGACTTTTTGATCGCCGCCCCTCCGAGCTTTCCGGCGGGCAGCAGCAGCGTTGCGCGATGGCGCGCATCCTGGTCAGCGAGCCTGAGTTGATCTTGCTTGATGAACCGTTTTCCGCCTTGGACGGCTACCTTCGTTGGCAGCTTGAATTGGAATTAAACGATACGCTGCGCGCTTTTCCCGGTGGCGCGGTATACGTATCGCACAATCGCGATGAGGTATACCGTCTGTGCAATTCCGTATGCGTTATTGATCGAGGCATGTCTGATAAAAAAGTGCCCGTCAAAGAGCTCTTCTCGGCTCCCGCAACGCTGGCAGCGGCGCTCATTTCCGGCTGTAAGAACGTGTCGCGGGCTCATGCGACAGGTGAGAAGACCCTTGCATGCAGCGATTGGGGTATAGAGCTGCAAACAGCATTGCCGATACGCGGCGAGGTGCAGTACGTGGGCCTGCGAGCTCACTACTTTACGGTTCTTGACGGTGTTTCTGAGTCTGAGAATGTCATTCCCTGTGAGGTTGATCGCGTAATCGATAATACGTTTTCGACCATCGTAATGGCTCGGACGCCCAAAGGAGCGCTGCTTCGCTATGAGTGTTCAAAAGAATCCTGGGCGGCGCGCGGCGATTCAAAGCGGATCTTGTTGCATATTGCTCCTGAGCATGTCATGCCTCTCGTTGAGAGTACGGCGAAAGAAGAGATTTCTCATGCGTGATAATTTGGGGAGAAATATTCGCTATCTGAGACTTTCAGTTACGGACCGCTGCAATTGCCGTTGTCTGTATTGCATGCCGGCTCACGGCGTCCCTATGCTTCGTCATAAAGACGTGCTTTCGTTTGAAGAGATGCGCGCAATTGTTGAGGCTGCGGCTCGGCTGGGTGTGAAAAAGGTCCGCCTTACCGGCGGCGAGCCGTTGGTGCGCCGAGGCATAGTAGACCTGACGCGTATGATTGCTGCAGTGGACGACATCGATGAAGTGGTTATGACTACTAATGCCACGCTTCTGGCTCCTGTGGCAGCCGACCTCAAGGCAGCTGGTCTTTCTCGTCTCAACATCTCACTCGATACGCTCAACTCCGAACGGTACGCGAAGCTGAGTCGCATCGGAACGCTTGCTGACGCGCTTGCCGGTATTGAGGCGGCACGGGAAGTGGGATTTACCCATACGAAATTCAATGCCGTCCTGTTGGGAGGCTTGAATGAGGATGAAATTCGCCCTCTTGCCGAAATGGCACAAAATGAGCCGGTTGACGTGCGCTTTATTGAACTTATGCGCATGGGAGAATGCGCCTGCTGGCCTGATGAGCGCTTTATCAGTGCTGATCGCGTGCTGGAGGTGCTGCCTGAGCTTGAAGCTGTGGGTTCCAGCGGTGTTACGGAGCTGTTCTGTGCGCCGGGCTGGCAGGGGAGAGTGGGACTCATTCGTCCTATGACGCATAAGTTTTGCAGCGATTGCGACAGAATCCGCGTGACTGCTGACGGCATGCTGAAGCCTTGCCTGCATTCGGCCTCTGAGATAGCGCTGCGAGGACTTTCAAGCGAGGAACTTCTGGATGTTTTGAGCAAGGGGATTGCCCAAAAGCCTAAGAGTCATACGATTGATTTGAAGCATGCAAGCAAGGCGCTTCGGGCGATGAATGAAATTGGAGGTTAGGGTGGCGTTTACCCATTTTAATGAGCAGGGACGAGCCCGTATGGTGGACGTTTCCGCTAAGGCTAAAACGGCGCGTATGGCGCGTGCGAGCGGAAAGATCTTCATGCGCCCCGATACGCTTGAACTGGTGCGTTCCGGCGGCATTAAAAAAGGCGATGTTCTGGCTGTGGCGCAGGTGGCGGGCATTATGGCGGCTAAGCGCACCTGGGAGATTATTCCGATGTGTCATCCGCTTCAGCTTACCGGTATAGACATTACATTTGCGTTTGAAGGCGACGGTATCACGGCGGAAGTTCTTTGCCGCTGCACGGGGGAGACGGGCGTTGAGATGGAGGCTCTGACAGCGGCCTCTGCGGCCTGCCTGACTATCTACGATATGTGTAAGGCTCATCAGCGTGATATGGTTATCGACCAGGTCCGTTTGCTTGAGAAAGACGGCGGAGCGTCCGGTCATTTTATGCGAGAGGATATACGAGAGGATGGGCGCGCATGAGTTGTGAAGAGGCGCAATCCGCTGTAGAAGGTACGGTGCTCAGCTGCTGTATCAGTCGTAAGAAAGGTACGCGCAAGCAATCTGTCGCTTCCATCGATCTTCGTGTGGGCGAGGGTATTGCAGGCGACGCACATGCCGGAAATTGGCACCGTCAGGTCAGTTTGTTGGGCAACGAATCTGTTGACATCATGCGCGAGAAGGGCGCGGAGCTGAATCCCGGAGACTTTGCTGAAAATATTCTTACCTCCGGCATTGACCTGCGCACACTTCCGGTTGGTACCGTACTTGCCATAGGCGAGGTTCTTCTCGCGGTAACGCAGATTGGCAAGACCTGTCACCATGACTGTGAAATCAGAAAACTCATCGGCACCTGTGTCATGCCCACTGACGGTATTTTTACGGTCGTACTGCGTGGGGGTACCGTCAAGCCCGGTGACGTTATTCGCGTTCTGAGCGCTAAGGAGCTGTAAATGAAACAAATCAAGACCGAAGAAGCGGTGGGACACGTCCTGTGCCATGACATGACCCAAATCATTCCCGGTACCGGAGCCAGTGACAAGACGCGCTTCAAGGGTGTGCGCTTTCAAAAGGGTCATGTAGTGGAGGAAGCTGATATTCCCGTGCTGCTGAGCATGGGTAAAGAACACCTTTTTGTGTGGGAGCTTAAAGAGGGTCAGCTCCACGAAAACGACGCGGCGTATCGCATGGCGGCGCTTTGCCACGGCGAGAATTGCGTGGTGTCCGCAGAGCCGCATGAGGGAAAGCTCAACATTTCGGCCGGCACCGATGGCGTTTTTGTACTTGATACGAACCGACTCAATGCTGTGAACTCTGTGGATGAAGTGATGATAGCTACGCGCCGCGGCAACAGCGCGGTGAAAAAGGACGCGCCGCTCGCAGGTACTCGCGTCATTCCTCTTGTGGTTGACGAGGCGGTTGTGAAAGCCGCTGAAGCCGCCGCTGATATTGATCATCACGGGGCGCTCATGCGCGTAGCACCCTTCTGTCTAAAGACCGCGGCAATTATCGCTACGGGTTCCGAAGTTCAAAAAGGTCTTATCGAGGACAAGTTTACGCCCGTCGTCAAAGATAAGCTGAACGCTGTGGGTATCGAAGTAGTGCGTTACGCTAAACCGGGCGATGATATGGATGCGTTGGTTGTCGCTATTCGCGAAGCACTTGACGCCGGGGTTGATGTGATCCTGTGCACGGGCGGCATGAGCGTGGATCCTGACGATAACACTCCTGGCGCCATTAAGCGCTCCGGCGCGCGTATTGTCACCTATGGTGCTCCGGTACTTCCGGGAGCAATGATGTGTCTAGGCTATCTCAACGCTCAGGGCAAAGAGGCTCCCGGCGTTCCTGTACTAGGGCTTCCTGGCTGTGTTATGTATAGCAGCACGACCGTCTTTGATTTGGTGCTGCCCAGAATCGCCGCAGGTATTGAGCTTTTCAAGCGTGATTTTGTAGCGTTAGGTGAGGGTGGCCTTATCGTAAAGGAGTAGCCGTGGAGCAGCAAAAAACAGCCAGTGAAAAGCGGGAAGCATTGGCGCGACAAGAAGCGGCTGGAGTGTTGCGGAAGGCGTACACCGCGCGCGTCATTACGGTGAGTGATCGTTCTTCACGCGGTGAGCGAGCTGATGCGAGTGGCCCGGCCCTTGTCGCCTTTCTCAGCGAGAAGGGCTTGGCAGTTGAGCCTCAGGTGGCACTGGTGCCCGATGAGCGTGAGCGTATCGTCTCAGCCTTGCGCGCCGCCGTGGCTGACGGTATTGCGCTAGTGGTAACTACGGGAGGCACGGGCTTCTCGCCGCGTGATGTGACGCCCGAGGCAACCGGTGAGGTGTGTGAGCGCATGGCACCCGGCATTGCTGAGGCCATGCGGGCTGCATCGATGCGCATCACGTCCAAGGCCTGTCTTTCGCGTGGAGTCGCCGGAATTGCGGAGCGTACGCTCATCGTAAATCTGCCAGGCAGTCCTAAAGCTGCCGTTGAAAACATCTCATCAGTGATTGAGCCTGTTTTTCACGGGCTGGATATTCTTCGCGGAACGGTCACTGACGGGTAGTGCGGCGCTTATGATGTGCGCGCAATTTCGCTGCGTGCGGTTTCAGCGAAAAGCGCGCCGCCGATAATGCAGAACGCTCCCGCTATCTTGAGAATCCCAAGAGGTTCTCCTAAGAGCAGAGACGAGAACAGAACGGCGGAGAGCGGCTCAAGATACCCGAAAACCGCGACGCGCTGTACCGGAATCTTTGTGAGCTGCGGGAAGTAAAGACCGCTGCCAACGCCGGTGTTAAACAATCCCAGTATCAAAAGGGCGCCCCAGTTGACCGCGTGAATATCGGCGGGAATCTCAATACCATGAACGAGCAGCGTAATGATGCCGACTGCTCCCGCACCGACGGCAAGCTGCATAGCGGTGCCTTCGAGACCCTCAATATCGGGAGCGTAGCGGTTCAAAACAATCATAGCAGCGTACAGTACCGCCGCGAGCGCTCCGTATATAAGCCCTGTAATCGAGAGATTCTCGCCAACGCCATAGCTGACGATAAGTACCATACCGGCCAGCACGATCAAAAATCCAATAACTTTTCGCCGAGTGAGCGTTTCATGAAAGAGAAAAGGTGAGAGCGCCATAACTATGACCGGACCGCAGTAGTATTCAAGGGTGGCGACGCCGATTCCGACATGCCGATAGGCCGCGAAAAGGAGCGCCCATTGGAATCCGAGTGCGATACCTGCGCCGGCAAGGTACTTGAGCTGCTCGGGATGGCGTTTGCATGACAGGCGAGTGCGAGTTATTCCCAAAAGTCCAAAAAGAAACAGCATGCCCAAGATCATGCGGAAAAAAACTATCTGATAACTGGGCAGATTGACACAACTTGCAACTATTCCGTTTGACCCGCAAATCAAGAGCGCGACAAGGTACGCGATTGTGGGCCGAACAGTTGGATTGCCTGCACTTTTGTTGTTAGCGCTTTTGTTGTCGGCAGTCGTCATGCTGGCCGCTGTCCGGGTACACGATCGTGGAAAACGACGCGATAAAAAAGCTTTGAGATTTCATCTTGGTCATTCGTCTGACCGAGCACCCACATGGTTTTAGCGACAAGCGCCTCAGTGCTCATGTCATCCCCGCTCAAAACGCCGCGCTTTTGCGCGTAGGTGTGGCCGACCTGATAAACGCCAAGGTCAAGACCTTCCTCAGGTACCTGCGTCGTAACAACGATGCTGCGACCGGATGCGATCCAATCATCGATGGCCTTCTCATATTCGCCGTCGTGATCGGGAATGCCGCCGATGCCGAAGGTTTCCAAAACAATGGCGTCGTAATCGCGCTTCAGCAGATAGAAAATGCTCGGGTTTAATTCCGGCGTCAGCTTCAGGACAATGACGCGCTCGTTGAGACGGTCGTATGTTTGCAATTTCGGGGAGTCTGGTTTGACTAAGGCATCGTGCGGCTTTGTGGGCATAGTGCAGAGTTCGCTGTTGCCGGCGCCCATCCCCGCGTAGCTGCGAATGATTTTATTTCCCCTAATGTGAGCGAGGGCTGGAAAGTTCATACTGGTAAACGCATTGAAACTAAGTGTGCGCTGCTTGTGAGCGCGGGTTCCCGCAATGACTTCATTGCCAAAGACCACAACGACGCCGCAGCTGAAATCATCGATAGCATAGAGAACCGAATGGTACAGATTAAGTTTGGCATCGGTAAACGGATTTGCCATTGGCTGCTGGGAGCCGGTAAGTACAATCGGTTTTTGGCTGTTTTGAATCAGATATGAAAGAGCCGCCGCGGTATATGCCATGGTATCAGTGCCGTGCAAAATGACAAAAGCATCGTAGTCGTCGTACTTCTCGACAATGCACGCGCGTATACGCATCCAATCACGGGGGCGCATATTTGTGCTGTCGATATTCATGAGCTGCAAGAAGTCAAACTCGCACATCTCGTTAATGAGCGGAACGCTTTTAACCAGGTCTTTTCCGGAAATATTCGGAACAAGCCCAGCGTCGGTAGAAACGGACGCAATCGTTCCGCCCGTTGCCAAAATCAGAAGCTTTTTCATCTTGTTGTGGCCCTCTCCCGCAATCCTTTCCGCGCAAAACAGCCGGCCGAATCATTGTACCTGCCTTATGCGAAAAAATGTCTCTCAATGCGCAATACGTAACCTTGTTGCGGTTTTTTGGCGAGAAGAGTCTGAAATTGCAGTATATTCATAGCTGTTTGAAACGCTGCATCAGTGTTTTTTGGTTGAGAAGATTGGCGGGCAATGGCACAAAGGAACTTATTCGGACGTCCGCGCCGGGTGGCGCAGGTGCCTCCTACGGTGTCTCGTGACGGCTCTACGGCGCCGCGCAAGGAAGGTTCACCGTCTCGACGGTCGGCAGCCGGCGGCCATGTCGCCGCTCATATGCGCAGCCAAAACGAGCACCGCAGCGACCCTGTGCGTCATGCACGTGCGGACGCTGCGCGTGCGCGGGGAAGCCGAGCGTCACGATACGGGCGGCGGTACGGAACGCTCAATCCACGCGATGAAGCTCAGGCGGTCTATGCCGACAAGCGCCGCCGTTCTTCCCGCATGCGAGCAGGCCGGGTCATTGCAGGTATCGTGATTATTCTCATTGTGGTATGGCTTGCGGTGACGCTGATTGGTTCTTGTTCGCGAGGCGCCGCGTCAAATTCATCGCCCGCTGACGCGCAGACGATGGTTACGGGGACCATGTCGGTCAATTAGCCGCTGCTGATGCCACTGGAGCTGCTACTGATGTTGCTGCGACTCAGACGCGAGTTGTGCGACGTCAGACAAGTCAAGCGTAATGTCTACGGGTCTTGAGATGCCGTTGACCTCGCCTTTTGAGGTGTATTGCCACATAACAAATGATATCGATCCGTCAGGTACACCGTCATATTGAGCGAGCCAGATGTTTTCCGAGAGCGTTGAGAGATCGTATCTGCTTAGGTCATAGGCATTGCCGTATACGATGGCGCGATAGCCTCCTCGTCTGATTTCATCGCAAAATGCCTTGGCAAGAGCCGTTGCTTGCTCTTGGCTCAAATTGTCCGCGCGACCGCCGCCGTCAGGCGAGGGTTCCAAATCATACGCTACGGGATAGTCAAGAGTCTGCCCGTTGAGCTGTTGCAAAACAAACCGAGCTTCTTCGCGAGCCTCGTCCTCAGTGATGGCCTGCGAGTAAAAATACACGCCCACGTCAAGTCCCGCGGCCTTAGCTCCGGCGATATTTTGCTCGTAGAAACTATCTGCGCTCAGAGATCCCTCTGATGTGCCGCGAAAGCCGATGCGGATATACGCGAATGAAATACTGTCCTGGGCGACGCCACCCCAGTCGATTGTCTGCTGGTGAGAAGAAACATCGATGCCCGTGCGTGAAAGGGTTTTGCCGTCACGAATATAGCTCAGGCGCCCTTTGTTATCTCGCTGCAGATTGCTCCAGTCATACGGCGTCTGATTGACGGATGGAGGCGTTTTTGGGAAAGGAAAGAGACGAGAATGGGTGCAGGACTCTATAAGGGCAACGGCAAAGACGATGCCCATAAGCAGCAGTCCGAGCCCGATGACACGACGGTTCATCAGATGGCGCGCGGCTGTCTTTTTTGAGCGGTTCTTTGTTGATCGCGTGCTCACTGGTGATAAAACGATCCCTGCTCAAATAGAGGCTCGCAGCATACGTTGATGCCCAGTTTTCGAAAAACGTCTTCATCGTCTCGAGGAATAATGGACGAGAAGTACACGTCGCAGCCTCTGAGCAGATCTGCGGAAGCGACCGCTTGCTTTGCGAGGTCGTTTGAGATGGAGCTGATGGAAAGCGCGATGAGCATTTCGCCGGCGGTGAGCGCGTGCTGTTTTTCTTTCAGGGTTGCCGACTTCAGGCTGCAAATAGGCTCCAGGGCTTCGTTGGAAACGATAAAAGCCTTCTTATCTACATGCGCAACGTATTTGAGTGACTTGAGAAGCACCGAGGCGCTTGCGTCAAGAAGCTCCGAGGCCTTGCCGGTAATGACGGTGCCATCAGGTGTTACTAGAGCGCCGGCTTGCTTTCCGGTAACTTCGGCCTTTAGTAGGGCAGTTGCGTGCGCGGGGGAGTAATTCTGGTCAACTCTGACTTCCTTCATAAGAAGATTGATCTTGTCGAGTTCGCGCTCTCCCATGCCGGTGCGCTCAAAGCGTTCCGCCGTTCTGAACCAGCGGCGGACAATTTCGTTGCGGCTTGCGTCCTGGCAGGCATCATCATCAGTGATGCACTTTCCTACCATGTTGACGCCCATATCAGTGGGGGATTGATAGGGGCTTTCGCCGGCAATCTTTTCCATAATCGCCTTCAGCACGGGAAATGCTTCAACATCGCGGTTGTAGTTGACGGTGATTACGCCGTGAGCCTCCAGGTGATACGGATCGATGACGTTATTATCGTCAAGGTCTGCCGTCGCCGCTTCATAGGCGACGTTTACCGGATGCTTGAGGGGCAGGTTCCAAACGGGGAACGTCTCAAACTTTGCGTATCCTGCCTTCACGCCGCGAGAGTTTTCGTTGTACAGCTGGGAAAGACAGACCGCGAGCTTGCCCGATCCGGGACCCGGAGCCGTTACGACCACCAGCGGATGCGTCGTCTTGACGTATTCATTTTTACCGTAACCGTCTTCCGAAACGATGAGGTCGATATTTGCGGGATATCCTTTGATGGGATAGTGACGATAGACCGGTATACCCATGTTTTCCAGGCGCGTTTGATAGGCCTCGGCTTTTGGCTGTCCTGAAAAGCGTGTAATGACTACGCCGCCGATAGCAAGTCCCCGCCCGCGGAACACATCCATAAGGCGCAAGACGTCATCGGCATAGGTTACGCCGATGTCGCTGCGACGTTTGCCCGATTCAATGTCTGCGGCGCTGATGGCAAAGACAACCTCCGCCTCTTCTGCAAGCTGTTGCAGCATGCGAGCTTTTGAATCCGGTTCGAATCCCGGAAGTACGCGGGAAGCATGGTTGTCGTCCAACAGTTTTCCGCCAAACTCCAGGTAGAGCTTTCCTCCGAATTCGCCGATGCGCTGGCGAATCCTTTCCGCCTGCATGCTGATATAGGTATCGTTGTCAAATCCAATGCGCATAGACGTCTCCCTTGAGCTATGTATTGCAGTGATTGTATCATCGAGGGCGGACAATAATTGAGTGAGCGCTTGCGGCTCTGCAAAAGAGTAGCAAGCGAGAAGCCCCAGGGCCGCGAAAGGATAAGCATGACTATAAAAACCGACCGGCCGAGAAGTTCTTCTCGCGTACAGGTTGTTGCAAAGAGCGCGGCTGTGGCCTTTGGCTACGGTATGATCGCGGCCGTTGGACTAGGCATTTTCGTCTTTCTTTTTGCTACTCTGACCTCGGGCGGCAATATTGAGATTGGATCTGACTGGACGCGCCGCGTGCTGTATGTGGTTTCTTCCTTGGGAATCATTGCGTCCGGTGTGGGCATGTTATTCTCCGGGCGCGAATATGCGGAAAAGCAGCGCGGCTTTACGAAAGACATTACCGCGCTGGAAACGCATATTGACGATGACGGGAAACTGGACTCCCGAATCAAACATCTTGCGCCGGCCGGTATTGAATGGGCTACGGCAATCTTGATAGCGGCTGCCGGTTCGTTTTTGGTAGCGGTCATATACGACGAGGTTATGGGCAGGTGCTTTCTGCTCTAAAAGAGACGTCCTAGAAGAGCGGCAGTTCGCCCGTGAGGGGATCGATGAGATCTGCTGTAAGGGGCTCGAAAGCAAGGCAGGTAAACGTTGGTTCGCCGTGAAACTCCGTAAACCCCGCATCTCGTACGAGAGCGACGGCAAAACCGAGCTCGCGTCCGCGTTCATAGAGGTCAAGTAAGGCATCCTCTGAGTCTACATAGACGCATACCTTTGCGACGCCTGCGTCAAACCAGTCTGAGAGCGGCGTTGCGTCACCTTGTTGATGGTCGAGATACACCCAGCTTTCAGCGGCGTTGACGCGTACCTGTGAGAGGCGGTGCTCGCGCGCAAGTGCCATAAGCGTTGCTTCAACACAAGCGTGTCCCGCCTGCGCGGCAATTTTACCTTTGCGCATCTTAAGATCACGCCTCATAACGATCATTTGTTTTGCCTTGTAGCCTGAATCAGCCATGGAGTTCCTTCGCTCAATTACCTGTACGGTGCACTGACATGAGTGTAGCGGAGTTGCCTGCGCTCGGTGACGGTACAAAAAAGTCGCACAACGGCGTTGCAAAGGGCACAGCGGCAATACGAAAAATGCGCACGGTGGCAGTACAAAATTCGAATCTGACCGATAGTTGACGAAACCGGTGAAGGCATACAAATATCGCGCTCTCCAAAGCGCTTCTGCATCGGTCTTTTTCGGTAGCGCACTGGTAGTATCCAGCTCTTTTTCGTGAGAAATACCCGCTTTTGTGAAGCAGTAATTTGTGTTGTTCAGCTACGCTGTGCATAAGGATATAAGAGACGGATCCGGAGGGGAGGTGGCGGGCATATGAGAGGCGACGCTTTGACTCGGCCGTCGCCGCTTGCTGTGGCGCTTGTACTGATAGTGATAGCAATCGCATCGGTTATTGACGTTAAAACAAGAAAAGTTCCCAATCAAATACCTCTCTGCATCGCTGTCATAGGAATACTTGATGCAGTGGCAGGCTCACACCCTGAAGGAAATGCAGCAGGTGAAAGAGCAATGTGGTTTCTGGTGAGTCTTTTTTACACTCTGACAGTGCTTCTCGTCACCTCAAGAATAGCGAGGTTCATATGCGGGCGTGCAGGCATCGGAGGGGGCGATATAAAGCTGCTTTCTGCGCTTGCGGGAATTTTTGGCGTTGAGAGTATGATGCTGGTGATGTTTATCGCATGCGTCACAAGTGTTATGTTCTTGTATGGATGGCGGATAGCCAATCTCAAAAGAAAACAAAAAGAGGCACAAAGTTCTCAAAAGAGCAGTTCATTCCTTATATATAACGCAACTTTTCCCTTTGTGCCCTTTATAGCGACGGGCGTGATTGTCTGTTTGAAACTTGCCAATTATTTGTAGGTGTTATATTCTTTTACAAGAAATTTGCACTTCTCGCTTATATAAAAAGTTTTTTCTGCTAACAATAGTGATACGTTGAGAAAGAGACGAGCATCCCCCAATACTCGTTTTTTGTTGGCGGCTTTTGGTTTGCACCAATTGCGGTTTCTCGATTCTCGAGACAACGTGGCCATAGGACGGGGCGTGATTTACCTCGTGGTCGCACACTTGTTGCAGCTCCGTCCTATGGCAGGCTCCGAGAAGTCCTCCTGCTTTAGTCTGCCCTAAACTCGCTCTGTCCTCACAATTCGGCAGCGCTCTGTGAAGACGTTGCTATAGTTGCGTTGGCCTGTCCGCACAATGACATGTTCGCAAGACCGTCATTGCATCGTTCGTCTGACAGCTACATGCCAGCCGTCAAAAAGACGCTCCATCGTTTTCTCAGACGCTTTTCTCACAAAAATCTCGTCAGATTGACGCAGCGCCTTCAGTTCTTCCGTGCTGCTCCAATAGCCCGTTGAAAGACCCGCCAGATACGCGGCGCCCAGTGAGGTTGTTTCAGTGTTTTGCGGTCTTCTCAGCGTACAACCTAACAAATCCGCCTGAAATTGCATGAGGAAATTGTTTGCCGATGCGCCGCCGTCAACATTCAGCGCGGCAAGCTCATGGCCACAATCAGAACTCATGGCGTCCGCCAGATCTTTAATCTGGTACGCGAGCGCTTCAAGAGCGGCTCGTACCAAGTGAGCTCGGGTGGTTCCGCGGGTGAGGCCAGTAATCTCGCCTCGCGCGTCAGGCTGCCACCACGGGGCTCCAAGTCCTGTGAAGGCGGGGACTATGTACACTCCGCCTGTGTCGGAAACGCTCTTTGCCAGATACGATGTCTCGGCTGCCGTCTGAATTAACCCAAGCTCATCGCGAAGCCATTGAATCAGCGCGCCGGCGACAAATACGGAGCCTTCGAGCGCGTATTCGGTCTTTGGTTGATTTGGCGGTGAGGCGACAATGGTGGTGACTAGGTTATTTTTGCTCATATGGGCGTTTGTTCCAGTGTGTAGCAGCATAAAGCAGCCGGTTCCGTAAGTGTTTTTCGCCTGCCCCGGCTCAAAACAGCATTGACCAAAAAGGGCGGCCTGCTGGTCGCCGGCCACGCCCGTGATAGGAATACCAGCGGGAAGACCCGGATAGCTTGTTTCGCCGAAGAAACCCGATGAGCGCCGCACTTCCGGAAGCATGCACTCGGGGATGTCGAAGAGGGCGAGCAGCTCTTTATCCCAGCAGTTCTCGTGAATGTTGTAGAGCATCGTACGGCTTGCGTTGGAAACATCGGTTGCATGTACAAGACCGCCTGTCAGCACCCAAATGAGCCAGGTATCAACGGTGCCAAAGAGCAGATCGCCGGCTTCGGTGCGCTCGCGCGCTCCGGCTACGGTGTCAAGAATCCAGCGAATTTTACTGGCTGAAAAATAGGCGTCGGGGAGCAGACCGCACTTCTTGCGAATCAGTTCTTTCACGCGAGAAGAACCGCAAATCTCCTCGACAAGTTCAGAGGTGCGGCGGCATTGCCACACGATTGCGTTGCATACAGGAGCGCCGGTGGCAGGATCCCACACCAGTGTAGTTTCACGCTGGTTGTCGATGCCAATCGAGTCGACGGTATCGGCGGTGAGGCCGTGTTTGGTTATAAGCTCAGTAAGGGCGCCAATTTGAGAGAAAAGGATATCTTGCGGGTTGTGCTCAACCCAGCCCGGCTGCGGATAAATTTGCGCAAAGGGGCGCTGTACCAGGTCGACCACGCGGCCTTCGTGATTGATGAGCACTGCTCGGGAGGAAGTGGTCCCTTGGTCGAGGGCGATGACATACTTATCGTGTTGAGGTATTGTTGCCATGGTGACTCCCTAGCCAGCTGATGACATCGTTAAAGACCGTTTCGCGCGCATCCTCGTTGAGAATTTCATGGCGCATATGGGGATACAGAATTGTCGTAACGTCGGTGACGCCCGCGTCTTTGGTAAGCTGCGCCGCTTTGCGTACGCCTTTGCCGTTTGCTCCGACTGGATCTTCCGCGCCGGCGATAAAAAGGAACGGAAGCGTTGACGGGATATGAGAGGCTGACGTTTTTGAACAAGCTTCTTTGGTGAGTTTCGCAAGCGCGGCATATCCCCCTGCGGAAAACATGTATCCGCAAGCGGGATCCGCCATGTATGAGCTTATATTTTCTTGGTTATAGGAAAGCCATTCATAGTTGGTTGGCCCCGGAACCGCTTTTGCGTAGGCGCCGATGCCGAGATTATCCACGAAGGCAGAGCGGTACTCGATGCTTTTTGTTTTGCACAGATGATGAGCAACGGCAAATCCTATATCTGACAGAAGCGGAGAAACAGTACCGGTTCCACAGGCGATAACGCCGGCTAAGTCTTCGTTGTATCTGCCGGCATAGGCTCGGACGATAAAACTTCCCATTGAGTGTCCAAAAAGAACATAGGGAAGCGATGTGCCAAATTGTTCGGTCATATGGTGCCGAAGGGTATCGGTGTCTTTGATAAGGATGTCTGAACCTTTGAGAGGATTGAGTACACCTCGTGCTTCAGGAGCGCTTGAGCGGCCATGTCCAATGTGATCATTACCTGCTACTATATATCCAGCGTTACAGAGAGCATACGCAAACGCCTCATAGCGCATAATGTGCTCAACCATGCCGTGGCTGATCTGGACGATACCTTTCAAGGAGACGTCAGAAGGTGGCAGCCACAGGGTTGCAACTACTGTTGAGACGCCGTCTGCTGATGGATAGGTGATTGTTTTTTGCGCGATATGATCACTCACGAGCCCTCCCTCGAATGACATAATCTTTATTATCGTGAACATTGCCGCTTCGTCATGGTTCACTCGGATTAACGGTTTTCGGTTTTCTGTAGATGGTAATGGCGAAAACGAGTTGCGGCTGAACTGCGGAAAGAAAAACTCTTATCTGAAGGAAGGTAAAGTATTTTTGCCAAAGATGAATATTCTCATATAAAAATGTATTGTTTATGAATACAACAAATGAAAGTAGTGTTATGTTCATTCATAACGTGTTAGTACATCAATAAAAATGAGCATTTTATCTGCAAACATAACAATAGATATATCAAGATTTTTTTGTAGTATCATTACAGATAATGACAGATACATGTCATTAAAGTTTGCAGATGGGGGTCCTGAGATGAGCAGAACAGGAGTAGAGACAAAGACGGAACTCGGCCTTGGTAGAACTGTTGCACGGCTTCTTGGTGAATCCGGTAAGCGTCAGGTTGATCTTTGTGATTTTTCCCACTGGTCACGAGCATATGTCTCATATATCTGCACTGAGCGCCGTAAATGGCCATCCTTTGACAAGGCAAAGATTATCGCTGATTTCTTTGGTTTGACTATGGATCAGCTTTGGGCTGAGCATCTGCTTGATCTGCAAGAATCGGGTATTGAGTTGAGCGATGACGACAGAGCGGCATTGGAGCGGCATCGCGTCCCTTTTCGGTTTGTTGAAAAAGAGCCGTTTTTGCAGGAGTCTTTAGTGCCTGTAGCTGCTGAGACTGTCTCTTTGAAGCAGGTTTCCGGCGAAACGACGTGCTAAGGCAACAGGATTGAACAGGACATACTCTAGGAGTATAGTGGCATGTCTGAATGACGGCGAAAGATAGCTGCCGTGTCTACCGTGAAAGAGGAGAGTCAATGCCGGGGCTTCACTGTGCCGATTGTGAATTTAGCAGCTTCAAGTTGAATAAAGAAGTGGGATTGTATCAGGCGTCCTGTGCGCGTGGGTATACGCTTGCCGATCCGCGTAACCATCATGAGATTACGCAGCATTTTGCAGATACGATTGATAAGTTTGTTCCCATTATCGATCCTTTTGGAAACGAGTACCTCCGTAAAACAAACGTGTGCGATGAATTTACGCGCAGAATACAGAAGGCGGACCGGTAGACTGAGCTGTGTCTTGCTTGAATACTTTTGTTGACAGAGTATGCTCGCAATTCCATAAAAACAGAAAATAAAAACATTAGTTATCGTTATGTTTTAATTCGTGAAAATACGTGAAATAGTTCATTTCTTGTTATAAAACCTTCAGAAGTTAGGTACTATTTCTCTAGGGGGATTTTTACGACTTTTGGAGGAGACGACAAATGTCGAGGCGACCACAGGTAGATAGCCGCGATACGCGGCGGAGGCTCATTGCCTCTGCGGAGGAAGAATTTGCCCAGCAGGGATATGAAAAAGCTTCTCTTAGAAGAATTTGCTCACGTGTCGGAGTAACCACTGGTGCGCTTTACTTCTTCTTTAACAATAAGGAAGATTTGTTCAAACACGTTCTTCAGCCGGTAACCAGACAGGCTATTAAAATCCTGGATGAGTATCGTGAGCGCATCGAAGAAGAAGGCGTGCGAAATGAACTTGGTTCACCGATGGGAGACGCAGAGACTCTTAGTGAGTTTTTTGACCTTATGTACGCCCATCGGCATGTGGTGACAATTATCCTCAACAACGAGGAAAATCCTTCCGTTATTGCGTTTTTGAAGGCGTTCAAAAACGTTATTTCAGCGACCATCCGTTTGATTTTGTACCCCGATTTAACGCTTGTTGAGCCCTATGACGAATTTATCATTGACTGGCTTGCCCAGACAGAAATGACCACCATTACCGACATCTTGCGCAATGACAAGACCAGAAAAGAGGCCGAAAAGCACGTTGCCTCTGCGCTTGTTTTTACGCAAGGAGGGTTGAAAGCTCTGGCGAACGAGCAATTTTAAAACTATTTCTACAGATTTTATGTTATTTGATATGATATGAGCAGTTGTTCAGGAAAAGCGCTTTTACAAAGCGCGGTTATGAAGGGATTTGTATGAAGACAAAGAAAGTCGGACTGCTCGTATTGACTGCGGTATTAGCATTTGTCCTTGCGGGGTGCAGCGGCCTTGTTAGCGGTGGCGCAGATAAGGGTAAGGCGCTTGTGGGCACCTATGAGCTTGAAAGCATGGAGCTTAAAAACGGTTCGCAAACCCAGTCTATTAGCAAAGAACAGTATAAGCAGTTGTCTGAACAGGGCAATATTCACATAACGTTAGAGCTTTCAGAAGACGGTTCAGCTGTTTTGACGGGGATTACCGCAACGGGTGATACTCAAAAAGCCGATTTGAAATGGAAATCGGATGACGGCAAGACCATCACATTTACAAGCGATTCTGAAAGCGGGAAAGTCTCCGCTACGGTAGGGGATAATGGTGAAATTACTCTAGAGGAGTCTCAAGATGACACCTCGGTCAAGATGGTTTTTTCCAAGATAAGCGATAAGCCGGGCTATTATTCGGATTCGTCCAAATAAGCGCTGTTTCATTGCTACAATAATGGGGCGAGAAGTATTTCTCGCCCCATTTTTTATTTTTTATGTATCTATCCGATGAACGGCTACCTTTGGAGGAGAAAAATGAAACTCAACAAACTGGTAACAGCTCTGATTGGTGTCACTCTGGCGTTTTCACTGTCTGCATGCAGCTGGCTCGCTCCTCAGATTACCGATGATTCCAAGTCCGGTTCTCAGGAAACCAAGACGACGGAGACAAAAAAAGAAGAAAAATCTGCTGATTACACCGCTAGCCTGGTCGGGACCTATGAGCTTGATCATGAAGACTTTACCGAGAATGGAGAGACTCAGACACTTACCAAGGAAGAGTATCAAGATTTCATAGGTGATAGTGGGCTGCACTTTACGCTCGAGTTCTCAGGTGATGGAAACGGCAAGATGACTACTCCCGATCCTGATAGCAATACAAGCGAGTCAGCCTATTTCAAGTGGAAGACTACTGACGGAAAATCTCTTGTTATGTATGGCTCTTCCGATGACGACAAGATTGAAGCGACAGTCGGCGAGAACGGTGAGATTACCCTTGAAATTGAAGACGATGATGATGGCAGTACGATGACCATGGTGTTTACTAAGGTAAGCGATAAGACCGGATACTATGATGACAGCTCCAACAAATAACTTCCGCTTGTCAGAGTCCTCTTATAGAGGCGCCAAAAAAGGTCTTACCACGCGTGTTGGTCTCCTTGTTGTTTGCATGCTTATCGGAGCAGCGCTGGCCTTGTCGGCCTGCTCCGGCGGCGTGCAAAAACCTCAAGATGGCGCTGGGCGGACTCAGCAGGAAGAAACAGGAAAAGATCAGAAGACGCCTGATACGCAAAAAGAGCCGGATGCCCAAAAGGAAGACGATTCTCAAAAGGAGCAGTCTTTTGACAAACAAATCGTAGGTACCTGGCAGGCGACCTATCTTGATTGGAAAGATCCCGACCGTGCGGATATGGATGAAAAAGCGCTGGAGGATCGCCAGAAGGAATCTCAGATGGGATTCTATATCACGTTTAAGTCGGATGGTACGGGAACCTTTTACGCCGAGGATTTGATGTATGAGGTCAACTGGACCGTGCAGGGCAACTCCATTGTATTTCCGTTGCAGACTGAAGAACGGAAAGAGACTGTTACCGTTACAAGAAATGCGTCTTCGGGTGAAATTACCATTGATTTTCCCGCCTATACCCTGACAATGAAGCAACTCTCAGCAAAGCCCGATGATTTTGCTTCCGTTGTGTATGCGCCGCCAGCGTTTAAGCAGTAAGGAAGAACCATGAGCACTACTACGACACATGATTGTTCGCATGACATCATTGTGCTGACTCCCATTTTTCACGAGAAAATCTGGGGAGGTCGTCGCCTTGCGGATGATTTTGGCTATGACATTCCTGACGGCGACATAGGTGAGTGCTGGGCTATCAGTGCGCATCCCAACGGTGACTGTACTGTTGCTTCAGGTGTCTTTGCGGGCAAAACGCTCAGCGAGCTCTGGGATGAGCATCGTGAGCTCTTTGGTGCCGCTCAAGGCGACCGTTTCCCTCTTCTCATTAAGATTTTAGACGCTCGCGAAGATCTGTCCGTGCAAGTTCACCCTGACGATGCGTATG
The DNA here is from genome assembly GCF_000411555.1 of Atopobium sp. oral taxon 199 str. F0494. Taxonomy (GTDB): domain Bacteria; phylum Actinomycetota; class Coriobacteriia; order Coriobacteriales; family Atopobiaceae; genus Lancefieldella. The sequence continues at coordinate 844,761 of NZ_KE150486.1, read as the reverse complement.
CCGCTGAACATGAAAATGGATCGTTTGGCAAGCGGGAATGCTGGTATGTGCTTGACGCGGAACCTAATACCACCATCATCATCGGTCAGCGCGCTCATAATCGCAAAGAGCTGGCGTGCATGATTGACGAGGGCCGGTGGAATGATATGCTCAACTTCATCCCCGTGCACAAAGGTGATTTCTTCCGCATTGATCCTGGTACCGTTCATGCCATCAAAGGTGGCACGCTTATTCTGGAGACACAGCAGAGTTCTGACGTTACCTATCGTGTGTACGACTATGACCGCCTTGGAGTTGACGGGAAGCCCCGTGAGCTGCATATTCAACAGAGCCTTGATGTGGTTGACTATGATTTGGTACCGCCCGTTTCCGGTAAGGTGGCCGCTCCGGAGATTGATGGTATTACCAATCTGATGACCTGCGACAACTTTGTCGTTGACCGTGTGGTGGTTTCTGGTGAGAGGATGTTGAAGCAGCCTCATCCCTATCCCTTCTTGTGCGTCAGCGTGATTGAGGGCGACGGCACCGTTGCAACGTCCGCTGCGGGAAAACCCCACACGCTTACGCGGGGAAGCCACTTCATCGCGCCTGCCAGTTCGGGAGATTTGACTCTAACTGGCACGATGACGCTTATTACCTCGTATGTGCCTGAAGGGTAACGCGCGCAGCTCAACACACGCAGGCAAGCGCATATAGCGCAATTACCTTCTTCAATGACATGCCCTTCTCGCCAATTGATTTGACGAGAAGGGCATAGTGTTGAACTGCCAAACACGCTCATCATGCAGGTGGTTGTGCGTTGTTGCAGGCAGCCTTTATGCTACATGAGCTCCTCCAGAGATCTCTCCGGCGCAGTGCGGGCAGCGGGTGGCGCCATCTTTAACCTCTTCAAGACAGTGGGGGCAGACGGGAGTGGCAACTGCTTCGGTTTCTTTATTGCGGTTCATAAATTTGTTGACAGCCTTGACGAGGAGGAAAACGATCAAAGCGATAATCAAAAAGTTGATAATTGCGGAAATAAACGCTCCAAAGTCAATGCCGTTTTCCGTACCCGGAACGGGGATAGAGAGACCCGATACCTCAGTGCCTCCGCCGCTTATCAGCTTGATAAACGGGTTGATGATGTCGTTGACAAGGGAAGTAACAATTGCTGTGAAAGCGCCGCCAATGATGATGCCGATGGCCATATCCATGACATTACCGCGTGCAATGAACTCCTTGAATTCGGTCATAAACTTTTTCATACAGACTCCTTTACTACATTGAGCCGAATTGCCGCATTGGGTAAAACATTTCATGCCGGCCGAAAGACCAGCATGAAAATCATATCGGACAACGTTGAAAGCCTACGATGACAATCCATAAATTCGCGAGAACTTTGTAACTAAATAGTCGGTAAAGTAGGCCACATCGAAGGGCTCGCCGGTAGCTGACAGGATAAGCTCGTCGGAGTCCTTGGCCCGTCCCCACGTCCAGATCTTCTCGCCCAGCCACGTGCGAATCGGCGTAAGATCACCGGAAGCGCATACGGCGGCAAAGTCCATACCGTCTTCAATCATGGCGTGCTTGAACTGCGCTCCGAACGCGCTGCCCAAAGCGTAGGTGGGGAAGTAACCGAACTCTCCCCAGCTCCAATGGACGTCTTGAAGCGCTCCGTGCGTATTGTCGGGAACGGTGACGCCCAGATACGTTTGGTGCTTTTCCGCCCACAGCGCCGGGACATCGGCGGCTTTTACCTCGCCGGACATGAGAGCCTGCTCAATCTCATAGCGCACCAGGATGTGCAGAGGATAGGTAAGCTCGTCGGCTTCGGTGCGGATGAGATCTGGCTGTACCTTATTGGCTGCGGAGAAGAGCTGGAAGGCGGTCACGCGGCCAAGCTGGCCTGGGAAGTGCTTGCGCATGAGGTTTATGAGCGGCTCGGCGAATTCTTCAGAATGCCCCACGTAGTTTTCAAAGAAGCGCGATTGCGACTCATGCATGCCCATTGAGGTGCCGCCTTTAAGGGACGTAAAGCGATAGTCCCAATTGACGCCCTGTTCATAGAGGGCATGACCGTTTTCATGCAGCATGGAATAGACATTGGAAAGGACGTCGTCTTCGTAGGCATGTGAGGCTACCATGACAAAACCGATGCCGGGACCTGCGGTATAGGGATGTTCGGTCGCGCCGAGCCAAAAAGCCTTTTCATCAATGCCCTGCAGCGTAACGATGTCACGTGCGAGGTTCCATTGGCGGGTGGCGTCAAAGGTTCCCTCAAGCGGTTTTTTGCTGGGCTGGTGCTTGGACGCCATGCAATCGGCCACTAAAGGCACTACCACATCTTTGATTTTCGCGAAAAACGGATCGTAAAACGCCCGGTTTGTTCCGAACTCAAAATCGTTTAGCAGTACATCGTAGGGAGCTTTTTCGGCATCGCGATACTGCGCGATTTTGATCTGACTTTCTACCAAGCGATCAAGATACGGAGCGAACAAATCCCAGTCATTGGTCGCCTTCGCCTTTTCCCATACATCGTTGGCTTCGGTTGTAAGGCGCACAAAATCGCTCTTCACTTCAGGCGGTACATCCACCAACTGCGCGCGGTCACGGCGCAGAATTTTTACCTGCGCTCGCTGTGTTTCGTCAAGCAAAGCGCGATTTTCATGAAGTCGGTCAAGCAGCGCTCCTACCTGAGGGTCTGCTAAAAGCGCTTGTATTTGTTCACCCAGAATCGCCAGGGCTTCTCCGCGCTCTTCTGTTGCCTTCTCAGGATCGAGGCACGGACCAAACGACGTTAATTCACTGGTGCTGTACCGAAGCGCGAAGAGTTTCTTTTCAAGTCTATCCAGCTCAGCGATATCTTCTCGCGGGTTGGAAAGCGCCGCGTTCAACGGGGTGGTGCCGTTTTCGTCAGCCATATACCCTCCTCAACATGCGTTGACATACCTTTTACATATAATCAAGTATTTTACGCGACCGGAGCGCTCTTTTGAGCGATACTTAACGAGATGGATAAATGCGCGGCGGCTCGATCGTACTTCTCGCCTTGTGCACAACGTCTTGCGTAAAAGGTGACTGGCGAGAATGACTGGCGAGAAGGGCTGCGTTGTTGGCGTGCGTTTTATAAGGGGAGTCTTTCATGAACGATAGCAGGATCTCGTTTGACGCGTGGGACGGACTCTATGCCGACCGTATCCTACATATGCGCAGAAGTGCCGTGCGCGATTTGTTTGCCGCTATTTCTCGCCCGGATGTTATCGGACTTTCGGGCGGCATGCCGGATATTTCATCGTTGCCGCTTGACGAAGTCGCCGAATGCGCTAAGCGCTGCGTTACCGTTGAGGGTCTGCGAGCGCTGCAATACGGCAGCTCAGACGGGCGTGTGGAATGCAGGCAGGCCGTCTGCAAGATCCTTGCGGTTCAAGGCGTTGAAGCTAAGCCTGAAGATATGGTTCTGACATCCGGCTCTCAGCAGGCGCTGGATTTTCTTGGCCGCGTCTTTCTCAACCCGGGTGACGACGTCATCTGCGAAGGTCCCAGCTACCTCGGAGCGCTTCAGGCATTTTCGGCATATCAGCCCCGCGTACATTGTATAGAGATGGACGCGGAGGGCATGCGAATGGATATGCTTGAGGCCAAGCTCGAAGAGCTGAGCGCCGTCGGCAGAAAGCCCAAGTTCATCTATGTTATCCCCAACTTCAACAATCCCACAGGAACCACCATGTCCATGGAGCGTCGCCACCGCCTGCTTGAGCTGGCGCACCGTTTTGTCATTCCGGTAGTTGAAGATGATCCTTACGGACTGATACGCTATGAGGGTCAGGATCTGACCCGCCTCAAGGCGCTTGACGAGAGTGTCATCTATCTGGGAACCACCTCAAAGATATTCGCTCCGGGTCTGCGTCTTGCATGGATTGTGGCGCCGCACCATTTTCTTGAACGGATCAACTTGTCCAAGCAGGGAGCGGACTTGTGTACAAGCCCCTTTAACATGGTATTGGCGGAGCACTATTTCAATGAGGTGGACTGGCAGGCGGCGCTTGAAGTTTCTAAGAGGCGCTATCGTGAGCGTAAGAACGCTATGCTTGCGGCTCTTGAAGAGTGCTTCCCAGAGGATGTGCAGTGGACGCATCCCGAAGGGGGACTGTTCCTCTGGGTTACCTTTCCGCCTTACTTTGATACGAGCCAGCTGCTTCCGGCGGCGCTCGAAAAGGGCGTGGCGTATGTGCCTGGAACAAATTGTTATCCCGACGGTCGCGGAGCCTCAAGCATGCGCCTGTGCTATTCCTTTGAGACGCCCGACCATATTCATGAGGCAATCTGCCGTCTGTCGTCCTGCGTTCAGGATCGCATGGAACTGTACCGCGCGTTTCGTGCGGCGGGCGCCTTGCCTGAGACCGTTTCAACGTATTCGACCGAGTATTCAACTGAGCATTCGGCCAAGTATTCGACCAATCAAAACAGGAGGTAGTTGTGGCTGCCAAAGTTGCTGTCATTATGGGCGGAACCTCGTTTGAGAGGAACTTCTCGCTTCTTTCCGGCCGTCTGGTATCTGAAGCGCTTGCCGAGTCGGGCTTTGACGTATTGACGCTTGATGCGGATGCCAACCTTGTACAGACGCTTCGGGCGGAAAAGCCCGCGGTTGCCTTCATTTGCATGCACGGGGCAGGCGGAGAGGACGGCGCGGTACCGGCGCTGCTTGAGTTTTTGCGTATCCCATATGTGGGGTCAAGACCCGCGTCCTGCCGAGCCGCCTGGAATAAAGCGGACATGCCGTTTTTAATGCGCCGTGTGTACGATAAGGGAGAATCGCTGGTGGTGTGGCCGCCTCAGCTGGTGCTTCCTGCAAGCGCGTTCAAAGACTTGGGAGCGGCTCAGGCGCTGGACATTATTCCCGAGCGCCTTGGGGGAGGTACGGGATTTCCTCTGGCGGTCAAGCCTGTGCACGGCGGTTCCGCTATGGGCCTCTCGCGCGTCGACAGTCCGGACGATTTGGGCAGCGCTCTTATGGCGGCCTTTGCCTACGACGATTCCGTCATCATCCAGCGTTGGATTGAAGGTGTTGAGGTTAGCCTTACCGTCTTGGGTACGCCGGGTGCCGAGAAGGTCCTTCCGCCCGTGGAGATTGAGGTTCTTGAAGGTATCTACGACACGGATGCTCGTCTTGAGACCTCCCGCGTCAACCATTTCTGTCCGGCTCGTGATGAGTCGCTGGCGGCGCTTGGCGGCAATGTGGAAAACGCCCGCATTGCTCTTGAACAGGCGGCTCGTGAAGTGTATCGCGCCTATGATTGTCGCGACTTCGCGCGTGTTGATTTTATTTGGGACGGCCACAAGGCCATGGTTATGGGACTTAAAACATTCCCGGGACTTACTGAGACGTCCTTGGTTCCTATGGCGGTTGAGGCGGCAGGATTTGAACTTCGTGAAGTCCTTGCTGACCTGGTGAACGGTGCGCTTGCGCGCGGAAACTGATGATGGGGGAGACTATGCAGTACGTATTCGGCATTGACATCGGTGGCACCAGCATCAAAATCGGTCTGTTTACGCCTGACGGAGAGTTGCTGACGGAAGAGAAGGTTCCAACGCCTGCGCTTATCTCGCGGGAGGCGTACCGCACCGTTTGCCACGCGCTTGAAGAGGTTGTCGCGTCCCGAGACGGCAGGCCGGAAGACGTTATCGCCTGCGGATTGGATATTCCCGGCCCGGTTGCCGATGACGGCACCGTCGGTTTTCTCGCCAACGTGCAGCTGAATCCCGAAGAATTGGTGCAGGCCATCAGTGCGGCTCTGCCTAACGCCACGGTGGCCTTTGTCAACGACGCCAATGCCGCCGCTCTTGGTGAGGCGTGGGCGGGCGTTGCCGTGGGTGCGCCCTCCTTCGTACTCATTGCTATTGGCACGGGCGTCGGCGCGGGGGTAGTTTGTAACGGCAAGCTGGTGGCAGGCGCGTTTGGAGCGGGCGGCGAGATTGGTCACATTACGGTTGAACCCGAAGAGCCTAAAACGTGCGGCTGTGGTCGTCATGGTTGCCTTGAGCAGTACGCGTCTGCGAAGGGCATTGTTCGCCTGTACCTCGAGGAGTGCGAGAGGCGCGGCGTGACGCCTGTGAGTGTTGAGCACGAGACAGATACTCTTTCGGTGTTCCGTGCGCATGCCGCGGGTGATGAGTGCGCGACGCTTGCTATCGATAAGATGTGCTCGTATCTGGCGCGCGCCATGGCGCAGGTTTCATGTGTGGTCGACCCGTCCATGTATCTGATTGGCGGAGGAGTCGCCGGTTCATTTGCAACCTTTGCTACCGAGCTGCGCGCCCGCTTTGAGGAGTACGCGCTGCGCGTCAGCCGCCCCGTGCGTATCGAAGCGGCAAGTCTTGGCAATCAGGCGGCAATGTATGGCTGCGCATATGAGGCGCTTCGCCTGCGCAAAGAACGCTTTGGTGAAGAAGTGCTCGCCGCGGAGTGAGAGACCCCGCTGCAGAGTGAGAGAAAGAGCCCGCTGCGGGGTGAGAGAAAGAGCCCGCTGCGGGGTGAGAAGCTTCGTTGCAGAGCGAGAAGTCCCGTGCAGAGTGAGAGAAAGAGCCCGCTGCGGGGTGAGAAGCTTCGTTGCAGAGTGAGAAGTCCCGCGCAGAGTGAAGCTTGTTTCAAGGGGTGTTCGGGCTTAGTATGAGGACAGGTTAAATCGTACCGGTCGGGTGAGGGTCTGAAGTTGCTTTTAGCTATCCGGTACCTGTTATGAGAGGAGTGCAAAACATGGCAGACGTGTCAACGTATGACATTGTGGCAGCAACGGGCTGTCCGACTGGTATTGCGCACACCTTTATGGCCAAGGAGGCATTAGAGAAAGCCGCCAAAGCAAAGGGACTCACCATTAAGGTTGAGACACACGGGCAGGTTGGCATCGAAAACGAACTGACGCCTGCAGAGATTAGAGCCGCGAAGGCGGTAGTGGTGGCTGCCGACAAGGACGTTCAGGCTGAGCGTTTTGCCGGCAAGCCGATGGTAAATGTCGGCGTCACCGCGGCCATTAAGGATGCGGGCGGTCTCATTGACCGTGCACTTGCGGCGCAACCGACGGGTTCTCTCGCTGAAGACCTTAACGAAGCCGACGTCGTAAACGGCGCCAATGCTGCTGAGGTTGCCACAACTGAAAAAGAGTCCGTGGGTCATATCATCTACAAGCATCTTATGAACGGCGTTTCTCACATGCTGGTCTTTGTGGTGGCCGGCGGTGTGCTGACAGCCGTTTCATTCTTGTGGGGCATCTATTCGTTTGACTCTACCAGTGCTCAGTACAACAGCTTCGCCGCCATGCTTAAGATTATCGGCGGCATTGCTATGAACCTTATGGTTCCTGTTTTGGCAGCCTACATTGCAGAGTCCATCGGTAAGAGACCGGCACTCGTACCGGGTTTTGTAGCCGGCATGATTGCCATTCAAGGATTGCCAATCAATCCCACTACAAACATGATTGATCCGGCCGGCGCTGGTGTCGGCTTTGGATTTTTGGGCGGCATCGTCGGTGGCTTTGTAGCCGGCTATGTCATTGTGGGACTTGAGAAGGCGCTGGCGTTTCTTCCGAAGAACCTTGACGGTCTGAAAGCAATCTTCCTGTATCCGTTGCTTTCGACTCTTGTTGTTGGCCTCATCATGCTGGGCATTTCCGGTCCTATGGCAAGCATCAATACCGGTATGATGAACTTCCTGCGTGGCCTTGCCAATTCCGGCCCCATTGTGCTCGGCTTGGCCATTGGCTGCATGTGCGCCTTTGACATGGGTGGCCCTGTCAATAAGGCGGCATATGTGACCGGCACTGCGCTTCTGACCGAAGCTTTGACCGCGGGTGTTGGTACGCCGACCTATAACTTTGGCACCAACTTTATGGCCGCCGTTTCCGCCGCTTGCATCGTTCCGCCGCTGATTACTACGTTTGCGGTTATCGTGGGCAAAAAGTACTTTACGGAATCTGACCGCAACGCCGGCCTGGTCAACTTCATTTTGGGCTGCACGCACATTACAGAGGGAGCCATTCCCTTCATGACCAAAAATATTTGGCCCGTGATGCCCATCATGATGCTGGGATCTTCCATCGCCGCCATCCTCACCATCTTCTTTGGCGTGCACGATCCCGCGCCTCATGGTGGCTTCCTCGTGCTTCCTGTTGTCGACGGCGGGCTTATGTGGGTGCTCGCTATCCTTATCGGCGCCGTTGTCGGCGGCATTCTCTTTGTAGCGTTCAAAGCTGCGGAGTACAAAAAAAACGACAATAAGGTTGTGGAGGGGTAGTTCTTCTCGCCCGATAATTCAGTCTTGTCGTGATGCGTAAAACATCGTACGATACGCATCGATACGAACGGGCCCGGCGCGTGTCGTCGGGCCTTTTCTTTAGGGAAAGCGCTTCGCATGCGTGCGCTAAGCTGGCGAGAAGGACCACGATGATTTATACGCTTACGACAAACCCTGCCATTGACATGAACGTCAATGCCAGCGAGCTCTCATATGACCGTGTCAACCGCACGACCAATGCGGTCTATACGCCCAACGGCAAAGGCCTGAACGTTTCGTTTACGCTGAAACACTATGGCGTTGCCAGTGTAATCATGGGATTCTTTGGTGGATTTTCGGGAGAGTACATCGTAGGGGAAGCGTCTAAAATCTGTCCGGTCAAACCGGTGATGATTGAAGGAATCACGCGCGTGAACGTTTTTGTGACCACGCCAAAAGGCGAGCTTAAGTTCCCCAATGCGGGTGCTCCCGTGAATCGTGCTCGCCAGGAGGAAATGCTTGAACTGCTGCGTGCCGCCGATGACCTTGAGGTGCTTTCGGTGTCAGGGTCGCTTTCGCCTGAGATGGACGCGAGTTTTTATGACGAGCTCGTGGACGTATGTGCGCAAAAGGGCGCTGAGTTTATTCTGGATATTTCCCATCCTCATCTGGCTGAGCTGGTTGAGCGCCGGCCGCTTTTGATTAAGCCCAACGATGAAGAGGTTGCCGCCATCTTTGGAGTTAACGTCTGCAATCAAGCTGACGTGGTGAGGGCGCTGCGCGAGATTCATCAAAGAGGCGCGCAAAATATCCTGTTGACGCTTGGTGGCGAGGGCGCGTACTTCTCGGACGGGAGGCATATCTGGCATGCCAATGCCGCTCAGGTACAGGTGCTCTCGACGGCCTGCGCTGGCGACGCGACTTTGGCAAGCTTTCTTTCCGTGTGGCTTGCTGACCGCCGCAATGTTGAGGGCGCTTTGACACGCGCCATGGCTACCGGCGGAAACGTTGCCATGAGCGCCGGCCTTGGAGACTTTGCGCTCGTAGATGAAATTGCTCGGCAGATTCATGTTTCCGTGGTCGCGTAAGTGTGCGAGCAGAGCTGCGGGCGGCTGTGCAGAAAATGTTATGTTTCCCGCGCCGAGGGTTTTCTCGCAACGTGATTTAGGGTAATGTATAAAGGCTATTGACTCTATATGTAAACAAAAGGAGAGTGCAAATGTCTGGACACTCTAAATGGGCAACAACGAAGCATAAAAAGGCAGCTATCGATGCCAAGCGTTCGTCGCTGTTCTCCAAGCTTTCCCGCAATATCACCGTCGCCGCGAAGATGGGCGGCGATCCCAACCCGGACAACAACGCCACTCTTTCCGCTGCTGTCGCTCGCGCCCGCATGGTTTCCATGCCAAACGCAAAGATCAAAGCTGCTATCGACAAGGCGTTTGGCGCCGGCGCCGACGCGGCCGTTTACGAGGAGATTGTCTACGAGGGCTATGGTCCCGCGGGTATCGCAGTGTATGTTGATTGCCTGACCGACAATAAGAATCGTACTGCTGCCGATGTCCGTTCCGCTTTTACACACTCGGGCGGCAATCTGGGTACGGCGGGTTCCGTGGCCTTTCAGTTTGAGCGTCGCGGCTCGCTTGCAGTGGACAAGGTTATCGTGTCCGATGATAAAAAAGTTGCCGATCGCGATAACGCTACCGATGAGGACGAGTTCATGATGGCCGTTGCTGAGGCCGGTGGCGAGGATTACGAAGACGCCGGCGAGCAGTGGATTGTCTGGACTGCCTATGACAAGATGCAGGATGTCCAGAAGGGTCTCGAGGCTCAGGGCATTGAGGTCAAGGGCTCCGAGCTCACTATGGTTCCCACTACCCCCACCGACGTGTCCGTTTCTGATGCCAAGAAGGTTCAGCGCCTGCTGGACAAGCTTGACGAGCTTGATGACGTTCAGAACGTTTACAGCACCATGAACGTTACCGATGAGATTGCCGCCGCTCTGGAAGAGGACGAGTAAGGCAAGGCCCGTGCTGTGAAAGCAAGGCTTACGGGACGAAGGCAATGCCGGTAGCGCAAAAGCAAGGCTTGTGGTACAAAAGCAAGGCCTACAACATAAAAGCGAGTTCTGGCGAGAAGTTCGCTTTCTTTAGGCGTCTTGACTTCGTGTATAAAGCCCGAGAAGTTCTCTGTACTTCTCGGGCTTTACTTTTTTGTTATGCACGGCTATGTCTCCAAAACATGCGTGAACGCGTTTCTTAGAGTACGCGCGGACGGTAATTCCAAAAAAGTGCCACAGTTGTGATAAAAATACTTCATAACTCATGGCATTTTTAGGGGATTTATCACAACTGATGCCTTTTTTAGGAGTTTTCATATCACAACTCATGCACTTTTTTGGAATCGTGCGGAGGGAGATGACACGCCTTGAGGAAAGGCACAGCTTCGGAAGAGGTGCACCTTCGGAAGAGACCGCCGTTGGAGAGGCTACCTTTGGAAAAGGCCACCTCGTGAAAAGGCCGCCGTTGGAAGAGGCACGAGAGACACAAGAAGCGCGGCACGTTCAGCGAGGAATTCTCCAGCTGGTAGGTAGTGAGGTGACCTTACAGCCTGCCCGCCTCATAGTCGCGCACGGCGTCTTTGAACGCTGCAGCATCGGTTTTCCAGGGGACGTCTCTGCCCCTTACATGCTGGAAGTCCTCATCGCCTTTAGCGAGAAGATACACGATGCTCGGACGCTTATCCGCATAAGCGAGGCGAACGGCCTGACGAATGGCTTCTTCTCGGTCAGGGATAATCTCGTATGAGGCGCCCTTTGGCGTAGCTGCGGCCATTTCCGCGCAGATATCCGCCGGATCCTCAAAGGCGGGATCCTCGGCCGTGTAAATGAGGTGGTCAGCCCACTTGGCACCCTCTTCCGGAAGGTCCCGGCGCCGCTCCTGCGCTTTGCCGCCGGGAGTCCCCGTAACGATATAGCGGCTGTAATTGGGAAACTCTTTTGACGATGACGAGAAAAGCTTCTGATAGGAAAGGCGGTTGTGCGCGTAGTCAACGAGTGCCATAACCTTGCGGTCTTTGGTGGGGATGAGCTCCATGCGACCTGGCACATGCGTATTGAGTAAGGGATACTGGAGCTTCTCGCCGGAAAATCCGAGCAGGCTCGCAACGGCGATGGCCGCAAGCGCGTTATCAACGTTGAAGAGGCCGGGCATGGGAATGGAAAGATAGCCGGTCCACTCAGGCGTGTGAGCGCGGAAGGAAACGACGCCGTACTCGGACGAAATGTCGTCTGCCCAAACGTCCGCCTGAGGATTGGTGGCGGAAAACGTGCATATGCGCTGGCAGTGCTGGGGATTGCGCGCGTGAGCGGCGCGGACGGAAGCGATAACATCCTCGTAATGGTCGGTATCCATATTGACAACAGCGGTTTGCGCCATGTCGAATATCTTCATCTTGCTCTCGAAGTAGTCTTCAAAGGTGGGATGCTCAACAGGGGAGATATGGTCGCGGCCGATGTTGAGAAAGACGGCAATATCCAAGCTCAGGCCATAGGTTCGATCATATTTAAGCGCCTGGCTGGAGACTTCCATATCCATGTAGGCGAGGCCTGAGCGCTTTGCGTTGGCAAGGTGCCTCCAGAGTTCAGGAGCTTCCGGCGTGGTGTTGTTTGGCATACCGCGCTCAATGCCGTCAAAGACTTCAATGGAGCCCATAATGGCGGTCTTTTCATAAGGAGTATCGCCGTCAAGAATGGCGCGCAGCATGTAGGCGGTGGTTGACTTGCCCTTCGTTCCTGTGATGCCAATCATAGTGAGGTCGCGGTCGGGATGTCCGGTGACGTATGCCGCAGCTTCGGCCATTGCACGGCGCAAATTAGCATCGGTCGCGATAAGGGCCGGTACATGAGGCTCTTTTTGAGCGAGCTCAGCGGCATGAGACTCTGCACAAAGATACGCTACAGCGCCAGTTTCAAGGGCGGATGTCAGAAATGTCGGTTTGAACGAGACCCCTTTGCATACAAATAAGTGCCCCGGCTCAACAATACGGGAATCGTGATCAACGCCGTTTACGTCTATCGCCTCGGCGTTTTCGCAGCAATAGGTTCGAGCGAGAAGGTTCTTCTCGGTTAAGTATGAAATAAGTCCCGCCAAGTGAAGTGCCATGTGAGATAGACTCCCGTCAGTTGAGGGTCGACCATCAGTTGAAGGTCGATTGTTGGTTGCAGGTGAGGGCGTGCAAAAATTTGTTTTCGATGAAAGTATACCGCCCGTTTGATAATGACGCGCGCGCAAGCGTGAACCTGTGATAAACTGCACAGGTCATGGGCGATTGGCGCAGTGGCTAGCGCAGGTGCTTTACACGCACAAGGTCGGGGGTTCAAATCCCTCATCGCCCACCAGGAAATCATCGCGGTTCTCGGGTGCTCGGCAGCTCGGGTGCCGCGTTTTTTTGACCCCTTAGGAGGAGCTTCAATGGCGGACGTGCAGGTAGACCGCTCGTATGGACGCGCATGGGATGCGATGCGCCCGGTGATGCTTGAGCGCGATGTAATGAAGCATGCCGATGGTTCGTGTCTGGTGAAGTTTGGAGACACACAGGTACTCTGCTCGGCAACGGTTGAAGAAGGGGTACCCCTGTGGCGGTGCAGCTCACATGCGGGTTGGGTGACTGCCGAGTATGCCATGCTTCCCGCTTCCACGAATCGCCGTACAAAGCGGGAGCGCACTGCGCGTAAAGGTCGCTCGATGGAGATTGAACGACTTATCGGCCGCTCACTGCGTGCGGTGTGTGACCTGAAGCGTCTGGGCGAATATACCGTTACGCTTGACTGCGATGTGCTTCAGGCCGATGGCGGTACGCGTACGGCAAGTATTACGGGAGCCTGGGTGGCGCTCCATGATGCTCTGATGGGCCTGGTTGAGCGTGACGTGCTGCCGCGGCTTCCTCTTTCAGGTCGGGTAGCGGCGGTTTCAATGGGCGTGGTGGACGGTCGCGTTTTGCTTGATCTTGATTATCCAGAAGACAGTCACGCCGACGTAGACATGAACCTCGTGGGAACGGATGGCGGTCGTATTATTGAGGTGCAAGGAACAGGCGAGGGAGGTCCGTTTGAGCGCGACCAGCTTGATCAACTGCTTGATCTCGGCTTAAAGGGTGTTGCGCACTTACTGGACTTGCAACATGAGATAACGGGATTTTGAGGCAATCGGAACAATTGTGACAATGAAGATTTCGGATAATTGTGACAATGAAGACCGTAGGTGTCAGCGTCCGATGCCGTGTCCGCGTACTTCTCGCAATACATCTCAGATGGGAGATAATATGACTCATGCAAAGATTGGCAGCGTAGCACTTGGCTCCGAGGGCGGTACTGCACTTGACCCCGAGCATACCGTAGTGGTCGCGACGGGCAATGCGCACAAGCTGACGGAGATTGAGGCAATTCTTTCCAAAGTCATGCCTGAGATGCGCTTTGTTGCCCTTGGCGATCTCGGCGACTTCCCCGAGCCTGAGGAAACGGGCGCCAATTTTCGCGATAACGCACTTATCAAAGCGCTTGCCGCGTTGGACGAGACGCCTTTTCCGGCGGCTATTGCTGACGATTCAGGATTGTGCGTCGATGCGCTCGAAGGCGCTCCGGGCATCTACTCCGCCCGATATGCCGGCGAGCACGGAAACGACGCCAAGAACAATGCCAAGCTGTTGGATGAGCTCAAGGAGGTGCCCAAGGAGGAGCGCACGGCTCGGTTCCACTCTTCAGTTGCGCTTGTGTACCGAGACGGAGGCGTGCTCATTGGCGAGGGAGATTGCGAGGGCTCCATTGGCTTTGAACCGCGTGGCGAGAATGGCTTTGGATACGACCCGCTTTTCTGGCCAATAGATTCGCCAGGTATGACTATGGCTGAGCTGACGCCCGCCCAAAAAAATGCTATCTCTCACCGGTTCCATGCGCTTGAGGCGCTTTCCGAGCAAATCAAAGGTTAAAATATTGCCGGTAGAAAAGGTAGTTTTAACAGCAAATCGTGTAATATCTGGAGGTTTTGATGAGGATCGTCCGCACGCGTGATTACGATGATATGAGCCGCAAGGCTGCAAACGTCATTTCCGCGAAGATTATTTTGAAACCCGAGTCAGTACTCGGTTTGGCTACAGGCTCGACTCCTATCGGAACGTATCGGCAGCTTGCCGAGTGGAACAAAAAGGGCGATTTGGATTTTTCCCAGGTGAGCACCTATAATCTGGACGAATATCGCGGCCTTTCGCATGACGACCCTCAAAGCTATCACTACTTCATGAAGACAAATCTCTTTGACTTGGTGAATATCGATATCGCCCATACACATGTGCCTGACGGCTCAAACCCAGACGCTGACGCGGCGTGCCGTGAATATGACGAGATGGTCGCCGAGGCAGGCTATCCTGATCTGCAGCTTTTGGGTATCGGACATAACGGCCACATCGGTTTCAACGAGCCTTCCGAGTATTTCTCCAAGGGCACGCACTGCGTCGATTTGACCGAAAGTACCATCAAAGCTAACAGCCGCCTTTTTGAGCACGAAAAAGACGTTCCGCGCCAGGCGTATACCATGGGTGTCCAAACCATTATGTTTGCTCGCTCAATCCTTATTTTGGCGTCGGGCGTTGATAAGGCTCAAGCGGTGTACGACATGTGCTATGGGCATGTGACGCCGCAGTGTCCCGCCTCCATTTTGCAGCTGCATCCCAACTGCACGGTTATTGCCGACGAAGCCGCGCTTTCGCTTTGTCCCGCGGAGTAGGACTCTGTCAAACTCTGCCACCACGACATGATTTTCTGGCACGATGTTATGCGGCTCTTGAGATTCACCTCCAAAGTCCGTATGATAGTGTCTTGATGAATTGTCTAGGATATGTGCGCGGACGCCCTGTGTACTGGTAGTTCGCGCGTTGGAGGCCAGATGGAAAACGAGATTCCACCAGTTAATCGTGTGGACGAGATTCACGAGAAGCTGAGTGCTCTCCAAGGTCAAAAGGTCAAAGTCAAGGCTAATATGGGCCGCTCGCGTATTATTGAGCGCACGGGCACGCTGATTCAGGTGCACCCGAGCCTGTTTATTGTTGAGGTCGGCGAGAGACGTGGTCGTACTGCTCGCCAATCGTATCAATATGTAGACGTGCTGACAGGTACCGTTGAGCTGTTTGACATCGAATCCGGCGAACGTCTTTTTGACTTCGCGTTCGAGGAATAGGCAAGACGGGCGCGCCCATGCAGGAACAAGGACGCCGATCGGTAAAAACTCCTTGCAAAATCAATCTTCATCTGGGAATTCATGCGGAGAAAGATAAACGCGGTTACCATCGCGTTGATTCTGTCATGGTTCCCGTGGGACTGTACAATACTATTACGGTTTGCGATGCATCTGAGCTTGTGATTGAGCACGCTCCGGCCCTTGATATCGCTGGCGAGAAGACCGCGGTGTGGAAGGCTGCCACTATGCTGGCCGCAGAACTCGGTTGCGAACCGAATGTCTCTATCAAGGTTGAAAATACCATTCCTGACCAAGCGGGACTGGGAGGATCGTCAGCAGATGCTGCGGCTACGTTGAGGGCGCTGGCTGAGCGGTGGGGTATTGACGCGTTGGACTCCAGAGTGGTAGCCGTGGCGCGCCGCGTGGGTGCTGACGTGTCGTTCTTTTTACACCCCGTACCATCACTTTTTCTGAATGCGGGAGATGTGTTGGAAGAAGCCTTTCCCAAAATTGTGGGGATGCCACTTGTACTGGTACTTCCCAAGACAGATGGCGTATCGACTACAGATGCGTACGATGCCTTTGACGTTGCGCCAACGCAGCCGAAGGAGTATCGCAGACTGTGCGATCTTTTACGTGCGGGCGTTACGGAAGCTGAATACCAGCAGGTCGCAGATCTTCTGTACAACAATCTCGCACCTTCGGCAAAGGCGCTTTGCCCTGAGGTGGCAGAAATTGAGAGGTGGCTTTCCGCGCGGTCAGATGTTGTAGGCGCGATGGTCTCTGGTTCGGGTAGCTGCTCATTTGCTATTTGTACGTCGCATGAATCAGCAAAAAAGATTGCCCAGGAGGCGCAAAGCTTGCACGGTTGGCGTGCTTTTGCAACAATGACCGTTGGTTTTGACGGCTAAATCTGCTAGAGTTTTCTCTTGCAACGGGTTGTGGCTCAGCTTGGTAGAGCGCTCGGTTCGGGACCGAGAGGTCGCTGGTTCAAATCCAGTCAACCCGACCATGAAAAGACAAGCCAGAGGTTAGCGCCTCTGGCTTTTTTTAGGCGTAGATTCGCGTCCAGCGCCGCACTCTATGAAGGACAAACGAAGAAAGCTCTGCATACCCAGGGATCATTTCTTCGTTCGCGGGCTGTTCTTTTGGCAGGGACCATCCCTTCGCCCGCAGGCTACTCTTTTGTCAGTGAGCATCCCTTTTGCTGCAAGCATTCCTTCGTCGGAGAGTCTTCAATTGTAAGCGTTATCTTACTTTTTAGATGAAACTCGTCTACTATTACAATATGTGTTATGTGGAACTACGCTGCCGCGATAAAGCGGCATCACCAAAAACAGTTTGTATAGAGAGCGGTCACGCCCACAGGTCACGCCGATAATGAATTACGATGGAACGTAATTGCAAGGCACTACAAAACTAGGGTTGTGAATCGCAACGAGGAAAAAGAAAGAAGGTTCTTGTGGCGCAGGAAAAAAGTCAAAAGAAACGCGGAACGATATCCCGCATCATGGACTTTGCGGGGACAAGACGCTCACTTACCATCGTTGGCTGCGTGCTGGTAGCGGTTTCCATGATATTCACCATGATGCCCTATGTGTTTATCTGGCTTGTCGTTCGCAACCTTGTTGCAGTTGCTCCCAGATGGGAAGAAGCCAGTACTATTGCCAGTTACGGTTGGGCGGCATTTTGGTTTGCCGTCTGGGGTATCATCATTTATTTCTGCGGCCTCATGTGCACACACCTGGCAGCGTTTCGCATTGAGACAAATATGCGCAAGGCATGTGCAAGGCGCTTGATGGCAGCTCCGCTTGGCTACTACGACAACCATGCTTCGGGCATCCTTCGCCGTCGTATGGATTCGGCGACCCTCAACATTGAGCAGCTCTTTGCCCATAATCTTGCAGACATTGCTGGTACCATTTCCATGTTCGTCTCAATGGTAATTTTGCTTTTTGTCTTTGATTGGCGTATGGGTCTGGCGTGCTTTGCAGTGGCAATCATTTCTGTAGCCTGCATAATGCATATGGTATCCGGCAAAGGCAAGGACTTTATGGCCGAATATCAGACGGCGCTCGATAAGATGAGCAAAGCCAGTACTGAATACGTGCGAGGCATTCCTGTGGTTAAGATGTTCCAGCAGACGGTGCACACCTTTACGATATTTAAAAAGACTATTGACGAGTACAGTGCTAAATCCGAACAGTATCAAGGAGAGGTCTGCGAGACTCCTCAAAGCATTAACCTGAGCTTTACCGAAGCCGCTTTTGTCTTTTTGATTCCGGTAACCATTCTTCTGCTTCCGGGGTCGATTGCGTCGGGCAATCTTGCAGAGCTCATAACCGACTTTGCGTTCTACGCGATTTTCTCGGCAATTATGTCTACATCGCTGGCAAAGATCATGTTCGCTGCGGGCGGTATGATGCAGGCAAGTGACGCTTTGCGGCGTGTGGAAGAAATCCTTACGGCTCCGCAGGTGAGCGAGGCGCAGACCTTTGAGATTCCCGCCGACAACGGCATTGAGTTCCAAAACGTGAGCTTTACCTATGAAGGTGCCGAGAAGAAAGCCTTGGACGAGGTAACGTTTACGGTTCCCGCCGGTTCGACCGTTGCGCTTGTGGGACCTTCGGGCGGCGGCAAAACTACAGCCGCAAGTCTTATCCCTCGCTTTTGGGACAGTGACACGGGCTCCGTGTTAGTCGGCGGTGCCGATGTGCGCTCTATTGCTCCTAAGGTCTTGATGGATCAGGTTGCTTTCGTGTTCCAGAACAACCATCTGTTCAAAACTACAATCTTGGAGAACGTCCGTGCTTCTCGACCACAAGCCTCGCGCGAGGAGGCGCTGGAAGCTCTTGCGGCTGCGCAGTGCGAGGACATTATCGAGAAGATGTCTGAGGGCGTGGATACGGTTATCGGAACGCATGGCACATATCTTTCCGGTGGCGAGCAGCAGCGCATTGCTCTTGCACGCGCTATTTTGAAGGACGCTCCTATCGTGGTGCTCGACGAGGCCACCGCGTTCGCCGATCCTGAAAACGAAGTGCTCATTCAGAAGGCTTTCGCGCGGCTGACCCAGGGCCGCACCGTTGTAATGATTGCCCACAGACTCTCGACCGTCGTTAATGCCGATAAGATCGTGGTGCTTGACGAGGGCCGCGTGGTTGAACAGGGAACTCACGCTGAGCTGGTAGAAAAAGACGGTCTGTACGCGCGTATGTGGGCCGACTATCAGAAGGCCGTTTCGTGGAAGATCTCAAAGGAGGTGGCCTAAATGTTTGAAGAAAAGGTAAAGATGTTCAACGAGAAGTTCAAACGCAGTTTTGCCCTGACCGACGAAGGCATCGCCAACGTCAAGAAAGGTACGCTGTGGACTGTTGTCGTCAATTTTGTGGACTTTGCGGGCATCGGCTTATTGTTCGTGCTTATGCAGCAGTTGATGGCGATGATGCTTACAGGCGCCTCTGCACCGGATCCGGTCTATAGCGTTGGTAGTGTCGCAATATTTTTGGTTATATCGTTCGCCGCTCATAAGATGCAATATAGAAATACCTACGGTACGGTATATACGGAGGTTGGCAAGCTTCGCATAGGTATCGCCGAGCGTCTCCGTAAGCTTCCACTTTCCTTCTTCGGCGGTCGTGATCTGGCTGACCTCGCTGAAACTATCATGAGTGACGTTGACCGTTTGGAGCACGTCTGGTCGCATGTGCTGGGCTATCTATACGGATCGTATATTTCAACGGCTGTTGTGGCTATTGCGCTTATCGCTTTTAACTGGCGCATGGGAATCGCGGTCATGTGGAGCGTTCCTGTAGCGTTTGGCCTGCTTTTTGGCTTGCGTAAGGTCTGTTCAAAGAGCGCGGAGGAGTCTCGCGCGGATGCGCTGGTTGTGTCCGACGGTATCCAAGAGATGTTGGATACCGCACGTGAGATTCGTGCCACCAACCAGGTTGAACATTACCTTGATGAGCTTGATAACAAGATTGATGCCTCGGAGCGAAGCACCTCCATTGCCGAGCTGAAAGTCGGGCTTATTGTCAATGCGGCGGCGGTTATTATGCGTCTTGGCGTGGCAACTACCATCATTACCGGCGTCCATCTCATACTGACCGGGCAGATCGACTTCATGGTCTTTTTCATGTACCTTTTGACGGTAACTCGCATCTATGCCCCCTTTGATCAGGCGCTGGCTCTCATTGCGGAGCTGTTTATCTCGGAGGTTGCCGCCGAGCGCTTGCAGGCAATCTATGACGAGCCTATTGCCGAAGGAGCAGCCGAATTTAACCCTGCTGGGCACGATATAGTGTTCGACAATGTTTCCTTTGCGTACAAAACCACTTACAGCGAGAAGGACCTTCCGGCTGGCGGGGACGCTGTGACTGATGCTACGGCTGGCGCTGCTACCAACGCCGTGACCGATGTTGCGACTGGCACTGAGCCCAACGCTGAGCTTAAAGCTGCGCCCAATGTTGTGCTCAACGCTGAGCTTAAAGCTGCGCCCAACGTTGTGCTCAACGGCGTGAGTTTTACAGCAAAGGAAGGCGAGGTTACCGCCCTTGTCGGACCATCAGGTTCCGGTAAGTCAACCTGCGCGCGCCTTGCGGCTCGGCTGTGGGACGCTTCTTCCGGATCCGTCCTTGTGGGCGGCGTGGATGTTGCAAGCATTGATCCCGAGATACTTCTCACGGACTACTCGATGGTTTTCCAAGACGTCACACTCTTTGACGATACAGTAATGGCGAATATTCGCATCGGGCGCAAGGATGCTACTGATGAGGAAGTTCTTACTGCCGCTAGAGCGGCCAACTGCGATGAATTCGTAGACAAGATGGCCGACGGCTACAAGACCATGATTGGTGAGAACGGAAGCAGGCTGTCAGGTGGTGAACGCCAGAGGATATCGATTGCTCGCGCGCTGTTGAAAGACGCGCCGATTGTACTTATGGATGAAGCGACCGCCTCACTTGACGTGGAAAACGAGACCAAGGTGCAAGAAGCCCTGACGCGCCTGCTGGTGGGCAAGACTGTTCTGGTGATTGCACACCGCATGCGCACGGTTGAGGCTGCCGATAAGATTGTGGTGTTGGCAGACGGCAAGGTCGTTGAGGAGGGCATGCCTGCCGAGCTGTGCGAGAAAGAAGATGGAGTCTTCCGTCACATGACTGAGCTGCAGCAACAGTCTGGCGGATGGGCACTTTAACGTAAGAGTTTTGTGGGTGTGTGTCTTGGCGGAACAGTCTGGCGGGTGGAGTGAGTGCCTTGCCGCAAGTGATGTCCACACTAGGCTAATAGGTTTGCCTACGCCTGCAGGAATCATGCTTGTTAACTGGGCCTTGGTTTGTGAATTATGAGCTAATGAATTGTACAGGCTAATGAGTCTTGTATAGGCTAATGAATTTTGTTTTTGTGTCTGTTGGCGATGTACCATAATTATGGTACATCGCCAACAAGCCTCATTTTATAATTGTGTAGCTAGAAAGGCTGCACATAGCTGCGTGTAATGGCACATAGCTGCGCATAACTGCACATAGTCGGCATAGCCGCTAGTAGCTGTATGTGGCTGCTTGTAGTCTGCAATCTTCGCTATTATCGATATGGGTATGTTTTAAAAACAAGGAACACTATGAGTATCTTTTCTTTCTTTGGCGGTGGAGCAAATATCAACGAAGGCGTTGCTGAAGCTCGTGAGACTTCAGGCGCCATTCTGGTGGACGTTCGCGAGGCAGATGAATATGCGTCAGGCCATATAAAAGGTGCAGTGAACGTGCCTCTTTCCAGCATTGGAAAGATTTCCTCCACTGTTTCCGATATTGCGGTTCCGCTCTTTCTATACTGCGCAAGTGGGGCTCGTAGCGCACGCGCTATGAAAGCCCTGAAGCAGATGGGCTATACAAGCGTACGCAATATCGGAGGTATCAGAGGCTATACCGGTCCTGTTGAGTAGTGTTTCCTTTACGCAAAGTAGTCAACGCCACCTTCGATGAGCGGTTGGAACTGATCGCCTGGCGTAAGTTCCGGAATGTTGCGGTAGAGACCAAAGCCCGCACGTTCAGTGTGGCCCATCTTGCCAAGCACACGACCGTCAGGACTGGTGATACCTTCGATGGCCCAAACGGATCCGTTAGGATTGACCGAGATATCCATGCTGGGATTACCTCCCGCGTCAACATACTGTGTGGCAATTTGACCTGCGTCTTTAAGACGGGTAAGAAGGTCCTCAGAGGCCACAAAGCGACCCTCGCCATGACTGATGGCAATGGTGTGGATGTCACCGGGCGTGCAGCGTGAGAGCCAGGGCGATAGGTTTGATGCCACGCGCGTGCGAACAAGCTTGCTCTGATGGTGGCCGATGGTATTGAAGGTAAGCGTGGGGCAGGTATCGTCCATGGGGCGGATATCGCCATACGGAACGAGCCCCAGCTTAATTAGTGCTTGGAAGCCATTACAAATGCCTAGCATAAGGCCATCGCGGTCATTCAGAAGCCGGCGGACAGCCTCTGTGACCTGGGGTGCTCGAAACAGAGCGCAGATGAATTTGGCGGAACCGTCAGGTTCGTCGCCGCCCGAAAATCCGCCAGGAATCATAACAATCTGGCTACGGTCAATCTCTGCAGCAAGCGCGTTTGCGGATTCGGTAATGTCAGCGGCTGTGAGGTTGTTGATAATGAGTGTAGTGGGTTTTGCGCCGGCTCGCTCAAAGGCGCGAGAAACATCGTATTCGCAGTTATTTCCCGGGAAGACGGGAATCACTACACGTGGACAAGTAGAGCTAGCAGTCCGGACAGGGCCAATGGGGCTAGCGGGGCTTGCAGGGCGTACAAGCGCGGGTCCGGTGTAGGTGTGTCGTGCCTGGCTGCCGTCAAACGTGACGGCATCGACGCCCTCGCGTGCGTTCCCGCTGCGATAAGGGAATACCCCCTCCAGCGGCCGCTCCCACGCTTCCTGTAGCCAGGCGAGGTCGATCTTCTCGCCACATGCGGAAAGCGTGTAGTCGGAGACGGTGGTTCCAAGGGGAGCTACTGTAACGCCCGCAACATCGTCAAGGGATACGCCGGGCTTGAGCTCCACAATAAAGGAGCCGTACGCCGGCGCAAAGAGCGCGTCAGTAGTAAATTCCGGTTCAAGTTCAACGCCTATGCCGTTGCCCAGACAGCTCTTGAAAAGCGCTTCAGCGACTCCGCCGTAGCCAGGTGTGGTAACGGCAAGGGCGGATCCAGACTGCGCAAGGCCATAGACCAGCTCAAAAGCGGTGGTGAGAGAGTCGGCCTTGGGCACCAGACCGGTTTCATCGTAGGTGGGCACGATAGCAATGAGACGGTGCCCGGTGCCTTTGAACTCCGGGGAAATGATGTCCGATACGCTCGCAAGACCTGTTGCAAAAGAAACAAGCGTGGGCGGGACGTCCAGCTGCTCAAAACTGCCGGACATAGAATCCTTGCCGCCGACAGCCGCCAGTCCAAGATCGATCTGTGCCATCAGAGCGCCGAGCAGAGCCGCCGCGGGTTTGCCCCAACGGGCAGGATCGTCGCGCAGCTTCTCAAAATACTCCTGGAAGGTCAGGTAGAGCTTTGTATGATTAAAGCCCGTTGCTACCAGGCGTGAAACAGACTCAACAACGGAGAGGTAAGCGCCGCGGAACTGATCGGCCTCCATAAGGTAGGGGTTGAAGCCCCATGCCATGCCAGAAACCGTGGTTGTCTCGCCATAAACCGGCAGCTTTGCCACCATAGCGAGCGCGGGGGTCAGCTGATGTGTGCCGCCAAAGGGCATCAGCACGGTAGCCGCTCCGATGGTGGAATCAAAGCGTTCGGCAAGCCCTTTGTTGGAAGCAACGTTCAAGTCGCTTACCAGCGCGTGGAGCCGTTCGCGCAGCGTTGTGCCGGTCCAGGCGGACTGGTAGCGCGTATAGGGTTCAGGCTTTTTCAGCCGCATCGTTGTCGACTTGGGAGCGCCGTTTGAGGCGAGAAACGCGCGGCTGATGTTGACGATTTTCTCGCCACGCCAGCGCATGACGAGGCGCGGATCTTCGGTTACGCGGGCAACAACAGTAGATTCAAGGTTTTCCTCACGGGCATAGCGCCGGAAGGTTTCCACATCGGCAGGGTCCAGCGCTACCGCCATGCGCTCCTGCGACTCTGAGATAGCCAGCTCTGTGC
The DNA here is from genome assembly GCF_000411555.1 of Atopobium sp. oral taxon 199 str. F0494. Classification (GTDB taxonomy): domain Bacteria; phylum Actinomycetota; class Coriobacteriia; order Coriobacteriales; family Atopobiaceae; genus Lancefieldella. The sequence continues at coordinate 821,131 of NZ_KE150486.1, read as the reverse complement.
CATCGAGGCCGTCGTATTTCTTTGGCACGGCGTCCAAGTTGATGTCCAAGCCGTCGGCGAGCTCTCCGATGGCAACGGAGACGCCGCCGGCGCCGAAATCATTGCAGCGCTTAATTAGGCGGCACGCGTCACCACGGCGAAAGAGGCGCTGAAGCTTGCGCTCAACAGGTGCGTTGCCCTTTTGAACTTCCGCACCGTCACGTTCAATGGAGCCGGAGTCGTGCGCTTTGGATGAGCCTGTAGCGCCGCCGATGCCGTCGCGACCGGTGCGACCCCCTAAGAGCACGATGGCGTCACCGTCCGCAGGGCGTTCGCGGCGGACGTGATTGGCAGGCGTAGCGCCGACAACGGCACCGATTTCCATGCGTTTGGCCATATATCCCGGGTGATAGAGCTCCGAGACCTGACCCGTTGCAAGACCGATTTGGTTGCCATAAGAAGAGTACCCGGCTGCCGCCGTGCGGACGATGGTGCGCTGGGGAAGTTTGCCGGGAAGCGTTTTTGCGATGGGAACTGTGGGGTCTGCTGCGCCGGTTACGCGCATAGCCTGATAGACGTAGCTGCGTCCGGAAAGCGGATCGCGGATAGCGCCGCCGATGCACGTTGCCGCGCCGCCGAAGGGTTCGATCTCGGTGGGGTGATTGTGGGTCTCGTTTTTGAACAGGAAGAGCCAGTCTTCGTCATGACCATTGACGTCGACTTTGACCTTGACCGTGCAGGCGTTAATCTCTTCAGACTCGTCCAAAGTGGTGAGAATACCACGCTTACGCAGATACTTCGCGCCGATGGTAGCCATATCCCAGAGTGAGACCGCGCGATCTTCTTGCCCAAGCTCATGGCGCAGGTGAAGGTAGCGCTCAAAGGCCGCTTGTACCACGGAATCATCTATCTGAACACCGGTGATGCCGGTGTTGAATGTCGTGTGGCGGCAGTGGTCGGACCAGTACGTATCGATGACGCGAATCTCGGTGATGGTGGGGTCGCGGTGCTCGTCGGTGAAATAGCGCTGGCAGAATGTGAGATCGGCGAGGTCCATGGCAAGGCCGCGTGTGACGAGAAACTCTTTCAGCCCCGCTTCGTCTAGTTCCCGAAAGCCACGAAGCACTTCGACATCGGCAGGTTCGGGAGCGGCAGACCTCAGCGTAGCGGGCAGGTCGAGCGACGCTTCGCGAGCCTCAATGGGGTTGATGACAAAACGTTTGATGGAGGCGATGTCGGCCGCGTTCAGCTTGCCGCCCAGAACGTAGATGCGAGCAGAGCGCACCATCGGGCGCTCGCCCTGGCTGATAAGCTGTACGCATTCAGCGGCGGACTCGGCACGCTGGTCAAACTGACCCGGGAGAAATTCAACGGCAAAGGTGTGGACGGGGAGGTTCTTCTCGCTTGCAAAGCGAGGCTCAGGCATAGTGCGAAAAGCGCAATCCGATTGCGGCTCGGAGAAAACCGTAGGAATGCAGGATTCAAAAAGCTCTTCGGAGATGCCTTCGACGTCATAGCGGTTGATAAGGTCTACCTCTTGCAGCGCGGTGATACCAAGCGAATCTCGGATCTCTTTCAGGAGGGCGGTTGCTTCGCCTTCGAAACCGGTTCTTCTCTGGACATAGACACGCAAGACCATAGGTTCACCTTTCCCGTGCACGAGCGCTTTCGTCGAGTGTCTCTATTCTACGGTACGTTTGCGGTATGACGGCGGTGTTTGGCGAGAAGTGCCTGTTTTGTAACAAGTTTTGTCCGATGGATGCGAGTGGTTTATCAGTCAAGGAGCAATCCCTCAAACCAACGCAAGTACAAAGATACCAGCAATAACCGCGGCTGTAACAAGCAGGGACGCAGCCTCTCGGAAGGTAAAGCGAGTCTGGCGCCATGAGGTGCGCGGGGCTGCGGCAACATAGTTGCGAGCATCAAGGGCTCGCGCAAGGTTCTCCGCATGTCGCAAGGAGCTGGCGATAAGCGCCACCGTAATCGACTGCAACGCCCGACAGCGCTGGATAAGTGAGCCATGACGAGCGCTTCCGCCTCGCGCTTCTTGAGCCTCGGTAATGGAGGTCGCGTCCGCAGAGAGCGTTGGGATAAAACGCAGCATAAGCGAGAAAACCATGGCAAGCTCGTGACCGGGCAACCCGATACGCGAGAGCGGCGAGAGTGCCGTATCGAACGCTTTGCCGAGGTCGTTAGGCGTGGTGGTGAGCATGAGCAGCATGCCGATAAGGATGGCGGCAAAAACGCGTATGGGATAGAGAATAGCCGCCCAGACGCCAGCGGAGGTAATGACTACGAACTCCGCAGCAACCAGGGTGTCTCCACCCCGCACCAGAAGGAGGTTACAAAGGGCGAGTACCGTCAAAACCCAGGCTACCGGAACAGCAGAGCGCAGGACGTGACGGACAGGTATGTGCGCCAGAGCGAGAAGCGCTAGGGCAATTACGCAGAAAAAAGCCAGCTGCAGCGGTGTTTTTACAAAGAACGACGCAAGTATGAGCAGCAGCGCGCAAACGCTTTTTACCGTGGGATTCAGCCGATGGACGATGGACGATGCATGGTAGTACCGGCCGATAGTGAGCTTACATGACATTAAGCATCACCGTTCAAAGCGTCAAAAAGCGCGCCGGTCAGTTCGTCAAGAGTAAGTGGTCGGCCAAGGTTTGTGCCGGTGGCTTCCGCGAGAGCGTCTGCCCATATAAGCGCTTTGGGTACGCTCAGGCCTATCTGGCGGAGGTACTTCTCGCCAAGCGTTGTGAACACCTTGAGAGGCGTATCATTGCCGACGATAGAGCCTTGGGACAGCACGATAAGCCGGTCCGCCAGCGCGGCGTCGTCCATGGAGTGCGTGACCTCAATCAGCGTGGCGCCTGATGATTTGACCTGATCGAGCAGGGCGCGGAGCTTGGCTCTGGCATGAGGATCAAGCCCGGCGGTCGGCTCATCCAAAACAAGAATGCGCGGCTGCATGGCAAGCACGCCGGCGACAGCGCAGAGTCGCTGCTGGCCGCCGGAAAGCTCGAATGGCGAAACATCGGCTTTGTTCTGGAGTCCGGCAAGCTCAAGTGCATGAACCACACGGGCATTGACGTCTTGCGGGGAAAGTCCCAAATTTTCGGGACCGAAGGCGACGTCTTTGAATACGCTCTCAGCAAAAAGCTGCCGCTCAGGCCGTTGCATGACAAAGCCGACAATACCATGGAGCAGTTTTCGGTGACGTCTGTTGGAAGTGTTGTAGCCGTTGATCACAATGGTTCCCGAGTCGGGAGTGCTCAGCGCGCAGAGCAGGCGGGCAAGGGTCGATTTGCCCGATCCGGTTGCGCCGATAATAGCAGTTGAGGAGCACTCCTGTAGCGTAAAGCTTACGTCGTCCAAGGCGCGGATACTGTTACTGCGGTGCGTTTGTGCACGTGTCGAGAAGAGCTTGTGCTTGCGGCCGGTCTCTACGCCGAAGGTCTGAGTGACGTGGGAGACGGCAACAAGGTCTTCTTTGACGCTTTCGGCTGCGATACTGGTTGCAGCCGTGGTGGCGGTGCCGGTTGCGGCATCGCCGGTGGCCGTGGTGGCGGTGCCGCCTGCGGTCGTACCTGCGGTAGGTTTTGTTTTCGAGTCCGAGCGTAGGACAGCAAGCAACTCCATTATCGAGTCTTTGAGCTGCTCCGAGTCGAGAGTCCAAGGGACTTCAAAGCCCTTCTCGCGAAGGCGATCCTGAAGCTGCACCTCAAAGGGTTCTTCAAGTTCCAACGAGGCGACAAGATTTTGTTGTATAAAGAAATCGGCCGGTGGTCCCGCGAAGGCTACGTGTCCGTGATCCAAGGCAATGACCTGGTCGGCGTTCACAACTTCATCCATGAAATGCGTGATATGGGCAATCGTGCACCCATCTTGGCAGAGCTTTTTAACGAGCTTCATAACGCCGCGTCGCCCGATGGCATCCAGTGAGGCGGAAGGCTCGTCAAGTACCAGTAGCTTTGGATCCATCGCCAGAGCGCCTGCAATAGCAACACGCTGCAGCTGGCCGCCGGAGAGCGTTGAGGGATCTCTTTGGGCAAAGTCTGTCATGGCAACGCGCTTGAGCTCACGCCGGACAAGGCTGTCAATCTTTGCGCTTGGTACCTGGAGATTTTCGGGGCCAAAGGCGATATCTTCATCTACCAGACTCGTAACAATTTGGTCTTCGGGATTTTGAAACACCAGACCCAACTGTCGGCATGCATGGGCATAGGCGGTAAAGTCTGCCTTTCCATCTGCGAAGACCTTCTCGCCTGCAAGCATAACAGAGCCTGAGTCGGGAGCAGAAAGCCCGCAGAGAATTGAGGCGAGCGTCGATTTGCCACTGCCATTAGCTCCTACGATACAGGTCCTCTGACCTGCTGGAATCTCAAGAGAGATGCCATCGAGGGCAATAGTGCCGTTCTCGTAGATGTAGGTAACGTCACTGAGGTGTGCAATAGTTCGGGGCGTTTCACGCTGTGCCGTCTCGGATTGTGTCGCTTCGGGCTGTATCGCTGTGCCTCGCGTCTCTTTGGGTTGCGGCGCCTCAGACCCTCTGAGCTGTGCGGAAGAAGTACTCACGGGAGTTCCGCTTAGGAAGCGTCGATGGCGTGCATCTTCCACAGGCGCGTGGTCGACCGCAGTAAGAGAGTGGTTACGATGCCGTTGATGACAACTTTAAGCACGTTGAAGGGGAGGAGCGTCGGAATGATAAGCCCGATGACGGCATCGATGCTCATGCCAGTGTAGAGCGGCGTTACCGCAAGGTTTCCAAGGATGCACGTGGCAACGCTGACGACGCCCCCTACGACGAGTCCCGGAATGGCCCCTTTGACACTTGTGGCGTGTCCGTGGATTATGAGGCTCGCAGGGAGCACCATGCTCAGCGTGGCTAGGATTGCCATGACAGTGCCATATATGCCGGACTCAGTTGCAAGATGTACCAGGTAGGGAAGAATCGAAACGACGGCTCCCGCGGCCGGTCCATAGGCGATGCCCGCAATGAGCGCGATGATGCCCGAGGGATCATACTTGAGAAACGTAATGCCCGGCAGGATAGGAAACTGCAGTACCAGCGTACAGATTGCCGCCGCCGCGCAGAGCACGGCGAGAAGAGCAATGCGCCTGGTGCTCCACCCTCCGCTTGAGAGGCTGGTGGCGTGTGAGGCGCTCCGGGTGCCGGCGGTTGCGTTGTGCGAGACGCCTTGAGGTTCGGCTGTTGTGTCATGAGTTGTAGGCATGGGTTTCTCCGCTTCTCCCATCCGGACTATACCGTTGGTCTTGGAATCTCACCAAGTCAACCGCTTGCGCGGGTCGCGGACTTCGTTTGATCGAGCAGGCTTTTATCTGTCTCAAACGTCACCACCAGTAGGGAATCTCACCCTTTCCTGAAACTGTCATGAGGAACTATAGCACGTTTGAGCGAAAGCAGAAATTGTATTTTTCTTTGAGCTGTCGGATTGACGACTACACGCCCCTTGACATCAGCAGGTGCCTGCTGCAAGGAGATACCCATCATAAAAAGTTAACTATCGTGAGGAGAAGTTTATTTTGTGAACTGAATAATGCTTCGAGACATGCGTTCTTGTCGCCGTACTATGCTTCCATAGAGACAGGTTGATACGAAAAGGAGGCTGAGATGTGCGAGGAATGCTACGTTGACGATAGAAGGATTACCCCGCTCATCAATCCTTTGGAATGTCTGGAGCATCACACGCAGTATATATGCGGTACCTGCGGCCGCTGCATCTGTATTGAGCGAGATCCAAAGAGAGGCTTGCAGAGGTGGAATTTCCCCTTTAAGTCGCTTGAAATTGCCAAGCTTTACTTACGCGCCGCTGACTATACGGTAAAAACTGCATGTGGTATTTACGAGTTGCAAGATGCGAACAAGAGACTCTCGTATAAAATTTTTCCAACTGTTACCGATTTAGAGGAATTCCTCAAAAAGCACAGGGATAAAAAGTGCTCCCAGATGGCGCCTCTGTTCTCGGCAGCGGCGTATAAAGAGTTTCCCTATACAAGTGTGAGAAAGCTCAAAAAAGAGGAAATTACTCAGTATTTAAGTGAGCGCTCTTAAGAGTATATAACTATAGTTTTACCAGCAAAGAGAGGTTTTTTGAAGTAAAAAGTTCCTGGAAAAGACACCTAATTAATCTCATATTGACAAGTTGTGAATTTAGAGTGTAGACATAAGGACTTAGATAGGTTTTGGTTGCTTTGTGATCGGGGGGGGTAGACTTTTTAATATGTATTTAGTCCTCTGCCACTTACGGTAATGCAAGCTATGGTCAGTGATATAGAAAGGTTATCTGTAGGTGTGTTAATTTTTGTTATGTAGTCAAAAAGAAAGGATAAGATGCACCATGAAAAAGAAGTTTTGTAACTTCTTGGGAGTACTGCTTGCTGTGAGCCTTATGGTTCCGGGAGGTGCTTTTGCCGCTTTTGCTGATGAAATTACGTCTACGCGTGATACCCCTCAGCTAACCACCGAGCAAACTCAAAGTAGCTCTAAGGCAAAAGATCAAGAGGCTCAAGAAGAGCAAGCCGAAGCTGCTACTGAAGACGAGCAGACCATTCCTTCAGAGCAGCAAGTATCTGATGAGAATGAAGAACAAAAGACCAATGGTACAAGGGCAGGTCCTTTATCTGAAGTAAGCGCTAGTGATACCTCCTTAGATAATCCTATTGCCCCTGTATCACTTCTGCGTGCTCCTACAGCTCCTCAAGTCGTTGATGTTGATATCACGCGTTTTCAGATTGAGGCGCCAAAGGGAAATCCTGTTACAGAGCTGGACAAAAACTGGTCGTTTTATTTGGCAATGGACTGGAAGGTTAAAGATAGCTCTACGGTGTTGCATAAAGGTGATTACTTCGATATTACCCTTCCTGACAACCTGAAGTTTCCCCCTAATTACTCCGCTCCTGAATTTGATCTAACGGATTCTGACGGAAATGTGATTGCACGCGCAAAAGTTACACCCGGACCTGATAATGCAGGGGGCAGTGTAAGAGTTACGTTTAATGATAAGATTGAGAATAAATATAATGTGCACGGCACACTGTACATGTCCGCCCTGTTCAATAAGCAAAAAATACAAGACAATAAGCCAAATACTTTTACTGTGACTGTTAATGGGAAGGCCATATCGACGGATCTTACGCCGACTAAAAAGGGTATTCCAAGCGATGAACTCCTTGGAAAATGGGGAGAACGCATTAATGGTGCTGACCAGGTAATATGGTACGCACGGTTCAATTACAAAAAGGCAAACCTCCATAATGCAGTCGTTACAGACTCACTAAGCGGTGATGAAACCTATATACCGGGCTCCTTTAGGCTTAATAAGGTTGTCTTGAACGATGAAGGTCAAGCTACGCAGGTTCTTGAAAATATAGACATAAGCGGAAAGCTTACCTTAAGTCCTGACAAAAAATCCTTTACACTCAATTTGGGAGATGTTGCCGGTTCACAGTATGAGCTTGCCTATACCACAACATATAAGCCGGGTACAACGATTCGCAATAAAATAAAGCTTACATCTCGTGAAGAATCAAAAGAAATAACGGCTTCATATGCTACTCAGGACAATGGAGGAACAGCTGGTGGTGACCTTGCCAGCAAGATTAAACTTACCAAAGTTGACGAAGATGGCGTCACACCCTTGAAAAATGCCGTATTTACGGTAACCGCTCCTGACGGTTCTACCTTTGAGCTGACGACAGGAGCAGACGGAACAGTAACTTCAGGTGTTCTTGTGCAAGGTACCTACAAGGTCAAGGAGAAGAAGGCTCCCTTGGGCTATGAGCTTGGAAGCGATGAGTACACCCTTGAGGTAACTCCTGCAGGAGGTGCTCTTAAGACCATTACCAACAAGCCCATTAAAATTTCGGTTTGCGTTAAGAAGACCTGGGTCGGACCTAAGGCAGGACCTGTAACAGTGCATCTGCTCGCAGACGGTACCGATACCGGCAAAACGCTCACTCTTGATGAGTCCAACGGTTGGAAGGGACAGTTCGACAATCTTCGCAAGTACAAGGCTGATGGAACAGAGATTGTCTACACCGTCAAAGAAGACGATGTTCCCAACTACACTGCAGAAGTGACAGGTGATGCTGCCACAGGCTTTACCATCACCAATACCAACACTGAGAAAGTCAATGTCCCTGTCAAGAAAGAGTGGGTCGGACCTAAGGCAGGACCTGTAACAGTGCATCTGCTCGCAGACGATACCGATACCGGAAAGACCGTAACGCTTGATGAAGCAGGCAACTGGCAAGGTAGCTTCTCTGGTCTTGACAAGTACGCTGCAGACGGACATGAGATTGTCTACACCGTCAAAGAAGACGATGTTCCCAACTACACTGCAGAAGTGACAGGTGATGCTGCCACAGGCTTTACCATCACCAATACGGAGACACCTAAGCCTAAAAAGCCTTCTAAGAAGGTCCCTTATACAGGAGACGCTGGTGTCTTGGGTACAGTAGTGCCTTTAAGCGCAGGAGCTATTGCTCTTCTTGGTACAGGTATCTACCTTAGAAAGAGGAACAAGTAAGCAAGATTCACTGATACTCTCAGAGAGGTAAACTAAAACAGGACTGCATCTTATGATGCAGTCCTGTTTCAGGATATAAGCTCTTCTCGCCCGCGATGCCTTAGCGCGAGCATTGAAGTAGAATGGATATGTTGGCCTTTGGTAAGGAGTGTATTGTATGTCTGAAAGCGGCTATGACTTAGAAAGCCTGGCCTGGAGACTTCGTTCGATTGTTGGAGAGGAAAATGTCCGTACGGACGAGCCAATGAGCGAACATACTACCTTTAAAGTTGGTGGACCTGCGGATATATACGTCATTCCCGATGACGCTGACGAGGTTCATGAGGTGCTGGAGGAATGCAAAAGCGCCGGCATCCCGTATTTCATCTTGGGATACGGATCGGATCTTCTGGTGTCTGACGCCGGGTATCGCGGGGCCATTGTCGCCATCGCGGACGGCATGTCGGGCGTTACGGTTGAGGACAATGAGATTACCTGTCAGGCAGGTGTCGGTCTTAAAGAAGCTTCTGAGATGGCGTGCGAGCTGGACCTCACCGGCCTTGAGTTTGCCTGTGGCATTCCGGGTTCTATCGGCGGCGCGTGCTACATGAACGCTGGCGCCTATGACGGTTGCATCGCCGACGTGCTTAAAAACGTTCGTGTGCTGCTTGCCGACGGTACACAGGCAACTATTGACGCTGGCGATTTGGATCTAGGCTACCGTCACAGTCGCATTGCCGATGAGGGTATGGTTGTACTTTCGGCTACATTTTCGCTCCGCCGTGCTGATGGTGAGAAAATCCGCGAAAAAATGGATGAGTATACGCATCGCCGCGAGGAAAAACAGCCACTTGAGCTGCCTTCTGCCGGCTCGACATTCAAGCGGCCGGAAGGTTATTTCGTAGGCAAGCTTGTAACCGATGCGGGGCTTAAAGGCTATCGTTTTGGTGGAGCCGGCGTGTCCGATAAGCACGCGGGCTTTGTGGTCAATTACGATCATGCGACTGCCGCCGATGTTCATGCCGTTATTGAACATGTGCAAGCAGAGGTCAAACGTCAGTTTGGCGTTGAGCTTCATCCTGAGGTGCGATTCCTTGGCGAGTAACGTGCGTCTGTCTGGATTTCCAGAAATGGATTTCCAAAAAAGTGCCACAGTTGTGATAAAAATACTTCACAACTCATGGCATTTTTAGGGGATTTATCACAACTGATGCCTTTTTTAGGAGTTTTCATATCACAACTCACGCACTTTTTTGGAATCGCATGCGCTTTTGGAAGCGAAAACAGCCAAGACCTTCTCGCTCGGAACTAAATCGGAACTAAGTCGGAACCGAATCGGAACCGAGCGGGAGCCAAATCGGAATCGAATTTAAAGGGTTTCACCCTCAAAACCCATTGTTTTGGCTCAGCTTTGGAATGAAGACAGGCAGCCCATCTTCTTGAGACTCTGCTTCATGGTTCCCGTTAGAAATCAGGGGCCGCAGATATGTAAGCGCTTTTTCAGTTACCCAACAACCATCGTTTGAAATCATATCTGCAGGTACATGCTTGACTTTGTTGGCAATTTCAGCAACAGCGACACAATGAATCTCCGTTTGGTAGGGGGTATCGCTGACCCTTTGTAACCCCACCATACAGGCGGTTTTGCCGGCGAGAAGTGCGTCCACTCCTGCGGCTCCCAGCTGCCATGCCTCGCGCAAATCGGTTTCGCTTGCTGCATGAATGGCGCAACGCTGTAAAGAGTTCAAATTGATGCCGCGGATCTTACAGTCAAAATGTTTCTGGCAAAGTTCTGCAAGGTACAGCGCATTGCCTGACTGGTCTGCAAGATGTCCGAAGGCGTCCATTCTGACTTTGCTTTTGGCTAAAAGTGTCGAGCCGTTAGGCCTCCGCACGCCTTCGCTTGCCACTATGATGATGCTCTTTTTGCATTCAAAAAGCGCTCCGATTTTGCTGATAAGCCTTTCTTCGTCAAATGCCACCTCGGGGAGCAGGATGATGTCCGGAGCCTGTTCGTTCTTCTCGCGAGCAAGGGCGGAAGCGGCGCCCAGCCAGCCTGCGTCACGACCCATTGTTTCGATGATGGTGATACTTGGTTTACCGTAAACTTCAGCGTCTCGAGCTAGTTCCTGCACAACGGTGGCAATGTATCTTGCGGCGCTTCCGAATCCGGGCGTGTGGTCAGTGCCTTCAAGGTCATTGTCGATGGTTTTAGGAATGCCGATAACAGGAATGTCGGTGTGATTCGCTGCAAAATACGCTGAAATCTTCTCGACGGTATCCATTGAGTCATTGCCGCCGATGTACAAAATGCCGTCAATGTCCAGTGAGGCAAGGCTGTGTGCTAGGTGTTGATAGAAAGGCAGGTCTTTCTCATAATCGGGGAGTTTGTAGCGACAGCTTCCGAGAAAGCTTGAAGGAGTTCGGGCGAGAAGTTCAACGGCTTGTTTGCCATAGGTGTGGTGGTTGCGTGCGGGGTGAAACAGGTCGGTCAAGTTGGCAGTGCGGCCTTCCAGAAAGCCTTCGATACCGTTTCGCATTCCGATGATCTCAAGGCCGTGCTCATGTGCCTGTCTGATAACACCTGCGAGTGAAGCATTAATCACTGCCGTTGGTCCGCCTGATTGGCCTACAAGCACTTTCTTAATTGTGCACATGGAACTCCCTGTGTTTGGAAACTGACAGTTGAAAACAGAAATGTGGAGCGCCGAACGAAAAACAATGGTCGAAATGACACACGAGAAATAACTATACGGAAGACACGTGGCACATGAATCCTTATTCTAAATGAGTACGTAGCCATACCGTTCACAATAGGTAATTCCAGCCGAGCGGTAGATACTGTTGGTCTAACCAAGGGCGTTACTATACGAGAGTACTGCTATACAAGGTCGTCATCCTATGAGGTCGCTACTACAATGTACCTTTGGATGCTTGACTACACGTTTCCAAAGAGTGCGCGTTTCCAAAAAAGTGCATCAGTTGTGATAAAAAATGTCACAACTCATGAAGTTTTTGGGGGATTTATCACAACTGATGCCTAAATTAGGAGCTTTTATATCACAACTCACGCACTTTTTTGGAGTTCCACGTGCTTTTGGAAATGAAAGCGCCACTTTGTGAGACTGCCATTACAGCGCGTCAAGAAACCGAGGAAGTCCGTCCCCAAGAATTGGCTCCTCTGCTGCGGCTACCAAGGGGCGCAGGTAGCGGAGCGCTTCATCGGTTACGTTAAAGCCGTCATCTGAAATCATTATTGCAGGTATAAGTTTTACTTTATTTGCTACGTTAGCAACCGGAACAGTGCGAATCTCTGTGGCGTAAGGCTTGCTGGAGAGGCGATGAATGCCCACCATAACACCTGTTTCTTCCTGGAGAGAAGCGACAACCCCGGCGGTTCCCAACGCTTCAGCCTCGTCCAGATCAACTTTGCTCGCCGCATGCGACGCACAGCGCTGCAGCGTGTTGAGCTCAATGCCACGGGATTTTACGCCCAGTCGCGCCTTAGCAAGCTGTGCCAGATATGCTGCCGTTCCGGACTGTGCTGCAAGGTGTCCGAAAGTGTCGGTTGCAATAGAGCCCGCGTCAAACAGGAAACTTCCGTCTGCACGATGTACACCTTCGCTGACCACAATCACTACGTTGTTCTTCTCGGCAAGGCGTGCTTTGATGCGGGCGAGAAGAACTTCTTCATCAAGGGGGACTTCCGGTAAAAGTACAAAGTCCGGGGCGGTTCCGCAGATATCGCCTGCAAGTGCTCCGGCAGCGGTGAGCCAGCCGGCTTCTCGGCCCATGGCTTCAATGAAGGTAACGTTTTTTATGTCGTAAACACCACCGTCGCAGGTAAGCTCTGCGGTCACGGTTGCTACAAAGCGTGCAGCACTTCCGAAACCAGGTGTGTGGTCGGTACCTTCAAGGTCGTTATCGATGGTTTTGGGAATGCCAACAACCGGCACGTCAATGCCTGTATTTGCAAAGTAGCGAGAAAGCTTATCGGTGGTGTCCATGGAGTCATTGCCACCGATGTAGAGAATGGCGTCTATTCCAAGCTCATTCATGCGCATGGTAATGCGCTGGTAGAAGGAAGGGTTTTCATCAGGTTTAGGCAACTTAAAACGACAGCTTCCAAGCCAACTTGAAGGTGTTTTTCTCAACAGCCTGAAGTTTTGCTCGGCTGTATTGGGGGAGGAAGCAAGGTTAAGGGCTTGGGTAAGATCAGCCACACGGCCTTCAAGAAAACCTTGGATGCCGTTGCGCATGCCAAGAATACGAAGATTATGACTATATGCAGTGCGTATGACACCCGCAAGCGATGCGTTGATGGCAGCAGTTGGGCCGCCGGATTGTCCTACCAAGATGGTTTTGATTTTACGCATGGTTTTTCGTCATAGCTCCTTGGTCTCTTATACATGCGCGGTGTTTTCGAGTGAAATATCTCACCGCATTTCTTCAACAATGTAGAGAATACTACTTCCCAATATACTTAATATAGATTTGGCAAGGATTCCACTCATCCCATAAGGTAGGGAAACACTCCAGCTCTTTATAGCCCATGGCGATATAGAAGCGATTGGTTGTGTCATATTCTTTATACTGTCCCATCTTGACAGTCTTTACTTGTGAATAGGTATACCCGAGCTTTCTTGCCATCGCCTCATAGACTGCATTCAGTTTTGTTCCTATCCCCATACGATGATATTTTTTCTTAATGCCCATTACAAAAATATCCGCACAGTCTTTGCTTGTGGCGTTCAACACGATAAAACCCGCCACTTCGTCATGAATGAAACAGGCGAGAAGAGGCTTGTCCTGGGAATCTACAACATATTCTTCCGTGCTTTCCGGCATCCCAAACCACTCCGGAAGATCATTGAGGATTTCCCTTGAGATGGCCTCTTTTTCTTTTTTGTCGGAGATCTCTTTTATTGTGAGCTCCACGCATCCTCCTACAAATGAGGTTGATAAATAAAAGTTCAGCTGCAGTAATCGGTTGTAATAAAAAGCCGCACCCGTTGAGGTGCGGCTTTGTTGTACATACTACGCAACTTGCTTTAGGGTTACGCAATAGCTTAGCGAAGATTATAGAAAGCGTCGAGACCAAGATACTCAGCACCCTCACCGAGGTCATCCTCAATGCGGAGAAGCTGGTTGTACTTAGCAACACGCTCGGTACGAGCAGGAGCACCGGTCTTAATCTGGCCGGCATTGGTTGCGACAACAAGATCGGCAATGGTGGTGTCTTCAGTTTCACCGGAACGGTGGGAGACAACTGCGGTGTAGCCGGCGCGCTTAGCCATCTCGATAGCCTCAAGGGACTCAGTCAAGGTACCAATCTGGTTAACCTTAATGAGGATGGAGTTACCGGCATGAAGCTCGATGCCCTTCTTCAGACGCTGAGTGTTGGTGACAAAGAGGTCATCGCCAACAAGCTGAATCTTCTTGCCAAGGCGCTCGGTAAGAATCTTCCAGCCATCCCAGTCTTCCTCTGCAAGGCCGTCCTCAATGGAAATGATGGGGAACTTCTCGACCATTTCCTCATAGTAGGCAACCATTTCCTCAGCGGTAAGGGAACGACCCTCGCCCTTGAGCTCATACTTGCCGGTTTCCTTGTTGTAGAACTCAGAGGAAGCAGGATCCATGGCAAAGCGGAAGTCTTTGCCAAGCTCAAAACCGGCCTCAGTAACTGCTTTAGCGAGATACTCAAGAGGCTCCTCATTGGAGTTGAGGTCTGGTGCAAAGCCGCCCTCATCACCGACACCGGTGGAAAGACCGGCGGACTTGAGGGTATTCTTGAGGGTGTGGTAGACCTGTGCGCACCAACGAAGTGCGGTTGTAAAGTCAGGAGCACCCACAGGCATAATCATGAACTCCTGGAAGTCAACGTTGTTGTCAGCGTGGACGCCACCGTTCAGGACGTTCATCATAGGAACAGGGAGTGTGTGGCCGTTTGCGCCACCAAGATATGCATACAGAGGAAGCTCTGCGGAAGCGGCTGCCGCATGAGCAACTGCCAAGGAAACACCAAGAATGGCGTTTGCACCAAGGCGACCCTTGTTGGGAGTACCGTCAAGCTTAATCATTGCGAGGTCAAGACCGCGCTGGTCCTCTGCGTCCATGCCGATAACGAGATCACGAATCTCAGTATTGACATGCTCAACTGCCTTCAGGACGCCCTTGCCAAGGTAGCGGCTCTTGTCGCCATCGCGAAGCTCAACAGCCTCAAACTCGCCGGTGGAAGCACCGGAAGGAACGATTGCACGGCCAAAGGAGCCGTCATCGAGAACAACTTCAACCTCAACGGTTGGGTTGCCGCGGGAATCGAGGACTTCACGTGCGTGGACATCATAAATCTGGCTCATAGCTCACCTTTCTATTGGTAACAGCTTTTCTGCCTTCACAGACAATATAATTATACCCGTTATGCCTTACGAGATAACGATGTTGAAAGTAATTTCGTAACAAAATAACTGTTATATATCCTTATTATTTTTTAGGATCTTCCGGATACACAATAACGAGCAGCATTTTGAAGTCTTCAAGAGCCTTTAAGGCATGCGGGTGGCCAAGCGGCATGACAATGGAATTGCCTGCTTCGAGGATAAAGGTATCGCTGTCAATAGTGATTTCAACCTTGCCTTCAAGCGTTGTGACAAAAGCGTCGCCGCCGGCGCGGTGGCTCGCGATTTCTTCTCCGGTGCTCATGGCAAACAGCGTGACGCTGACATGATCGTTCTGCGCAAGCGTCTTACTGATGACCTGACCGTTCAGGCATGCTACCTGATCTTTTAGTACCATCACTTCCTTAGCGTTAATATTTTTCATAACGCCGGGCTGCGTGTGTTCTGATAGTTCTGACATGGTTTCCTCCTCCATGCGAATGAGGCGAGAAGTACGGCGCAACAACGTGAGTCGCCCTTGAGAAAACCCGCGACAGATGCCTCTTCTCGCCGATATAACAAGTACATGAGCGAGAGCCGGTTGAAATCCGCTCTATGGTTACCGGATACCCTAAAAGTCAGTGACTATCCCTGAGACCGGCGGTAAGATTTCCGTCTTGCACGCCAACTACATGTCAACGTGATGCTCTCTCAGATAGGAGGTCAAAAGGGGCGTCATGGGACCTTGCGAGATTATAGTCACGCGGTGCATAGCGCGCGAAATCGCCGTGTAAAGTCTGCGCCTGGAAAGCTCGTCGTCTCCATATACTTCCGCCTGCGCGTCAGCGATAATAACCTGGTCAAACTCAAGGCCTTTCGCGAGGGCAAGATCAAGAAGAATGACTCCTTTTGCAGGCAGCGCGTCTTGCGATGTTATGACGTGTGCGAGCGCCGTATCGTCAGATTGCATGCCGCCCTTGCGTGCGGGTTCACCGTTGTTCTCGCTGGAGAGCTGCGCGCCGTTAAGCTGCTTGGCAAGCCAGCTGACACGTTGTTTGTCCTGGACAATAACGGCTGTCAGGCCGTCTGTGCCGAAGGCTTGAACAAGCGCTGAGCGCAGCGTCTCAAGATAGCGTTCACGCACATCTTCCGCGCCGTTCGTGGCGGTTCCTGCGTTGCCGTCGAAAACAGCCTCCGCACCGCCGGCAGCGTCTTTCGTGCCGTTGGCAACCACTTCATAGAAAACAGGGAGCGTTCCTTCCCGATGAACGGAAGTGGTTTGCCTGCGCTCGTGTTTTGGGAGCAATGAGGTAAAGAGTTCGGTGATTTCAGGCGAGGAGCGGTAGCTGGTCATAAGCAGACACTCTTCGACGTTGCCGTGAGTTGCAGCAAAGATATCGCGGATCTGATCGAAGGTCACCGAGCCCTTATGGATGGCCTGATGCGCGTCGCCGAGGAGCAAAAAATGCGCGCGCGAGAAGTACCGCGTCAGCACCGTCAGTTGTGTGGTGGAATAATCCTGCACTTCGTCAATCATGACAAAGCGCGTATCGGAGGTACTTGGTCCTGCTATCAGAAGACGCAGATAGACCCATTCGGCGCCGCTCAAAGCTTGGGTGTCTAAGATGCGCATGCCGATGCGGTCAATCCGCAGCCATGTCGCGGATTCAATCTTATCGTGAGCGCCGGCAAAACGGTAATCAAGATACGCGCGCGTAGCGGCAAGGACCTCGTCTTCACTTGAGGGATTGACGGAGTGTCCGAATATGCGTACCTGATCCTCGATGTCAAGTTCAAGCATTTCTTCCTGCAGGCTGTCATTGCGAGCCATCTGTCCCAGGCGGCGCTCAAGGCGCGTGTGAAGTTCATCTTTGACAAGGGCAATGAGGCGCGGGCCGACAGGGAATTTTGAAAACTTTCTTACAGCGCTTGCTACCTGTGCCGCTTTAATGAGTTGCTGCTCATTGACGGATATGCCTCGAAAATCACTCTCCTCAAGCGTAAGATCCTTGACGCCTTTCTCAAGCTGTGTAAGTAGAGCAGGGTCGTCATGTGCGCCCGACGCGTGATCTGCAAGGCCAAGGCTGCTGAGAAATTCATCCCAGGTAGTAACCTGTGGGTTCGACTCTCCCATGCTTGGCAGCACCGTGTCTATGTAGCGGCCGAAGACGTCATTGGGAGTAAAAAGACGTACCTGGTCGGCGCGAAGAGTTTTTCGTTCCCGGTATAGAAGGTAGGCAATACGCTGCAGAAGGACTGATGTTTTTCCGGAGCCCGCGATGCCGTTGACAAGCAGTACCGGCACATCGGCGTGGCGGACCACCGTGTTTTGTTCGCGCTGGATAGTTGCCGTGATAGCCTGCAACTTCTCCGTATGATGACGGCGGAGCGCGGACAGAAGCAGCGAGTCCTCGATAGCTACGGTGGTATCAAAATACATGTTGAGCTTATCGCGCGTAATATCAAACTGGCGACGTAGCTCCAGCTCAACGGTGCGCTTTTTGCCGTTGACTTCGTAGGAAGTCTGACCGGTTTCCTGGCTGTAATACGTTTCGGCTACAGGGCTTCGCCAGTCCACGATTAAGGGATTTCGCTCTTCATCGGTCATGCCTGCGGCGCCGATATATACGTCGCGAGAAGGACGACCGCTCCGCATCTTAAGACGGACTTTTGCAAAGTAAGGCTGCCTGAGCAGCAATTCAACACGGCCGAGTTTCTCGACAGTGAAATCGTGGTACTGGTTATAGGTGTCGATAACACTGTTAAGCGTTTCAATAGCGGCAAGGGTTTCGATGGTCTCATCGGCGCCGCCAAAGTCAGGACGGATCTCCTCGCTCATTTGACGCAAGTCGCGTGCCGCGTCTTTTTGTGTGGTGTTGAGGGTGGCCTCAAGGTTCGTGCGTATCTCAAGCAGCGTGGCGTAGATTTTGGAAAGATGCGCCTGTTCTTGCTGGTGAATTTCATCCATAGGGTGCCTTACATAGTGTGTCGTGTATAGCGTTGCAGGGTCGTGTGGTTCATGCCAAAGGTGCGCTTTGTCGCAGGGCCGTGTTGCGTGCGGTGTGTTGGCGTGCCTTATTACAAAGTCGCGTCTTCAATGCGCCGCCGCAGTTCGTCGATGCCAAGACCGGTTTCTGACGAGGTAACAACAAGCTGTTCCTGGGCAAGACCAAAGGATGAGCGCAATGCGGCCGCGGATTGATGTTGCTTGTTTCGAGTGATTTTATCCGCTTTGGTGAGAGCGACCACAAAGGGAAGCTCAGCCTCTTGCAAAAAATCAATCATCTGCAGGTCAAACTTTTGTGCCTCATGGCGGATGTCAACTAGAGAAATAACCAGGTTAAAGCTGCGTTCCTGCTCAAAATAGCCGCCGATAAGATCTGCCCAGCGCTGCTTTTCGGCACGCGACACCTTGGCGTAGCCGTATCCCGGAAGGTCAACAAACTTTACACCGTCAACATCAAAGAAGTTGATAGTGGCCGTTTTGCCGGGGACGCTTGAAACGCGCGCGAGCTGCTTGCGACCCAAAAGGCGGTTCAAGAGCGACGACTTACCGACGTTGGAGCGGCCGACAAAGGAGACTTCGGGGGCCGTCGGCTTGGGAAGCTGGTCGATTGTGCCGTAAGAGGCTTCATATCGGGCAGTTTCGTAGATGAGAGCCATGTATCCTCCGTGTTACTCAATCTTATCAACAAAAGTTACTTTACGCCGTACTACTTCACGCCGTACTGCGCGTAGTAGGCGTCAAGAGCAGCTTTCAGCGTGTCGTCAATCACGACGCGACCATCAACGGTATGAAGATAGAGCGCTTCGGTCACCTCAGCCATATTCACGATAGCGGCGGTGGGAAATCCGTAGCGCTCGGAAACCTCTCGGAGCGCGGCAACAGTACCGCTCTTGCCGACTTCCATGCGGTCAAGTGACACCATCAGTCCTATGACCTCGACGTTTGCAATGGATGTAATCAGCGGATAGGTCTCTTCGATAGACTTGCCGGAAGTGGTGACGTCTTCCACCATGACGACCTTATCGCCATCGTGAAGTTCGGCGCCCAAAAGCATGCCCGCATCGGCGCCGTGGTCTTTGAGCTCCTTGCGGTTTGAGCAGTAGCGAACCTCTTTGCCGTAGAGTTCCTGCAGACCCATGGCGGTGATGACGGCTAAAGGAATGCCCTTGTAGGCCGGTCCGAAAACGACGTCAAAATCTAGGCCGAAGTTGTCGTGGATGGCGCGAGCGTAATAAAGCCCCAGCTTGTGGAGCTGATTGCCCGTAACATAAGCGCCTGCATTCATGAAAAAGGGAGACGTACGTCCGCTCTTAAGCGTAAACTCACCAAACTTAAGTACGTCGCTCTTAACCATGAACTCAATGAACTCTTGCTTGTAGTCTTCCATGGCGTCTCCCTTGTAGACGAATCGCGTGCATTTCCCTTGCGAACGAATCGCGTGCGCCAATTGTAGCCGTGCGTGAGTCGTTGCGTTTGTGGCGAGAAGAACCTCTGTTTCAGGGGGTTCTCGCGCACGATGTTTAATTTTAACCCGACAGCGTCAATTGCGGTGCAATAAGCTTTGCAAATGAGCTACTCTAATAAAGTTACCTGACCTGCTTGCCAGAGAGCATGCAAGGTTCAAGAGGAGGTTTTTGTGGAACGCACCAAAATTGCAACGCTGTATGCCGACGCGCAGCAGCTTGGCGGCTCGCACGTTACTGTCGCCGGCTGGGTCCGCTCGGTACGGGATATGAAGAACTTCGGCTTTGTTACGCTTAATGATGGAAGCTGCTTCAAAGACTTGCAGGTTGTTATGAATCGCGAGACGTGCGCCAATTATGATGATGTAGCGTCATGCGGTGTTGGCGCGGCGTTAATCATTGATGGCGTCTTAGAATTGACCCCCGAGCGTCCTCAGCCTATTGAGCTGCAAGCTCACACCATAGAGATTGAGGGAGCATCAAGTCCTGAGTATCCTATGCAGAAAAAGCGCCAGTCGCTTGAGTATCTGCGTACCCAGCAGCATCTTCGTCCGCGCACTAACCTTTTCCGCGCGGTATTTCGCGTGCGTTCGGTGGCGGCGTATGCCATTCACAAGTTCTTTCAGGACCGCGGTTTTGTCTACGTTAATACGCCCATCATTACGACCTCCGATGCTGAGGGTGCGGGCGAGATGTTTCAGGTGACTACGCTTGACCTCGCGAATGTCCCGCATACCGACGCCGGGCAGGTCGACTACGGACAGGATTTCTTTAACACCTCAGCCCACCTGACGGTTTCCGGCCAGTTGCAGGCTGAAAACTTCGCTATGGCCTTTGGTGATGTTTATACTTTTGGTCCTACGTTTCGCGCTGAGAATTCCAACACGCGTCGTCACGCGGCGGAGTTTTGGATGATTGAGCCCGAGATGGCCTTCTGCGATTTGGCGCAGGATATGGATGTGGCGGAGGCCATGCTTCAATACGTAATCTCGTATGTGCTTGAGCACTGCGCCGATGAGCTTGATATGCTCAACAAGTTCGTGGACAAGGGGCTGCTTGAGCGCCTGCGCCATGTGGCTACCTCAGAGTTTGCTCGTGTGTCGTATACCAACGCTATTTCCATTCTTGAAGACGCACTTTCGCAGGGCGAGAAGTTCGACTATCCCGTCAAGTGGGGCATTGACCTGCAAACTGAGCATGAACGCTATCTGACGGAAAAGCATTTCAAAAAGCCAATCTTTGTAACGGATTATCCGGCTGAGATTAAAGCGTTTTATATGCGCACAAACGATGACGGTAAGACGGTCGCCGCTGCCGATTGTTTGGTTCCCGGCATCGGCGAGATTATCGGTGGCTCTCAGCGTGAAGAGCGTTTAGACGTGCTTGAGCAGCGCATCAAGGACTTGGGTATGGATCCTGAACAGTACAAGTACTATCTTGATTTGCGCCGTTACGGTTCCTGCACGCATGCCGGTTTTGGCTTGGGCTTTGAGCGCTTGGTCATGTATCTTACGGGTGTCGACAATATCCGAGATGTTATTCCGCATCCGCGCACTGTTGGTAATGCGGAGTTTTAGGAAGAAGGAACGTATGTCTGAGCATATTGAGACTTGCTGTGTGCAGGGGGGTTATCAACCTAAGAACGGTGAGCCGCGAGAAGTACCCATTGTTCAATCAACTACCTTTGCCTATGATCGCTCTTCGCAGATGGGAGATTTGTTTGACCTGAAAGCATCAGGTTATTTCTATTCTCGTTTGCAAAATCCAACGCTTGATAGTGTTGCGGCAAAGATTTGTGAGCTTGAGGGTGGAAGTGCTGCAATGCTTACGGCATCCGGCATGGCTGCAGCGTTCTTCTCGATCTTTAACATCGCTGAGGCAGGAAGCCATGTCGTGGCTGTTTCTACTATTTATGGTGGTACGTTTAACCTGCTCTCCACAACGCTTCCTAAGATGGGTGCGGAGTGCACGTTTGTCTCGCCCGATGCCTCCGATGAAGAAATTGCTGCGGCATTTAGGCCCACGACTAAGTGCGTCTTTGGTGAAACTATTGCTAATCCGGCACTGGTGGTACTTGACATTGAGCGTTGGGCAAAGGCTGCACATGCGCACGGTGTACCCCTGATTGTTGATAATACGTTTGCGACACCTGTAAATTGTCGTCCGATTGAGTGGGGAGCCGATATTGTCATTCACTCCACCACAAAGTATATGGACGGTCATGGAGCGGCTGTTGGCGGTGCCATTGTTGATGGCGGAACGTTTGATTGGATGGCACATAAGGACAAGTTCCCTGGCCTGACGGAGCCCGATCCTTCGTATCATGGGCTTGTATATGCTCAGGCGTTTGGTCAAGGTGGAGCTTACATCACAAAAGCAACTGTGCAGCTTATGCGCGATCTTGGCGCAATTCAGTCGCCGCAAAACGCATTCTATCTCAACTTGGGCTTGGAGTCGTTGCATGTTCGTATGGCGCAACATTGTAAAAATGGTCAAGCAGTTGCCGAGGCTCTTGCGGCGAACGAGCGTGTTGAATGGGTGCGCTATCCGGGTCTTCCCACCGATCCGTATTTTGAGTTGGGGAAGAAATATCTGCCTCAGGGCTCATGCGGTGTTGTTTCGGTTGGCATTGCGGGCGGCCGTGAAGCTGCCGAGAAGTTCTTGGGTAATTTGAAGATTTTCAGAATAGAAACCCATGTGGCAGACGCTCGTTCCTGTGTACTGCATCCGGCAAGCTCAACGCATCGTCAGCTCTCCGATGAAGAATTAATCGGCGCCGGGATTACTCCTAATACGGTACGTATTTCCTGTGGAATTGAGGGAACTCAAGATTTGATTGCTGATGTGGAACAGGCCTTAGCAGCGCTGTAAATGTAAGAATTACCGAAAGTAAGTACCATTCCCGTTACAGCTTTCAAAACTGTGACGGGCATTGTGTTTTTAGTTCCACTCTTCGGCTAAGAGGAAATCACAGATATTTTGGTGCTTAATACCATTTCTGCTCATGTCGAATTCGTCGAGAGAAACAACATACTTTGGGAAATTGTCACGGATGGAATCATATACGTCGAACTCACGGCTGATTGTTTCTTCCGATGCAAGAAGATACGCAACTTGAACATACAGCTTTTCGCCATGTCTATTGCATACAAAATCAATTTCCTTATCGCCCGCTCTGCCAACAGTTATTTCATAACCTCGGCGCAGCAATTCTAAGTAGACGATATTTTCTAAAACGAGATTGATATCACGCGTGTTGCCGCCGAAAACAGCTTCACGGATACCGTGATCAGCAATGTAGTACTTCTCGTTGGAAGCAAGGACCTGTTTACCTTGTATGTCTTCTCGTTTTACCTGATAGAACAGGTAAGCCTCACAACAGTATTTAATGTAGTTGAGGATTGTTTCTGGAGCAGTGGTGCGATGCTCGTTTTTAAGGAACTTTGCAAGAGAGTTTGCTGAGAAGGTCGTGCCCATATTGGCCATCACATAAGAGATGATTCGCTCAAGCAGGTCAACATCTCTGATTTTATTTCGCTTGACGATATCCTTCAGCTGGACAGAGTTGAATAAATCTTGAAGGTATTGCTTGGATGGAGCATCGGTGTAGCGGAGGTTTGCAAGGTAAGGCATACCTCCGAGAAGCAAATACTTCTGGAAGCACTTCTGGATTGATGCATTGGGAGCATCAGGGCGATATAGCTCTATGAACTCTCTGAATGAAAATGGATAAATTATAAACTCCACATAACGTCCACCCAAGTAGGTTGCAAGTTCGCCGGACAACAGTTTTGCATTCGATCCGGTGATATAGATGTCACAATCTAGGGAAACACGAAAAGAGTTGATGCACTTTTCCCAGTCGGTGACCTCCTGTATTTCATCAAAGAATAAATAGGCCTTGCCTTCAATCTCTGCGGATCTCTTGGTAATCTCATCGTGCAGAGCCTGAGCGGTTTGTAGATGGGAGTAGTTCATATCTTCAAAATTGATGGAAATTAACTGTGCTGGATCGACGCCTGACTCTATGAGCTCTTGCTTAATCAGTTCTAACATGACTGACTTTCCACAGCGACGAATACCGGTCATGACCTTTATAAGATCTGACCCGATAAACGGGCGTATGCGACCCATATATAGTTCACGTTTAATCATAAGTTTCGCAGCCTTCCTCTTGGCTGAGAGTAGTATATATCACTTATATCTTAAAGTTTATGATTAAATCATTATTTTATAAGTTATAACTGATGAAATTTGTAACCTTAGTTCGCTATAAGAAGTATTTGTAATGCTTTTGGAGAGTCAAGATATACAGCTACCAAAATGTAAATTTCTCTCTAACGAGCAGTTTTGTATCTTTCGCATCTTTTTGAAGAATAATATTGAAAGAGAAGGAGATTCACTCTTGCTATAGTGTTTTTATAATATATACTATACGTTATATACATCTAGTATATATTATGAAGGGACTGAAATGGACGTTCAAAAAGAAATCTCAGATCTCGTCAGACACATTGTTTTAGAACGGGCAATCCATCAGGTATATTGGATTGCAGCAGGAGGCTCCTATGGTGGCTTCTATCCAGCTAATTATTTTATGCAATGCGAATCGAAGACAATTTCAACATATATGATTACCAGCAAAGAGTTTGCTCTAGCAACTCCTGCCAAGGTGGGCGAGGATGCTCTTTGTGTGGTATGTTCAATGAGAGGAACGAAAGAGACGTGCGACGCGGCTCAAGTGGCGCGTGAACGAGGAGCTTATGTTCTTGCCCTTTATGTAGATGAATCTGATCTTACGAAAAACTGCGATGCAAAGATTAAGTATGAATCCATTGCCTTAGATTCAAGCAAAACAGAGAGAGTCAATTCCAGTATAGGACTCTGCATCGCGATGACCCTGGTTTATGAAGTTGAAGGTTACGATTATTACCAAACAGCTATGGATGTGTTTGGTAAGGTTGATGCGCTCTATAGAAAAGCCGTAGAGCATACAACACCATTGGCAAAAAAGTGGGCAGATACTGTTGCGAAAGAGCCAACGATATACGTAATGGGTTCAGGTCCGGCATTTGGATCAGCCTATATTTTTTCAATCTGCAATATAGAAGAGATGCTCCAGATTGATTCTCCTACGGTCAATTCATGTGAGTTTTTTCATGGACCATTTGAGGTGCTTGATATGAATAAGCCATTTTTTATGTTGGTGTCTGTTGGGCGCTGCAGGCCGGCTGATGAGAGGGCAGTTACATTTCTCAAGTGGCATGGGGGAGAAAAGATTTATCTTTTGGACGGGAAAGAGATTGGTTTAGATGCTATTCCAGATGAGGTATCAGAATACTTCAATCACATTCTGTTCTCACCCATTCTTAACAATGTCTATATGCGTGCCTTGTCGCAGGCTATTCCAAAGGATTATATGACGAGAAGATATATGTGGAAAGTTGCGTATTAGTCCGTTTGCCCCTTGTAAATGACCGTTGACCGAAGTATAGAGCACCATCAAAACAAGATGAGTATTTATCTGTATAGGACGTATATGATGTCTGATATGTTATAGCGTGAAAGGAGTGTCAAATATGAAGCAAATCATTTTGGCATCGCACGGCAACTTAGCTGAAGGTGCAGTTGATACTGTCAGGATGATTGTCGGAGACGTGAGCAATATCCATGCGGTTACTTTGCAGCGTGATGATACGGATTCGATAAAAACCAAGTTAAATGATTTGATTGCTACGTTTGATCCGGCAGATGCTGTATTTATTCTTACCGATGTACTGGGAAGTAGCGTTAATAATTCTGCGGTAGAGTTTCTTTCCGATCATCCCCATATATCTGTTATTTCAGGAATGAATTTACCTTTGATTTTGACCTTGGTTCTGGAGGATGAAAAAGAGGATTCAGATAAAGTAATAAAGAACGTAATCATGGAAGGGCGACGGGGTATTTTAGACTGCTCAAATCCTGAGGACTCCGTTAATGATGTTCCTGCGGCAATAGCACCTAAAATTCACAAGGGAGTTATTGGCGAAAAGACAAAAACCGCTTTAGTGCGTCTTGATTACCGGCTTCTTCATGGACAAATCGTATTTTCCTGGGTTAATACCGTTGGAGCTAACAGAATCATTGTTGTTGATAATGAGGCTGCAACCGATGAGGTTAAAAAGGGAGCTTTGAAGCTTGCAAAGCCGGCGGGAGTCTATCTTAATGTCTTTACGGTAGAAAAAGCTCTGTCAAAACTTGAAAAACTTTCAACATTAGGTGATACGGTCATGTTTGTGTTTGGTAACACAAAAGAATTACTTGAATTTTCCAAGAGCCATCAATTTAAAGAAATAAATTATGGAGCAACGGCGAATAAGGACGGTGCCGAGCAGGTCGGCGGATCAGGCAGTTCTGTGTTTCTCAATGAGTTTGAGAAACAGGACACTAAGGAATTACTTGCGCTTGGCTCAAAGATTTATATCCAGCAGACCCCTTCTCATCAGCGGGTTGAATTGAATTCTATTTAGAAAACTATAATGTGAAAGGAGACGTGTATGAATTCCCTCATAAGTGCATTTTTAGTAGGACTTGTTGGTGTTTTTTGTATGCTCGATTCACGCCTTTTGGGACGTTTGAATTTTGAGCAGCCACTTGTAGGAGCTACGCTTGTAGGAGTTGTCCTTGGCAATGTGCCCATGGGTCTTGCGGTTGGTGCGGCAACCGAACTTGTAAGCATGGGTCTCGTTTCCGTCGGTGCTGCCGTTCCTCCTGATATGGTTCTTGGTAGTATTGTGGCATCTGCTTTTGCCTGCCTGACCGGCGCAAGTGTTGAAACCGCTATGACCATTGCTATCCCTATCGCAGTTCTTGGACAGCTTTTTGGTATTGTGTTTCGTTCGCTTATTGCTGTCTTGACACATAGCGCAGACGCAGCAATCGAAAACGGAAACTTTAAGCGTGCAACTCACATGCATATTATCGTGGGTACCGTACTGTACTCGTTGATGTACTTTATTCCAATATTCTTTGCAGTATATCTTGGAACCGATGCCGTTCAAGCTGTTGTGGATTTAATTCCTGCATGGTTGAGCACAGGCTTAAATGTTTCCGCACAGATTCTAACGGCATATGGCTTGGCTTTGCTGCTATCGATGATGCTTTCAAAGGGAATGGCGGCCTTTCTGTTCTTGGGATTTTTACTATCAGCTTACTTAGGCTTGTCAATTACCTCTGTTTCTCTGTTTGCCGTTGTTTTTGCCTTTATTCTTTCTGGACTTCGATTTGGAAAGAGTTCTCTTGCAATTTCCGGAAATGCAGCGTCGGATTATGATCCGCTCGAGGAAGATGAGTAGGTGGAAAAATGTCAGTTAAGGAAGTATCTCTTACCAAGAAAATCAGCCAATTCTTTTGGCGCTCATGGGCTATTCAGGATTCTTGGAATTACGAACGACAGATGAACATGGGCTTTTTGTATGGTATTGCTCCGACGATCGATCGCTGTTATCCGGATGAGTCAGATCCAAAACAGCTTGAGCTGAAAAAGGAAGCATATAAGCGTCACATGGCGTTCTATAACTGCACACCTCAAACAAGCGCCTTTGTCTTAGGTCTTGCCGCCTCTATGGAAGAAGAGTATGCAAAAGATCAGACAAGCGTAAATCCGGATGCAATCAACGCTATGAAGACGTCGCTTATGGGCCCTCTTTCTGGAATTGGAGATTCGTTTTTCCAGGGGACGATTCGCGTTATTGCTTTTGGGCTTGGTGTTGCTTTAGCACAGCAAGGTTCTATCTTAGGTCCCATTGTTGCAATGCTTATCTCCATTATTCCTTCTGTCTTTGTGACGTGGTTTGGAGCAAAGCTTGGCTATCAAGGTGGTCATCAATACTTAAAAAAGCTACAAGATGGCAAGACCATGGAACGAGTGATGTACATCTGCGGTGTTGTGGGATTAATGGCAGTAGGAAGCATGATTGCTTCTCTTATAGGAACAACGACGCCTTTGGTCTTTGCAGACGGAACATTGGTTTTGCAGACGGTGCTTGACAGCGTTATGCCAAAGATGATCCCACTCATCTTAACCGGCTGCATGTACACGCTCATTAAGCGGGGTATCAAAACAGAATGGCTTTTGGTTGTAGCAATTGTTGGTGGAATCGTCTTGTCTGCGCTGGGAATTCTGGCATAAAGTTTGGCGTTTTATACACACATGGTATTTGAAGGAGCGTGTCATGTTTGAAATTGATCTGGATCAGCCAAAGCGTATTGTTTCCGAGGTGCTAAAGACGCATCAAATTACTCATGTTGCTTTTGTGGGCTGTGGTGCGTCGATGTCGGAGCTCTATCCTGCAAAGTACTTTCTTGCCAATAATACGAAAACGCTTAATGTACAAATATTTACGGCAAATGAATTCAATTACGACACACCTGCTTGGCTTGGTGAGCATACCTTTGTGATAACCTGCTCTTTAGGTGGAGGAACGCCTGAAACTATCCATGCAAATGAAGTTGCAAAAGCCGCAGGAGCACCAGTAGTGGCCATTACTCATTCCGGAGATTCAGCCCTTACTCGTGATGCCGACTATGTGGTGGTACACGGCTTTGAAGCCAACTATGCCGCAAAGGTTGAAAAAATGGGCTATGCCCTAGACTTTGCAGTAGAGATCCTTCAGCAAGTTGAAAAAACAGATCTCTACGAAGATGTTGTTGCAGGTCTTACCAACATATATGAATTGGCAGAAAAATCTGCTGAGAGTGCGAAAAAGTCTGCTCAGAAGTTTGCTGATGATTTCAAAGACGATCAGCTGATTTATCTTATGGGCTCTGGGTCATCTGCGAAGGTAGCCTATTCAACCTCCATGTTCCTTTTTTCAGAAATGCAATGGATTGATTCAGCTGCTTATAACACAGGCGAATATTTTCATGGTCCGTTTGAGCTGACAGAGAGAGATAAGCCTTACCTATTGTTTATGTCAGAAGGAAATACCCGTGAGATGGATGCTCGTGCTCTTACGTTTATGCAGAGATTTGATGCAAAAATAGCTGTTATTGATACCAAAGACTACGGATTGTCCGGAGCAGTTCCAAAGAGTGTTGTGAGTTATTTCAATCCATTCATCCACACGGCTGTCATGAGGGTTTATGCCGAGAAACTCGCTGAAGCACGCGAGCATCCGCTTACAATGCGTCGTTATATGTGGAAGCTAACTTATTAACAAGCAAGTCCGCTTGCTTGTTATGTTTGAGCTTCTAGCTTCTGTGCTTTATACGATATTTGAAAAGCTGCATTGGGAGTAATCCTGATGCAGCTTTTTTGTGAGGTTGCTTTATTCTGTCAATTTGGCAGGAAGAAATGTCTAAGATGTTATACTGTCTGTATTTTGTATGATATCTATGATGTTGACTTGGAGTAATACGTGTCAGTAACTACAGTTCATCCTCTTTACCAGCAAATTTATGATGATCTTAAACAATCCATTAAAGATGGGGAATATAAGGTTAATCAAAAGATTCCTTCAGAGACAGAATTGAGTCAGCAATATTCAGTAAGTAGAATTACTGTTAGAAGAGCAATCGAGGATTTGTGCTCCGACGGTTATTTAACCAAAATGCAGGGGCGCGGTACATTTGTTGGCTCTCGTCATATTCAGAGAAGACTTGAACAGTCCCTTGCATCACGAAGTTTTACTGACATGTGTACAGCGAGCGGAGCAGTTCCTGGTGCACGTGTCGTTGATAAACAAATCGTTCCTGCAAAGAAGGATGAAGCGGAGTTCTTTAGCTTGTCCAAGAATAGCCTTATGGTATTTATTAGAAGGATAAGGACTGCTGATGAGCTGCCTATTGCAGACGAAAGAGTCGTCATTCCATATGATTGGGCGAGTGAATTACTCACGTATCCCTTGAAGAATTCCTCAATTTTTGAAGCAATAGAAATACTTACGGGAAGAAAGCCCGTGAGTAGTAAAACTTGGACCATTAATGCGGTAAAAGCAACAACCGAACAGGCAAGACTTTTAGAAGTAGCAACAGCTTCACCGCTTATTTTAAGTCAGTCATTCTTTGTAGATAAAGAAGAAAAACCAATATGCCTTAGTCGGGATTACTTTGTAGGAGGCAGATACGAACTGAGTCTCTAAACCGTTGTTTTAAGTAAGAAGCTCTTCTCAGATGAGAAGAGCTTCTCGTTAGCTAGTCTTCAACCTCAAGAAGTTCAATATTGAAGTTCAAATCTTTACCTGCCATGGGGTGGTTGGTGTCAAGGGTAATAGTGGTTCCGTCATTTTCAACGACCGTTGCTCTGATGGGGTAGCCGTTGGGCGTACCAAGTGTTACCTGTTGGCCGGAGACGAGCTTTTCTGACCCGGGAAGCTGTGCTACCGGAATGCTCTGGATTGCTTCTTCACGACGCTCGCCGTAAGCTTCGACTGCAGGAATATGAACGTCGATAACGTCACCTACGTTCATGTCTTTGACGGCATTATCAAAACCCGCAATCATCTGTCCGGCCATGCAGGTGAACGCGAGCGGTTCGTTGCGGTCGCGTGAAGAATCAAACTTTGTACCATCGTCCAGCGTGCCAACGTAGTGGACTTTAACCTTTTTACCAGCGTTGCTCATAAAACTCCTTACAGAGAGAACCCTCGACAGAAAGAACTTGTTTGGGGCGCGGCCGATGAAAGCCTCAGTCAATCCCACAGTCAATCATCAAAAACGCACAACGCTGCTAGTCTACCCATCACATCCGCGCGGCAACGCGATAATCAAGAACGGGTAAAATAGCAACGGTGTGCTTGGACGGTCAGCAGAAAGGAGGGCGCATGACAAGCAGCAGCTTTATTGGTGTTTTTGACTCGGGCCTTGGCGGCATCAGCGTCCTCAAACATCTGACGGCTGAGCTTCCTTATGAGAATTTCGTCTTTTACGGCGATTCCGCACATGCTCCCTATGGCACTAAGACTCCCGAGCAAATCAATCAGCGCTCGCATGAGATCGCGCATGGTCTCATTCAGGAAGGCGCAAAGGCTCTAGTTATCGCCTGCAACACAGCGACGGCCGCGGCGGCTCAGACGTTGCGAAAGACCTATCCCAAACTGCCAATCGTTGGTGTTGAACCTGCGCTCAAACCAGCGGCGCTTGCGCATCCGCACGGTCGGATTATTGTGATGGCGACGGCGGGAACCCTGTCGCTCCCAAAGTTTCACACGCTCGAAGTCACATGGGGAGCAACTTCCGAAGTCATTCCTATTGCAGGCGCGGGCATCGTGGAGCTTATTGAAGCCGATAAGGCCGACTCTCCCGAGATGTACGACTTGCTTGAGAACCTAATTGGCCGATATGCAGGGTCAACTGACGCGGTGGTGCTTGGCTGCACACATTACCCCTTCATCACGCGGCAGATTCGAGTCGTCCTCGGCGATGTCGACTTTTATGACGGAGGCGCCGGAGCGGCGCATCAGCTGCACCGTCTGCTGAAACGTGGTGGTCTGCTTGCCAGAGCGCCCGTCGCCGCAAGCGCTGTAGCCGATTCTGTCGGCAATGCCAGCGCAGCCCATCCCATCGCCGACAATGCCTCGACTCATGTTGAGTTTCGCTCCAGCATTCCCGGTGCAGAGGAGCTCAAGCTCTACCAGAGGCTCTTCTCGACACCGATTGAAACTTGCTAGTCAGGTCGAAACCAGCTAATCCAGATTCTTTGTGAGCCAGCTCTTGAGCACAACGGCGTTGTTGTAGCGCGTATCCTTGTCGGAATAGAGAAGCGTTACGCGAGAAGCCCCCGTTTTCTTGAGGTTTTCTATAAACGTCGCCGCATCGGGATTGTTGTCAAGCTCATCGGTGTACTGCTTGACAAAAGAATCAAAACGCGCCGGATCATGATTGAACGCCTTGCGGCATTCGGTTGAGGGGGCAATCGTCTTTGCCCACAGGTCCATATAAAGGTTTTCTTTCTTGATGCCGCGCGGCCAGAGACGATCCACCAATACGCGATAGCCATCCGTTGCTTCAGGAGCCTCATACGTCCGCTTAATTTGAATATCCATGCTGCCTTCTTTTGACAAAATCGATAGGTGTCAAATGGCTTATACCCATCGTTTGGCGTATATCCATCGTTTCATATGACGAAAAGATGGAGACAAAAATAAATATCACGTTAACAGATGCGCTTCTCGCCACATGCGCAATCAAATCATGTTTGTATAGGAAGCGGTACACAGACCGGCATTGAGCTAAAGGCATTCTGGCTCCGGCTTGGCGCGGGTGGTTTCAGTGGATGGTTTCATGAGGAAGGGACAGCATGACGGACTTTGATAACGACCAGTTTACCAATACGGTTGATAAGGTTGATCTTGACTGGTCAAACATTGGGTTTAAGTATCGCAAGACTGACTACAGCTATGTGTCGCACTATGCTGACGGCGCATGGGACAAGGGTGGTCTGACGCGTGACCACACGCTGCGGCTTTCCGAGTGCGCCAATATCCTTCACTATTGCCAAGAGGTTTTTGAAGGCCTGAAGGCGTATACCACTAAAGATGGCGACATCGTGTGCTTTCGGCCCGACCTCAACGCCGCTCGTATGGCTACGTCGGCAAAGCGCATTGTCATGCCGGCTTTTCCTGAGGAGCGATTCCTCGATGCCGTTAAGCAGGTCGTGATGGCAAACGCCGCATGGGTTCCGCCGTTTGGAACCGGATCTACGCTCTATGTTCGCCCGTTTATGGTCGGCACAGGCGATACTATTGGCGTTCAGCCTTCGTCTACCTATGAGTTCCGCATTATGGTTACTCCCGTGGGCGCTTATTATTCCAGCGGTGTGAAGCCCGTCGCGCTGACCGTTTCCCACTATGACCGCGCCGCTCCCCATGGCACAGGCAACATCAAAGCCGGCTTGAACTATGCCATGTCGCTTTTGCCGACAACCGAGGCGCATCAAGCGGGTTTCGCGGACAGCATGTATTTGGATTCGCAGTCGCGCACCTACGTTGAAGAGTCGTCCGGCGCAAACTTCCTGTTTGTGGATGAGGCCGGCACGCTTGTAGTTCCTCAGTCCTTTACTGATTCGATTCTGCCGTCTATTACGCGCCGCTCGCTGGTCCATGTTGCCAAGGAGTATCTGCACATGGAAGTTGAAGAGCGGCCGGTGCGCTTTGACGAAATCGACCGGTTTGTTGAGTGCGGCATGTGCGGCACGGCTGCTGTTATTTCACCTGTCGGCAAGGTTGTCGATGGCGAGAAAGAAATTATCTTTGGTTCTGGCATGAGCGAGGTTGGCCCTGTGATGACCAACCTCCGCAGCACGCTCACAGCCATCCAATCCGGCGAGATTGAGGCTCCCGAAGGTTGGCTCTTTAAGATTTGCTAAAGCCGGACTAAGGCCGGACTCTCAGATTTGCTGAGACCCAAAACGTGGGTAAATCGAAAAGAGCCAGGTAACCGGAAGCCAGGTTCTTCTCGCCGCCTAGGCTTTGCGAGAAGAACCAAGGTTGTCCATGTGGCTGGCGACAACATCGGTAATGGCCTGCATGCCGGGGATGGACGGCTTCTTTGGATCAAAGTTGTCGGGATGCTCGGCCATGTAGTGCATGAAGGCGCCGGTAAACGCCTGGCGGAGTTCGGTGGCGTAGTTGACCTTGCAGATGCCGTTTTGGATTGCTTCGGCAACTTGGTCGTCGGGAACGCCGGAGGTGCCGTGCAGTACCAAAGGAATGTCCAAACGCGAACGAATCTCCTTCAGGACGCCCTGCTCGATATGGGGAATGCCTTTATAGACGCCGTGCGCCGTACCGACGCCGACAGCCAGCGAGGTGCACCGGGTGCGCTCGACAAATTCGACCGCTTCATCAGGGTCGGTATAGGGGTTTTCACCCTCAACCGCAGGGCCGTCATCCTCTTTGCCGCCAACCTTACCAAGCTCAGCCTCAACGGGAAGATCGATAGGACCGGCGAACTGAGTGACAGATGCGGTAAGAGCGATATTGTCCTCAAAAGGCACATGAGAGCCGTCAATCATGACGGAAGTGTAGCCCGCGCGCGCCGCTTGAATGCAGCGGTCAAAGCCATCGCCATGATCGAGGTGCAAAGCTACAGGCACTGTGGCTTGCTCAGCGGCTTCGCGAACCATCGCGGTAAACAGACCAAGATTGGCATACTTTACGGTGCCTGGCGTAGTCTGCAAAATGACAGGGGAGCGGCGCTCTTCGGCCGCTTTAATGACGGCCATCACAAACTCAAGGTTTTCGATGTTGAAGGCGCCGACGGCATAGTGTCCTGCTTGTGCGTCCAACAGCATCTGTTTAGTAGAAACAAACATAGTGTCTCCTTTCCCTCTTGCGAGGCGAGTAAGTACCCTTTCCCTTTTGCGGGATGAGTGTATAACCAGCTATAGAGTAATACGTTTGACCTCTGTTTGTGCTGCGAGTTTTGAAGCGATTTCAGGATTAAAACGGCCGGTGCCCTCCATAAGGCAGCTGGCGCTTGCACATGACAGAGCGAAGCGAAGCCGCTCCGGCGCGTCATATCCTCGAGAAAGTCCTACTGCAAAGGCGCCGACCAGCGTATCTCCTGCTCCGACAGGGTTCAAAGCATCGATTTTTGGAGCATACCCGCGGAAGACGCCCTCGGAGCACGCCATGCACGCCCCTTTTGCACCAAGCGAAACTACTACGTTTTCTATGCCCGCTTCATGCAACTCAAGCGCTGCGCTGAGTACGTCTGTGTCGTCTGTAATCGTGCGTCCCAGCAGCTGCCCGATTTCGTCCGCATTGGGCTTGATCATAGCGGGGCGAGCGCTCACTCCGCGCTTAAGAAGTTCTCCAGAGGTGTCAAGAATGCAGGGCGTTCCGTACGACTGCACCAGCTCTATGAGGTCAGCGTATGCGTCGGGGGTCATGCCCGCGGGAACGCTTCCGTTGATAGTAACGACGTCTGCCTGAGGGGTGTGCGCGCGGATTTTTTGATGCAGCGCCTCAACATCTGCATCCGTTACAGGACGTCCCGGCTCTAAAAACTCCGTTGAGCGCCTGTTTGCCTCAAGTACATTGACGCAGCAGCGCGTTTCTTGGGATACGCGTACAAAATCCTCGCGGAGACCGTCTTTTGCGGCGAGCTCGCAGAGATACCTGCCGTTATTTCCGCCGACAAATCCGGTGGCGAGAAGGTCTTCTCCGCAGGTAACGATTGCGCGAGACGCGTTCAGCCCCTTACCGCCCGCACTGTCATCGCAGGTGACAACGCGGTGAACGGTGCCGTCTGTCAAGGGACCTGCAAGACGATAGGCTTTGTCGATAGAGGCGTTTGCCGTAACGGTCAGAATCACGTTTGATCCTTTCTGTACTACCGGTATGAGCCTTCTGTAATACCAGTAGAGCTGACAGGGTAGTTGAGGTCTCCATAGATTGTGCTACCGGTTGCTGAAAATGTCGAGAGAAAATAATGGTTTAAGCATCTCTGTTAGCAGGTATTTTATAGGCATAGTATCGGTAAACGGTCGAGTTTTATCGCCAAGCGTAAAGAGTGTTAACGTACCCAGACCGTGAAGGTAAAGAGGGATATACTGCATAAGTGGATAGGTGGTATCAACCAGTTGAGCGTGAGAGCCGAACTATCGATTTCAAGCGATGAGTCAGGCGTTTTAGCGCGCGGCTGGGCATGAAAGGGAGAAACCAATGATTGGTTGCGTTCTTACCGGACACGGCACCTTTGCAAACGGCCTTGCAGATGCCCTTTCTATGATTGCCGGAGAGCAAAAATACTTTGTTCCTGTTCCCTTTATCGAAGCCGGCGCCGCATCATATCCTGAGACGCTTGCTTCTGTTATCTCGGATTTGCTTGATCATACCGATGGCGTTCTCGTGTTCTGCGATCTTCTCGGCGGCACACCTTTTAATCAGGCGATGATTATTTCTCAAAATGACGCAAATGTTGAGGTAGTTACAGGCGCTAATCTCCCTATGCTGCTTGAGACATTGTCGCTGTGTCTGGATACGACAACGCTTCGAGATCTTGTGCAGACCGCGGTGGAGTCGGGAGCCGCGGGCGTCGCGCATAAAACGTTGAAGATTGAAACCAAAGATGAGGGCGCGGCTGAGGCTGAGAGCGCGGCTGATGGCGCGGCTGAGGGCGCGTCGGCGAAAAATCTCTTTGATGCTCACTCCTGTGATGAAGATCCTTTTGACGGCGAGGGAATTTAGGAGTCTGATATGGAACATTTGGCAGAATACATCCTGGCGTCATCCATTGTTCTTCTCGTCTTTTTAATGATTATCGGTCTTATGGCATACCTTTTTGCCGTTCGAGCCAATAAGAAAAAAGTGGGCGGGGCTGAAGATATTCAGAAGAATCTCGCTGTCGGCCAGCGCGTGGTGCTTGCCGATGGCATCTATGGCAACGTTGTTCGCGTAGGCAAAGAAACCGTTGATCTTGAGCTTAAAAGCGGTACGGCGGAAGTCGCGCGTTACGCCATAGCTCGCGTCGTCGCATAGTCGCATAAAGGAAAAAGGCGGCAACAATATCTGTAGTAGTTTGCGAGAAAACCGTGCCAATCACGGCGACAAGCGCAAAGAAACGAAAGGAAGAAAAATGGGTGAGCCAGACATTAAACTCGCACGAATCGACAACCGTTTGATTCATGGCCAGGTGGCTACGCAGTGGAACGGCTCGTTGGGCACCAATCTCATTCTGGTGGCAAATGATGAGGTTGCAGGCAATAAGATGCGTCAGGGTCTTATGGACATGGCCGCTCCCTCAGGAGTCGCTACCCGCTATTTCACCCTGCAGAAGACCATTGACATCATCCATAAGGCGTCCGCGTCCCAGCATATCTTCTTGATCGCCGAAAATCCCGAGGACATCCTTACCCTGGTCAAGGGCGGTGTTCCCATACAGAAAGTCAATATCGGCAACATGCATATGGCCGAAGGCAAGCGGCAGGTCGCCACATCAGTGGCGGTAGACGACCGTGATGTCGCCGCTTTCCGCGAGCTTCAGGATTTGGGGGTGACGCTAGAGATCAGGCGTGTTCCTACGACTCCGGTCGAGGATATCAACAAGCTGTTTGAGTAAGTTTTGGTTGTAACGCTCAAACATGTTTGCCGGCCGTTGTCTCCGGCATTGTCAGCAGGTTTGAAAGGAGGAGTTAAGATGGATGTAAGCCCGCTTCAGGTGCTTCTTATCTTCATTGTCGCATTTATCGCCGGCATTGATCAGTTCAGCTTCCTCGAGTCTCTTTACCAGCCAATCGTTACCGGCTTTCTGGTTGGATTGATTCTCGGCGATGTTCAGACCGGTCTTATCGTTGGCGGTACCTACCAGCTCATGACCATCGGTAACATGCCTGTCGGTGGCGCTCAGCCGCCCAACCCCGTTATCGGCGGTATCATGGCGGCTGTCTTTGCCATTACCACCAAGCTTGAACCGATGGCTGCTGTCGCTGCGGCTATCCCGTTTTCGCTTCTTGGCCAGTATGCCGTCACCATTATCTTTACCGTGATGTCTCCTGTCATGGCAAAGGCTGACGGTTACGCGGCGGAAGCGGATCCCAAAGGCATCACCCGCATCAACTACGGCGCCATGGCAGCTCTCGGCCTTTTCTTCGGCGTTATCGTGACGCTGTTCTTCCTCGGCGGAGCGGCCTTTGGCAAGCAGTTGACCGAAGCCATTCCAAAGTGGCTCATGAACGGACTCTCCGTTGCCGGCGGTATGATGCGCTTTGTCGGCTTTGCCATCCTTTTGAAAGTTATGGCCTCTCGCGAGCTGTGGGGATTCTTCCTTATGGGATTTGCGGCCGCAATCGTATTCGTCAGCATTCCCGAGCTTTCCGGTCCCGCGCTCTTGCTGCTGGCCCTTATCGGCTTTGGCATCGCGTTCTGGGATTATCAGGTTCAGACCAAGGTAAAGCATGCAGCTCCTGCTGTTATGGGAGGTGACGTTGAAGATGGCATTTAATATTCCTGATACCTATCAAAATACCGCGCCTGCTGATCAGCTTGATCAAAAGACCCTCAACAAGATGGTGTGGCGCTCTCTTTTCCTCCAGGCATCATTTAACTACGAGAGAATGCAGGCTGCCGGCTGGCTGTACGGTATTCTTCCGGGCCTCGAGAAGATCCACGGAGACAACAAGGACGACCTGGCCGCGTCTATGAGCCACAACCTTGAGTTCTTCAACACCCACCCCTTCCTCGTGACGTTTGTCATGGGCATCGTGCTCTCCCTTGAGCAGAACAAGGTGGACATTCCCACCATCCGCGCCGTCCGCGTTTCTGCCATGGGACCGCTCGGCGGCATCGGTGACGCTCTGTTCTGGTTTACGCTTGTGCCCATTACAGCTGGCATCACTTCAAACATGGCCATTACCGGCAATGTGTTCGCGCCCTTCCTGTTCCTTATCATCTTCAATCTTGCGCAGTTTGCTATTCGCTACTGGCTGATGAACCTGTCGTATAAGATGGGCACCGACGCCATCACGCTCTTGACGGAGAACGCCAAAGAGTTTACCCGCGCCGCGTCTATCCTGGGCGTCTTTGTTGTCGGCTGCCTGGTTGTCTGCTACGGCGGCACTAAGCTCGGCTACAAGATTCCTAACGGTGAGACGCACAGCACCGCGCTGTCTCAGGCGACGCTTACCGACGAACAGCTGGCAACAGGTAAGTACGATGAGCAGATTTTTGCCGAGGGTTCGTATGCGGCGTATAAGGAAGACCCGACAAAGGTGACCTTCATCGGCGGCAAGACGGCTGACGGTAACGATGGTATGACCGGCATCAATCCGATTGGCAACGGCGCCAATGTTGTGACCGTTGCTCAAGATGTTACCAGTCCCGTTACCATTGATCTGCAGAAGATTCTTGACGGCGTTTGCCCGAAGCTTATTCCGCTGGCGCTGACCATGCTTCTGTACTTCCTGATGGCTAAGCGAAACTGGACTCCCATCAAGTGCATTGTACTGCTTTTGGTTATCGCTCTTCTCGGTTCAGGCTTTGGTATCTGGCCCTACATTTGGGGTTAAACTAAAGTCAATCAAACGGCTGTCCGAAGCGCTCGGGCAGCCGTTTGGTGGCCGCTATGAGGTATGAGCTACGGACATATGTTGCTGATTGAAGGATTTCATGACCCTACTTACAGGAAAACAACCCCTTTACAGCCAGCTGGCTAACACGCTGCGCGAACATATCGAAAATGATCTTGGTCCCGATGATATGATTCCCTCAGAGCGCGATCTCTCCGAGCGTTATGGCCTTTCCCGTACTACCGTGCGCTTAGCCCTGCGAGAGCTTGAGCGCATTGGTCTTATTTATCGGCAGCACGGTCGCGGTACCTTTGTGGCGGATCAGTCCGGCCGCGTGACTGACCTTGCCGCCGGCTACAGTTTCACGGACCAGCAGCGCGAGCTTGGACGTGTCCCGAAAACGGTTATTTTGGAATTTGAGATTGTTGAGGCGAACAAGTATCTCGCGCAGCATATGCGTTTGTCTCTTGGCGATAAGGCCTACCGCATTAAACGCCTTCGTTTGGCTGATGATGTGCCTATGATGCTTGAGACTACCTACGTTCCCGTTTCGCAGTTCTTATCGCTTACGAGAAAAAATCTGGAGCATAACTCGCTCTATCACATTATGGAAACCGAATATGACGTTGCTATCCGCTATGCGGAGGAGGAGTTTAAGGCCTCTATCGCAAAACAGAGCGATGCGGAGCAGCTGGATATACCTGAGGGCGCGCCGGTGCTTAACTTGGAGCGCACTACCTATAATGACCACAATACAATCGTTGAGTTTACGCTCTCCGTGGCGCGGGCAGACCAGTTCCACTACAAAGTGGTGCATGTCCGCAGTTAAACAAAGGGGATATTGATGTTTGACACAACAACCGCCGAGCTTGAGGCTCTTGGTGCGGAAATTACCACGAGCGAGATTAAGCAGCAGCCTGACCTCTGGGAAGGCACGCTTGATATCTACTTGAACAATCGCGAGAAAATCGATGAGTTTCTCGCGTCTGCCCGTGACCTCGGAGGCGCGCGCCGTACCCGAGTTGTCTTTACGGGCGCCGGCACATCTCAGTATGTTGGCGATACCATTACGCCGTACCTGCGGCGCTTTGGCGATACTGACGCGTTTGAGTTTGCATCGGTAGCAACGACCGATATCGTTTCTGATCCGTACGGTTCGCTTGACGCGGACGACCCTACGGTGCTGGTGTCGTTTGCTCGTTCCGGCAACAGCCCAGAGAGCCTTGCGGCTGTGAACATAGCAAAAACTCTCGTAAAGAAGCTGCTACTCATTAACATCACGTGCGCGCCTGAGGGTAAGCTCGCCGTTGAGGCTGAGAGAGACTCCAACGCGCTGACGCTTTTGATTCCGGATGCAAACGATCAGGGCTTTGCCATGACAGGATCTTTCAGCTGCATGGCGCTTCTCGCTACGCTTATATTCGACCAATCAGACGTTGCGAGGAAGGCGGTGTGGGTGGCTGATGCGTCGGCGCTTGGACGTAACGTCATCGCGCGCGAAGATGAGATAGCCGCCTGGCTCAAGACGGATTTTGACCGTATTACATATCTGGGGTCCGGCCCCTTCATGGGTCTTGCACGCGAAGCGCAGCTCAAGGTGCTGGAGCTGGCCGCGGGAAAAGACGCCACATCATTTGATTCTTCGATGGGATACCGTCACGGGCCGAAGTCCTTTGTAGACGCCCGAACGCTCGTGTTTGTTTTTGTGGCAAACGATCCCTATACGCGTCAGTATGACGTTGACATTTTGAATGAGATCTCCGGCGATGGGATTGCCGCGCTTACCGTGGGCATTCAGCAAGAGGGGGCAGGCTCGTTTACTGGCGCGTCCTTCACGCTTCCGATGGGAGCAGAGGGTCTGCCCGCGGCCTATCTGGCGTTGCCGTTTGTCCTTGTCGCCCAGACGATTGCCCTGTTGAATTCCGTTCGTGTAGGGAATACTCCTGATACCCCTTCGCCGTCCGGCACTGTGAATCGTGTGGTCAAAGGGGTTACGATTCATCCGTTTGAGGTGTAAGCCTACCTCTGAACGTCCAAAGGAGACGATTATGAGTACGTATGCTCTTAAGGCGGATATGTTTTTCCTTCCCGGCGCTCCGATCGGTCCCGGATATCTTATGGTTGAAGATGGCGTTTTTGGCCAATTTACTGTCGAGGAACCCGGCTGCGAAATTTTGGACTACACCGGCAGCTGGGTGGCTCCCGGACTGGTTGACACGCATATTCACGGCTACCTTGACCACGACGTGATGGATTGTGATCCTGATGGCGTTATTGAGATTGCCAAGGGACTGCTTTCCAACGGCGTTACTTCATGGCTGCCTACGACGCTTACCGCGTCCATCGAGCAGACCGGAAACGCTTGCGAATCCGTTGCCGATGCTGTAGACGGTATCGACGCCAATGGCATTGACGCCGCTCGCATCCAAGGTATCTTTTTGGAGGGGCCGTTTTTTACCGAGAAGTACAAGGGCGCTCAAAACCCCGCGTATTTCCTTGATCCCGATGCCGATATTTTTGATGAATGGCAAGAGCGTGCTCGCGGGTGGATTTCAAAGATTGCTATTGCTCCCGAGCGTGAGGGCGCGCCGGAGTTCTGTGAAGAGATGGCTGACCGCGGTATTCATGTGGCGCTGGGCCATTCTGACGCGACCTATGATCAGGCGCTTGCTTGTATGAACGCGGGTGCTGACATTTTCGTTCATACTTATAACGGCATGAGAGGCCTGCACCATCGCGAACCCGGCATGGTCGGTGCCGCTATGACGACGCACGGTACGTATGCTGAGGTCATATGCGATGGTCATCATGTCACTCCTGTGGCGGTTCGAGCTTTGATCAATGCCAAGGGCGCTGATCACACTGTGCTCATTACCGACTGTATGCGTGCGGGAGGCATGCCTGACGGCGATTATACCTTGGGTGATTTTCCTGTTATCGTAAAAGATGGCACGGCTCGTCTGACAGACGCCTCGCATAGTCTTGCCGGCTCTATTCTCCGGCTTTTCCAAGGGCTTAAAAATGTATATGACTGGGGCATCGTAACGGCGGAAGAAGCCATTCGCATGGCTTCCGAACAGCCCGCTTGCTCTTGTGGTATTGATGACGTTTGCGGATATATCCGTCCGGGATATGATGCGGACTTTATTATTTTAGGTAAGGATCTCACCCTTGAGGAAACTTTCCTGGGAGGCAAGAGCGTTTATCGGGTAGCGTTTTAGCGTTTAATTGTCTGTCGTGTTGTTATTGTTGTTGATGGTGGTCGTATAGCCACTCGCCTTTTTGCGTTCCGGCTTTCCGACAACCTATCATCATGTTGAATTCTTGTGCTGAGGAGAGCGTTGTAAGAAAGCGGGGAATATGGAGTTCTACTCCCATGATTATCTGGTTCATCGAGCAAGTACGCTTGATTGGACTCAGGCGATTCTTTTTGCGCTTGTTGCGCTTCTGCTGGTGTTTGCGCTCGTACATTATTTTCGGGACCGTCAAAATTCAAAGTATCGAGAGCTCGCCCTTATCGCCCTCTTTTCGCTGATTTTTCTGGGTCTACTGCAACTCGATCGCGTTATGGAAGTTGATCGGGTGAACAAACACTATTCAGCGGTTGTATCGTCGCAGGAGAGTATCGCCCGTACTATGAACGTTGATACCGGCAAGGTTTATGTGGCTCTTGATGAGAAGGGCAATCAGTCATATATAGAGGTAGACGGCAAATATTATCGCATCTTGAAGAATGGCGAGAGGGGCTATGTGCTTGAACGCGTTGATTTAGTAGGCACCGATATTCGCCACGTTGAGGAGTAGTTGCATGAACTTTTATCTGGAAGTTGCCATTAAGCTCATCATCGGCTTATTTTCACTCGTCCTTGCCATCAATGTAAGTGGCAAGGGAAATCTTGCCCCTACAGCCGCCATTGATCAGGTTCAGAACTTTGTTCTCGGCGGTATTGTTGGCGGCATGATTTATAACAGCTCTATTACTATTTTGCAGTATACGCTGGTACTTCTCATCTGGCTTATCCTTGTGATGACGCTTCGCTGGCTGCGCACCAATAACATGCTGGTGAAGCATGTTATTGACGGTAAGCCCATCATTGTTATCGACAGAGGCAATCTGTTGGTAGAAAATTGCCGCAAGGCGGGTCTGACCG
The DNA here is from genome assembly GCF_000411555.1 of Atopobium sp. oral taxon 199 str. F0494. Taxonomy (GTDB): domain Bacteria; phylum Actinomycetota; class Coriobacteriia; order Coriobacteriales; family Atopobiaceae; genus Lancefieldella. Next base: position 778,635 of record NZ_KE150486.1, on the reverse strand, counting down.
CCTATGACATCTCGCTTAAACTGCGTCAAGCTGGAGTAAACTACACCTCCGATGTCAAGCGCGCTATTCTTGAGCAGAACGGTCAGCTTATTATTGTGCAGCATGGTGAGCAAAGCCCACGTTTTCCGCTTATTACTGACGGACAGGTACAGGAGAATATTCTTGACGCGTTGGATTTAGCGGAGGACTGGCTTGAAAACGAACTCAAGCGTCAAGGTATTCTGTCGCCTGCCGAAGTGTATTTAGCTGAGTACAATGACGGAAAGCTCGACATCACAAAGTACTAGCTATAGATAACGTTCTATGGAGCGACGTTTTACCCGTGGGTGTACAAGCGCCTGCCAGCCAAATGATCTGCTAGTCAACGCCTTGTACGCCAATGCCCACGAGGCCGGGGCCGGTGTGAACCAAGAGATCCGGTCCTATGTCGGCGGTTATGAAGTCGATGATATTGGGAATTTCTTGCCGCAAGCGTTCTTTCATTTCAGCGTACATGAGGCTGGGCGCTGAACATGAAATGGCCAGGTGTACCTGCGCGTGCTTTTTGGCCTCATCTGCTACGAGCGCAACTTCGCCCTTGAGGGATTTTTCCCAGCCGCGGGTGCGTTTGGCAATGCCGTATTTGCCATTTGGCTCGCATGTAAGAACGGGCTTAATGTTAAGTACGGATCCGATGCGATAGACCGCTTCGCTGATGCGTCCTCCTTTGCGCAGGAAGTCTAGGGCCGGAACAGAAAAGAATACATGCGTCTTTCGGGAAGCTTCTTCAAGTTTTTCGCCGATTTGCTCGTAAGGGACGCCCGCCTCTATCAGTCGAACCGCTTCAATGACAATCAATCCGGCCGCGACGCCGATGTTTTTAGTATCAACGACCGTAATAGGAAAGTCTGAGATGTCATCAGCAATCATGCGGACAGTATCGCATGTTGCCGAGAGTCCTGAAGAGATGCACACGAAAATCGCGGCGTCGTAGCCTGCGGCCTTGGCATCTTCAAAAAGTGAGCGAATCGTTTCCGGCGAGGGCAGGGAAGTGCTGGGGATTTCTTCATCAAAGCGGGCGGCCAGCTGTTCTGGGGTAATGTCGACCATTGACTCATAGGAGCTGCCGTCAGAATAATTGATACGGAGGGGAGCTACGCGGATGTCGTGCGCGGCTATAAACTCCGCCGGCGTATTGGTGCCCGAATCGGTAAGAATGGCAATTCTTTTCTCGGCCATAGATCGCTCCAACCCGTCAACTATGAAAGTTTCATAAAAAATGAAACCGTAAGATGTTGATGCAACTCAATATAACGGTAAAACACCGATATATCTTATGACAACTCTACCCAATATGTCCCGGTACAAAAAGAGGAAAACGGCGGGTATCCGTAAACGCATGGTAAACTGAATGCCGAGCGTTTTTACATTTCCCAGGCCAGATAGGTTGGACATGTCAAGTATTTACGGCGAGCCGGCTGTTGTTAAAAGAATCGAATACCGCACGGAGGTGCGTAAATTCACGTCAAATGGAACGATTGCCGCGGCTGTCATGGTTATGGCTGCGCTCGTTGCGCTTGTGGTAGCCAACTCACCCGCTCATGAGGCTGTTGAGAAGTTCTTTGAGTGGGAGCTCTCTGTTCAGGTAGGCGTATTTGCGGCTCATATGTCGTTTGAAACGTTTGTCAATGATTTCTTGATGGCCATCTTTTTCCTGCTTGTTGGTATCGAGCTCAAGTATGAAGTTACGGTAGGACAACTTCGCCGCCCTCGTCAGGCGATGCTTCCGATGCTGGCGGCCGCCGGCGGCGTGGTAGTTCCCGCCTGCGTGTACCTGCTTTGCAACTATGGCGGCGCCATGCACGGATGGGCTACGCCCATTGCTACCGACATCGCCTTTGCCCTTGGCGTTATGAGTTTGCTTGGAAATCGCATTTCTTCTCAAACTAAGGTATTTTTTCAGACCTTGGCCATTGCCGACGACATCCTTGCTATTGTGGTTATCGCTTTGTTTTACGGTCAGACACCCAGTATCGCGTGGTGCGCGGCGGCGCTTGGAGTCATATTGATTCTATGGGGCATGAGCCGCATGAAGCTGTACACATCGGCGCCGTATCTCGTTGCCGGACTGGTTCTTTGGGTCTGTATGTATCACTCAGGTATCCACGCGACACTTGCTGGCGTTATTCTGGCGTTTTTCCTGCCAAGCCGCTCTGACGTTCGGCTGAATAATCTGGGCGGCTGGCTTGAAAGCCGTGCCCGCGACCTTAACGCCAACTATGACGATGAGCATCACATTTTGGGTCAGCATGACTTTACGCGCGGGGCTCTTCGTGTCGAGCAGGTCATGCATCATGTGACGCCGCCTCTGCAGCGAGTTGAGCGCTATATTTCTGTGCCGGTCAACTTTCTTATCCTGCCATTGTTTGCCTTCGCAAATGCTCAGGTGACGCTTATGGGTTCTGATTTCGGCGCCATCATCGCTAATCCCGTAGCCTATGGTACGTTTTTCGGCGCTATCTTTGGCAAGCCCGCAGGCATCATTCTTACCACGCTGGTTCTAGTTAAGCTTGGCGTCTGCAAGCTTCCGAAGCGCGTGAGCTGGACGCAGGTCATAGCCGTTGGTCTTATGGGTGGCCTTGGCTTTACCATGTCGATTCTTATCTCCGGTCTTGCATTCAACAATCCTCAGGATATCCTCGCCGCCAAATGCGCCATTCTCGCCGGATCGTTCGTTGCTGGCCTGTTGGGAATTGTCTTTATTCGCATTGTTGACGCCGTTCATGTACATAAGACTTTAGGCGAGAAAAGCAAGTCGTCAAAAAAGTAAGCTTATTCTACGGTGCCGTATGTGTAGCCCCAGCCGTGAGCGGTCACAATGGAGTTTATCTGGTCGCAGAGCGTAGCGCGCTTGTATCTGCCTGATGGGATAAGGTTAATGACTTCGAGAAGGTCAGCGTTAAGGTCGTCAATTTCCGCCCGAACTAAGACATCGATGTTTGAAACGAAGCCTGAAGGAGAGCGTTTGTATACGTTATCGACCAATCGCTGCAGATCGCCATACGCGTCCGCGCGAACACCCGGTTTAGCCATAGCTCCTCCAATCACAATCCTTGCGTGACAGTCTACCAGCTTTTTGAGACTGAGCTGATTGTTGTCCTATCTCCCCTCTATACTTCTGTATATGGTTCAAAGGGGGATACTATGCCAGTCAAGCTAGATCAAGAACTTTTTCAGCACATGCTTCCGCAGCAAGCGAACGCCTATCAGCTGATGAGTGATGCCGAACTCAACGCGGCGCTTGAAGCAATCGGAAAAGAAGCACAGGAGGTTTCAGAGAAGCATCTGGCGCTTGATATGGCGCGCGGCAAGCCGAGTCCTGAGCAGACGGCGCTGTCACGTCCCTTGCTCGATTTGCTAACTTCTGCGTCTGACCTTACGGATGGAGCTTCGTTTGCGGACAATTACGGAGACCCCGATGGCCTGCCGTCTGCCCGCGCGCTCGCGGCTGAGCTGTTGGGCGTTGATCCTGCGCAGGTCATTGTCGCCGGTTCTTCAAGCCTGAATCTTATGCATGACGTGCTTGATATGGCATATACGCACGGTATTGCCGGCCAAAAGCCATGGGCGCAGCAGGCGTCTGAGCTTGCAGCTGCGCATCCCGGCGAGAAGCTCAAGTTCCTTTGTCCGGTTCCGGGATATGACCGTCATTTTCGTATTACCGAGTATTATGGCTTCGAAAACGTTCCGGTGCCCATGACTGAGCACGGCCCCGATATGAAGTACGTGCGCATGCTTGTGGAGGGCGATTCTACCGTTAAAGGCGTGTGGTGCGTGCCGCGCTTTGCGAACCCTTCGGGCGTCAGTTACTCCGATGAGGTTGTGCGCGCCTTTGCCTCGCTTCGCCCTGCGGCGCCGGACTTTCGCGTTATGTGGGACAACGCGTACGCGTATCATACATTTGCGCGGCCCGGTGAGACCTGCGCGCCCTTGATGAATATCTTTGACGCCCTTGCTCAGGCGGGCAGAGATGATCTTATCATTGAGTTCGCCTCCACCGCTAAAGTGACGTTCCCATCGTCGGGTATGGCTTGGATGTGTGCTTCCGAGAAGGACATTCAGGAGATACGCGCGTCCTTCTCGGTGCGGCGCGTGTCGCCGGAAAAGCTGTTGCAGCTTGCGCATGTGCGCTTTCTCAAGGACAGGGCGGGCCTTGAGGCGCATATGGAGCGTCATGCGGAACTTTTACGCCCTCGCTTTGAGCTGGTAGAACGTAAGCTGACGGACGGTTTGGGTAAGCTCGCCGTGGCTGCATGGTCGCATCCAAAGGGTGGCTATTTTGTATCGTTTAACGGGCCTGTCGGCTCTGCTCGCGCTATTGTGTCCCGGACGCGTGAGATGGGCGTGAAGCTGACGTCTGCAGGAGCTACCTGGCCGTCAGGCAACGATCCTTTTGACTCCAATATTCGTATTGCCCCAAGTTATCCCAGCCTGAAAGAGCTTTCCCAAGCGCTTGACGTATTTGTCATCGCGGTCAAGCAGGTGGCCGCGCGATTGGCGAAAGTTGACAGGGGGCAGTACGCTTTTGGAGACCGTTGAGTTCTGTAGAATTTTCTACAGAGGTTTTGCGGGCTTTCGCGAATGCGCAATCTGTCGTACTCTGAACAGTCAGTGTACAGCCGGCGTCATTCGCCCGAGGTGTTTTGAAACCATGAGAGGTGTTATTCATGCCAAAAAAGGCATCAGGACATACGAGAAATACGCGCAGCTCCAAAGCCCGTACGGAGGCCGATGAAATTCAAGCTGCGAAAGATAGCGCGAACGAAAAGGCAAAACGCGACGGCGGTGGTTCGCGCCGCATGTCGATGGGAAAAAAGATTGCGGTCGGTATATTCTCGCTCTTTATCGCCCTTTCAATGATGATTCCCTCACTGGCGATGATTTTTGGCAGGAGCAATTCTCAGACAACCGTGACCAAGACAAGCTCGTCTAAATCTGGACAAGAGGCGTCTACGCCGGACGCGGTCAATGCGAAGTATTCCGCTCAGGTTCAGGAGCTCAGCGATGAGATTACCGATAACCCCGACAATCTTGCGGCAGTGCTGAAGCTTGCGCAAACGCATTTGAATTGGGGAGTTGAGCTCCGCAAGATTGCCTCAGACGATACCGTAAAGCAGCAGGCTGATGAGTATATTACCAAGTCGCTCAGCGAGTATGATACCTATCTTGCAAAAAGCGATTCAGATGAAGTCCGTGCAGATCGCGCCATCGCACAATTTCAGTCTGGCGATGAGAACGGCGCCGTTGAAGCTCTTAAGGCGCTGACCGGGAAGTCTCCCGACTGCGCGCTGGCATGGCTTAACCTTGGCATGATTTATCTGAAGATGGGAAATGCGGACGATGCTGACGCTGCGCTTCAAAAGGCGGTTGAGGCCGATGCTGACGGATCGCAAAACGTCCGACCCATAGCGCAAAAGCTGCTCGACGCCAAGTAAGGATGACACTAAGGGGTACACTACAACTCTTATACGTTCTCGAAAAATATGTTCTCGAAGAATCTTTGAGGATATCGCCACAGAAGGGGGAACAATGGCTCTCGATATTACAACTACGCAGGAAGCGGAACATATGCTCATTCAGGTTGCGGGAGAAGTTGACGTCTCAAATGCCGCTGAACTCCGCACGGCGCTTGAAAGCGCGCTGGCCGACAGATCCGCGAAAGTTGAGATAGACTTTACGGATGTTTCGTATATTGACTCAACGGGTATTGGTGTTTTAGTGGGAGCCGCGCATCGTGCCCACGAGACTGGGGCAACCTTTACAGTTGCTCATCCTCAAAAAAATGTGGCGCGTGTGTTTGATCTTCTTGGGGTTTCGGAAGATTTGCATGTTTGCGCTGACGATGAAAGACGATGATCCGAAAGGGTTAAAGACGTGTTTGGTATTGGTGAGACAGAGCTCGTTTTAATCTTGCTCTTTTCGTTTTTAGTTTTCGGGCCTGACAAACTGCCTGGCATGGGTCGCACGCTTGGACGAGCGCTGCGCCAGTTCAGAAATGCCCAGGAAGGGTTCAATAAAGTAGTCCAATCCGATCTTTTGGATCCGGCGGCTGACGCTTTGAACGAAAAACCAAAGCGTTCCGAAAAACTCCGTTCCGCCGCGTCCGATGATTCTGATCTTGATTCAGACGCGCCAAAGCAAGAAACGTTTGCTGAGCGTCGTGCCCGCCTTAAGGCGGAGCGTGAAGCTGCCGAGAAGAACCAGGAAGCAGAAGCGACGCAAGCTCCCGCAGCGGACGTTGCACCCGACAATGTCCCCGCCGCGGAGCCGGATACCGAATCGCGCTCTGAAGCGGTGCCCGAAGTGGCACCTGAAGCGAAACCTAAAGCGGCTTCTGAAGCCTCGTCTGAGCCTGCAAAAAAGGAAAACACCGCGCGCGATCTCTACAATTTGGGAGATAGACGTTCTTCTCGTGCGCAAAACGACGCCAAAAAGAAAGCCCGTCCCGCCTCAGAAGACACGTCAGAGGCGCCCGCGGACGCAAACGCTTCCGCCAAATCCGCTACATCTGGGGAGGAGGGTGAAGATCAGGAGTAATCCTGTCTTCGATCAGTATGCCTATTACTCCGGCTCGCATGCCTTTGATGGACCACCTTGGCGAACTCCGCCGTCGCTTGACTATTGTGGTGGTGTCTGTATTTGTGACCGCTATTGTGGTGTATTTCGCGACGCCCGCGTTGATTGAGGTTCTCACCAATCCTATCCGCGAATTTTTAACGGGCGGAACGCTGACTGTCCTTTCGGTCTTGGGTGGCTTCTCGATTCGTTTCAAAGTAGCGTTTTTCTTCGCGTTTATTATCTGTACGCCCATTATTATCTGGGAAGTTATGGCGTTTTTCCTTCCGGCTCTTAACGAGAAGGAAAGGCGCTGGGTGGTTCCTACCGTTGCTGCCATGGTATTTTTGTTCTTCTTCGGCATGATTTTCTGCTATTTCATTATCCTCAACACCGCTTTTGGCTGGCTCATTCAGCAATCCACCGAATTTGCCTCTACGCTCAACGAGGCGGAGGACTATCTCAGCATTATCATCATGTTTGAGATTGGATTTGGCATTGCGTTTCAGCTGCCGCTGGTCATTTTCTACCTCGCTATCCTTCACCTTGTGCCGTACAAAACACTTCGCGAACAGTGGCGCTATGTATATGTGGGACTTCTTGTCCTGTCGGCGGTTGTGACGCCTGACGCCTCGCCTGTTACCATGGCGCTTATGTTTGCGGCTCTCATTTTGCTGTATGAGGTAGCGCTTGGTGTGGCGCGTTCTGTCATCATTGCGCGAGACGGCAAAGCGGCCTTAAAGTGGACGCGTGAAGAATATGCGAATCGTGACTAATCAGACGCCTATGGGCTGCTTTGATGGAGCCAATCTGCCAAGATGTATGACAAGGCGTTGAGAAAGGCATTTCCTTGATTGTAATAGTTACCGAGAAAAACGACGCGGCCCAGCAAATCGCCCGTCTTCTGTCTGAATCTGGCAAACCCGAGGCTGATAAGATCTACAACACTCCCGTTTACCGTTTCAGAAAAGGTGGAGAGGAGTATGTAGCCATCGGTTTGCGCGGCCACATTTTGCAACCCGATTTTCCCGCGCAGCTCCTTTTTGACAAAGACGAGGGTTGGTATGGCGCAACCGATAAGGGCGCGCACATTCCTGTTGACGTGCCTGACGGCCTGGCTCGCCCTCCGTATACGGAAAAGCGCAAGCCCTATCTTAAGAACGGCATCGACCTCAAAGGCTGGAAGATTCCAAGCCTTCCATATCTTATTTGGGCTCCGGTGGAAAAGCAGCCGGCGGAAAAAGAGATTATCCGCGCCCTGAAAAATCTGGCGAAAAAATCAGACGCCGTTATTATCGCTACGGACTTTGACCGCGAGGGAGAGCTTATTGGCTCCGACGCCCTCGCGCAGGTGCTTTCCGTCAATCCGGATGTGCCCATATCTCGCGCGAGGTACTCAGCGTTTACCAAATATGAAATTGATACCGCCTTCGACAACCTCGTTGACCTTGACTACGACCTTGCCGCCGCAGGTGAATCCCGTCAGTTTATCGATCTTATCTGGGGCGCTGTACTGACGCGTTATCTGACATGCGCTCGTTTCGGAGGTCTGGGCAATACGCGCTCTGCTGGTCGCGTGCAGACACCAACATTAGCGTTGGTTGTTGAGCGCGAGCGTGAGCGTCTTGCTTTTAAGCCGGAAGACTACTGGGTCATTTCTGGCGAGGCGCACCCTTCCGATGGCGACAAGGACGAGAGCTTCAAAATTACTCACGCCACGTTACGCTTTTGGAACAAAAAAGAGGCAGCGGCTGCTTTTGACGCAGTGGATGGACAGCGTTCGGCCACTGTGGTGCGCGTTGAGTCAAAGTCTCGCAAGCAGCAGCCTCCGGCGCCGTTCAATACAACGTCCTTGCAGGCCGCGGCGGCGTCCGAAGGTCTTTCACCCGCGCGGACTATGCGCCTTGCGGAATCACTGTATATGGACGGCCTGATTTCGTATCCGCGTGTTGATAACACGGTCTATCCGGCCTCGCTCGATTTGCGAGGCTGTGTCCGCGCGCTTTCGGCGGTGCCTCAGTATGCCGGGGTGTGCAAAACACTTCTCGCTCAAGGAACGCTTCATGCCACCCGTGGCAAGCAGGAATCCACGGACCATCCGCCCATCTATCCGACGGCCGCGGCCGATCCAAACAAACTGCAGCCTGCCGCGTGGAAACTATACAACCTCATTGCCCGCCGCTTTCTGGCGACGCTGATGGGACCTGCTACCATTGCGGGCACTAAGGTCACGCTTGATATTGCCGGTCAGCCGTTTGTGGCAAATGGAACGGTCCTTGCCGAGAAGGGCTTTCGCGCGATATATCCCTTTGGACTTAAAAAGGACGATCAGCTTCCTGAATTGGCTCAAGGTGAGACTGTTGAGGTAACAAATCTTGCTCTTGACGCGAAGCAGACTGAACCGCCCGCTCGCTACAGCCAAGGCAGGCTCATTCAAGAGATGGAAAGGCGCGGCCTCGGCACCAAGGCGACGCGCGCTTCAATTATTGATACGCTGTACCAGCGTAAATATCTCAAAAACGATCCCGTTGAGCCAAGTCAGCTTGGCATAGCGATCATTGACGCTCTTATGCGGTTCGCGCCGCGTATCACCACGCCAGATATGACAGCTGAGCTGGAAGAAGACATGACAAAGGTCTCCGAAGGCAAGGATACGCGCGACGGCGTAGTAACTCACTCCCGAGCGCTTTTAGCTGATATGATCGACGCGCTGATTGACCATAAGGATGACCTTTCCGAAGCCATCGCGGACGCTGTGACGGCGGACGCGAAAATTGGCGTATGTCCTCAGTGTGGAAAGGACCTGGTGGTTAAAACTTCAGTCAAGACCCGGGGCAGTTTTGTCGGCTGCATGGGTTGGCCTGAATGCGAGGTTACCTATCCGCTGCCGCAAGGGCGCATTGAGCCTCTTGAGGGAGACGCGGGGGTGTGTCCTGAGTGTGGCGCTCCGCGCATTAAGGTACAACCATTCCGTCAGCGCGCGTACGAAATGTGCGTTAATCCGGCATGTCCCACAAACGCGGAACCCGATCTTCTGGTAGGAGAATGTCCCGTCTGTAAGGCATTGGGCAAACAGGGGGATTTGGTGGCGCATAAGTCCGAGCGCACGGGTAAGCGTTTTATCCGCTGTACCAACTATGAGGAGTGCGGCACCAGCTATCCGCTGCCGGCGCGTGGCAAGCTTGAGCGTACGGATGAGACGTGTCCTGATTGCGGCGCGCCTATGGTTATTGTCAATACGCAGAGAGGACCTTGGAAACTCTGTCCCAACTATGATTGCCCCGGCAAGGAGAAAAAAGCTTCCGCACGCGGACGCAAGTCCGGAGCAAAACGTACTTCTCGCAAAAAAACCGGCGGCAAGTCTGCTCGCGGCGGAAAGACGGGTTAGAAACGTTGAACGGACGTCCCTCTCCAACGTCCGCTCTTCTCCATTGATACCCCAAATGAAGCAGGTATGATAGAAAAGCTCAAAATCTTCTCATCATCACGGTTTTAGCACAATTGTGAGAAGTGCGGCCGCAGGCACGAAATGCAGAAAGGGGAAGCGGCGTGCGATTGCAAAACGGTCTTTTCATAACGCTTGAGGGCGCGGACGGCTCCGGCAAGTCGACTCAGGCCGACCTTCTCGCCAACGCGCTTGCCGCGACGGGGTATGAGCTCGTGCGCCTCCGCGAACCCGGCGGCACGAGGATTTCAGAAAAGATTCGTTCGCTTCTGCTTGATCCGTCCAATGCCGAGATGGCCGATGAGTGCGAGCTCTTCCTCTACGAGGCATCCCGTGCGCAACTTGTGCGCCAAGTTATTGAGCCGGCCCTTGCCAGGGGAGCCATTGTCCTTTGCGATAGGTTCTTCGATTCCACCTACGCGTATCAGGCGGGCGGGCGTGGCCTTGACGAGAAGAGCGTGCATCTTGCCAACACGCTTGGAAGCTGCGGTGTAACGCCAAGTCGGACGCTCGTTTTTGATTTGGATCCCGCCTCGGCGCTCAAGCGCGCTACCAAAGGTGGAGCCGATCGCCTTGAAGCGGAAGGGGTGTCCTTACAGACGCGCGTTCGAGAGGCGTATCTCAGACTTGCCAATGAGGAACCTCATCGCGTGCGGCTGATTGACGCCGCCGCCGACATCGCAACGGTTCATGCGCGCGTTATTGCCGCGCTCAGCGATTTGATTCCCGAACTGTCTCAGGAGGCTGCTCATGTCCTTTGAGGCTGCAACGGCCGAGGCCATGCCCGCGCTGGCAACCCTTCAGGAACAGCCGCGCGTGCGAGAGTTTTTGCAGCGCGCCTTTGCGCAAAAGCGCCTTTCTCATGCCTATCTCTTCGTTGGGGCGCCGGGATCCGGCAAGATTGCTGCCGCTGAGGCTGTCGCGAAGGGTATCGTATGCCCGCATGGGGGAGACAATACCTGCGAAGACTGCATTCGCGTTTCTCGCCATACCCATCCTGACGTGCACTGGTATAAGCCGGAAAGCGTCACGGGATATCTCATAGGGCAGGTCAGAGAGCTTATCGCTGACGCCAACCTCGCACCCGTTAAGGCTCAAAGCAAAGTTTACATCCTGGATCGCGCTGATCTTCTTCGCACGGAGGCGGCCAACGCGCTTCTCAAAACCATCGAAGAACCGCCGCGTGACGCCGTGTTTATTCTCTGCGCCCGCAGTACCTCAACAGTGCTGCCCACCATTGTTTCGCGTTGCCAGATAGTGCCCTTCCGTGTTGTTTCCGATAAGGATGCGCTTGCGGCGGTGCTGCGCGCTACGGCGGCGAGCCGCACTGAGGCTCGCATAGCGCTGTCCGTGACGCATGCTCCCTCACGAGCCCTCGATTTTCTCGCCTCACCGTCGCGCGAAGACGTGCGCCGTCTTGTAGTGGAAGCTGTAGGTGATACCGTTCGCAACGATTCGTGGGACGTCCTTGGAAACGCCAAAGAAATTGTCGCGGCGGTAAAAATCCCGTTAGGCGTTCTTCAGCGCGTTCAGGAAGAGGCGCTTGAGGCTCATAAGGACTTTCTGGAGAACAAAACTCTTAAAGAAGTTGAGAAGGCTAATAAGCGAGAGCTTACTACTCGCGAGCGTTCAGGTATGATGGAAGCTCTTGCGGCGGCGGAATCGCTTTTGCGAGACGTTCTTGTCCGCTGCGAGAATATAGCTGAACCAATCGTGAACGAGGATGTCGCCGATGTGGTCGACCGACTCGCCTCACGAACAACTACGCGCGGGGTACTCAGGTCGCTTGCGGCAGTGCAGGCGGCTTCCGATAACCTCGAGCATAACGTAACTCCTCAGCTCGTTATGGAGACGATGCTGCTTGCTATCAAGGAGGCACTTACATGCCCACCGTTGTCCCGGTGAAATTTTCATATGCCGCCCGCGAACTTTGGTTCGACTGGTCAGGCTCAGGCGCGCAGGAGGGAGATCACGTTATCTGCCAGACTGAGCGCGGGCAGGAGATTGGCCTTGCCATAGCCGATGCTCGTAAAGTTACGGCAGATGAGCTGACCGACAGGATTGGCGAAGCGGAGCTTAAATGCGTACTTCGCGTAGCAACGCCGGAAGACCTCGACCGCGCCGAAAGGCTCGCGCAGCTGAGCGACGACGCTCTTCCTGTTTTTCGCCGCTTTGCCGCCGAGGAAAATCTTGAGATGAAGCCTGTCGGCGTTGAGTACCTCTTTGATGGCGAGAAGGTCGTGTGTTACTTCTCGGCTGACGAGCGTGTTGACTTTCGCCAGCTGGTCAGAGATCTTTCTCATGAGCTTCATCAACGTATTGATATGCGACAGATTGGCGTGCGTGAGGTTGCCGCTGTTATCGGCGGCTACGGTCACTGCGGACAGGAGCTGTGCTGCAGGCGGTTTGGCCTTTCGTTTGAGCCCGTGTCCATCCGTATGGCAAAAGAGCAAGACTTGCCGCTCAACTCCACCAAGATATCGGGCGCGTGCGGACGTCTGATGTGCTGCCTTCGCTATGAATTTGAGGCCTACAAGGACTTCAAGGGCCGCGCTCCTAAGCGTAACGCCGTTATTGAGACGCCTTTGGGCACCGGCAAAATCGTCGAGTACAATACGCCAAAAGAAGAGGTCTCCATTCGTCTGGAAAACGGCAAAATCGTCCGCATTCCTCTGTGTGATATGACCGCGTCCGACGCCGCGCGGAAAAAGTCGGAGGAGTTTAACTGCGCCTGCCGTCCGGATTCCGTAACGCGAGAAGTACTCGAGAGGCTTGACTCTCCTGATGTCCAGATGGCGCTTGCCGAGCTTGACCGTGAGAATGGTCTTATTGAGAACGACGAGCCGGAGATAAACCCGGATCTCTTTGTCAAAACGCCGCGCACGCGCCGCATACGTGCTTCCCGCGTTTCTGAGCGCGCTCAAGACGATGCGGCAGAGACACCTTCAGCAACGACAACGTCGCGCCGCCGTCGCCGTCATCAGGCAGAAGACAATGAGACGCTCCAGGATGATTTTTCGCGTACCCCCCACCCGACTGACACTCAAAAACCCAAGGCAGACAGGCGAGAAAAACAGCGGCCTGCGGGAAAGCGCTTCAAAAAGGAGGCTGTTGTTGAAGAAGTGCCTCAAGAGGAAGGTACCCGTCGCGTCAAGCGGACACGCCGTCCGGGAGACCGTGGCGGTATACGGCAGCAGTCTATACAAAGCGAGAGCCAGGAGAAGCGCGTCCGCCGTCCGCGCCGTCAACATGTAGCGCAAGAGAGCTCGCCATCAGAAGAGCAGCAAAACGGTACTTCTCGCCGCCGCCATCACCGCGGTGACCGCAATCTTCGTAAAGCGGAAGGTGAGAACGACAGCAATGTATAGTCTGAAGATCGAGAGTTCCTTTGACGCCGCGCATTTTCTTACCGACTACTACGGCAAATGCGAGAACCTGCACGGCCACCGCTGGCGCGTGGTGGCATATCTTTCGCAAGACGAGCTTCAGCATGAAGGCACAAACAAAGACATGGTTGTAGACTTTGGCGTCTTCAAAAAGGGTTTGCGAGAGCTTACCGCTGAGCTTGATCATACCTTTTTGGTGGAGGAGGGCTCGCTGATGGAGAAGACCGTTGAGTGCCTCCGAGAAGAGGGATTTTCCCTGTCTATGCTTCCGTTTCGTACGACAGCGGAAAACCTCGCGAAGTACTTCTTTGACCGGCTTGCCTCCCAGGGAATGTCCGTTTCGCGCGTGGAAGTATACGAAACACCGCTCAACTGTGCTATTTACGCTGCATAAACGTCAGTTTGACTGTTCGCCGGTTTGGCTTCGCCGCGCCGACAAGGCATGCGCGCGGCGGGTATACTTGCGGTAAGAAACAAATGTCGCGTGGTACAGAAGGGAGCAGAGATGCCTGTCGTCACATCTCTCAAAGGGGTAAACCTTACCGGTTGGCTCACCCTTGAACCGTGGGTGACTCCCGAGCCCTTTGCCCGCACGTCATCTGTCGATGAGGCGTCTTTGGCTCAAGTTCTGGGCGGCGAGAAGTACGCAGAGTTGGTACGCGCTCATCGCGATACCTTTATGAAGCCGGATGATTTCACCAAGATTGCCGCGCGTGGCTTTAACGCGGTTCGCCTGCCTGTTCCGTGGTATGTCTTTGGAGAAGGCTTGTCGGCTGATGTGCCGTATGTGCCCTGTATCGACTCTGTTGACAAAGCGCTTGAGTGGGCTGAAGAAATCGGAATTAACGTACTGTTTGTGCTGGCTATCAATCCGGGGCTTCCTGACGGTGAGGACGCGGCTCCCGGAGGCTCTCCGCGCACGCGTATTTCACGCGCGAAATCGCTGGAGGTGCTGGGGGAGCTTGCAAGGCGCTACGCGCATCGCGCGGGGTTCTTTGGAATTGAAGTCGCCGATGAGGTGCGGCCACGCGTTCGCAGAGGCCTGCGGGTTATTGAAGGCATACCCAGTCATTCACTGCGCAACTATTACCGGCAGGCATATGAAGAAGTGCGTGCCGCTGCCGGTGAGGATCCTGTGGTCGTACTTCCTGACGGCGGTTGGCCATCCGGGTGGCGGCGTTTTATGAGTCAACAAGCATACCAAGGGGTATGGCTTGATTGTCATCTGGACAAGATGCCTAATGCGGCGGATTGTTCGGGTCCCTACGGCGTCCAGCGGCTGATTGACGCAAAATCCGCATATATCGAGCAGGCATCGGCGGGAGATCTTCCCGTCATGGTAGGAAAGTGGTCCTCATCGTTGCCTGCGATTGAAGGCGCGATGACCGCCGAAGGTCGCATCGCTCTTGAGCGGATTTATACCGCAGGACAGCTTGCGGCGTATCGTGCATGTCCGGCATGGTTTTTCCAGACATGGAAAACAAGCGCGCTTCTGGCGGGATGGGACGCGCGTGTGGCGCTTGCCTCCTTTGAGAGAGGAATGCTTGACTGATGGGAATACAGGCATCACCGGGCATACTTTCTGTTGTAGGTACTCCCATTGGTAACCTTGCAGACGCTTCGCCGCGCGTCATTGATACGCTTACCGCGGCAGACGTTGTGCTGTGTGAAGATACACGTGTGACCGCAAAGCTTCTTTCGGCGTTTGGCGTGCGCGCGTCTTTGCAGCGCTGTGACGAACATGTTATCGCGTTTCAGGTCGGTTCCGTGCTTGAACGCCTTGCGCAGGGGCAGCGCGTTGCCTTTGTTTCTGACGCTGGTATGCCGGGAATTTCCGACCCGGGCCAGCGTTTGGTTGACGCTGCGCTTGACGCCGGCTTTACCACAGAAGTGATCCCGGGGCCTTCGGCGGTGACCTGCGCGCTTGTGGCATCGGGCCTCGCCTGTGACCATTTCTTTTTTGAAGGATTTTTGCCGCGCAAGCATGGAGCCCAGACGGAGCGCCTTACTTGGCTTGCGGCAATCCCGGGCGCGCTGGTCATATACGAGTCTCCGCGCCGAGTTGCCGCGACGCTTGCCCGCATTGCCGAGGTCATGCCTTCGCGTCGGGTGGCGCTTGTACGGGAGCTGACCAAACTGCATGAAGAAGTGGTACGCGATACGGCCGTGGCATTGGCTGCGATTATCGCTGCGCGCGAGAGCCTCAAGGGCGAGTGTGTACTCATAATCGCGCCTCCCACCGATGAGGAGCGCGCCGCAATCGACAGAAAGCGTGCTTCGGTCGCCTCGCCTTCAGACGGCGCTCAGCTGACCGGCACTACGCTGGAAGACGCCATACGAGAAGGACTTTTGGCGCATGAGCGCAAATCCACGCTCGCGCGTAAACTTTCCAAGGTCTTCTCGCTTGATCGTGAAGTTGTGTATGCCGCTATTCTTACAGCAGCGCAAAATCAATGAGGTTGTGACTGTCGGCTTCGATGCTGTTTTCCTGCGGTACAATTACAAAGTTATTGAAGTTTGTTGAGGGAGAGTCATGTCCGAAGATAAGCGGCCGTATTTCATCACCACGCCCATTTACTATGTCAACGCAAAACCGCATCTTGGCACCGCGTACTGCTCGCTTCTTTGCGACGTGCAGGCGCGCTTTCGCCGTGCGGCTGGCTACGATGTTTTCTTTCTTACCGGCATGGACGAGCATGGCGAGAAGGTCGCGCAGGCCGCGGCCGACCATGGTATGGAACCGCAGGAATGGTGTGATTCGCAAGTTCCGTATTTTAAGGATTTGTGGCGCGAACTTGGCGTCTCCTACGACGACTTTATCCGCACTACCGAGCCCCGTCAGCGCCGTGCCGTGCAGTACCTTTGGGAGCGTATGCGCGAGACCGGCTTTATCTACAAGGGTTCCTATGACGGCTGGTATTGCGTGCATGAGGAAACCTACTTTACCGAGACGCAGGTGGACAAGGCTGATGAAGAGCACGAAACGCCCGGTCAGCACCTGTGTCCTGACTGCCATCGTCCGCTTGAGCGTGTGACGGAGGAGTCGTGGTTCTTTAAGCTCTCCGCATTTCAAGACCGTCTGCTTGCGCTGTATGAAGAGCACCCCGAATTTGTTGAGCCTGATTTTCGTCTCAACGAGGTCCGCTCTTTTGTAGCCTCGGGTCTTCAGGACGTGTCTGTGTCCCGTACGAGCTTTGACTGGGGTATTCCGGTTCCCTTTGATGAGGGGCACGTTACCTATGTCTGGTTTGACGCGCTGCTCAACTACTATACGGCTATAGGATATGGCGACAGCTCTCCTGAAGCGGCGGCTTTACGCAAGCGTTTCTGGCCGGCGCAGATGCACGTGGTGGGTAAAGATATCATCCGTTTCCATTGCGTTATCTGGCCCGCCATGCTCATGGCTCTGGGCGAGAGCGTGCCTGAGCGCGTGTTTGCCCACGGCTTTTTGAACGTGCGCAATTCCGAAACCGGCACCTTGGAAAAGATGTCCAAATCGCGTGGGAATGCCATCGCGCCTGAGGATGTCATTGAGCTTTTAGGCGTTGAAGGCTATCGCTACTACTTCATGACTGACGTTACGCCCGGCGAGGACTCCGGCATTTCCTTTGACCGCATGGAGCAGGTCTATAACGCTGACCTCGCAAACAGCTGGGGCAATCTGGTTTCCCGTTCGCTTAACATGAGCGACAAGTATTTTGAGGGAGCGACGCCTGACGTCAATGGAGCGGACGTTCCTCTCGACAACCCTCTGCGCGCCCGTGCCGAAGGTATCTATGAGCGTTACTTCGCTTGCATGGACCGTATGGATTACGTGGGCGCCAAGGACGTGGTCATGGAGCTCGTTCACGCAGCCAATCACTATATCGAAGATTCCGCACCATGGGTCGTGGCAAAGGATCCCGCGCGTGCAGGCGAACTCAAAGAAATCATCTACGCGTTGCTTGAGGCCATCCGTATCAGTGCCCATCTGCTCATGCCGTTCATGCCGCAAACCTCTGCCGAGGTGCTTCATCGGATGAGTCTTGGCGATGATGAAATCGCTTCCGACAACCTTGCAAGAGATTGCGCGTGGGGCGGGCTTGCCGGCGGCTTGCCGGTGAGCAAGGGAGACGCACTCTTTCCTCGCCTGACGTCCAAAAAATAAGGGACAAGACGTGTCATCCGCTCCAAAAAACGTGGCGCGCGAGGAAATGTGCCACAGCGGGTCTTGTTCTGGGGCCGGCGCCGTCTCATGGCTTGCCGACGTTCGTGCGACGCGTGAGACGCTGGAAGCCTTCGGCCTTGCCACAAAATATCGCCTTGGTCAAAACTTTCTCATAAACGAGCAGGTTATTCGCAAGATTATCAACTTGGCTGAGCTTTCGCCTGATGATGTGGTTTTGGAAGTCGGTCCCGGCCTCGGGACGCTGACGGTGGCCCTTTTGGACCGGGCACGCGCCGTCTGTTCCGTTGAGGCTGATCGTGAGCTTGAGCGCGTATTGGACGCAACGTGCAAAAAGGATCATCAGGATTCCTTTGCTCTGATTATGGGAGATGCTCTTGCGATAACGCCTGAGAGGGTAGGCTCTACCTGCGCTTCATTGAAGGTCTTTGCGGACGAGAAGGACGCGCTTGCGTCCGCGCGTGCGAAAGATGTCTACATTGGTCCTACCAAGTTCGTCTCGAATTTACCCTATCAGGTGGCGGCAACCCTTATTCTTCAGTATTTTCAGGAGTTTTCTTCTCTTAAGAGGGCTGTGGTCATGGTGCAGGCTGAGGTCGCTGACCGCATTGCCGCGCAGCCGGGAACCAAGGCCTATGGCGCGTATACGGCGAAGCTTGCGTTGTGCGCGCGTGTTACCAGCCGCTTTGAGGTAAGTCCGGGCAACTTTATGCCGCCTCCGCGTGTGAACTCCGCCGTGGTTCGCCTTGAGCGAACGCAGGCGACAGATCCACAAACGGGAGAGGCGCTTGACGCGGGCCGGCTTGCTCAGACGGCGCAAGTCATTGACGTCGCTTTTGCGCAGCGCAGGAAAACCATTCGCAATTCTATGAGCGCTTCAGCCTTCAAAAAAGATACACTTGAAGAAGGGCTTCTCGCCGCAGGCATAGACCCTGGTGTTCGCGCGGAAACGCTCTATCCCGAGGATTTTGTGCGCCTTGCCGCAGCGCTTGCAGAAGGAGGTTCGCATGAGTAGAAAGAAACCGCACCTGTCCATGGCTGAAGTGGACGCCTTGACATTTGAGGACGGCCAGCTTTTTCATGACGCTCGCGGACGTGCTTTTTCTGCGCCTTCTCCGCTGGCGCCACTGGCCGATACCCATGGACATCTTGGATCTTTGGAAGAACATGATCCGGGAATGGCGCTTGCCCGCGCGGCTCTTGCCGGCGTGCGGCTTTTGGTATGCCCCATTGACCCCGCGTTTGCGCATGAGTTTCCCGATACTTGGAACGATCCCGTCGCTCTTGAAGCGTGGTTTGAGAAGAGCATTGACGCGGCCCGCCGTCATCTTGCGCGCTTTGCAGAGCTCGGTCTTGAGCCTCCGACATACACGGGAGCCTTTGAAGACGTTCCGGAGCTTTTGGAGAATGTGCATCTTATCGCAGGCGCGCACCCGTATTCCGCCGGTGAGTTTGACGATGTTGCAAGGAATCGCCTCGAGCAGCTCCTTGCAAGCAAGCGCGCCGTTGGTGTCGGTGAGATAGGCCTTGATTTTGGGCCGTATTGCGAGGTTCCTGAAGACGTGCAGGTGCATGCCTTCCGTGAGCAGCTGCGCATTGCGCACACACATGGACTTCCGGTTGAGCTGCATCTTCGTGACGGCGAGGGCAATACGCACGCTCATGACGTGGCGCTTGCGGTGCTTACGCAGGAGGGCGTTCCCGAGGCCGGTTGTGACTTGCATTGCTTTACCGATGACTTCACGGTCATGGAGCCTTTCGTGAGCCTCGGCTGTTATGTGGCGTTTGGCGGCGCCGCTACCTTCAAGCGCTCGGAAGCCATTCGCGCCGCGGCGCTCGCGTGTCCGGATTCGCGTATCCTTTCGGAAACGGACGCGCCGTACATGGCGCCCGAGCCGTTGCGCGGAGGCGAGTGTGAACCTGCGATGGTGGCGTTTTCCGCGGAACTTCTCGCCACTATACGAGCCGAGGTCGGCATGGCTTCAAAGCAGGAAACGTACGAGGCGTTCTGGGTCAACGCCGTGCGTTTGTGCGGACTGGATCAATGATGCAAAAACTTCTGGTAGTCGAAGACGACCAACATATCAGAGATGAACTGGTAACCCTGCTTCAGCGTAACGGCTACGAAGCGCAGGCGCTCACCTCCTTTGTAGACGTATCCGAACAGATTGCGCAATCCAGCGCGGATCTGGTGCTTTTAGACCTTAATTTGCCCGGCGTTGACGGACAACAGGTGTGCCGAGAAGTGCGTCGGAAAAGCAACATCGCCATCATCGTGGTTACCAGCAGAAATTCCGACCTCGATGAACTCATGACGCTTTCACTTGGTGCTGACGACTTTGTGCCAAAACCGTATAACGCCCAGATTTTGCTGATGCACATCGCAACCGTGCTTCGCCGGACGGGCGCTAAAGCGGCGTCGGCGGAACTTACGCACAGGGGAGTGACGCTTGACACGGCGGCGTGCCGCGTCACCGCTTCAGGATGCAGCGCCGAGCTTACCAAAAATGAGCTGCGGATACTTGCGGTTTTGATGCGGAACGCCGGCAGCGTGGTTTCACGTCAGCGTATCCAGGAAGAGCTGTGGCAGTCAGATGAGTTTGTCGATGACAACACCCTGACGGTAAACATCAGCCACCTGCGTCAAACGCTTGCGAGCATTGGCGTTCATGAGTATGTGGTGACGCGCCGCGGCCTTGGTTATATAGTCATGTAAGCCCTCAGGAAGAGCTGAAGAGTCTATGGAACGCGGCGTATGAATTTCTTCATATACATCAAGAATCGAACGATTGCCGTTCTGGCCGTTTTCGCTATGTCTGTGGCGCTCTACGCTACGCTGTATGTGGCTGGTGTTGATACGTTTGTTATTTGGTACTGCATCTGTCTGATTGTCATCGTAGCGCTGGTAGGGCTTATCGCCGATTATATTCACCGCCGCGCTTTTTATCGTGAGCTTTCCCAAAACCTTACGGCGATGAGCGAGCACGCGTTTCTAGCGCCTTCGATGTCGGCTATTCCCGCCACCTATGAAGAGCGCCTTTTTCATGAAGCGCTTGTCGCCATGTCAAAGTCCATGATGGATAGACTCGCGGAAAGCAAAACGGCCTCGCGAGAATACCGCGAATACATTGAAATGTGGGTACATGAAATCAAAACGCCCATCTCCGCGGCGCATCTGATAGCGCAGAATAATCCAGACGCTGCTACGGACGCTATGGACGTTCAGTTGTCCAAAGTTGAATCCCTTGTTGAGCAGGCTCTTTTTTATGCCCGTGGAACCGCGCTTGACCGCGACTTTTCTATCCGCCCCGTAAGCTTGGAGAAGGTAGTACGCGTCTCCCTTCGGACTAACGCGCGCGCCTTGATTGACGCGCATGTGACGCCGCGCCTTGAGCATCTCGCCTGTTCTGTCAGGACTGATCCGAAGTGGCTTTCATTTATCGTAAGCCAGCTGCTTATCAACGCAGCAAAATACAGGCGAGAAGATTTGCCCCTCGGAACGTCATTCGTGACGGTGTCAGCCGTTCAAAAAGAAGTTTCTACCGGTACGCGCGTGACCGAACTGATTGTGGCGGATAACGGCATAGGCATTCCTGAACAAGATCTTTCCCGAGTTTTTGACAAGGCGTTTACCGGCGAGAATGGACGCCGATATGCCAAGTCTACCGGTATCGGCTTGTACCTGGTGCATCAGCTCTGCACGAAGATGGGACTTTCCATTTCTGTGACGTCTCAGGTGGGAGCAGGTACCACGTTTACGATTACCTTCAGGGAGAGCATGCTCGACTTGCTTGACGCTTGAGCGTGACGTGCCGGCGCGTGGGCGAGAAGGGCTTCTCGCCAGCTAGACGTCTCGTTCCCAGAGTTCGTCTGTTTGCGGGTCCAATCCTATGACGAAGGTGTGGTGACCGAATGGCTTAAAGTCGAACTTGGCGTAGAGAGCTTTCGCGGGTTCGTTGTGTCCCCATACGCCAAGCCAGGCGCGCGTCTTGCCCAGCAGGCGCGCCTGTTGGAGGACAAAAGCCATAAGCTGAGATCCCAGGCCCCGGCTTTTGTATGCGGGCAGCAGGTAGATGCGCTGAACTTCCAGAGAATCCGCCCGCTGCGCCTCGGTTTGAGCATAGCCAACGCTGAGCTTCAGATAGCCCGCAACCCTTCCGTCCACCTCGATAAAGTAAAAGATGCCTTCGGGGTCGGCCAATTCCTTTTTAAGCACGTCGAGATCGTAAGCCTTCTGAACATAATCGGCCAGATCATCGGCTGTTTTGAACGGAAGAAACGTATCAATAAATGTAGTGATGCTTACGCGCCGCAAAAGCGGCAGCTCATCTGTGTACACAGGGCGGATGACAACGCGCGAAGCGTCGATTTTGACGGGAACGTCGTCGATGCCGAGGGCTCTGCGTGCTTGATCCAGGTTGAGCGTCATGAGGTGATGCTCAATGCCATAGTGCGTGATGGTTTCAGAGGGCTGAGCGGCAGCTTCAAAGCCCTCGCGTGCGTAGACGACTTCGGAGGTAGCCTGAGCTTCGACAAAGAGGGTTGAAGCGTCGTAGTTTTCCGCCACATACGCAATGGTGTCACGCAAAAGCTTGCCACCGATGCCATATCCTTTGCGGCGCGAACATACGCGGCCAATGGTCGGGCCGGGGTATGCGACGCCGTCATGAGTGACGCCGGAGTCAATAACTCTCAGGTATGCGGCCACGTTTTTCTCGCCGTGCGCGTCTTCATCGCGCGGAGTGTCCAGATAGAAGAGATGCGTGGCAACACGGTCAAGACCGTCCAGGTCATTGTAGACAATACCTTGCTGCGCAATGAAGGTTTCCGCACGCAGCGAAAGGATTTCATAGAGTTCCTCCGCGTTGAGCTCACAAAACCGTTTGACTACTAACTCCACAACGATCCCTCTCTCACCATTGGACGCGACGTGCCAACTTTATTATTGCTCAAGCAATGTGGCTCAGGCAATGTGATAAAACCGTAAGGTTTTTGTAAGGTGTATCGATGGCTCTACAGGCGCGTTTGCGTGACCATAGAGTCAAGCACAGTGGCGAGAAGCGCGGTACGGTTCGGTAAAAGCCGTGCATCTCGACAAAAGCCATGTACCTCGGCAAAAGCCGTGCGACTCGTATTCGTATCGCGCAGGTTGCGTCCGCGTTTTCATGCGTGGCGTAAGACGTTCAAAGGAGAAATTCCATGTCCAACGGCCCTATTGCTCCTTCCGGCACACACATGCAGCAGACAGTTCAACCAACCTCCAGTTCCGTTTTACCAAAGTTTGTGCTGGTGTGTCAGAATCTTGAAAAGTATTACGGGACCAGAAACAACATTACCAAGGCGCTTGACGGCATCAATCTATCCGTTCAGCACGGCGAATTTATCGCCATCATGGGTCCGTCAGGATCCGGCAAGACGACGCTTTTGAATTGCATTTCCACTATCGATCAACCAACTGCGGGTCATATCTTCATTGATGATCAGGAGATTACCAGTCTGCACGGACGTGACCTCGCGACGTTTCGACGCGACCGGCTGGGCTTCATCTTTCAAGACGCCAACTTGCTGGATACGCTGACGGCTCGAGAGAACATTGCGCTGTCGCTGACTATCGGCCATGTGGGTGCCAAAGAGACATTGGAGCGTGTCGAGAAGGTTACCCAGCGTTTAGAAATTTCAGGGGTTCTGGACAAGTTTCCTCATGAGATGTCCGGCGGTCAGCGTCAGCGCGTTGCCGCGGCTCGCGCTATCGTCACCAATCCTTCTTTGGTGCTGGCGGATGAGCCGACGGGTTCTCTTGACTCAAAGAACGCCCGCTCCCTGCTTGAGAGTTTTGAAGGCATGAACCGCGCGGGCGCTACTATCGCGATGGTCACCCACGATTCTTTCGCGGCTTCTTATGCTCATCGCGTAGTCTTTATCAAAGATGGTCGCGTCTTCAATGAGATTGTCCGTGGCGAGAAGAGCCGCAAACAGTTCTTCGATGAGATTATGGACGTCGTTTCCTTCCTGGGAGGGGAGGGCGCTGATGTACGCTAAGATTGCTCTTGGTAATGTGCGCAAGTCCCTACGGGACTTTGGTGTGTACTTTCTGACGCTGACGGTGGGCGTCGCGCTCTTCTACACGTTTAATTCTCTCACGCAGCAGGCTGTGGTTTTAGATTTGAGCTCAGATAATCGCTCCCTCGTAGAACTACTTTCAAACGTCATCTCTGGCGTATCGGTATTTCTCGCCGTAGTGCTGGGTTTTTTGGTGGTCTACGCCAATCGCTTTTTGATCCGTCGCCGCAAGCATGAGTTTGGCGTCTACTTCATACTTGGCATGACCAAACAGGGCGTCTCGAAAATTATTGTTTTAGAAACTCTGTTTGTAGGAGTATTTGCCCTTGCGGCTGGTCTCATCTTAGGAATTTTTGCTTCCCAACTTATGACGTACGCAACCGCGCGTCTCTTTGACGTGAAAATCGACCGCTTTACCTTTGTCTTTTCGTTGCAGTCGCTCATATCCACTGTTGTCTACTTTGCCGTCATGTTCGGCGTGTCACTTCTTTTTAACGTAGTAACGGTTTCGCGCTATCAGCTTATCGACCTTATCAATGCTGATAAGGTCAGCGAGCATGTAAAGGTTAGAAATCTTGCCGTATCTGTTGTCCTCTTTATTGTCTCGCTTGTGATCATCGGCGTTTCGTATCGTCTTTTACAGCATAACGGCATGAAACAATTCGATGGGGAATTCCTGAGCGCAACTGCTTTGGTCTCTGTGGGAACGCTGCTCTTTTTCTTCTCGATGTCAGGTTTTTTGCTCCGCTTCATTCAGACACGAAAGAGCTTCTATTTTCAGGGTTTGAATCCATTTACGCTGCGTCAGTTTAACAGCAGAGTTAACACGGCCTGGCTGTCCATTTCTCTCGTCTGCGCCATGCTCTTTATCGCCATCTGCGGTTTTTGTTCGGGCTTCTCGCTTGTTGAGGCAATGAATGCTCAGTATCGCTCTATCACCTCAGTAGACGCGCAGCTCTCTATGAGGGTGAACTATAATATGGATCCCCAGAGTATCACAACGATGGATCTGAACAAGATCATGCGATCTCGCTCTGCGAAGTGGGACGATCTGGTCGGAAGCTCCACCCAGATTGATGCCTATACCGTCAAAAATCCCGACGGCACTGTCAGGTTGATGTTCAACCTGTTTGCAGGGCTTGCCGGCGTTGACCCGGATTCCGTCTTTGCCGGATATACCAACGGCTCGGCTGGTTCCATCCCTATGCCAATCATTTCAGCCTCTCAGTACAATCGCTTGAGACAGCTGCAGGGCCTTCCGACCATCGATTTCGGTACTGACGGCTATCTCGTCTTGTCTACATCCGGTTCAGACATAAAAAAATTCTGGGAAACCTTCTCAAGGGGACGCTCGTCACTTGATTTGTACGGTACTACCTATCGTCCTGTTTCAGGCGGTTATGACACTGAACTAAAGATGTCCGGAAATGCCGATTTTTCCATGGTAGGAACTTTGGTCGTTGCTGACGGGGCTTTACCAAAAGGAGCGTCTCTTGAGCAATCAGTGCTCTTCATCAACTATGCGCAGCCGGGAGACGCCGGTGAGAAGATCTTCCGAGAAATACGAGATACCGCTTTTAAGGATGGCATCGCTCTTGGCGATGAAAACGACAGCTGGGGTGTGCTTCAGATTTCTTCAAGTAAAGAATTAGCCGCCCAAGCCGGTGGTACTACGGCAGTCGTGACCTATCTTGCTCTGTATATCGGCTTCGTGTTGCTCATTGCCTGCGCTTCAGTATTCGCGCTTCAGCAACTCTCAGAGGCAACGGATAACGTCCGCGCCTATCGGGTTTTAGCGGAGCTCGGCGCGCAGAGAAGCATGGTGAACCGGGCGCTCTTTATCCAGATTGGCGTCTATTTCTTGCTGCCGCTTATCGTCGCATGCTCCCACGCGTTCGTAGCGCTTTCGATAGTCACAAAGATTGCATCTCTTGCGGGCGGCATTGATATCGCGTCCACGATAGCTACGACCATAGCGCTGGTGCTTGCAATTTACGGTGGCTACTTTTTGCTCACTTATTTCACGGCAAGAAGCATCATTTTCAGAGGCAATCGCCGTATCAGTTAAGCTGACTGACAAGAGCGCCTTATAAGCACACGAGCGGATATTCGAGTTTGAATATCCGCTCATTCCGTTTGATCCTCTCCTTAGGTAGAATAAGCCTGATGTGTTGATGTTCTTCTCGCCACATACGATGAAGGTACTGGAGGAATCATGAGTCTTTGGTCTAAGGTCAAAAACGTATTCGTGTCCGTCAATGATGACGAGACGCCGCAAAAGGCTACGTTCGCTACGCGTGAAGATACCGTATACGCTCCTTGTTCTGGCGTGCTGATGAGCGTGCAAGAGGTTCATGACGAGGTAATTTCCAGCGGTCTTTTTGGCGAGGGGTACGGCATTTTACCTGTGGGTCTTGACTGCATTTACGCTCCCTGTGATGCTCGCGTGACGGCTACTAACGTAACAAACCACTCAATTGGCTTGACCACCGAGGGTGGCATTGAAATTCTGATTCACATCGGCGTTGACACCGTCAAAATGAACGGCAAGGGTTTCAGGCGTTTTGTGCATGTGAATGACGATGTTAAAGCGGGCGCGCCACTCATCGCGTTTGATTCGCTTGGTATTGAGTCCGCCGGATACGAGAATGTGGTAGTCATTACGATTACCAATGCGGACGAGTTTAGCCGTATTGATCTGGTGGGAGAGTCGGGTACGTTGGTGGGCGGCCGTCCGTTGGTCAAGCTCGGCGATCCGATTCTGCACGTTTCACGCTAAGGTTTGGCGTTTTTTTCGTTAGGGGTTTTCTTACATGCTTCGCGTTTCCAAGGCTATCCTGCACGTCTTTGATTTTGAGACGGGTGCAAAGTACTTTTCCGACACCGCTTTGGATCTGGAAGACCGTCAGACGCGCTCATACGTGCAGCGGCGCCTTCGCAAGATTACGTCTAATCCGGAATCTCGCCACGGTGCGTTTGCCGAGAAGAGCAACTTTGCGGGAGGACTTCAGGAGTACACCGCAGGCGATTTTGGATTCGTGGAGTTTTCGGTGCAGATTGCTCAGTGGTTCTGGGAAAATTTGCGTAAGGCGGATGAAACCGAACAGTGCGATCTTTTGGTGGCGGACTATCTCGATACCGATGCCAAGGCATCGTTAGCGGACGCTTCAGATACAGCGGGCGAGGACGGCGGTGTTTCCAACGCGTCTGGCGCGCGTGCCGCTGATGAAGCCTTTGAGGGCAATGGCAGACGGCTTTTTGCGATTGTTGTGCTTCCGCGCAGACAGTCTTTTATTCACGATGTTTTGAGCGGCTCCAACGAGATTTTGAAGCAGGACGCGACGCTGCCAAGTCCAACGCAAAAAGTTGATACCTACGCGGTTATTGATTTGGATACCGGCGCCATTGACTTTCATGATCGGGAGCGGTCGATGGCCGGTCAGAGCAAGCTCGTTATGCCCGAACTCTTTTTGCAGTGTTCCTCTGAGGCGTCCAGCCACGAGGTCATCAGTGAAGTCACCGAAATTGTTCAGGATTTGGCTGAAGAGTACGGCCTTGAACCTGCGGTGGAAGTTTCCCGCGCGAAGGCTGCGGTTGCCGCGGCCGTTGAGGTGGATGAAACTGTCGATCCCGTGAAGGTTGGCCGCCGGGTTTTTGAGGACAGACCGGAGATTCAGGAGCGCTATGAGGCGCAGGCTGTCGAAAAACGCTTGCCGGAGGAAATTTCAGTCAAGAGAGGTCCTGCCGGCCGCATCGCGCGCAACCACAAGATTCGCACGGACACCGGTATTGAGATTACCTTTCCTTCCGAAATGACCAATCACCCCGGGCTTCTTGAATTTATCCGCGAATCGGACGGAAGAATGACAATCTCTATTAAAAATGTGGCGCACATTGAGAACCGATAAAAGCGCTAGTTACCAGTGGTTCTTCTCGCCAGAGACAGAGCTTTTCTTCGAAAAATTCACAATCGTGTGGCCAAAAATTTGGCGCAGAGCATAAAAAGCGGGTAGAATAGCGGGATAGGTCCCACGTTCCCTATATGCACAAGGAGACCCGATGACGTTAAGACGAAATGCTCATACGAGCAAAGATGATAGGTACGACCAAGCGATTTCCCGTCGCGACGCATGCAAATTATTCTTGGGAGCAGGAGTCGCCGCGGCTGCGATAACGGCGTCTTTCGGTTTGCGCCCGCGCGCCGCGCTTGCAATTACCCAAAGTGATATTGATTCCGCGCAGAGCCAGTATGACGTGGCGCAAGCAAAGCTCAAGGAACTCTCAGAGCAGGTTTCTTCCATGCAAAGCGCCATGAACGACACGAACAACAAGGTCGAAGACGTTCAGAAGCAGATTGACAGCACGCAGAGCGATATTGAGGCGAAGCAGGACGAGATCAAGCAGAAGGAAGCTGAGATTGCCGAGAAGCGCAAGCAGCTTGGTGCTCGCATGTCCAGCAATTACAAGGCCGGTCCTCAGGGCGCGCTTGAGGTTCTTCTCTCCTCCGCCTCCTTTGAGGAGCTAACCAGCAACATCTATTATCTGGATAAGATTTCCGAATCTGATAAGAAGATGATTGCCGAGGTTAAGGCCCTGCGTGACGCCCTTGATCAAGAACGCCAGGCACTTGAGAACAAGAAGGCCGACCTTGAAAATCAGAAGGCAAGTCTTCAGACGCTTCAGGCTGACCAGCGCGCGCAGCTCGATAAGATTACCGCTAAGCAAAACGAAGCCGTTGAATATGTAAATAGCTTGGATGATCAGGTGAAGCAGCTTATCGCCCAGCGTGACGCGGAACTTCTTGAGGCTCAGCAGGCAGCTGCCATCGCGGCGCAGCAAAATTCCAATAGCAGTTCGTATTCCGGCGGAG
Source organism: Atopobium sp. oral taxon 199 str. F0494 (assembly GCF_000411555.1). GTDB lineage: Bacteria > Actinomycetota > Coriobacteriia > Coriobacteriales > Atopobiaceae > Lancefieldella. The sequence goes on along the minus strand of NZ_KE150486.1, from coordinate 750,115 downwards.
GCTCGTCCGGTGGCGGCTCCTCATATAATGGAGGCTCCAATTCAGGCGGAAGCTCTTCCGGAGGTTCCGGCTCCGCGGCAGCGGTCGTAAGCGCCGCCAACTATACTGGCTCTACCGGCGCTGGCATGTGCGCCGCTTGGGTTTCCAACGTTTTCTCAAATGCCGGTATTGGTCATTTCTACGGAAACGCCTGCGACATGTACTACTCGTGGTGCCATTCGTCTGACAGAAACACCATTCAAACAGGCATGATTATCGCTGTCGCGTCTCTTGGAGGTTCCGCTGCGGCGCTCATTTACGGGCACGTCGGAATCTACATCGGCGGCGGTATGGTTCGCCATAACATCTCGGGCAATGTCGTCACGCAAAGCCTGTCATCTTGGATTTCCAACCTCGGCGGTCTCTCCACGCCTCGCTGGGGCTGGCTTGGCGGCGTAGCGCTTTCATAGGTTTGCTTCATACGCTTGCTTGTAATTTTTTGCTGGCAATAAAAGTTATATGAGGTATACTCCTTACAGCACATTGCGAAAGCGGGTCACCTTGAGGTGGCTCGCTTTCGTGCATTTTAGGGTCCTATGAAGAAATGCTCACGTTTGAGTTAGAAGGAGTTTGGATATGTCAGAGCGTTTTGATTACACTGTGGATACAGGCGTTTCTCGTTTTGGTACCGCCTCTCGTTGCGGCGGTTACGGCGTTATCTCTCGCCGGAGCGCGCTTGGCGTGCTTGGCTTGGGTTCGATAGCCCTTCTCGCCGGATGCAAGTCCAAGGGTGTGACTGATTCAAAAACAAAGAAGCTGAATATCGTGGCCAGCTTCTATCCCATGTATGACTTCGCAAAGAAGGTCGCGGGAGATTACGCCGATATCACCTGCCTGGTGCCTGCAGGTACAGAGCCCCATGATTGGGAGCCATCAACCAAAGATATGAAAACCATTCAAGAAGCTGATCTTCTGGTGTACAACGGCGCTGGCATGGAGCACTGGGTTCAGGATGTGCTTGACGGGCTTGGTAAGGATACCACGCTTGTCGCGGTCGAGGCTTCTCAGGGCATTGAGCTCAGAAAACTCGATGAGGATGAAGACGAGCATGACCATGAGCACGACCACGAGGACGAGCATAAGGACGAGGACGATCACGACCACGAGGACGATCACGAACACGGCTACGGTCATGACCACGGAGACACCGATCCGCATGTGTGGCTGAGCCCGGTCAACGCCATAGCCGAGATGAAAAACATCTGTGACGCTCTTGTGAAGGCGGATTCTGCTCACAAAGATTTGTATGAGGACAACTTCAAGAAGGCTCAGGCAGACTTCGAGACGCTTGACGGCAAGTATCGCAAGCAGCTCGACCCCCTTCCCAACAAGACCATTGTCGTTTCGCATGAGGCCTTTGGGTATATGTGCGATGCCTATGGCCTTGAGCAGATGCCCATTGAAGGCGTTGAGGCTGATGCGGAGCCAAATGCGCAGCAGATGAAAGAGATTGCTGACTTTGTGAAGGAGCACAACGTCAAGACCATCTTCTCTGAGGAGCTGGTAAGTCCCAAAGTCGCGCAGGCTATTGCTGACGCGACAGGTGCTACGGTAAGAGAGCTCAATCCGCTTGAGGGTCTGACAGATGAGCAACTCAAAAATGGCGAGGATTACATCTCCGTCATGAATGCCAACCTGAAAGAGCTGGTTGACGCTTTGTCGTAAGGAGGACGTGTTGCAGAAATGCGCAAACGTCATATCACTTAAGAACGTAAGTTTTTCGTATCGAGAAGCCCCTGTTCTTGAAAACGTTACGCTCACAGTGCCGCGCGGAGAGATTTGCGCACTTATCGGCGACAACGGGGCGGGCAAGTCAACGCTTGCCCGCCTTGTCATCGGCGAGTTCACACCGTCTTCGGGTACGGCTGAGCTCTTTGGTACTCCGGCGACAAAATTTAAGGATTGGGAGCTTGTCGGTTATGTACCGCAGATTCCAGCCGAGGCGACAAATCGTTTTCCGGCAAGCGTTTTGGAGCTTGTCGACGCCAGCCAGTATGCGCGCGCCAAAAAAGAGAGGCTGAGTGGCAAAGAGCGCCGGAGCCGGAGCCTTGAAGCCTTAGAGCTTGTAGGCATGAGTACATTTACAACGCGCATTATCCGCGAGCTTTCCGGTGGCCAGCTTCAGCGCGTGCGCCTTGCCTGCGCGCTAGTCAGCAATCCCGAGCTGCTTATTTTGGACGAACCTACGACAGGCCTCGATAAAGAGAGTCGTGACCATTTCTATTCGCTTGTTCGCGAAGCTCATGTGAGCCGCGACCTTGCGGTGCTTCTCGTCACCCATGATATGGCGGCGCTTGATGTACTCGCCTGTCGGGTAATCGAGGTTGCTGACCATGGCGCGCATGAGATGGCCGGGCGCGGTCACGGCGAGAGTCACTGCGCCGAACATGGCAGCCATTGCTGCGGCGGGCACGCGCAAGACAGAGGTTCACTTGATGATTTTGATGAGGCCTACGCGCTTCCGGAAGACCATGAAGACGAGGGGAGCGGACAGCATGTTTGAGTACGTATTCATGCAGCGAGGCGTTATGGTCGGCGTATTGCTGGGAGCAGTCATTCCTCTGGTGGGCGTCACGGTGGTACTTAAGCGTCTTTCGATGATTGGAGACGCGCTTTCCCATACATCGCTTGCCGGTGTGGCCGGCGGTCTTATCGCAGGCGTCAATCCCGTGATAGGTGCCGTGGTAGCGTGTTTTACCGGAGCGCTGTGTGTTGAGGGAGTGCGCCGCCGTTTCAAAGATCAGTCCGAGCTGGCCGTTGCGGTCGTCATGGCCGCGGGCATTGGCCTTGCGGGTGTGCTTTCAGGGTTTGTGCCCAACTCGTCAAGTTTTAACAGTTTCATGTTCGGCAGCATCCTGACCGTAAGCGAGCAAGAAACGCATATCATCGTAATCATCAGCGTGCTGGCGGTGGCGTATGTGTTTTGTATGCGCCGCGAACTTTTTCTAATGTCCTTTGACGAGCGACACGCTCGCGCGGTTGGTGTTCCTGTAAGCCTTACCAACTTTGGCTTTGTTATTGCGGTTGCGCTGGTGGTTGCCGTGGCGGCACGCACGGTAGGTTCGCTCATTGTTTCAAGCATGATGGTGGTACCGGTAGCTTGCGCTCTGCAGCTTTCGCGCTCATGGAAGCAATGCTGTTTGATTTCTTCAGGTATTGGCGTGCTGACGTCTTTGAGTGGCCTGGTAGTCTCCTACGAGCTGGGGCTGAAGCCCGGTGGCACCATCGTTCTTCTCGCCGTAGCAACGCTTCTTGTCGTATTTGCGGTGAAACGCGTGATTTTCGCCGTCAAACGCGTGCGTGTGTGATACGCTAGGCAGGCGCGTTGACGGAGAGGTTTGGTCGCAGACGCCGCGGACAGAGAGGGAACCTGCAGCTGAGAGGTTCCTGCGCGGTAGCGTTCAAAGTTCACTCCCGAGCTATGACCTGAACGGCGCCAAGAAGGAGAAAAACTCCTGAGGTACGTACCTTACGAGGGCGAGCAGTACCTCTTTTGGAGGCTCAGTAGGGAAGTCGGCCGCTTCACGAAACGAAGCTCACAAGAGGGCTGGTGGGAGAAAAAACCCGCTGGTCAACCGAGGTGGTACCGCGGAGCTTATCCGTCCTTGGACACAGAAGTGTTCGGGGCGGTTTTTTACAAAAGGAGTACGTACATGGGAATGTCCGAAGAACTGCAGCAGATTCGCGGGCAGGTGTTGAAGGGCGTCGCCGAGGCGGCCAGCTTAAGCGCGCTTGATGAGGTGCGCGTGAGGTCGTTGGGCAAAAAAGGATCGCTGACAGCTATCATGCGCATGATGGGATCGGTTCCTGCGGACCAGCGTCCCGCTATGGGGCAGCTTGCCAATACGGTGCGAGCCAACGTGGAGACGGCTATTCGCGAGCGTCAGGTGGCGCTGAAGCGCGCTGAGCTTGAGCGGCGCATGAGGGCCGAAGCTACCGATGTCACCTTGCCCGGCCGTCGTGTTTCTCCCGGTACACAGCACCTTATTGAGCAGGTGCGAGAAGAGATGGAAGACATCTTTGTCAGCCTGGGGTACACCGTTGAGAGCGGCCCCTACGTTGAAACAACGTACTACAATTTTACCGCGCTCAACGCGCCTGAGGACCATCCCAGCCGTTCAAGCAAAGATACCTTTTATGTGGAAGATAGAGCTCCGGAGGGCAAGAAGAGCCATGTGCTCGGCGAGTCTGATGTGCTGCTGCGCACGCAAACCTCAGGTGTTCAGGTACATACGATGGAAACAAAAAAGCCTCCCATCTACATGATTTGTCCCGGTACCGTCTTTCGTCCCGATACGGCAGACGCTAACCATCTGCCGCAGTTTACGCAGATGGAAGGTCTGGTGGTTGACGAGGGTATTACGTTCGGCGATCTCAAAGGGACGCTTGACCACTTTACCCGTGAGATTTTTGGTAAAGACCGCGCGACCAGGTACCGCCCTCACTTCTTCCCGTTTACAGAGCCAAGCTGCGAGGTGGATGTGTCTTGTGGCGTGTGTCACGGCGAAGGCTGCCGTTTCTGCAAGTATACGGGTTGGCTTGAGATTCTTGGCTGCGGCATGGTGGACCCCAACGTCTTTGAGTACTGCGGCATCGATTCGGAAGTGTATACCGGCTTTGCCTTCGGCATCGGCGTTGAGCGTGTAGCCGCGCTTCGCTATGACCTCCCTGACCTGCGCATGCTTATCTCCGGTGATGAGCGCGTGCTCCGCCAGTTCTAATCGTTGTATCTTCGTCGCGCTGTGGTAGCCCGCTGACGGTGACTGAAGTGACAACATCTGCAGCAGTGCTTGCGAGAAAGGTTTTTTCATGCGCATATCTTATGAGTGGCTCAAGACGATGGTTGACCTGCCGGAAGACCCGCTTGACCTTGAAAAAGAGTTCGTCCGTACCGGTACCGAGGTTGAGGCGGTCGAGCGCGTGGGCGCGAATCTTGACCATGTGGTGACGGCGCAAGTTGTCAAAAAGACGCCTCATCCCGATTCTGACCATATGTTCGTTACCCTGGTGGATGTGGGGAAGAACAACGTTGACGCTGAAGGTAACCCCGAGCCGCTTCAGATTGTTTGCGGCGCTCAGAACTTCAACGAAGGGGATCACATTGTGACCGCCATGATTGGCGCGGTGCTGCCGGGGGATTTCAAGATTAAGAAGTCCAAGCTGCGCGGCGTTGATTCATGCGGCATGAACTGCTCCTCTCGCGAGCTCGCTCTTGGCGATGACTGCGGCGGCATCATGATTCTTCCCGATGACGCTCCAATCGGCATGCCGATAACCGATTACCTGGGCATGTCCGATACCGTGCTTGACTGCGAGATGACGCCCAACCGTCCTGACTGCCTGTCCATGACGGGTGTGGCCGTTGAGGTTTCCGCGATGTATGACGAGGACACCCATATTGCGCTGCCTACGATTCAGATGGAGCAAGGTTCTGACGCGTCCGACCTTGTAGATGTCGCCATAGATGACGCTTCGTTATGCTCTCGCTATACTGCTCGTGTGGTGCGCAACGTCAAGATTGGAGCGAGCCCCGAGTGGCTTGCGCGCCGCGTCACTGCGGCGGGAGGCCGGCCTATCAACAATGTGGTTGACGTTACCAACTATGTAATGTATCTGACAGGGCAGCCTCTGCACGCGTTTGACCTCGGTAAACTTATCGAGCGTGACGGTAAACGCCATATTGTGGTGCGTGCGGCCGCGGACGGCGAGCACATTACCACCCTTGACGGTCAGGATCGCGTTCTGACCCCCGATATGGCTCTCATTACCGATGACGGCGCAACGCCGGTTGCTCTTGCAGGCGTTATGGGCGGCCTTGATTCAGAGATTGACGAGGCTACGGTTGACGTGCTTCTTGAATCCGCCGTCTTTGACCATGGACATATTAGCCGTACCAGCAGAAATCTTGATCTCATGAGCGAGGCTTCAATCCGTTTTGAGCGCGGAGTCGATCCGAATGCCTGCGCCGATGTGGCCGATATCGCGGCCGCCCTCTTTGAGGAGTGCTGTGGCGCCGAGGTCTGCCCCGGTATCGTGGACGTGTATCCGCAGCCGCTTGAAGCTCCCGCTATCAGCTTCCGTCCTTCTCGCGCCCGCGCTCTTGCGGGAGCTCCCATTGATGACGACTTCATGCTTTGCCGCCTTGCTCGTCTTGGCTGTGCGTTTGGCGAGAAGACCTGCGCGACTGACGGCTCCCTTGCGTCCGTTGCCGTGACGGCTCCGACCAACCGTCCTGACTTGGCGCGCGAGGTTGACCTTATCGAGGAAGTTATGCGCCTCTGGGGTGAAGGTGATATTGAAGCAACGCTGCCGGCGGCTCGAAATCATGCGGGCGGTCTGACTGCAGAGCAGCTTCGCGCGCGCAAGATTGGACGCACGCTGCGGGCGCTCGGTCTGAATGAGACGAAGTCGTATCTGTTCGCAAGCTCTGAGGATCTCACCAAACTCGGTATGGGAGAAGAAAGCCGCGGCCTTCCGGTAAAAGTCATCAATCCGCTGGTGTCAGATCAGTCTGAGATGCGCCGCTCTTTGCTGCCCGGTCTGCTGCGGTCGGTTGCCTATAACCTCGACCACGGCGTGGAGAACATCGCGCTCTATGAGATGGGTCGCGTACTCTTTGGGCGTGAGGGTAAGAGTCAGCCCGATGAGCCGAGTTATGTCGCGGGCGTGCTCTGCGGTCGACCTGCGGATGACGCGTGGAATATGAAGTGGCCCGCGTATGACTTCTTTGACGCCAAGGGCGTTGTCGAGGGTCTGCTTGAAGAGTTGCGCATTCCAAAGGTGCGCTTCCGCGCGGTCGATTCCGAAGCGTATGGCTGGCTGCAGCCTGGCTGTGCCGCTGAGGTTCTTGCCGAAGGCGAAGTCATTGGCTGGGTGGGCAACATTCACCCGCTTGCGCTTCAGAACTTTGACGTTGAGGCTCCCGTGGTTGCTTTTGAGCTTTCCGTGGCGGCGCTGCAGCGTCTTGCCCGTAAAGACTTGCCTATTGTTGAACCTCCAATGTATCCCGGCATCGCTATCGATCTTGCCATTGTAGTCGATGAAAAAGTTACCTGTGAGCAACTTACGCAGCGCCTCCGCTCTGCCGGTGGTAAGCTTTTAGCAGACGTTCGTCTCTTTGACGTCTATCGCGACCGCGTGCGCGTGGGAGAAGGCAAAAAGTCCATGGCCTTCTCGCTTACGTATCGCGCGGATGACCGCACGCTGACCTCGGAGGAAGTCGAAAAGACCCACACTAAGCTGGTTGAGAAGGTCATGCGTTCAACAGGAGGAGAGATTCGTTCATAAATGCCCAGTTGGAACGTACATATCGCTCATGCGGACCGGCTTCTCAGAGAGGCGGGAGCCGGTCCTTTGGGTGTGCGTGATGTGGACGCGTTTCTTTTTGGCAATGTTTTGCCTGACGTATATGTGGGCTACATGGTGAGCGAACCCACCAAAATACTGCGGTACTGCCTGACGCATCAGTCCTATCCCGGCGGGATTCCAATCCCAAGCTACAAGCGGTACTGGCGCAATTTCATTGCCCCGTATGACTGCGGCGAGAAGGACGGCGGCGTCAGCGATATGATGCTCGGCGTGTGGTGTCATATCGTATGCGACCATATCTACAACACCTATACGCGGCGCTTCATTCGAAGCCACGGTATTCCTGTGGGAGAAAAGACGCGCATTCGCAAGCAGACCGACTTTGATTTGTACGGGCGATCGCTCAGTATGAGCCGCCTGCCCCGCCTGACGCCCGAACTGCTGCGACAGGGAATGGCCTATCCGCAATACCGCATACAAGAGGAGGACATCCATGCCGCTCTTGAGGTTGTCGATGAGATTGCGCAGACTAATCTTGCCGCGCATGAAGACAATCCGCACTACACCATGCTCACAACAAAGTTCTTCTCAATTGCCGCTGATGAGGCTCATTGGGTGATGCTGCGCGGACTTACGGGGCGAATATGAAATTGTTACAACCCGGTTATTACTCTGTGAGCGAGCGCTCTTCTTGCCGTCTGTCCCGCTAGACTGACTCTCACATGTCAGCCGTACAAAAGTGCGGGCGCGAAAGGGGAAAGTCATGGACAAGATGGAATCTCGCGGAACGTTTACGGAGTATCTGCCGTCCTATACGGTCGGTGTTGACGCATATCAGGCTGTTCCCCATATTACCAGGCGTTTTGGTAAGCACGCGGTAGTCATCGGCGGCGCGACCGCTATGGAAAAGGCCAAGCCGCGGCTGCTTAGCGCGCTTCAGGGTTCTGACGTGCTTATTGACAGCTGGGTGGTGTATGGCTCCAATGCTACACACGCAAACGCTCGCTCGATTGCTGAGCGGGAGGATGTTCGCGCTGCCGACATGCTCTTTTTAATGGGAGGTGGCCGCGCTATCGATGAGGGCAAAGAAATCGCGACCATCCTTGATAAACCGTACTTTACCTTTCCCACGCTTGCTTCCAACTGCGCGCCTATTACACGTATCGCGGTGTTTTATAAAGAGGACGGCTCATCAGACACATACTTCATTCCGGCCGAACTTCCGGTGCACACCTTCATTGATACGCAGGTTATCGTTGAGTCTCCCGATGAGTATTTCTGGGCCGGCATCGGCGACGCTTTCTCCAAAGGCCCCGAAGTCGAACTTTCTTCTCGCGATGTCGATTTGGTCCACAGCCCGCTCATGGGTCGCTCTCTTGCGGGAGGAGCGTGCGTTGAGCCGCTCTTCGACTATGCCGAACAAGCGCTTGCCGATAAGCGCGCCGGTATCCCATCCGACGCGTTTGAGCGCGTTGTGCTGAACATTATTGTCACCGCCGGCGTCGTTTCCAACATGACCACCAACCTGGCGGCCGAGCGAGGCGCCTATTACTTCAATTCCTCTGCGGCGCATGCCTTCTATAACGGCTTTACCATTCTTGGCGAGCGTGCCGAGAAGCACCTTCACGGCGAGGTGGTCTCCTTTGGTACCTGCGTGCTGTACTCCTTCGACAACAACGTTGAGGGCTTGAAGGCGCAGGTTGCCTTGAACGAGAAACTCGGGCTTCCTACAACGCTGGCCTCTTTGGACATTACGGAGCTTTCTCAAGACGCTGATCTTGACGCTCTTCTTGCGGTGGCGCAAAAGACTAACGAGTGGGGTCGCGCTCCGTACGGATACACACCCGAGCGTTTCCGTCAGGCGATTCTTGACGCTGACGCGTATGGCCGCGCGCGTAAGGCCGGCGATACGGCCGCCGAAGCTGAGGCTCTCGCGGCTGTGACCGCACACGCCGTGACACCTGCGACTGCGGCGCCGCGAAGGCTCTAGGGTTTCAGCGCACCTGTACAGAAAACGAAAGCAGTCTAAAAAAGACGCGCCCGGTTAAATCCGGGCGCGTCTGTTGTATACCACTCAGGTGCAGGTATATGAGCTATATGCTAGTGATCCTAGCCTATTGAACCTCGTTACTGAACCTGGCAAATCATGGCGACGTTGGTAGATGTGGTGTAGTCGCCAAGACGCGGGCTGGTCTGAGGATCGCCTGCGGTCAGAACGACCAAATCGCCGGCTTCAGCGACGCCGACTTCCTTGGCAACCTGCAGAGCGTTGTACATGGTGTTGGCAAGAGAACCCTGCTCGGTTGTCTTGTACGCGTAGACGCCCCAGTAGAAGCATGTGCGGCGGATAGCCTCATCGCTTGGAGACATAGCGTAGAGCGGACGCTTCGGGCGGAAGTTGGACACCAGACGGGCGGTGCGGCCGGAGTGCGTCGGGCAAATGATGCATTTCGCGTCAACGGTCAGCGCCATGTTGACGGCTGCAAAGCCGGTTGCCCCGTTGATGTTCTTGAGGCCTTTGCGCTGATGATAGGTATCTTTCACAGAGAGGTACTTCTCGGTCTCCTTGCAGATGGCGGCCATGGTTTTAACCGCCTCAATAGGATACTTACCAGCCGCGGACTCGCCGGAGAGCATAACGCAGTCGGTGCCGTCATAAATGGCGTTTGCGACGTCAGTAACTTCCGCACGAGTAGGACGGGGATTGCGGATCATGGAGTCGAGCATCTGCGTAGCGGTGATAACGGGTTTATACGCCGCGTTGCACTTCTTGATGATGGTCTTCTGGATGTGGGGGACCTCAGCTGCAGGTACTTCAACACCCAAATCGCCACGGGCGACCATGATGCCGTCAGAAGCGGAAAGAATTTCGTCAAAATTCTTGACTCCCAGAACAGACTCAATCTTGGGGAAAATCTGGACGTTCGGGGTGCCCATCTCGCGGCAGATGTCGCGAATCTCGCTGACAGCCTCGCCATCGCGGATGAAGGAAGCGGCAATGGCGTCAATGCCAAGCTCGCAGCCGAACATGATGTCGGCCCGGTCCTGCTCGGTAACGGAAGGCAGGCCGATGTTGACGTTGGGAACATTGACGCCCTTTTTCTCGCCAAGCTCGCCTCCATTGATAACCTTGCAGTACATATCGGTGCCATCGACATGGTCGACCTCAAGGCCAATAAGGCCATCATCAATCAAGATGATGGAACCCTTTTCGACTTCATTAGGAAGGTTTTTGTAATCAAGCGAGAAGCGCTTTGCGGTGCCGATGACGTCATCGTCGGTGGTGATAACAACCTCATCGCCGGTATTGAGCATGACCTTCTTGCCGTCCTTCAGAACGCCGGTGCGAACCTCGGGACCTTTGGTGTCAAGCATGATAGCGACAGGAATACCCAGCTCGGCGGAGATATTGCGAACGCGGGCGATCATGTTGCGGTGGTAGTCATGGCTGCCATGAGAGAAGTTGAATCGAGCAACATTCATGCCCGATTTAATGAGCTCCGTAAGGACCTCGTCACTTTCTGTTGCAGGTCCCATGGTGCATACAATCTTCGTTTTCTTCTTCTGTGCCATGTTTCTCCTTTTCATAGTCGAGATGTACTCAAGCGGGGCTTGAGCGATTAAACCAAATATCCTTAGCAGACAACGCTCTTTTCGATAAACTCATTGCCTGTTGCGAACGCCTGCGCATTTTCAAGCGTAACGCGCGCAATTTGAGCGAGAGCCTCATGGGTAAAGAACGCCTGGTGGCTGGTCATAACAACGTTGGGGAAGGAGCAGAGCTCGGCGGTTATCGAGCTGAATACCTCATCACCGCGGTCGCGGTAAACGTTGGGATTTTCCTCCTCGTAGACGTCAAGTCCGCAGGCGCCAATCTTTCCGGAAAGAATGCCGCGGATAAGCGCCTGGGTGTCGACAAGTCCGCCGCGTCCCGTGTTGACCAAAATGACGCCATCTTTCATCTCGCCGATGGTCTTGTCGTTGATCATGTGGTAGCTTTCCTCATTCAAAAACGCGTGCAAAGAGATGAAATCTGAACGTTTCCAAAGCTCGTCATAGTCGACGTATTCATCGACAACGTGCTCCTCATCAACGAGCTTCTGGTTGGGATAGAGGTCAGCGCCAAGGACGGTCATGCCAAAGCCCTTGCAGATGCGGCAAAGCGCCGCGCCAATGCGACCGGTGCCAACGATACCCGCGGTCTTGCCGTGCAGCGTCTCGCCGACAAGGCCAACAAGCGAGAAGTCATTCTCGCGAATACGGTTGTATCCACGATGAATACGGCGGTTAGCGCAGAGTCCAAGGCCCATAGCGTGCTCGGCGATTGCCTCAGGAGAGTAGGCAGGAACGCGTGTAACTCTGATGCCAAGATCCTTTGCGGCCTCAACGTTGACGGCATCGAAGCCCGCGCAGCGCATGAGTACCAACTTGACACCAAAACCCGCGAGGATTTCCAAGGTCATAATACCGGCGTCGGCGTTGACAAAAGCGCAGACAGCGTCATAGCCTTGGGCAAGAGACGCGGTTAGCGGCGTGAGGTTAATCTCGGTATAGTCAATAGAGACATCGGGATAATCTTTGAGCTCCTTGTTAAAGGAGTTTCGATCGTAGCTTTGAGCGCCGTAAAACAGGATTTTCATAATTCCTCCGTTTGTAGCTCACTCGTACTTCCAATAACTAACGTTTTCTATTTTACCGCTCATTAAGGGTAATGGCATAGGTTTTTGAGAGAACTTACAAAGGATTCGTCAAGTATTCATCGATGACAGGATGTATATATTCCACAGACGGATACTTTGGCGAGAAGTTCTATGTATATGAGAGCGTTCTACGGTAGAATGATAACGTCCGTAAGGCACCCGATATGGCAGCCTTGGTGAGCCCTTGCCCCTCCTGGGGAATTATGATCGGGCATCAATCTATCGGGAAATCAACCCAGGAGAGGAAATCGTGAAAGAGTATCTTTCAGATGCTGCTGACGTCTTGAGCAGCTACGACACACATGGCGAGAGCGGTCTTTCAGCCGCTGAGGTCGCGAGCCGTCTTGAGAGAGACGGTCTCAACAAGTTCAAAGAGCCGAAAAAAGACCCCCTTATCAAGCGATTTTTTGCGCAGATGGCAGACCCTATGGTCATCATGCTGCTTATCGCAGCGGTCATTTCCGCTGTCGCTGGCATCTATACCGGTGAGGGCGGCATAGCAGACGTCGCTATTATTTTGTTCGTTGTTGTGGTCAATTCAATTCTCGGCGTGGTTCAGGAAGGCAAGGCTGAAGAGGCGCTTGCCGCTTTGCAAAAGATGAGTGCGGCAACGTCAAAGGTTGTGCGCGATGGTCGCCTTGATGACGTTCCTTCCGTTGAGCTTGTGGTGGGCGATATTATTTTGCTTGAAGCGGGAGATTCCGTTCCCGCTGATTGCCGCGTGCTGGAAAGCGCTTCTATGAAAGTTGAAGAGTCGGCGCTTACCGGAGAATCGCTGCCGGTTGAAAAAACCGCAGATGCTTTACGGCTTTGCGGTGGCGCTGATGACGTGCCACTGGGAGATCGCAAAAACATGTGTTATTCAGGCTCCATCGTAGTCTATGGCCGTGGGCGCGCCGTTGTGGTTGCTACCGGCATGGACACTGAGATGGGCAAGATTGCTGACGCTATCTCTCAGGCTGAGGACGGGCAGACTCCTCTGCAGATTTCACTTGATCAGCTTTCTCATACGCTTACCAAGCTCGTAGTTGCTATCTGCGTGCTCATTTTCTTTACCGGTTTTATCAAGCACGGCTCTGAGATGCTCCAGAATTTCGATTTGGTGCTCAATACCTTTATGGTTGCGGTTTCTTTGGCGGTTGCGGCAATTCCGGAAGGTCTTGTCGCCGTCGTGACCATTGTGCTTTCAATGGGCGTTACGCGTATGTCTGAGCGTCATGCCATTGTTCGCCGCCTGACCGCTGTCGAGACCCTCGGCTGTACGCAGGTTATTTGTTCCGACAAGACCGGCACGCTTACGCAAAACAAGATGACAGTTGTCCGCCACGAAACGGAAAATCTTGACGCGCACGTGCGTACGATGGCGCTCTGCTCCGATGCGAAGTGGGATGACGCTGAGCAGATTGCCAAGGGCGAACCCACGGAGGCGGCGCTCGTTGCAGACGCTGCAAAGCACGGCTATACCACCAGTGACCTCGCTTCTTCTCGCCCGCGTATTGGTGAGGCTCCCTTTGACTCCAAGCGTAAGATGATGTCGGTGGTGGTTCGTACGCGCTCTGGCGAGGTGGTACAGCACACCAAGGGCGCTCCAGATGAGATACTTGCCCGCTGCACCAAGATTATGACGAGCGACGGTGTTGTCGATTTGACCGACAAAGCCCGCGCGGATATTTTGAGCCAGAATAAATCCATGGCTGACCAGGCGCTTCGCGTGATGGCGTCTGCTCGCCGTGATTGGGGAGATACGGCTCCCGAGAGTTTTGATGCGTCTGATCTCGAAAAGGACATGACGTTTGTAGGTCTTTCCGGCATGATTGATCCTGTGCGTCCTGAAGTGAAGGCTGCTATCGAGGAAGCTCACAATGCGGGTATGCGGGTAGTCATGATTACCGGCGATCACGTGGATACCGCTATCGCCATCGCATCCGAGCTGGGTATTATTGACAACCGTGATCAGGCCATTACCGGCGCTCAGCTTGACAAGATTTCGGATGAAGACTTTGAACAAAAGATTGAGTCTTTAGGTGTGTACGCGCGCGTACAGCCTGAACACAAGGTACGCATTGTTGATACCTGGCGCAAAAAGGGCATGGTTACCGCGATGACCGGAGATGGCGTCAACGACGCGCCGTCAATCAAGCGCGCGGACATCGGCATTGGCATGGGTATCACCGGCACCGATGTTACCAAGGGCGTTGCTGATATGGTTTTGGCTGACGACAACTTCGCTACCATTATTGCGGCGTGCGAGGAAGGTCGCCGCATTTACGACAATATCCGCAAGTGCATCCAGTTCCTGTTGAGCTCCAATCTGGCCGAAGTTATCGCTGTTTTTGTCGCGTCGCTTGTGGGCTTTACCATCCTGCAACCTACGCACTTGCTGTGGATTAATCTCATTACTGACTCGCTGCCTGCGCTTGCCATGGCAACTGAGAAGGCTGAACCGGGGATTATGAACCGCAAACCGCGCGACTCTCGCGCCGGCATCTTCTCTGATGGCCTTGGTCTTGACTGTATCGTGCAGGGTGTCATTATTTCCGTTTTGACGCTGGCGAGCTACTTTATCGGCCACTATGTTGAATACGGTACGTTTGACATCTCTCAGGTCATTACGAACCCCTCTGCCGGTATCGACGGCATGACCATGGCGTTCTTGACGCTTTCGATGGTTGAGATGTTCCATTCGTTTAATATGCGCAGCCGTCGCGAGTCCATATTCAAGCTCAATAATCAAAATATCTGGCTGTGGGGGTCATTTGTGGTTTCGCTGATTCTCACCTACATTGCTATTGAGACGCCGCTCTCTCAGGCGTTTGGCTTCGCAGAGATTGGCATCAAAGAGTATGCGATTGCCATGGGTCTGGCCTTCGCAATCATTCCGCTTATGGAACTCTATAAAGCCATTATGCGCGCCGTTGAAAAGTAACCTTTAGGCCGCATCGGAGGAGCAGATTTTTGACCAAGCGGGCGCACATATCACGTTCATCAAGAGCCGATAGGAAACAGCCATTCCTGCCGGCTCTTTCAGCGCTGACAGAGGTGCCAGACTTTGACAAGCTGCTGCCAACGGCGACGCAGCGTGAGGCTTATGAAACCTGCGTTGCTAATCTCATCGCAACCGGCGCTGCTACGCGCGAGCAGTTTGAACTTGCTTGCGTTGTCCGCCTGGACCGAGGTTTTCCCGCAGTAGCAGCAAGATCTGGGGTGTTTCGTGCGGAATTTGCGGCGCGCGTGACCAAGGGAGCAGGCTCGCGCGTTGCAGTGGGAGATTGGGTCTGTGCACGGATTCCCGGTGAGCATGACATGGGCATTATCGCTGAGATCCTTCCTCGCAAAAGCGAGATTGCTCGTTGGCGAGGCTCAGCACGTGGCGAGAAGCAAACGCTTGCAGCAAATATCGATACCGTTTTTGTGGTGCAGGCCCTCGATAAAAGGGAGATTTCCATTGACCGCATCGTGCGCAGCACCGTCATAGCGCTCGACAGCGGTATCCGTGTGGTTGTTGTACTGACCAAAGCTGACGCTTTGGATGCGGCGTTGCTCAAACGCAGCCTCACCGCAATCCGAGAGGTGCTGGACGAGACGGTTTCTGTGCTAGTCACCTCATCAAAGTTTGAAGTTTTTGATGATGCGGATTGCACGGAAATGCAGCGGGCCGCTCATGATTTTGGTGCACAGTGGGGTATTGACGCGGTACGTGGAGAAGTTCCGCAAGGCAGCGTTGCGATGGTGCTTGGCGAGTCCGGAGCGGGGAAATCTACGCTGCTCAATGCCCTTCTCGGTCATGACGCGCTTGAAACGGGCGAAGTGCGGGTCTCTGACAGGGAAGGTCGGCATACGACGGTAGCGCGGCGTATGGTATCGCTTCCGGGGGCCGGCGTCATTGTGGACGAGCCGGGTCTTCGAAGTTTGCCTGTCGTAGGCCATGAGTGCGGCCTTGCGCGGGTGTTTCCTAAGATTTTGTCAGCCGCGCAGAGATGCAAATTCCGTGATTGCACTCATACGCATGAGCCCGGCTGCGCCGTTCAGGCTGCACTGCAGGCAGGGGAGTTTCCTTCAGCGCGCCTTGAGGCGTATCTCTTGCTTGCGCGCGAGATGCGCTCAAGCGCTCAGCAGCTTGATCCGGATGTGGTGCTGTAGGTGTGCCTTTGTACTCGTTTTTGTGCGGTATATGGAAAACTAAAATATTTTATATATTAGTCTCTATCAAAATTACAACTATAGGTAAGTCAGTATAACTTATAGAACTTTGATAATGATTACTTCGTCAGATTCACGTCATATTCGCGTCAGATTGCGGAAGGACTTCTTTAAAAGGTTACAAAGAAACGTTGTCGTCTTAGGCACAATCTCCTTACCAAAACAGTTTGGAGGCTTTCGATGTCACGACGTTTTCGGTTCATCCTTTCAGGAGCATGCGCGCTTCTCGCGGTACTCTGCTGCATTGTGTACGGCAATCAGATCAGAGCGGAAGCTGAACAGTCTCGTGCCGAGGTAATTGAACGCTATGGCGGTGAGGTGGTAAATCTTGTGGTCGCCACGCGGCCAATCGAGGCAGGAGACACTGTTTCAAGTTCCAACACGCAAGTGAAGAGTTGGGTGTCCGACCTTGCTCCGGAGGGTTCGTTTACTAATGCTGACGATATTATGGGAAAACAGGTAACGATTCCTGTAAGCGCAGGTACTCCGCTTACCCAACTAAACTTCCGCTCTGAGAAAACGGCGGTAAGCATCCCTAAAGGCCTCGTAGGGCTTTCGATTTCACATGGCGAGAAAACCGGTCTTGTGGGGAGAGTTTCTGCAGGAACTACGCTGGCCGCGTATGAGATGACAGAGCATGGCATACGCCTGCTTTCGACTGACGTAACACTTTTATCTGATACAGGCGAAGGCGCTTCTCTTTCTGGCACGCCTTTGGTGCTCGGCGTTTTGCCGAAGGATATGACAAGCATTTTATCGGCTGAGGCAAAAGGGACACTTCGACTGGTAGTTCCCGGCGATGAAGTGGACATGTCTGAAATAACAACTCAAAACGCGCCGACTGAAGTACGTCCTGACAAAGCGGACGTTTCTACATCCTCTGAAAATGCTGCTGCCTCTGATAACACTGTAGCTTCCGATGGTACCGCCGCCGATGGCGAGCAGGCCGATGTGGCGGAAGGTTCTGACGACGCGGAATATTATTTTGAGGAGGAATAATGAAGGAGAAATGGCTTGCCTTTTCTGACATTGCCTATCGCATTGAGCTCAATCTTGTCCTTTCTTCTTTGGGAGCCTTAGGTAACTGTGTATTCGCAAACAGCGCGGCGGACCTTCGGCAGCTTGCGTTGGAAGCTCAGCCTGATGAGTATTCGATTGTTATCGGCGGCACAAAAGATGATGTTTCAGATATCAATTTAGCGGCGGCGCTGGTGCATGATGGCAATGCCCGTGCAGTGGTGTTGGTACGCCGCAATGCGTCGGGATCTTTGAGGTCGCGTGCCGCGCGAGCGGGGATTGATTTGGTGCTTGATCCGGCTGAGATTGCGGAGCTTGCTAAAGCCGGAAGGATTCAAATGGTAGACGGGGGTCTCACTGTCCTTCCGGCCGTATCAGAGTGCGACTCAGAAAAAACACTCGACCTCGCTCCCTCCGCATGTCCAACGTTGGAAAATCTCGTTCCTCCCGCAGAAATTTCGCGGGCTCCCATCATAACGATGGTTTCTGGACGAGGAGGAGCAGGAAAAACAACCATAGCGGCTTCGTTTGCGCTTACAGCCGCTTCCTGGGGTATGAAGGTTGGCCTTATTGATCTCGATCTTACCTGTGGCAATCTCTACTCCTGCTTTGCGGACGGCAAAATGAATGACCTGGCCAAGTTTACGGTGCATGAGCCGGGTGACGCGGCGGCACTGAAGATATCTGGAACTCAAGTGGCAAAGAATATTTCGCTTTGGGGGCCTTGTCTTAAACCGGAGATGGCCGAGACAGTAGCTCCTTTCGCGGGCAATCTGATCCAGGCGGTTTCAGGCATTGTTGATGTGGTCATTGTTGATACGTCAACCTCTCTTACTGATGTCGTGGCGCAGGCCGCCCAGTTGAGTGACAGGTTTGTAATTGTTACCGGCAAGCCGACCTTCTCGCTTACCGCTATGTCAAGAATAAGCGGTCTTGCAGTGCGGTTGGGAGTTGCAAGAACCAGGATTGTACGGATTGAGAACAAGGCAAATCCCCATACAAAACAGGATATTTCAACAGGGCGTGCGGAAATTGGGCTTGAAGCAGCTCGCCAGTATCGAGTTTTTGACGGGGGAGCCGATATTTTACCGTTGGTGGCGTCGGGACAATTGCCTTTGCTGCTTCAAGAACAGTCTCCCTTTGCAAAATCTCTCGCGTCCACGCTCGCTCAGCTCTTTTTGGGTCTGGGAAGCCTGCCGCAATGCGATGAAGCTCTGAAAGCTTCAAAGTGGTCGCCTGAGCACCGTCTTTTTGGTTTGTTTACCAGGCAGAAAGAGGTGGGATGATGAGCGTTTTAGAGCGCGTTCACGCCGCGCAAGAATATGTGTTGCATGAGCAGAAGCAAGAAAGCGGGTCGCAGTATTTTCGGGCGGTCTTAAAGAAGAAGCTCATAGATCATCTGGGGCTTTCTACAATCTCTCAGCTTATGAAGCAAGGAGACATCCAATACGTCCGCAAGGAATTGAGCGTTGCCTGTCAATCGATTCTCAACGAAGATTCGTCTGAAAGTTCAAAGCGCGAAAGTTCGGCACAAATAATTCGACAAGTAGTTGACGAGATTTGTGGACTTGGTCCCATTCAGCCGCTTCTGGAAGACCTCGAAGTTACCGAGATTATGATTAACGGCTGCGGAGCGCTCTTTTACGAGAAGAACGGCGAGATTCACGAAGCGGACGCGGTCTTTGACTCTCCGGAACAGATTCTCATTGTGATGGACCGTATTTTGGCACCTTTAGGCAGGCGTCTTGACCAAGTGAGCCCTATCGTGGACGCCCGTCTAGCCAATGGGGACAGAGTAAACGCGGTGGCAGACCCTATTGCCATCAATGGCCCTGCGGTAACTATCCGTCGGTTTACCGGCAAAATCACCTCTCTCGCAAGATTGATTGAGATGAAGTCACTGCCTTCGTGGATGGCGCAATTGCTTTCGTGGGCGGTAAAAACAAGAAGAGGCATTGCGGTCGTAGGTGGTACCGGTTCAGGAAAGACAACGCTTTTAAATGCACTTTCTTGTGAGATTAATCCAGCGGAGCGCATTGTGACCATTGAGGATTCAGCGGAGCTGCGCTTCGATTCGCATCCCAATGTCGTGCGGCTTGAAGCTCGTGCGGCATCCATCGAGGGTACTGGTGAAATTACCATCAGGCGCCTGGTGAGAAATGCGCTGCGTATGCGGCCGGACAGAATCATTGTAGGTGAGGTTCGGGGAGAAGAATGCATTGACATGCTCCAGGCTATGAATACCGGCCACGATGGTTCCCTTACAACGCTTCATGCTGGAACAGCAAAAGAGGCAATCTTGCGACTGGTGCTTATGGCTCGCTTTGGAATGGATTTACCTACGGACATTATCGAGGAGCAGATAGCCTCTGCTATTGATCTGATTGTAATGGCGCAACGACTACCTGACGGAAGACGGTATGTCACTTCAATTTCGGAGGTGTTTTGGGGAGAAGATCGAACGGTTCATACCAAGGAATGCGTCTCGTTCGATGTGCCTACACGACAATGGCGACTTAATTGGGTTCCATCATTTGTTGAAACAGCGGCCAAAGAAGGGCGAATCTCAAGAGGGGAGGTGGAAACATGGGAAAAGCGAGTGTCCTTTGCTTCGGCATCTTAATCGGAATTTTTGTATATGTTCTTTCCGGAATCACTCAAACCTTACGAGAATCGTTCAAGTACGGCGGCGTTTTACAGACCCTGGCTGTCGATATTTTGAGTCCCCTTTCTCAAACAGCGCTTGTTGCGAATTTGTATGAGGTGACTTGTTGGAGACACATGGCAGCGCTGGTGCAACAGCAGGTAAAAAGCGAGAGCGTTCAAATCTCCTCCGAAGAGTCCTGCGCCGCGGTTCTTATCGGTATAAGTGCCCTGTCACTATTTACAGGACTTCTCTTTCGGTCTTTTGCCGGTGGGATTTTCGCTGCGGTAGGATGTGTTGTCTTTATACCAATGAAGTATGAAAACGATTGCCGTAAGCGTAAGCTTGAGGTAGCTCACGGTATGCCTGGAATCTATCGGACACTCTCCATTGCGCTTGGCTCAGGGCAGACGCTGTCTCAGGCTATAGAATATGTCGGAAATCATTCTCACGGGACCGTGTCTCAGTATTTTGTGCGCGCGTCTCTCAAGCTGCGGTGTGGCATGCCGGTTGAGACGGTTGTTGAAGAATTGGCGTCGGATCTGTCTGTTCCCGGATCAAGTTTGCTTGCGACAGCTCTTGTTATTTCGCATAGAACAGGAAGTCCTCTCCGGAATCTCTTTTTGAGGACAGCGGCGCTCGTAGAACACCAGGCAGAGTTCGAGAGACTTCTCTCAGTAAAAACGGCTCAAGTACGTCTTTCGGCTCGCATTGTCTGTTTATTGCCGCTTTTGCTTATCGGAACGCTCTCACTCATTTCTCCCGATTTTCAGCAAGGACTTGCAACGACATCAGGGCTGCTTTGTGTTGCGGTCGCGTTGGGAATGGACGCATGCGCGCTCATTATCATCAAAAGACTTATGAAAAAGGTGCTCTGATGTCACTCGTAAAGGCTTTGGTGCTTGAATGTAGTGTGGGAGCTGCATTTGGTTCGATTTGGCTTGTAACAAGTACGCGAATGCAAAAAGACAGTGCTTCTATATATGGCCATGTGTCAGATTGGATGCCCGCAGGGCTTCGCAAAGTACTGGACGGCATAGGTACCTCGAAACTGGTGCGAGAGATAACAAGGCGAGAGAAGATACATCATCAGCGGAGCGCCATTATTCGTGAAATGCCGCTTATGCTTGACGTTTTGACACTCGGACTTTCTTCGGGGCTTTCGTTCGACTCGGCTCTTGAACTGTATTGCCATCGCTGCGAGGGTATTCTCTCAAAAAAGATGAATACCGCGTTGCTCTCATGGCAGATTGGAATTACGTCCAGGTCAGACGCGCTTGAAGGACTCGCGTCAGAATACGGCATCACGTCACTTCTGAGTTTTGCTTCGGTTGTGAGTGAGTCTCTTGCCTTCGGCTCTCCTCTTGCAGACTCTCTTGAAAGGCAGGCAAGCACTATTCGAGATGATCAAAGAGCCGCTCTTGAAGCTGAAATCGAGAAGGTTCCCGTAAAGATGCTCATTCCGCTTGGGACACTCATTGTGCCGGCAATGCTCATAGCTATTCTTGGCCCGCTGCTTGGTCCGGCCCTTTCAGCATGGTAGATCATCACATAAGGAGGAAAAAATGTTTGTACAGGATTATCTGGAAAAGATTGTTTCTTTGATTAAGGGATTTTACGACGACAAGAACGGACAGGGTACGACAGAATATGCCATTCTTGTCGGCGTGCTGGTTGTCATTGCTATCGTCGCCATTATTGCGTTCAAGGGAAAAATCACCGAACTTTGGAATGCAATTACAACAGGCATCAACTCGCTGTAACTCTCATGAAAAAGAGGATCGTAACGTGCTGCATTATTGCGCTCTGTCTCATATTCGCAGTGGTTGGATTTGTTTGTCTTCCACGTAAGAACACCGCACCCCCTGTCGCGTCGGGGCAGACAACATACAAGAGTACCGAGCAATCTGATGCAAAGAGAAGCAAAACCCCTGACACGTCAGAGAACAGGCGACTTGTTGACTACCTGCATAACATGCTGATGGGAGAACCACAGCAAACGTGGGAGACCAAAAAGTCGTTACAGCAAGCAGGGGAAGAGCTGTTGGATTTATATAAAGAAAAAGAGCATTCGGTTCCGGTATTTTCAGGATACCTTGATGTGCTGGGCAAAACCTGGGGGTGCATCTTTCAGGGCAATGGATGGACTGATATCTGCCTAGTAACCGATACGGATGCCGTTCGAAAGGTGGCCATATGTCATATGACTACGCAAGAGATGCAAGACGTTATTGCGCAGGGGTGATTGAAAATGAATGTGGCCAGTCAACCCTTGAATACGCCATCGTACTTTTCGCGTTTTTATCGATGGTCATTGCGCTTATTACGCTGTGGCATGCAGCGCGTTCAGGACTTTGGATACAAGCGGCGGTTGATGCGGCATCTCATGCGCTTCGGTCAGGATTTGCCACAACGCTCAAAGATGTTCTTTTGTACTGATGTTATGCACGGCACTGGAGCAATAAGCAGTGCTAACGGCTCGTACAGCAATGACAATCGGTATGACGATGACGTGGCGTGTGGTATATCTGGCCAGTCTTCCGTTGAGGCGGCGCTGCTGCTTCCTATCATCTTGATACTTGTTGCCCTACTTTTGCAGCCGGTATGCATTTTGTATACCAAGACCATCATGAGCGGGGCCGCTTCGGAAGCGGCACGTCTATATGGAACTTCAACGGATAGCGATCAATGCAAGGAGTATGTACTTCGGCGTCTTGCTGCCATACCCGAGATACCTCTCTTTCACACCGGGGGGAAGGAGGATTGGCTCATCGAACTGCAGAAAGACTCGCATGAGGTGCATATCAACATAACGGGTCATCTACGCCCGGTTCCACCTGTCGGGTGGCTTTTGTCGCTGACAGGTCAAAACGGAGCAAGTGGATATGTCGTTTCGGCACAGGTTCAGGAAAAGGTTCGACCTCAGTGGCTTGGAGGCTCTTATGCAGAATGGATTCACATGTGGAGTTGAGCAGACACAGTCCTGCTCGCCACTGATGAGCATCTTTCTTAACGATGAGGGAGGCTTTACAACGATTGCCGCCGCAACAACGCTGCTTGTCGTCCTTGCGCTGCTTTTTGGGTTGGTAGCTGTTGGGCAGACCATGTCTGATGCCTATGAGGTTCAGTCGATTGCTGATGCAGGCGCGCTCGCCGGAGAAAATGTTGTTGCGAAATATACGACGGTGGCCACTGTTTTGGATGCCTGTGTTTTAAGTATGGGTCTTACAGGAATCGTAACGCTTGGCGCTGGTCTGATAGTCTCATGCATCCCTGGTTTTCAGGCGGCAGGAGGGAAACTGACTGAGGCGGGTAGAGAGGTTCTGAAGTCTCGCCGAGAGTTTGCAAAGAGTGTTGCCAAAGGGCTCAAATCTTTCGAGAAGGTAATGCCAGCTCTTATCGCTGCGCAGTCCTACGCATGTATACAATCAAATTCGAAGGGATCACTGCACTATACAGGAGCTGCTATACCGTTTCCGTTGGAATCCAAATCTGACTTTGAATCGCTCGATGCCGACATAAACGATGAAGACATGGTTAAAAAGAGCGAAGAAATCCAAAAGAAGACAGAGCAAAAAGAGAAGGCGCAGAAGAAGGCAGACGAAGCTAAGGAAAAGGCATGGAAGGCCGATTGCGGCAACTCTCCTTCTTACTGCATGTATGAACGCGCGAGCGTGCTCGCTTCGTTGTCTGGTCAGGATAACCCGTTATACGCCTCGGTTGACGAGTGGACTTTTGGCGTTCCTCTCAAAAGAGCTCGGGCCTACTACAAAACGCGAGAATCCCATGAGAGTATTGGCGGCGCCACTGGTGAAGAAAGAAACGATTCTGCATGTCGAAAAGCTTTTTATCGCTACGCGTACCAGGAGGTTTGCAAAGGCTTTTACCAGGAAAACGAAGACGGGACGGTAGAATGTTCGTTTCCAAACCTGCCCCGCAATATGCAGGAGACAAAAGATACAACGCTGTATACGGACAAATCCTGGCCTTGTTCTGAGGAAGAAGGAAAAACGGTCCTTCATAGCGATGCGGACTGTCCCGGAAGAAAGGGGGCAATAACAGGCTACGCTTCATTTTCTGATCTCGATAGAGGGAAGGTGGAAACATGTCCATACTGCAAGCTTAGCTTTGATGATATGGGTAAGGTGGCTTCCGCATCAACGTCTATTGAAAATGGATTTGAGCATCATTGGAAAATAGTGGCTGATGAGGCAAAGATTTATCAGGGCGCCCGAGAAGAAATCGCTAAAACCGATGAAGAGGTAAAAGAACTCGCGCGACAATCAAAAGATCTTTTTGCCAAGGCGTTAGAAGAACTTTCAGTCATTCGACCAACGCTTTGCCCGCCTGGAGCATGGGGATGCGTAGGCGTCGCAACAAGAGGGGAAACCGAACTGCCCGCAAGTTCTATCTCGGCAGTGTTTTCGGCACATTCGAGGTTGCCTCGGGGTGTGGCAATTTCAGGTGCCGTTCTTGCCCCGGACGAGGCGACTAAGGAAAACAATGTGCTTGCGGACTTTTTTGACTCTCTGTCAGAGCGAGCAGGTTTTGTAGGCACTACTGCGGACAATATTTTTGAACTTTGGGGCAGCCTCCTTGTTTCTTATGGCTCTACCTATAAAGCGATAGGTTCAAAGGCAACAGGATTTTTGGATAAGTTTGATGGAGTTTTTGCTGGTGCAGGTAAATGGCTCAAGAACAAGATAGCTGAACTGCTTGAAGGAGCTGGTCTTCAGCCAGTGGACATGAGACTGAAACGTCCCGTTCTTACAAACAGTGAAAATATACTGTCTCAAGCGGGGTGTTCGAAAGAAGCGACTATACGCGAAGCGATTTTAAATATGCCGGAGCAAGGTAGCTTTATGGACTATGCCAAGGTGATTGGCAAGGTGGCGATAAAAGACCTTCCGCCTGAAATAACCCTGGCTGAGCTTTCCATCCCCATTACAGGAGGCACTATTCCCATAACAATCAATATCAGGAAACTCTTGGGGGTGACATGAAAGCTATACGAGATACTAAAGGGCAGATGACCGTTGAGCTTGCAGTTCTCATTCCTATTGTGATTGTAGTAGCGCTTATTGTTATCAATCTGATGGAGTTTATCGACGCCTGCGCTGTCTTTGACGTGGTGAGCTCGGACACCGTTATTGCTCAAGCGGCGTCTCCTGCGCAAAATATAAGCGCCAGCGCAATGTGTTCTGAGCTTGAGAGCGCGATAGCAACAGCGCTGCGGCGAGAAAATACCTGCTCCGTTTCCGTCTGCTGTGAAGACAGGGGAGTGGCTGAAAAATCGATAACGTCCAGCTTTCTTCCTCATTATGCGAAGTATATTTGTACACTGAAGTTTCGGCCGTGGCCGCGGGCTCTTAATCTGCCCATTGTTTCCTACAGTGCTCCCATTGAGCTTACTCATGAAAAAACGATTGTTATCGACAGGTTCAAGTCAGGTGTAGTGGTTTAGATGGTAAACGTAACCTTTAGTTCCGATACGTTGTGCAAAAGTTTGACATTTCGTCTTTTGAAAACACATAGGGAGCGGCTGGTTGGACTTTTGCACGAGAGGCATAAAGGCGCGTGCGTTGTCTTTATGCGGTGCCGCTCAATTCATACATTTGGAATGAGAAACCCTATTGATGTGGCGTTTCTGTCTCAATATGGAGAAGTGCTCGCATCGTTTAGAGAGGTTCCATTGGGAAAGATACGCTCCTGTCCAAAAGCGTATTGCGCTCTGGAACGTTTTTCAAATGCTGGCAGTTGGCTTGAGATAGGGGAAATCTATTTTGTTTCAGATATCTCCACTATGACAGCGGATACTCGGCAAAGCTCTCGGAGAAAGGGGCATCTATATGATGTGCAATGTGAAAGTCTGTCCAAGATGCGGAGAAAAACTCTTCCAGGATATGGGGGTTTGTTACGGATGTCTTTACGATTTCCGCGGAAGAGAATCGCGAACAAGCAGAAATATTAACAGCGTGCCTTTTGTTGAAGAAGAAACAAGCTCTCGTACTGTGACCATAGCTTCGGATGCTTACTGTCTTGAAGACGAAATAGGTGACGAATGGGACAAAGGGTTGCCGCCCGTAGACTATGAGGAAGTACTTGGCTGTGTATAGAAATCAGATATCCAGGTATGTTCGTGCACGATTTCTCAATCGCATAAAAACTACTGATGAATCTGCCATTGACGCGCGCGGGTGGTATCCTTGAGAGGTCAGCGATCATAGAAACACCTATTCAAGGAGTCACTATGTCACACAAAATGACTGCAGGAACGTGCAAAAAGGCGCTTCTCGCCCTTGCTGTTACCGTGGCCTTCGTCTTTGTTGCCGGCATCATGTCGGTTCGACCAGCGTATGCCAAATCTTTAGCTGTCTCTAGGGTACACATCGACGCAACAGTCAATTCAGACGGTACGATAGATGTAGTAGAGACGCGCACATTTAATTTCAGCGGTAGCTACAACGGAGTCTATTGGAAAATTCCATACGGATATAACAAAGCCAATGGGCAGACGGTTGATGTCAGTTTTACAGGCGTAACGGTCAAGGATACTTATGGCACAAAAACACTTGACGAGGGTCATGAATCAGGCTTTGGTGAGCGCTATGAAGTGCAGAATTCAGATTCAGTAAAGGAGCTGAAGATTTATTCCGCTCATAGCGATGAAACTGCGGATATCACGATTTCCTATACGCTTACCAATGTTGCTACAAAGTGGGACGATACTTCCGAAATTTACTGGAAGCTTGTTTCAGATGGCTGGGAGACCGGTTCAGATAACGTTACCTGCACAATTAACCTTCCGGTTCCGGCCGGACAAAATCCGACCACAGGAGACGGTACCGTTAGAGCATGGGCTCATGGTCCGCTTGATGGTAACGTTTCGATTTCAGGTGGAACTATTACCTATACGTTCCCAGGAATTGGCGAATCGGAGTTTGCTGAGGCCCGTGTCGTATTTCCCACTGATTGGCTGCCGGGAGCTCAAACGGTATCAGGTACCAAATTGAGCTCCATTCTTGCCGAAGAACAGAGTTTT
The DNA here is from genome assembly GCF_000411555.1 of Atopobium sp. oral taxon 199 str. F0494. Classification (GTDB taxonomy): domain Bacteria; phylum Actinomycetota; class Coriobacteriia; order Coriobacteriales; family Atopobiaceae; genus Lancefieldella. Next base: position 723,165 of record NZ_KE150486.1, on the reverse strand, counting down.
GCTGACAAGGCGAATCAAAAGAGGACTGTTGCCCGAATCGTGATATACGGCCTCTATGTACTTGCCGCTGTATTTGTAATAGGAGGCATTTTCCTTATTGTTCGTATGCGGTCTAAGTATCGCAAGGTGATGGCTCCCAATTTTACTGACGAGTATTTCAGGGATATGCCGTCAGAAGATCACCCTGCAGTGCTTGGTATGCTCTATAGGGGAGAAGAAATCGATTCATCAGCGCTGACCGCAACACTCATGCGTTTGAGTGACGAAAAGTCAATTCGTCTTGACAAAGCAAAAGTAAAGGGAGCTTTTGGGCGTACAAAAGATGACTTCTGTCTTACTAAGCTTAAGGATGTGCCGGTCAGTCGAGGATACGGCTCTGCAGAGGGCGTAACTGCATACGCGCAAAAGATTGATGCAAGGGCTCTTGATCTTTTCTTCAAAACGATAGCGCCAAAGACTGACCATACATTCTCTGATGGTGATGATTCAGGTAGCAAACTTATTCTGGGTGATATTAAAAAGGTGGCAAAAGAGCATCCCGAGAGCTTTTCCGAAGCTTATGACAAGTGGGAAGATGCCGTAAGAGATGGCTATACGTCCCGATTTAGTGAAGACTCCATTTCCTTTAACGGTGTCGGCGTAATGGTATTCGTTGCCGTTTTAGAGTTCGGCTTCGCTATCCTTGGAGGTATTGCGGGAATTGCGACAGGACTTAGTTTGCTTAATGTAGTGCTCATTGCTGTACCTGCTATCTTAGTGGGTGTTTTTGCCGTTTTGGCTATTACAGGATTTGACAAGATAAATCGTGAGGGAATAGAGATACTTGCCAAGACAAAAGCTTTAAGAAACTGGCTTTTGAACTTTACGCATCTTAACGAAGCAATTCCTCAGGATGTCATCCTTTGGAACAAGCTCCTTGTTATGGCTGTTGCACTGGGCGTCTCTGAAAAAGTAATCGAGCAGCTCAAGGTAGCATGTCCTGAGATTTTGGAAGATCCTCGCATTATGCCAACGTACGGGTGGTATTACTATGGCGATTCATTCGGGCGTGACAGCGCTATTGCCGCTGTCGGAAATACGGTAGCAGCTTCTCACGCAGTATCCACAGCTTCGCTTGCCGGCTCCAGCAATAGTTCCGGAAGCGGCTTCGGCGGCGGTGCGTCCTTCGGCGGCGGCGGCGGCTTCGGAGGCGGCGGCGGAGGCGGCGGTTTTTAAGCTCAGTCTTGGTAAGCTGCGCAAAAGCAAGGAACTTGTGAAAGAAACAAAGGTATCAATTCACATCCCATACCCCTCGTCTTACTCAAAAGACCAGGGGTATGTTTTTGTCTGTGAAAACCTCTGAATATCCTGATTTGGGTTATTAAGGCTATCAGCTTTAACGTGCATAATATGTATGAGATTTCAAACAGACTCGTAGGGCAATCACTCCGCAGGCTTCGCCGCAATGCGGGGCTGACTCAGGTTGTCGTTGCAAAAAGACTTAAGGTTCCGCAGTCGTTTATATCAAAGTTAGAAAGCGGGGAGCGAGGACTTAAGTTTGGCGAGATTTACTCGTATGCCGAGGCGCTTGATATGGATGTATTTCAGTTAGTAGAGGCTGTTCGCACAAGCACCAAGGGTCATCATCTTCGTTAAGGTTAGAGTCTCGTATTTCAGTTTAAAGATGCAAAGCATTGATGTATTAGTTTCATGTCACGGGCATAGTAAGCGGGTATTTCCTCATAGAGTTTTGGAGTGAGAAGGACTCGGAGACAATACATAACTTTAACTAAAAGGGATGCCTTCGAATTAAAAGGCATCCCTTAAAGATTCCTGGTGGCGGGGAAGGGAATCGAACCCCTGACACGGGGATTTTCAGTCCCCTGCTCTACCAACTGAGCTACCCAGCCATAGGTGCTTTGAAAAGCTTATTTACTATACCAGACTCATGAGCACCGTCAATGACTAATTTTAAACTTGGAAAGAGACTCCAGGGGAAAATTTCTTAGAAGAAGAGTCGTAGAAGAAAAAGTCTCAGCATAAAAAGCCTTAGAGAGAAGAAAAAAGAAGGAGAAGAAAAAAGGGAAGAGGAGGAACTCAAAAGACTCCAAAAGATACCGGTCTAGAATTGTTTGATCCAAAAGTTAATTCCCTTTGCAATGTCAAACTCAATGGGCTTGCCCTTACCGGCAAAGTAAGAAATTGCAACGTCCTGCGCGCGGGAAAGGGTATCTTCTTCCACGTCTTTTAGCTCGAACCAAAGGGTCTGTCTGCCGCAAGCGTCCCTCAGGTGAACTTCGGCGGCAATATGCTTATCAGCAAGCTTTTTATTCAGATGTATGATGTCAAAAAGATTTGCAACTTGAGCCATATGCGCGCATCCTCCTTACTCTTTTCTCAATACCCGCTAAACTTCCTGACGAGAGTTCCATACAAAACAGCTCTGTATGGGCGTCTGTACCAAACATTCGCCCGTTCTGCTTGCCCTTATTCCCACGAAGAGATTTTATTGCAACGTGTGGGCAAAGGTATGTAAGGTCAAATATAATAGATAAGTTATGGGAACATACAACGGGTCACGTGTCATGCAAGACGGTATCCTCAGCTGACCTCAGGAGGAAATGATGGGTTTCACCAGAAGGCAGTTTTTTACACTGGCAGCTACGACTACGGCGGCCGCGATGGCGGGATGTACGCCGCAGCAGAAAAAAAGCAGTGATTCCGATGACAAGCCGTCATCTTCGGTAGATCTTGAAGAATTTAAGTCTTTGACGCTTGATATGGGCGCCTGGAATTATGACGAGGATAATGACGTTTACTATCAGCTTGGCCTGCAGTATTGCTTGAAGCCGGCGTCAAAAATATATAACTCGCTTTCAATCTATGTGCCGGGAAAGTATTTTACTGCCGAGAAAAACGGCAAGAAGTATACGTGCAAAGTACAAGAAAAGGCTGTTGTCGGCAGCTTTACAGCTTCTACGGCTCCCATTGCCATGCCAATCAATACGGGAACCTTAAGCCCGCAGGCCTGTCCTACCGAGTACAGCTATGAGGGGCTTTCCACATACCTGGAGGCAGGGTGCATCTATGTGTACACGGGTTTTCGCGGGCGAAGCGCGGGATACGATTCGGCAAGCGGTTCCGATGATTTGTATGATGGAGGCTCGCCCTGGCCTGCTGTTGATTTTAAGGCCGCCATTCGCTACCTCCGCTATAACGCCAGCTCATTGCCAGGAGACGCAACAAAGGTATTTGCCTATGGGTTCAGTTCGGGCGGCGGTTTGAGCGCTGTCTTGGGGTCAACGGGAGATTGCGAGTCCTTCTCGCCCTACCTTGCTATAATCGGCGCCGCAATGCATGACATACAAGGAAACGAACTCTCGGACGCGCTCTATGGCAGCGCTTCCTGGTGTCCTTCAACGTCGTTTGATGTGGCCGATGCGGCCTATGAGTGGTCTGCCGGTCAGTATGTCACCAGCGATTCTCGCGCTGAAGGACTGTGGACAAAAGCGCTTTCTTCGGATCTCGCAACAGCCTACGGTAAATGGATTAACGCCATGGATCTTCTTGATGCTGACGGGAATAAGCTTGGGCTTGACCAAACAAATAACGGTATTTATGGTACGGGAACCTACGCGAAGATTATTCAAACGGAGCTGGAGCGCTCTGCTGACAACTTTGCCCGTGATACGTCTTTTCCTTATACGGCAACGCCTCAGTATTTTGATGATCCTCTTTTCCCGGGTGATCCAAACCTCGCAAAATCGCGAGGTGTAGAAACTCCTTCTGCGGCGCTTCCAAACGACGCGTCAAAGAGTGCCGACTCTCAGAACCAGCAGGGGCAGTCGGAAGATCAAAAGCAAGATCAGACTCAGTTGCAGACGCAAAGCCAGCAGCAGTCTGCTGCCGCATCGGTTACAGGTGCCATGCAGGTGCAGTCCACCATTTTTGACACCGCTGACCACTACTTTAATTCTTTCAACGAGAAGAGCGCGTGGTTGACGTATAACTTGAATCGCCAGACGGTAAGCATTTCAAGCCTCAAGGATTTCTCTGCCGCCATGCGTCCCGCATCGCTGGGCGTGGGCGCCTTTGATTCCGTCGACCGGAGTTCTCGCGCGAATCAGCTTTTTGGCATTGGTGAAAAGAGCACTCTGCACTTTGATGTGATTATGGGCGATTTGGTCGCATCCAATACCGATTCTTACACGCAGCTTACGGGATGGAATAAAGACTATGAAGAGGCGTGGAAGATAGATCTTGCTCTCAAAGATACGCTCGAAAATGATATTGCCACGCGCGTGAACCTCTTTAATCCGTTGTACTTTTTGAGTGGAACGGCTGATGGTTTTGCTACAACTCGTGTAGCTCCGTACTGGCGTATCAACGAAGGCGTCCAGAACTCTGAAACGTCTATCTGCACGTCGCTAAATATGAGGCTGGCGCTTGCTCATTACAAGGATGTCAAAGATGTGGCTTTCACCTTAGTGTGGGACAAGGGCCATGTGCTTGCCGAACGCACGGGTAATGTGGCAACAAATTTGGTCAATTGGATTATTACGTGCGCAACGCAGTAAGAAAAACTCACGTCTGTAGTGCGTCTGTAGCATGCTTGCAGTATGTTTGCAGCAGTGCGCTGGATAGGAACGGATAGAAGAAGGAGCGCTCATGAATAGTTTGGCGAGAAAAGCAGCGAACGCTGTTCGTGCTGCTATAACGGCATGTGCAGTGGCGCTTCTCGTGATAACACTAACCGCCTGCACGGCAGCGCCGAACAAGAAGAGCGATTCACCGGCCGCGTCGACATCGGAAACGCAACAAGAGACAAAGAAGTCATATCGCGATTTTGTTGAGAAGGATGACCCATACGCTACCGGCAAGCATCATGCGACCATTGAGGTTAAAGGATACGGCACGATTACCGTGGAACTCAATGCTGGTGTAGCGCCTATTACCGTATCGAATTTTGCCCACCTTGCCGAGAAGGGCTTTTATGACGGTTTGACGTTTCACCGGATTATCAGCGGTTTTATGATTCAGGGCGGCGACCCAAACGGTAATGGTACGGGTGGGTCAGACATGCCTATCAAAGGCGAGTTCAGTTCAAACGGCGTGAACAATACCATTTCGCATACGCGTGGCGTCATCTCCATGGCGCGCTCGCAAGCGCCTAACTCTGCGAGCTCGCAGTTTTTCATCATGCATCAGGACAATCCCTCGCTTGACGGGCAATATGCGGCGTTTGGCCAGGTTACCGATGGTATGGATGTTGTTGACGCCATCTGCAGAGATACCCAAGTTGAAGACCGTAACGGAACGGTGGCACAAGAGCACCAGCCTGTTATCACATCGGTAAAAATGATCGATTAGTTCAAAGAATATCGCCATTCATAAAACAGCAGGTAAAACAGTTAGTTAAAGAATTTTTTGCTATACTGAGCGTAATCCGAAGGGAGCCGCGCAATGTATGCTGTTGGTGACTATGTAGTGCATCCGGGTCAGGGCGTGTGTCAGGTTTCAGCAGTTGCTCAAGGAAGTGACGGGTGGTATACACTTGTGCCCATCAGCAGCAAGCACCCGATTCAGATAACGTTTCCTCGCACGCAGGAGGGCCGCTTGCGCACGGTTATGTCGTTTGATGAAGCGGAAGAGTTGATTGACAAGTACCCTCTCATCTCCCTTGACACCTTTCATGTGCATAATAGCTCTCTTGAAGAATCGCATTTCAAGCGGGTCATTCGGGAGGGGTCATGCGAAGACGCCGTAAGCATTGCCAAGACGTTTCGCAGCCGCATATACAACGCCCGTGCGCAAAACAAGCGGCCGCCCGTTTCTCATGAACGTATTTTTAAGATGGCCAGCACTCGTTCTCTGTATGAGCTGGCAGTCGCTTTGCATACGTCGACTGACAAGGTGAAGTCTGAGTTTTCGTCCCGGTTTGGCATCGTGTACTGCGAAGCATAGCACCTCTCTGCGGCCCAAAACCGCACCTGCGGACTCGCTGCTCCAAATTTCGTCTTTCTATCAGTGTCAAAGTGCGCCTGCGCGCTTCGCGATGCGCGCCGCTGCCGTACAATACTCTATGTTGTAGCTATGCTGTAGTGAACTAGTATCAAGGAGACTTTGTGGCTGACGCTCAGGAAACATCAAAGAACCGTGCGATCGTAACGGTGTTGGGAAAGGACGCTCCGGGCATCGTCGCGGCCGTGGCATCGACGTTGGCTCGCCAAAACGTCAATATTTTGGATATCACCCAGACAATTCTTTCGGGCATTTTTACCATGACCATGTTCGTGGAGCTTTCTGACGGCGCGAACTTCTCGTCAGTCAAAACGGACCTGGAAGAGCTGGCCGGTCAGCTGAACGTGCAGGTCAATATGGAGCGTGAAGAGGTTTTCACGTATATGTACAGAATCTGACGGGAGGCATTGAATACCTATGACTCCGCTTTCAGAAGTCGTTGCCAAAAAGACCCAGTGGATGAAGAGCGAATCTTCGGGACTTTATGTAAACATTGTTTTTTCCGATATGGACGATACGCTTCTCTCATGTGATAAGTCGATCAGCGAGAAGAACCTTGAAATCCTTGATCGTCTTGCTAAGCAGGGGATTCCCTTCGTGCCGGCAAGCGGCCGCGCGCTTTCTTTGCTCCCGCATGAGGTGCTTGCGCATCCCGCGTCCCGCTATGCTATTACCGCTGACGGCGCTACCGTGACTGACTTGAGAACGGAAGAAGCGCTCTATACGTCTCACATCAAAAAAGAAGACGCGCTGGCTCTTTTTGAGCTTATGAAAGACTTGCCGGTAACGTTTGACGTGTTTACGGGAGGAAGGGCGTATACCGATAATGCTCGCAGGGAGAAGATGAAACTCTTCCGGCTTCCGGGACATCATAAGGAGTTTATGCTCAGATCCCGTACGCCCTATGAGGGTTCCCCGAAAGACTTCATCGCTTCTATCGATGATATAGAGCGCCTGGGGTCTTATTGGAGTGAAGATGCTGACGCGTATGTTCGTCCGCTGGTAGAGGCGGCTTTTGCTGAAGTAGGGGCATTTGATGTCACATCATCGATGGGCGTGGGCGCGGAGATTCTCGCTCACGGAACGTCCAAGGGAACGGCGCTTACATGGCTCTGCGATTACCTGGGCATTTCGAGTGACACTGCCGCCGCTTTTGGTGACGCCGACAATGACACTGAAATGCTCCAATCTGCCGGCATCGGAGTGGCCATGGGCAATGGAAACGAAAGCGTCTTGCGAGCGGCGCGTTTTGTGACGTATACCAATGAGGAATCGGGCGAGGGACGCTTTTTGGAGTGGGCGCTCTCGTAGACTCGTCAAGCAGGCAAAAGTCGGTTACTCGTCTTTGCCTGAGAGAATTTCCTCTGAACCGGATTCCTCATCATCGAGTTCTTCGTCCTCATCGTCAAGCTGAAGTGGCTTGAAGCTGGCGGTGTCACCGCCGACAAGGTCGTGAACGGCCGCAGCGTTTTCAATGCGATCCTTATGCATAGCCGCGGAGAAGATATCGTCATCCTCTTCAATTTCCGCAATACGCTCATCCATCTGCGATTCGGCCTTGGATGAGGGATTTGTGCCGACAACCGTATCGAGGGCGATACGCGTGAGCTTGTGTTCCCGCTTGACCTTGGAAAACAGCGGAACGTACTCAAAGAGGACACTGGAGTTTTCCAATCCATACCAACGAGCGGGCGATCCGCAAATCCGGCGAATGAAATACTTCAGCTCAAGGCAGTGCTTGTCAAAGCCTGAAATATCGGTTTCCGGAGCAAGCACCTTGCGCAGCAGGCAGAAACGGAAATCGCCAATCTGGGAATGTTCGCGATAGATTGAGTAGGTGTGATTTTGCGGCGCCAGCTGGCCTCCGGCTATCAGGTCGCCGACAATCTGATAGAGATAGGTGTTGATGCGCTGATTTTCCTTGAAGCCCAAGCGAAGCGTGACCTTGAAAAGGAAGTCGGTGCCAAAATCGTTGATGACAAACTCGCGCGTGTTGGGTTTGTCTGTAACGGAGATGTTGATGAAGTAGTACGCCTTGGCTCGCTTGGGACGCTTGTCCAAAATGGAATAGAGAATGTCGCGGTCAAGCTTGTCAAATGACGAATCGTTCGTCAAAAAGACCAGGTTGTCAGCGAGCGGGTAGTAGGCGTTGTCTTGCGAAAGGCTGTGCAGCTGATCGATATATTTATTGACGGGCAGGTAGACGCTTTGCGTACGCTCGACAGCGGTGCCTCGGCGCCATACAAACATGACGATGAAAATAGCCGTGGCGAGAAGTACGGTGACGTAGCCTCCATGGAAGAACTTGGTGAGGCTTGAGAAGAAAAACATCGCTTCAATAGCGCCGAAGAATATCAGAAAAACGACGGCGACGATGGGTTTTCTGCGAATACGCGCAAGATAGGTGTAGAGCAAAATAGTGGTCATGAGCATGGTAACGGTAATGGCAAGTCCGTATGCCGCTTCCATATGCTCGGAGCTTTGGAAGAGAAGCACTACGCCTATGCAGCCAATCCACATCATCGTATTGACAAGCGGAATGTAGATTTGACCTTTGGTCTCTGACGGATAATTGATTTTCATGTGAGGCATGAGATCCAGACGAACCGCTTCCGAAACGATGGAATACGAGCCTGTGATGAGCGCCTGTGAAGCGATGATTGCCGCAAGTGTGGAGAGCACTACCGCGAAAGGCCTGACCGCGTCGGGAAGCATCTGGAAGAAGGGATTCAGGTCATTGATGGTATTAAGCCCGGCGTCAGTATGGTTGGCAATAATCCAGGCGCCCTGACCAAGATAATTAAGAATCAGGCATACCTTTACAAAAGGCCAGGATACGTAGATATTATCTTTCCCTACATGGCCCATGTCGGAATAGAGCGCTTCGGCGCCGGTGGTACAGAGAAAGACGCTGCCCAAAACCATCAATCCGGCGGCGTTCAGATTGCCGTTAAAGAGGAAGGTAATGCCTCGGATAGGGTTCAGCGCTCTGAGCACGGAAAAATCGGCTCCCATGTTAATCAAGCCGGCAATGCCTAAGAACAAAAACCACAGAGTCATGACGGGGCCGAACGCCTTGCCGATCCTTGAGGTGCCTGCCTGCTGCATGGCAAAGAGCGAGCAGAGAATGATGATGGTAATTACAACGACAATCTGCTGTCCGTCACCGATAAACGAGTGTACGGCAGGAATGGTGCGCAAGCCCTCGATGGCGGTAGTTACTGTGACTGCCGGAGTGAGGATGCCGTCAGCGAGAAGTGCCGCTCCTCCAATCATAGCCGGAATAATCAACCACTTGGCGCAGCGTTTGACCAAGCTATAAAGGGCGAAAATGCCGCCCTCGTTGTGATTGTCCGCCTTCATGGCAATGAGGACGTATTTAACTGTGGTAATCAGCGTGAGCGTCCAGATAATGAGCGAGAGGGCGCCAAGGATAACGTTGGTATCCATGGTGAAAAAGCCACCGTTGCCCGCAATGATGGCTTTGAGGGTATACATCGGGCTGGTGCCGATATCGCCGTATACAATGCCGAGGGTTACCAGCAGCATACCGGCGCTTAAGGGAACACCTGTGGACTTGCGTACTTTCTTGTGTTTGGTAAGAACAGGTGCGGCCGACTTTTCGTCACTCATGAATTTTCCCTCTCAACGGCCAGAAACAACAGTCTAGATTATGTAGATAGAATAGCCCAACGGGCATGAGAAGACTAGCCTTCAAACGCTGGCGATAGGTTGCCCGGGCATATCGACAAAATCATATGCGCAGATTAACGGACGCGTTTCACGCGATAACAGTGGTGAATTTTTTGGTTTCGCTTGAAATCCTCGGGTATGGTTTCTTGGGTGCAGTCTTCAATTGATACCCCAGCTCGCTCGATTTTCTCGGCGTCAAGCTTAAAGGAGCGCAGATTACACGAGAAGAGTGCTTCGCCTCCGCGTGTGAGTAATCGTGAGATGCCAATGATGAGCTCGGCGTGGTCGCGTTGTACATCGAAGGAATTTTTGCGCATGCGAGCGGAATTTGAGAAGGTGGGGACGTCGCAGAAAATGACGTTCCAGCGGTTCTTTGAGTGCCGTTGTTCACGTATCCAGGCAAGGACATCTGCCTGCACAAATTCGTGTTCGGAGCCATCAAATCCATTGCGTGCCATATTTCGCTTGGCCCATTCTAGTGAGGGGCGTGAAAGATCAACCGTGGTGGTATGGAGTGCGCCACCGTCAGCTGCGTAGCAGGTTGCGGTGCCTGTGTACGCAAAAAGATTCAAAAAGCTCTTGGCGGTGCCCGCCGTCTTCATCATCTCCCGAATCATGCTGCGCGTCTGGCGATGGTCGAGGAATATGCCGCAGTCAAGGCGCTGGGAAAAGTTGACCTCAAACGTCAGACCGCCCTCATCGATAAGGAGTGATTGTGCGCGCGTCGTATCTGCAGCAGATCTCGCGTCGGAGTACTGCGACCCGCCCTTGGCGCGCGTACGAACGCGCAAAGAAACATGGGAGGCGGGGATATCAAGGGCAGCTGGAGCAATGGCAAGCACGTCAAGCAGGCGGCTCTTTGCCAACGACGCATCGATGGTGCGCGGCGCCGCGTATTCCGAGATTTGCAGCCATCTGTCGGGGGAGGTGCAGCTTTGATACAAGTCAATGCTGACGGCGTAATCAGGAAGATCGGCATCGTAGAGGCGATAGCAGCTGATATCTTCTCGCTTAGCCCACTTGGCTCTGAGTTTGACTACTTTCGCGAGCCGTGCGGCAAATTGATCCGAGGCATCTACCAGCACAGGAACGCGTTTTTCGCATACGCTTACCTCAGCGGCCGGCTCAAGCTTATCTGACGCGGCGTAGGTACGAATGCACGCGTCGGTTCTGCCGATGATGACTGGTGTTACAGCGGCGCTCTGTTGCCGAAGAGCGCTGTCGCAGGTGGCGTCAAGCGCAAGAACCGTGACCTTTTTACCTGCTAGGTAGGCGAGTGCGGAGAGAGCTTCACTCTGGACGGCAGGTTCTGAACCTGTCCACGAGATATCCGCAATAACACCGGTGTCCCCGGTGCGCTGGGCGAGCTCAGTGGGAGAAAAGAACGAGGGCTCGACGGAAAGTCCGATGGAGCGGAGCAGGTGACAGGCGGTCGTGCGTGCGCCGCCGCGCGTGTCAGAAATCTCAAGTCGGATGGGCTTCTCGCCAGCCGCCTCTGAGCGTGCGTGCGCCTCGCTCAGTACGTCTTTCCAGGAGGAGGCGTCGTGGCCTCCCCAGCGCGACATGCCCCACGCGCTGCGCAGAAGTCCTGGAGCTCTGTCGTAAGCGATGCCGGCAAGCTCTCCTACGAGAGAGCCCGCGCCCGAAAAGACAAGCTGAGGGAGGTCTGACAGGGCCTGTCCGCTGTAGATGCCGTGCGCGGCGAGAAGGGCGGCGGCATAGTCAGGGCGCAGCGGCGCAAGATTGTGCGTGGAACGTCCCGAGACGGCATTGCGCCTGAAGAGAGGCTCACCGGTAAGGTCGATGCCAATGGTTGCGCGCCCCTTGGAAATACGGACCGCAATGATAACGTCCGCAAGGCGCGTATTGACCAGGGGTCGACTTCCTCGCCGCGCCGCGAGCTGATCGACAATGGCGTCTTTGGTGCGCACGGCGGTGAAATGCGTGTTGCGAAGCTGTTCGTTTGAGCCGTGGGCTTCAACGGCGATAGTCGCTCCAAGGGGTATGTGTTCGCTCCAGTCGATGTGGGAGATGCCCTCGTAGAGCTCATCGGCGTTTTGCGCCGAAACGCGGTTAATCACGAGAATAATCCGCGAAGCGAGCCGGCTCCACAGGCAGGCGCGATACGCGTCAGCAAGTTCGCCATAAAAGGAAACCTGTCCACTGAGTGGTCGTACCTGAGCAATGTTGAGCTGGGCAAGTTCGTGTCCCAGCATCGGTTCAAAGCCCTTAGGACAGGTTGCAAAAAATTCCTGCGATTGTTTTTTCATCGGGACACCTTTCGCCCGTTGGTGTGTGGTTCTTCTCGCATATGCAAAAGCCTACGAAGCTTTTTGTACCCTGTTATTTTTACACGAAACGTCTGACACGGCCGCAAGGAATTTGGATACGGCATAAGGAAGAGAGACGTGAAGAAAATACTTGCAACAGACCTGCCACGGCGCGGCAGTTTAGCATAAAATACTGCTATAGGGGGATGCGTCGAAAAACGATGCGCTACATAAAAGGAGAAGCAAATGGATGCAAGAATTCAGGCTGCCGTTAATCTTTGGAATGCACATGTTCAGGATGCTGATTTGCGGTCTGAGTTTGATGGACTGCTTGCTCCCGAGAAGGTGGACGCTCTCTATGATGCTTTCTACCGCAACCTTGCCTTTGGCACGGCTGGCTTGCGCGGCGTGTTAGGTGTCGGAACTAATCGCATGAACGTATATGTTGTTGCTCAGGCAACGCAGGGCGTCGCCGATTACCTGAACGCTCACTACGACCATCCAACGCTGGCGCTGGCTCGTGATTCACGCAACAAAGGCGAAGACTTCCAGCGTGTAGTTGCCGGCGTTTTGGCCGCCAATGGCATCAAGGTCTTTGTGTATCCGCGCATCGAGCCGGTGCCAACGCTTTCGTTTGCCGTACGGTATCTGCATACATCAGCAGGCATTGTGCTTACCGCGTCTCATAATCCCGCGGTCTATAACGGCTATAAGGTATACAACGATAACGGCGGACAGATTACCGATGAAGCTGCCGTGGAGATTTCCGCCAACATTGAGCGCGTCGACCCCTTTGAGGTCAACGTGATGGACTTTGATGAGGGTTTGAAGCAGGGTCTGATTGAGTGGACTTCCGAAGAAGTGCTCGACAGCTTCATTGCGGCAATCAAGCGTGTGTCTGTTCCCGGCTTTAAGGCTGCTGATGGATACAAGGTTGTGTACACGCCGCTTAACGGCACAGGTATGGAGCTTGTGACGCGCATTTTGAAGGAGATTGGCGTCAATGACGTCAGCGTAGTTCCCGAACAAGCTATGCCTGACGGGAATTTCCCAACGTGCACCTATCCGAACCCGGAGTTCCGCGAGGCTCTTGAGCTGGCCTTGCGTCTGGCTGATGAAGTCAAACCGAATCTTCTTGTTGCAACCGATCCCGATGCCGACCGTATGGGCACCGCGATCCCGCATGCAGGAGATTATGTGCTGCTCTCAGGAAACGAGATGGGCGTGCTCTTGCTGAACTGGCTGCTTACGATGGCAGAGGAGCGCGGCGAGAAGCTCAATGAGAAAGTAGCTGTATCCACGATCGTCTCATCGGCTATGCCTGACGCGTTGGCGCGCGCTCGCGGCTTTGAGATGCGTCGCGTGCTTACCGGCTTTAAGTATATTGGCGACCAAATCGACCAGCTTAAGGCTGAGGGCGAAGAGAGTCGCTTCCTTATGGGCTTTGAGGAGTCCTATGGATACCTGGTAGGTACGCATGCGCGCGATAAGGACGCCATCGTTGCCACCATGCTCTGCGTTGAAATGGCCTCTTACTATGCCGCGAAGGGCATGGATCTCTATGAGGCGATGGACGCTCTCTATCAGCGCTACGGATACTATCTCAATGGCGTTGTAAACGCGGCTTTCCCGGGCGCGGCGGGAGCAGAGCGCATGGGAGAGATTATGAGCAATCTGCGTGAGACGCCTCTTGAGGAACTCGGCGGATATAAGGTTGTTGGCGTAACGGACTATGCTGCAGGCGCTCAGATGCCACGCGTTTCCGGTCTTCAAAAAGAAGCTCCGCAAACGCTTCCGGCATCAAATGTCATCGAATACCGCCTTGCGGGCGACCATAAGGTTATTTTCCGTCCTTCCGGCACAGAGCCAAAGGTCAAAGCATATCTCTTTACCCTTGGAAAGACTCGCGAGGAAGCTGAATCTCATCTCAGAGTTCTTGGAGACGCCGCTGAAAAGCTCCTGAAATAGGAGCTTTTCCCAGCACTTTTATTATTCCGAAGATTCGGCGACACTGACCATGTAGAGAGTTTCTGTGGAGGCAGCCACGGTGACGGAATCCCAGGGATGACTGGAGACTTCAGGCGAGGTTGGGTCATATACCATGACTGACCCATCGGCATTCTCGCTTGCAATCAATACCCAGTGCGCGGGGGCTCCGTCGCCGAAGGCGTTGGCTTTGACTTCCGCCAGAAGGTAGGTGCCCTGATCAAGCAGGGCATTGATATTTGCCGCGGAGGAGTCATAGCTCTGCGCGCGCAGTCCCAGCTTGTCAAGGTGATTTTCAATGAAGTCGCTGTGCATACCGGATTCTCCGGTTGCGTCATTGGCGGCGGTTACGAGCTCAGCGACATCAGAAGGCGTCTTGTCACCTTTGCCGACAAGACCCATATAGGCCATAGAGACGGCGGTGGGTCCTGAACCATTGACCGCAAGGATTGACGAACCATACGTCGTAGCGCCCCAACGGGTGTCCCAGGTATAGAGTTTGGGCGCTGTGCCCTTCTCGACGGTATCGCTGTACGACTTTGCTTGCCCGTCAGATGAAGGGTAGTTTGCTACAAAATCAATGGCCTCGGGATGTTTGAGGGCAAGTTCGGGAATTTTAGGGTCTTTGTAGTCGGCCGCATGCGCAGCTATCCACTTGAGGTTTTCTCCCTGGTCGAGCGCGGTGGTGAATTCTTTGGTGAGCTCTTCGCTTACGCCTGCGGCAACGCGGGAGTCAACGGGATTGGTTTGCGTTGTGGTCGCGGGCTTTCGGGAACATCCACGGACACAGCTTGAAATGAGGAAAATAATAAGAATCAAAGCGATAAGAGCGAGAATGCTCACTATCAATATGCGCTGACGGCTATTGAGGCGGCGGGAGAATGAAAAGTTAGCGAAACTGAATCCGCGAAGTGAAAATTGAGAGGGACGGCGCTTTCTGGACGAAGTCCGATGATGCCCCTGTTGTGTACGTCTTCTTTGTCCCTGGCGGTGGCGCTCAGAGCCGACGTCGTGCCGTGTATGGGTGAAATGGCGAGTCTCCTGATTGTCGTACGGCATGATTCCTCCACGCATACCTGCAAAATGTTTGAAAATGTACCTAGAACTTAGTGTACCTGGAACTCAGCTCTAATGTATCTGAATGATACGTCTCTACACGATACAAAAGAGAAAAAATGCGGCGAGTGCGGCCAATTGGCCTTTGAGCGTAGCATTTTTCGCTGTAAAAGGCGGAAGAGCAACGAAAGATTTATTTGAGAGTATGATTTTAGTTTAAAAGATGATAGGGAGGATTGATTCGTGAAACACTATACGACGCGACAGAATGCCATACGCGAGCTTATTCGAAGCAATCCTATCCGTACGCAGCGTGAATTGGTCGCGCTTCTCAGAGAGCGTGGATTTTCCTGTACGCAGGCAACGGTGTCTCGCGATACGGCGGAAATGTGCCTTAGGAAACTCTCCGAGGGTACCTATGTGCTGTCTGAGGATATGCACCTTCAGCATATGCTGTCCGAGTTCGTAATCAGCGTTACTGCGGCCGGCAATCTGGTTGTCGTTCGTTGTCACCCCGGTACGGCTTCTGCTGTAGCCTTCGCAGTTGACGAGGTTAAACTTAATTTTTGCGTAGGGACTATCGCCGGCGCCGATACGGTATTTCTCGCAATCGACGAGCCCGCTCACGCTCAACAAGTATGCGAAGTCATTGAACAGTTGGGCAGTATAGACGTGTAGGTAGTACCCCTGTCCGTAGCCTTTGGCGAGAAGCCCCTCTTTTGGCTGATTTGCTGATACCACTATCTGGGACATAGTCGTACAAAAGAAAGCCTCCACAAAGGAGGCTTTCTTTAGACTGCCGGTACAACTGAGCGCTGCCGGTAAAGGCAACGTATTACTCCCTTTCTTACTCTTACGGCGTGGAAGGAGTGGAAGGCGTAGATGGCGTAGACGGTGTTGAGGGCGTAGATGGCGTAGACGGTGTTGAGGGGGTAGATGGCGTTGAAGGCGTATCCTCGTCATCGGTATCTTCTTCCTCTTCCTCCTCTTCATCGTCCGATTGGCTGGTATTGGTTTGTGTTTGTTGAGTCTGCTGCGTCTGCTGTGTCTGATTAGTTTTATTCGTAGTGTTCGAGCTGACATTGCCAGCAACAAACTTCCATGAACTGTTTGGTTTGTAGTCAATAGTCGTTGTGGTTGTGGGGAATTCTTTTCTCGGAACGCCCTGCAGCGCCACGTTCATGTAATACGCCCAGACATATTGCGATGTGGTAAATGTGGAACCTTCAGCACCATGGAAAAGAACCGCTTCGTGTGCGTCGGGATATCCCATCCATACAACGGTCGCAAGCTGCGGGGTATAGCCACAGAACCAAAGGTCTTCAGCGTTGTCGGAGGTACCGGTTTTACCGGCGATTGGCTGGTTGAAGGTGGAAAGGCTTCGAGCATACGTTCCTGTGCCGCTGGAAATAACTCCCTTGAGCACTTCGGTGGTTGCCTGAGCAACTTCGGGGCGAAGGGCCTGCACGGCGTTGTCTTTATGCTCATAGACGACATTGCCGTTACGGTCTTCAATCTTGGTAATCGCAACGGGGTCGTGGCGCACGCCGCCGGAGGCAAGCGTTGCAAATGCCGTACAGTGCTCGACAGCGGTGACGCCTTGAGAGCCGAGGGTAGTAGAAAGATATGGAGAGAGATTCGTGCGAATGCCCATGGCATAGCAGGTATTCAGGATCTTCTCGATACCGAGCGCCTCAGCGACCTGGGCGTAAGCGGTGTTAGAGGAAACCGCGGTTGCTCTTCTGAGTGTCATATTGCCGTAGCTGTATCCGCCAAAGTTACGGACACGCCAGGTGGGAGTAACCTGAAGGGGAGAATTGCAGTTTAAGACAATGTCCGGGTTCATGCCGGAGTCAATGGCCGCGACAAGGGTGTACATCTTAAATGACGAGCCCATCTGGCGGTAGGTAGTGGTTGCAAGGTTGTATTGGCTCTTGCTGTAGTCCTGTCCGCCAACCATGGCTTTAATGTAGCCGTTTGACGGATCGATAGACACAAGCGCCGCGCCCAGGCGGGAATTGCCCAGCTCCTGAAGGCGTCTGTTGCAAGCGTCCTCAGCGGCTTTCTGCAGGTCTGGATCGAGTGTGGTGTAGACCTTGAGACCGCCCTGCATGATGGTGTCGGAATCAAAGTCCTCCTGAAGCAGATTTTTTACATAGTCAGTAAAGTATGGATACTTGCCAATTGATTCCGTGAGCTTGCCGGGATTGAGCACAAGGTCTTCATTGATGGCACTCTCGTATTCTTCATCTGAGATGTCGCCTTGCCGATGCATGCGCTCAAGGACGGTGTTGCGGCGGTCCTTTGCGGCTTCGGGATTGACTGTGGGATCGTAGGAAGAAGGAGCCTGGGGAAGGCCGGCAAGGGTGGCCGCTTCAGCGAGGGTGAGCTCATTGGCGTGCTTGTTGAAGTAGATAATCGAGGCGGCTTCAATGCCATAGGCGCCGTTGCCGTAGTAGATGGTATTCAGATACATGTTGAGGATTTGATCCTTGGAGAATTTTTTCTCCATCTGAATGGAAATATACGCCTCGCGCACCTTGCGCTTGGCGGAACGCTCGAACTGCTCGTTTGAAAGAACCGTGTTGCGGACCAGCTGCTGCGTGATGGTGGACGCTCCTTCGCCGCCGCCGGTCAAAGCGCCGACAGCCGCGCGGGTGATACCCCAGGCGTCAATACCGCTATGCTGATAAAAACGGCGATCCTCAGTATCGATTGTCGCTTGTATGACGTATGGGGAAATCTGATCAAGCGTCACTGAGCGGCGCTGTTGAAGGTAATAGTCGACAATGTCATTGCCTTTTGCGTCATAGACCCGTGTAGGTTCTGCGACAAGATATGCGTCTGCAGAGTTGTAATCGGGCAAATCATCCAACCATGTGGAAATAACCGCGCCCATGGAAAGGGCAAAAGCGAGGGCGAGAAGAGCAAGAAACCCAAAAAATCCTGCTATACCAAACCCTACTACGTGCGTATTTGCGTGCTTATGTGCTCGACGGGTCCTGATACCCATTGCGCCTCCTTGTCATAGTCCTGACAATTATATAGCGCAATTGTCATTTTCCATGAAAAAAGACAGCTTTATATTGATGTAGACTGTTAGAGGTAGTTTATGCCGCGAAAAACGTGTGCTTCATAACAGTATTGAACGTCGCCGTATGCGAAAGGGTAGATTCGTGCTTCCAATTGAAGATCAGCTTAAAGTCATTACGTCAGGTACGATGCAAATCGTTCCGTTTGAAGGATTGAAAGAAAAACTCGCAAAGGGCGAACCTCTCAACATTAAGCTTGGCGTCGATCCAACCAGCCCCGATTTGCATCTTGGACATGCGGTTCCGCTGCGCAAAATGAGACAGTTTCAAGACCTCGGACATAAGGTCACGCTTATCATTGGCAACGGCACGGCCCTTATCGGTGATCCGTCCGGAAGGGATTCCACAAGGCCTTCTCTGACGTCGGAGCAGGTTGAAGCTAATGCGCAGACGTATGTCGAACAGGCTATGAAGATTCTCGATCCCGAGCGCACGGTCGTTGTCCATAACGGCGACTGGATTAAGCCGATGAACCTTGAGACGATGCTCAGTCTCATGAGCAAATTTACGGTTGCGCGCATCCTGGAGCGTGAGGATTTTTCCAAGCGTTACCACAACCAGCAGTCCATTGCGCTGCATGAGTTTATCTATCCGGTGCTGCAGGCATACGATTCGGTCATGATTAAGGCTGATGTTGAAATGGGCGGAAACGACCAGATTTTCAACCTGCTTGCCGGTCGTGACCTCATGCGTGATGAAGGTATGGAGCCTCAAATCGCGCTCACGATGCCACTGCTTGAGGGCACCGATGGCGTCAAAAAGATGTCAAAATCCTACGGCAACTACATTGGCCTCACTGATGAACCTGCCGATATGTACGGCAAGATTATGTCCATCCCTGATAAGCTGGTGCCTCGCTATTATCGTCTTTGCTCAACGCTTACGATCGATGAGGTTGACGCTATCGACAAGAGCTTTGAAGACAACACAGCTGATCCATATACGCTCAAACGCGCTCTCGGCCGCAATATCGTTGAGCTCTATCATGGAGCGTCCGCCGCGCTTGCCGCGGAGGCCGCTTTTGATACGCTCTTTAAGAAGCATGAGATTCCAGAAGATGTCCCCGAGTTTGCCATCGAACTGACGCTGAATGACCAGGGTCTCGTATATCTGCCCAAATTGATGGTTGAAACCAAGCTTTCAGCTTCAGCGGGAGACGCGCGCCGTCTGATTGACGGGGGCGGCGTCAAGATCAACGGAAAGGCTTTGGTGCCAAAGTCATATAATGTTGAGCCGGCGCTTCTCGCCCATGCGGTGTTGCAAGCCGGAAAGCGGCGTTTCGCAAAATTGGTATAGGTGACGGCCATGTGGAGACAGTTTGCGCTCGTCCTGCTTATTACCGTACTGTTCGTATACCTTCCCGGGTTTCTGGTTGTTCTTTCGCTTAAGAGCAAGCCGGTAACTTCACTGGTGGTTGCGCCTGCGATATCCGGAGCGCTCTTTTCAATCTCAGGCATCGTGATATATCCGCTCGGTTTTAAGGGGATTATTCCTCTTTTGGTGGGCGTGTGTGTGCTCTGTGCGCTTATTTTTGGCGTGGCGGAGTTTTGCAGAAGGCGTTTCAAGTGGAAATCTGAGATACCCGAGCAGCTTGACTGGAAGTTTTTTCTCATAACCGCCGGCATAACGTCAGTGCTTTTTGCGGTCATATTTCACAAGGCCATCAGAAATCCCGCGTGGTTTTTACAGAGCGCCGATAACTATGCTCATCTCGACTACATTGCACGTAGTATGAACTCAGGCGTGTACTCCATGTTCCATGCGTCGTTCTACAGCGGTTCTCTTCCAGCTCAGCAGCTTCCTTTTGTTGATGAAAGCTTTTATCCGTACGCCTTCCATATTTTTGCTGTGGTGGTTGCACGCGTCATGGATGTTCGAGCGACTGTAGCGGAAAATGCGGTGTGGTTCGTATTTGTCGCCATCGTATATCCGGTGGGTATAGCTGCGCTGTTTCAAGGCATATTCAGAAAGCAAAAGCTTATTGGTTCTATCGCGGTTGCCGCGGCGGTGTTTGCGAACATTGCCTTCCCGATTCGTGCGGTTACGGTACATGGCATCTATCCTAATGTGATTGCCTTCTGCTGCGTTCCTGCCTGCGTTTACCTTTTTGTGGCGTCCACAGGAGGCTTCGATGAAAGGGCTCGAAAAGCCACGGTTGGGAAGGGAACTCATTTCAAGGCTCTGAGCGAGGCTGAGCATAAAGGTGGCGAGAAGATCTTCTCTGCCTGTGGCCTTGTTCTGCTTGTGATTGCGTTGCTTGGTATGCTGTGCATGCAGCCGAACGCTGATTTCTTCTGGGCGGTGCTGGTATTTCCTTACATTTTGGTATCGCTTATTCCTCGGATTGTCAGAAGCTTTGGGTTTGATCGCTCGGTTGAGCCAAAAGTGCTTAGTGCGTCAATTCCCGGGTTCTTCCTTATTGCGGTACTTGCCTGGATTGCGGTGCTTAACGCTCCTTTTATGCGGCCGACAGTTAACTTCCTTTGGGATCTTTCGTCCAGTCCTGATAAGGTGCTCTCCAATATTTTGAACTTCGGCCTGCTGATGGGTATGCCAGTGTTCTTCTACTCGGTATTCTTCTGGATAGGTTTCGCGCATTGCTGCTGTAAACGCAGTTACCGCTGGCTCACACTCTCCTTTATCTTTGTTGCGATTCAGTTTGTCGCAAGTTTGTCTGAAAATATCGCCGTGAAGCGCTTTTTGACGGGCTTTTGGTATACCGATCCGGAGCGAACGGCTGCCATGGTTGTTATAACCGCCGCTCCCATAGTTGCGCTAGGTGTCTATGACGCATCGGCAGGTCTCGTATCGCTTATCGCGAGCGGTATTCGCCGCCTTGCGTTCGGGAAAAACGCCGGAGAAAAAGATACCGCACTTGGAATGGACGCCTCAGAACACATACGTCCTTCTTGCGGTGCGATGGTGGTAAAGGCGGGGATAAGCTCAATTTTGGCCGTGGTATGGCTTTGCTGCCTTATGAGTCCCTGGGATTTATTCAAGCTGCCCGCTCACGAAAAGAGTGAGATTCGATGGGGCATCCAGTATATGCACGAAGCTTACGCTCCAGAAGGATGGATGCCCTATTCGGTGTATGAGCAGGATTTTGTTACTAAGGCAAAAGAGATTACAGGCGATGAGGTAGTGCTCAACAATCCCTTCGACGGCTCAATGATGGCCTATGCCGTCAATGGCATGAACGTCTATTACCGCAACAAGATTGAGGAGAGAGAAACCCCGGAAAGCAGACTTATCCGAACCAGAATTACTAAGGTGGCAAGTGACCCTGAGGTGCAAAAGGCCATAAAGAAAGTGGGTGCTCACTACGTACTGGTGCTTGATTATGAGAACCCAATCCAGCTTGGCCATGAGCAATATGACTTACCTGACTTTAAGATATCCGATGATACGCCTGGCTTTGAGACAGTGCTTTCAGGGGGACCGTATCGCCTGTACCGTATAACGGCAATCGATTAAGATGTGATGGGACTTGAGACGATGACGGCGGGAGGAAGCATGAAAGGCATTATTCTTGCGGGTGGAAGCGGCACAAGACTCTATCCGCTGACAACAGTGACATCTAAGCAGCTGCTTCCGGTATATGACAAGCCCATGATTTATTACCCACTGGCAACGCTTATGCTTGCGGGCATTCGCGACGTGCTGGTTATCTCAACGCCACGCGATTTGCCCAACTTTGAGAGCTTGCTGGGTGACGGATCAGATTTTGGCATCTCCATCAGCTATGCCGAGCAGCCGTCTCCTGACGGTTTAGCGCAGGCGTTTGTGATTGGCAAGGATTTTATCGGTGCTGATCCCTGTGCGCTTATCCTAGGCGACAATATTTTTTATGGAAATGGACTTTCCAAGCTTGTCCGGGACGCGGCTGCTAAAGCCGAGAAGTGCGGCCGAGCAACGGTGTTTGGCTACCATGTAGATGATCCCGAGCGCTTTGGCGTGGTTGAGTTTGATGCGGACTACAATGCCGTTTCTATTGAAGAGAAGCCTGAGCACCCCAAATCAAATTACGCGGTAACAGGCCTCTATTTCTATGACGCTCGCGTAACCGAAATGGTGAAGCAGGTCAAGCCGAGCGCGCGCGGTGAGTATGAAATCACCGACCTCAACAGGCTCTACCTTGAAGACGGGGCGCTTGACGTGGTGACACTGGGACGAGGTTTTGCCTGGCTTGATACCGGCACTATGGAGTCGCTTTTTGAGGCCTCTACCTTCGTGCGAACGGTAGAAACAGCGCAGGGACTGCCCGTCTCCGTTCCGGAAGAAATCGCCTTTGACAACGGTTGGATTGACCGCGAGAAGCTCGTTGAATGCGCAGAGCGTTACGGCAAGTCTGATTATGGCAAACACCTCAGAAGCGTTGCCGAAGGCCGCGTAGTCCCGAGCGGAAGGGGAGAATAGCGTGAGGATTCTTATTACCGGCGCCCATGGACAACTGGGTAATGAACTTAAGCGCCTGCTTGAGACTGGACAGGCTGAGATAGGGCCGATTTCTTCCGCATATAGAGACGCGAATGTTGACTATATTGATATCGATGAGCTTGATATCTCAAAGTATGAGGACGTTGATGCTTGGTTTGCGACTCACGATCCATACGACCTTGTCATCAACGGTGCCGCTCTGACGAATGTTGATGGCTGCGAGCAGCACTTTGATCAAGCCTTTGCCGCCAACGCGCTGGGACCTCTGAACCTGGCCCGTGCCTGTAATCGCATGGGAGTAAAACTTCTTCACGTCTCAACAGATTACGTATTTCCCGGCACTGATCCGCGTCCGCGAACCGAGGTGGACGCGCCTGCGCCAATCTCAGCCTACGGACGCTCAAAGCTTGCCGGTGAGGGACTGGCACTTTCCGCAAATCCCCGCACGTTTGTCGTGCGCGTGGCATGGCTGTATGGATATGTGGGTAAGAACTTTGTCGCGACCATGCGCTCTCTTGGCGAGAAGTACGATGAGATATGCGTGGTAGACGATCAGTTTGGTAACCCCACGAGCGCCAACGATCTCGCCTACGAGCTCTGCGCCCTGGGCGTAACCGAGAACTATGGAATCTATCACTGCACCAATGAGGGTACCTGTTCCTGGGCTGATTTTGCGGAAGCGATTATGCAAGGAAGCGGACTTGACTGTCGTATCAAGCGTGTAAGCTCGGCAGAATGGAAAGAGATGCACCCTGAAAGCGCTTCTCGCCCCGCATACTCCTCTTTGGAAAATGCGCACCTGATTGCTACTATTGGAAATGAAATGCGTACTTGGCAAGAAGCCCTTGCCGCCTATCTTACAACGGTTGGAAGAGGATAGTGTGAACACATATTTGGTGACCGGAGGCGCCGGTTTTATCGGATCGAATTTCATCCACTATCTGCTGCGCACGCGCGAGGATGTTCGCGTGGTTAATGTGGATATACTGACCTACGCGGGCAATCTTGAGAATTTAAGCGCTTACGAGGGAGATGCCCGTCTTGTCTTTGAGCAGGTAGACATACGCGATCGAGTGTCTCTCGCACGTCTTTTTGAGCAGTATGATCCTCAGTATGTGGTAAATTTCGCTGCTGAGAGTCACGTTGACCGCTCCATAGAAGATCCGGGGGCTTTTGCAGATACCAAT
The DNA here is from genome assembly GCF_000411555.1 of Atopobium sp. oral taxon 199 str. F0494. GTDB lineage: Bacteria > Actinomycetota > Coriobacteriia > Coriobacteriales > Atopobiaceae > Lancefieldella. The sequence continues at coordinate 699,444 of NZ_KE150486.1, read as the reverse complement.
GTGATGGGAACGGTGGCGCTCCTGAGTGTCGCGAGAGCAGCATGGGATGATGGGTGCGGTGGTTTTGGTGACCATACGTACCTGCAGGTTTCAACCGATGAGGTATACGGGTCACTGCCTTTGGACGATCCTGAGGCGTTTTTCCGTGAGGATACGCCGCTGTCTCCGCACAGTCCGTACTCCGCTTCAAAGGCAAGCGCGGACATGTTTGTGCAGGCGTGGTTTGATACCTATAGGTTCCCGGCGATTATCACACGTTGTTCCAACAACTACGGGCCTTATCAGTTCCCTGAGAAGCTCATTCCGCTCATGATTCAGAATTGCCTAGATCATCGCGAGTTACCCGTGTATGGAGACGGACTCAATGTGCGCGACTGGCTGTATGTGGATGACCACTGCAAGGCTATTGCTCTGGCGCTTGAAAAGGGGCGCCTGGGACAGGTATACAATGTCGGCGGTCACAATGAGCGAAATAACCTTTACATTGTGAAGCGAATTATTTCCGAGGTAGCTCGTGCGACCGGCGATGCCGCAATCAATGAGAGCCTTATCAAGCATGTGACAGACCGTAAAGGTCATGACCGCCGCTATGGCATAGCGCCCGATAAAATCCGAGAAGAACTTGGCTGGTATCCGGAAACTCCATTTGAAGAGGGGATCGTCAAAACGATTGCGTGGTACCTTGAGAACCGTACGTGGGTCGAGCATGTGATAAACGGGTCCTATCAGGAGTATTACAAGAAAATGTACGAGGGGCGATAATGCGCGAATACGATGAAGAAACCCTGCACCATCTGCAGCGCGTTGAACGCATGATTTTCAAGGATTTTATTGGTACATGTGAGCAGCATAACCTTCGCTATTTTGGTATTGCGGGAACAGGTATCGGCGCCTTGCGCCATAAGGGTTTTATACCTTGGGATGACGATATCGACGTTGCGCTTCCGGCTGAGGATTTCCACAAGCTGCTTGAGATATACGATCGCGAATGGGCTGACAAGTACACCATTATCAATACGGAGCGCGACAGCAACTATCCGTTTCCCACGACGCGTATCATGCTCAAGGAAACGCAGTTCTGCGAAGAGGCGCTTGCAACGCTTCCGCTTGATTTGGGCATCTTCTTAGACGTGTACTGCTTTGACAATGTTTCGGATGATGAAAAAGCTTACAAAAAGCAAGCGAATGACACATGGTTCTGGTCGCACATGCGCATTCTTGTCGAGGTGCCGCATCCCGTCATTATTGCTGACGGCATCAAGGGCAAGCTATTGCGCGCCGGCGTGGTAATCGGCAGAAGCGTCTGTAAGCTTTTTCACGTCTCGACACGCAACATGTATAAACGTGAACAAGAGGCTCGTAACCGCTATGCGCAGGTAAAGACCAAGCGTATTGCCTATATGAACGACACCAATAAATGGACGCAGACGTATTATCTTGATGATATTTTTCCAGTAAAGAAACTTGAGTACGAAGGTATGATGGTCGCCTTCCCGCGTGATCTCGAACACCAGCTTGAACTTATGTATGGTGATTACATGCAGCTTCCGCCTGTCGAGAAACGCAAGAACCATTATCCCGCCCGTTTGGATTTCGGGCCGTACTGAGACGCTCTGAATATCTGACGTGTGCTAAAGCGCTACCTGTCGTATATGCAGGTAGCGTTTTTTCTTGCGTCTGTGTTCAAATTATTGTTATAATGCTAATAAATTGAACACGTTAGTAGTACTATGGCGTTATACCGACAGTTACGATGCTGCACAGGTATGAACGCAGGGAGGTTGTATGGCACTGACAAAGAATGTTTTTACTGTTCTGAAGATGTTTGCGAGTACAAATGAAAAGCTCAGCCAGCGTCAGCTTTCTGAGGCAACGGAGCTTTCGCTTGGAACGGTCAACGCTGCTGTCAAAAGTCTTGAGGATCAAGGACTCATTGAAGACCGCATGATCACTCGAAAGGGCCTGGAAGCGCTTAAACCGTATGCCGTCGACAATGCCATTATTATGGCGGCGGGACTTTCTTCTCGCTTTGCTCCCATCTCATACGAAAAGCCGAAAGGCGTATTGAGAGTGCGTGGAGAAGTTTTGATTGAACGTCAGATTCTCCAGCTTATGGAGGCAGGCATCACTGATATCACCGTGGTTGTGGGATACAAGAAGGAGTACTTCTTTTACCTTGCGGGCAAATACGGCGTTACCATTGTGGTCAACCCCGACTATGCGACGCGCAATAACAACTCGACGCTCTGGCACGTCAGAAATCAACTGGGCAATACCTATGTCTGTTCATCAGACGACTACTTTACCGTCAATCCCTTTGAACATTACGTGTATGGCGCGTATTACTCGGCTGCTTATGTCGCGGGACCTACGAAAGAGTGGTGCCTGAAAGAGGGGTCGGGAGGTCGTATCACTGGCGTTGAGATCGGTGGTTTTGACGCGTGGGTCATGCTTGGACATGTGTATTTTGACCGTGCTTTCTCAAAACGATTCGTTGAGATTCTCGAGGCGGTTTACGACAGGCCGGAGACTGCCGATAAACTGTGGGAAGATATCTACGCTGACCATATCAAGCAGCTTCCTATGGCTATTCGCAAATACCCCGATGGGGTTATCAATGAGTTTGACTCCCTTGATGAACTGCGTGAATTTGATCCGACCTTTATTGAAAACATTGATTCCGAGATATTTGACAACATCGTTTCTGTACTGCACTGCGAGAAATCCGACATTCATGACTTTTATCCACTCAAGCAGGGACTTACCAATCTTTCCGCCCATTTTACGGTTGGCTATGGCGAGCATGCGCAAGAGTACGTGTATCGCCATCCCGGTGTCGGAACGGAGAAGCTTGTTGACCGAGCAGGCGAAGAGGCAGGTCTTCGCCTTGCTCGAGAGCTGGGCCTTGATAATACGTTTATCTACGAAGATCAAAAAGAGGGATGGAAAATATCTCACTTTGTGAACAACGCAAAGAATCTTGATCCCCATGATCTTGAGCATCTGCGGCGAGCCATGGAGATGGACCGTACGCTTCACGAGAGCGGAGCTGTGCTTCAGCGGCGCTTCAGCTTTGTTGATGAAGGCCTCAGCTATGAGAAGGTCTTAAAGGAGCGCGGTCCCATTGAGGTTCCCGGTTATTTTGAGCTGCGCGAGAAGATCTTGAAACTTAAAGCGTATGCCGATGCTGACCATGCCAAAACAGTCATTTCCCACAATGACTTTTTCTGTCTCAACTTCCTTATTGATGAGAACGATACCTGCAGCCTGATCGATTGGGAATACGCGGGCATGTCTGATGAGGCAAGTGATTTCGGCACTTTTACAGTATGTTGCGAGCTTTCCGATGAGGAAGCCAACAAAGCCATTGACTATTATTTCGGACGCGCTGCAACGTTTGAAGAGCGTCGTCACTTCTGGAGCTATGTGGTTTTCGCAGGATGGTGCTGGTACCTTTGGTCACTTGTTAAAGAGGCTGAAGGCGAAAATGTGGGCGAGTGGTTCTTTATCTATTATCGCTACGCCGCACAGTATGTAGACCGGCTTTTGAGCTGGTATGAAGAAAATCAAGCGTAAGGCATCGGACGGGAAGGCAGGACCTTACTATGCAATACGGATTGGCGAGCGGTATCCTTTGGGCGGTCGATACGGTAATTTTAGGCGTGGCTCTTGGCATGGCGCCGTATCTTGACGCGTCTCAGGCATCAATTGTCAGCGCGTGTGCGCATGATGTTTTTGCAGCATTGATCCTCTTGGTATTCATGGGCGTTCGGGGACGTCTGAAAGATACCGTTTCCGCTCTGAAAACGCGCAGTGGAAAAGTGGTTATGCTTGGCGCGCTGCTTGGTGGCCCTATCGGTATGAGTGGCTATCTTGCGGCCATCAACAATATCGGACCGGGTTATACAGCAGCTATTTCCGCTTTTTATCCTGCGGTTGGTTCGGTTCTGGCCTGGCTTTTGCTGAAGGAACGCATGAATCTCAAACAAGTGCTGGCACTTCTCGCGGCGCTTGTGGGCGTCATGCTTATGGGGCTTACTTCAGCCGATGCTGTTACCGGGAACGGCAACGTAGTCGTTGGCATCATCGGCGTTTGCGCCTGCGTTTTTGGATGGGGTTCTGAGGCGGTCATTTTAGCCTGGGGTATGCAAGATGCCGCCGTTGACAATGAAACTGCGCTTCAGATTCGCGAGACCACTTCAGCTCTTGCCTATGGCATTGTTGTGGTTCCCCTGACGGGTTCGTTTGGCTTTGCCGTTCAGACGGCGGTGTCGCCGGCAAATGTCGTTGTTCTTCTCGCTGCTTTAGCCGGTACCGTATCGTATCTCTTCTACTACAAAGCGATTGACGCTATTGGAGCCTCTCGCGGCATGGCGCTGAACATTTCGTATTCTGCATGGGCTGTTATTTTTGCGGCTCTTGCGGGCGTGCTGCTGCCGGCCATCATGCCTGAGGCGATACCGACGCCGCTAGCCGCAGTGTGTTGTATCGTCATCATTATAGGTACGGTGCTCTCAGCGACGCCCGACTGGCGCGAACTCAAAATCAAGTGAGAATCTTAGGAGAAAACTTAGTCGATTCTGAGGGTGTCAGGGTTGTTGTAGTAGTCGCCCATAATCTGACAGAGTGCGGATGAAATGTCTCGCGTGATGTAAGAATTTTCCCGACCCGTGGATACCGCTTGCACAAAGGTGATGAGTTCGTAGCGAAATCCTTCGCCTTCAAGCTGATAAAAGTAGCGCTTATTGTCGGCAGGGTTCTCGTAGCGGATTTCAAAGTAGTCAGTCTTCCACCAGGGCGCGGGGACATACACGTAGGCATCGGTGCCGGAGACGATCAGTTCGCCTTCAGATTTAACGCCGGTAGCTACCTTCATGGAGGCAACCGCATTCGGGTACACCAAATCAATCTTGGTGAATTCCCCTTCGTGCACATAGCCCTTCTCGCCGCGGGCGACTATCTGCCTAGACGTATAGCCGGTGCCCAAAAGCTGGAAAATGGGAAGCAGCGCGATGGGACCCCATTCGCCCATGCCGCCCCAGTTAGCGCCCGAAACCGCGTTGTCGTCTTTGCTGTAACGGAGTGTGGTGCAAGTTGCGTCGACGGAGACGACCTTACCAATTTTCCCACCCTTGACCAGCAGACAGAGTCGGTGATACGCCGTGGAATAGGCGGTCTTGATGGCGTCTTGGAGCACAAGGTTGTGTTCGCTTGCGTATGACGCCAGCGCCTCGCCTTCATGGGTCGTGAGAGCAAACGGAGACTCGCACAGCACATGCTTGCCCGCCTTGAGCGCATGCTCCACCTGCGCGTGGTGCAACAGCGGGTCGGAAGAGATGATTACCGCATCTACGGCGGCGAGAAGTTCGTCGATGTTGCTTGTAACCAGAGGGAGTGCGGCGAGTCCTTTAGCGAGCGACTCTTTGTGGGAAGTTGCGACCCCTACAATCTCCATGCCGTTGACAAACCGGGCTTGCCGGCGGTACTTGTCCAGCCAAGGAGCGTCACCGATGAGGCCGACTTTGAGACGGTTGTCCTCTGCACGCAGGCTTGTGCTTGAGATACCTTTGGTGCGATCGAGATATACCACCTTGCAATAGTCGGAAAGGTAATCAAACTTGTCTTTCCAATCGGAGCCGATGGCAAAAATGTCAATGCCATAGCGTTTGATATCGTCAATCTTTTGACCTTCGTACTCTTCGACAATAATTTCGTCGGCAAGACCGGTCTCACGTACATTTTCGATGCGTTCGGAAAGCGATTGTGTAACGTTAATCTTTCCGCGGGCCATATCGTAGGCCTCGGCCGTTACGCCGACGATAAGGTAGTCCCCAAGCTCTTTTGCCCGTTTGAGAAGGTTGATATGACCGTAATGAAGCAGGTCAAAAGTACCGTATGTAATTACCTTTGTCATAGATTACTTCCTTGGAGTCAGAAGACCTCGACGCTTGAGATCAAAGAGAGCTGCTACCAGAAGAGCGTTGTCGCTGAGCGGGTGACATCCGATATGACCCACACGGAACGAGGTGTCGGCGTTGGCTCCGCCATTTGGACAGACCCACATACCGTAATCGTCTTTCAGGGTCTGGAAGATGTGCTTTGCGGAATAGGTGCGCGTATGCAAAAACGTTACGGCATTCGAGGGAGAAACAAGGCGCATGTCAAAAGGCAGATCCGCTGCGCGCTCACGGAAGTCTCGCGCGACGGCGGCCGTGCGTGCAACTTCCGCGTCGGCGCCTCCGGTTTCTTCAATCATCTGAAGACGCTTGTTGATCTGAATGAGGGTGCTGACGGCAGGGGTAAAGGGAGTCTGTCCCCGCTGGCCGTTTTCGAGCAGAGCATTAAGGTCCAAGTACATGCACGGCGCTTTAATGTTTGTGATGCGCTCGACAGCATGAGGAGCAAGCACAATTGGAGCTATGCCCGGAGGGCAGGCAAGAGCCTTTTGCGCGCCTGTAATCAGTACGCCTGCTCCTAAGGCTTCCATATCAAAGGGGTCAGCTAAAAACGAACTGATGCCGTCAACAATGAGAAAAAGATTGTTCTTCTCGCAAAAACGGGCGATAAGGTCCGCGTCGTACAGGATGCCTTGAGAGGTCTCACCCAAATTGACAAGAAATGCAGTGTAGCCTTTGCCGTCAAAAGGAGATAAGTCGGCTTCGGTAAGGGGAGTACCGTAGGTAAGTTCAAGAGCGGTATGAGGAATCTCGTGGAGTTCAAGCATCTGGCGGAAGCGATGTCCGAAACTGCCACCGTCAACCACGAGCGCTTTATCGTCGCGGGTTAATGTACCTGTGACTACGGCTTCCATGGCAGAAGTGCCGGAGCCCGTGACAAATACGGCGCGGGAGTCTTTTGGAGCGTGTGCCATCTTGCAGAGGAGCCGCTCGTTTTCGAGCATGACGGCGGAAAACTCCGGGGTTCTGAAATAAGGAACATTTTGTGCGCCCAGCGCGCGAATCTCATCAGCGGATGGTACGGGTCCAACGGCAAAGTTAAGCATGGCTCTCCAATGATTTTTGGTCAGAACGTTTTAAGTATACAAGGCATGGAAGGCGACTGCGCCGCTCGTGAAGGGCAAGAGCTTATACAAGAAACGCAGGAGCGGCCTCAAGAGGTGCAGGGAGGCCTTGACCGCAAGACAGCCTTTCTCACCCATTGCTTTTTTGACCTCTTTTGTAGGCAAGGTTGATAAGTTCCGCTATAGGAGCCGGCCAGAACTTTTTAAGCATTGCAAGGTCTTCTGCCTCGCGGCGGTTATCGCGTATGAGATGGCTGGTTTCGGAATCTTCATGAATCCGATGGAGCATCAAAACATTTGTGTTGTAAAGGAAATCCCCCTCCTTGCGGCTGATTCTCTCCCATGCCTGCCAATCGAGGTTTGAGCCGAATCCGGCTTCAAAAACAGGAAGCTCAAGATTGGGGAGACAGAGGGTGACAGAAGGGCAGCAGATGGCACACCCCAGCTCAAGCGCGCGTCGCTTTGCCCATCGTTTGCCTGCGTTTTCAAGCTTGCCAAGGGAATAGAGCAGACGGCGCTTGACACTCAACAGTCTGTTGTCATTCACTTCACGCCCGTCTCTGAGCTCGCTGTAATTGGTGAAGTATATGAGAGGTAAAATTGAAGAGTTTATGCGCGTAAGCATTTCTTCGGCATAGGCGGGCTTGTATATATCGTCCTGGTGGGCGATAGTTACTAAAGGAGTGTCGCAGCAGCTGACGGCAAAGTTCCAATCTCCGGCGATGCCTCCGGGTCCGTCATTGACATACATTCTGATGTCGTACTTCTCGCAAAGGCCGCGAATCAAATCATTGGGAGTGGAGGTTGCGAGGAGCAGCGTAGTAGAGAGCGTCTGCTCCTTAAGCGAGTGGATGAGCTCTTCCAAATACGGGCTTTCCCCGTAGGCGCATATAGCAAAGGTGTGATCGGCTGATGTGTACATGATATCATCCCGTCGTGAGGCGTTTGTTGTGGAGCGTTTTATTACCTGTATTATAGAAACATTGACCGAAACTTGTCGGCTGGAGTCTTTGTGGGATTTGAAACGTATAGAAGCTATGATGACCCAAAGGAATTGCGCCGGGTCCAGATTCTTTCCACCATGCTGATGGACGAGCTTGATCGTGTCTGTGGTGAGCTGGGTATTTCCTATCAAGCGTACGGCGGTACCGAGATTGGTGCCATTCGGCATAAGGGTTTCATTCCCTGGGATGACGATGTGGACATTTCGATGTTTCGCGAGGACTATGAGACGTTTCTCTCAGAGGGTCCGTCGCGTATCCGACCGGACTTCATCATTCAAAACGGCCGTACCGACGACTTCTTTCCTGCGGTGAATTCTAACCTGTCTTTGAGAGATACGGTCTGCGTACCTGACGAGTTCATGGGCTGTCCGTTTACCTATGCTATCTCCATTGGCATCTTCCCGTTCGACAAGGTCCCCCAAGATCCAAAAATATATGCCCGCGCGCGGCGGCGTACCTGGTTTTGGGGACGTCTGAATTTCCTGCGCGCAACACCCAGGCCGCATATACCTTTGGGAGGCTGGAAACGCAAAGTGGCTCTCGTGGGGTGTTTTTTGATTCACTGGGCTTTACGAATTCTGCATGTTCCGTCAAAGTTCATTTTGAGCCATTGGGACAGGGCGGCTCGTCTTGGTGAGCATGAAAAAACCGACGTTTACGCCAGTTTCGTTGAGCCTGATCCCGAAAATTGGACCATGAGCAAAAGCGATGTATTTCCGACCGTTCGTGTTCCGTTTGAAGACATCACTACGGTTCTTCCCAAAGAATACGACAAGCTTTTGCGGTTGGGATACGGTGATTACATGCAGCTCCCTCCGGAGGGTGATCGTAAGAACCATCATCCTGGCAGACTTGATTTTGGCAAGTGGAAAGACATCGATGTTACCAAGGGAAGCCGGGATGCCTTTAAGGCCTTCGGCACCATGTAAACCGCACGTCCCGCCGCTCGTAGTTTGAGACGAGTGGCATACGGGAAACGTAGAACGTGAAGTGAAGTACGGCGAGAAGGGCTCATGAACATCGAAACGTCTCCGACGCAAATGCGGAAAAACTATTTTTGGAACACGCTTGGCTCTCTGATGAACGCTGCGTCAACGGTCCTCATGCTGATGGCGGTGACGCAAACGATGGGCGCTGCTGCAGGAGGTATTTTCTCGCTGGCGTATGCGATTGCGCAGCAGCTCATGGTAGTCGGTCATTTTGAAATTCGCACGTATCAGGCGACCGATACGGAAGAAAAGTTCCCGTTTGGCGTTTATCTGGGAGCACGCTGTATTACAACGGTATGCATGATGGTTGGCGTAGTGGTGTATTCCGCTGCTACGCAGGGATTGACGTACGAGGGATTGCTTTTTACCCTGATTGCTTCGCTGCGCCTGTTTGATGTTGTTGAAGACGTATTTCACGGCATGTTTCAGCAGCACGGACGGCTTGACATTGCGGGCCGTGCGTTTTTCTTCCGGGTATTGACGACGGTTATTGCGTTTGCCGTTGGCGTTGTGCTTACTAAGAACTTGCTGGTAGCTTGCCTTGTTTCTTTTGCGGCATCCGCAGTTGTGATGGTTGTGTTGATTTATACACCTGCAAAGGCGATGGAGTCGCTCAAACCATCTTTTGATCTGCGCTTTATTGGAAAATTACTACTGACTACGGCACCGCTTTTTGCCGGATCATTCTTGCTGACATATGTAGTGGGAGCACCCAAGTATGCGATGGCAAGTTTTATGAGCAAAGAGTATCAGACGTTTTATGCGGTGCTCTCTATGCCGGCGATGGTTATCAATCTTTTAAGTAATTTCGTCTTTAAGCCGCTTTTGACCGACATGGCCGAGCGCTGGACCTCACGAAATACAGGCGCGTTTTTGTCCCTTATCCTTAAGGGTTTCGGCGTAGTGACGCTGGCTACAGTACTTACGATGGCTCTTGCATGGCCGTTGGGGGTACCGGTTTTAAGCGCGCTGTACGGACTTGATTTTTCTCCGTATCAAGTGGAGCTTATGGTGCTTTTGGTAGGAGGGTGGCTTAACGCGCTTACGGTAATCCTCTATTACGCCGTGGTTACGATGAGAAAACAGGTCGGTGTTTTGGTGAGTTACGCATGCGGTGCCGGTTTTGCTTTTGTGGCCTCAAGTTACTTCATTACAACGTGGGGCATCATGGGCGCCTGTCTTCTGTATGACGCATCGCTTTTGGTGCTTGCCATAGTATTCGGCGTTTTTTGTGCGCTGGGATTGCGCGGAGTCAATGTCAAATCCAGCGCTATCAACAACGCTGCCGTCAGCGAGTCCGATGAGACGGCAGAGCGTTAGACCCTACGTCCGTACGGAGTGGTTGGAATCGGTAATGTGATCGAGGTTCTTCTCGTCACGCAGCTCTTTATCGTGAAGGGCGATTGTGGCGGAAAGTGATTCGACCTTATGAGTCAGTTGCGAGATGCTGCAGGACTGGTGGAACAGTTTGATGAGCATCAGAGCGATAACAACGACCAAAACAAAGTTACTGGTTGAGACAAACCCAAAAAGTTGAGAAAAGAAAAAGGGAATCTGCGGGATAAGGGCGAACAGCAGAAGAAGGGTCGCCGATGTAACCCAGAATACCGAATCCGAAATGCGGATTCGCGATTTGCGAACGCTGTGGATAACGATGCCGAGCGCAAAGAGGGCGCCAAGAAGCAAAGAAATGCGGAGCATTATGGACATGAGACCACCTTATCTCAGGTTATCTAAACCACTGGAACAGAAGAAGTGAAAGACACGTGCGCGCCATATAGACGATGGAGCTGTAAAAGTTGAGATAACTCTTGCCGCCCTGACGTTCGCGCATCTCGGTCTGAATTTCGCTGACTCGCGCGCCCTTGCGCATTAACAGCGAAATAGTATCTGGCTCCGGAGAGAAATCAAACGAACGAGCGTAGATATCAATCATTGAGGCGTTGTACATGCGCATGCCGGATGTTGGATCGGTGATACTCTGTCCGGTACTGCGTTTGATAAGCCAGCTGATAAGCTTGGAGCCAATCTCTCTAGCGCTTGATCCGCGCTGCTTAGTCACAAAGCGGGATGCGATCACAATATCTGCATGGTCGCGCTCGAGCGCTTCTGCCATGACGGGGATGAATTGCGGCATATGCTGGCCGTCAGAGTCAAACTGCACGGCCGCGTCGTACCCATGGTCTTTGGCATAGCGCATGCCGGCACGAAATGCCGCTGAAAGCCCGCCATTGACCGGCAGGCTTATGTAATTGAAGTTGTTTCGGCGGCAGATGGCCAGCGTATTATCGGCTGATCCGTCGTTGATGACGACGTAATCGATGAATGGGCATGTCTGCGTCAATTCGGTAACAGTATCCGCGATACAAGCTTCTTCGTTGTATGCGGGGACGATTGCAAGAATCCTCACGATGTTCCTTCTGTGCGGTCCGGTCAGAGTTTTACTGGAATAATAATAGCGTACTCATTGGCTGTTTGTTTGAGTTGTCTGCTTGTTTGAGTATAGTTATCTGTCGGGTCACCAAGCAAGCGGTGAGACAGCAAGTAGATCATACAGGAAGGGAAGCCGTATTGTGGCTGAATTGACAGGACGTTCCGTAACATCGGGCAATTTCACGTTTACCCCCACTTCAATTGAGGGCGTAGTAGTAGTTGACGTGAAGGCGTACGGCGACCTCCGTGGGCAGTTTATGGAGACCTATCGCCGTGAAGACTTTCTCGCAGGCGGTATTGACGCGAATTTTGTGCAGGATAATCAATCCTCTTCGGTGCAGGGTGTGCTTCGGGGACTTCATTTTCAAATTGCGCATCCCCAGGCGAAACTTGTTCGGGTCATACGCGGCGCTGTTTTTGACGTAGCTGTTGATTTGCGTGCAGGTAGCCCTACTTGGGGTATGTGGGAAGGAATTACCCTTTCTGCGGAAAACCGTCGCCAATTCTTTATTCCGCGAGGTTTCGCGCACGGGTTTTTGGTGCTTTCGGACGAAGCTGAGTTTTGCTACAAGTGTGACGACACCTATCATCCAGGCGATGAAGGTGGCGTTATGTGGAACGATCCCGAGATAGGTATCGTCTGGCCGGCTTTTCTCGGCGAGAAGAGCTTTGATCCCGCGCGTGTCATCCTTTCCGATAAGGATATGGTGCATCCGCCACTTTCCGCGATACAAAGGTAAGCGGCTGAGCCTGCACGACAGCACTCAGCAATTTGGCCGATAGCAGCATTTGAGCAAGGTATATAGATGAATGAACGAAACCGCCGTGAGCGCGCGCTTGTTCCCGGCGAGAAAAACCGTATGAATGAAGCCTCATGGACGCAGGCTTCATCAAGTGCGCTTCAAACGGCAGATCCGCTGCCCGCAGCTGCCTCCATGGAGCTTCTCGCTCCGGCGGGAGGTCCCGCCGCGTTCAATGCGGCGCTGGCGGCAGGCGCTGATGCTATCTACTGCGGCCTTGGTAGTAGCTTCAATGCGCGGCGCAGCGCTGATAACTTTGACGATGCTTCATTTGCGGCGGCGTGCAGACGTGCACACCTTGCTGGCTCACGCGTGTATGTGACGGTCAATGTGGTAGTCAAATGGGACGAGATGCAGCGCGTATTGAGGCTTGTCCGCCGCGCGTGGCTGTTAGGCGCCGATGCCTTCATTATTCAAGACTGGGGTCTTCTGGCACAGGTAAGAACAACCTGGCCTGAGATGGAGTGCCATGTTTCCACGCAGGCGAACATTCATGACGCGCGTGGCGTTGCATTCTGTCGTGAAATTGGCGCCTGCCGCGTGACGCTTTCTCGTGAATTGGCCCTGCAAGAAATTGCCCGTATCGCCCAAGAAGGCGTTGAAGTGGAGTGCTTTGGCCACGGTGCACTTTGTTTTTGCTACTCGGGTATCTGCCATATGAGCTCCATGCGCGGGGACCGCTCCGCCAACCGCGGCGCTTGCGCACAACCCTGTCGTCTTCCGTATGTGCTGATGGACGCTGCACATACGGTTGTTTCACGCCCGGAGTTTGACCGCCTGTTGTGTCCCAAGGATTACTGCACCATTGACGACCTGCCGGAGTTAGCGCAAGCGGGCGTAGGTTCGCTCAAGATTGAAGGCCGCATGAAGGCTCCCGAATACGTCTATTCGGTGGTCTTTGCGTATCGAGAAGCGCTTGACACTTTGGCGGCCGGCAAAGACTCCGCTACTGCTGCGGCCTGCCGCCATCGCCTGCTTAAGCGTTCCTTTAATCGCGGGCTGACTGACGCATATCTGCACGGAACCGCAGGCAATGAAATGATGAGCTACGAGCGGTCAAATAACCGTGGCGAGATGGTCGGCGAGGTTGTGGGTGGCCGCGCGCTTGAAGATGCTGTTGAGAAAAAGGGAGGGCTCAACGGTGGCCGCGTCAAGTTGCGTCGTTACAAACAGGCGGACGTTGACGTGACGGTGCACGCGCCCATCGGCAAAGGAGACCTGCTCGAAATCAGACCCCTTGATGACCCGACTAAATTCCTGACTGCCTTAGCGCCGTGTGAAGCTGCGCCTGGAGATACCCTGACGGTCAGAGCCGCTCGTGTGATGCAGCCAGGCTCCATCGTGCGTGTGATTCGCTCCGAGGCGGCGCGCTTAAAAGCGGAGCAAATCTCCTCACGTGACTATCCCCGTAAACGCGCCGTTACCGTACGCGTTTTTGCAAAAGTTGGTCGGCCGTTTGCTGTTGAGCTCACTACCGCAGACGGCACCTTTTCCGCTTGCGCTGAAGGCTTTATCGTTGAGGCAGCTCGTACCAAGGCGGTCAGCGCCGCTGAACTTACGGAGCATGTAGGCCGCATGGGTGCGACCCCTTTTGACCCCGTCTGTTTTGACATCGAACTTGACGCGGGCTGCGGCATGAGCTTTTCTGCTGTTCACACAGTGCGCACGAAGGCCTGCGATGCGCTTGAAAAAGAAATTCTTGCCGTATATAGCAGCCGCGAGAAACACACGGCGCCCCTTTCGCGCCGCGCTGCTGAAAAAGAGTGCCGCGCCGCTGAAAAGGAACGTCATGCTGCCGGCACTGAGACAACGCTTGTGAAAGATCTCACTTCTGATTGCCCGCGAGTGGCTCATGCGGAGGTATGCGCTCTGGTGGTTTCTCCGCGCCAAGCTTATGCCGCGCTTGACGCGGGCGCGAGTCGTCTCTATGCAACCGCTGACGTACTTGAGGAATACGCGTGGCCGCAGGAGCTGAAACAGCGCGTCATACCGTGGCTTGACGAGGTCTGCCGCGAGGTGGACCACGAGCGCCTTGATTCCTTCATTCGCAGCGGGATACCCGTAGCTGTCGGCAATATTTCCGAGTTGGCGTTGGCGTATGCACGGGGCGCGGCTCCTGAGATTCGCGAATGTATTCCTATCCACAACGACTATGCGCTTGCAGCCTTGGCTGACAGGGGAGCTTGCGGCGTTTGGCTTAACTCTGAGCTGACGCTTGCGGAAATTATGCACCTTGCAAAAAACGCTTCTGTTCCTGTTGGATACCTGGTCAGCGGTCGTACGCGTACCATGACCTCGGAGCATTGTGTGTTGATGTCAACAGGGAAGTGCGCACATGACTGCGATATGTGCAAGCTGCGCCTTGAGCCCCACTACCTTTGCGGCATAGACAATGACTACATGCCCGTGATAACGGACCTTCACGGACGCTCGCGCATTTGGAGTCCCAAGCCGTTTGACGCGGTTCCTGAGGTGGCAGTGCTGCTTTCAAGTGGTGTTTCTCGTCTGATGGTTGATGCGACGTTGCTTGATCTCAGGCAGACAACGTCGGAGGTAGAGCGCGTGTGTCTGGCGGTACGTGCCGCTTTCAAGGGCGAGCCTCTGCCGAACCGCCTCGAAGGAGCCAGCGAGGGGCATCTCTTCTCGTCTATCGGCTAATCGTATCATTTGCCATTCTTTGGGTATGATAGGAGCGTTTACGGCGGCTTTTTAGCAAGGAGAGAATGACATGGCAGTCAACAGGGAACTTTTGGAAGCTACGCTTGACGTTATTCGTCAGAGTCTGCAGGCGGATGGCGGAGATGTTGAACTGATTGATGTGGACGATGATGGAACGGTAACGCTTGAGATGACGGGAGCCTGTGCCGGTTGCCCCATGTCTGCCTATGACATGTCCGAAGGCATTGAGCGTATCCTCATCGAACATGTTCCCGGCGTTACCCATGTCAGACCTGCGATGATGTAGAATCGGCGTTGCATTGGACGTTGCGCGTCTCAGATGACGCGAATTATAGAAAGAATTGTAGAAATATATTGTAATTCCTGCGATGACAGCGCAATTTTAAACACGCCCTCCTTCTCCTTTAGGTGGGCGTGTTACCGTATACTTCATAGGGTACGGTTTATGGCGTACAGAGAGTCTTGCCGCACGCTTTTGGCCGCTCTGTTTGCATATGATGGTTTTGATGAAAGGCGGACGCTTTGGTCCTCTCAGATTATGATATTAAGAGTGAACTTTCAGCTGGTCGCATTATTATTGAGCCGCTGCTTGAACAAAATATCCAGCCTGCTTCTGTCGATGTGCGTCTCGGTTCAAACTTTAGAATCTTTCGAAATTCCACCCACGCGTTCATTGATCCTTTGACCTCGCAGGAAGGCCTTACGGAATCTATCGATGTACCTGAGGGCGACGTGTTTGTCCTGCATCCAGGCCAGTTTGCCTTAGGCACTACGCTTGAGCGCATCGCTATTCCCGATGATATCCTGGGCAAACTTGAAGGCAAATCGACGCTGGGCCGCCTGGGGCTCATGATTCACTCGACAGCAGGCTACGTCGATCCCGGCTGGGACGGTGAGCTGACCCTTGAGCTTTCCAACGTCGCAAACCTTCCAATCATCTTGCATCCCGGCATGCGTGTGGGTCAGCTTTCTTTTGAGCGCATGAGTTCGCCTGTTGAGCGACCCTACGGCTCCAAAAATCTTGGGAGCCATTATCAAGGACAGCGTGGAGCTACCCCCTCGCACATCCTTCAGGATTAGGTGGCGAGAAGAACGTGTATCTTGACGAACTCTACAAATCCTTAAGTCCTGTTGCTTTTTCGATTGGAGCGCTCTCCGTCCGCTGGTACGGCCTTGCCTATCTTGCTGGTTTTACCTTGGCGGGTCTCATACTGTATCGCACTGCGCGCCGCTGGAATCTTACTATAACGGTGGACGATACCCTTAATATCCTCTTAGGGATTGCATTCGGGGTTATTATCGGAGCACGCCTGTTCTATGTCATTTTTTATGGAGCTGGGTACTATCTCGAGCATCCACTTGATATTTTCGCGCGTGCTGGCATGAGCTTTCATGGAGGGCTTGTCGGCGCCATTGTTGGCGGTTCGCTTGCCTGTCATTTCTTGCATTTTTCGATTCCCACCATTGCTGATCTAGCGGCTATCGGCGCTCCGTTGGGTCTCTTCTTCGGCCGCTGTGCAAACTTTGTCAATGGAGAGTTGTGGGGTAAGCCAACGGATCTTCCGTGGGGAGTCATGTTTGAAACGGGTGGAGCGGTTTACCGTCATCCCTCCCAGATCTATGAGGCTATTCTCGAGGGTTTAGTACTGTTTGCAGTACTTTACGCGCTTTCCCGGAAAAATCCGCCTCGTCCTCAGGGCACGTTCATTGGTGTGTTCTTGCTGCTTTACGGCATCTTCCGTTTTGTTATCGAGTTTGTTCGCGTTCCGGATGAGCAGCTTGGATATCTTTTTGGTGGTTTTATCACTATGGGGCAACTTCTCAGCATGCCGCTGGTAATTTTGGGTATTGGAATTCTAGTGTTTGCTCATAAGGCTCATCGGCCTCAGGTTGGGAGGATTCGTTAATATGAGAAAAAGGGTCATAGCAACCCTTTTGTCCTTCGTAGTAGCTCTGTCACTGATGCCTTTGTCTGCATATGCAGCGACTTCTAGCCAGACAGACGCTTCTGCGTACGTTGACGAATCAGCAACTGAATCAGCGACTAAAAGCACGCATGATGAAAGAACGTCCTCAGATACCGGCAATAATTTTTCTGCCGAGAAAAGCGCGCTCTCGCCAAAGGAAACTCCCGACAATCCCACGTCTTCTCAGAAAGACGCTGAGCAGACTCCATCTGAAAAAACTGCGGACACAACGGATACATCATCGCTGGATGCAGCCGCTAAAGGCTCTATGACGTCAAACAATACAGCTACCATTCAAGTGACTATCAAGATTGTTGGACAGAACAAAGAAGGTACGACGCAATATTGGGCTTCCGATGAGTCTCTTGAGATACAAAAGGGGACTTCGGTTGCTGAGGTAACCGAACGCTACCTCAAAAGCCACAATCTTACGTATACCATGACTGACGGCAAGCTGGTCAGCGTCACATCGCCTTTTGAGAATCTGACTCTTTCTGCTCAAGAAGATGCAACGACTCAGACAACAATAGAGTGGAGACTCTTTGTCAACGGGCGTGAGGTGTCTCAAAAAACTGTCGACAAAACATCTCTTGATGCCAATGCCACTCTTGAATGGCGCTACGGTATTGCAGGAGCCGCAGTTCCCACTGAAGAACAGGAACTTATCCTTAAGCCACAGGCTTCTCATCCGGAAGTGAAGCCCGACTGGGGCGGCTATCCCAATGGAAAGAACTCCGCCGCGGTAGACGCCCTTACTCCTACCGGCGCCGTTGATGTTCGCTGGACTATTGCGCCGCAGATGAACGGCGAGATGCCCTTTGCCGTATCTGATCAAGTTATTGTAGGTAACGCGCTGTATTTCGCGCGTGGAAACATGCTGTATAAGGTGGACGCGACAACGGGTGACATTCTCAAAAAGGTAGTTTTAGGAGGCAGTATCTCAAGGACGTCCCGTCCCATTGTTGCTCAAGGCATGATGATTGTTCCAACTGAGGACGGTCGTCTTTCAGCCTTCACGTTGACAGAGCTTGATTGCGTCTGGCGCTCTCAGATGCTGCTGGAATATGTCGCTACGTATCAAACGCTCTCATCGCTGACCGTTTCTTCTGACGGCTCTTTCGTTATTGCGGGCTTTACAAAGATGTTGAGTGAGAGTACTTCAGGCATACTCGTGTGCGTGAGTCTTACCGATGGCGGAATTTCGTGGCTCGTGCGTAAAGCGTACGGCCCGCATCAGCCGACGGGATATTACTGGTCTGGCGCCGTGGCTGCCGGTAATAGGCTCATGGTTGGTGATGAGTCTGGAAACGTAACTCTTTTTGACAGCGCAACCGGGCTCGTCAAAGCGGAACTTGCGCTTGGTGCGCCGGTTAGAACAGGAATCATTCCTCTGCCGCATACGGTTGATGCTTCAATCGGAGATGGTACCTATGTTGCCGTTACCAAAGACGGCGTGCTGCATGTATTCTCAAAGTGCGGGGATGTCTTGAACAAAACAGGAGAGGTTTCCTTTGCTCAGGAATCTTTCTCAACGCCTACAATTAGTGGCAACAGGGTTTTTGTAGGCGGAACAGATACATCGAGCGGAGAAGCGCGCGCATGTCTGTCTGTTATCAATCTTGAAACGCTAACGATAGAGCATACCGTCTATGCGGGAGAAGGCAGAGTGCAGAGCGCCCCTCTCGTTTCGAAGCAGGATAGCGGTACATATGTATATTTCACGAGCACCGACGGAACCGGTGGTGTCTGGAGATATAAGCTTGGTGATTCTGCAGGTGCAGTGCAGATTTATACGCCTGAGAAGCAGTATCAGAAGGGCAGTTCATCATCGGTCATCTGTGACGCGGCGGGAAATCTGTACTATACCAATGACTCCGGAGTGCTGTTTGCCCTTGTTGCGCGTAAGGGAACTTCCGATGATACAAACAAACCGGATCCCGCAGACCCGCCGAAGCCGTCTGACCGCAAAGATGTACCTGATGCGGTAGATGAGCATCAAACGGAAAAGCGTGTCAATGCTCGTCAGAGTGACAGTACAAGTGGCATACAGACGCAAAGTACTGTAAAAACTACTATAGATGCTCTTTCGAAACAGACTGAAAAAAGTCAGAAAAGCACCGTTGAGGCGCCCCAAAAGGCAGCCTCATCCTCTGAGACGTCCGCTAACGCCGATACCCAGACGTCATCACTACCCATGCGTACTATTTTGGGGCTGACAACAATCAGCGCGCTTGCGGCAATCTTTTCCTATCTGTACATTGCCGACAAGAAAGACGCGCTGAATCTCTAGCGGGGATTGTGACGCAGAAATTTCTCTTGCGCTTTCTTTACGGTACGCTAAAAGCGCATAAAGGGTTCTTCGTCCTGCGCGAGCTCTTCCAGCAGCTCTTCGTTAAGGTCGTCAAGAGTTCCGTAGTCTTCATGATCGTATTCGTCATCGTCAGAATCATGGCTGTGTTCTGTCTCATTCCATGAGTAGGCGTTGGCGATATCATCGTCAAACTCAACGGTGGGCAGGGCGCTTGTGATACTGCAGAGGCCATCGCCTGCAGGCATAATCTTTTGCCACTGCGCAATAAGCGGGGACGAAGGAACTTCAGGCAGCTCAATGATAGAGTCAAGATAAATTTCCTGAGCTCCGTCAAGAAGATCGGACATCTTGCTTACTTCAAACAAATGCTCAGAGAAAAGCTCGAGCGCCTCATCTGTGTTTGCAGCCTCAACAATGCAGGGCATAAGGCAGTAGTTGTCCTTATCGTCTTTCGCGTCGTTATAGCTGAAATTGCCGATATAAATCATAGGTACCCCCAAGCAATCCAAATGTAGTCATATAAAAGTTTATGGCAAATGACCTGTGCGGAGCTGAGAAATCCTCATAAGACGGTGAGCGTAGCAATTAGGCGACGGAACGGCATGGGCTGCTATACTAAACACGTATAACCCCCGTCTTTTTTTAAGGGGGTATTGTGTCTGCTTTTTCTGCGCTTTGTGATATTGGCCAGGATGCGCTGGAGTTAATGTGGCAGACGCGTTGCGTTGTCTGCAATATGCCCGGTGAATTGCTTTGTGAAGAATGTCGTGCGACGCTCCCATGGATTGAGCAGAGATGGGCTTGTCCTCATTGCGGCACGCCCTTTGGTTCTATCGTGTGTTCGGAATGTATGGGAAAGCATCCCTCACAGGAAGCTTGGGAAAGCAGGAGCGTTGTTTGCGCCATGGGCTTCAAAGGGCCTCCGGCTTGTATGATCACGAATCTGAAAGACGCTCATGAACTTCGGCTCGCGCCTCTTATGGCGGCGGCAATTCTTACGGCCTTAGAGGAAGCGCAAGCGTGGCCTGCGCCGGACGGATTGCCCCGATGGGATTCCGATGCAATCGATGGCGTATGTTTTATTCCCGCTACAAAACGAGCGTACGCGAGAAGAGGCTTTGACCATATGCAGCTTGTATCAGAGGCGTTTTGTCGTCAGGCGCAGCTGCCCCTTGCCGACGTGCTCACGAGGCCGGAAGCCCAAGATCAGCGTGGCTTAGGTGTTCAGGACAGGACAATAAATCTGCAGGGGACTGTCTCGACAATCTCAGACGTGTCAGGAGCTCGTTTGCTTCTGCTTGATGATGTTATTACGACAGGTGCGTCTGTGCGTGAAGCCACACGGGTGCTGCATGCGCAAGGAGCGGCCTCGGTGACTGTAGGTGCGCTTGCCCGAGTTTGGTGAACAAAGAGAGTATTCTCGTGAGTGGACAAGCGTTTCTCAGAACAGCGAGGTATACTTTGAGAGCCTTTCCAGGTCTGTGGTTGCGGAAAATGATACGGTTTTCCTAGTCCATGGCAGACGAGGTCAAAAGGATCCACGTAAGCTTGGCTTTCCAAGCGAGCATGGCTCGTCCTAGAAGTAAGTCGCACCGTCTGATATCTCTGAGGCACACGGCTTCGCAGGCGAGAGAGCTTTCAGTGAGGATACACCGTGTCCAAGCAACCGCTCCGGTGCGCGAGTGTGGGGTCAAATACCAGGTCAGCTGGAAAGGCATTTTATATGCTTGCCGCCTGGGGATAGAGAGCCATGCTTCAGCGACTGGGAATGCAGCCTTGAGCACATGCTTTTAGAGCGCTTGCCGAATAGGGAACTCCGCTTGCCGTTATTTCTGCTTCTGTGGACACATTTGGTGTACTAATGGGTATCAAAACAGCAGCGATCTTTGAAAAACAAAGGTCGTGCACGCAGTCGTTAGGAGGTCTCTATGGTCGATATTAAACTCTCTGGACGCAAGGTAACGGTTTCTGATGCCCTTCGTTCTCACGTTGAAGAAAAGATTGGCGGAGCTCTCAAAGTTTTTGACATCCAGCCAATGACATGCGATGTTGTTCTTCGTGTGGACAAGAATCCTTCAAATCTCGAGCGCAAGTCCGTTGAAGTAACGGTATTCGTTCGTAATAGTGTCGTTCGCGTAGTTTCAAGCAACGATGATATGTATAGCGCCATTGACGAGGCTGCGGAAAAAGTATCACGTCAGCTTCGCAAATATAAGACGCGCATTGTCGACAAGCACCACCATGCTCAGAATTCTCACATGCAGGCATTGTCGCAAGAGGAGCTTGCGAAACTTATCGATATACCTGAGGAAGACCTTGATGACCAGCTGGTGCGTGAAAAATATATCGATCTTCTCCCTATGACGGAAGAAGAGGCCTTGGTACAGACAGATCTTCTCGGCCATGATTTTTATGTTTTTGTTAATTCCACAACAGGTTTGACCAATGTTATCTACCATCGTAAGAACGGTGGATACGGAATCATCAAGCCAAGGATTGAGGAACATAATGACTAAGCACGTCGACGAGACGCAAAAAAAGACAGATGCAGAAAAAGGCGGTGTCGGGCACAATCACGCGCTCGGCACTGCGTACCATAAGCCAAGCAACGTTCACATCATCGTAGATTCAAATGCTGATTTCGCGCCGGGCATTGCGGAGCAACTGGGCGTGGAGGTCATCGAGTTTCCCTATACAGGGCCTGATGGCGAGAAGTTCGACGATGGCTGGAAGACCGCTTCCGCGCATGATTTTTATGAGAGCATGCGCAAAAACAGGGCACTCCATTACAAGACTTCTGCGGTGACTCCTGGCCATTATTTTGAAGTTTTTGAGCGTGCCGCCAAAGTTGGTACCCCAACGGTATATCTTTGCTTTCCCGCAGCGTTATCCTCTTCATTTTATGCCGCTCAGCAAGCAGCGGAAATGATTCAGGAACAATACCCTGACTTCGAGCTGTATGTTGTCGATAATGGCGCTCCATCTGTTGCGGCGGAGCTGCTTGCCATTGAGGCCGTTCATCAGGCAAATGCGGGACTGATCGCAAAGCAGTTGGCAGAGTGGGCGCATGATGCCCACTACTTCTTGCACGGTTATTTCACGCTTGAAACTCTCGATTCGCTTGCTGCCGGCGGACGTATTCCTCCGGCCGCCGCTAATATCGGCGGAAAGCTCGACGTCAAACCCGAAATCTCTTACGATGCGGCCGGCGCTTTGACGCTCAAAACAATCTGTCGCGGGCGCAAAAAGGCGCTTCGAGCCATTATCCAGGACTTTCGGGATAATTACTCGCATGATCTTTCACTTCCTGTAGCTATTGTTTCAGCTGACGCAAAAAAGGACGCCGAATGGGTTGAGGCGCAGATTAGGAAAGAAAAGGGTTGCGAAGGCGTTACTGTTATCCAAAGCACCGTTGGTCCTGTGATTGGCTCTCACGTGGGCCCAGGCATGGTAGCAATCGTGTTTTGGGGGACTGACCGTCGGGAGAAGATGTCGCTTGCGGATAAAATCGCAAATAAGGTTCGGGGTAGTCGCTAGCACATACTGCTCGTATACAAGAGCTATAAGAGTTCCGCATATAAATTCAGCGTATGTAAACTTCGCGTATGTAGAAAGGTAATTCATGACAGTAGGCAAGAGCATGAAGGTCGCATGTATTGGTACAGGTATCATGGGAGCTCCCATTGCGGGTCATCTCCTTCGTGCGGGATATGATGTGACTGTCCACAACAGAACTCGAGAGAAAGCAGAGGCTCTTCTCGCGCAAGGAGCCCATTGGGCAGAAAGCGTTGCTCAAGCGGCGGCTCATGCCGATGTTGTATGCACCATGGTTGGGTATCCAAGCGATGTCGAAGACGTGTATCTTTCTACGGAAGGCTTGCTGCGCGCTACCAAACGCGGAGCTTGGATGATTGATTTGACTACTTCTTCACCCCAGTTGGCTCGCGATATTCACGATGCCGCTGAAGTTGAGGATAAGCACGCCTTTGACTGCCCTGTGACCGGCGGAGAAGCGGGCGCTCAGGCGGGCACTTTGACACTTATGGCGGGAGCAACAGAGAAGGACATTGAACCCGTCCGCGAGCTGCTTGAAGTTTTTTCATCAAACATCTACTGCATGGGAGGCGCTGGCAAAGGTCAGACGGCAAAGCTGTGCAATCAGGTATCTCTTGCTTCGTGCATGATGGGTTATGCTGATGCGATGGCCCTTGCTGAGCAGGGCGGACTTGATGTCGAGCAGACACTTCGTATGATTGAATCGGGCATGGGCTCTTCTCGTGCGCTTAAGGAGCTTGCTCCGAAGTCTCTTGCAGGCGATTTCAAACCTGGATTTTTGGCGGAACATTTCCGTAAGGATATTGCGCTCGCGCTCGCGCAGTCTGAAGATTTGGATATTACGCTTCCGGGCGCCGAAACAGCGTTTACTCTCTTTGACATGCTCTGTCAGGTTGGCGGTTCCCGCATGGGCACGCAGGCACTTTCGCTCTTGTACAGCGATGAGCAGACAGGCGCCGCCGCCGGCATTGACTGGTCGCTTCTTGAGATAGACGAGCCTGAACAGAGCCATGAACATGACCATACCGACCACGAATGCTGTGGCGGTCATCACCATCACGACGCCGACCACGAATGCTGTGGCGGGCACCATCACCACGACGATGGTCATGAATGCTGCGGCGGTCATCACCACCACCACGAGTAATAGAAAGCAGGTACATTGAGCGAGATACCTACACCGCAGAGTTCTATCGCGGTATTTATTGATTATGAAAATTTCCCTGTGGGCTCAAATGGGTCACAGGATGATATCAAGCTTGTGTTTGAACGACTTGTCGACAAAGGCCGCATTACCATCAAGCGAGCATATTGTGACTGGAGCCGCCATGAGAACATGAAGCCAATCCTCCACGAGCTTGGTGTTGAACTTATCGAGATTCCGGATAATTCCCAAAAAGGCAAAAACTCTGCCGACATTCATCTTGCGGTTGACGCCCTTGAAACATGTCTGGCAAAAGAACACATTGACACATTCGCCATTTTTTCAGGTGATTCCGATTTCTCTCCGCTTGTGGCAAAGCTGAAAGAATATGACAAGACAGTTATTGGCATAGGGCGAAAAATGGGTACGGCGTCCCTTCTTGAAGGCGTATGCGACGAATTCATTTTCTATGAGGACATCGTTAATAAAGAAAAGCTGCCCGGCCCCTATCCCAGCTACCGATCCAAGGTGCCGAAAGACAAGCAAAAGTGCTATAAGCTGCTGTTTCAGACGATTGACTCGCTGCAAAGTGAGAACGATCAAGCTATTTACGCCTCGCAGCTTAAGCAGACCATGAAACGCAAGCGTCCTGATTTTTCAGAGACGACATATGGATATCGTTCGTTTACTGCTCTACTTCAGGAGGCATCGAGACTCGGATTTATTAAAATTCATAAGGACGAGAAAACCGGAACGATGGTTGACGGTTTTCGTGACGAGTAGACAAAAAAGCAGAGAAAGGAATTGCTTCGATGGCTACTAAAAAAGAGACCGCCGAGAAGGACAAGACATCTTCTCAGGAAACCGAAAGCGCGGCGAAGTCAAAGGTCAAAACTAAGACACAGGCCGCGGCAAAACCAAAAACTGATAAGAAAACAGCTGCGACGAAGTCGAAAGCGTCGCAAAAAAAGGTTGTCAAATCTGCTTCCGATAAACCAGCCGATCAAAAGGCTGTGGCGCCCAAGGCGACTAAGGCAAAAAAGCCGTCTGCAGCGCAGATTAAGACGGTCTCGCAGCATATCGAATCCCTGTCTGATTCAAGCCGCCGCCACCGTCAAGAGGCCGCTCATGAACTTGCGGACATCGCGGCAACAGCTCCTGAGGCTTTCGAAGGTAAGGTTGAAGATCTCATTGACGCGCTGTATCGTCCTGAGGCGCAGACAAGATGGGAGATTCTCTCTGCTCTCGCAAATCTGAGCGAGAAATATGGAGAGGAAGTAGTCAAAGCGTTTGACGGCGCAGAGGCGTCTCTTTTTGATGAATCATCCTCAACGGTTCGTTTAGCGGCCTTTTTATTCCTTGCGCGGTATGGTTCTACTTCTCAAAAGCACTCTGATGCAGCGTGGCCACTGTTAAATGAGGCCATTCAGTGTTATCACGGTGACGCGGAGTATTACGACATGCTTATCGGCATCCTTGCTTTTGCAAAGAGTGATATCTCCAAAGAGACTAAAAAGGCACTGAAGGAACGTTTTCTGTTTGATTCCGAAAACGCCTCAGGCTATATGAAGAAATTTTCCGCGGAGATTGTTGCTGCAGTAAAGTAAGCGCTTTTTCTTATCGCTCACATATGCCTTAAGGCTCGCATACAGCGCGTAGGGACTAGAAAAGCTTGCGGCAAGAGACCTTTGTTTGGACTCTTACTGCAAAATTGTTGTACATATGAGCAGGTATGAGTATGTGCAAATACGGGAGAGTTGCTGTAATCGGGTAAAAATCTCAGCTGTTAGGGTAAACTGCTTACGGTTCATATCATGTGACCGCGCAAAGCGGACGAGTAATGAAAGGTTTGTTATGCCAGAAATTGATACAAAGCACTGGAACATGAAGATTGTTCTTCCTGTGGTATGCGTTCTTGCTCTTGTAGTGGGAGTTTTACTCGGCCACTACCTTCCTGTTGGAGGAAGCACGGGAATCGGCAAGACCGTGGTTTCAGAGGGAGAGCTCGACACGAACATTGGCTCGTATACCATTGACGGAAAGACGGAAAATATTACGGTCCGCCAAGTCCTTGAGGCCTCAACCGGTGTTGAAGCTGCTAAGCAGAAGGACGGCTCCTACGCAGTTCCTGCTATGGAGAAGGTTGTGGGCTATGCGCGCAATAAGGTCATTTTAAAGGAAGCAGAAAAAGCTGGTTTCTCCGCTTCTGATGACGATGTCAGTGAATATGCCAAAACAAATTTGAAGACCGATGATTATGAGGCTATCGGTAAGCAGTACGGTTTTTCTGCCGATGCCACAAAAGAACTTTTGCGTCAGGCTGTCACGATTGAGAAGTATCGGAATTCCGTTGTTACCACTAAGGTACCCGAGCTTCCCACAGCGCCGCAGGCTCCGTCTGACGGCAATAAGGAAACTACCAGCGAAGAATACGCCAAGTACATTATTTCGCTTGCCGGCAATGAGTGGGACGCAGAGAAAAATACATGGGCCTCAACTGACGGCGCTTATTACCAGGCGCTTAACGGTTACTCCATTTCAAACGATTCCGCTTCCTATGAGGCGGCGTTGGCAGCCTACAATGTTGCCGGTGGCAACTATAAGCAGGTTGCAACTCAGGCAGCTGCAGAGTGGCGTGAGATTGTCAATAAAGTCTTGGATAAGGCTTCAGTAACAGCGTACTCAATGGCTCTGTAAGTTTGTATTTTCGTATGACCGCAAAAACCTGCAATCAACTGCATGATTGCAGGTTTTTCTTTCAGGTAAGAAGTAAGGACTGCAATGAGGATTGCCTTGAGCGCTTGTTTAGCAGGATGGCCCGTTCGCTATGATGGCAGCTCTAAGCTTACTCGCGCTGTTCAAGAGCTCGCTGCAAAGACTGAGGCGGTGTGCGTTTGTCCTGAGACATCCGCCGACTTGCCTGTACCGCGACCGCCTGCTGAGCAACGCGGCAACCGGGTGTGGCTCAAAAATGGCCTCGATGTTACCGCTGACTTTGAGCGAGGATCTCAGTGTGCCCTTGCTACCGTTAAAGAGTTTGGCGCGACGCTTGCCGTTTTGAAGGCCAGAAGCCCGTCTTGCGGCGTGCATGAGATTTATGATGGTACCTACTCTGGAAAAGTAATCTCTGGCGAGGGCGTATTTGCCCGTCGTCTGGAGGAGGAGGGGATTTGCGTGGTTACCGAGAAGACCGTTGAGTCAGTAAAGCCGTCTGTTGAACATCCTGTTGCGCTTGTTCTTGGAACAGGCTTAGGGCATCTGGCACGTCTTGTGAAGCCTGTGCGGCGTATTGATTATCGTGATATCGATGGTTTTCCGATTGATGCTCAGCCTGTTGACGGGCACAAGTTCGAGGCGACCATTGGCACTATTGATGATGTTCCCGTGGTGGTGTATCCGGGACGTGTCCATCTCTACCAGGGATATTCTGCTGCCGAAGTGACCGCGCTGGTTCAGCACGCCCATCACCTGGGCTGCCGGGACATCATTTTGCAGGCGCTACTGGTTCTGTACCGGGAAACGCCGGTACCGGTCTTGGCATCATCACCGATCAAATCAATCTTACCGGTACCAACCCTCTTGCCGAATGGGCGGGTCTCAAGAACGTTAAAACTCCTTTTGTCGACATGAACGACGCATATTCTCCTTATCTCCGTACACTTGCACGCGGTGTTGCGGATGATTTAGGCATTACCGTAGAAGAAGGAATTTTCGCCGGTCTTCTCGGCCCTAATTTTGAAACTCCTGCTGAGGTCAATATGTTGCGTGCCATGAATGTTTCTTATGCGGGCGTTTCGACGGCGCTTGAGGTTATTATGGCCCGTGCGCTTGGCATGAACGTGCTTGGACTGACGCTAGCCGCCAATCCCGCTGGCGCGCGCGGTACCACCCACAAGAGCGTTCTTGAAGCTGCAAAACGCTATGCGGATGATTTCGAGCGGCTTGTAAGGGGTATTTTACGGCTTCTCTAAATTATGGCTTGAAATGCAACGATGTTCCCCGTATAGTTGTTAGCCGCATATGCTTGCGTAGCTGTGTATCAAGAAGTTTTCGCATCGCACATGTGCCAGCTTAGCTCAGTTGGTAGAGCACCGCTCTCGTAAAGCGGGGGTCACCAGTTCAAGTCTGGTAGCTGGCTCCATAAAAAATTAGGCAGTCGCTTTGTAGCGGCTGCTTTTTTCTTTCTTTTCCTAGTTTTTCGCTCGTTCCGAATCTCTTTTAGCCTTAGTTTGTAGCCTATATCAATCTCCTTTGCAGGAAAAAATTATACTGGATTTAAAATTTCGTCACTTTTATCGCTATACGAGCATATAATGTGTGCATTAGTATATTCATAAAATCTCCATAGAGAAAGAGAGATCGCAATGAGGGAAACCGTACCGTCACTGCGCAAGAAGGGAATTCTGATTCTCACATGCGCCGTTATGCTCGTTACAACCTGCTTCATCGCGCTTCCAACATCTGCATGGGCAGACACAATTTCAAAATCGAAGACAGCAACATGGATTGACGAGGGCAAGACCGCTCGCGTCACGCTCCAGCTTTCGAGTCCCGAGTCCAAGCTTTCAGCTGATGTTGTGTTCGTCGTGGACAATTCAAGTTGCAGCGACGATGCCATCAACGATGCTAAAGCAACGCTTGACAGGCTTGTTACTGAAGTATCGGGTACCGATCGTGTGAAGGTGGGTGTCGTGTCGTTTAGAGGCGACGGTCATGTAGAAAAGGACCTGTCGGAACTGAACGCCGGCAATGTTGACACGTTCAAGAACGCCATCTCAGGAGGCTACACAGGAAGTTTGAACTCCGGTACGAACATGCAGGGCGGCCTAGCTAAGGCTCAGGACATGCTGGACGCGGATACGGCTACACCTGCGAAACGCAAGTATGTCATTCTGGTAAGTGACGGTCTGACGCGTCTGTTTACAGCCGAGGACGGTATAGTAAAGGACATCTACTATCAGTATTCATACACCGATCCGACGTCTCAGCAGGCCGCAAGTACAATTGACCCGAAGAACTTCGTGTACTTCGGCATGATTGATGAATGGCGTCAGGCGCGTACGCCTACTTCAAGCACCTATGCCATGCCTTACGGCGATTGGGACACCTACTATTCCCACCTCATCGGATGGGTTGCGCACGACGGTGACACATATGCGCGCGACTTCACAACCTACGGCAATGACGCTACAAGCCAGGTGAAAGATCCTGTGACGGGAGCCATCACCGATCCAAGTTTCGCGTTCATTGAGCATGGAACCCAAGCTGACCACGCCATGGCTCCTGACCGCGCGGTTTATGAGGCTTATACCGTATGGCAGGCTTTGAAGGGTAGCGGTTATACCTGCTATGCCGTGCGTACGGGCAGTGACTCTGACTTCTCGGTCAAGTTTATGAACCAGCTCAATGGAGGTGCGTCGCTTGACTTCACGCAGATTACCAATAACATCCTGTACGCCTGTGGCACAGGATCTAAGATTACTGATTCTATGGGCAAGGGCGACAACTACGATTTCGACTTCATCCCTGGAACAGCAAAAGTTAGCGTTGGTGACGAACAGCTTGAAGCTACGAAAGAGAGCGAGAATACCTGGAGCTTCCATAGCACAGGATCCACAAATGCTCGTTTCACCTTGGCTTATAACGCGGATACGGATACCTTTGAATTCACCGCGCACGAGCCGGTTTCCAACTTTGCGCCTGTGAAACTGACGTATGACGTTACATTGACGAAGGCTCCGACCGCGCCGGGCGACTACGAGCTTGCCACCAACACCGAAGCAACGCTTTTGCCTGTCAATTCCGCAGGTGTTCAGGGTGCAGCGGAAAACTTTGATGTTCCAAAGCTGGCGTATACCGTTAAGGCGCCAAACAATCCAGAAAAGCCTGGAAAGCCGGAAGAAAAGTCTCCTGCTTCCAAGACTCCCGCGACCAAGACCAGGTCCCGTGGAGCATTGCCTCAGATGGGTGATCCGGTGAGCTTTCTGCCGTTCATTACGACGGCGCTTGTCGGCACGGCGGCCATTGGTACGGCTGTGGGCGTGAAGGTGTTGAAGAAGCACTAGGCTTACGCGCCGCAGCATAGAGGAAACGTCATTGACGGCCACTTCACAGCGAGGTGGCCGTCACTTTTTTACCTGTTTGAAAATGCCCCTAGGGGGTATTATGATTGGTAGAAAAACCTAGGATGCAGGTTGATACAGAAAGACTACGATCAAGAGCCACCTAGAGGCATGTATATGCGAGATGTTGCAAAAAGAGTGCCTGCAAAGGGTTGCTGTACGGAAAGGGAAGCGCATGTCATCATCAGAGAGGCTTATTCGAGCTGTTGTACATGGCAAACCACAACATACGCTATCTGAAGGCTCAGCTGCGAGCAATCAGATTGCTTCAAACAATTCCTGCTGCTCGCGTAAGGATAAACCGCGCTCTCAAGAGCTTAAATCTGGCGTATCACGACGCATCAACCGTGTGATTGGTCAGCTCAACGGTATTAAAAACATGGTTGAGGAGGATCGCTACTGCGGAGACGTCCTTATCCAACTTGCGGCGGTGGAATCTGCGGTAAAGGCGGTTTCCAGAGAGATTATGCGCGATCATCTTACGTCTTGCGTAGTTGATCGGGTGCGGCAAGGCGATACCGAAGTTATCGATGAAGTTATGGATCTCTTCAAGAAGTTCATGTAAGGTGGCACTGGGAAATGAATCAGAAAACTTTTGATATATCTGGTATGACGTGCGCGAGCTGTGCGGCTCACGTAGAAAAGGCTGCGTCTTCTGTGTCCGGTGTGTCTGCGGCTCGTGTCAATCTGCTTAAAAACTCAATGGAAATCGACTATGACGGTGGCGAGGAGACCCTCCAAGAGGTGAGCACGGCGGTTTCCAAAGCAGGCTATGAAGCGCATCTTCGCTTAGAATCGGCAGCTGCGGTCTCAAAAGAAACCGCTGTCGCTGATGCCTCTCAAAAGGAAGTAGAATCAAAAAAGAGGCAGCTCATAGGCTCATTGGTAGCGGCGGTTCCTCTCTTTTACATCGCTATGGGAGGTATGCTTGGCTTGCCTGTTCCGCCGCAGCTTGTGGGCATGCGAAACATGTTGAACTTAGCTCTGACTGAGCTTCTGCTTTGTGTTCCGATACTGTGTATCAATCGCTCCTATTTTATCGGCGGTTTTCGCTCGCTTATTCACGGAGCTCCCAACATGGACGCCCTTATCGCCTTAGGCTCCTCCGCAAGTTTTGCCTATAGTGTGGTAAGTCTCTATCAGATGGCAGACGCATTTGCGACAGGGGATATGCAAGCTGCTCACGCCGCTATGCACGGCATGTACTTTGAATCGGCCGGCTTGATTCTCACCCTCATTACGCTTGGTAAATTCTTTGAAGCTCGCGCGAAGGGTCGCACGACAGGCGCTATTGAAGCTCTTATGAACTTAGCGCCTCAGACTGCTACGGTGGAGCGTCACGGCAAGGAAGAAGTTGTTCCAATCGATTCTGTTCACACAGGCGATATCCTGGTAGTTCGCGCCGGAGAATCCATTCCCGTAGATGGCGTCGTGTGCGAGGGACAAGCTTTGGTAGACGAATCAGCCATTACGGGCGAGCCGCTTCCTGTAGAAAAGACGGTGGATTCACATGTAACCGGCGCTACGACTTCTACCAGCGGGTGGTTCAAAATGCAAGCGCTGGCTGTTGGCGACGATACGACCCTTGCTAACATTATCCATCTTGTCGATGAGGCGACAAGCTCTAAAGCGCCTGTTGAGCGTCTTGCCGATGCTATTGCAGGCGTGTTTGTTCCGGTGGTCATCGCTTTGGCACTTGTGACGTTTATCGGCTGGCTGGTTGTCTTTGCGCCGGGCGATGTTGCTGTTGCACTTTCTCACGCGGTATCCGTACTGGTTATTTCTTGCCCCTGCGCGCTTGGACTTGCGACGCCTACCGCGATTATGGTTGGCACTGGCCTCGGGGCTTCTCATGGCATTCTCGTCAAGTCCGCTGAGGCTCTTGAAGGTACGGTCAATGCAACGACTGTTGTTTTCGATAAGACAGGAACGCTTACCGAGGGCAGACCCGGCGTAACCGATGTCATTGCGGCAAAAGGCGTACGCAAGCAAGATCTTATTGAGCTGGCGGCTGCGATTGAACGCAAAAGTGAGCATCCTCTGGCGCAAGCTATCGTTGAGTATGCTGAGGAAGAATATGCCGAAGCCTGCACTGCTGCCGAGAAGAACCTCAAGCTCCAGGATTTTGAACAGGTGGCTGGCGGCGGTCTTACGGCAACGAATGCAGGTTCTAAGATTGTTGCGGGAAACGCTCGTCTTATGGAGCAGGAAAGCGTCATTCTGGGCGAACTTATCCAACATGCGGATACCCTTGCCGCTGATGCGAAAACGCCGCTCTTTTTTGCAAAAGACGGCAAGCTCATCGGGCTCATTGCTGTTGCGGATGAAGTTAAGCCGACAAGCGAAGAAACAATCACACGGCTTCGAGCTTTGGGCATCAAATCTGTCATGCTTACGGGTGATCAAGCAACTACAGCTGCCGTCATCGGACAGAAACTTAAAGTTAATCAGGTAATTTCTGATGTCTTGCCAAGCGAAAAAGAACTTCAGATCCGTCGCCTTCAAGAGTCCGGCGAACATGTCATTATGGTTGGCGATGGCATCAATGATGCTCCAGCTCTTGCCCGCGCAAACATTGGCGTTGCGATTGGAGCAGGCACCGATGTTGCTATCAGTTCGGCAGACATCGTACTCATGCACTCTGATCCCGCTGACGTTGTTCGAGCAATAGAACTCTCAAGAGCTACCATGAGAAATATCAAGCAAAACCTCTTCTGGGCGCTTTTCTACAATACGGTTTGTATTCCTGTGGCCATGGGTCTTCTGGCGCCCTTGGGGATAACGCTCAACCCGATGATAGGCGCTGCAGCCATGGGCTTCTCGTCAGTTTTTGTGGTAACTAACGCGCTGCGCCTGCGCACATGGAAACCAAAAGAAATTGATATCAACCGAGTAGAACCCATAAAAACTCAAGTCCAATCAGGGTTTGTCGCAAGTTCGACTCTGTCATCTGTAACAGCTGCATCTGCAGTGAAGGAAAGGAAAAACGTCATGGAAAAGAAACTGAATGTTGAAGGAATGAGCTGCAAGCATTGCGTCATGCACGTCACCAAGGCTCTTGAGGCCATTGAGGGCGTTGTCAAGGCGGAAGTTTCACTTGAAGAAAAGTCCGCCGTTATTGAGCTTGACAGCGATGTTTCTGGCGAGAAGCTCGTCAAGGCAGTGGAGGACGCTGGTTATGAGGCTCATCTAGCGTAGGGGTGTTCTCGGAGCGCTTACCTTGGGAGTGCAGGCGCTTGGACAAGCAAGAAACACAAAAGAGACGCAAGCGCTCAAATAGTTGAGGCCGAAAGCGGGTATACAATGGCAACTATATTTTGAAGCGCTGCGTAGCGATATGTGCAGCGAACAAGGCGCATGCGTTTTGTGAGCGCACGTGAGATGTAGAAGGAGGAGAGTATGCCGGCAATTTTAACTCACGATTTCTTTGGCAAAGACGCCTTTGAAATCGCGGCTGGTAGGCTTGGCTTTGCCACAATGGAAGAGCAGGAAGCCTTCCTTTTAGGCAATCAGGGCCCCGACCCTCTCTTCTTCTTGCAGGTCGATCCATTGCTGCATCGATGGGCTACCATGGGTTCGCTGATGCACAAGGCGCGTACGTCTGAATTGTTGTTGTCTATGCGGGATGCCATTGCGCCCTTGCCACTGAAAGACGTGGCGGTCGCGCGAGCGTATATCGCGGGTTTTCTCTGTCATTATCTGTTGGATACCACAACGCATCCATTCATTTTCTTTCTGCAGGACAATCTGACGTCGATGGGTGTTGAGGGGCTGGACGAAAAAGCGGCTCCTGTGGTGCATGCGGAGATAGAGCGCGACCTTGATGAGGCAATCCTCTACGCTCGGACGGGCAAGACCGTCAAGACGTATCGCCCGTATTCAGAAACGCTGCGCGCTTCACTTCGGACGCTCTATGTGCTTGATCGCGTATACTTCTATGTTTTGCTCTGGACGTATGATCAGCCTACTGATACGAGGATCTTCTCGTCAGCAGTAGTGGATAATCGCATGATGCAGCATCTGGCATATTCGCCAAGCGGCAAAAAGATAAAGGTGCTAAGTCATATGGAGCGTACGTTCGGTACGCAGCGGTATTCTTTGCTGGAGGCTATTTCCCACCGGCCACGCGCCTCGGCTGATTCTGATTTCGATAACCGTTTGGGTACTATGTGGATTGATCCTGCAACAGGCGAGAAACGCTATGAGAGTTTCTGGAGTCTCTATGACGCTGCGCTGGCAAATGTTCCCTATGCGCTTGATACGTTCTTCTCGCATGACTTTAACCTGGAGGCGGCTCAGAACCTGACGCATGGCCTCAATTTTGACGGCAAGCCGTCTTTGGAGGACGGCCCGAGGCTGCTCAACCGTTAGGACTTTTGTGGCGACTTACGTTTTTACAGATATTCATGGTCACAGCGCGCCGCTGAAACGGGTGATTGACCGAATTTCCCCTTCCGAGGATGATCAATTCATATGCCTTGGCGATATGGTGGATCGCGGACCTGACCCGATGGGCGTTGTGGAGGTTGTCAAGTCATTGCCCCATGTGGTTATGCTGCAGGGCAACCATGAGCAGATGATGGCCCGCGCTCTGGCCAACGCCGATGACAAGGAAGCGCTGATTACGTGGCTTTACAACGGCGGCGGTGCAACGCTTGATCAGCTGGAAGGTTGGTCCGATGAGAAACTGCACGAGCTTTCGCAATGGCTTTTCAATCTACCGTTGCACCATGAGGGTATAGTGCAGAATCGCCCTTACATTCTTGTTCACGCGGGGATTCGCGCGGGTGTTTCGCCGGTGCCTCCCGTCTGGACTCTTGAGACGCTTCGAGCTTTCGTAGAAAACCAGCAAGAAGATGACTTGTTGTGGATTCGGGAAGATTTCTGGTCTCGGCCGACGGGGCTTATCGATGCGGAAGGCAGGGGGCCTATAGTTATATGTGGGCATACTCCTACGCCTTACTTGGCGTCAGTTGGCGGCTCGGATTTTAACAGAAGCGCTCAGAACAAAGAGGGTCTTGCGCAGTATATTCGAGCTGGGGCTACGCCCGCCACGGGCAACGTACATGACAAATGGGGAATTGACACAGGAACCGTAGGAGGAGCGGGATACGGACAGGCCACCGTGATTCGTCTCGATGATGCCATGGAGTTCGTGGAGCCTCTTCGAGAGGGAGAATAGCGCGTGACTAAATTGTCGCGAGACAAACGTGGAACCTTGCAAGGTACACGGATGCACAAGCGGGAGCACGTTGAAAATGTTCTGCCTCCCGTTATTGACAGAGAATCCCGCGTGCTGCTTTTAGGATCAATGCCAAGTCCTAAATCGCGGGCGATCGGTTTTTACTTCGGCAATCCACAAAACCGTTTCTGGCGTGTTATGGCGGGTCTTTGGGGAGAAAATCTTCCGGACACAATCGATGAGAAAAGAGATTTTTGCCACAGGCACCATATTGCTCTCTGCGATGTTCTTGCATCATGTGACATTGTCGGGGCGTCTGATGCAAGTATCGAAAATCCCGTCCCCAATGCTATCGACATGCTGCTTGCACAGGCTGACATAGTGCGCATATTTACGCTCGGAGGCGCTGCTACGCGGCTTTATCGTCGCTTTATCCTGCCTGATAGTAAGATAGCCTCTGTGCCGCTGCCCTCTACGAGCCCCGCTCATGCTTGTATGACGCTCGACGATCTTATCGAGGCTTTTTCAGAGGTCAAAGAAGCTGCTGATGGAGCAAATGTTTCCAAATGATTATTGTTTCTTACGGGCGGTTGACAAATTCCTAGTTGCAAGTAGGATTACTACCATGCGATTCGAAACGATGACATATCCCATGCCTTGCGCATGTACCGCGATCTGTCCGGTGCCCGAGTCCTATAGGACGAGGGGCTAGTCGTTTTTTGTCTCTCTAGTTGGTGAGGGTTCGGGCGTTACGCCATTCCATCTTTTACAGACAGCGATAGGTACGCAGATTACGGCGTGCGTTTTGGAGAGGATTATAATCGCATGGATTGGGGCTTCATCGGGAAGTATCTTCCCCTGTATGCCGCGGCCGCGCAGACAACCATTGTCATATCGTTTTTAGGCGTTGTATTTTCGCTTATAGTGGGACTTATGTGCACCATGGCTATGCAGACAAACAGTTCAATAGCAAGGTGGCTTATTACAGCGTATACGGAGCTTTCTCGAAATACACCCTTGCTGGTACAGATTTTCCTTATATATTTCGGCTTGACCAAGCTCGGTCTTACAATGGACGCTGAAGCAGCGGCAGTGGTGGGTCTCACGTTTCTCGGAGGCTCCTATATGTCTGAGTCTCTGAGGGCCGGCATAGCTTCTGTCGAAAACATTCAATATGAGTCATCGCAAGTGCTCGGTTTGTCGCGCTTGCAGTCATTGCGGTATGTGATTCTTCCACAGGCGTTTTCAGTGTCTCTTTCCGGTCTTGTCGCTAACGTCATCTTTCTTATCAAGGAGTCTTCGGTCGTCTCCGGCATCGCCTTGGCTGATTTGATGTTTGTAACTAAGGATCTTATCGGCATGATGTACAACACAACGGAAGCCCTTTTTATGCTGGTGGTGTCATATGCCGTTATCTTAGTTCCCCTGTCTCTTTTTGGCAGTTGGCTTGAGAAGAGGTTTGACTATGCTCGTCGATAACATTCTTCTTCAAGACAATGTCATAGCTCGTCTTATGGGAGGGCTTTGGGTCACCGTTGAGATAGGTCTTCTCTCGGCGGCGCTTTCAATTCCTCTTGGTATTCTCGTGGGAGTTATGATGACTTCGCGCAAGCGAGTTGCCCGTGCTGTTCTGAGATTATATCTGGAAATCGTTCGTGTGATGCCTCAGTTGGTCTTGCTCTATGTGGTGTTCTTTGGCACGGCTGCTTGGTTTGATGTCAATCTCGATGGGTTTGAGGCATCTATTGTGGTCTTTACATTCTGGGGAGCCGCTGAGCTGGGAGATCTTGTCCGCGCAGCTCTCGAATCGATTCCGTGTTCCCAGTATGACAGCGCGTTCGCACTGGGTCTTTCTAAAAAACAAACGTTGACGCGCATTGTCTTGCCTCAGGCAGTCACGCGACTGCTTCCGCCTGCAATCAATCTGATGACGCGCATGATCAAAACAACAGCGCTCTGCAATTTAATCGGTGTTGTAGAACTTATTCGTGTCGGTTCACAAATCACTGATTTCTACCGTTTTCAATTTCCCACGACAGGTGCCTTGTGGGTGTATGGCACCGTTTTCTTTCTATACTTTGCAGCCTGCTCCCCCTTATCGCTTATTGCACGCAGGCTTGAGAGGAGGATGCGCTGATGCGTACTGATGAATCTACCGCCGTTTCCGAACGCGCTGATGCCAAAGCGCCCGTGCTTGAGGTCAGCCACCTTGTGAAGTCCTATGGAGGTAAAAAGCCCGTTCTTGACGACGTCTCGTTTTCTGTCGACCGCGGTCAGGTTGTCGTGGTGCTCGGACCTTCCGGCTGCGGGAAGTCAACGCTTTTGCGCTGTATTGTTGGCTTGGAAGATATCCAGGGAGGCGTGGTATTTTTTAACGGGCAGCAAATTTCCGGCGAGAAGCGCGATCACGCGGCGGCGGGTATCGGCATGGTATTTCAGAGCTATGACCTCTTCCCTCATATGAGCGTGATGAAAAACGTCACTTTAGCGCCACTTGTCGCGCAAAAACGCGCGAAAGAAGAGGTGTTTGCGCAGGCTGAAGAATGGCTGCGCCGTGTGGGTCTGTGGGATTTGCGCGATTCATATCCTTCATCGCTTTCAGGCGGACAAAAACAACGCGTCGCTATTGTTCGAGCGCTCATGACCAATCCTGAGGTCATGCTGTTTGACGAAATAACCGCGGCTCTTGATCCTGAGATGGTGCATGAAGTCCTTGGTGTAGTAATGGAGTTGGCGCGACTGGGTCTCACGATGGTCATCGTCACGCATGAGATGCGTTTCGCCCGCGCCGTCGCAGACCGCATCCTACTGATTGATCAAGGCACTATCGTTGAGGAATCAGATGATGCCGAGAAGTTCTTCTCGTCACCCTCAACCGCTCGAGCAAAGGAATTTCTGCGGACGTTTGAGTTTGAAAAAGTTTCCCATAACCCCATCTCGGAATAAGAAAAGAGTTTGTTATGAAGAGTATCTCTGTACAGCTGACGCGCCGAGCGTTTCTTGGTATTGTTGAAAGTTCTGCCGCCCTCGTTTTGTCCGCTTGCGACCATGGTGGGTCTCAGACGGCAGGGGGAGGTGCCGCCGCGAAGGCGTCCGATCGTTTCCGCTCCGTTGACGATATCAAGACGTCAGGCGCTGTCAATATCGGCTATTTTTCCGATAAGGCTCCCTTTGGCTATGTCGATAAGGATGGAAATCCCGCCGGCTATGATGTTGTTTTTGGCAATCGGCTTGCGCAAGATCTTGGCGTGGAGGCGCGCTACGTTTCTACCGACGGTCTTAATCGCGTGCCGTTTTTGCAGTCAAACAAGGTTGATATCATGCTTGCGAACTTTACTGTGACCGATGAGCGTGCTGAAAAGGTTGATTTCTCGTTGCCGTATATGAAGATCAAGCTGGGCATTGTTTCACCTGAGGCCGCGGTTATCAGAAGCGTTGATGAGCTCGAAGGCAAAAAGCTTATCGTCTCCAAGGGGACGACTGCGGAAACGTACTTTGAAAAACAGCACCCCAACGTACAGCTGGTAAAGTTTGACTCCTACGCCGACGCGTACAACGCTCTTCTTGACGGACGGGGAGACGCGTTTTCAACCGACAACACGGAGGTTTTGGCGTGGGTAAAATCCAATCCCGGTTTTGTCGTGGGTGTCGATGACTTGGGAAACGCTGACACTATCGCGGCCGCTGTCCACAAGGGCAACACTACGCTTCTGGAGTTTATCAACAATGAAATAACCGGTCCTTTGGCAGAGGAGAGTTTCTTCCACAAGGACTATGAGGAAACGCTCAGACCCGTTTATGGCGATGATGTTGATCCGGAGACTATCGTTGTCGAGGGAGGCAAGGTATAACTTTGCGGCACCATCCATTTGCTACAAAATGGTTAATAACTTGTGGATGAGAAGGATCTCAGCTTTTGTGCTGATAGAGTAACCGAAACATCTTCCCGCCTTACGCGGGTTGATGCGTGCTCGAGGTTCGACCGTACAAAAGGGGAGGCGTCTGTCTATGACACAATCCGCAGAACAGCAGGCCGCGAAAGCAGAAAAAAGAGGGTTTCAGGTTCCTCGCATTCCCGGCGACATTATGCTTTATCCGCTACTTGCCGGCTTGCTCTTGAACTCTTTTTTCCCACAGGTACTGGCTGTTGGCAGCTTTACCACGGCGATTGCCAAAGGATCCTCCACGATTGTCGGCCTGCTTTTACTGTTCATGGGAGCCAGCATTAACCTGCGCGCGGTTCCCGAGGCTCTGAAAACGGGCATTGTTGTTCTCGTGCCAAAACTGGCTCTGTCGATTGCGCTTGGCCTGGGCGTGGCGGCGGTCTTTGACAACAACTTCTTCGGCCTGTCTGCTCTTTCCATCATCGGGGGCATCGCCTTTTGCAATGTCGCGCTCTATTCCGGCATCATGACGGAATACGGAGACTCCGGTGAGCAGGGAGCGACGGCTCTTCTCGCCCTTACTGCCGGACCTACGATTACCATGCTGGCTCTCGGTGTCGCTGGTCTTGCTGACATCAAGCCTTTGGTATACGTGGGAACGCTGCTTCCGCTGGTGCTGGGCGTCATTATGGGCAACCTCAGCCCCTTCCTCAAAAACCTGCTGGTCCCCGGTATCAATCCCTGCATCGCGGCGGTAGGGTTTGCTCTTGGCTGCGGTATGAGTTTGGAGCAGCTCATTCAAGGCGGTCTTTCCGGCGTGCTGCTTGCGTTGCTTTGCATCGTCATCGGAATTTTGACTTCGCTCTTTGAGAGGCTTTGTGGCGGATCGGGCAAAGCCGGCGTTGCTTCCGGTACGGTTGCCGGAACAGCCGCTACGACGCCGAAAGCCTTTGTAGAAGCCGACGCTTCGTATACCAACATCGCGCCCATTGCAACGGCTCAGATTGCGGCGGCGGTGGTTATTACCGCTGTTGCGGCCCCTCTTATTACCGGCTGGGTCGACAAGCTGTTCTGCAAAGGCGTGGCCGCTCCTGGTGAGCATGATGCTCAGAAAAAAGCCGATTGAGACTATGTTCAAGGTGCCCCAGCAACAGCGATTCCTGCTGAAAAGAGTGAATGACGCTATACTTACAGAGATGTCGTTACTGTAAGGATAGATGGTAATGGTGCAGCAGGACATATCCGCTTATGGGCTCTGCCGTCCTGCTGTTGACGTTTTACAGGGCGCGCTCTGGCGAGAAGAACGTGCCGATGGCTGGGCGCGTCCCGAGCGGTTTTCAGAGAACCAGCTCCATGCTTTGGGCAGTTGTTTGGCGTGGCATCCGGGATTGTATCGGCAGATGGCTCGCTGCACGTCCGGCGTGTCTCTTTCGTTTACGACAGACTCCACTGTGATTGCGCTGGAGCTTTGGGTAGAGAAGCTTCCTCAGGGAACTCAGGCTGTGCTGAGGCAGGTGCCTGAGGGTATCCATGATTCTGTAGCGGTTGAAATTGACGGCAGGCAGGCGATGCTGCTGCCAATCTCGCTTGGCAGTCCCGAAGGGACGGCGCAGCTTCCTTTGGGGACGCCCACCTGCATACACGTTGATTTGACCAATCCAAACGATGCGAAGCGAGAACTACGCCTTCCCGGCTTTGGCGAAATCCATCACATGCGAATCTGGCTTCCGTGTTTGACGAGCGCGGCGGTGCGCATGCTCTATGGGAATGGGTCGTTCTTCTCGCCCGCGCAGCCGCAAGGGCAGCTGGTAGTGATAGGAGATTCCATTGCGCAGGGCTTTGTGACGGGGAGTCCGGCAAAAACGTGGCCTGCGCAGCTTGCCAAAAAATGTAAGCTCGGCCTTATAAATCAAAGCGTTGGCGGGCAAGTCTTTCAACCTGAGACAGTGGAAGCGCCAACGACGCCTGAACCTGTACAGCTTGTCATAGTGGCTCTCGGTGGAAATTATCGTTTCGAGAAGACCGACAGGGATCGGGTTAAACGCGAAATTTCGCGGACGCTTCATGAGATTCGCCACGCGTATGGAGATGCTCGTATAGTCGCGCTGACCCCAACGCCTCATTTTGAAGTAACGTATCAAACGCATCCGCTCTCCTGCTTTGAGGACATGCCTGGGTTTATCGCGGAAGCGGCGGCCTCCGAGCGCATTGACGTGATCGAGGGGACCAATCTTCTTAAGGCGGACCCAAAGCTTTTTGCCGATGATGACCATCCCAATGTGCGTGGAGCTGCTCACATCGCGGCGTGTCTTGCGGAAAACTTCAAGAAATCCGTGTAGTTGCCTCTTTGCCCTTATCGAGCTACCCCTATCTAGCTGCGACTTTAATTTGTGTCCGGGCCTGCGGCTACAATAGCTTTGAAAAACAACAGCGGAGGTTGATATGACGTTGATTAATACCCTCGCTCCTACTCTAACGGGAGCTCTTTCGAAAGAACTTGAAGATGAAATTGCCGCTCAAGTAGCGTCCGGGCGCCTCAGCGCATACGCCTGCAGGGACGCTGAAATTATCCGCCGAGATCCGGACACTGATGGTGCAAGCGTCATACGGCCGGCTTTTGTGCGGGATATCGAGAAGATCATGCATACTCCGGCGTATAACAGGCTCAATGGAAAGACGCAGGTATTTTCATTCCGTGCGAATGATGACCTTACCAGACGTGGCCTTCATGAGCAGCTGGTAGGCCGTATCGCATGCGATATCGGGCGCGCGCTCGGTCTTAATGTTGGCCTTATCGAGGCCATCGCGCTTGGACATGACGTTGGCCACACTCCTTTCGGCCATGCCGGCGAGTACTTTTTAAATGATCTCTATCGCGCTCGTACCGGTCGCTGGTTCTTTCACAACGTACAGAGCGTGCGCGTTCTCGATGAGCTGTATAGTCGCAACCTTTCGCTACAAACTCTTGACGGCGTCATTTGCCACAACGGTGAGTTTGAGCAGCAGGTCCTCAACATGAGCGATCTTTCTTCGTTTGATGAGTTTGACCGTGTGGTTGAAGACTGCTGGCAGCGAGGAGTGCAGGTCATCGATCGTCTTCGCCCCATGACGCTTGAAGGCTGTGTTGTCCGCGTTTCGGATATCATCGCCTATGTGGGAAAAGACCGCCAAGACGCCATTCGCGTTGCTGCCGTGTCGCCTGAGTCCTTCGATGACGGCCTTGGTGGTGCATATAATACCTGGGCGCTTTCCGCTTTTGCGGCGGATATCATTGAGCATAGCTTTGGCAGAGATCGCATTTCAATGAGTGAGGAAGCATTCAAAGAGCTGCGCCGCGCCAAGCGCGAGAATTACCAGAAGATTTATGGAGCCTCCGAGGCAAACGGAGACTTTTCGGACGACATCAAAAATCTCTTCGCCAGACTGTATAACTATGAGCTTTCCGCTCTCGCTTCAGGGGATGAGTCGTGCGCTATCTTCAAGCACCATATTGAGCCGCTTCAGCGTTATCTGGCTTACTACGGCGCAGTCTATGTGTGGGAAGATGATCCCGACCGCGTGGTAGTGGATTTCATTTCCGCTATGACAGACGATTACTTCATAGCAACCTGTGAAGCCCTTTTCCCTGAAGCGCGTGTGCTTTTTCCCAAGCGCACATACTTTGGTAACGGCGTTCACGCTTAAGACGCTCGCGCTTTCCGTAGGATCAGTCGGTTACAATGTGCAGTATGGATACGTTATTTTCAGGCATAAACCGTGCTGTCAAGCGCTCAAACGCGCCGCTTGCCGCCCGTATGAGACCTACTTCACTTGCAGGCTATGTGGGTCAGGAGCAGGCGGTAGGCGAAGGCTCATGGCTGCGCCGTGCTATCGAGCATGACACGCTCTCGTCGGTATTACTCTATGGACCTGCCGGTACGGGTAAGACTACGCTTGCTCGCATCATTGCCAATACGACGCATGCCGAGTTTGTGGAAGTATCAGCAATCACCGGGACGGTCAAGGACCTGAGGCATGAGATAGAAGCGGCGGAGTCTCGTCTTTTGACGGCCGGTCGCCGTACCATCCTCTTTATCGACGAGATACATCGCTTTAATCGCTCACAGCAGGACGCTTTGCTTCATGCGGTGGAGGACCGCACGGTCGTGCTTATCGGCGCGACTACAGAAAACCCGTATTTTGAAGTCAATAGCGCTCTCATCTCGCGTTCGCGTGTAGTGGAGCTACAGCCACTTGACGATGATGCCATTGTTGAGCTTGTCGAACGTGCGCTTGTCAGCCCCGATGGCCTTGCAGGGGAGTATGAACTCAGTCCCGAAGCGCTTCAAGAGATCGTAATGCTTGCGGGCGGGGATGGCCGCGCAGCGCTTACCTCGCTTGAGCTGGCAAGTCAGATGGCGCTACCTGTTGGTACGGAAGATGCCGACTCCAAAAAGCCTGTGATAATAACAGC
The DNA here is from genome assembly GCF_000411555.1 of Atopobium sp. oral taxon 199 str. F0494. Taxonomy (GTDB): domain Bacteria; phylum Actinomycetota; class Coriobacteriia; order Coriobacteriales; family Atopobiaceae; genus Lancefieldella. Next base: position 655,900 of record NZ_KE150486.1, on the reverse strand, counting down.
GCAGCATGTCCATGAAGCAAATCCCCGCCGTGGACTTTCTTACGACAAGGCGGGAGACATGCACTATGACATCATTTCCGCCTTCATTAAATCCATGCGAGGATCTGACCCTGATGCAGCGCTCTACTGGCTCGCGCGCATGATTGACGCGGGAGAAGATCCCAAGTTCATTGCGCGAAGAATCATGATTTTGGCTTCAGAAGACATTGGCAACGCGGATCCGCAGGCGTTACTCATTGCGGAAGCCGCTTTCAAGTCCGCAGAGGTTATCGGTTATCCCGAATGCCGCATCAATCTTGCTCAGGCCGTACTGTATATGGCGCTTGCTCCAAAATCCAATGCGGCGGAGGCGGGCATTGACGCGGCGTTAGCGGAAGTTCGTCACGGTCCCAGGCGAGAAGTGCCAAGTTACTTACGCGATCGTCATCGTCCTGGTTCAGATGAGTATGGAGCCTATCTGTATCCGCATAACTATCCGGAAGGATGGGTTGCGCAGCGCTATCTGCCTGAGGGACTTGACAGCAGCGCGTTCTTCTCGCCCTCTCCGCGGGGCTGGGAAGCGTGGCGCCTTGACGCGATTGCGCGTGGCCGAGGTGAGGAGTCATCTTCACAAACGAACAAAAAGTCTGAGCCCGGAGGGTCAAAGTAAGTGCGGATGGGTAAAATGAGAACGTTAATGATTGTCAACCCTGCGGTGCTGTCGTAACGGCGAGGGAGAGGTGCTCAATGAGCTACATGGATATCGTTCTTATAGTCTTAGTGATTGCCGGCGTATGGGCTGTCATTGAAATCGCTCTGACGCTTCGTTCAACACGAAAGTCGATTGAAGAGGTAACGGTTTCCGCAAATCAAACCATCGAGCAAGTGCAGCCAATCATCGCCAAACTTGATGGCATGATGGATGAACTTGATCCAACGGTCAAGCAGCTTCCCGCGCTGATGGAAAAAGTGGATACTACCGTGGACGCCGCGAACAGTTCCCTTGAGAGTCTCAACGTGGTGCTCGGTGACGTTGCAACGGTATCAGGAGCCGCCTCCGCGGTCACGGCAACGGTAAGCAAAGCGGCGTCAGACGCCGTGACAGGTGTCGTTGAGTCCGTTTCCAAGATTGGCGGCGGCATTGGTTCTGTGGTGAGTCCTTCAAAGCTTGCCGCCGCGGCTCAAGCCCGGCTTCAAGGAGCTTCGAAAGGGGACCAGCAAAAGGCTGACGAGACTCTGGAAGAGTTGCCTCTGCTCTCGACGGAGCGGTCGTCCGCAAAAGCGAAACCTGAAGGTCCCGCATACGTTGACTATGGCGATGAAGCCAAAGGAACCAAGTCGGCTTTTGTAGCAGGCGCGGCAAACGATGCTGAGGCGTCAAAGGAGCAGGGACTGTAATGGATCAAAAAGTAGTCACCCTTACCGTTCCTGCAGACGGAAGCTTTGCGCGTGCTGTTCGCATGACCGCAGCCAACCTTGCCGTTCTTGCGGGAATGAACGTTGATGAGCTGGAAGATGTTCGCATGGCCGCGGAAGAAGGCTTTGTATATGCCTGCAGTACGCAGTCGGAAGATGTCGCGATAGTCTTTACGCTTACGGACAGCTCTATGGAAATGGATTTTGCCCTTGGCGAGGACGACCCAAGCGACAGCGGCGACTGTACTGAGAGCCAGCCGCTTGAACTGGTGGAACTGCTCCTTTCTGCTATCTGCGATGATTTTTCCCTTAATGACAACGGATACACGCTCCACCTGCTTAAGGTGACAGGCGGCGCATATGCCAAATAACGATGCTGCCAAACAAAAAGCTGCACGAAGGGCGGCACGTAGAGCATCTCGCGGAACTCCGGCATGGGACAAAGAACGTACACGCAAACTTTTTGCAGAGTATCAAGAAACGCATGATCCTGAGGTTCGCGATCAGCTGATCGTAAGCCATTTGAATCTTGTACGCTTTTTGGCCTCTAAGTTTAAGAACCGCGGAGAACCGCTTGACGATTTGATTCAGGTGGGAACTATCGGCCTCATTAAAGCGATAGACCGCTTTGATCCCTCGCGCGGCCTTGAATTTACCACCTACGCTACACCCACTATCATGGGAGAGATTAAGCGCCACTTCCGCGACAAAGGCTGGTCGGTACGGGTTCCCCGGCGTTTGCAGGAGCTTTCCGCAAAAGTGAATCAAGTCACCGATGAGTTGACGACAGAACTTCAGCGCAGCCCCTCCGTTGACGAGATTGCCAAAAAGCTGGGGGTGAGCGTTGAAGAGGTTCTCGAAGCGATGGAGTCATCGGGGGCTTACAGCTCGGTTCCGCTTGAAGGGGGAGGCTCGTCGGCAGACGGCGATGAAGCTCCGTCCATCATTGATCAGTACATCACTGAAGACGAGGATCTTGCGGGATCTGATGACCGCATCGTACTTGAAGAGGCCATCGCTGATTTTTCCCCGCGTGAGCAGGAAATTATCCGCATGCGGTTTGTGGAAGGGCTTACACAGGTGGAGATTGCCGAAAAACTGGGCATTTCCCAAGTGCAGGTATCTCGCTTGCTCAGACGCACGCTCAAACGAATCCAAGAAAAGATTGATCCTGAAAGCGCAACCCGCTAGGGTTGAAGGAGATACGTGTGCAGGATAAAGACGAGAAGTTTGCAAGCAATCCCTTTCTGAATGAGAACCAGTGGCGCCGCCGCGGAATTATCGCATGGTCGCTGCTTGGCATGGCGGGAGTTTTTGTCGTTTCCGTCATGGCGTTAGGCAGAATCGGTCAGGCCGTAGAACTTTTAGCTATCGGTGGCATTGTCGCGTTTATATGTAGCCCTTTGACCAACAGGTTTGAAGGGTGGGGAGTGCCGCGCGCATTAGCTGCCTTTCTCGCCCTCATTTTGGTTATTCTCATCTTTTTGGGATTTGTGGCTCTCATTGCGCAGCCGCTCATTGATGAGCTGCTGATATTGCTTAAAAACGCGCCTCTTTATGCCAGTCAGCTGCAGTCAATGATTAGTGAGGTGTGGACTACCTATGACGCGATAGGAAACCCCACCGTCCGCGATGCGGTTAATTCCGTTGTGTCACAAGCTTCCAGCCTCGGCGTATCGTTTGCAAGCGAAGCGTTTCGCTGGCTCTCCGCTAATGCTCTGAGCAACATTTCAACGCTGGGCGAACACTTCATGAGCTTTTTTCTCGGTCTTGTGCTGGCCTATTGGCTTGTAAAGGACTATCCCGTCATCGTCCGTGAGTTGGCGACTATTGCCGGTCCCGACAGAGACGACGAACTCAGGCTTCTGCTTGCTATTTTGAGCCGTTCCGTTGGCGGCTATATGCGCAGTACCATTATTACTTCGGTTGCCAATGGAATCTTTGCCTATGTGGGTTGTCTTTTGATTGGAAATCCGTACGCAGGCCTTATTGGCGCCATCGTCGGTATTTTTCATATCATTCCGGTTGTCGGCCCTGCCTTTTCAGCGGGCATCGCTTTGATTCTTTCGGTGCTGCAAAGCCCGATGCTGGCGCTTTGGACGCTCGTGATTCTCATTGTGGCTCAAAACGTTACCGATAATGTGTTGTCTCCTTTGGTGCTGGCATCAAGCGTCAAAGTCCACCCAGGTCTTTCGCTGGTGGGTATTACGATAGGAGGCGCGCTTGGTGGCGTGGTCGGCACTATTTTGGCGATTCCTCTCACTGCGGCGCTTCGCGGTGTGTTTGTCTACTATTTTGAAGAACATACTGGCAGACAGATTGTTTCTTATAACGGTGCGCTTTTCAACAGTACGCCTTTTCATGATACGAACGGCAATATTCATCCGGCGTTTGATGCCCTCGACGACGATTCGTTCTTTGAGTCCACACGCCTTGTTGACCGAGGTGAAGCGATTGATGCAGAAGCTGACGAAAGGCCCGAAGGTACTGTTGGCATTGCCGAAGACATTGCAAAGGTTCTTGCAAAGTTTCCAAAACCCGCGAATGCGGACGGCAGACAGGCATCGAGTAAGGTAGACTCAAAGGCTGAAACTAATCCATCCCCGGCGGATACGAAACGCCGCCGTTCTGAAGAGCAATAGATTTAGAGAGGTACGCATGTCTGATTACAAGACCATGACCACAGCTGAGATTCGAGAAGATTTTCTCGACTTTTTTGAATCAAAGGGATGCAAAAAGTACCCCTCATCATCGCTTGTTCCTTCCGACCCGTCGCTGCTTCTCGCCAACGCGGGTATGAACCAGTTCAAAGAATACTATCAGGGCATAAAGACCATGAAGAAAATAGGCGCCACTTCATGTCAGAAATGCCTGCGTACTAATGATATTGAAAATATTGGCGACAACCGTCACCTGTCCTTCTTTGAAATGCTGGGCAATTTTTCCTTTGGCGGCTACACAAAGCGCGACGCGTGCACATGGGCTATGGAGTTTATTTCGGACCCCAAACATCTGGGGCTTCCTCTTGACCGGCTGTACTTTACCGTCTTTACCGAAGACGATGAAGCCGCGGAAATCTGGGAATCTCTTGGCGTTGCTCCAGATCACATTTCTCGTTTAGGCGAGGAAGACAATTTCTGGGCGGCAGGCCCCACTGGTCCTTGCGGGCCATGCTCTGAAATTTACTTTGACCAGGGTCCGGAATTTGAGGGCGAGAAGCCCGGCGATGATGGGGACCGCTATCTTGAGTTCTGGAATCTTGTCTTTACGCAATACGATCGTCAAGAAGACGGCTCCATGCCAGAGCTTCCTCATCGCAATATTGATACCGGCATGGGTCTTGAGCGCATCGCCGCTATTATGCAGCACCAGGGCTCTAATTACGAGGGCGATATCATGATTTCCCTCATCAGGCTGGGCGAGAAGCTCTCTGGCAAGCGCTATCAGGCGGGCGATGAAGAAGTAGACAGAAGCCTGCGCATCTTGGCCGACCACAGCCGCGCTGTTTCCTTTATGATTGGCGATGGTATTCTTCCCGGCAACGAAGGACGCAGCTACATTTTGCGCCGCCTGCTTCGTCGCGCTGTCTACCATGGTCGTCTTATGGGTATCCACGGCACGTTTATGGCGGAGTATGCGTATGAAGTCGCGCATCTTTTGGGCGCTGCTTATCCAGAACTTATTGAGAAAAGCGCGCTGATTGACGGCATTCTGACAGCGGAAGAGGAGCGCTTCGGTGCAACGCTTGACGCGGGGGAGGCCAAACTTGAAGACGAGCTCGCCAAACTTTCCGCCGGTGAGCGCCTTTCCGGTGAAGTCGCTTTCCTCCTCCATGATACCTATGGCTTTCCTATTGACCTTACCCGTGAGATTGCAGCGATTGCCGGTCATAGCGTAAACGACAGTGAGTTTGACGCGGCTATGACCCGGCAGCGTGAGCGAGCGCGCGCGAGCGCAAACCGTGACGCTTGGGGCAAGGCGCAGTCCGTATGGGTGGCGCTTTCCGACCGGCTCGATGCGACCGTTTTTGACGGGTATGACCACAATGAGCTGGAAGGCTGTGTAGTCAAAGCTCTCGTACAAGATGGCCAGGAGGTCGATTCGGCTTCTGCCGGCGATAAGGTGGAAATCGTGCTCGACCGCACGCCCTTCTACGCGGAAATGGGTGGCCAGGTGGGAGACACCGGCAGCCTGTCCATGGATGGCCTTTTTGTTCAGATTGACGACACCAAGCAGCGTGACGGTGCTATCGTGTCTCATGTCGGATATGTAGAAGAGGGCAGTCTGAATATTGGCGATGCGCTTTGCGCGTCTGTTGACGCCGGTCGCCGCGAGCTTATCCGCCGTAACCATACCGCGACGCACCTTTTGGACGCCGCTCTTAAGGAAGTTCTCGGCGATCATGTGAACCAGGCAGGCTCTTTAGTTGCTCCGGACCGTCTGCGTTTTGACTTTACACATTTTGAAGCCATGACAGCCGATGAGCTTGCTCAGGTTGAAGGCATGATTAACGCTGAGATTTTCGCGGCAAAGCCCATCGTCACCAGAATCATGAACATCGAGGACGCTAAGGCGGCAGGCGCCGTCGCGCTCTTTGGCGAGAAGTACGGCGACGTGGTTCGCGTGGTTTCTGTCGGGGAAGAAGAACATCCTTTTTCCCGCGAACTCTGCGGCGGCACCCATGTGCGCAATACGTCTGAGATCGGCTTGTTTAAGATCGTGTCCGAATCCTCAGTCGGCTCCAACGTCCGCCGCATTGAGGCGGTCACTTCCATGGGAGCCATAGCGTACGTTGATGGGCGGCTCATGCAGCTTGATGAGGCCTTGCATGTGCTCAAGGTTCGTCCCGACGCTCTCGTTGATCGCATTATGCAGCTTCAGCGCGACCTGCGTGAGGCCGCCCGCAAAGCGGAGGCGGTTACTGTGGGCGCAAGCTCAAATCAAGTTGCCGATGCTGTCAAACATGCTGTTGAGCTCGATGGATACCACTGTGTTTTTGCAAAGCTTGAAGGTCTTTCAGGCAACGAGTTGAGAAGCGCTTGGGATGGCATACGCGACGCGTCGGACGGCCGTCCTATTGCTTGTGTTTTGGCGTCTTCTGGCGCGGCTAACGGCAAGGTGGCTCTTCTCGCGGCCGCGACTGATACTGCTGTGGCTGCCGGTTTTTCTGCTGGCGACATTATCAAAGACATCGCGGGTCTTGTTGGCGGACGTGGCGGAGGAAAGCCTTCCATGGCGCAAGCGGGTGGTACGGATGCTTCCGGCATTGATGCCGCTCTTACGGCAGCAAAAAGCAAGCTTGGCGCATAAGTGCGCGTCTTGGCGCTTGATATTGGTGACGTGCGAATCGGGATTGCAATAAGCGATCCCGATGGTCGTGTCGCCTCGCCTCTGTGCGTGCTTCCTGCGCAGGAGGTTCTTTCTCATGCCCGCCCGTTCAGACTGCTGCTTGAAGATTGGGAACCCGAGTTGCTTGTGTGCGGTAAACCAATGACGCTTGCCGGCGAAGAGGGTCCTCAGGCGCAAAAAGTCATTGAGCAAGCAAAAAAAATTGCGGCGCAGTCAGGTCTTCCATTAGAATTAACCGACGAAAGGCTTTCGTCAGCAGAGGCTAAGCGCATCCTGAAAGCACAAGGACTCAGCGAGAAGTCTATGAAAGGCAAAGTGGATATGGTGGCCGCGTCATTGTTTTTGCAAGCATGGCTTGATGCGCGGCATGAGTAAGGGAGACTGAATGTCGATTTCGCCCGATAACGATACATCTAGCACAGGCGCGGCGCGCTTTACGGAGGATGCTTCATCTGAGGAAGTCCTCTCAGGCAGGGAAGAGTCTCCTGAACCAAGCTTGGGCAAGCATGCGGCAGCATTGCCGGCGTCACTTGAGACAAATCGCATTTCCAAACGTACTGCCGCGGCTACCCGCAGGGCTGTTCGAGGTAATGTCGCGCACCGTAATAAGAAAGCGCATCGTCGTTCTCGACTTTTTGCAACGCTCATAGCGCTTGCGCTTATAGGGTTCGCCGCCGCCATCTTTGTTTTTGTTGTAGTTCCTAAAATTACCGATACCGTCAATCCAACGCAGGAAATTACGAGTGGTGAGGAAGTTACCGTTGTAATTCCCGAAGGCGCCAACGCGTCAACTGTCGCAGATATCCTATATACAAATAAAGTCATCGCAAATAAGGCCGAGTTTTTGGCACAACTCAAAAAACAGCAGTCAGATCAGAAAATCAAGAGCGGTACCTATCTCATCACAACAGGTATGAGCTACGCTGACATTATCCGCTTGCTTGCGGAAGGACCTAATACCAACGGGGACGGACTTGTTATCCCCGAAGGTTATACGGTTTCACAAACCGCGGAAGCTGTCGAGAAGTACTATGGCATCTCAAAAGACGATTTTCTCGCTCAGGCGAAGGCCTCTAACTACGTTGAAGAGTATCCTTTCCTCAAAGATGCCGTTTCAGCTAACGATTCCCTGGAAGGCTACCTGTTCCCCAAGACCTATACGTTTGAAAGCACTCCCAGCGCCGATACGATCATTCGCGCTATGCTTGACCAGTATAAGGAAGAGACGTCTGATTTAAACTTTGACGCGGCGCGCATAGATTTGAAGGCTCGCTACAACCTTGACCTTACCGATGAGCAAATACTGACGGTCGCCTCCATTGTTGAAAAAGAAGCGTCTAACCAGGAGGATCGCGGCAACGTTGCCTCCGTCATCTACAATCGCCTGTCACAGGGCATGCCGCTTCAAAGCGACGCGACGCTCGCGTATTCGCTTGGCAGAGAACCTACCGCCGATGAGCTTCAGACGCTTACTGACGACAAGTACAACACATACGCTCACGATGAGCTGACGCCAACGCCGATTTGCTCGCCAGGCCTCAATGCGCTGAAGGCTGCTCTTAGGCCAAATAATACGGACTATCTGTATTTCTGGATTACCAAAAATGAGCACGTATTCTCAAAAACATACGATGAGCACCTTGAAGCTATCAATAACTCAAAGGATAAGGAAAGTTCACAATAGCTTATGAGTATTCTTTCCGCTTCACAATACGTTTCTACCGTTGATGGCATATCAATAGACGGTCTTCTTGCAGAGGGCGTCAGGCTTGTCCTGCTTGACCGGGACAATACATGCGTGCCGCGCGACTCTCATATAGTGCCTCCGCAAGTAGCCGCGTGGTTTGCCCGTGCAAAGGAGGCGGGACTGACGCTGTGTCTTGTTTCGAATAACATCCATCTTGATCAGGTGCAAAAAAGCGCCTCCGAGCTTGGAATTGAGGGCGTCGGCTGTGCTATGAAACCGTCTCCAACGGCGGTCCGTGCGGCCATGAAGCGTTTTGGTGCCGAGAAAAACGAGACGGTATTCATCGGAGATCAGCTTTTTACCGATATCGCTTCCGGTAACCTTGCCGGAGTCAAGACTATCCTTGTGCGTCCCCAGTCTCAGGTAGATCTTTGGTACACCAAACTTCTGCGTCATATCGAGAAGATCTTGCTCAGAAATGTACAATTTGAAGGAGCTCATGCGCTTTCTGAGAAACCTTCTACACGGCAGTAAGGAAATTCCCTCCGGATGATACACTTTTTATGATTGGCTGGAGGAATTTTGGAGTTTGATGACACACGATATATTGTCCATGACAACTGTGACCATATTTTCTTCGTAGGATTTCTTGGAGCAGGCAAGTCGACGCTTGCGCGCAACTTGGGTGAACTCTTTCACCGCCGCTATGTTGATACTGACCGGCTGGCTGAAAGAATTGCCGGAAAAGAACTTGGAGAGATGTTTGCGCTTGCCGGTGAGGAATATTTTCGTGACGTGGAAACACAGGTGCTGCGTAATCTGCGCTCAAAAAAGTCGCTTCTGGTAAGCTGCGGAGGCGGTATTGTTGAGCGCGCGCAGAACGTGGAGCTTATGCATGAGATGGGAACCATCGTGTATCTTGACGGCGACCTCACTGACTCGCTGCGGCAGATTCAGCGCCTTGATAGACGGCCTGACTTGGGCACGGCTGACCACGCTCGGCGGCTGTTTGAACATAGAAAGCCGCTTTACGAGCATGCCGCCGATATTACTATTGATATTCGAGAGAAAACGTTTCAGCAGGTCGCCCTTGACTCGGGTAAGCTGCTGTGGGAAAGGGGCTTGTTATGAGTCAAGAAGTTGAGCCGACTCAAATCAGGCAATGGGTGTCGCTCCCGCAGGGCTCTTTAGCGCTGCGCGTTGGCTCGGGTGCGCTGAGCGCCTTTGGCGCAGAGATGCGCACTGCCGTGGGCCATCCGCAGAAGTGCGTAATAGCGCATTCTGCTTCCGCAGCCGAAGATATCGTAGAGCTTCTGAAACGAGATCTTACGACGGTCGGATTTACGGTAGAGAAGTGTGAGTTGCCTGACGGAGATGAGGCGGCGACGCTCAATGTTGCCTCGGCGCTTTTTTCAGCACTGGCTGAAGCGCAGCTTACCGGTGATGATCTGTTGCTTGCAGTCGGCGATTCAGGTGTTATGTCGGTGGCGGCCTTCGTCGCGCAGTCATGGTGTGGGGGAGTTTCGCTCAGCCTTGTACCGCTTGATCTTGAAGCTGCCGTGCTCTCATCGGTGCAGCCTAGAGCCCTTACGGTTTCACCTGTTCAGCCTCGTACGGTGACCTGTCCGGGCGTAGCCCGTTTTTGCTTTGTGGACTTGGACGTTATGCCTGTGGATCAGGATGACGAACATGCCCAGTTTGCCCGCGCGCTTATGGTCACAACAGCAATGGCGGAAAACGTTACCGAGTTCAGTCATGTGTGGGATACGGCGGAAGATTTGCGTGAGGGCAATGCTGACGCCCTTGCGGAGCAAATCGCCAGTACGATTAAGGTTCGAGGACGTTTGACGTCATCAACAGCGATTGCAATCAGGCAGTCGGTGAACTACGGCCTTGATTTCATGTACGCCATGGAACAGCTTGTGCTCAATCAACCACGCTCGGCGCTTCTCGCCGACGGCCTTCGTTTTGCCGCGAGAATTTCGGTAGCCAAGGGAGATTTGGACATTGATGATATGCTCGCTCAAGATGAGCTTTTGGAAAAACTGGGAATCGGATCAGTGATCTGCGACAGCAGCGCGGAGCACATGATTGCGGCACTCAAAGCGGAATGTTTCCGCTCGACAAATCGTTTCATGATTGTGTTGCCGTTGGACATAAGTCGTGTAAGACTATCATCGATTGACGAAACACTTCTTTTTGAGCATGCTTGCGCGTGGTGTGAGGCTCATAGGCCATAGGCTTGTACTCGCGTCTCTTGTCGTCCGGTGTTTGCATGCGGTGTTAAGGCGGTTATAATCATTCTCGAGAAGGGATTTCATATGGCAGATGTACAAGTTAGCGCAAAGCGGGTTGCTCGTTTTCGCGAGGTTATGACCGAGAAAGGCTACGACGCGGTCATTCTTCGTCACAATCCGGATCTTCGCTGGTTGACGGATTCCGAGCGCACGTTTGATTTCGAGGACGCCCATACGGCGTTCATTACGGCAGATGCACTGTATCTGCATACGGATTCCCGCTACTTTGGTACGTTCAAAGATCGTCTCGGTGACGATACTCCTTGGCAGATTGATATGGATACTGTCGGCCACGCGGCGTGGGCGGCAAAGCATGTGGCAACTTCCCGTGCTCGCGTAGTAGCTGTTGAGGATACCGTTGAGCTGGCATTTTTTGATGACCTTCAGCGAGAACTTGCCGATCAGAGCATTGCCGCTTTGATGCCTCGCATGCATGGCGCCATTGCCGATCTTCGAATTGTAAAAGACCCCGCTGAGATTGAGCTTATGCGTCACGCTCAGTCCATTACGGACAAGGCGTTTTTGCATATGCTTGAGTACATCAAGCCGGGCCTTACTGAGCAGCAGATTCGCGCTGAGCTTGAGAACTACATGCTTTCTCATGGCGCGGACGCGCTTTCCTTTGACTCCATTGTGGCTTCCGGTCCTAACGGCGCCAATCCGCACGCGCAGCCCGGTGAGCGCGTAGTGCAGAAGGGCGATATGATTGTCATGGACTACGGCGCGGGATATCTGGATTACCATTCAGACATGACGCGTACCGTTGTACTCGGTCAACCTTCTGAAGAGCAGCAGCATGTCTTCGACGTGGTTCGTCTCGCAAATGAGACCTGCGCGAAGGCGATTCACGCCGGCGTTATAGGCGCCGACATCCATAACCTCGCCGTGAAGGTTATCTCTGACGCCGGATATGGCGAGTACTTCGGCCACGGCCTTGGTCACGGCGTTGGTGTTGAGATTCACGAGCGTCCGTTCTGCAACGCCCGCTACGACAAAGTGCTTCCCGCTGGTTCTGTCGTTACCGATGAGCCGGGTATTTATCTGCCGGGTAAGTTTGGTATCCGCCTTGAAGACTTTGGCGTGGTTACCGAGGACGGCTACGATGTCTTTACGCAGTCTACGCATGATCTTATGTCGATTGACTGCTAGCGCTATATTGTTGCACTACTAGGCACAGAAGGAGGTAAAAGTGGTTAGTATCGTTCTAGCCAGCCATGGTAAGTTTGCCGAGGGCATAAAAGATTCCGGTGGCATGATCTTCGGACCGCAGGAAGGCGTTGCTGCAGTAGCACTTACGCCCGACATGGGTCCTGATGACCTACACCAAAAGCTTCTCGACACAATTGCCATGCTCGAGGATCAGGAGCACGTGCTCTTCCTCGTAGATCTGTGGGGAGGCACCCCCTTTAATCAGGTCTCCCGAATCCTTGAGGAGCAGGGAAAAGAGGATTGGGTCGCTGTTACCGGCCTTAACCTTCCGATGTTAGTCGCCGCATATGGCTCGCGCATGGGCTCTGATACGGCGGTGGCAGTCGCAAAAGAGATCTTGCCTGAGGCTCGCTCCGGTGTGAAAATCAAGCCGGAAGACCTTGAGCCAAAAGAAGTGGTGTCAGCGCAAGCTCCCGCTGCAGCAGCGTCTCAAGGAGCCATTCCTGAGGGTACGGTTATTGGCGATGGTAAGCTCAAGATTGCCCTCGCGCGTATTGATACCCGCCTGCTTCACGGCCAAGTAGCAACTACATGGACCAAGATGACCAAGCCGGATCGCATTATCGTGTGCTCCGATGGCGTTGCAAAAGATGAGCTTCGCAAGACTATGATTGTGCAGGCGGCACCTCCGGGAGTTCATGTTCATGTGGTGCCGGTCAACAAAATCATTGAGATTGCTCATGACCCACGCTTCGGCAACACTAGAGCCATGCTTCTCTTTGAAACTCCCCAGGATATGCTTCGCGCCCTTGAGGGTGGCGTTGACATCAAGGAAGCCAACCTCGGTTCTATGGCCCACTCTGTCGGCAAGGTTGTTGTTACCAATGCCGTCGCAATGGACGAGAAGGACGTTGAGACTCTCGAGGCCATTAAGAACCACGGCGTGAAGTTTGACGTCCGGAAAGTTCCGGCTGACGGCGCGGAGAACTTTGACGCCATGATTAAAAAGGCCAAGTCCGAGCTTGCTGCTCGAAAATAACTAGAAGGAGGTAGAAATGACGCCTATTACGATACTGCTCGTTGTTATTGTCGCTTTTCTTGCCGGCATGGAGGGCATCCTCGATGAGTGGGAATTCCACCAGCCCTTGATTGCCTGTACACTTATCGGTCTTGTGACTGGTCATCCCGCTGAAGGCATTATTCTGGGCGGTTCGCTTCAGATGATTGCTCTCGGTTGGGCAAATATCGGCGCCGCGGTTGCTCCTGACGCCGCGCTCGCGTCCGTGGCTTCCGCCATCATCATGGTGCTTGCTCTTAACGGAGGTGACACCGATACCGTTGCCGCAATCAATACGTCTATCGCACTGGCAATTCCACTGTCTGTCGCCGGTCTTTTCCTAACGATGATTGCGCGTACCATCGCAACCGGTATTGTGCATGCCATGGACGTAGCTGCTGAGAAGGGCGACTTTGGTGCTATTGAGAGATGGCACATCGTAGCTATCTGCATGCAGGGCGCTCGCATTGCCATTCCCGCAGCAGCTCTCTGCTTTGTCGATCCCGTCCTTGTGACTGACGCTTTGAACGCCATGCCAGCATGGCTTACAGGCGGTATGGCTGTCGGCGGCGGCATGGTTGCCGCTGTTGGTTATGCCATGGTTATCAACATGATGGCAACCCGCGAGGTCTGGCCCTTCTTCGCGCTCGGCTTTGTCTTCGCGGCTATCAACCAGCTTACCCTTATCGCGCTGGGTGTTATTGGCGTCTGCCTTGCCATTATTTATCTGGGTCTTAAGGACCTCGCTAAACAGGGCGGCGGCCTTGGCGGCGGATCGGGAGATCCCCTCGGCGACATTATCGACAACTACTAATCCTGAAGGAGTGTGATAACAATGGAGAAAAAGATTGAGCTTTCTCAGAAAGACCGCATGTCCGTCGCTTTTCGTCATCAGTACCTTCAGGGTTCTTGGAACTACGAGCGTATGCAGAACGGCGGCTGGGCATTCTCGATGATTCCTGCAATCAAGAAGCTCTACCCAAAAAAGGAAGATCAGATTGCAGCTCTCAAGCGTCATCTTGAGTTCTATAACACTCACCCCTACGTTTCCGCGCCGGTCATCGGCGTTACCCTCGCTTTGGAAGAGGGCCGCGCTAACGGCGAGCCCATCGACGATGTTGCGATCCAGGGCGTTAAAGTAGGTATGATGGGTCCTTTGGCCGGTGTTGGAGACCCAGTCTTTTGGTTCACGGTCCGTCCAATCCTTGGCGCTCTCGGTGCGTCTTTGGCGCTTGGCGGCTCGATTCTTGGCCCCATCCTCTTCTTTGTGGCGTGGAACCTTATCCGCCTTGCCTTCCTGTGGTACACCCAGGAGTTTGGCTATAAGGCCGGCGCTTCCATTTCTTCAGACCTTTCCGGCGGCATGCTGGGTAAAGTCACCGAAGGTGCGTCCATCTTGGGTATGTTTATCATCGGCTCTCTGGTTGAGCGCTGGGTGTCCATTTCGTTTACCCCAGTAGTATCTACCGTTCCTCAACAGGCGGGCGCCTATATCGACTGGACCAGCCTTCCTTCGGGAGTTGACGGCATCCATGAGGCACTTTCTCTGTATTCCCAGCTTGGGCCGACTGGTCTTGAACAAATGAAGGTCACAACGCTTCAGCAGAACCTTGATTCACTGATTCCTGGTCTCGCTGCAGTTGGTTTGACATTGCTTTGCTGCTATCTATTGAAGAAGAAGGTTTCTCCGATCGTTATCATCCTAGCGCTCTTTGCCGTTGGCGTTATCGGTCGTTACTTCAACTTCATGTAAGAAGAGCTTCACAGGAGCTGCAGATACAAAAAGCTCGCATGAATATGGGTCGCACTCTATAATGGGTGCGACCCATTGTTGAAAGGAAGCTATGGCGCAGTCGCAAAACAGCAGCATTGACCTGACGATAAAGGCAACATCGTTTCACGGTTTGACGACATACGGTGACGTTCTTATCGGCAACAAGGCCTTTGAGTTTTATAACGAGAAAAACCCGGAAGATTATATTCAGATTCCATGGGATGAGGTGGATCATGTGGCCGCTTCAGTTATGGGCGGCGGCAAGGTTATTTCCCGTTTTGCTATCTTTACCAAGAAAAACGGCAATTATTCATTTTCTGTGCGCGACAACAAAGCCGCACTTCGCGCTATCCGCGAATATGTAGGTGAAGAAAAACTCGTTCGCTCCCCGAACTTCTGGTATGTGTTTAAGCACGGGCTTGCGGCGATCCCTCAGGCCCCTCGCCTCGTGTGCGACGCCTTTAAAAAGATCTCTCAAAAAGTTTCCAAAAAAGCTTCTGAAAAGGCCTCCAGAAAAAAGTGAGTCAGGTTCGCATCCTCACTGTTCAAAAGCAGTTTTGATGCAAAACATCAGATCCGTCAGCGTAAGGGCATGAAAACTGCTAAAATGCAGCATGCGTATAAGAGTCGTAAGCGGTAAGGGTCAAGACCCAAGCGCTTCTCGCGACAAACAAGAAGAAGGAAGAAGACAGACGTGGCAACCATCAGTACGGCAGATTTCAGAAACGGCATGGGCCTCAAGATTAACGACAAGTACTATACCATCGTTGAATTTCAGCATGTCAAACCGGGCAAAGGCGGTGCGTTCGTCCGCTACAAGATTCGTGATCTTAAGAGCGGTCGTGTGATTGATCAAACGTGCAACGCCGGCACCAAATTTGAGAACGTGCAGCTTATCACCAAGGAGATGCAGTACCTCTACAACGACGGCGAATCCTTCTATTTTATGGACAACGAGACCTACGATCAGATTACGGTACCTGCTGACTTCATCGGCGAGAAGAACGTCTGGTTCAAGGAGAACGACAACTGCCAGCTGCTCTATGCTGACACGGAACTTCTGGGCGTTGAGCCGCCGATGTTCATTGAGGTTGAGATTACCGAGACCGACCCTGGATTTAAGGGAGACACAGTTCAGGGCGGCAGCAAACCCGCGACCGTGGAGACCGGCGCAACCCTGCAGGTTCCAATGTATCTCAATCAGGGCGAGCGCATCAAGGTTGACACGCGCGTTGGTAAGTTTGTCTCTCGCGTGTAGGTGTTCGTGGGATATCCATTCAGTTTTTAGGAGGTTTACATGGCCGATAACGAACTGCGCATTGCGGGAATCGGTATATCAAAGGACGTTGTTTCTGCGGTTGTGTCACATGCGGCTGGAAACGTTGCCGGTGTAGCTTCCGTTGGCGGAAACGATACCATTGCCTCCAATCTCATCAATGTCTTTACCAATAAGAGCATGGCGCCTGGTAAGGCCGTTGAATCCGTTGTGGAAAATGATACGCTTCGTATTGGCGTTCATCTCGCGGTCTTTTACGGCTATCCCTTTACCAAGCTCGCCGCCGACGTTCGCGGCGTTGTAGCGACTGCCGTCAACGAGCAGATAGGCGTTTCTATCTCCGCGGTTGACGTGTATATCGACAGCCTCGTGTTCCCCAAGGAGTAGGCTTGAGCACTCAGTTCTTTGGCAGGACGCTGGCTCGAAGCCAGGCGCTTCAGATTCTGTTTCAGGCCGAGCAGACCGATCGCATGGTTTCTGAGGTTCTTGCGGGGGAGTATGTGCTTTCCGAAGGGCCCCTGGATGCTTATGCCAAGCAGCTTGCTTGTGGCACTGACGGTATTCGGGACGCCCTCGACGCTATTTTGCGTGCCTATTCGCGTGAGTGGAGCGTCTCCCGCATGCCGTCCGTGGACAGAAATCTATTGCGTCTTTCTCTCTATGAGATGCTTGAAGTTCCTGACGTTGACGTGGCGGTGACCATCAACGAGGTTGTTGAGCTTGCGCGCGCGTACGGCGGAGACGAGTCCCCCCGTTTTATCAACGGCATTTTAGGCCGCGTGGCAACCGATATGGCGGAGGGTAAGGATATCTATGAGTTTGCTCGTCTTGCTGCAAACAGCGAAGAGTCCATGGCTCAAGAAGAGTCGCCGCTTCAGGAGAGGAACGAGTAGCCATGGCTAAGCCTGATACTTCAGCCTACCGGACATTCGATCAGATTACAGACCGCCTGGATGACATTGTCAGTCAGGTGCGCGGTAAAGATATTTCGCTTGAACACTCGCTTGACCTCTTTGACGAAGCTATCGCTCTTGGCTCCAAGGCGGTAGAGATGGTCGATACGACTGAGTTTACGCCTGAAGAAGAGGCGCGTCTTATCGATAGTAAAAAGACTCCTGAGGCTCCTGCCAACAGTGGCAAGAAGCCCGGTGACACCCAGGTAGACACCCAGGTAGATGACGCTTCCCAAGAAAGCGCTGCATCAACAGAAAGCGCTGAGCTCTAGTGGTAAAGCGCCCATCTAAGAGGCGCCTTGACGCGGAGCTGGTACGCCAGGGATTGTTTCCCGATACAGAAACCGCCTTGCGTGCCATTCTCGCAGGCGATGTTTCCACACACGAAAGAAGACTGACTTCTGCCGGAGAGCTTGTGGAAGAAGGTCTTTTTTTGCATGTCAGGCATACGCTTCCGTATGTGAGCCGCGGCGGACTTAAACTTGAGCGTGCGCTGGATGCCTTTGATGTCAGCCCGGAGGGTCTGACCTGTCTTGACATAGGAGCTTCTTCCGGCGGCTTTACCGATTGCCTGCTGCAGCGAGGTGCTTTGCAGGTAACTTCCGTTGATGTTGGCTACGCTCAGTTTGATTGGTCGCTGAGAAATAACGTGCGTGTCAAACTGCTGGAACGTACCAACGTAACGGCGCTTCCCGGCCTTGGCTATGAGGCTTCGTTTGATTTGGCCGTATGCGATGTTTCATTTACGTCAGTCGCGCACATCCTGCCCGCGACACTTGTGACGCTCAAGCCAACAGGAGCTTTCATTACGCTGGTAAAGCCTCAATTTGAAGCGGACAAAACCGAGGTTGATGACGGCGGCGTTGTAACGAGTGCAAAGACGCGCCTTGCGGCGCTTACGCGAGTCGCACAGCTCTTCTCGCAAGCGGGTCTCGGCCCGATTGCGGCGTGTGAAAGTCCTATTCACGGAGCAAAAGGCAACGTGGAGTACCTGTTGTTTGGAAGAAAGGGCGTCAAGCCGGCCGTGCTGGACCTGAAGGCGGTCGTGGAAAAACATACAGTTGTTCGTGTGTAGGCAGAAGGTATTCGCTATACTCTTTGACAGAGGCGCCGTATCCCGGCGCTGGGTTCGGAGAGGGGTCATCCGTGAAAGTTCTTCTTGTCCCAAATTATTCGCGTGAAGTTGCCGTGCAGGGTGCTCACATGCTTGAGGAATGGCTCGGTGAGCAGGGCTGCGATGTTGTCTGGGCTCACGACAAAAAACTTTTCCCTCAAAAGCAGGTGGACCTTTCCGGCTGTGAGCTGGTGATATCGCTGGGCGGCGACGGAACGCTTCTGCGCGCAGCTCGTATCGTAGGCTATTCCGAAATTCCGCTTATGGGCATTTCCTATGGTCACCTGGGGTTTTTGACATCGGCCACACCTGATGAGATGCTTGAGACAATCGCCGACGCTTTGGCAGGTGAGTTGCACGCGTCCCGTCGCGCGACCCTTGAAATTGAATCGGTGTACGAGGCTCCTGACGGCTCGCTTCATACCGAGAAGAGCTTTGCGCTGAATGACTTTGCCGTGTCTCGCGGCGGCGCCGGCGATATGATTGAGTTCAGCGTGTCGGTTTCGGGCAACTACATTGACACCCTGCGCGGAGATGGCTTTATTGTCAGCACAGCTACGGGTTCTACCGGCTACGCGCTTGCCGCAGGAGGTCCTATTGTGACTCCTGAGTTTACCGGCATGTCATGCGTGCCCGTTGCTCCTCACACCATTATGGCGCGCGCCTTTTTGACTTCATCGTCGGACATCGTTGAAATTACCATGTCGCGCGAAAGGCCGGCGTGCCGTCACTTCTTTGCCGATGGGCAAAATATAGCCCATGCAACTGAGGCTACGGGTATTTCTGCTACGGTAAAACGTGGACCTGGCGACATCATCTTGCTTGATAGAAGCGCGCAAAGTTTCTACCGCTCGGTGTCTCGTGTGTTTTACGGTAAGGCTAACAATTCATGATTGATGAGCTTGCGGTAAAAAATGTGGCGCTTATCAAGGAAGCGTCAATTGAACCTGCGTCTGGGCTGACCGTACTGACAGGCGAGACGGGCGCCGGCAAGACGGCCCTGCTCTCGGCCATAAAACTTTTGGTAGGGGAGCGCGCCGATACGACGATGGTGCGCGAAGGTGCGGATGAACTGCAGGTTGAAGCCCGCTTCTTTCTGGGCGACTCCGACGAAGAGGGAACCATTGTCCGCCGTCGCGTACAGTCGGACGGTCGTGGCCGCGTGGAAATCGACGGTCATATGGCGTCGGTACGCGAGCTTGCAGAGAAGGTCGGCGCAACCGTTGACCTGTGCGGTCAGCATGAGCATCAGCGTCTTCTGGACGTACATACCCATATAGACCTTCTGGACTCATGGATTGGCGCGCCGGCGCAGGAAGCGCTTGACAAGTGGCGGGTACTTCTCGCTGCATCAAAAAACGCAAAGGCGGAGCTTGAACGCGTGCGTGCGGTATGCGGTGCGGCGGACGCCAAACTGGACGAGGCTGCGTTTGTTCTGCGAAAAATCGGAGAGGTCAATCCACAGCGAGGGGAGTATGAGCAGCTCCAAGAGCAATTGCCCCGTCTTGAGCATGGGGAAGCGCTTTTGGAGGCGGCTCAGGGTGCGTATGCCGCGCTTTCCGATGACGATGGCGCTGCGGACAGGCTGACGCAGGCGCTTTTGGCGCTTCGTGGCGTCGCCTCCTTTGATGCGGAGCTTGCAGCGCTTTCAGAATCGCTCTCATCTGCGCTCATCGATCTTGAGGATAGCGCTTCCGAGCTAAGATCCTACATCGATTCGCTGGAGATTGACAGCGAGACGCTTGAGCGCCTGCAATCTCGTGCGGCGGCGTTTCAGGGTCTTATGCGAGCTTACGGTCCTGCGATGGAGGACGTGTTTCGCCGTGCTGAAGAGGCGCAGGAAGTGGTGAGCGCGTGCGAGGACGGAGGCGAGCGCCTTGCTTGCGCTCAAGAGGCATATGAGGCTGCCGAGAAGGACCTTGCGGCCGCAGCTGACGCGCTTGACGTCTTGCGGGCGCAGGCTGCCCCTCAGCTTGCCGCAGCGATTACCAAACAGATGGCCTTCCTGGAGATGGGCAGCGCGGAGATTACGGTGGCTCAAGACCGCCTGGAGCGCCTCAAGTGGACTGAGGCCGGTCCTAGTCGTGTGGAGCTTCTCTACAAGCCGGGCGCGGAGCTCAGCGCCCGCCCGCTGCGAAAGATTGCGTCTGGCGGTGAGATTTCTCGCGTAATGCTGGCCTGTAAAGTGGTTCTTGGAGCCGCAGATGGCTGTGAAACGCTTGTGTTTGACGAAGTGGACGCTGGTGTCGGAGGAGCCACTGCTGTAGCGCTTGCGGAGGTGCTGGCGCGGCTTGCCCAAACGCATCAGGTCATAGTGGTCACGCATGTGCCGCAGATTGCTGTTATGGGCGAGCGCCACTATCTGGTAAAAAAATCAGAGGATATGTCCCCTGAGACCTCTCTGGAAGAACTCACGGGAGAAGATCGTGTGGAGGAGATTGCACGCATGCTTTCCGGAACGCTGACGGAGACGTCAAGGGCGCATGCCCGCGAAATGCTGAGCGCTGCAGCGAAGACGCGTTAGCACTGAAGGCAAGAAGCGCTGGGGCGCGGAGATACTTGGCGCACAGACACAGAAGCGTCTCTGTTTTTGTGTTGGTGTGATTGATTTTCTCGCCCTCTTTTTTAAGACAACGCGATAGTATAGAGACCCGTAGAAACGTTTTGGCACCGCCGGCTGGCCCTGCCACGAGTACGGGAGATTTTCATGACCAAGCATATTTTTGTAACAGGCGGCGTCGTTTCTTCGCTGGGCAAGGGCATTACCGCGGCTTCTCTGGGTCGTCTGCTCAAAGCCCGCGGCTATAAGGTCATGATGCAAAAGGCTGATCCCTATTTGAACGTTGACCCCGGTACTATGAGTCCGTTTCAGCATGGCGAGGTGTTTGTGACTGAGGACGGCAAGGAGACCGATCTTGACCTCGGCCATTACGAGCGCTTCATTGACGAGAACCTTACGCGTGAGTCAAACTTTACCACGGGCCTCATCTATCAGTCGCTCATTCAGCGTGAGCGTGCAGGGGATTTTCTCGGCGGCACGGTGCAGGTGATTCCTCATGTCACCAACGCCATTAAAGCCCGTTTTGCGCGCATTGAGGAAGTGACCGATGCCGATGTGGTCATTACTGAGCTTGGCGGCACTATTGGCGATATTGAGTCTCAGCCGTTCGTTGAGGCTATTCGTCAATTCCGCAAGGAGCGTGGCGCGGCAAACGTCGCCATCATCCACGTGTCGCTTGTGCCTTACATTGCCGCTGCTCATGAGGTGAAAACAAAGCCTACGCAGCACTCTGTCAAGGAGCTGCGTTCCATGGGAATACAGCCGGACTTTATCGTGTGCCGCTCAAGTCATACGGTTGACGCATCTATTCGCGAGAAGATCGCCAATTTCTGCGATGTTGACGCCGATTGCGTGTTTGAGAATAACGATCTTCCCTCAATCTATGACGTTCCCTCGCACCTTAAAGAGCAGGGCTTCGATAGCAAGGTCTGCGAGCGCCTTGGCCTTGAGGCTCGCCTTTCTGACTTGTCTGGCTGGGAGTCGTTTACGTCTGCAATGCATACGGCGCATGCTCTTCCAGACGCTACCCGCATCTATGTGGTGGGCAAGTACACACAGCTTCCCGACGCGTATCTTTCGGTGATTGAAGCGCTGCATCACTCTGGAATTTTCTACGGGCGTCACATGGACATTCGCCTTGTCAACGGAGAAGAGTTGACGGAGGAAAGCGCTGAAGCAGAGCTTAAAGACGCTGACGGCATCTTGGTTCCCGGAGGCTTTGGTATCCGTGGAGTCGAGGGTAAAATGGTTGCCATCCGCCGCGCACGCGAGCGAAACATTCCTTATCTCGGCGTCTGTCTCGGCATGCAGACGGCGGTCATTGAGTTCGCGCGTGATGTCGCCGGCTTGGAAGGAGCCAATTCAGCTGAGTTTGCTCCTGAAACGTCATACCCCGTCATCGATCTCATGCCCGACCAGGAAGACATTACCGATAAGGGAGGTACGATGCGCCTGGGATCGTATCCCTGTAAGGTTGCGCCACACACCCTTGCGTCTGAAGCCTATGGAGATGAGCTTATCTATGAGCGCCATCGCCATCGTTTTGAAGTTAACAACGCGTATCGCCGTCAGCTTGTTGACGCGGGACTGGTGATTTCCGGTGTCTCTCCTGATGAGCGCCTTGTTGAGATGATAGAGCTGCCTGAGAGCGTGCATCCCTGGTTTGTGGCGTCTCAGGCGCATCCTGAGTTCAAGAGTCGCCCCACCTCTCCCGCGCCGCTCTTCCGTGAGTTTGCCCGTGCCGCGATTGCGCATCATGAAGGAGCAGGGCGTCATGATGTGGCGAGCCGGTCATGAATCTCACTCAGGCGCGTAAAGAATTTCTCGCCTACGCCTCCGTCGAGCGCGGCCTTTCCGACAATACGCTTGACGCGTACGCCCGCGATTTGACTAACTATGTTGAGTGGCTCTCGGACCAGGGACTAGATGATCCATGCGATGTGACGCAGCAGATTATCGAGGCGTACATTGCGCTTTTGCGCGATATTGGCCTTGCGCCGGCATCTGTTGAACGGCATACGGCGGCTATCCGCAATTTCCACCGGTTTTTGGTTGCCGAGCAAATCTGTGCCGCGTCTCCCGCCGATGACCTTCCAACAATCGCGCGGGCGCTTCGGCTTCCCGATGTTATATCTCGCGAGAAGGCCGCGGAGCTTTTGGACCAGCCTTTTGAGAAGAGTCCGCGTGGCATACGAGACAAGGCTATGCTTGAAGTGCTCTATGGTTGTGGGCTTCGCGCAAGTGAGCTGAGCGCCCTTGAGACGCGCGGTGTTCTTCTCGATGAAGAGCTGCTGCGCGTCTTTGGCAAGGGTTCCAAGGAACGTACGGTACCTATTTTTGGAACTGCGAAAAGAGCGTTGCGAGACTATCTCGAAGGCGCTCGCAGTGAGTTTCTTATCCACGGTGAGGTGCCGTTCGTGTTTCTGAATCGTCGAGGAGGGCGCCTTTCTCGTCAGTGGATTCATAGTTCCGTGGCCGCGTACGGTCGTGCGGTGGGAATCGAAGACTTGCATCCCCATACGCTGCGCCATTCGTTTGCGACGCATCTTTTGGAGGGCGGCGCGGATCTGCGCTCCGTACAGGAGCTTCTCGGCCACGCCGACATTTCCACAACGCAACTGTATACGCATGTCGATCGCACGCATGTGCGCGACGTGTACCTCAGCGCTCATCCTCGTGCCCGTTAGTGACATTCAGGTTTTTTTCTTGTCCTTTCACTCGTTTTGCGTTTGGAGTTTGAACGTAAGAAGGCCGCCGCAGCGAAGGTCATTACAGCGAGGATAGTTGCAGCAAAGGCCGTTGCAGCATGACGGGCAAAACATTTCCCAAAGGTAAACAATGGGTGTTTCTCGGCAAAACAGCAGAAAGATGCTGTCATCATAGAAGCGATTTTATTTCGAGGGAAGCATACATGGTCATTTTTCTTTGAGTAATTTGGCCGTTGGAGCGACTCTCGTGATAAAATTGCCGTTTAGTGTTTGCGAGCGTTGCAGGCGCTAAGTGTCGTGTGTGTCGGAAATCGTTGGAAATGTTCGATTGCCATTCCGAAAATTCCTCGCTTGCATCTGTGCAAGCGCTGGCGGTAAGGAGAGTAAATGGCACGGTTTGCCTGGTATTTAACTAAAAGGGTGCTGAGCTATATCGTAATGATTTTTGTTGCGACGTCGCTTACGTTTTTTCTTGCGTCCGCGTTCATGAGTCCTCGTTCTAACTATGAGCAGCGTACTCCTCGTCCTCCTCAGGAATCCATTGAGCAGTCGCTGTATAAAACTAACTTGAACGACAAGACTCCTATTATCGAGCGTTACCAGAAGTGGCTTACTGGTGTTGTGACCAGCTTCAACTGGGGCATGGCTCCTGATGGCAGTTCCATCAATACGCAGATGAGCACAAAGTTTTTGGCTTCTGTTCAGCTTCTGACGCTGGCAACTATCTTGTCTATTTTCATAGGCGTCGGACTCGGCGTATATACAGCCCAGCGGCAATACGAATGGCAGGACCGCTTCTTCAGTGGCGTGGCATCGCTTTTTATGGTTATTCCGACGGTTGTTCTCGCCATTCTCATTGTTTTTGCGGCAATCGAGATCAACGCCCTTGCAGGCAACAGAATCTTCTACGTTACGGGCCTTTCCAGTGGAGATTTCCCAACGTTTTTCGAATGGCTTCTTGACTTCTTACAGCACATCTTCCTGCCAACGCTCGTTTTGACTATTGTCAGTTCGGTTGGCTATCACCTTACGCAACGCACCTACCTTCTTGATGAGATGCACGCTGACTATGTGCGTACGGCTCGCGCAAAGGGACTTACCCGCAAGCAGGCCATCCGCAGACACGCTCTGCGCGCGTCCTTAATTCCTACTGCGGTAAACGTTGCCTTCTCTATTGCGGGTATCTTTACCGGCGCCGTTATGACCGAGAAAATCTTCGCTATTCACGGTCTTGGTGAGTACTTCATCAACTGCATCAACAATAACAACATTCATGGCGCCGTTGCAGTCGCCGCGTTCTCCGCTGCATGTACGCTCGTGGGTGCGCTTCTCGCCGATCTCTTTGCGGCTGCGCTCGATCCGCGAATCAAGATGAGCTAGGGAGGCAGCAATGGCTAACGATACAAAAAAAGTTGCTCCAACAACGGAAGAATCCGATGCTCTTACCACCGTCAATAATGGTCAGATGACCAACGCGGAGCTTGAACTTCAGGCTGACTCGCTTGGTTCAGGTGAAGTTAAGCGCATCAGCTACTTCGGTCTGATTGGCCGCCGTTTCTTGCGCCAGCGTTCCGCCATGATCGGTTTGGGTATTCTGGTAGTTTTGATTTTTGTGGCCCTCTTCGGTAAGTACCTGACCCCGCATAACTATATCGATCCGGACTTTGCGGCTATCAATCAGGCGCCCAACGCCAACCATTGGTTTGGTACGGATGGCGCGGGTATTGATTTGTTTGCCAGCGTTGTACACGGTCTTGGCCGCTCGCTGACGATTGGTATCACATACGCGCTGCTGACGTCAGTCATCGCGGCTGTCATTGGTACCGCCAT
This sequence comes from Atopobium sp. oral taxon 199 str. F0494, assembly GCF_000411555.1. GTDB lineage: Bacteria > Actinomycetota > Coriobacteriia > Coriobacteriales > Atopobiaceae > Lancefieldella. The sequence goes on along the minus strand of NZ_KE150486.1, from coordinate 630,751 downwards.
TGCCTATGTCCGCGGCGTGCCCGAAAAGATTGGCATGTGGATCCTTGACATGCTCATGGTCATTCCGAGCTTCCTTCTGGTTGCCATGATTGTTCGCGCGGCCTCCGGTACAACCGGATGGGTCATGCTTATCGTGGGTATGACCGCCTTTGGCTGGATTGGCTATGCTCGTACCCTGCGTACGATGGCGCTGTCGCTCCGTGAGCGCGATTACGTCAAGGCCGCTAAATACATGGGCGTTCCTTCAATTAAGATCATCATTCGCCACCTTATTCCGAACCTTGGCTCGATTCTGATTATCGACACGGTTCTTGGCGTCATCGGCGGTATCAACTCCGAGACGGCATACAGCTTTTTGGGTCTCGGTATCAAGGCTCCCGATACATCGCTCGGCTATCTTTTGAGCGCCGGCTCTTCGGCGATGCTCTCCACGCCTTGGCTCATTTTGATCCCGTCCGTTGTCCTTATCATTCTCTGCGTGAGCATGCAGCTTATCGGCGACGGTCTTCGCGACGCCTTCGATCCCTATTCACGCGCAGCCGGCATGGTTGAGGATGACGATGATGAAGCTGACGCCAAAACGTCTGAAACCACAGGCGAGGCCGATATGAGTACAGATATGACGGAGCGTGCGTAATGGCTGATATTGATATGAATAAAACGGTCGAGAAGAACAGCGCGGTAGACGACGTTCTTCGCTATGAGCTGCTTGAGTCCAACGGGCCGAAAGGCGCTCCGCAGGGCGCGCCCGTCATGACCGTTCGCGACCTCAAGGTGTCCTTTAACACTGAGGCCGGTCGTGTCGATGCCGTCCGTAGTGTAAACTTTGACCTTTGGGGCGGCCGTACCCTCGGCATCGTTGGCGAATCCGGTTCCGGAAAGTCAGTTACCGCGCTTTCTCTTATCGGTCTTCTTGATGACAACGCGCATGTCACCGGTTCGATTAAGCTCGGTGATGAGGAGCTTCTCGGCAAAACCGACGAGGAGATGTCTAAACTTCGCGGCACGAAGATTTCCATGATTTTCCAGGATCCTCTGTCCGCGTTGACTCCGATGTTTACTATCGGCGATCAGCTTGCCGAAGCTCTTTTGACTCACAATCCCCATATGCCAAAGGCTGATGTTCGTAAGCGCTGCCTTGAACTTCTTGAGATTGTTGGCATCACCAACCCGGAAGAGCGTTTAGATGCGTATCCGCACGAGTTTTCCGGCGGCATGCGTCAGCGCGTGGTTATCGCTATCGCCATTGCCAACAACCCCGACATCATCATTGCCGATGAGCCTACTACCGCTCTTGACGTAACGATTCAGGCACAGATTCTCGATGTTTTGAAAGTCGCCCAGAAAGAGACGGGTGCGGCTGTCGTTTTGATTACGCACGATCTTGGCGTCGTCGCAGGCACCGCTGATGACATTATGGTTATGTATGCGGGCCGCGGCGTTGAGCGTGCAAGCGTAGATACGCTTTTTGCTGAGCCACGGCATCCGTATACTATGGGTCTTTTGGGCGCCGTGCCAAAGCCGCACTTACCTGCGGAGCACCGCCTCGTTCCCATTAAGGGCAATCCGCCTTCGCTTGTAGCCATTCCTTCAGGCTGTCCCTTCAATCCGCGTTGCCCTATGGCAACCGAGAAGTGCCGTGCGGTTGAGCCTGAGCTGACACCTGCAAATGCTTCCGAGGGTCATCTTGCATCTTGCCATCGTCTGGATGAGATTTGCAAAAAGAATCTCACCTACGCAGAGGTGTATCCCGAGTTTGAACCCCTGCTACCTAAGTGGGTGGATGTACCGCGCTCTGAGCGTCCGATTGTGCTTGAGGTAGAAAATCTTACCAAGACGTTCCCCGTCCAGGGCAAAGGCTTTATCCGCCGCGAGAAGGGTACAATGACGGCGGTCGACCATGCGAGTTTTCAAATTCACGAGGGTGAAACACTGGCCCTTGTCGGCGAGTCAGGTTCGGGCAAGTCTACGACGCTCATGCAAATTATGGATCTTCTGAAGCCTGAAGATGGCCGTATTGTGGTGCTTGGAAAGGATACTTCCGAGCTCAGATCTGCCCGAGCGCGTCGTGAGGTTCGCAAGGATCTCCAGGTTATCTTCCAGGATCCTATGAGTTCTCTCGATCCTCGTATGCCCATTTACGACGTTTTGTCAGAGCCTCTGAAAGCTCAGGGCTGGAAGGACGCCGATATCAATAGGCGCATTGGCGAGCTTATGGTACTTGTCGGCATTAACCCTGACTACGTTGACCGTTTCCCCTCTCAGTTCTCCGGCGGTCAGCGTCAGCGTATTGCTATTGCCCGCGCTCTGGCAACCAATCCCAAGATTTTGCTTCTTGACGAGCCTATTGCCTCGCTTGACGTTTCCATTCAGGCTGGCATTATCAACTTGCTTGAGGACCTTCAGATTCAGCTGAAGATTTCGTATCTCTTCGTCGCGCACGACCTGGCGGTTATTCGCCACATTTCTGATACGGTTGCCGTTATGCACCTAGGGAAAATCGTGGAGTACGGCGAGACTGAGGATGTCTTCAACAATCCGCAGGATCCCTATACTAAGGCGCTGCTTTCCGCGATTCCTATTCCCGATCCCAAGATTGAGCGTACGCGCGAGCGTCTTATCTACAAGGATGGCAAGCTGATTCCCGCTACGCATATTGCCATCGACTAGCGCGCTCACAAGGGCTATCCAATAGCACGGTGCACATTAGCACGGTACAAGGACTGCCGAATTGCATGGTGAAGGGGACCGGCGGGGCATACAAAAAATCAAGCTGAGTAGGAGGGAGGTCAAGAGAGCAGTAATTCTATGCTCTCTTGACCTCGCCAAAGAGTGGATTGACGAGCACCTTGAGGCCGGTGAATTTCTTATTGAGAACATACGGCATCTGGGTCCAGTCGATGGGTAGACACGCGTAATCGGTGCGGGTAAGCTGCGCGTCGGCTTGTTTGGTGAGCTCGATGACCTTGTCGGGATCGTTGATTGTAAGGCGAGCGGCGTCTACCAACTGGTCGAACTTCTCGCTGCTGTAGAAAGAACTCTTAAGAGCCGCTCGATCGGAGCGGAAATAGGAGCCCATATGCTCAACTCCTTGGAATGAGAGAGTTGACCAGGTAACAAGGGTGACCTGAAGATCTCCATTCTTGCGCGATTCACTCCATACGCCCGCGTCAATAACGGAAACATTGAGATTGACGCCGATTTTGCTCCAGGCGTCCTGGATAGCCACCATGAGGTTTTGGTCTTGCGCGCGAACCTGGGCGTCAAGCGTAATATTTGACACGCCGGCTTCAGAGAGCAGCTTTTTTGCCGTATCAACGTTATATTCAAAGATTTCAAGTGAAGAGTCGTTGCCCGTCTCAGACACCGGGATAAATGAAGTAGCAGGCTGAGCGGCGCCGGAAAGAACCGTGTCGCACAAGGTTTGGCGGTCAAGGGCAAGTGACAGCGCCTGGCGAACGCGCACATCTGAGAGGTACTCGTTTTTAAGATTGAGGTTTACAAACTGCGTAGACGCGGGATTGTAGTAGACAATCTGATCAGCGACCGCCGTGTCATTTTTAAACTGCTGAACCAGGTTTTGATTAATAAACGTGAGGTCAATGGTGCCTTGTTTGTAGTTCAGCATGCGTGTATTGCCGTCATCGATGTAAGAAAAATGCAGCTCATCGAGGGCTGGTTTGCCCTGATGGTAGTCAGCGAAGGCTTCGAGTACAACTTCGGTTGTATTGTCGTTAGACACCAGCTTAAAGGGACCGGTGCCGTAAAACGTGGTGTCGGACCCCCATTTTTCGCCCGCTTCTGAGCAGCTCTTCTCGGGATAGATGAAAGCGTAGAACTGAGCGAGAAGCGCGTTGAACGTTGAATAGGGCTGGGTAAGCTTGATATCAAAATGGCGGTCATCAGTGATGGTGATGCCGGAAAGCTCGGTTGTCTTGCCATCGATAATATCCTGCGCGCCTTCGATGTACACATACGAATCGATTGAAGTTGCCTTTGTGTCCGGCAAAAACATCCGAGTAAAAGAGTACTTTACATCGGAAGATTTGAGCGTGGATCCGTCGTGGAACTTGATGCCCTTTTTCAGCTCAAAGGAGTATGTGAGTCCGTCTGAGGAAACCTCGGGCAGCTTGGTTACGAGCCACGGTTCAATCTCTTTGGTTTCCGGGTCGAGCTTGAGCAGGGATTCTCCGACAGCTTCGGAAACGCCGATGGAACCGGAGGTTTTTTGCGTGTCAAAGGTGACTTTGGGATTGTTGACGCCAAACGTAAGAATGAGCTTGTCTCCGTCGCCTGCGCCATCACCGGTGCCGCACGCGGACAGAAGCGTGGCTGAGCCTGCCGCTGCTGCGGCTGCGAGAGAGCCGCTGAGAAAGCTGCGGCGGGAGAGGCTGTTAAGTGAGGAGTTCATAAGGATACCTTTCAGGTGGGCAATGCGTACGCATGTGAGTAACTCACGTTTGCGTGATGCTCGCGTGCAGGAAAGTCTGACGAAAAGCCTCACGTACAAGGACACGTAAGTTGTATTTAAATACCCAACCTGCGCTAGGAATTTCTGCCGATTGAAAAGTTTTTGTTACGGTTTATCGACAAAATAAGCGATGAACCATGCAATTTTTGCCTGCCGGCCATGAGGGTGAAGATTTGCAGTAAAGTCATGAGCACGCAAAAAATTCAGGAGAAGGCATGATTGACATTCCAGTATTTGCTCAGCAGGTTTTCAAGGAAAGCGCGGCTGTTCCCGTACATGATCGGCCGCTCATTGGCCTGACGCCGCGCTTTATGAAAGAACCCGGATTTTCTGACGGAGAGTCCATCGCCGAGGTGCAGATGGATGCTATTCTCGCGGCAGGCGGCATTCCAGTGATGATGCCCTTGACTGATGATGACGCTGTTATCGACCGGTACGTTGAGATGTGCGATGGCTTTAATTTGCCTGGTGGCCATGACGTTGATCCGCGCAATTGGGGAGAAGAGCCTCGCGACCTTGCACGCTTGAATCCCCGTCGCGATGTGCTCGAATTTAAGCTGGTGAAAAAGGTTTACGAAGCCGACAAACCGCTCTTTGCCATTTGCCGTGGACTTCAGCTGCTCAATGTCGTCTTCGGTGGCACGCTCGTCCAAGAAATTCGTACACTGCCGGCGCCCGCTTCCGGTCATACCTACTGGTCCCACATTGCCGACCTTACCGCTCCCGCCCATATGGTGGAGGTTGTTGAAGATTCGCTTTTGTACCATGCGCTTGGCAGCGAGAAGTGCATTCAGGCCAACTCCTACCATGATGAAGCTTTGCGTAAGGTCGCGCCGTGTCTGAGTGTAGTGGCTCATTCGACCGACGGCATCATTGAAGGCGCTGAAATTTCCGATAGGCGATGGATGGTAGGCGTTCAGTGGCATCCCGAATACGGCTGGAAATACAGCAAGGCCGACTGCATGCTTTGGAAGTCTTTCATCGACGCGGCGCGCACGTATCGCAGCTCGCGATTGTAGGGAAGGATATTATGTCTCACCATAGCGATGTGCTTGAACGTTTTATTCGCTACTGCAAGGTAGCCTCGCAATCAGATCCACTTACTGCCGACACGGTTCCGTCCACGGAGTCTCAGCATGAAATGGCACGCGTAGTAGCGACTGATTTGCAGGCTCTGCAGGCCGAAGACGTTACCATCGACAAACACGCCTATGTGACGGCTCACTGGCCCGCGAGTCCCGGCGCTGAAGATCTTCCGGTGCTTGGATTTTGCTGTCATCTTGATACGGCATGGCAATCGTGCGGCTCGCCCGTGCATCCGCGTGTGGTTCGCTATGAGGGGGATACGCTCATCATCGGTGTGGACCGGGACGGCGCGGAGGTTGCCGTGAGTCCGGCAACAAATCCACAGCTTGAGCATATGGTCGGATGGGATTTGGTAACTACTGACGGTACTACGCTGCTCGGCGGTGACGATAAGGCGGGCGTGGCTATGGTGGTCAGTCTCCTGCGTCGCCTGCGTGAGCATCCAGAACTTCCGCATCCGCGCCTTGCTGTCGCGTTCGTTCCGGATGAGGAGATTGGCCATGGCGCAGCGCTTCTCGATCTTGACGCTTTTGGCGCCGCGTATGGCTATACCATTGATGGTGGGCCGCTTGGTGAATTCTGCTTTGAGACCTTCAACGCCGCCGAGGTCAACGTCCGTGCGAAGGGACTTTCGGTACACACGGGGACGGCAAAGGGCATCATGGTGCACGCCAGCGAGGCTATCATGCGTTTCCATCAGCTGCTGCCGCCGCAAGATCGTCCTGAGTATACCGAAGGGTATGACGGTTTCTTCTACGTAGAGCGCATGCAGGGAGATTGTGAATCAGCGCTGGCGGATTACATCATTCGCGATCATGACCAGGCAAAGCTGGAGCTGCGCAAACAACTCATGCGTGACGCAGCTGCCTATATTAACAGCCAGTTTGGCACCGAAGTACTGACGCTTGCTATCCACGATCAATATCATAATCTGGCCGACATTGTAACGCTGCCCGAAAATGAGCATCTGATTGAAAACGCCCGAGCTGCGTATGAGGCGATTGGTCAAGAGATGACATGCGTTCCTATGCGTGGCGGTACGGACGGCTCACAGCTGTCGTTTCGCGGGTTCCCCTGCGCGAATCTGTCCGCCTGTTATTACAACGCTCATGGCGTGCGAGAGTTTGTTCCCGTTCCCGAGCTTGAGGCTATGGTCGATATGCTTCAAGTGCTTGTCGCGCTCTACGCGAGGCCCCAAAAGAGGAAGTAACAGGGTTTCTCGCCGGGATGTTCCTGCTGTGTCCCTTTTGCTCTACCTATCCACACATTTTGTTCCAGTCAAAAAGGAGTTCTCATGCAGCGCTTTGAAACTGATACCGACTATCTGCTTGAGGTGACACGTCAACTCATCGCATGCGACAGCCCCGTTGGATATTACAATCGGATTCACGCGCTTTTGAAAATGCTTCTTGCGGACATTGGCTATGAGATGCAGGTCGACAACAAGGCGACAGCCTATGTGGTAGTTCCGGGTGCCAGCAGCGAGAAAACTGTTGGGGTGAACGCGCATCTTGACACTATCGGTCTTGTTGTTCGCGGTTTCAATGATGACGGAACGCTTCGCGTGCGGCAGCTCGGCGGCATTAACTACCACAGCATCGAGGGTGAGACCTGTCATGTCATTTGTCGTGATGGCTCTTCAGTCAACGGACAGATTATCTGCAATCACCATTCGATACACGTTTTTGAGGACGCCAAGACTATGGAGCGCACGGAGGATACCATGGCGGTTTCGCTCATCGCCGATGTCAAATCTCCTGCAGACGCTCGTAAGCTTGGCGTATCGGAAGGTGCTGTGGCAGCCATTGACCCGCATTTTATCGCGTATGACAACGGCTATATCATCTCGCGCTTTCTTGACGACAAAGCGTGCGTGGCGGCGCAGCTTCATACTATGAAGTGGCTGGCGCAAACAGGGACTCAACCCGCTTACGACACATTGTTTGCCTTTCCTATCTATGAGGAGATCGGTCATGGCGGCGCGTATTTGCCCACGGTAGTAGATGAATATGTTTCTCTCGATATAACGCTTATCGGTCCCGACTACGCTTCTGAGGAGCATTCGGTAGGCGTTATTGTTTCCGACATCCGCTCACCTTACGATTGGAACCTTTCCAACCGCCTTATTCGGTGCGCCGAGAAGGTCCTCGAGCCAGGCAGATGGAACCAACAGGTAGCGTTTCATTTTTCAACTGATGCGAACGCTTCGTATTTTGCGGGAAACAACCTGAAGAGCGGCGCGTTTGGACCGGCCACTCTCAGCACGCATGGTCGCGAGCGCACGCACATGGACGCGCTTGTTGGCACGGAGAACCTGTGCCGCGCCTATGTGCTTGGATATGGTGATTAAGTGTCAAGAGTACAGCGTCCATATGCACATGCTACAGTTTGATACACAGAGTAACGGCTTATGCCAGATCCTTTGAGCCGCACAACGCGACTCCAAGGTGCATGTGAAAGGAGAGTCTGGTTTATGGACAGACGGTCATTTCTCAAACTTGCGACACTTACCCCTACTGCCATGCTTTTTGGCTGCAAACAACAGGAAAGTACAGCTGACAACAGCGCGGTAGACACAAAAACAAAGGCACCGACTGACGTTCGCGTTGCAACGCTTAAAGGCCCCACGGCTATGGGTCTTGCGAAGTTCATGAGTGACGTTAAGGCGGGAGCCGTTTCGGACAATACCTACACCTTTGATATCGTTGCTTCTCCCGACGAAATAGTGGCGAAGGTTGCAAAGGGTGATGTTGACATCGCGTCGATACCCTCTAATCTCGCTTCGGTTCTTTACAACAAGACAAAAGGCGGTGTGCAGGCTCTTTGTGTCAACGTTTTGAACGTTTTGTATATCGTTGAGCGTGGAAACGCCATCAAGACACTTGCTGACCTTGCGGGAAAGACCCTCTACGCGGCAGGCAAAGGCGCTTCTCCTGAATATGTGCTTTCCTACATTCTTGAAAAGAACGGCCTTAAGCTTGGTGGAGACGTTCAGGTGGAGTGGAAAAGCGAACATGCCGAATGCGTAGCAGCCCTTGCGCAAGACGAGAATGGCATTGCTCTTTTGCCTCAGCCGTTTGTAACCGTTGCGCAGACTAAGGATCAGAGCATCCGCGAGGCTCTTGACCTTGGAGCCGAGTGGAAAGCCACAGGTGCCACCTCTGAGCTTGTTACCGGCACTGCTATTGTTTCAAAGAGTTTTGCCGAGAAGAACCTTGACGCGGTCGCTCAGTTCCTCTCGCACTATAAAGATTCGGTCGACTTCGTCCATGACCATACTGATGAGGCGGCCAAACTCATTGGCGAAGCTGATATCGTTCCTGAAAAGGTCGCTAAAATCGCTCTTCCTAAGTGTAATATCACCTATATTGTTGGCAACGACATGAAAAACACCCTTTCCGGCTACCTCCAGGTTTTAGCTGATGCTGATCAAAAGGCGGTAGGTGGCAAGCTTCCGGAGGACGATTTTTACTTTGGCGCGGGATCAGATAAATAACAAGGGACACTTTGAACCACAGCGTTCATCTCAGGCAGGCCGGTTTTCCCTATGGGCAAGTCGCCTGCTTTCTGTTCTGTTTTGGCTTTTGGTGTGGCAGGTGGCTGCTTTAGCTGTCGGACAGCAATTTATTCTACCTTCTCCGCTTGAGACGCTGCAGCGTCTTAGTGAGCTGCTTTTTGAAGCTGATTTCTGGTCAACTATCACCCACTCATTGCTGCATATCGCCTGCGGATTTTTGAGCGCGCTTGTGTTTGGCACTCTTATGGCGGTTGCGGCGTATCGCCTGCGGCTGGTCAGAGTTTTGATGGCTCCTGTAGTAGCTACGGTCAAATCGGTGCCCGTGGCTTCGTTCATTATCTTGCTTTTGGTATGGGTACATTCGACCTATCTTTCAGTAATCGTTGCACATCTGTTGGCGTTTCCCATTATGTATACCAACCTCCTGCAGGGTCTTGAAGCAACTGATACGCAGCTCCTTGAAATGGCTGACGTTTTTCAGATACGACCCTTAGCGCGCGTTCGTTCGATTTATCTATCGCAGGTGCTTCCGTACTTTGAAGCCGCGGCCTCGCTTGCGCTGGGCTTTTGCTGGAAGGCGGGTATTGCCGCCGAAGTTATCGCTATCCCGAGCCGTTCCATCGGTGAAGAGCTGTACCATGCCAAAGTGTTTCTTGACACGTCCAGTCTTTTCGCATGGACAATAGTTATTATCTGCATGAGCGTGCTGGTAGAAAAGGGCTTCTCGTATCTCATCAAGCGCCTTGTCAAGCGGATAGAGGAGCGTCCATGAGTTTTGATACCAAAGGCCACATCGTGTTCGACCGGGTTTCGAAATCATTCGGAACGCTTTGCGTACTTGATCACGTCTCGCTTGTTCTGCGTGCTGGCGAGAAGAACGTGCTCTTTGGAACATCAGGCGTTGGTAAGACTACGCTTATACGAATGATCGCGGGCCTTGAGACACCTGATGAGGGAAGCATTTCAAATGTGCCGAGCGCGTGTGGCCAGCGGGTAGCGATGGTCTTTCAGGAAGACCGTCTGTGCGAGAATTTAAGTGTGATGGCGAATATCTCTCTGGCGCAAACTCAGCTCAGACGAACGGAAAAAGCTGCTTTCGAGCGGCGTATTTCGGATGCGCTTGTTCAGGTTGGTTTAGGGGGCTTTGACAAACGTGTTGTAGCGGAGCTTTCCGGCGGTCAGAGACGCCGCGTCGCCGTGCTGAGAGCCGTGATGGCCGATGCTGACGTCTTGCTCTTTGACGAGCCGCTTACAGGGCTTGACTATCATACGAAACAGGAGGTCATGCGTTTTCTGTTGCCGTATCTGGAGGACAAAACGCTGCTTTGGGTCACGCACGAAAAAGAAGACGCGGCACTTCTCGGCACAATCAACCGTCTTGAGCTTTGGGGGTCTTGATGTATACGGTCTTTCTTGCGGGCGGCATGGCGTCAGGCAAGTCAACAGTAGCGCGTATGCTTGAAAAAAAGGGCGCTCGACGTCTTGACCTCGATCAGGTTTCCCGAGACGTACTTGCACCCGGTTCTCATTGCGCGCGCGCCCTTGCTGAGGCGTTTGGACAGGATCTGCTTGACCCAAACACCGGCGAGATTAATCGCAGAGAGCTTGCGGCACGCGCGTTTGCGACTCCCGAGGGCGTCCAAAGCCTTGAAGACATTGAGCTGCCCTTTATTAAGAACTATCTGATGGAAGCGTTGGATATGGAACGCCGTACGGCACAAGCTTGTGACGTGTGCATTGTCGAGGTTCCTCTGCTTGATCGTATAGAGGACCTTATTCCTCAGGCAGATGAAGTGGTCGCGGTAATTTGTCCCTATGAACTTCGCAAGAAGCGCGCTTGTGTCAGGGGAGTGAGCGCAGAGGATTTTAAGAAGCGCGTTGCCCTTCAGCCGTCAGATGAATATCTGCGCTCGCAAGCCGATACAATTATTGATAACGCCCGGGACGAGGCGTTTCTTGTGGCACAGATTGACGCCTGGTGGGACAGGCTGACTGGACGGTTACAGTCCCGTGAAGTCACTAAATAAAGCCTGTTAAGGAGAGGCGCACCGACTCTATCTCATCGTCAAATTTGATGGCAAGCGCCTGGCGTGTCAAAAATGATGCCGGTGTGTACAGTTTATTATTTGTGCACGCGATAGCTGCGGAAAGCAAAATATCATAACGTGCTTTTTGATTATCAACGGGGATACCATGGGTCTCTAAAAACTCATCAAGTCTGCTCTCATCAATTGTGACAAGTGCTGGATCGGTCTTCATAAGATCGCTGAGTTCCTGTTGGGCAGGCTGAGAATACTCAGTGTTCATTCTCAATACCTGCTGATAGCAGGCGACAGCGATATCTCCGCGACCAAGACGCCATTCAAGGTAGGCGAGGCGATAATACAGGAGCGCTATGTCATATTGGCGAAGCTGGTGAGGAATAAGTTCGCAAATGTTTTTTGCAGCCTCTGCATTGCGAGAAAGATCTTGCAAGACGCGATCTTTATAGAGGAACGCGTCGGTATTGAGAGGCGCTATGCGGACGCATTCCTCAGCAAATGCAAGTGCTTTTTCCGGTTTATCAACTTGGTTATAGGCGCGAACGAGCAGGGCATTCGCATTGTAGTAGGCATCGGGAACCAAAATGACCGTACGAGGATCGGAAGAAAATGCCCGATTATAGTCAATGCGGTCGGCAATCGAGTCAAAATAGCGATAGACGGAGTCGGTATCGTCAAGATAGATTCCCAAGCTCACGATAGGTTCAAGTTTTGCTTCAAGGGCTTTCATAGACGCGGTAAAAGCCTCTATGCTGATATCTTCTGCATCAAAGACTTCGTTCATATGGGCAATGGCGGCATCCAGCTCGGACCCTGACATAAAAATGTGGGCAAGTTCGCGCTTATCGCCCACATCAGCTTCGCCGGAAACAAGCGCCTGGATAACGCGGGAAAAAGCTTCCATGGTAGCGGTATCTGTGGCTGACGCTTGCGCGCCTCTAAACAATGCCACCGCATCTGCCGTTGAATCACTGAGCTGTGAAATGACTGCGTTCCACGCGTCTATGCGATTGCTATCCTCTCGAAACCCGAGATCGGAAATACGTTTTGCGCCGGTGATTTCTCGAATCTCTTGAGGCGCTTCTTCTGTGCGCGTCTCAGCTGAGGCATAGAGTAAGGGGTGCTTCTTTGCAGGGTCATTGAGCTCCTCAAAAGGCTCCACCGGCGTGAACCAGCCTTCTTCATCAAGACTATAACGGATGCAGGACTGCTGAGGAAATCCGGTAGTGTCAACGGAGGGATCTTGAGACTCGGAAATGAGGTGTTCAAGCGCTTTGAGGTCAAAGTCATAGGACAGAAGAGGATGGCTGATATTCTCGTTCATAAACTGATTGACAACAACACGAGCAATACCTTGATGTTTCAGAGGGCCATATGCCAGAGTAATAGCCGCGCGCAGGGCGTACGCCCGCGCATAGGAAATCTGAGTGTTTTTCTCAGATGTTGCAAAGCAAAACGCTCGCGGCGCGGGAGTCTTGGCGTCAATGATGATAGTCGAGACCTCTTCGTCATAGGTAAAGAGTATCGGCTGCCTGAAGGGCAGATGAAGCGTATCAAAATAGTTGGCTGCATAGTAGCGCGTATCCCAATCGGTCGCTCCATTCAAAGACGTTTTGCCGGCGGGAAGATATTCTGATGGCTGAGGAATTGCATTGAGGGTATTTCTTAAAGTAATCAGAATTTTTTGCTGTACGGTAAGGCTTTTTTGATTGGCGGGAAGTGCTTCCATATCATCCGCGAGGTTGAGGGTGGCTTCAAGGGCAATAAAATCGTTGTATTGGTCTTCAGTAAAATCACTTGTCTGCGCATTGAACCAATACCGCTGATTCTTGGGAAATTTGTAGCCCTTTGTAGCGGGGGCGCGGTGAGGGGCGAGAAGCCCGGATGTAGCAAGTATTTCTTGAAGCTCGGGTCTTTGAAGCTGACCGGTATCGACTAGATCTTTCAGAGAAGCGGGGATATTGTTTGAACGGGACATAGTCAAATCAAAGGCTGAAGAGTTCCTGCTGGTAGGAGCCTGTATAAATATGCCCGATGAGTGATTGACGGAGTCGTTTTGATCTGTGCTGTCTGAAAGAGCGGCAGTTTGGTTGGCAGATTTTTTGTTCCGGATGAGGATAGCGAGGAGAACGATGCCAAAGGCGATAAGCAGAAGAGCTTGTATCAATAGCTTGTCGGAGACGTGCAGTTCAACCAATTGCGAGAGACCGACGAGGATACTCATGGTGCCCAAAACAAAAAAGATCAGTTTTTCAAAAGCGTTGTAGGGACGTTTTGGCGACGGTGTGCTGGAAGAAGGAAGCCCTGAAGACATAGTACGATTCCCTAAGACGGTTGAATGGATTGTGTGCATATGGGTATCAATTTTACCGTATTCAAGGAAGATATGACCGCTCTCGTTTCCTTAAAACAGAACATATGTTTGCATTTTTGCTCAAGATAGCGTATACTGATGATATCGAAGAAGGAGGTTTTGTGGCGGTTTCTGATGGCACTTCAAAAACAGAGCATGTTGGCGCGGAGTTGAGGCGCTTTGGTCGTGAAAGCGGAGAAGAACGTCTCACGGTCGTCTCGCCGTTTGAGCCTGCCGGAGATCAGCCGCAGGCTATAGAAAAACTTGCTCAAGGGATTGAAGAAGGTCTGAGGTATCAGACGCTTTTGGGTGTCACGGGATCTGGCAAGACATTCTCTATGGCCAAGACTATCGAGAAGCTTAACAGGCCTACGCTTATCATGGAGCCCAATAAAACTCTCGCAGCTCAGGTTGCTTCTGAGATGAGGGAAATGTTTCCCAATAACGCCGTCGTCTATTTCGTTTCGTATTACGACTATTATCAGCCTGAAGCATATGTTCCGCAGTCTGATACCTACATTGAAAAAGACGCTTCAATCAATGAAGAAGTAGAGAAACTGCGCCATCAGGCTACATCCAGTTTGCTTTCTCGGCGAGATGTCATCGTGGTAGCGTCCGTCTCGTGCATTTACGGTATCGGCAGTCCGCAAGATTATGCCGGCCTTGCCCCTAATGTAGATAAATCAATTCCACTTGAACGCGATGATTTCATTAAAGATTTGATTGACATTCAATATGACCGCAATGATTATGATTTGCAGCGCGGTATGTTTCGTGTACGAGGGGATGTGGTGGACGTTTTTCCTCCCTATGCAGAAAACCCGCTGAGGATAGAGTTTTTTGGCGATGAAGTGGAAACGATTGCTGAAATCAGCAATGTAACTGGTGAAGTTATCCGTTCATTTGACGCTATTCCTATCTGGCCGGCTTCCCATTATGTAACGGAGCGCCCAAAAGTTACCCACGCGTTGCACACCATCAGCGAAGAGCTTGAAAGCCGCGTGGTCGAGCTCAAGGCAAACGATAAGCTGCTTGAAGCGCAGCGATTGGCGCAGCGCACCAACTATGATCTTGAAATGCTTGAGACCATGGGTTATTGCAACGGCATCGAGAACTATTCTCGTCATCTGGACGGTCGCGCTCCGGGCGAGCCTCCCTATACGCTCATTGACTATTTCCCCAAGGACATGATTTGTATTATTGATGAGAGCCATGTGACGGTTCCGCAGATACGCGGGATGTATGAGGGAGACCGTTCTCGTAAGGTCACTTTGGTCGATCATGGTTTTCGTCTTCCATCGGCGCTCGACAACAGACCGCTTCGCTTTGATGAGTTTGAGGCGCGCATTCCACAGTTTATCTACGTTTCCGCTACGCCTGGCGATTATGAGGAGTCCGTAACGCAGCAGCAAGTTGAGCAAATCATCAGGCCCACCGGCCTTCTGGATCCCCTGATTGACGTTCGTCCCATACGCGCTCAGATTGATGACCTGATCTCTGAAGTAAAAGAGCGCGTCGCCAAAAAAGAGCGCGTGCTGGTTACTACCCTTACCAAGCGGATGGCGGAGGATCTAACGGATCATCTGCTTGATGAAGGGATCAAGGTCAATTACATGCATTCCGATACTGCTACGCTTGATCGCGTTGAGATTATCAAAGAGTTGCGCCAAGGCAAGATAGACGTGCTTGTCGGTATCAATTTGTTGCGAGAAGGACTTGATATCCCCGAAGTTTCTTTGGTGGCTATTCTCGATGCGGATAAAGAAGGATTTTTGCGCAATCGCCGATCGCTCATTCAAACTATGGGACGAGCGGCCAGAAACGTGCAAGGTCATGTCATTATGTACGCGGATCACATAACCGACTCCATGCGTGTTGCCATTGATGAAACGCAGCGCCGCCGCAGGCTGCAGGAAGCGTTCAATGAAGAGCACGGTATCGTTCCTCAAACGGTGCATAAGTCGATTGCGGATATCTCTCAGTTCATCGATGAAGCGGTAGAAAATGTCGGCAAGCGCCAGCGCAAAGACGGTGTTTTCTATACCGCTTCAGGCGAGGGGGCTGAAGAGCAGGGTGCCCCTGATGTGTTTGGCGCGGCTGAGGCAATAGCTGAAGAGCTTTCACAATTGCCACGGGATGAGGCTGAGCTGGTGCTCTCCAATTTGGAGTCTGATATGGCGCAGGCTTCTGCTGATATGGACTACGAGCGAGCAGCTCAGCTTCGTGACCAAATCGTTCAAATCAGGGGTCGTCTTGAAGGAACTACTTCAGACGATGTTATCAAGAGGCTTAAGATGGGCGTTAGAAAAGGCAGCGCTCACGCTACAAGAAGAAGGTACCGGAAAAAACATTAGGTTTTACGGCGAGAAGAAGCGCATAAAGAGACAAGGTGGGCTTTTGAAAGAAGGCGTATAAGCACACTGCGACCGGTAAGGCAAAAGGCCATAAGGAGAAGAACGCAATTGATTGACGCACATCAGGACAAGAAAAAGGTCGTTTTACTCATCCACCCAATGCTGTTGTCTGCCAAAGAAATGAAGCTTGCTATGACTGATTACCTGGGAGGAGAGTTTCGCTATATTATTCCGGACCTGTCGGCGCACGGAGAACGCTCAGAAGAACCGTATGAATCGGCAAAAAAGGAAAGCGAACGATTGCATACGTATCTGCTCGATCACGGCATAGAAGAACTGACGCTGGCTTTCGGGGCTTCTTTGGGCGGCGTGGTCCTCTTGCAGCTGCTTGCCTACAGAGATATTAAGGTGCACAAAGCGGTCTTTGAGGGCTGCAGTGTGTGGCAACACGCAAAAGCGCTCGATTGTATCGTGAGAACAATATTTATTCATCAGCATAGAAAAGCCGTTCGTAACAGGAGCCTGGCGATAAGAAAAATGGCACGCCTCTATGGAGAAAAGGGCGCTTCAATGGCAGAGACATTTATACAAATCGATGAACAGAGCATCAAAAATATCTGCCATGACTGCGCTTTCGTTAATCTTCCGGTCTTATCTGAAGAAGATCAGAAGGCGTGTCTGTTTTTGTACGGTTCGAAAGAGTTTGACCTATGGGCTGCGAAGAAGATTCTTCCTAAGGAATACCCCCATGCGAGAATGAGAATATGGGACGGATATGATCACTGTGCAAAAATGAGTGCCGATTCGATGGGGTATTGCAATATGCTCAGAAACGAGATAGCCAACAGCAACAGCTAGTAGCGCCGCGCAACCAGCTCGGCTGTGCGGATGCCGTCAGCAGCGGCGCTCATGATACCGCCAGCGTATCCTGCGCCTTCTCCGGCAGGCCACAGTCCCTCAACATTGACGCTTTGTCCTGAGTCACCTCGTGTGATACGTATCGGAGAGCTGGAACGTGTTTCCACGCCGGTAAGGACGGCATCCTCAGCGGCAAAACCGTGCAGCTTATGATCAAGAAGGGGAAGAGATGTACGAAGCGTATCTATGATGTAGTCCGGAAGACAGCTCTTAAGAGACCCCCATGAAACGCCGCGCGGATATGTCGGTTGCACGCTTTCGGCGCCGCTGGATGGTTGGTTCCGCAAAAAATCTCCCACCAGTTGCGCCGGCGCCGTGTAGGCGCCTCCTCCCGCTTCAAATGCGTTTTGTTCGCAGACGCGCTGCAAGGTAAGACCCTCCAGGACATCATCGCCCAAAAGGTCATCAGGAAATACGTTGGCAAGAAGTCCTGAGTTGGCGTTGGTTCCACTGCGCGTAGACAAGCTCATGCCGTTAGTGACAACGCCGTTCTTCTCGCTTGAAGCCGATACGACAAAACCGCCGGGGCACATGCAGAAAGAAAACGCGGAGCGGCCACTGGGAAGATGAACCGAAAGCTTGTACGGCGCGGCTCCAAGCACAGGATTTTCTGCTTCAGATCCGTAAAGAGCGCGATTGATGTCAGCCTGCAGGTGCTCGATGCGTACTCCCATGGCAAAGGTTTTGCGCTCCATAGCGATATTGCGGCCTTTCAAGAGCTCAAAGACGTCTCGCGCGGAATGTCCGGTGGCGAGAATAACGTGCGTGGCAGGAATGGTTTCGGTTTTCATCTCACCGGCATCGGTGGTGTACTCAACGACAACAGATCGCACCTGATGATCTTTGAGCATAAGATCAACGAGACGTGTGCGAAACCGCACTTCTCCTCCGGCCGACTCAATCATATGCACCATATTGGTTACAACGGTCGGCAATACATCGCTGCCGACATGCGGCTTTGCGTCCCACAAAATGTTTCGGGAGGCGCCGGCTTCAACGAACGTTTCGAGGATGAAGCGGTGAGAAGGGCTCTTGGTGCCGGTATTGAGTTTGCCATCAGAAAAGGTACCAGCGCCGCCGAGGCCAAATTGGATATTGCTTTCAAGGTTGAGCTCACCGGTGTGATTGAAGTGAGTTACAGCGTCACTGCGGCGCTGCGCGTCGTCACCGCGCTCAATGAGAAGGGGAGCAAGGCCAGCGCGTGCCAAGACGAGAGCGCAAAAAAGTCCAGCGCAGCCCGCTCCTACTACAAGAGGACGCTGACGCGGCGGCTGTATCAACGGCTCCGGAAGCGCAAACGCTACTGGCTCAATGCGCCTGACGTGTTTGACGATGGGCTTGCGTGAAAGTTTATGCAGCAGGTTCTTCTCGGCAGCAGACCCTCCGCGAAGTTCAAGATGATAGGTGAGCACCAACATAATATTGCTGCGTTTTCGCGCGTCAATGGAGCGGCGATGCAGCATGACGGAAGAGATGTCATTACGCCGTACGTGCAGCGCTCGGCATAGAGCAGCCAACCCTGCGGACGCCTCCGTTGCCATATCGTGGTGAAGAGACGAAACAGGAAGTTTAATGTTTGCTACCTCAAGCATGGCGTTCTTTCTGACTTTTCCTACAGCAGGCGCCGCGCGGCAGAGGTACCTGCTACCATGCCGGACTTCCATGCCCACGCAAGATTAAAGCCGCCACAAGGAGCGTCAATGTCGAGCGTCTCTCCGCAGGCAAAAAGTCCGGGACATGAGCAAGCCTCAAGGTGTCGGTCAAAGTCTTTGACGGAAAGCCCGCCAAGCGTGACCTGCGCAGGAACGCTTGGGGCAACACCGGTGACGGTCAGAGTAAGCGCCTGCGCGGCGGCAATTTTTGCGGGAACGGATGATTGAGGAGCTGCAAACTCGGCAAGGTCGGGATCCAGGACGCCGTCGATGGTTTGAGCAGTAATGGCGGCCTGCAGACTGTCGTGGTCGACTTCAGAAAGCAAATCAAGGGTGAACGTATCGCCGGGCAGAGCGCTGCGCGACATATTGAACACCATGATGCCCGAGACGCCGAATCTCCTGAAAAGAATCTCGCCCGTTTCAGAAGCTTCAAGATGACCATCGCGCGTCAGGAGGGCGCGGGCGTGAGCGCGCTTGCCATCCAGCTGCACGGGAATTTCAGGCAGACAGGTAAGCGCGCATAGTCCTGGCCGTTCGGGGACCGTTGCGAGGCCAAGTTTGCGGGCAAACGTTGAAGCGGAGGCTCCTCCTCCTGCAAGGATGACGGTGCGCGCTACGAGTGTGTGGTGCTTCTGTGCGCCAAACAAGTCCTCCCATATAATGCTCAATTTTTCGGAATCTTTTTGGATGTCGATAATCCTGCGTGCGCAGGCGCATATGACTTTGGCCTTACGAGTGCGGGCGAGAAGTACGCTTCGTACAGACGCTGCTTGCCGGGTAACGGGATACAGGCGCCCTTCTTCTTCGGTGACCCAAGCAAGCCCACATTCGCGGAAAAATGACAGTATGTCTTTCAAGTAGGTTCCGTCTGTAACGGAGCGGACGAAATTTGGATGGCGGTAGTACTCAGGACGCAAATCCGTATTAGCAAAATTGCAGCGCCCTCCACCGGTCGCAAGGATGGTGCGTCCGCATGTCAGGGCCTGCTCAAAAACGATGACGGTACCGGGGCTTCCCGTGTCTTGCAAGGTTTCTGCCGCGGTAATGGCTGCCGTAAGGCCGGAAGCTCCTCCGCCTACAACAACGACGTCGGCAACGGAAGGCAGCGCAACTGCGGCGGCCTGCTCCAGAAGCGCATCGTTCTTCTCGGTACGAGAGAGGCGTTTTTTGCGTTGAGTGGCCATTACCGGTCCAGGGCAAGCACGCGCTCAGTGGCGTTGGGGATAAGGTCGTGGGGAAGCTGAGCGCTGAACGTCCCCTCATCGGAAAGCTTGGAGAACACAGGGTCAATAGGCAGCTGTCCAAGAGCGGGGATGCCAAAATCTGCAGCGGTATCCTCAAGACGACTGGGACCAAACGGCTCGATCTTCTGGTCGCAATGTGGACACTGCACATAGCCCATGTTTTCGACAAGGCCCAGCACGCGGATACCCATCATATCGGCCATCTTGACGGCTTTGCCTACCACCATCTGCACCAAATCCTGGGGAGAAGACACAATGACGATACCCTCAACCGGAATCGACTGAAACACGGTAAGCGCTACATCGCCGGTTCCCGGAGGCATATCGATGAGCAGATAGTCAAGGCTGCCCCAATTGCACTGTCCATAAAACTGCTGGATTGCTCCGGCGACTACAGGCCCTCGCCACAGGACGGGGTCGGTCTCGTTCTGCAAGACCAAATTAGCGCTCATGATTTTGATGCCACTTGCGTCAGATACGGGAACGAGTTGTTCGTCTTCACCGTGCGCGTGAATCCCTGACAAGCCAAACATCTTGGGAATTGAAGGACCGGTGATGTCGCCGTCAAGGATGCCTACCCGTTTTCCAGCGCGCATGAGGTTAGTAGCCAGAATGCCGGTTACCAAAGATTTACCTACGCCGCCTTTACCTGAAACTACTCCGATGACGTGCTGTATTTCAGAATTGGCATTGAGCCTGAAACCGGCAGGAGCGCTCGGCTCCTTTTTCTGTCCGTGAAGGGCCTCATCAACCTCGCGTCTCAGGGCTTCTTTGTCAATCGCTATGTCAGGCATACTCTCTCCTTGGGTGTAAAAACAAATGCGTAACAGGCGTTGGTGTTGAAGTCTATTCTACCCAAGCTCTCCAAAGCTCCCACAAGAACTTTAAAATTTATTGAAAAACAATAAATTGATATTGAAATTCGATATGAATTAGCTATCATGATGATACGAGAGATTGCGATTGTGGGAGGTTATATGACGTATCGAGAAACATCGCTGATATTGAAGCTAGTGAATGCGGCCGCCGCTGTCGCCTGCATAGTTGTTGCTGTTGTGGTTATTCCTCAGCTTGAACAGGGAAACCGTTTACCTCTCGGCGCAACGCCGGCGTTTGCACTGGGCATTCTTCCGCTTTTAGCAGTCGCGCTCACCTCATGGAGGCTTTTCTCGCGTATTGCACAAGGCGAACTTTTTTCCAAGGAGAACGCCTATCTGCTTCGCTTGATGAGTTATTTCGCCGCGGCAGACACGCTCTTGTGGCTTGTGTTGTTGGTGGCGTATCTCGTGGCAGTTTCACCTGTGGCCTTTTCTGTTGTCGCATCTCTTTCCGTAGCGCTCATTTTTGCAATCTCTCTGACCGTTATTGCCGCGGCGCTTTCCCTGTTCACTACCAGAGCGTCATCCTTGAAGGATGAGAATGACCTGGTGATTTAGATGGATTCGATTGCAGTCAATCTGGATGTCGTTCTTGCGAAACGCAAAATGAGCCTGACCGAGCTGTCCGAACGCGTGGGCGTGACCCTTGCCAACCTTTCAATCTTAAAAACAGGAAAGGCAAAGGCTATTCGCTTCTCAACACTGGCGGCAATCTGCCGTGAGCTTGACTGTCAGCCCGGCGAGCTTTTGGAATTCATACCGGATACCGTGTAGTCCGAAAGGAATGTAGCATGTCATATCCCGTACCGCCCGAGGGTCTTCCTCAAGACCCTGGCGAGAGCTTTACTAAAAAACAGTCCGTTGCGCTGACGCATCGAGACCAGGTGGGCATTGGTTTGGCCACGCTTCTTTCTGTCCTGTGGGTGCTTTGCGCCGACGGGAACCTTGAAACAGCTCGTTTCTCATTGGAATTTTTTACGATTGGCGGCGTTGGCTTGACCCTCTATATGCTTACTACGCTGGCAGTACTCGTCTTTTTACAGGGAGGCCTCAAGCGCCTGGGACGGATTACCAGAATACTTCTGGCAGCAACGGCGCTTGCTGCAATCGTTCCGTCCATCAGCGCAAATCATGACCTTCGCTCGGCAAACGCCCTCGTGTTGCTTATGCTTTATATGCTCGATTTTTTACTGATCAGCGGATGTTCGGAGCGTATCGTTTTAACCATGCACGGCTGGATTGCTTCTGTCAGCTTCTTTTGCAGACATCAGTTTGCCCATGCTGGGATGGCGTATCGCGCATTGCGGAAGAAGCCGATTGCCAGTGAGCGTACCCGGGCGATTATCATAGGCATAGCTCTTGCGGGCTGCATTCTTCTTGTGGTGTTACCACTGCTCTTCTCGGCTGATGAGGTTTTTGCCCGCATAGTTGATACGTTTTTTGACTGGAATCTGGAGAGTGGCGGCGTATGGCTTGTGCGAATCATACGAATTGCCGTCATTGTTTCGATTACGTTTTCACTGCTCTATGCCGTTATACATGCGCTTGGCAAAGACTGTGCGCTAGGCGAGAAGCTCAATAAACCGCAGGTATCAAACGTGCTTATCGCGACGACGCTCGTTCTGATTGATGCGGTATACGCACTCTTTGTTTTCGTTCAAATCACCTATCTTTTTGGCGGTGTTGAGGCGAGTGCCCTACACGGAGGCTACGCACAGTATGCGCGATCGGGTTTCTTTGAGCTTGTCGTTGTGACGGCAATCAATCTTGCCCTGACGCTGCTTGCGCTTGCAGTAAGAAAACGGGAAGAACGTACAGCGATAAGCTCGACTTTACTCTACGTCCTTCTCGCCATGACCCTTGTGATGCTGGTATCTGCCGCGCAGAGAATGACCCTGTATACCGTAGAGTTTGGTCTTTCAATGCTGCGTGCTATGACCTATATGGGCATGGTTGCGATTTTAGCGCTTGTGATCATTGCGGCCGTGCGTATACACAAGCCGAATGTACCCGTCTTTAAGCTGGGCGTTTTCTGTCTGTCTGTCATTTGGCTGGTGTTTGCTCTCAGCAATCCTGCCGCTCGTATCGCCGCGTTTAATGTTGACGGCTACCTTGGAGGCTCTCTCAGGCAGATTGATGTGGAGTATCTGTATGAGCTTGGTCCTGATTCCGTACCGGCGCTCAAGAAGCTCGCGTCAATTTCTGGTACGGACGCTGCAAAGGAAGAAGCGCGGATATGTCTTGACGGCATGAGCTGCTTTTACGGACAAACTCCCTGGTCATACCGGACGATACGCGAGATGATCCCAAACTACTTTCCTGTTTACCCATCAGAACAGTGAGCTTCATGGAGAAGTCTCAAAAAATACCTA
The DNA here is from genome assembly GCF_000411555.1 of Atopobium sp. oral taxon 199 str. F0494. Classification (GTDB taxonomy): domain Bacteria; phylum Actinomycetota; class Coriobacteriia; order Coriobacteriales; family Atopobiaceae; genus Lancefieldella. The sequence continues at coordinate 607,861 of NZ_KE150486.1, read as the reverse complement.
AAATAAGCTGTTGCACTACGTAGAAAGTCCTTGCTTGGGTAAACTAAAAGGCTAGGAAAAGTTGGCCGGCAGAGACTGCTCTGCCGGCACTGATATACCAGGTGAGGAAGTATGGCGTCAAACAAAATTGCGATTCGTGGTGCGCGCGAGCATAATCTTGCGGATGTGGATATTGATATTCCCCGCGATAAGCTGGTAGTTATTACCGGTCTTTCGGGATCGGGAAAGTCAAGTCTTGCGTTTGATACCATCTATGCCGAGGGTCAGCGTCGCTATGTCGAATCGCTTTCAAGCTATGCACGCCAATTTTTAGGTCAAATGGATAAGCCCGATCTGGATTCTATTGACGGTCTTTCTCCTGCTGTTTCCATTGACCAAAAAACTACCAGCAGAAATCCTCGCTCAACGGTCGGTACAGTTACTGAAATCTACGATTACCTGCGACTTTTATACGCTCGTATCGGCATTCCGCATTGCCCTGAGTGCGGTCGTGTGATTGAGCGTCAAACTACCGATCAGGTAGCCGACAAGATTCTTGAGGCGGGGAAGGGTCGCCGTGCGTTGGTTTTGGCTCCTGTTGTCTTGGGCCGCAAGGGCGAATATACCAAGCTGTTTGAAGATCTGAGGCGTGAAGGATTTTCCCGCGTGCGCGTGGATGGAGAGGTACGTGAGCTTGATGGAGAAGAGATCAAGCTGGGTAAGACTCTCAAACACACCATTGAAGTTGTGGTGGATCGTATTGTCATCAGGGCCGATTCGCTGGGACGCGTGGTTGAAGCGGTTGAGCAGGCTACTAAGCTCGCCCAAGGCAAAGTAGGCGTATTTCTTCTTGCGGATCGCAATGATCCGGAGCATATGCCTGATGAGCTTTTGCAGTACTCGCTGGCACTGGCGTGCCCTATCCATGGGTACTCTATGGACGACCTGCAGCCGCGTGATTTCTCATTTAACGCTCCATATGGCGCGTGCCCTGATTGCGACGGATTGGGCATTCGCAAGATTATCGATGCGGCTGCCCTTATCACCGACCCCAAACTTTCCGTTTCCGAAGGTGTTTTCGGCAGCATTTTTGGTCATTCCAACTACTATCCGCAGATTCTTTCCGCTGTCTGCGCTCACTTGGGAGTTTCTGACAAAACGCCGTGGGAGAAGTTGCCAAAGCGTGTGCAAGACGCGCTGCTTGGCGGCTTAGGAGCAACTAAAATCCGCGTTGATTACGTTACGCGCGACGGCCGCAATACCCACTGGTTCACCACGTTTGCAGGCGTGCGCAAGATACTGTTTGACAAGTATCAAGATACGACCTCAGAAACAATGAAGACCCATCTTGATCACTACATTCGTGAGATGCCATGCTCCACATGCCACGGCGCGCGCTTAAAGCCTGAAATTTTGGCGGTTACCGTTGGCGAGAAGAACATCTGGGAAGTTACGGAGATGTCATGCCGAGAAAGCTTGCGGTTCTTCAAAGCTTTAACGCTTACGGAACGGCAGCATTTTATCGCAGGCCCCATTGTGAAAGAGATTGTGGCTCGCTTGCAATTTCTTGTGAATGTCGGCCTTGATTACCTGACGCTTTCTCGTGCTGCAGCTACGCTTTCCGGTGGCGAAGCGCAACGCATTCGCCTGGCGACACAGATAGGTGCTGGTCTTATGGGTGTGTTGTACATCTTGGACGAGCCTTCCATCGGCCTTCACCAGCGCGACAACAATCGCTTGATAGAAACGCTGAAACAGCTTCGTGACCGCGGTAATACCGTATTGGTGGTGGAGCATGACGAAGATACGATCCGCGCGGCGGACTATGTGGTTGACATGGGACCTGGAGCGGGCGAGCTGGGAGGTAAGGTAGTTGCTGCCGGTACGCCGGAAGAGATTGTTGAAAATCCTGATTCCATTACAGGCGCGTATCTTACTGGTCGGCGCCAAATCAGATTGCCGGAAAAGCGTCGCAAGCCGGGACGAGGCGCCCTCGCAATTACGGGAGCATCGGCAAACAATCTCAAAGACGTGAGCGCCAAAATAGAGATAGGCACGCTGACTCTCGTGACAGGAGTTTCCGGTTCAGGTAAGTCTTCGCTGGTGACCGATACTCTCGCCCCTGCGCTGACCAATGCCGTTCATCATTCTAAGCGAGCCGTCGGGGAGTACAGGAAGCTTTCGGGCATTGACCGTATCGACAAAGTCATTGACATCGATCAAAGCCCTATCGGCCGCACACCGCGGTCCAATCCCGCAACCTATATTGGCCTATGGGATGACTTGCGTGCCCTTTACGCCTCTGTTCCCGAATCTCGCGCCCGCGGATACTCGGCAGGACGCTTCTCATTCAACGTGCCGGGGGGACGCTGTGAAGCCTGCAAAGGCGACGGTCAAATCAAGATAGAAATGAACTTTCTGCCGGACATCTATGTGCCCTGCGAGGTCTGCCACGGTAAGCGCTACAACCGCGAGACCCTGGAGATTCTATATCACGGCAAGTCCGTTTCCGATGTGCTTGACATGACGGTTCATGAGGCGCTTGCGTTTTTCGCCAACATTCCACGCATCAAAAACAAACTTCAGACGCTGCACGATGTAGGCCTTGGCTACATTCATTTGGGTCAGCCGGCTACCACGCTTTCCGGCGGCGAAGCTCAGCGCGTGAAACTGGCAAAGGAACTGCACCGTACACAGACGGGCAAGACGCTCTATATTTTGGACGAGCCTACTACAGGCCTTCATTTTGAAGACGTCCGCCAGCTGGTTGATGTGCTGGAGCGCCTTGTGGACGCCGGCAATACGGTACTGGTCATTGAGCATAACCTTGATGTTATTAAGATGGCGGACCGTATTATCGACATGGGCCCCGAAGGGGGAGACGGAGGAGGAACTGTAGTTGCCTACGGCACGCCTGAACAGGTGGCTCAGATACCAGAGTCCTACACCGGCGCGTTTCTCGCTCCCATCCTTGAGCGGGATCGCAAGCGCCAGGCTCAGGAGTGATGCTGATATGACCAGGCGTGAGAAGGCTCAGACAATCCAAAAGACGAACGCCATGCGTGAACTCGAAGCCGCTGGTGTTTCGTTTGAAGCGCACCGATACGATGTCGATGACAGCATTCCTTCAGGTGAGTTGGGCGTGCGTATTGCGGAATCGCTTGGCGAGAATAAAGATGCCTCGTTTAAAACGCTTGTATGCGAAGCGCCTGCCGGTGAGTATGTGGTGTGCTGCGTGCCTGTCGCGCAAGAACTTAACTTGAAAAAGGCTGCTTCTGCGGCGGGTAAAAAAAGTCTTTCGATGCTGCCGGTCAAAGATCTTGAGGCCGTTACGGGGTATGTTCGGGGAGGCTGCACGCCAATCGGTATGAAGAAGCAGTTTCCCACGCTCATTGATGAGACCGCTCAGTTGTTTGATGTGATTAATGTGTCCGGCGGTCGCAAGGGTCTCGGCATCACCGTTTCGCCGATTGCACTAGCATCGTGTATTAAAGCAACATTTGCCGATATCGTTCGAGAGGCGAGGTCGTGAGTTATCAGCCAAAACACATGCGCGAGATTACCGCGGAGCAGAATGAATTTCTGGAGCGCGAGGACGTTCTCGCTACGGTGTCGCAAGAGACGCTTGAAGAGGAACCGGGCCTTCTGCCTGAAGAGCGACAAAAGCAGGTGAGTCGCTCGGCTTCCATGATGAGTGTGCTGGTTATTATCAGTCGTTTAACCGGTTTCATGCGTACCTGGGCACAGGCTCTGGCTATGGGTGCTACGGTTTTGGCAAGTTGCTACTCCGTTGCCAACATACTGCCCGACCAGTTATACGAACTTGTGGGCGCCGGCATGCTGACCACTGCATTTTTGCCCGTCTATATGTCTTTGAAAAAGAAAGTCGGCAGCGCGGAGGCCAATGCCTATACGTCCAATCTGCTTTCAATTGTGGTCATGATTACGCTGCTCGTGTCCGTTTTAGGCTTCATTTTTGCGGGTCAGGTTATCTATACGCAGTCCTTCTCGGCGCGTGCCGACTTCGACTCTGAGCTGGCTGTCTACTTCTTCCGTTTCTTTGCCATCGAAGTGGTCCTCTATTGCTTCTCTACCATCTTTTCCGGGGTACTCAATGCGGAGCGCAGCTACTTTTGGCCGATGGCGGCCCCTATTTTCAATAACTTTGTGACGACGGTGTCTTTTCTTGCCTATGCGGCGTTAGCTGGCTCTCATCCGGGTCTTGGTCTTTTGATTTTGGCTCTGGGAAATCCGCTTGGCGTATTGGTGCAGGTATTGGTACAGATTCCCTCTCTTAAGAGAAACGGCATCAAGCTGAGGCCTCATATCGACTTCCACGACCCCGCGCTAAAAGATACGCTCAAGATTGGTGCCCCTGCCCTTATCGTTGTCGTTGCTAACTTCGTGACGGTATCGGTTCAGAATTCTTCGCAGCTTTCAATCAGCGTAGCTGGAAGCGCCATTGCAACCTATGCCCGTCTTTGGTACACCCTGCCCTATGCCATTTTGACGGTGCCGGTTACCACGGCGTTATTCACGGAGCTCTCAGAAAGCTGGGCAAAAGAGGATATCGCGGCGTTTAAGCGTGACTTAACCCAGGGCGTCTGCCAGATTCTCTTGTTTACGGTGCCGTTCATGCTCTACTTGATAGTGTTTTCGGTGCCGTTGGTCTCGATTATTTCGTCAGGCAGGTTTGAAACAAACGATATTCTGTTGACTGCCGAGTTCCTCAGCGGCCTTTCGTTGGCGCTGCCACTCTATGGCGTTGGCATGTACCTGCAGAAAGTCTGCTCAGCCATGCGTCATATGGTGCTCTATGCTGTCGCGGCGACGCTTGGCTCTGTCGTGCAGGTAATTATTCTTCTCGTGACAACACCCTATGTTGGACTTGGCTTTGTTGCGGCAACATCGATGATTTTTAACGTTGTGGTCGATGCAGTCATGTTTGTGGATTTGTGGAGAAAATTGGGACATATCGGATTCAAGTCCATGATGTTCTCCTTTGTACGTTCTTTGGGTCTTGGGCTTCTTGGCTCGGGTGTAGCCGTTCTTATCATGCGCGTGCTCGAGATAGCTATCGGCCCTGCTATTGGCTCTCCAATGCGAGGTCTTATGAACTGCGTCGCCGCTGGTATTCCAGCTGTCTTGGTGACCTATGGTTTAGCCGTAGCATTCAGATTCCCCGAAGCGGCGGCTATCCGTTCGCTGCTTGGACGACTGAGGCGCTAAATGGCGGACATGTCGCGCCATAAAGATTTTGACAGCCTGGTTTCTCTGCGAGAACAGGTTAATCAGGTGCCGACAAGCCCCGGTTGCTATCTGTGGAAAGACGGCTCTAATAAGGTTATTTACGTTGGAAAGGCTAAAAACCTGCGCAATCGCATGCGCCAATATGTGACGCTTCAAGATGATAGAGCGAAGATTCCCCTGATGATGCAGGTGGTACGAAGTTTTGACTATATCGTCGTAGAAAACGAGCATGAAGCACTGGTGCTGGAGAGGAACCTTATCGCCCAGTACCGTCCCTACTTTAACGTTGACTTTAAGGACGATAAAAGCTATCCCTTCATCGCTATTACTGAAACGGACGCTTTTCCCGCCATTAAGTACACGCGCGAAAAACACAAGAAGGGTACGCGCTATTTTGGCCCGTATACGGATTCTTATGCCGCCCGCCAGACCATCGATACCCTGCGCAAAGTAGTCCCTATCTGCGCGGCCGGCTGTGTGGAATGGAAGAAATGCCGTCGTGAGCTTGAAAAGCATCCCGACGAAGCGTCTGTGGCCAATATGATTTTTGCGGAAAAGGGGAGACCGTGCTTTGACTATCATGTGGGCCGCGGACCGGGGGTGTGCGTGGGAGCTATCTCAACGGCAGAATACGGCAAGCATGTGCGGCAGGTAGAGAGCTTTTTGCGTGGCAATCGGTCCGAGATTGTGTCTGAGGTGCAAAACCAAATGCAGGAAGCGGCCGCCGAGCTTGATTTTGAGAGAGCAGCGCGCCTCAAGGGGCGTCTTGATGCGCTGAGCGCCCTTGACGACCGCCAGCAGGTGACGTTTCCGGTTTCGGTCAACCTTGATCTTATCGGTTTTTATCGCGAAGAAACCATTTCCGCTGCTTGTGTCTTTGTGGTTCGCGAAGGCCGTACGATCCGCTCAGTTGAGTTCATTTTGGACAAAGGGCTTGATGTTTCTGAAGATGAGCTGGTTTCCGGTTTTGTCAAGCGCTACTATGACGAGACCGCAGACATTCCCTCAGAGGTTGATGTGCCTGTTGAACTCTCTGACGCGGCGCTCATTTCGGAGTGGCTGTCTCGTAAACGCGGGCACAGCTGCAACTTGCATCTTCCACAGCGTGGTGAGAAACACCGTCTGCTTGAGATGGCCTCTAAAAACGCGCGACACGCCCTCATGCGTCATATGATTCGAACAGGTTATTCTGATGACCGTACCAATCAAGCGTTGCTGCAACTTGAGTCGGCTCTGGCGCTTGACGCGCCGCCCCTGCGTATAGAGTGCTTTGATATCTCTACGCTGCATGGCTCTTTTACGGTTGCGTCTATGGTGGTCTTTACCAACGGACGCCCTGATAAATCGCAGTATCGGCGGTTTAAGATTCACGCTGAGCTTGATGAAGCGAATGATTTTGTTTCTATGTCAGAGGTGCTTGGCCGTCGGTACAGTCCTGAGCGCATGGCTGATACACGTTTCGGTTCTCGTCCTGATTTATTGGTGGTAGACGGAGGAAAGCCCCAGCTGACAGCCGCCTTGAACCAACTTGCGGAGCTTGGGCTGGATATTCCGGTGTGCGGTCTTGCTAAGTCCGACGAAGAGGTCTTTGTGCCGTGGGATGAAACGCCTATTGTGCTGCCGTCCGGTTCCGCGTCACTTTACTTAATCAAGCAGGTGCGCGATGAGTCTCACCGCTTTGCCATCACGTTTCATCGTGAACTTCGCGACAAGGCCATGACAGTTTCAATCCTTGATGAGATTCCTGGTGTAGGGCCTAAGCGCAAACGAGATATCATGCGCTATTTTGGTTCATTCAAAAGGCTCAAAGCTGCATCGGCAGATGAGATTGCTCACGTCAAAGGTATATCAAAAGCGCTTGCCGAGAGTATCTTTGACGAGCTTAAAGCATGGCAGAAAGAACCTTCGGACGTCGCAGACTCTGCAAGTACACTGAACGCTTCAGATGCAGGAATGGATGAGAATACACGGCGTTGATTTGCGCTTTGAACATGTAAGGCATGTTGCGGTGCGCCGTTGAAATGTGCCGCAGGCCGTTTTTCTTTTCATTTTTCCGTAGCTTTAGCAGATATATTTTATACAATTAATTCTGTAACAGAAACTATATCGCGTAAAAACAAGCAGTAAGAGAAGGTGGCGTATGAAGAAGACAGGGTCTTTGATCTTAAGTTTGTTTCTGGCAGTCAGCCTGTCATTTTTAGGTGGCATGCCGCGGGCTCAAGCTCAAGAGATTGACTCTCCTATAACTCAGACATCTACCAATGAGCGACAAGAGGATGCCGTATCAGAAGAGACATCGACAGATGCTGCGGCAAAGGAAGTAATCTCAGAGGAAAAGACATACAAAACGCCTGAGACAGATGCGAGTTCTAAGGCGCCCGCGGGCTCCGAAGCGCCTGTGAGTCCTGAGGCAGCGCAGGCGACATCGCTTCTTCGTGCGCCCGCTCAAGCAACTGTTTCAACGGAACAGGAGTTAAAGGATGCTATCGCCGCTGCTCCCGCGGGACAAAAAACCGACATTGTTCTTTCCGGAGATATTACGGTGTCCGAAACTATTACCGTTCCTGCTGGGAAAGACGTGAGATTAACGACAAACGGAGCTTCAGCAAGTCTTGTAGCGGCGAGTCCCTCAATAAGCTATCTCATGTCGGTTGAGGCGACCGCAGCGCTTACCATCGACGGGGATGTTACCTTTGATGGTGCAAGCAAAGCCTACTACGTAACGTGCGCGGGAGCCTTGACGCTTGAAAATGGTGTCATGAAGAATGGCTCGAGTGCCTCTTCTCCTGCCGGTGGCGTGTATGTATACGGTTCTTCTGCTACTTTTACCATGAATGGCGGTACGATTTCCAACACGGAGCTTGTGTACTCCAATAACGGCGCCGTACACCTTGATAAGGGCGCAACAGGTACCATGAACGGCGGAACTATTGAGAACACTGCGATTAAAAATCAGTTTTCCGGTAGCGTTTTGGTTAGTCAGTCCAGCTTTACGATGACGGGTGGCACTATCACGGGCGGTGATGGTGGCCAGCAGATTCAGACGGCTGGTGGCGTTATGGTACTGGCGCTCGACCACAGCAATAAGGGTGTTACCTCGTCATTTACCATGACCGGTGGCGCCATTACAGGAAATAAAGCACCCTTCGGAGGCGGCGTATACGTCTATGGTGGTAGCCCTCAGTATGCCGATTTTCATTCCAAAGCATATTTCACCATGAACGGCGGCTCCATTGACAACAATAAAGCTACCGGTGTTGTAGCAGCTGATGGCAGCTTTATAAGTGGTGGAGGAGGCGGCGTTTACGTTCAGTGCGGCGGCAACTTTACGCTCAATGACGGAAGCATCTCCAATAACATCGCAACCGGCATGGGCGGCGCAGTGGCAACCTTTGACATGTTTACCGACTATTTTGGTAAGAAGCCCTACTCGGAGGCGGCCGGCCAGTATTACGACATTAACTACAAGGACTGGCCTGATTTCTATCCCGCTTCCTTTACTATGAACGGCGGCTCCCTGAAGAATAATACCGCAACCGGTACCGATATCACCAGTGACGCAGGCTGTGGCGGCGCGGTCTACTCGGCATCTCATAACGTGGTGTTGAATGCTGGAGAAATTATCGGCAACAAAGCAGACCGTCAAGGCGGCGGAGCATATGTGGGTTCCGTGCCCTATTCGCTGACTGCCTACAATGCTGAAGTTACCTCCAATACCGCTTCCGTTATCGGCGGAGGCGCATGGTTTTGTCCCACGGGAGAGGCGTCCTTCTCGGTTAATGAAGGCTCGGCCGTATATGGTAATACCGCGGCTGGTGCTGGCGATGATATCGCTGCTGTTCGCATGCAGAACAACGGTGCCAAGACCAACATCGCGGAGCGCATGCTTGGCGGAGGATCTTATAACTGGCATAAGGATGGCGGTATCCTGACACCTCACGTTCTCGGTGAACCTGATCCTGATGCACCTCGTGCCGATGCTGGTGGCGAGGCTGTCAAAGACGTGCATGATAGTACGGAGTCTTGGGCTCTGAAAGCGTCTCCCTCGGCTACAGGCATCGCTCTCGCACATGCCAAAGCCAAGCTGACCATAAGCGACAACTCCGCGGCTCGCGGTGGTGGTATCGGCTCAAACGGTGAAGTTACTTTAGGCAATCCTGTGACCGAGGCTAAGCAGCTGACTGTCAAAAAAGTATGGAATACCACCCCAAGCCCTTCGGCTACTGTTCCTGAATCGCTGACAGTGTGGCTCGTTGTCAATGGCCAGCGTACTGAAAGCGTTACGCTGAGTGCCGCGAACAATTGGACACATACGTTTACCGGTCTTCCAATGGACGCTGAGGCAACGATTGAAGAGGACGTGCCTGAAGGCTGGATGCAGACGACTGAAACCAAGGTGATAAGCTCCACGTCTACTGAGATTACCCTTACCAACACCATTAAACCGACCCCTGAGACCACCCATATCTCTGTCAAAAAAGTGTGGATAGGAAAGAAGGGTTCGTCCGTTACCATCCATTTGTTGGCCGACGGCCAGGATACCGGTAAGACACTGACGCTTTCTGAAACAAATGGTTGGTCTGGTACGTTTGATGCTCTCGAGAAGAATGCCGCTGACGGCCATGAAATCGCCTATACGGTAACGGAAGACGAGGTCTCTGGCTATACCTCAAAAGTAGAGGGAAGCGCTACTGACGGTTTTACCGTAACAAATACCGAGACGCCTCAGGATACACCAAAGCCCAAGAAAGATCGGCCCCGTAAAGTTCCTGACATGGGAGATACGAGCCTTTCAGGCGTGGTTATCCCGCTTGCTCTTGGAGCATGTATCCTTCTTGGTGCAGGAGTCTATCTCAGAAGAAGCAATGCGCAATAGGCAGTGCCTCAAAACGGACTCTGTGAGGTAGCAGAGGAGAGCTATTCTTCTCTTGTGATACGCAACCAGTGAAACGCCGCCCGTAAGGGCGGCGTTTTTATGTGCTTTCGCCTTAGTACAGAGTAATCTTATACAGGCGCATATTACCCTCGGAAAGTACAGTCTCAAGACCGGGCGTCTCGTCGTTTATCTCTGAGATTCCCCGGAATGTACCAAGCTTGTAGTTATCTCCGATTACACCGGGACTCTTGGGATTTTCAAGTATCAGGATATAGTGAATGTCAAGCTCTTTGGCGGTATTACGAACTTCTTCATCAGAAGCGATATACTTCAGACGCTTTCTCAGGATTGCTGACGCTGGTCTCTCTGAGTCGTCGTAGCCGGTTGGAAAACGCCAGATGACATGCACATTGTTGGTAGCGTAAGCCCAAAGGCTTCCGTCATAGGGGATATTTGCCACGCGCGCGCCGCGCGGAATAATGTTCTCAACGCGGCGTAAAAAGTCTCGCTCACGGTCGGTAAGCGGCTCTTTGTCGCCATATGAGGCTTCAGCTCCAGCTTTGTAGGCGGCAAACGCGTTAGTCGGCTGCGCGTGCTTTGAGGAAGGCATTGCAATGAGGCAGTTGCTCAAAACAAAGACAGTAACAACCGAGGCTCCGACGGCATATTTCCAAAATGGGCGCTTAAGCAGCGTATCGATACGGCAAAGTTGGTCAAAGGCGGCGCATGCAAGTGTTCCGAGGCCGACCGCAGCAAGTGGTATGGCGGTAAGAGCTGCGCTTGCCGCGATACGGAAGGGATCGGTGTACCAAAAGCCCGAAAGAAGGCCTTTGACGGGAAAATCAAAGGTAATGATAAAAGCGCAAAGTAGTGAAACATAAAAGAAGGAAACAGAGAGCCAGCGTCCACGCTTGTTGGTAAACGTCCAAACGATGCCGATAAAGACCACAAGGGTAAGTGCCGGCTGCATAGAAACGAGCTCGCCTCCTGCGTAGGATTCTCCAATATAGTCGAGGCCTATGGCATGGATAAGTGCGTTCAGAGGGTCGGAATAGGAATTCCACCAGAAATTGAGGGCGACGCCGCGTTTTACAACTGCAAAGTAGAGTACGACCCAGATAAGCACGATGGCAGCAAAAAACACAGAAACAAGCGTCCGTGGATTGAGTTGCTTGCCAAAAAGGGTAACGTGTCGTTTTGACTGTCCGATACGGGCGAGACACCAGGGCAAGAGGATGATAATGCTTGAAAAAATGGTGGAGGCGTGCAGGACAGTAAGACTGATGCCGCCCAAAAGGAAGGTGACGACAAGCCACACAAGTTCGTGTTTGGGCGTTTTTGAGCGAGTCATCTGCATAAAAACCCAAAAGATGCTCGGCATGGTGCAGAAGGCAAGGGTGTTTGGATAGATAGGTCCGTAGATAAGAAGCGCCCACGGAAAGACGGCAAACGCGCCTGTGACAAAGGCGCCGGCGAGAAGTGCGCTGCGATTGCGGGGAAACGTCTTTGCAATGAAAGTCGTCATCGAAAGCGGCAGAAGAATAGCTGCTCCCACAAAGTTCAGAGCATTTCCGGCAATGGTCACGTCAGTGTGTATAAGCTGCGTTACCAGTGCCGTCAGGATATTCCATCCGCACGGATAAAACCCTAAAGGTCCGGGCTGCCAGGGGATGATGGCGGTGTCAGAGGTACTGTAAAAATCATAGCTGATAGAAGAGTAGCGTTGGGAATCAATCATAGCTTGGGTGACATCCAAATGGCGCGTAATGTCCCAGCCCTGCACGAAGGATCCGGCATTTGAAAGGGAAGTGACGTAAAGCAATGTTGTTGTTACAACGCCGACAGCCACATACATAAGAAGGATTTTCCAGTCGAGAGGGTCACAGGCAAAGACAGTATCATTGGCGCTGTTGTTTGCGGTGCTGTTTGTACTACTCTTTGCACCGCGCTTCTTTGAGTTGATTCTTGCGGCAATATAGGCGATGCCTGCAACAAATAAAGGGATACCCAGCATGAGTGGGAGGTACGCCGGAATATGCAAAGCGCTGAAAACCTCTCCGGTGATAAAGATAAGGCCGCAGCTGACAAGAGGAGCTGTAGGTAGTGTCCAGCTGATAGGCATACGGGATGCTTTGAGAAAGAGTGTGCCGGGAAGGTAAAGCAATGAGCAGAGCGCAAGGACGGCAAACCAAAACTCAAACCACATGAAATCTCCGAATCAAATCAAATTGATATGCCAAAGTCTTATCAGTATAGACGTCGTTTTCTGCCGTGCTGATGATATCAGGAATTACGACAATCTTTTCGTTGCCGAGCGTAGGTAAAAGTGTAGAAAAACGTGAAAAGGGCCGCAAAGCAGCCCTTGAACAGTTGGTAGCCCGTACCAGATTCGAACTGGTGATCTCCGCCTTGAGAGGGCGGCGTCCTGAACCGCTAGACGAACGGGCCGTATGTTGTTTGGAAGGACATGGCTGGGATAGAGAGAATCGAACTCCCGTTGACGGAACCAGAATCCGCTGTCCTACCGCTAGACGATATCCCAAGATGTCATCCCTTACGCATAAGCGCGAGAAATAACTATAAAGGAGCGGTGATAGGTATGCAAGTGAGAATATCAAGAAATTTGAAATTCCCTTGTAAGCAATCACTTTTTACGGTTTGGCATATCTATGCGTTTCGTATGGAGTACGTTTTTTGTGGCGGCCAAACATCCAGTGCATGCTGAGCAGGCTGTTTGAGCGCTAGGAGCCGCGGCAAGACCGCCTTTAGCAGTTTCTCGGAGTGTTGCCGGGAGCGCGGCGCCAACCTCTGCCATGGCGCGGACAACCTCGTCAAAGGGAATGGGGTTGCCGATGTTTGCAAGGGCGAGCTGCGCGGAACTGATAGCTGCAGCCACTCCGATGGCATTGCGATCTTGGCAAGGATGTTCCACGAGTCCGTGCACAGGATCGCAGACCAGTCCTAACAGGTTGGAGAGGGCAATCGAAGCGGCGTCAAGACATTGCTTAGGGGTTCCGCCGAGAAGTTCAGTTAGGGCTGACGCGCTCATAGCCGCTGCAGAACCAACCTCAGCTTGGCATCCGCCTTCAGCGCCCGAAACGCTTGCGTTGGTAGTCAGAATAGCGCCAAGAGCCGCGGCATTCCAGAGCGCGAGAAGTATCCGGTCATCTGTTGCGTGCAAATGATTTGCCACAGCGAGAACAGTTCCTGGTACAACGCCAGAGGCGCCTGCTGTAGGAGCCGCAACAATGACTCCCATGGTCGCCGAACGCTCAAGCACCGCCATGGCAAAAGCTACCGCCTGCGTTTGCACCGGACCCATGAGAGCGCCAATCAGAGCGGGGTCGCTCTGAGCAACGGCCTGTGCCTGCCCATACAGCAGCCCGCCAATGGATTTTCTTGGGATTTCAATTGTGTCGCGTACCTCGTCTTTCATGGTATTCAGCACGCGAACCATTTCTTTTTCACTGTCGGCTTCCGGCCTGAGAAACTTCTCGCGCCGTTGCATAACCTCGCCGATGGAGGCACCCTCACGTTCACAAAGAGCAAGCAATTCAGCACCGTTGTCAAAATTGATTGCGAGCGGACCGGCCGATACGGTAGGCGCGGCTCCGGGAATAGAGACCTGAGCCGCGAGAGCCACATAGGGAGTTTTGCGGAAGAGATTGAGCGTGTGCGCCGATACCGCCTCATCAATTTCAAAAATGGTGTACGCCATACCGCCGCGCGCCGCCCGGAACGTACGCATAGTTGCAACATTGATGTGTTGTTCCGCGAGAATGGCCGTCAGAGCAGCAAGAACGCCGGGAGTATCCTTATGAGAGACAAAAATTGTCGGCATGTCACCGGTCATACGGACGCGTGCGCCATTGACGCCGCTGATGCGGATGCGTCCGCCACCGATGGATTCTCCCATGACCGATACGCAAGCTTCATCTGCGCCGTGCATGCGTACCTCAACCGTATTAGGGTGGAGACTCTCGTCGTCGCCCTTCTCGACAATGTCAAAGGGAAGACCCTGTTCTTTGGCAAGAGCAAAGGAGTCGCGAACGCGCGCGTCGTTAGGTGAGAACCCAAGCATGCCGGCAATTAAGGCCTGGTCAGTGCCGTGCCCTTTATGCGTATGAGAAAATGAGTTATAGAGAAAGAACTCTACGCGCGCAAGCGGTTTTGGCGCCAGCGATCGCGCTACCAGTGCAATGCGAAGCGCGCCGGCGGTATGCGATGAGGAAGGGCCAACCATAATGGGTCCTAAAATCTCAAGCGCAGACATGGTCATCATAGAAAGCTCCTTGTATATACAGGAAGCGCGTGTGCAATGTCAGAACGAAGCGTACGCGCTATTGGGCTATCGCAAGCGCTCGCTTAAGGCGGATAAGAGCGGTTGTTTTGCCGAGAAGCGCCATGGACTCACCGAGTGGCGGAGAGACCATGTTGCCGCACTCGGCGACACGGATTGCTTGAAATACCACTCGTTTTTTGAGGTTAAGCTGTTCCGGCAAAATCTCAAGCGCTTCGTCAATGTGTACGGGAGTCCATTGCGAAACAGGTGAGAGCATGGCATGCGCAGCCTCAAGAATCGTGTGTGCTCCTTCCTTGGCGAGACTCTTGGAGACGCTCTTCTCGTCAAAGGTAACTTCGTCTCCTTCGTAGAGGAATCGAGCCTTCTCTATAACGTCAGGGGAAACGGTAGTGCGAGGTTTGAGAATCTCGGAAAGCAGGTCATACCAAGCGGGGCGCGCGGCATAGAGCTTTTCGACATCTGCTTCAGTGTCGGAAGCGTTTTCAAGACCTGCGCGGATAAGCTCGGGGATGAGAACGTGCGTCGAGAACGTTTTATTGTCCATGGCTGAGAGATAGGTTGCGTTTATCCAGTTCAGACGCTCCGGATCTGATTTTGCAGGATTTTTTGAAACGTGGTCGAGCGAAAACTGAGAAGCCAGGGTAGCGCGCGGAACGATGGTGGTTTCACCGTCCAACGACCAGCCGAGAAGTGCCAGATAATTGACGAAGGCATCGGAAAGATATCCCGCGTCACGATACTCTTCAACAGAGGTGGCACCGTGTCGTTTGGAAAGTTTTTTACCGTCAGGCCCCAAAATCATGGAAATATGCGCGAACTCAGGCACCGGCGCGCCGAGAGCTTCGTAGACCATGATCTGGCGGGGAGTATTGGACAGATGATCGTCGCCTCGGATGACGTGCGTGATACCCATCATGGCATCGTCAACGACGGTCGCGAAGTTGTAGGTTGGCGTACCGTCAGAGCGGAAGATGATAAAGTCGTCAAGCTCGCGAGCGTTGAATGTGACATCGCCATGCACCGCGTCATGAACAACAACATCGCCGCGGTCAAGCGGTACCTTAATTCGGATAGTGTAGGGCTCACCGGCCTCAATACGCACTTGAGCTTCAGCGGGGTCAATGTTTCTGCAGGTACGCTGATAGCCTTGGAATGGGTCATGGCGCTGCTCCGCCTCTTTTTTATCTGCGGCGAGTTTCTCGGGCGTGCAGAAGCACGGATATGCCTTGCCCTTTGCCAGCAGGGTGTGTGCGGCCTTACGGTAGATCTCCAGGCGTTCGGTTTGAGCGTACGGTCCGAAGTCACCGCCCTTATCGGGGCCTTCATCCCAGTCAAGACCAAGCCAGCGCATGGCACGCAGGATGATCTGCGTATTCTCGTCAGTGGAACGTGCGGGATCGGTGTCATCGATGCGCAGAATGAAGGTACCGTTATTGGCGCGGGCAAAGGCCCAGTTATAGATAGCGGTGCGAGCGCCGCCGATATGCAGTTTTCCGGTGGGCGAGGGAGCAAAGCGTACGCGGACCTGTTTATTTTGGGACAAAACTCCTCCTAACAGTCGGCGTCTTCGGGGTAGGCAATCCGAAGGGCCAAAGATACACGGCTGGCCATGAAATAAAACTACTCAATACTAGACAACTATGTAAGTATATAGCTCCAGTGATTTCAATGTATTATGAGGCTCCAAACATATTGCGCTCGTTAAACTCAGCCTGAACGGTGCGAATCATGAGGTCAACGTCATCAAGACCAAGGTGCCGTTCAGCTTCGGTTGCCGCAAGCGTGCCGCGGCGTCGTGCCCAGTTCTCAAGGCTTGCGGGTCGTGACGCGGGGAGAAGAGAACGAAATTCCGGATCAAGGCGGCGGCAGATCTCACGGGTATCGATAGGGATAATCTTACCTTCTTTGCGAGCCTCCGCATAGCCATCTATCTGCAGCATAAACCAGGAATCTTCAAAAGCGGCGTTATGCGCTATGAAGGGAACTTTTTTCATCACAGTCAGCAGCGCCTTTTGAGCGGCTTTGTTTGAGCGAAATGTCGGCTTTCCCTCAAGATCTTGCCAGGTGATATGGTGAATCTCTGTCAGAGGTACGCCCTTCTCGCGGTAGAACTCTGGCATTCCGAAATAAGCTGTATGAGGGTTAACCGGTACCGTCTGAGGACCAAGATTCCAGAACTCAAACCCAACATTGATGATGTAACCCTGATCGGGAAAGCGAGACGTCGTCTCAATGTCGATACCCAAAACGGTTCCTGAAACCGGCTTTTCATGGTAGGCGAGCGTCAGGTCGGTAAGCGTGGGTCCGGCAGTCTTCATGACGCCAGCCTCACGGCGATGCTGCAGTTTTGCTACACCTCGCGCAGTATCTTCAGTGGTGAGTCCACGCGCGAGTGACACACCGTTGGCGTTTCTCAGACGCTCGGCGCCGTACAGGTCGCAGACCTCGCGGTTACGGTCGGCGAGCTGACGCACGAGGTCAAAAGAGAACGGAAGGCTGTCCTTTGGAGCCGCGTTCCAGGCATCAAGCAGTGTCTTAAGGGCGTCTTCATTTTTGAGACGCTCTGCGGTCAGTACGGCGTCATCGTTCAAAAACCCTGGTATCAAGTATGCACTGGCGTGTTCGATTGCCTGACTGAGTTCCATGGTACCTGCCTTACTGTGGAGTATCGCGCCCACGAAATCGGGTGCACGCGTACATCGCGAATTTTTTGTCAGATACTAGGGTAGTGCATGAGCACGTCGAAAACGTACGAGCTTGATGATTTTCTCGCCTGTCACGCAAAAGCTATGATTATGTTTGATTGCATGCTAGGCTTAATGCGAATATACAACTTTGAAGGAGTGACCTTGTTGTCTGTGACAAAAGAAGACCTCGCAGTTTCTCGTGATTTGCTTGAGTTTATCGATCGAAGCCCTTCAATGTTTCACACTGCAACAACCGTGCGTGCACATCTTGAGGCGGCTGGCTACGTCTATCTTCCCGAGGGCGCTGCGTGGAAGGTTGTTCGCGGTGGCCGGTACCTTACCGTGCGGAATAATTCTTCTGTCATCGCATGGAAGGTTGGCGAGAAGTTTGACAAAGCTGATGATTTTGACGGCACCGCGCCGTATCATTTTCAGATTGCCGTCGCTCACGGCGACTCTCCCTCCTATAAGGTGAAAGCGGTGCCTGAGTTAAAGGGTGAACAAGATACCCTGCGTCTTTCTGTGGAAGCCTATGGAGGCATGATTGATCATACCTGGCTGGACAGACCGCTTGGTCTTGCTGGTCGCGTACTGGTACGTTGTGGTTCTAAGATTGAGTCGCGCCTGATTACTATAGAACGAGATATTGCCCTCATTCCCAGCCTAGCAATCCATTTAAATCGTGGTTCGGGGGCTGGCTCCTGAGCTTAATCGGGCTGTCGATCTCATGCCGCTTTTCTCGGCTGGCGAGCTGTCTGAGGGCGCATTCAGGCAGATGATTGCCATGGAGGCGGGAGTTGACGCAAGCGATGTTCTTTCATTCGATCTCTTCCTCGTTGATCATACCGGCGGACGTATCTGGGGTTACAAGGATGAGTTTGTATCCGCAGGGCATCTGGATGATTTGCAGTCCGCCTATGCCGCGTTGAAGGCATTTCTTGCATCTGATAACGACTCAGATATTTCCGTCTACGCTTGCTTTGATAATGAAGAGGTGGGCTCCAATACCAAGCAAGGAGCCATGTCTACGTTTTTACGTGACACGCTTGTGCGCATTAACAGCGCGCTTGGCTTGAGCGAAGACGATTTTCATCGTGCTCTTGCAGCTTCAATGTTGGTGAGCTGTGACAATGCTCACGCGCTGCATCCGGCTCATCCTGAGAAATACGATAGCACCAACCAATGCAGACTTAACGGAGGCATTGTCATTAAGGAGGCTGCCCGCCAGTCGTACTGTACGGACGCGGTAAGTCGCGCTGTTTTTGAGGAGATACTGTCAGCTCGTAACCTACCTTACCAGGTCTTTGCTAATCGTAGCGACATGCCGGGCGGTTCGACTTTGGGCAATCTCTCAAATATACAAGTGAGCATGCACGGCATTGATGTAGGACTGCCCCAGCTTGCCATGCATTCAGTCTTTGAGACGACAGGGTCGCGCGATACAGCTTTGGGAATACAGGCTCTTCTGGCATTCTATGATGCTGATATTGTCATTTCCGAAGCGGATAGCATAAAAATATCGTAGTACATGTTCTGTTTTAATCACCTCATGCGATGTACCCAACGCGCCCCTCTAAGCGCGAATAGGGAAAGAACCAGGCAGCTGAGCATGAGGGCAAAGCCAAGGACAAAAAGGATATCGTAGCCGGCAGTCGAACCGTCAACGATAAGGCTCCATACCACCAAAGCGATTGCCGACATAAGCGAGCTGACAACAGCGATTCGAGAGTAGATGAGCGTATAGTCCTTGGTACCGAAGACCGCGCGAACCAGGATGGGCGTCTCAACAGTAGTCATGGCATACACTACGCCAAAGAGAAAAGCCCCCGCAAGCATGAGAGGCAATGAGGCTATCTTGATCCAGAGCAGCGCTAGACCGGCAATACCACAGAAGATGCCGGCGTAACAAGCGACTTTTTCCGACTTGTCATTCAGAGCTCCGAGTGCTACCTTCCCAAGGGCTTGTCCGACCATGACGGCGCCCGCGATAAGGCCACCGGCAGCGGCAATCTCAGGCGCAGTATCGGAAAATGTAGCGGCGTAGCTGGGGAAAAATTGTGAGATTTGCTGATTGAGCGTGATAAGGGCGTAGAATGCCCCAATCATAAAGAAGGCCGGCATGCGCAAAGCCCTGTTTGCCGGAATACCTTCATCAAGGGTTGATTTTGCACACGAGTTGGTGCTGGCATTGACACTGGCACTAGCATCGACGCTATCAGCGTTTTTCTCACCCGACCCCATAGGAAGAAGCCCAAGATCGGAAGGCCTGTCGCGGACAATACAGAAGGTAAAGGGCAGCGTACATACGAGAATGATTGCGGCGAAGATGAAATAGCACATGCGCCATCCCTCGGCTCCGCTTGCTATAAGAGCTGACCCAATGGGGTTAAAAAGAGCGCCTCCGATACCGGTAAAGGCAAAGCAAAAACCAATAAAGAAGCCGACTCGCTCTGAGAACCAGTTGCCTATGAGTGTCGGCACAGCCAAAAAGATAAGGCCTGGCAAACCAATTCCGATGATGACGCCGCAAACGTAAAGCTGCCAGACTGACTGTACTAGTCCCATGGTGCCGTAGGCAAGGCCGCAAAGGAGCGTATCTATCGTGAGAACCATGCGCATGCTGTGCGCCTTCAGCAGCCGACCCGTGATGGGAAGGGCAATCATCATCGTAAGGCAGATAACGGAAAAGACGAGTGAAAAGCTGACTTTCGGCACGTTGAAATACTGAGTGACCGGCGTAATGAATATGCCAAAACACGTCAGAATGATTGCGCAGGGAAAAAACATGATGGCGACGCATGCCGCCACAATGGCATACGCATAGTTTTGCCCGTGGCGGGGCGTGGCTGTGGGTTGTGACATAGCAATCCTTTTGCTCGGTAATTTTGTCAGATATTGTACCTGATTGTCCAAACGCCCTTCTCGCCAAAGATATAGCGAGAAGGGCGTGTAGCTGAGGCATAGTTCGTTTCAAAAACGTGCTGATGCTTTATGCGCTGGAGCGGGAGCGGCTTGGTACGTCAGCGCCGCTTTTTATGAGTCAGATCCGCGGCGGTTTTCTCCTTCGAGCGCTTTGATGGGTCCGATGTCTTGCGTGGTCTCAAGAGCGCCGAGGTAGTTGCCTGCATCATCACGGACGGCAAAATAGCGGACGTACAGAAACTTTCCCATGGCCTTGAACCAGAACTCTGAGACATCGCGCTTGCCGCTCTTGAACTCAGTTAAGATTCGCCGCACAACTTCTTGGCTTTTAGGCGGATGGCAGTCATACACATCACGACCAAGACAGCTCTTAGGACGCGGGAAGGCGCGGGTGTCTCCATGGCTGAAGTAGCGGGTCTTATCGTTGGCATCCACAAAGGTAATATCTAGAGGAATGGTCGCAAAAATGCCTTCAAGCTGAGCAAGAGTGAGCTCACCCGTGGACAGGCGAATCGTTTCATCTGGCGATGTAGCTGCATGAGAGGCTCTCTCTGAGCGATTGTCCGCGTAATCGCCACTTGCCACGGCTTCCATCTCTTTGAGCTTGTCGTTTGCAAGCTCGAGCGGGTCTGCATGCCAAGCGGGAGGATTGACGCCAAAGGCGTGACCGAACTCATTTTCCTCTGCGGCAATTTGAGTCCATTGCGTCGCGGAGAGATGCTCAAGGGAGAGTGGAATCAAAACGTTTTCTTCCTTGCTTACCATAGACTCGGCGTCCTCAACGGCTTCGTCAAGATAGTCGGCTACACCTGATAAAAGCTGGGAGTCATATGTGCCGTAAGCGGTTTCAAGCAGAGCTTCGGCGCCGTGTACAGCATTTCTTACCTCGTCGTCTTTGCCCCACATGACTTTAGAGGGTCCGGTGATATCGTGACGCTCAAGGTGGGGAAAGAGCAGCTCTTCTTTGCGCTTGTAATGAATGAACACCTCGCTGAAAGTTGCTATATCGGCTTTCAAAAGAGCGACGATGCCACTGCGCTCATCTGCGGAAGCGGTGTCGGTTAGTGTACGGACTCGTCTGACATCGGGTTTTACGCGGTCATTGATGAACGACATGATGCGTTCGTTTTCCTGACGCATGGTCCATATGGGATGACCGGGCGTTTCTTCAGCGGCTCCGGTAGATACGCAAGAAACATGGCCTTCAAAGAGCGACGCATGAACATCACAGAGGCGAAGGACTTTCTCCATAGGGACACCGCCGGCGATAAGTTCCTGCTCAGCAGTGGAAATCTCGCCGCCAGAAACGTCTTTGAAGTTGCGGGCAAAGTCCTCGCGAACGCTTTCAATATCTTCACCGTCATTTAGGCGCTCCAGGTATTGGGCGATGAGAGCTTTGCGCTCTTCGGGAGTCTTGGCGAGAGGGATGTCATTTGCTGCGAGAGGCGCCTCGGCGGTACCAGCGGTGTCAGCGCCGTCTTTTTCGCTGACGCCGGTGACAAAGGTCGCGGTGGCTTTAGCGGCCGCGACGACGGATGAGCCAAGATTGTTTTTATCCGCTACGTCCTCATCTCCTTTAATGACAAATCCATGGGCGCGAAAAACGTTTTTGAGTTCTTCAAGATCGACGCCCTTATGAGCGCAACCCTTGGGGATAGTCATAAAGCGACCCATCGTCTGCAGACGACCGGGCTCGGTGATTTCCTTAAATCCGTTGTCGGCCATAAGGCCTTTGATGACAGGAAACTCCGTGCAAATCTCATAGACGGACTTATCCAGATCCAAAACATTGCTCATGTGTACTCCTTTCGAGTGACTTGAGGCAGGTGGCTATCGGTTACAGCGTGCAAGCAGAATCGTATAGAGCCATACGCAAAAGTCTACTCCGGTTTACTTTATCGAGGAGCAGTTTGGCAGATTCTTACCGAGAAGAACGTTGTAATTACAACATTTTAGAGGATTTGACAGATATCGCTCTTTTTTGCCTGTTACGCAGCCTTTCCAAGTGTGAAGCGCAAAAGCACGGGATTATGATCGCTGTAGGCAAAGCCTGTATCAATGTTTTCTGCCTGTGCTTTCACGTTATCGGAAACAATCCAGCCGTCAACTGTGGTGGTGTAGGTGTGTCCTTTGGTATAGGGAATGTCGTCACCGCGGCAGCTGGGGACGTCGGCCAGATTATCGGCTTTAACTACGGAGAATCCTTCCGGCAAGTCGGAATCCTTGAGCTCAGCAACCCAATCTGGGACTTGTTGGTCGGATGGGTACAAAGAAAGGGAACCTGCAAGCGCGTGGTTCCAATCGCCGCCAGCGATGACGTAGTTGCCCTTGGCTCGTTCCTCGGTAAGAATATCCCGAAGCATGGCAAGTTGTTTGGCACGCATGGTGCCTCCGGCATCGTAAGCGGACATATGCGAGTTGATAAGTACCAGCTCGTGTCCGTCATCGGTGGGATAACGCGTGACCATAAAACAACGATCCAAATCAAAGAATTTTGCAAAGAATGACTGGTCAACAGGATAGCTACGCCGTGTGCTTTCTGTGGCTGCTACGCTAGAGAGGGTCATAAGACCCGCGTCCACGCTTCCGTGGAATTCAGGAATCGGGTAGGCAAGAAAGCCGGTATGGAAGTTTTGCGCGTAGTAGGAGGCGTCCTCAGAAAACTTTGAGTTTGTCGCCTGCACCTGATTAACGTGATAGCTCCTGTCAGAGTTTCTGTCTACTTCCTGAAAGAGCATAAAATCGGGAGCCGTCCCATTATGAAGTGAGGCAACAGTGTCAAGCGCGCCTTTGGTGCATGTCTCAACGGAATCTTTGCTGACTGCGCGGCCGTGCTCGCCTTTAGTGCGCGTTCCGTCAGCCATAATGCCCTCGTCCATAAAGAAGGTATAGTCGGGAGTGTAGGCGCCAAATCCAATATTGTACGTTGACGCGGTGTATTCTTTTCCAACCTCGACACGGGTAGTAGCAGGGGAGGCTCCGTCATTGGCAATCGATGTATTGTCAGGGATGCGATAGTAGTTAAGCTGCAGGTACAGAAGATATCCGCCAAAAACGAGTGCGATGGTGATACCAAGGCCAAGCAAGACTTTAAGAGTCCTCAGGACGTATTTTTTCATGTAGCCTCCTACGTGAGCAATGACACACTGTTATTTTTGCGTGACACAACGTGCTCTACACTGCTGCTATCTGCAAGGTATTCGTATCGTACGAGTTACATCATAGCGCGCTGCAACCATTTTGAGTGTGAAGGATCGTTGAGCGCCGCTCGCAAGACATAGTACGCTATGCTTTTACAGCGAGAAGTGCTTCTCGCCGTGCTGTCTATGAGTAAGGATTTTGGAATATATGCCGACCACCAACGTACAAAAGATTGCTAAGGGCCAAAAAAAATCCGGGTTTACGACGGAAGTGCAGTGTGTACATCAAGAGCTGTGGGCTTCCGAGAAAGACCCCGCATGGTTTACCTATGATGTGCTTGCTGAAGACCCGACAACGCACGCGCGCGCTGGCGTTTTCCATACGCCACATGGAGATATTCCCACGCCTATCTTTATGCCGGTCGGCACGAAGGCGACGGTCAAAGGTCTTTTGCCCGGCGTTGTTGAGAGCTTGGGAACCAAGATTTTGCTCGCCAATACCTACCATTTAAGCCAGCGGCCTGGCGATGAGCTTATTGCAGAGTTGGGGGGTCTCCACGCGTTCATGTGCTGGAACAAGCCGATTCTGACGGATTCCGGCGGCTTTCAAGTATTTTCGCACGAGGAATTTATGAAGCTCTCAAATGAAGGTGTGAAGTTTCGCGCGGTAGACTATGACGGCGCCTGGTCGTGGTGGACGCCGGAGACCAATATGCAGATTGCTCAAAATCTCGGCGCAGATATTGTTATGCAGCTTGATCAGTGCGTAGGTTACCCGTCGTCACGCAGTAAGGTTGAGCGTTCTGTTGAACTTTCCAGCCTGTGGGCGGATCGCTGTTTTCATGCTCATACAAGGCCGGACCAGGCGCTTTTTGGAATCGTGCAAGGTGGTATGCACCTTGATTTGCGCCGTCGTTCAATTGAGCACCTAGAGCAGGCGGGAGATTTTCCCGGATATGGTATCGGCGGCTATTCCGTAGGAGAGCCGCATAAGGTGATGTTTGAAACGCTTGAACCTTTATGCGCGGAGTATATGCCACGCACTAAGCCTCGCTATCTCATGGGCGTTGGCAATCCGACAACGCTGATACGCGGTGTGGCTGCGGGTATCGATATGTTTGACTGCGTGTTGCCCACACGGACGGCTCGCATGGGCACAGCGTTTTCATACGGCGGCCGCATGAATCTGAAGAACGCCCAATACGCTCATGACGCAGACCCTCTTGATGATCAGTGCAGCTGCCCGGTCTGCAGGGGAGGCTATACGCGCGCCTACCTTAATCATTTGGTACGCCAGCATGAGATGCTCGCCGGTGAGTTGCTCTCGATGCACAACATTTATTTCCTGCTTGATCTTATGCGCCGTGCGCGTGAGTCTATCCTTGCGGGGAACTATGGTGAATTCGTGACAAAATGGCTGGAGTCGGGCGCAGTTAAAGACTTCTGACAATGTGAGCTTGGCAGTGCGGGTACAATAGGGAGCGATAAACACGTGCGGGCGTCCAAGATGCCCCGGGCTGGCTTATGCCGCCATGACTAAAGAAGGCTTGTATGCATCCCGTTACCTGGCCGACAATCCCAGGCGCAGATACCCTTAGAGAGAAATGGGGCGTCGCGCATGGCTAATATTACTTCCAGTTCCCGTTGGAATATTCTGCCCCAAGATTCCAAACTTGAGCAGGAGTTTATTCAGAAGCTCTCCGTCAGCCCTTTGGTGGCGCGCGTTCTTGTTGCGCGCGGTTTTACTACGGTTGAAGCGGCTCAGGCGTTTTTGACGCCTCAGCTCGAACGAGACTGGCTTGATCCACTCACGATTCCTGGCATGGATGAGGTCGCCTCGCGTGTACAAAAGGCTATTGAAGAACATCAGCGTATTGCGGTATTCGGGGATTTTGATGTCGATGGCATGAGTTCTACCTGCCTTCTGACGCTGGCGCTGCGCACGTTTGGCGCTGAGGCCAGGCCCTACATTCCTCATCGTTTTGGCGAGGGATACGGTCTTTCTTCCAAGGCGCTTGAGCGGGTATTTGCCGATGGAGTCCCTGACCTTATTATTACCGTCGACAATGGAATTGCCGCAGCCGCAGAAGTTGAAGGGCTCCAAAGGCGCGGCGTCGATGTTGCCATCACCGACCATCATGAGCCGGCTGAACTCGTGCCCCAAGGGGTGCCGGTGACCGATCCCAAGCTGACAGCCGACTGTCCTTCTCGAGAACTTGCCGGTGCGGGTGTGGCACTCAAGCTCGTAGGAGAGTTGGGACGGCGCCTGGGGAAGCCTGATTTGTGGAAAGACTATCTTGATATTGCGACGCTGGGAACTCTTTCTGACATGATGCTTCTGAATTCAGAAAACCGCGCGCTTGTTGCGGCCGGTATCAGTCGGATACGCGAAGGCAAGAGACCGGGTCTCGTGGCTCTTGCGGCCATCTCAAACCAGAACATAGCAGAGATGACCGCCGACAGTCTTCCATTTTCTATCATCCCCCGACTAAACGCCGCGGGGCGCATGGGTTCTACAGAACTCGCGCTGTACCTGCTGTTGTCTGAGGATCCTCAAGAAGCGACCATGCTTGCAGGCAAGCTTGAAGAGATCAATACCGACCGCAGAACCATTGAGTCTCAGCTGACTGAAGAGGCTCTTCTGCAGGCAAAAGAGATTTATGACGGCGGGCGCGCCATCGTTTTGGCAGGCGAAGGCTGGCATGAGGGTGTCAAAGGCATTGTCGCCTCCCGTGTGGTCAACCGCTACCATGTACCTTGCATCCTCTTTACCATTGACAACGGGATAGCCCGCGGTTCCGGCCGCTCCATCGGCTCGGTTGATCTTTTTCACGCGGTCGAGCAGTGCTCTGATTTGCTTGTTCGTTTTGGCGGGCACCAGGGCGCCGTTGGCGTTACGATACAAGCCGAGAAGCTCGATGAATTCCGCCGTCGCTTATCTGCGGTTCTCGCCCGTCTTCCGGAAGACGAATTTGAATTAACGGGAGAAGTGACTGCCTTAGTCAAGCTCTCCGAGATAAACGTCTCATCCATTGAAGCTCTCGAAGCTCTTCAACCCTTTGGACAAGGTAACAAGAAGCCTCTCTTTGCTGTACAAGGCGTTTCTATGCGCAATCGTAACCGCGTCGGCGCGGCAGGAGTGCATCTTACGTTTATGGCAACTGACGGTTCCTCCTCAGTGGCTTCCATTATGTTCAGGGCTCCCCATGTTGAAGCCGCATCTGAATATGACGGCGCGGTTGACCTGGTTTTTGAAGCTGTCAGTGAAACGTGGCAGGGGCGCACCAAGCCAAAGCTCATGGTAAAAGACATTCTCTACCGGGATGATTCTCAAAATCCAGCTGAACGAGGATCCTTTTTATCTACAGACGAGCGTGCTCTTGTTACATCTGTACCGGATACAAACTGTACGGCTCAAGAGGAAAACGCGGGTGTCCAGAGACGGGCGGAACTTGCGCTGCTTGGCTCGCAGGAACTCACCGATACGCTTCGTCAGTTGTTGATTAGCAACGCCTTGCTTCTTCCGGCACAAAAAAGAACGCTTGACGTATTGGATGAGGGAGACTCTGCCTTGTGTGTTATGGCAACGGGTAGGGGAAAGTCTCTCATTTTTCATATCCATGCGGTCCGCCGAGCGCTTCTCGCCCATACTGCAAGCTTATTCGTATATCCGCTGCGGGCGCTTGTAAACGATCAGGCGCATCATTTTGAGAGCGCGTTTGCAGCGCTCGGTGTTACGGCGGCAACCCTTACCGGTGAAACCGCGCAGGACGACCGAAAAAAGATCTTCCGGTCGTTAGCAGAAGGTTCTGTCGATGTCATTCTGACGACACCGGAGTTCCTCTCCTTTCATGGAGCGGAATTCGCCGAATCAAAACGCGTTAGTTTTGTGGTTATCGATGAAGCTCACCATGTTGGTCAGGCGGCAGCGGAGGGGCGCCATGCCTACGCTAAGATGCCTCTCATCTTGCAGCAACTTGAGCATCCGCAGGTTTTGGCTCTTACCGCAACCGCGAAATCCGATACCGCCAAGACTATCTGCCACCTTTGTGCCATTTCTGAAAACTATGTCATCAAGGACGCGACAGTCAGAGACAATCTTCGTCTGAGGGACGCCCGCGAAATACAGGACAGAGAAGCGGCTCTTACCTGTATTGTCGCTTCTGGCGAGAAGTGCGTCGCATACGTCAATTCCCGCGAACAGGCGCAGTCAATCTGCCGTATGCTCCGTCATGCTATCCCTGACATGGGGCATGAAATCGCGTTTTATCATGCAGGACTGTCTCGTCAAACACGCGCCGCCGTCGAGCGCGCGTTCAGAAAGGGAGAAGTTACATGTGTTGTGGCAACCAGCGCGTTTGGTGAGGGTATCAATGTCGCCGACATCCGCCATGTTGTCTTGTACCATCTGCCGTTCGGACGTGTCGCATACAATCAGCAAAGCGGCCGCGCCGGTCGTGACGGACAGCCTGCCCACATACACCTGTTCTTTGGCGCTCATGACATGCGCATTAACGAACGCATTCTGTCATCTTCCGCGCCGGATCGCGCCGCGCTCATACCGGTGTACCGTGCGCTTATGACGCTGTTCCGCCGCGCACAAAAGACCAGCTCAACCCTTCAGGCGTCAGATGAAGAGATAGCCTCTTGTGCCTGTGAGATTGAGCCGCGGTGCAAAGCTGACGCAAACAGCGTCGCCTGCGCGCTTGACATCTTCTGCGAACTTGGCTTTCTTACTTTGCAAGGCTTTGACGCAAAGCGTAACATTTCAATGAATCCTGTAGCGGCACCTATGGATTTGTATGCTTCAACTCGATATGCTGAAGGCTTGAAAACGCGGGAATCGTTTGAGGCGTTTGCGCAATGGGCGCTTTCCGCGTCACCGGACGAGTTGCTCGGTGCTGTGAACAAGCCCATTGTTCCTGATTTTGGTGAAGAGGTTGACGGAGGGGAGGATGTTTCACATGGGTGAACAAAAGACTCCGCATGAGCATGTAGAGCAGAAGTCATCGGCAGGACAGAGCAAAGAAGCGACAGCTGCAAAGACTCGTTCTGTTCCTGGCGCCGATAATTTCAGGCTGCTTGAAAATGCTTGCCGCACCTATCTCGTTCCGGAATCTTGCGAGAAGATCAACAATGCCTATCGTTTTGCCGCTGAGTACCATAAAAACCAGCGCCGCCGCTCCGGAGAACCCTACATCAATCATCCGGTTGAGGTGGCGCTCATATTGGCGCAAGATCTCCACATGGATGAAGATACTATCTGCGCTGCCCTCTTGCATGACACCGTTGAAGATACGTCCGCCACACTGTCAGAGTTGACGGTGCGTTTTGGCGAGCAGGTCGCTGAACTTGTCGATGGCGTCACCAAGCTTACCTCCATTGAGGTCTCCTCTATGGACGAAAAGCAGGCGTTGAATCTCAGAAAAATGTTTCTCGCCATGTCGAAGGACATTCGCGTAGTCATTATTAAGCTCGCTGACCGTCTGCACAATATGAGGACGCTGGCGGCTTTGGCTCCCGACAGACGTCTTTTCAAAGCGCGCGAAACCATGGACGTATACGCGCCGCTTGCTGACCGTCTTGGCATTTCATCAGTAAAATGGGAGCTTGAGGATTTGTCTTTCTTCTGGCTTGAGCCCGAAGAATACCAGCGCATTGCTCGCATGGTGCAGGATTCCCGCGCGCAGCGCGAGGACGATACCAACGCAGCAATCAAAACGCTTACGGATGAGTTGGACTCTGTTGGTCTGAAAAACTTCCAGATTACCGGACGCCCCAAGCATCTGTGGTCGATTTATCAAAAAATGGTGCGTAAGGGTCGGGAGTTTTCCGACATTTACGATCTTATCGCTTTGCGCGTCATCACCCAGTCGGTGCGCGACTGCTATTCGGTGCTCGGAGCTGTGCACTCACTGTGGCATCCGTTGCCCGGCCGCTTTAAGGACTATATCGCTACGCCTAAGGCAAACCTGTACCAGTCATTGCATACTACAGTCATCGGTCCCGATGGGCGTCCCATTGAGATTCAGATTCGCACGGCTGAGATGCACGAGGCTTCCGAATACGGTATCGCCGCGCACTGGCTCTATAAGAAAGAAGGCAATTCCAAGGGTCAGATGTCGTCTGAAGATCGTATGGTCAACTCGACTATCAACTGGATTCGCCGCAGTCTTGACTGGGCGGTTGAAGACGATATCGACAATCCGCATGAATTTCTCAATGATCTTCGCGTTGACCTTTTTGAACACGAGATCTTTGTATTTACGCCGAAAGGTGAGGTTATTAGTCTGCGGCGCAATTCGACGCCCTTGGATTTCGCGTATGCAGTCCACACGGAAGTCGGCAATCATTGTGTTGGCGCTAAGGTCAACGGATCGGTCGTTCCGCTTACGCATACGCTTGAGATAGGCGACCGCGTTGAGATACTCACCAACAAAAACGCGCGTCCTTCTCGCGACTGGATGACGCTTGTACAAACGCCATCTGCTCGCGCTAAGATCCGCAAGTATTTCGCGGAAGCGTCAAAGTCTGACGATACCGAACGCGGTCGTTCGGAGCTTGCAAAAGAGCTGCGCAAGCGCGGATACGGCATCTCAACCATGCGTACCACTAAGGCTCTAGCCAAGGTGATTGAGCAATTCGACTATCATACGGTCGATGATTTGTTTGCCGGCATCGGAGCGGGCAAGTGCTCTATTAAGCAGGTAGTCAACAAGGTCAGCGAAATTCTCGAAGAGGGAACTCCTGAAGCGCTTGCGCAGGCGGAGCGCGAACGCGAACAGCGCGCCGCCAAAGAAAAGGCGCTCCTGCAGAACAAGCCGCTTACGACCGCCTATGCCATTTCTCGGACTTCTCGTGACAACAAGCGCAAGCGCAACAATTGCGGTGTGGTGGTACAGGGAGATTCCGATCTTTTGGTACATCTTGCGCATTGCTGCAATCCTGTCGCGGGAGACGATATCGTTGGCTTTGTAACCCGGGGGCGCGGCGTTTCGGTGCATCGCGCAAACTGTCCCAACGTGCGCGACCTTCTGACCGAGAAAAACGCCAACCGAATTATCGACGTTGCATGGGATACGTCCGGCGCGACCGAGTTTCGTGTTGAGATTGTTGTGGAAGCAACCGACCGCACAAGCCTGCTGAAAGACATCACCATAGCCTTGTCGGATTCAGGCGCGAACATCCTGTCCGCGGCAACGCAAGTCGGCGGTCAGGGCATTGTGCGCATGCGCTTTTTGGTGGCCATTTCTGACGCCAGCCTTCTGGATACGCTTCTTGCGGCCGTGGCGCTTGTACCTTCAGTTTATGACGCGCGCCGTATTATGCCTGGTGAAGGCGCTAATCAAATGAAGAAACGGAGAGGTTGATGGCACAATCCACTCAGATGAGCGGCCACGGTTGCTGTGGTGGACATGAAGAGCACGGGCACCGAGAAGAACATGAGTGCTGCGGCGGCCACGAGGGTCATGAGGGTTCTTGCTGCGGCGGCCATGAGGAGCATCACCATGGTGGAGGCTGCTGCGGTGGTTGCGGGCATCATCATGATCGAGTAGGCGTTTTTCGCGTTGGTCCGCT
The DNA here is from genome assembly GCF_000411555.1 of Atopobium sp. oral taxon 199 str. F0494. Classification (GTDB taxonomy): domain Bacteria; phylum Actinomycetota; class Coriobacteriia; order Coriobacteriales; family Atopobiaceae; genus Lancefieldella. The sequence continues at coordinate 577,126 of NZ_KE150486.1, read as the reverse complement.
TGAAACGAACTGTTATGTGTATATATCTGGCGATGACTGCATGGTCATTGACCCGGGCGCTTCAGGAGCCAAGATTGCCTCGCAGCTTGTAGGTCTCAATCTCAAATATATTGTAGCAACGCATGGACACGCCGATCATGTAGGGGGCGTAAAGGCTCTTAAGCTGGCTGCGGGTGGAACCTATCTCATCAATCAAGAAGATGACGAGCGCGCTCGCCACGCCTCTGAAAGCAATCCTGTATATGATGACGCTCCCAATCCAGACGGGTATCTTGCGGAAGGGGATACGCTTGAAATTGGCACGGCGACGTTTCGCGTCATGGAAACGCCCGGCCATACGCCCGGCGGCATTTGCCTTGTGGGTGGCGGCACGGCAAAAGGAGCCGTTTTTGTTGGAGATACGCTCTTTCAAGGTTCAGTTGGTCGGACAGATCTTGAAGGGGGAGACGCAACGATTCTGGCAGCATCTTTGTATCGCCTGACGCATGAGCTTGATCCTACGTCTCTTATTCTTCCGGGGCATGGTGCGCAGACCGAACTGGCTCAAGAGATTGAACAAAATCCGTTTCTCTCGTAAAAACGAGTGAAAACTCTTGCAAAAACGTTTCTTTCGCAAGACAAGCGCGCATGAGACTGGTATAGTACCCATGCGTAAGTTTTGGCCCGAGTGGCGGAATTGGCAGACGCGGGGGTCTCAAAAACCCCTAAGGGCAACCTTGTGTGGGTTCAAGTCCCACCTCGGGCACCATCTTACGAGAGGAAGAGCGCGCATTTGCATGCTCTTCTCAGCACCTTTTGTGAGATGTTTTCACAAGTCGTTTTATGGCTTGCATGGATGCCTGCGCAGAGGTATCCTGTTCAGGTGCTTTTTGAAGCGGGACTGAGCGTGAGTCCCCACCTACACGGCGCATGTTGCAGCTGTCTGGTCAGACAATTTAGATTTCAGCCGTCATTTGACTGTTGCCTTGTCTCCCAGATGCCTTTGTGCGCTGGGATTTTTTATTGCGGTAGCTTGAGCAGCTATCGCGCGAAGGGAAGGTGTAGAAGATAGCCAAGAACGATGGACCTCGCATTAATGAGGAAATTACCGGCCGCACGTGTCGTCTGATTGATGCTGACGGAAGCCAGCTCGGACTCTTTGGCGTACATGACGCGCTGAGGCGGGCACGTGAGCACGGAATGGATTTGGTAGAGATCGCTCCAAATGCCGAACCTCCCGTATGCAAGATTCTGGATTACAGCAAGTTCCGCTACGAGCAGGATCGAAAGGCCAAAGCCGCCCGTAAGAACCAGGTCAAAATTGAGGTCAAGGAAATGAAGTTCCGCCCCAAGATTGACGTCGGCGATTACGAGACCAAGAAGGGACACGTCCTTCGGTTCTTGAAGAAGGGCGCACGCGTTAAGATCACAATCATGTTCCGTGGTCGCGAGATGGCTCACCCCGAGCAGGGACGTCTGGTTCTTGATCGTCTTGCAGAAGATCTGAAGCCGTACGCTACTATCGAGCAAAAGCCGCTCATGGAAGGCCGTAATATGCACATGCTCGTCGCGCCGATTAAGGGCGCATTTGACGAGAAACCCAAAGGTGCCGCAGAGAGCACTGACGCCGCAACAAAGGAGAATTAGTATGCCTAAGATGAAAACACACAAAGGATCGGCCAAGCGTTTCCGCCGTACTGGTACGGGCAAGATTATGCGTGCCAAGGCCTTCAAGAGCCACATCCTTACCAAGAAGTCCCAGAAGCGCATTCGCGGTTTCCGCAAAGAAGCCGTCCTTTCCGCTGCCGATACGGCCGTGGTTTCTCAGCGCATTGGCGCCAAGAACTAACGCGTCGCACATACTGATAACATTACTGATACTGTCAACAAGGAGTTGATGAGATATGGCACGAGTTAAGCGCGCAATGGCCGGTCGCAAGAAGCGTCAGACGCTTGTCGAGCGTACTAAAGGTTACTATGGAGTTCGTTCCCGCACGTTCCGCGGCATGAAGGAGCAGGCGCAGCATTCCGGCCAGTATGCCTATCGTGATCGCCGTAATAAGAAACGTGATTTCCGTGCGCTGTGGATTCAGCGCATTAACGCCGCGGCGCGTCTGAATGATCTTTCATACAGCAAGTTTATGCATGGCCTGAAAGTGGCCGGCGTTGAGCTCGACCGTAAGGTCCTCGCTGAGATTGCCTACACTGATGATCAGGCGTTTACTGACCTTGCCGAAGTCGCGAAGAAGGCGCTTGCTGAGTAGTCAGCGATGCTGCACCGCGCTCGATAAGGCATGTTGCGACACACTACAACATACCAGAATATGCTAAGCATACATGTAAATCCCATCGGCCTTGCCGGTGGGATTTTCTTAGTGCATGCTATTATTCTGAAATCCTCATGCGCATCGGTGCGGGCCTAGGTGACACCAAGACACCTGTATTCGAGCAGGGGCGGGGGAAGTGTAGAGTAGGAAAGTATGACGGGTGGAGGAAGGCATGACGTACAGGAAAGCGAAAGCATGATGGGCAGGGAAGCATGACAAAGAGAAAAAGTCCCATGCGCTCACGCTTTGATGATATGCGCGACAGCGCTAAGCGCGCAATCCTGTATGGCATCGGCATCGTTTTAGCGATAGTCTTTGTGAGGCTGGCGTTTGCCTATGCGCTTATACTTCCTCGGCTTGTCATCGCCCGCTTTACGTCTGATTTGTTGGGAACAGGACTCATACTTGTCGTCATCGTACTTTTTGTCGTCCTAGCCTTGCTGCACAGACGTAAGAACTGAAGAAAGATTAGTCCTTTTTATCAGCTTTGCTTTTTTGGGGACTTATCACCATGATGAATGCCGGCGGCTTCTTCAAGCTCTTCAACACGCTCATGCTCGCGCTCATGGAGCTGTTCAATCTCAGTTTCGAAGTCGGGGTCAGCTGGAGTAATAAGTTCGTCTTTGCCGGTTCCGGGGTCGGTGTGATGAAGCAGCACCGGCTCAAAGAGGTGGAGATGCTTCGCGAATACGGCAGACATTGCAAGCAGCATTAAGAAAATAGCAATACGAGGCAGGGCATTTACCTGCGTCATTATGAGCGACCCAATGCAGAGAAGACCGGTCCAGCCGTATATGACACAGACAGCCTGGCGCTGGTTGTAGCCGGCGGCAATAAGCCTGTGGTGGATGTGGCCACGATCGGCGGTAGCAAAGCTTACATGAGCGCGGGTGCGTCTTACGATAGCGGAAAACGTATCAATGATGGGGATACCGGCGACCACAAGAGGCACGATGATGGTAGTAAGTCCCGCAATTCTCGTGACGGAAAGCAGCGATATGGTGCCAAGGGCAAAACCAAGCGTCAGCGCGCCTGAGTCTCCCATAAAGATAGTTGCCGGATAGAAATTATGTACCAGAAAGCCCAAGGTAGAGCCTGCAACGGCAAGGCTTAAGGCAGCGGCGTCAAAGCGCCCTGCCCACATGGAAAGTACAAACATAGTGCTTGAAGCGATGCAGGAAACACCGGCGGCCAGACCGTCGAGTCCATCGATGAGGTTGATGATGTTTGTCCATGCGACAAGATAAAGCACGGTGGCGGGATAGGTAAGCCAGCCCAATGAGATAAAGTTTCCGCTGCTCAGCGGATCAGCGACCTTACCGATAACAAGTCCGCCGGCGGCTGCGAGACAGGCCGCTAGTACCTGACCGGAAAGTTTTTGCAATGGTTTGAGAGAAATAATGTCGTCTACAAGACCGGTGGTAAAAATGATGACAAAAGCAAGGCCCAGAAGATATACATTGACATTTTTATCAAAGCGACCGTTTTTACCGAGCACTATGAGGTAGAGAGCTAGCGCCCCGATAAGACCAACGAACAAGGCGACGCCTCCCATGCGGGCTACAGGCTTTTTATTGACGCGGCGCCGATTTGGTTTGTCGATAATACCGAGATTCCAGGCAAGTTTTCGCACGAAAGGAGTAACAATGCAGGAGAGCAGCGTGGCAACGAGAAAGACCCCAAGCAGCAGCAACCAAAGGTCCACGCCAAGCCCCTTCCATTCCAACAAAAACAGCATTTAACTGCTAAAACTCACATCCTATTAATTTTCTCATGTAATAGAAACAAGTCAAGACTTTATTAAATCGTAGAATTTTATATAGTGAAGTTGTCCCTTCTCCGCAGCCAAAACTGGGTGAACCGACAAGTTTTACGAGGGAGCCTGATTCCCGTGCTAGTACAGGTATTCTCCGTTGTTGAGAAAGCTGGAAAAGACGGGTGCGGCACCCACCTTATGAAGGTGGGTTCATAATATGGCTGCGGGGAAGGTTTTTTGGGTTCTTTGAGCTTATTTTTAAGGTATGTCCGTATATGCGTTGACATGACTCCAAAGAATCGCCACAATACGATATGCACTTGCGTGCGGATTGCCGCGTGTTGGTTCTTGTGGCACGTATGCAATGTGCAGTATGAGTTGGGGATATAGCTCAGTTGGGAGAGCGCTGCCTTCGCAAGGCAGAGGCCGAGGGTTCGAATCCCTTTATCTCCACCAGGCAACGTTCACGCGCAGCGCTTCTCGCCTGCGCGTTTTTTGTACGACGAGAGCCCATCGGGTTCATGGGAGCTCATGGGTTTATTGGTGGTAAGGCAGGGTTTGTATTACACAATGGATGCAGCATCGCACAATGGACATATACGTCGGGCATTAGGGCAAGGTCTGCCTAGCGCTCACTACGCTGCCTATGATGCGTGTACGCTGTGTCCTCGTCGTTGTCGCGCCAAGCGCAATGAAGGTAAAGCGGGGTTTTGCGGCGCGTCGAGCACTATGCGCATTGCCCGCGCCGCCTTGCATTTCTGGGAGGAGCCCCCTCTGTCAGGAAACTCAGGGTCGGGGGCTGTGTTTTTTACGGGATGCCCGCTTCGGTGTGTGTTCTGTCAAAATCATCAAATCTCTCAAGAAGGATTTGGACTGGCGGTACCTGTGGAGCGGCTCGCGCAGATAATGCTCGAACTGCAAGACCAAGGGGCGCTTAATATCAACCTTGTTACGCCCTTGCATTTTGCGCCGCAGATTCGCGAAGCTGTTCTCGCTGCCAAACAAGCTGGACTCATGCTTCCTGTCGTATGTAATACTTCGGGATATGAACTTGCGCAGGTGGTGCGCGCTATGGCCGATGTCATTGATATCTGGCTTACCGATTTCAAATATGCTGACGCTGCTCTCGCGCAAGAGCTCTCATACGCTCGGGACTATCCTGAGGTGGCAGCCGCGGCGCTGGAAGAGATGTGTGCCCTTTTGCGCTCACGCGGAGGACGCAATGTGAATGCGGATGGCAGCATGCGACGGGGCATTATCGTGCGTCACCTCGTGCTTCCCGGGCATGCTGACGATTCGTGCAGGGTGCTTGACCGCGTATGGGATATCTGCGCTAATGAGGTTGATGTGTCTATCATGAATCAGTACACACCCAACGAGCGCTGTCGCAAAGCCAAGGGATCTCTTGCCCAAACGCTCTCTGATGAAGAGTATGAAATAGTTATCTGTCATGCTGATGACCTTGGCTTCGAGAAAATCTGGTGGCAGGAGGGAGGCACGGTGTCTGAAAGTTTTGTGCCAGCCTTTGACGCCACAGGCGTTGAGAGCCCGTCCCTTTTGGATTCTGGATGCCGTGCTGTCGATGCCGAGAAGCCCGATGTGAAAAAGGAGTAAGTATGTCCGGTGATATGAATCCTCTTTCCGAGGAGGAGCGCGCTGAGCTGGAGCGGCTCAGACAGGAGAAACGCGTCCGCGAAGAGGCCAGGCGTAACGCCGCTGAACGCGCGGAGCTGGAACAGCTTCGCGCCGAACGTACATATCGTGAGCATGAGGTTGGAAAAGCTCGCCAAAAAGATCAGCAGATTGCGCAGGCTCGCGCACGCGGAGCGCGCCTTATGCAGCCGGATGAGGATGATCTTAAGATGCCGCTTGGGCAGAAGATTGTCATACTCTCTGTAGTTCTTATCGCCATACTTTTCTTTATTGCGTCATACGTAGTACGATAACGGGCAACTTGCAGCGTTACTATGGAAGCCCACCTGAGGGGGACTGAGCGTTATGTCATTGACTGATCGCACCAAGCCGTCGGACGTGTGTCTGAACACGGATCTCTACGAAATTACCATGGCGCAAGGCTATTGGGAATCGGGTATGGTGGACAATGAAGCTTGCTTTACCGCGTTTTTCCGCGAGAACCCTTTCAACGGCGGGTACGCTATTGCCTGCGGCATCGGTCAAGTTGCAGAGCTTGTGGAAAACTTCGTGTTTGAAGATGACGATATCAACTATCTTTCCGAGGTTCCTTCTCCCGGAGGAGGCAAACTTTTTAAACCTGAGTTCCTTGAATTTCTGCGCAACCATCGCTTGAATCTCACCATTGATGCCGTTCCTGAGGGAGAAATTGTTTTTCCGCGCGAGCCCATGGTGCGTGTGATGGGTCCTATCATCGACTGTCAGCTCATTGAGACCGCCCTTTTGAATCTTGTGAATTTCCAAACGCTGGTTGCCACCAAGACCGCTCGCGTGATTCGAGCGGCTCAGGGCAATCCTGTTTCGGACTTTGGTCTTCGCCGAGCTCAAGGTCCTGACGGTGGCCTTGCCGTGGCGCGCGCATCCTACATCGCCGGCGCTTCAAGTACGTCAAACGTGCTTGCCGGAAAGATTTACGGTATTCCGGTGTTCGGCACACACGCTCACTCGTGGGTCATGTCGTTTCCTACCGAGCTCGACGCTTTTCGCGCCTTCGCCTGCTCATTTCCAAAGAACTGCGCGCTTCTTCTGGATACCTACGACGTTCATGAAGGCATCAAAAACGCTATTATTGTGGGCAAAGAAATGGAAGCGCGTGGCGAGAAGCTTGGCGCTATTCGTATCGATTCGGGAGACCTCGCAAAGCTGGCAAAGGAGACCCGCGCCGCCTTTGATGAGGCCGGCCTTCCTTATGTAAAAATTTCCGTATCCAACGATTTGGATGAATATACTATCCAATCGCTGTTCGCGCAGGGAGCTCCCATTGATTCGTTTGGCGTAGGTACCAAACTTGCTACCTGCGACCCGCAGCCCTCCTTAGGCGGCGTCTACAAACTGACTGCCGTCTGCGATGACAAAGAAGAGCACTGGAAGCCGGTCATCAAACTTTCCGAAATGGCGTACAAGCGCACTATCCCCGGTATCCAGCGCATCCGTCGCTATTACGACGCAAATGGCTGCCCTGCGGGCGATATGATTTATGACGAAGCGACGCTTACATCCCGCGACGCTCAGCCGTCCGTTGCTGTCGCCGATATTCTCGATCCCTACTCTACGCATAAGCTTGTCGGCACTTCTCGCGAACTTATGGCGCGCGTGGTGGAGGAGGGCGTGCGCTTTGGAGAGGCGGAAACCATTGAAGTGGCGCGCGACCGCTGCCATAACGCGCTCATGCACCTGGACGCCGCTTATACGCGTTTCTTAAATCCTCAGGTGTATCCTGTCGGTCTTGAGAGAGGTCTTGCAAACTTGCGTCATGAACTTGCGGTGGAGCATGTTCATGCCGCCACAGCTACCAGCGAATAAGTGGTACAATAACCGGCCGATTGCCAACAGAAAAACGCGTGGGCGATTGGATGCGATTCCATCTTCGGATCCGTATATGTTGAGGGCGTTTTGACACAAGGAGTTTTTATGCGCGAGAAGATCGAGCAACTGGTACGTGCAGCATTAGCAGATGCGCAGAAAGCAGGGGATTTACCTCAGTTTGAGGTGGAAGAACTCGGTCTTGAGCGACCGGCTGATGCCGCTCACGGCGATTGGACTTCTGCCGTTGCTATGCGTTCCGCTCGCCTTGCTCATAAATCTCCGCGTGATATCGCGGCGGCAATCGTGGCGCACATGCCAAAAGATTCTGAGATTGAGCGCGTAGAGATTGCCGGCCCGGGATTTGTGAACTTCTACCTTTCGACCGCCGCGGGCAATGAGATTTTCCGCACCATCCGCAATCAGGGTTCAGAGTTCGGCAAATCAGATTTTGGCAAGGGCACCAAGATTCAGGTGGAATACATTTCCGCTAATCCCGTCGGCCCGCTCCATGTTGGCCACGGCCGTTGGGCGGCTCTGGGCGATTCGCTATGCCGTGTGTTTGCGCACGCCGGTTATGACGTCGAGCGTGAGTACTACATCAACGACCACGGCTCTCAGATGGATGTCTTCGGCTCTTCCATCTCAAAGCGCTATCTTCAGTTGGATGAGATTGTCTCTCAGAAGGGCGTGGCGTTTCAGGAGGCCTATCAATTGCTCCTTGACGACCGCGAAGCGTTTATTGAGGACGAGGACGACTCTCGTCCTGAGACCCATCCGTATATGGACGCTTTCAACGAGTCGCTCGGCGGCAACGCCTATGGCGGCGACTACATTATTGACCTCGCAAAACATTTCTACGAAGAAGACGGAAACGCTTGGGCAGACGCTCCCGAAGAAGATCGCATGGCCGATTTCCGCGAGCGCGGCTACAAGCTGATGCTTGATTCTATTCGAGCAACGTGCCATAACGCCCGCTCCGACTTTGATGTATGGTTCTCTGAGCGCTCGCTGTATGCGCCCGATGAAAACGGCAAGTCCGCTGTTGACCGTGCCCTTGAGACCCTTGATACCATGGGATATCTCTATCACGAAGACAATGCTCTCTTTTTCCGCTCCACCAAGTTTGGTGACGATAAGGACCGCGTGCTCATAAAGTCTAACGGGGAGTATACGTATTTCGCCTCCGACGTGGCCTATCACTGGAATAAATTCCAGCGCGTCGATCATGTCATTGATATCTGGGGAGCCGATCACCATGGCTATATCCAGCGCGTTGACTCCGCCTGCACGGCGCTTGGCTATCCCGGACAGTTTGAGGTTCTTCTCGGCCAGTTTGTCAATTTGCTGCGCAATGGAACTCCCGTCAAGATGTCTAAGCGCAAGGGGACCGGTATTCCCTTTGACGAGCTGCTCAGTGAGGTAAGCGTAGACGCGACGCGCTATACGCTGATGTCAAAATCGTCCAACCAGATGATTGATTTCGATATCGAGCAGGTCAAGCGTCAAGACAGTTCAAATCCCGTGTATTACGTACAGTACGCCCATGCGCGCATTTGCTCCATTCTTCGTCGTGGCGCCGGTGTTTCTTTGGACGAGGCACGTGAGCTCGGTATGGATAAAGTTGCTGAACAAGCCATTGGTGACACGTACGACTTGAGTCTTCTTTCCGATCCCACTGAGCTGGCGCTTTCTCGCAAGCTCTCTGAATTCCCAACGCTTATTGAGAATTGCGCTCGGGATCGCGCGCCGTTCCGCATCACGCACTATATCGAGGAGCTTGCCTCTGATTTCCACGGATTCTATACGGTCTGTCAGGTGCTTCCTTCCGAAGGTCGTCCCATTGACGAGGAGCTTTCTCGCGCTCGTTTGGTGGCGTGCGACGCGACGCGTAGAGTGCTTGCGCTGGCGTTGAATCTCATCGGCGTGAGCGCCCCCGTGAGTATGTAGTGAGCGTGTAGTTACAATTTTCAACACGATAATTCGGCGAACGGTAAAAGAATAAAAAAGATAGTTACGTCATTTTTATTCACAATAGTTAAGAAACGGGCTTATGGCAAAAAACTTCATGCCATAAGCCCGTAATTATATGCATTGCAGAACTTGAAAACTATTGTTGTATTCCCATGTAATCTACTATGTTTTGGGAGTATACTAAGCATGTGAACATAAATAGCTAATCGTTCGGGCATAGAACGGAGGTCTAAGATGGAGCTTCGGGAGTACATGTCCATCCGCAGATCCTACAACCTGGTGAGAAGATCTGTTCCAGCAAACAGACGTTTAACATTTGAAGAATTTGCTATTTTATGTCGTTTGAATGTAAGAAATCTTTCAATCAAGACGTCCGAGATTGCTGAGTACCAAGGGGCGCTTCGCCCAACTATTACGCATCGCACCTCACACTTAGCGAAGCTTGGATATATTAACCGTAAAGAAGGCTCCGATGACAGGCGCAACGTGGTGTGCGAGCTTTCCGAAAGAGGCCGCACAGCCGTTTTTGACCTAGCTCGCCTTACCTGCGCCCGCATTGCTCCGGGGCAAGCTCTTTCGCGCACATCAGCAGAACGAATCTGCATGTATGTTGACGCTATGGGGTCTGTGTTTTGCCGTGCGGGAGATTTGGTTCTTTTGTGCCTGCAAGATGCTCCCAAAGGTACCCTTACGGTAAACGAACTCGTAGAAGAGCTTGGGTTGCTTCAGCCTACCGTGTCGATGTCAATTACATCTCTTGCCGGCGAAGGTCTTATTCAGAGATTGAGGAATCACGCTCTTTCGCGCCGCACTACTACTGTTACTCTTACCGAAGAGGGGAAGAAGGAGGCACGTGCACTTCGCCAGCAAATATCTCGGCTGGTAGTTAAAAGGAAGGCGCGCGTTAGCGTCTAGTGTACATTTCCCCCAGTGTATACAGAGCTAGCGTCTTACATGCCCGTTTTGTGTCCAAAATTTGTTTTTGGATGCAAGACGGGCACAATCGTGCTATAGTCACTCTGTTCGCAGAAATTTTTACGAACTTATCGCGCTTTATATGCGTTTTATTCTCTCGCATGTGAAAAAGAGATTAATGAGTATGTATTTTGGATTAAAAATAGAGAGGCATAGTGTATGACGGATGAAAATCCCGTTTCTGCCCCAGAGTCTGCTGATGAGCCGGTAGTTACTCCTAAGCGTCGTCGTGGCCGCCCTCGTAAATCGGAGGTTGCGGCACAAACCGAACCCACTTTGACAGAAGAAGTGAAGCCTCGTCGTGGCCGTCCGCGTAAGAGCAAAACTGAAGTTGCGGATTCTTCTGCCTCTACAGTTTCCGATACCCCTGCAGTACCTAAGCGTCGCCGCGGTCGTCCGCGTAAGAGCGAGACCGAAGCTGCCGCTCGTCTTAGCGAAGCAGACGCTTTGGAGCGTAGCGGCTCCGCTGAGACGGTATCTGCTGTAGAGACAGCTGATACGCCAACTGCTACAGAAGCACATGCATCCGCATCCGTAGCTTCGGAGCCTTCTGATAAGAGTGTCGTAAAGTCCGCTTTTGTGGCAGCAGCACCCAAGCGCCGCCGCGGCCGTCCACGCAAGAGCGAATCGGTTGAAGATGAAATGAACCGTCTTGTTTCTGAGGCAAGCGTTGCAAGTTCCGAGCCGACGGCTCAACCGGTGACAACGATTGCAGCAACAGAAACGGAAACCGGAGTAGACGAATCCGGCAGCCCTTCTGCAACGACTTCTATACGAGTGCATCGCCGTCACACCAGTGATAGCCGTGACAGTGGTGACAGTCAGCAACAGGGTAAGGATATTGCACGCGAGAATTACCGCGACCGTCGCCAAAATAACCAGCGGAATAACAAGCGCCGCCCTCAGACTCCTTCCGAACCGTCTCTTACCCGCGATATGCTCGAAGGAATGAAAGTTGCCGAGCTTCGCACAAAGGCTGCCGAGTATGGCCTTACATATCTAGGCGTTCGTAAACCCGATCTCATTGAAATGATATATAGCGCCGCTGCAGCTGCAGAGGGTTTCCGTACTGTCGAAGGAATTCTCCAGATTGGTCCTGAAGGATACGGCTGGGTGCGTACGGGCAATTACATGGAGGGAGACGATGATGCCTTCGTCCATCAGCAAATCATTCGCTATTTAGGGCTTCGTCAGGGAGATAAGATTACCGGTACGGTTGGCCCTGGCCGCTCCAATAGCAAATATCCGCCGCTGCACCGCGTTTTGTCGGTCAACGATGGACCGGTTGAGAACCTTAAGGCGCGTCCACGTTTTCGCGATTTGACGCCGATTTTCCCCGATGAACCACTGAAGCTTGAACATGGTAAGAATTCCATTACCGGACGAGCCATCGACCTCGTCGCTCCTATCGGCAAGGGTCAGCGTGGCCTTATTGTGTCGCCGCCAAAGGCAGGTAAAACAACTATCTTAAAGAAGATCTGCCAATCCATTTCGGAAAACAATCCTGAAGTTTATCTCTTCTGCCTTCTTGTGGACGAGCGTCCCGAAGAAGTAACCGATATGGAACGCTCTATCAAAGGAACGGTAGTTGCTTCAACCTTTGATATGCCTGCGGAGAATCACACGGCCGTTTCCGAGCTCGTGATTGAGCGGGCAAAGCGCCTTGTAGAACAGGGACAGGACGTCGTCGTTATTCTCGATTCCATTACGCGTCTTGCGCGTGCGTACAACCTTGCTATTCCTGCTTCCGGCCGCATTCTTTCAGGAGGTGTTGATTCTGCAGCGCTGTATCCGCCAAAGAAATTTTTGGGCGCGGCACGCAATATTGAAGGCGGAGGTTCGCTGACCATTATCGCATCGGCGCTCGTTGATACGGGATCAAAAATGGATGAGGTTATCTTTGAGGAGTTCAAGGGTACCGGCAACATGGAGCTTAAGCTTGATCGCGATCTTGCTGATCGCAGAATCTTCCCGGCAATCGATCCTGTCGCTTCCGGTACGCGCAATGAAGATTTGCTCATAAAGTCTGATTACCAGCCTCTTATTTGGGGCTTGCGCCGCTCGCTTGCCAACATGCCTACCACTGAGCGGGCTACCAGCGCGCTCATCAAGGGGCTTCAGCAGACCTCGGATAATGAGGACTTCCTTATCCGTTCGGCAAAAAGGGCCGCTGAGCTCGCGTAATTTCGTATTTTGGCGCATAGGTAGCGTATTTTCGGCAAAGAGAAGTTTATAGCGAGAAGTCTTTGGGCGTGTTTGCCTGAGGGCTTCTCGCATATACGTCTCATTTTTGCTCAGAAATGATGAGCCTTAGAGATTTTTGCTTTTCGTGATGATTTTTGTAAAAGATGGCGCACGACCGATAAAAGTACGCTATAGTGCAGATAGCATAAATGCTGCAACGGATACACGAAGATAAGACGAACCCCATGCCGTTGCATACATATGTGAGACCCAGGGATGCTTGGGTTGATTATTCTGTATGTATAAGGGTCATCGTCTTTCTTCCGCTTTATGTAGCGTGTAGGAGGAGCTTGTATGACAAAGCGTAGAAATCCAGCCGTTATAGCTGGCCTTTTAGGAGGATTGGCGCTGGCGGTAACGCCGGTCTCTGCGCATGCCGCCACGTTTGACTCCATTGATTCTCCGGCGCTTTTTATCGCTACCTGCGTGGTCGGCGGTCTTTCCTTTGTGGGGATGATTTCAGGGATTTCATGGCTTATTGCCAATCACAGGCAGCAAAAGCAGGAACAGAGAAGGCTTTCATGTGAGGGTGAGTCGGCTTCTCAGTACGAACGGCAGCATTCTCATACAATCAACGATAACAATAAGAGCAAGATAATCTTTGTTGATACCACTCATTCGTCGCTTGCGGAATACAAACCGCGCCACATGCGCGCTTTGGAGTGGAACGCGACGGGCGCTATTCGTGTTCAAAAGGTCGCAACTGCTCCGAAGCCGGCGCGTGCTCCCTTGCCGGTTCGTGCCAAGAGTCAGCCAACGGTCAAAGCTCATTGCAAAGCAGCGCATGCGGCAAAAGACTATGAGCAAGTTGCGGAAAATTACCTGAACCTCCTCTCGTTTCGAGAGCGTATGGCTTCTCGCGCACGCGGCGCCGCCGACGTGTTGCGGGAGCGTTTAAGCGGAGATCCGATGGAAGGGTTACCAGTTATTCCGCGCGCGGATGGTACGGTCGGTGATGTGGGGACAAGCTGGTGGACCGCGGGCGTGGGAGAACAAAACATTACCCATGACTTTGGCATCACAGCAATCGAAGCCGAAGCAATTCCTGACAGCTTTGCTGCAACAAAATTCGAGAATTCCATTTCAGCCGTGGGCACATCTTCGGATATCTCCGAGCGTATTGCCTTTGTTGACCAGGGAATATTCCCAGAAAAAAGGACGGTTTCGGAGCTGTCGCATAAAGATGATTGGGAACTTGCGCTCGAGGCGCTTGACAAGAAGCTTTCCGTCAATCCTGCAGGCGTTATCCGCGATCCCATTGAAGTGATTCCAAACAATCAGGTTTCGCATGTGAGCGCTCCCTCTCGAACAACAGGGTCTTTAAAAATTGAAGCAGCGACTCATGTTGATAAGCTTTTCGCTGATATCGAAGAAGAAATGCGTAAGGATGCCGCCAAGGAAGAGCAGCGTCCGACACGCGAGCTGTTCCGCCTGATTGATGGTGGCACTAACGCGCTGAAACGTATTCCTACGCCGGCGGAAAGCGCCGCTGAGGCCGCTGCAGCGAAAGCATCTGCGCAGGCAAGCGCATCCTTCTCGCAACAAGAAGGCTCGTATCGCCCAAGGCACTTCTCGCCGGCTCCGCTTCGCGCGATTGAAGCGTAGAGACAAGCTCTCAAAGGTTCGCAAGCAGAAAAGTTACAAAAAGAAAAACTTACCCGTGTTGTGTCCGGCTAGCGCGCGGCGCAGCCCTACACTTTCCCGATACAGTAAGTCGCCGTAGAGCGATGCGGCAGGTTACAGCAGATTGGGAAGGGGTTATAAGCATGGCGGACGCATATATGTCGCGACGGTATTTTTTGGGGACGGCGGCATCTCTTGCGGCCTCACTGGCGCTTGCCGGATGCGACGCGCAGCCGGTTGACGACAAGCATGTCCGCGTCGGTGTTATGGGCCCCTTCACGGGCGATGTTGCTCAATATGGAATTGCCGTTCGCAGCGGTATTTTGTTGTACTTCAAGCAGTTTAACGAGCAAGGAGGAGCCAACGGCAAATGCGTTGAGCCGATTGTCGAAGATGAGAAGGGCGACGCGACAGAAGCGATTCTTGTATACAACAAACTGCTTGACGAGGGTGTGAGTGCCATTATCGGCGACGTAACCTCAACGCCCACTATCGCGCTGGCTCAAAAGTCAGTTTTGGATACGATACCGTGTGTGAGTGCTTCAGCTACCGCGGGTGATGTAGTTGTTCATGGTAACAACATGTTTCGCGTCTGCATTACCGACCCTTTTCAGGGGCGTGTTATGGCGGAGTTTGCCCACAAGCAAGGCTATACGAATGTGGGAACTATCTTTAACTCCGGCGGTGATTATGAAACCGGCGTAAGTGAGGCATTTGTCAAGCATGCTGAAGAGCTTGGGATAGAAATTTCCTCGCAGCAGGGATATCCGCAGGGCGCGGTCGACTTTAATGCGCAGCTTACAACTATCATTTCCAAACATCCCGACGCTATTTTTTGTCCTAATTATTACCAAGATGACGGCAAAATCGTGACGCAGGCCCGGCAACTCGGGTATACCGGCGTTATGCTGGGGTCTGACGGCTGGCCCAATATCATCGGGGGAGAGCAGGACTATGCTTCTCCAGCGGATCTGAATAACTGTTTCTATAATTCGTCTTTTGTGGCGTCAAATAAAGACGAGAAGGTCACGAAGTTTGTTGACGCCTATCAAAAGGAATACGGCTCTGCTCCGACCAACTTCTGTGCGCTTGGCTATGATGCGGCCATGATTATGTGCCAGGCAATTTCTCGTGCTGAGCAATCGGGGCAAAAAACCGGATCAAAGCCATATCGAGAAGCGATTATCCACGCAATTGCCTCGGAGAAAGTTGACGGCGTTACAGGCACCATTTCGTATAACGGTACCGGCGACCCCGTAAAATCGACGCTCATTATTGCCTTTCAAGACGGCAATGAGGTTATTTACGACACCATCAATGGCTAGGGAGTGAGATTGGTGACATTCATAACGCAAGTTTTGAACGGCCTGCAGCTTGGCAGTATCTATGCCCTTGTGGCTTTGGGTTATACGATGGTCTATGGCATCATCTTGCTGTTGAACTTCGCCCACGGCGACATCATTATGGTGGGCGCGTACCTTTCATGGATTGCTATGGTACAGTTGCAGCTGCACCCCGCAATAGCGGCGCTTTTGGCAGTCGGCGGTTGTGTGGTGCTGGGTGTGGCCATTGACAAGATTGCCTACGCGCCGCTCAGGGAGGCGCCGCGCCTTTCTGTGCTGATTACCGCTATCGGCGTTTCATATTTTTTGGAGAGTGGCTCACAGCTGCTTTTTGGCGCTGACGCGAAGGTGGTTCCGAATTTTGTCAATCTTACGACAGTGACGGTTGGTGGAGTGACCCTGTCTTTGGGAGCTATCCTGACCGTTGGAGTAACGTGTCTCTCAACCGCAGTTCTTACGGCCCTTGTTCAAAAAACGCGTCTTGGCAAAGCGATGCGCGCCGTGTCTGAGGACATGGGAGCGGCGCGGCTTATGGGCGTCAATGTGAACAGCACTATTTCCTTTACTTTTGCTGTTGGCTCTGCGCTTGCCGGCATTGGCGCCATCCTCTACAGCATGGCCTATCATCAGGCGACTCCGACCATGGGAGTCATGTTGGGAACGAAGGCATTTGTCGCGGCGGTGCTTGGAGGCATCGGATCTATTCCGGGAGCCGTTATCGGCGGATTGGTGGTCGGCTTTGCTGAGGTCGCTGTTTCTGCTGTCGGCTTGTCCGTCTGGCAGGACGCCGTTGTTTTTTTGCTGCTTATTATCGTTCTTGTCGTCAAGCCAACCGGGCTTCTCGGCCATGCTGTGACCGAGAAAGTGTAGGAGGCTCCCATGACAAAAGAGTACTCTCAAAAGAGCAATCCGGTTATTACAGCCAGCTCAGGCGCTCACACAACGCGCCGCAGGCTTTCTATGGTGCAGCGCTACGTCATCAACACGTTGGTAGTCGCAGTCTTTATTTTTGGCGGCAATGCGCTGGTGGGAGGGGGCATAATCTCTCGCTATCAGACCGTCGTTCTTGAGCAGGTGGGCATTTATGTGCTTATGGCGGTGTCGCTCAACATTGTGACGGGATATCTGGGTCAGCTGCCGCTTGGTCATGCGGGCTTCATGTCCATTGGCGGCTACGCATGCGCCATCTTCATTATCCGCGTGATGCCGCTCTTTGGACTGACGGCTACTGATATGGCTTCGGGCTCTCTGCCTGCTGTCGGCCTCTTTAGTGCCGGCCTTTTGGTTGGCGGCGTCACAGCGGCGCTTGCGGGCGTTGTTATAGGCATCCCCGCTCTGCGCCTCAAAGGAGATTACCTTGCCATCATTACACTCGGCTTTGCTGAGATTATCCGCGTTGTTTTGGTCAACATTGATTCAACGCTGGGCTTCAAGCTTACGGGTGGCGCTTCCGGGCTGACGGGTATTCCCGCGTATACCGGATTTCTCAATACCGCTCTCGTTGTGACATGCTCAATCTTTGCAATCCACACCCTTATGAAGTCCCGTCACGGTCGTGCGATTCTCGCCATTCGGGATAACGAGATAGCCGCAGAGGCGTCAGGCGTCAACACTACCTACTATAAGACGCTCGCCTTCGTATTTTCTGCTTTTCTCGCGGGTATTGCGGGCGGTCTGTATGCCGGCTGCATCGGTGTTATGGCTCCGGCGAAGTTTGGCTTCATGAAGTCTGTCGAGATCCTGGTAATGGTTGTTTTGGGCGGTATGGGCTCAATGTTCGGCTCCGTTGTTTCTGCAGCCGTGCTGACCATTCTCCCCGAGGCGCTTCGCGCGTTTGCGGATTACCGCATGCTCGCCTACGCGGCTGTGCTTATCTTGGTGATGATGTTTCGTCCTAAGGGGCTGTTCGGCACTTATGATTTTTCACTCAGCCGGATTATTGAGCGCATACTGAACCGAGATTATCCGTGGAACAAGGACGCTGCCAGCGATTTTGACGCGGATGAAGACAGCGCCGCGACTGTTCAATCCTCTGGCGAGAAGCACGGGCGTACCTCAGGGATTCTTCCTTCCCATAAGGAGGTGAACTAGCATGTCAAAGTTGATTCGGCAGGAGTCGCCTAATCTTATTCCCGAGCGCGATCTCCATGCTATTCCGGTACTTCAGGCTGAACACCTTGGTATTGATTTCGGCGGTCTTAAGGCTGTTGAAGACTTTAACATCGCTCTTGGTCCTACGGAGATTTCAGGGATTATTGGGCCGAACGGAGCGGGAAAGACAACCGTTTTCAATCTGCTGACCAATGTGTATCGACCCACACGCGGCACGGTGCTGCTTGACGGCTATGACCTTGCCGGTAAAAGCGTTATTGAAACGAGCCATATGGGCATGGCGCGTACCTTTCAAAATATCCGTCTTTTTACCGAGATGACAGCACTCGACAACGTACTGGTTGGTCTGGGACAAACGCTCTCAAGCCATTTTTTGCAAGATTTGTTCCGCACTCCAAAACACTGGAGTGAAGAAAAAGAAGCGCGGGACCGTGCGATGGACCTTCTCGCGATTTTTGACATGCAGGCGCTGGCGCGCATGCAAGCGGGCAATCTTTCCTATGGAGATCAGCGCAAGCTTGAAATTCTGCGGGCGCTTGCAACCGATCCGAAAGTGCTGCTGCTTGACGAACCCGCGGCAGGTATGAACCCCAACGAAACGCATGAGCTCATGGAAAACGTGCTCAAGATTCGTGATGATTTTAGCATCGCCGTGTTGCTGATTGAGCATGATATGTCGTTTGTTATGGGTGTCTGCGAGGGCCTGGCGGTGCTCGACCACGGCTCAATCATCGCCAAAGGTACGCCCTCAGAGATTCAAAACAACCCGCGCGTTATCGAAGCATACCTGGGTACTCCGGAGGTACAGTAAATGGCAGCCGCGTTAAACATCCTGCTTTCCGTTACAGACCTGAACGTATCTTACGGTGCTATCCGCGCGGTCAGGGGCATCTCCTTTGAGATTTGCGAAGGGGAAATCGTGACCCTTATTGGTGCAAACGGTGCGGGCAAGTCCACGACGCTTAACACTCTTTCCAGTTTGATCAAGCCTGATGCGGGTTCCATTGAGTTTTCCGGCCATAGCATTGTGGGAATGAAGCCCCATAAAATTGTTGAAGCTGGTCTGGCGCTTTGTCCTGAAGGCCGCCGTGTCTTTTCGCGCATGAGCGTTGCTGAAAATCTTCAGATGGGCGGCTATACGCGTTCAGATGAGGAAAACGCGGAGGCGCTTGACCTTGTGTACGAACATTTCCCACGTCTTCGCGAACGCCGCCGTCAAATGGCTGGCACGCTTTCCGGTGGAGAGCAGCAGATGCTCGCTATGGGTCGCGCGTTGATGAGCCACCCCAAGCTGCTGATGCTTGATGAGCCTTCCATGGGCCTCGCGCCTATCCTGATTGAGGAAATATTTGCTATTATTCGGGCGCTCGGTTCTCATGGCACCACTATTTTGCTCGTTGAGCAAAACGCCAATATGGCGCTCAATGTTGCTGACCGTGCCTATGTGCTGGAGATTGGCAAGGTTGTTAAAACCGGCACGGGCGACGCGCTTCTGCACGATGACGACGTGCGCAAAGCATATCTTGGCGGTTGAGGGCGAGAAGTGCTTCTCGCCCTAAATCTCGTCAAAGGTATTGTGATGAATGGTGCCGTCGTCGCAGGTAATAGAGGTTCCCGCAAGTGACGGATTCAAGATTCGTATCCAGAGGTCGTTGCGGACCTTTTGAGCGTTTTCCACAACAGCTTGAGCAACAACGGGAGAGTCGCAGACGGCAATCATTGCGGCGCCCGATCCGGAAATAACAAAGGTGCTCGCGCGCGCCATCAGAGCCGCCTCACGAAGTGCCTCGTAGTCGGGAATTAGTTTCTTTCTGTAGGGTTCGTGTAACTTATCGACGCATGCGGTAGCGAGAAGACCCGCGTTGCCGGTTTCAAGAGCGGTGGTGACGGCCACTACGCGTCCCATTTGCCATACGGCGGTTTCCAGGGGAATCTCGGTAGGCATAATGTGGCGAGCGTCTTCGGTTTGAACTGAATAGGGAGGAGCGATTGCCACAAAAGAAAAGCCGCGCGCGATTTTAATGCGAGAGCAGACCGTGTGGCCGCCTTCGACAAAGGATGACGTCAGACCGCCGTAGATGGCGGGGGCAACGTTGTCAGGGTGTCCTTCGATGCGGCATGCCAAATCAAGCGCACGCTCCGGATCCCAACCGCCGTGAGACTCGCTGAGAGCGCAGGCGACACCTGCAATCACGCAGGCAGAACTCGAACCAAGCCCTCCTGAAAACGGGATGGGGGAGTCAATGGAGATATGCTTTGGCGTAGGATCGCTGCCGAGCTTATCGCATGCCTGCGTATACGCCTGCCATACGAGATTATCATCGTTTTGAAAGCGAAGCGGGCAGCCTGCAATCTCAAGGGTGTCGGCCTCTCTGAACTGAAACAGTGCTCGAAGATTGAAGGCAAGACCCAGGCAGTCAAACCCGACGCCTACGTTTGCCGAGGTAGCCGGTACCGAAACGGACAAAATGATATCTTTTTGCATAGTGCGCCTCAATTATTCTGACAGTTCTGCTTTCAGGTACCACAGACGGCGAAGCTCCAAGTAGCTTAAACGCGTCAACTGAATATCCTTGAGCAGGCTGTTGTCACAAACCTCTCCATTTGATTTTGATCACACACACCGGTATGAATAATAGCGTTATCACGAAGTCTCGAAAGCGTAATTGGGGGAACGGTGCCGGTGTATTCGGCGAGCGCGTCCATGCAGGCGAAGTCGTCAAGGTTCTCAGGCTTTCTCCCAAGCGCAGCTAAGACGTCAGACGAGAATTTATACGGGCTTGCGGTAGACAGGCATACCAGCGCTTTATTCCGCGTGGACAGGTGGGGGGCGACTCGCTCGAGCACGCACCTCGCCACCGCGGTATGCGGATCGATTAGCACATGCTCCTCTTCCCAGGTGGAACGAATGGTCGCAGCGGTTTCAGCATCGGTAGCAAAGCCACAGTCAAAAATCGCCCGAATGCGGTCGAGCAGCTGCGCCGAAACCGTATAGACGCCCTTCTCGCGAAGGTTTCGCATCAAAAAGGCGATAAGGTTGGTGTCTTTGTCCGAGGCGTAGTACAGAAGTCGTTCAAGGTTTGATGAAACGATAATGTCCATCGAGGGCGACATGGTCTTTTTAAAGGCGCGACGCCGATCATATGTGCCCGTTTGAATAAAATCCGTAAGAACCTTGTTCGCATTGGAGGCTACGATGAGTCTGTCTACGGGCAGTCCGAGTGTCTTGGCAAAGTATCCCGCAAGGACGTCGCCGAAGTTTCCTGTCGGCACGCAAAAGCTCACTCGGTCGCCCAGGGAAATGGCACCGCGGCGAACAAGCTGTGCGTAGGCGTCAAAGTAATAGGTGATTTGAGGAACAAGGCGACCTATATTGATAGAGTTTGCACTGGAGAGCGCCGTATTGGCGCTACGAAGGTGCTCAGCAAGCTCGCTATCGGCAAAAATGCGCTTCACCTCGGTCTGCGCATTGTCAAAGGTGCTCCGAACAGCGCATACGGCAACGTTTGACCCGGTTTGCGTGGTCATTTGAAGGCGCTGGATATCTGAGACCTTGCCTTCGGGATAAAAGACGCTCACTCCCAGTCCGGGAATATCCTTGAAACCCTCAAGCGCCGCCTTGCCGGTGTCTCCTGACGTTGCCGTGACAATCATGACATTGCGCTTCCTGCCGGCAAGCGCTTTTGTAAACAAACGGGGAAGCATTTGCAGCGCAATGTCCTTGAAGGCTGAAGTGGGTCCGTGAAAGAGCTCAAGCAGCCAGTGATTTCCTAGTGGTGTGACAGGCGTAATCGCAGGCGTATCCCATTGCGGCCCATAGGCGCCTTGGATACACTCATCAATCTCCTCCGAGGTGTAGTCTGCGAGAAGCGTCGAAAGAACGTCGTGGGCGGTGGCATGAAAATCCTGTCCTGAAATGCGGGTTAGATCCAGGGCTTTTGTGCCAAGCGCGTCGGAGACAAAGAGACCTCCATCGGGAGCGATGCCGCTTACAACGGCTTGTTTTGCGCTGACAGAAGAAAGGCTGCTGCGTGTGCTGTGGTACTGAACGTCCATGAATCCTCCGAAGATATGACTGCCATCATAGTTTCGTGTTTCAAGTATTTTAACGGTCTGTCAGACTCGGCGTCCCTCACGTATTATTGTTAACGGAATTTCAATGATAGGCGTTGACGCGGTCTGTGTACGCGGGCTGCACTGCTCAAACGGACGCACTGGTTTTCAAAGAAGGGAAGTGCCTCCTGGTAATGAAAACACATAGAACTACAAGGCCGCTTAAGGTTGCCCTTTTGGGGTACGGTACGGTCGGCAAATCCGTAGCGCGCATTCTCGATGAGCGCGTGGATGAGGTAACACTCGCCGCTATTTTGATGCGTCCCGGATACACTCCTTCTGATGTTCGCATGACCGATTCATACGAGACTATCGTCTGCGATCCTACCATTGATGTCGTAGTTGAATGCATGGGCGGTCTTGAGCCTGCTCATGAGTATCTGCTTCGTGCACTTTTAGCCGGAAAGCATGTTGTTACGTCAAACAAAGCGGTCGTCGCGGCATACTTTGCCGATTTCGTATCCGCGGGCGAGAAGAGCGGCGCCGCCCTTCGTATTGAAGCGTGCGTCGGCGGAGGCATTCCGTGGATTGCTGGCATTGAAAAGGCCAAGCGAATTGACGCTATTACCAGCTTTTACGGCATTATGAATGGCACCACAAACTATATTGTGTACTCAATGCAAAAAGACGGTACCGATTTTGCTGAGGCGCTTGGCAAAGCGCAGGAGTTAGGGTATGCCGAGCGCGAGCCCTCCGCGGATATCGACGGTTTTGACGTTTGCGCCAAGACGGTTATTTCCGCAACGGTTGCCTTTGATACGCTGTGTACGACTGCGGTTCCTACCTCGGGTATCCGCAATCTTACCCGTCGCGATCTTGCGTTTTTCAGCAACCATGGACGTACCGTGAAACTGTTTGGCCACGGCGTATGTGAGGATGGGCGGTATGCGGTAGCGGTTGAGCCCGTGGCTGTTCCAATCGAGTCCCTTGAATCGCATGTTGTTTCCAACTTCAATATGATTTCACTGACAGGCGCCACAATCGGTGAGCTGAAATTCTACGGACAAGGCGCCGGAGGTAATCCGACGGCGAACGCGGTTGTGCAGGACATTATCGATGTGGCGCGCGGAAATTATCCTGTATATCCATGTGCGCGCGCGGACGCACCGGCACTCAGGTACGATCCTGACCTTTTGCGCTCTTCGTATGTAATTCGCACCAACGCAGCCATTCCTGACAGTACGGTATATGAGCCGGGTGCCTATGTGGTACATGATATAACCGCCGTTCAAGCGCGAGAACTTCTCGAGGGCGCGCTCAAAACCGACTCTACATCGTTTATGGCGGCTCTGGGCGAGAGGGACCAATCATGATCAAAATTGTGAAATTCGGCGGGTCAAGCGTTGCGTCTTTCGAGCAATTCGAGAAGGTCAAGAATATTGTCGATGCCGATCCTGACCGCCGGTTTATCGTATCGTCAGCTGTCGGCAAGCGCTTTAGTGGCGATAATAAAATCACTGATCTTTTGCTGCTGGTGAACGCTCACATTGAATATCACGTTGACTGCACCTCTCTGCTTGCTGATATTCAGGCGCGCTTTCAAGAAATTGCTGACAGGTTGAGACTTTCGTGGCCTGTCGCTCAAAAATTTGATGAATTCGCCTCACATATCAAGAAGTATTCACCTGAGTTTGTCGTATCGCGTGGCGAATGGTTTACCTGCAACCTTTTGGCTGAGTATCTGGGGCTGCCGTTTGTCGACGCGGCTGATGTAATCGTATTTCACCACGATGGCACTGTGGATATGGAACGTACAGCCTCGCGTCTGCGGGATGTGGTTGCTCGCGAGGGTTCCTTTGTACTCCCCGGATTTTACGGCGCTACGGTTGACGGCGCCATCAAACTTTTTCAGCGCGGTGGTGGCGACATTACCGGTGCCGTTGTAGCGCGCTGCCTAGACGCGGGTCTCTATGAAAATTGGACAGACGTCTCAGGTTTTCTTTCCGCCGATCCGCATGTGGTTGAGCATCCGCGTGCTATCGGACGCATTACCTTTGACGAGATGCGCGAACTTTCCTACATGGGCGCTTCGGTCTTGCAGGAAGAAGCTATCTTTCCCGTTCGTGAAGCCAATATCCCCATTCAAATCAAAAATACCAACAGCCCTTTGGACAAGGGTACCGTCATCCGTGAAACTGCTGACGGCGATGTGAGCGAGCATCTGATTACCGGTATTGCTGGCCGTAAGGACTTTATGGCCATACATGTCAAAAAGGCTCATATGTCCAATGAGGTGGGTGTCATTTCCCGGGCGCTTCATATAGCCGAGAGGTACGGCGTTTCTGTAGAGCATGTTCCTACGGGTGTCGATTCATTTGGCATTGTGGTCAATGCCGCCGATGTGCGCGATACCGTCTATTCCATCATCGCCGACATCCGCCATGAGATAGAGCCTGACGACATTACGATGGTAGACCGCTTGGCGCTGGTTTCTGTAGTCGGTCGTAATATGTCAAAGCGCTCCGGTACCTCCGGCAAAATCTTCGGAGCTTTGGGCGAGGCCGACATCAACATTCGCATGATTACGCAAAGCTCCGAAGAAATCAGTATTATCGTGGGCGTTGACAATGCGGATTTTGATCGCACGATTCGCGTCATTTACGAGCGTTTTGTCCGCGATGAAATGGTTTCGAGATAGAGAGGCTCATACGTATGATTGAAAACTCCGCTGTCCGTGCGGATGAGGGTGCCACCATCCATAGATGTGAAGGTCCCGCTAGCTCTCTAAAAAAGAATTCTGACGTCGCCGCAAACGGAAAAGTCGTAGCGATTGTAGGCGCTACCGGCGTGGTAGGTACGCAAATGATGCGCTGTCTGGAGGAACGCGCGTTTCCCGTTTCCCGACTGGTTCTGTTGGCCTCCGCTCGCTCCGCCGGAAGTTTCGTTGATTTTTGTGGCGAGAAGATCCAAGTGCTGGAAGCTGAGCCCGATGCTTTTGAAAACGTTGACATTGTGCTTGGAGCGGCAGGAGATGCTCAGGCAAAAGAACTTCTGCCCGAGGCGGTCAGGCGCGGCTGCGTGTGCGTGGATAATTCCCACGCGTTTCGTTTAGATCAGAATGTTCCTTTGGTCATTCCTGAGATTAATGCGGAAGATATCAAGGGACACCACGGTATTATCGCCAACCCTAACTGCGCAACCATTATCGGCCTGGTGCCTCTCTGGCCGCTTCATCAGGCTGCGGGTGTAAAACGGCTGATTGTGTCTACCTATCAAGCCGCGTCGGGCGCCGGTCTGCCGGGACTCAAAGAGCTCGAACGTGAGATGGCATGTCTTGTCGCGAGCGAGCCAATAGAAAAGACTGCACCTTTCGCCTACCAACTGGCCGCCAATCTGATTCCGCAAATTGGCGGCTTTGACGAGGCAGGGTATACCTCTGAAGAAATGAAGATGCAAAACGAAGGTCGAAAGATTATGCACTTGCCTGACCTGCGTGTAAGCTGCACCTGTGTGCGTGTGCCGGTCATGCGCTCTCACTCTGAAGCCATTACCGTTGAGTTTGAACGCCCGATTACCGCTGACGAAGCTCGTTTCGTACTTGAGGGCGCCCCTGGCGTCAAGGTTGTTGATGATCCGGCAGCGCTTGCTTACCCTATGCCGCTTGAAACGTCTGATCAAGATCTTGTGTATGTAGGACGTATTCGCGAGGATCTTTCCGCACCGGAAGGCACGCACGCACTGACCTTCTTCTGCTGTGGCGATCAAATCCGAAAAGGCGCCGCTACCAACGCCGTTCAGATTGCCGAGTATTTGAGAGAGACTCTTTATGTTTAACTCTTGGAGCGAAGTGTTGCATTTACAATAAAAAGCCGCTCGACTTAGCCGAGCGGCTGAAATTTCTGGTGTCCCCTAGGCGATTCGAACGCCTGACCTGCGGTTTAGAAGACCGATGCTCTATCCAACTGAGCTAAGGGGACGTATGTGCGCATTTAATTATAGCAACGGCACTACAAAAATCGATTGATAAAAGTGCGCAGAATTATTTCATCATGCGTAATTGTCGAAACGTGCACAGACGCGTGCTGCGATTGTCTCTGTAAGCGCCGGCTACCTTTTATGGAATGCGAAAGTCGCCGGCGGAGCATGCGCTGCAAACTGTGCTATTCTTGCGGCGCTCGTTGTGAGTCCCATATTCTTTTTGGCATATAAAACCGGTACTCTTTGCTTTGGAGGCTTCATGACCTACGATTTTGAATCTCGTGTTGACCGCAGTCGGGAGGGTTCCCGCAAGTGGAACGCCATGCGCAGCGCTCACCCTGAGTTGCCGCCGCATATTGTTCCATTTTCCGTTGCCGACATGGAGTTTCATACTGCTCCGGAGATTGTTGACGGTCTGAAGCGTTTCATTGATACGGCGGTGCTCGGGTATTCAGAGCCAACGGACGAGATGAAAGAAGCGGTGGCCAGCTGGATGGCGCGGCGACACAACTGGCATATTGAACCGGAATGGATTTTGAATTCCGCTGGCGTGGTTCCATCTATTTTTTCAGCGGTAGAAGAATTTACCAAGCCTGATGAGGGCGTTATCATTTTTACGCCGGTCTACCATCCGTTCTATCTGGCTGTGGAACACTCCCATCGTACGCTTGTCGAGTGCCCACTGATTCTGAATGATGACCTCACATACGACATCGATTTTGATCTCTTTGAGAAGCTCGCGTCAGATGCCAGCAATACCTTGTTGATTTTTTGTTCGCCGCACAATCCCGCAGGGCGCGTGTGGACGGAAGAAGAACTTCTCCGCATTGCCAAGATTGCCGAAAAATATGAACTGCTCGTAGTCTCTGACGAGATACACCATGACCTCATCATGCCGGGTTCGCGCCACACGGTTTTTGAAACGGTTACACCCTCTATCGTTGCGCGGACGATTACCTGCACTTCGCCCTCAAAGAGTTTCAACCTCGCCGGTACCCAGTTTTCAAACATCATCGTAAGTAATCCTGAGCTGCGAGAGCGTCTTAACACGCGCATGAACGAAAACCATACGACCTCCTGCAATCCCATCAGCTTCAAAGCCTGCGAGCTTGCCTACAACTATGCCGAAAAATGGCTTGACGCCTGCATCGTGGCTGTTGACGCCAATCAACACCACGTTATCAACTTTTTTGCCGAGAAGCACCCTGAAGTCCGTCTTATCCCCGTCAAGGGAACGTATCTTCAATGGCTTGATTTTCGTGCGTTGGGCCTTACGCATGAGGAGCTCGACGATTTTCTCGAGAACAAAGCGCAGCTTTTCTTTACTGACGGCGTGTTTTTTGGCAAGGCGGCCGATGGTTTTAAGAGATGGAACCTGGCGGCTCCGCGTGTGGAGATTGACGAGGCGCTTGAGCGTCTTGACAAAGCGTTGCTGGAGCTCGTGGGAAAAGAAAGTCTCTGAGATAGTGTCTGCAATTCAATGACAGTTGAGAGAAGTCGCATGGAAAACTTGAAAATAGGGGTTGCATAATCGGCGAGTTCTGTAATAATGATTTAGCTGCTTCAAGAGGTGGCTAAACGGTGGGAGTAGCTCAGTTGGCAGAGCGACGGACCGTGGCTCCGTAGGTCGAGGGTTCGAGCCCCTTTTCCCACCCCATTTTGAAGCTTTTGGATCGTTAGCTCAGCTGGCAGAGCAGGGGACTCTTAATCCCAAGGTCCAGGGTTCGAACCCCTGACGATCCACCATTGCATTGACGCACCCCGGCACCTGTCGGGGTGCTTTGTTATAGCGATTCGCTAGAAAACTCCCATTCTTGTGTGCCTAAAACAGAAAAATGCGTCATACTAGACAGTACATGTTTAATGCCTTTCGTCATGGAGGAATTGTCGTGATTTACACAATGACATTGAACCCTGCGCTTGACTACGTAATGCAACCAAACACACTTGACATGGGCTTTACCAACCGCTCGCAAGCTGAGGAGCTGCATTGCGGCGGCAATGGCATTAACGTTTCCACGTTGCTGAACGAACTTGACGTGGTAACGGTCGCTATGGGCATCGTCGCGGGATTTACGGGCGATTATCTTCTGAGTGACCTTCAAAAGCAGGGCATTCCCAGTAACTTTGTAAAACTTGATTCCGGCTTTACGCGCATCAATGTCAAGCTGGATGGCATCGTTATGACCATGGTTAATGGCATGGGGCCTCGCATCCCCGAGAAAAAAGTCGATGAGCTTTTGAGGCGCATGGACGTAGTTGGCTCGGGAGACACGCTGGTACTAACCGGCTCGATTCCAAATTCGCTTCCTGAGGACATCTATACGCGTCTGATGCAGCAACTTGCCGGCCGCGGTATTCAGTTTGTTGTTGACGCTCCCGGCCAGCTTCTCATGGAGGCTATCAAGGGACGTCCGTTCCTCATTAAGCCGAACAATCATGAAATTGGGCGCATTTTTAACGCCGCTCCGGAAACTCCGGAGGAGTGCGTTCCGTTTGCCCAACAACTGCAGGAGGGCGGCGCGCGTAACGTAATCGTTTCTTGCGGCGGTTCGGGATCGCTTCTTTTGGACGAATACGGCGAGACTCATGTGGTGCCTTCGGTGAAAATCCATCTGGTCAACGCAACCGGCGCCGGCGATTCTATGGTCGGTGGCTTTTTGGCCAAGACCACTCAGGGCTTTGATTATGAAACCTCGCTTATCTACGCGTCTGCTTGCGGTACGGCAACGGCAGCAAGCAAAGGCATCGCCAAGCGCGCTACCATCGATCGCGTTGTCACAGCCCTGTATAAGAAAATGGGCCGCGAAATGCCTGCCGCAATCGCGGAAGAGATTAAGGCGAATCATGCAAAGGCTGATGCTCGCGAGAAAGACTGGCTTGGCATGCATCATTCGCACACAAAGAGTGATTCCGGAGCAAAATAGCGGACACCTTACTGTTACATAGTTGGTTTGCCGCCGTACGTAAGGCGGTTGGGGGATGTAGGTGTGCCGCGTTAGCGGCGTATGTAAGGAGTGGTTATGTACGAGGGAGTCAACGCGTCTAATGGTATTGGTATCGGAAATGCCCAAGTAGCTGTTGCGCCGGATCTTTCCTTTACGCCGCACCCTGTTGAGGATGCAGCCGCCGAGAAAGCCCGCTATGCTGAAGCTGTTGTCAAGTTTGTCGGACAGACAAACGCTCAGATTGAGCGCATGACCAAGACCGTCGGTCCAGAAGCCGCGGCAATTATGGGAGCTCACATTGAGTTTGCCGAAGACGAGGGCATTAAAGATATGGTTATAGGCGCGATTGACGGAGGAACCTGCGCGGAGCAGGCCGTCGTTGACGCCTATGATACGTACTACACCATGTTTTTAGGCATGGAGGACGAGCTCTTCCGTGAACGCGCAGCAGACGTAGCTGACGTCAAAACGGGGCTGCTCGCTGACCTTCTCGGCAAAGACGTTGTAGATCTTTCAACGCTGCCCGAGAACTCCGTCATCGTTTGCCATGAGCTGACGCCTTCCATGACCGCTGACATTGACAAAGAGCATGTCTGCGGCATCATTACCGAAACAGGTGGCCGTACTTCTCACTCGGCGATTATCGCGCGCGCTCTTGAGATTCCCGCGGTTCTGTCCGTTGCTGACATTACCAAAAAGGTAGCGACCGGTGCGACGATTATTGTTGACGGAACGCACGGTAAGGTCATCTATCATCCCTCCGACGCTGAACTTGCCGATTACACCGCTCAGGCAGAGGCATATGCTGCGGAAAAGGCCGCTCTTGAAGCATTTCGTGGTAAAGATACCGTAACGGCCGACGGTAAGAAGGTTCTCCTTGTTGCCAATATCGGTAATCCCGATGATGCGAACAGCGCTATTGAAGCTGACGCTGAAGGTGTAGGTCTCTTCCGTTCAGAGTTTCTGTTCATGGATGCCAAGGAGCTTCCGTCTGAAGAAGAGCAGTTCGTCGCCTACCAAAAGGTGGCTCTTCGTATGAAAGACAAGCCTGTCATCATCCGTACGCTTGATGTTGGTGGCGATAAGGACATCCCGTACCTCAATATGCAAAAGGAAGAGAACCCCTTTATGGGATTCCGCGCCATTCGCTACTGCCTTAACAATCCGGAGCAGTATAAGGTTCAGCTGACGGCGCTGCTGCGCGCTTCTGCGTTCGGTGATATTAAAATTATGTTGCCGCTTGTGACTACCGTCGAGGAAGTTCGACAGGCAAAGGCTCTCGTTGAGGAGTGCAAGCACGATCTTGATGAGCGTGGTATTGCATACAACAAGGATATCGAAGTCGGAACCATGATTGAGACCCCTGCTGCCTCTCTCATTGCTGACAAGCTGGCTCAAGAATGCGACTTTTTCTCTATCGGCACCAACGATCTTATCGGCTATACCATGTGCTCAGACCGAGGCAACGATCGCGTCGCCTATCTCTATGAGGTCTATCAGCCGGCAGTTCTTCGCTCGCTGAAGCGCGTTATTGAAGAGGGCAACAAAGCCGGTATTATGGTTGGTATGTGCGGTGAGGCCGCGGCCGATCCGTTGCTCATTCCGATTCTGATTTCCTTTGGCCTGGGTGAGTTCTCAGTGTCGGCTCCTTCCGTCCTCCGCACGCGCAAGACGCTTGCGGCGTGGAGCAAAGCAGAGGCTGATAATTTAACAAATCGTGCTCTTGAACTCGACACTTCGGCTGAAGTGCGCACGCTCCTTGAGGCTGAAGCTCGCTAGCTGCTGCCCGTATGCTTTATGTAAGCCTTGGCTGCTTTGCGGCAGTCAAGGCTTTTTGTTACAAAACGACGACTTTCTCGCGTAACACCTTTTTACGTACTTGTGACAGATTTGAGCCGCGACTTACGGCATGACAACGCGTAGCGCTCGCGGCAATACCTGTACCTCGTAGGTGTCGGCATAAGGGAGCTCTTCTCCATCGACCTGCACGGGAACAGGCTCCGCAAACGTTACTACAGCTCTGTCGATATGGCGCTGCTCAATGATGTTTGAATTGACGTGCCGCCCTTTTTTGGCCAACAGAAAAAGAGACAGCAGGCGGGGAATTCCGGGAACCTTTGAGTTGTAACAGACCGTCAATCTGCCATCGGTTGGCGAGGCCATCGGACATATCTTAAAGCCGCCGCCGTACGTCGGACCAACCTGAAACGCCAGTATAAGTTCTCGAAGTTCGAAGGGCTTCTCGCCATCAAACGAAACGGAGCATGCGTATCCTTTCGACCCTGCGGAAAGTATTTTGAGGCCGGAGGTAAAGAAGAGCGTTTCGCCTTCCTGGCTGGTGTCATGAGCGCGGCGGGCGGTCGTATCAAGCGCGATGGCTGCGTCCAGGCCAAACGAAAGCGTTTCTGTAAAATATTCCCCATTAACAAAACCCAGCTCAATGGGGAGTATGTGACCGCGTACGAGCTGTGCCAGAGCGGCTTCTACATCGTTGATTTTCATGCCGAGCGTGCGGGCGTAATCATTACCTGAACCCATGGGAATAATGCCGAGCGCCGGCCGCTTGTCGGGAGCAATCTTCATGAGGCCATTGACTACTTCGTGAATTACTCCGTCGCCTCCGAGCGCCAGTACGGTATCGAAATGCTCAGAGGAGGAAGCAAGAGGGACCGCGTCACCCATGTCAGCGGTGAAGCGGATTTCATAGCCGTTTGTCGCGGAGGCGTAACTCTCCAGGAAGTGGCGGGCAAATTCAGCGCCTGCTGCTCCTTTACCACTGTGAGCTGCAGGATTAGCAATGACCAGCGTGTGGCCAAGCGGGGAGTGTGCCATGAGACTCCTTGGATAGATTTCTCGCATACTCTCTTAGTTTAGCTGCATATGCTTTCCTGTGCTACGATTATTCGGCAAACAATCGGTTTGGGAAAGGGATGCCGCAGTGGCTGAATCTTCAAAAAGTGCCGAGAAGGACGTCAAAAGTAGCATTGATGGACGCAATGCCTGGTATCCGGCAAAGCAGCGCGATCAGTTCATTTTGCGTCAGCTTGTGAGCAAGGACTTCAAACTGAAATACCGCCGCAGTGTGCTGGGTGTGGTGTGGTCGGTTTTGAATCCGCTTTTGATGATGATTGTTATGGCGGTAGTCTTCTCTACATTTTTGGGTAATCGAGCGGCAGATGTGGTTAACTATCCGCTCTATCTTATTTTGGGAAATACGGCATTTCAGCTGATGAGTGATGCCACCACGATGGGCATGCGCTCAATCATCGACGCTTCCAGTCTTCTTAAAAAGGTGCGCATTAATCGCCTTGTCTTCCCCGTGCAAAAGGTGCTTTTTGCTGTGGTAAACTATGCGTTCTCGCTTATTGCCGTTGCGGTGGTTATGGTAGTCTTTCAAATACCGCTTACGGCGTATGCACTGCTTATGCCTGTGGCGCTGCTGCTTTTAGCGCTGTTTTGTGTGGGAGTTTCGCTTTTGCTCTCCGCGCTAGCAGTCTTTTTCCGCGACATTATTCACCTGTGGAGCGTAGTTGTGACCGCATGGATGTATGGCACACCGCTCTTTTACTCGGTAAATATCATGTCTCCCTGGATGTTGCAGGTCGAGCGCTTCAACCCTATGTATCATTATGTCACCTTCATCCGGGATTGCCTGTTGTTCCAGCAGCTGCCTTCCCGCGGCACCGTCATGGGTTGCGTGGTAGCCGCCTTTGCTGCGCTTATTGTGGGGTATGCGGTGTTTCGCCATCTCGAGAAGCGCTTCATATTGTTCATTTAAGGGCGTTTTGTGTAATGGTATCGGCTTATGTAGGGGCGCTAGTCGTTAGTAACGCTTCTTGCCATAAGCGTTGTGCCATAAGCGCTAACTACAGCTTAAAGCGTGTGATATGAAAGAAAAAATGGAGCGGCGGACGGGACTCGAACCCGCAACAGTCAGCTTGGAAGGCTGATGCTCTACCAATTGAACTACCGCCGCATAGAGCAAAACGTACAAAAGCTGGTCGGGGTGACTGGATTCGAACCAGCGACCCACTGCTCCCAAAGCAGTTGCGCTACCAAGCTGCGCTACACCCCGAGCCGAAAGAAAAGTATAGGGGAGTCTGTCGTTTGCAGCAATGCTCAATTTGAAATTTGACAGTGAAATTCATGTTTTCATTTTGTTTCAACTTGGTAAGAAGGGCAATCTTCTCGCCAAGCAGACGTATCCTGTTAAAGACACTAATGAAGGGAGCACTATGAGCTATTCCGAGAAGATTATTGCTGAGCTGGAGGAGCGCTATGCTGACCAGCCGGAATTCATTCAGGCGGCGCGCGAGGTCTTGACGACAATTCAACCCGCTCTTGACGCGCATCCCGAGTTTGAACGAGCGTCACTGCTTGAGCGTTTGGTTGAGCCCGAGCGTATCATCGTGTTCCGTGTTCCTTGGGTTGATGACGCTGGGACGGTTCAGGTCAACCGGGGGTATCGTATTGAATTCAATTCAGCAATCGGACCGTATAAGGGAGGGCTGCGCTTGCACCCCTCCGTCAACCTTTCAATCCTAAAATTCCTTGGGTTTGAGCAGATTTTCAAAAACTCTCTGACCACGCTTCCTATGGGCGGCGGTAAGGGAGGTTCTGACTTTGACCCCAAGGGTAAGTCCGATCGAGAAGTGATGGCGTTTTGTCAGTCGTTCATGACGGAACTCTGCCGCCATATTGGTCCTGACACCGATGTTCCCGCTGGTGATATTGGTACGGGCGCGCGCGAGATTGGCTATATGTTCGGCCAATATAAGCGCCTGCGCAACGAATGGTCCGGTGTACTGACCGGCAAAGGACTTTCGTTTGGAGGCTCTCTTGCGCGCACGGAGGCAACCGGATACGGTGCGGTTTATTTCCTTACACATATGCTTGCCGAGAAGAACGAGTCGCTTGACGGCAAGACGGTCTGCATTTCAGGTTCCGGAAACGTTGCCATTTATGCTGCTCAGAAGGCTCAACAGCTGGGCGCTCACGTCATTACCGTTTCCGATTCTTCCGGTTATGTGTACGATCCTGAAGGTATTGACATTGAGCTTTTGAAAGATGTTAAAGAAGTCCGCCGCGCCCGTATCAGGGAGTATGCAGAGGCTCGCGAGGGCGTTGTGTATCATGAAGGCGAGCGGCCATGGGGCGAGAAGTGCGATATCGCCATGCCTTGCGCCACGCAAAACGAGCTTGAGCTTACAGACGCTCAAAAACTGATTTCCGGCGGTACGCGTTTTGTGGTTGAAGGCGCCAACATGCCTACAACGCTTGAAGCTACCAACTGTCTGGTGGAACATGGCGTCTTTTTCGCGCCCGGAAAGGCGGCTAATGCTGGCGGCGTGTCCGTTTCCGGTCTTGAGATGTCCCAAAACGCCGAGCATCTTTCGTGGACCTTTGATGAGGTTGATTCTAAGCTTCAGGATATTATGGCAAATATTTACGCTGCCGCTTCTGAAGCTGCCGAGAAGTACGGACACCCCGGCAACCTTATCTTTGGCGCTAATATTGCGGGCTTCTTGAAAGTTGCTGACGCCATGATGGCGCAGGGCGTGTGTTAGACGTTCGTTGGTGTTCTGAAAGCGTGCGATGAATTATTTTGATACGTAAGGATTTCCTGCAATGGAAAACCTCCTGAGCGCATCGGCGTTTTTACTGATGCCGATGCGCGGCGTTGCGAGAATGTGCTCGTTGGCATAAAGGGGACCGACAGAGAGCACAAGGGGAGCGTTATGAAGATCATGACCGTAGAGTGCGCAATCAATGCTGAGAGCAGCGCAAACCTTGCCAGGACCATTGGTGAGATTGCGGTCACGTAAGAAATGTTTATGGACTTTCTTGCTTTCACGAAGTGCGCGCATTACATCAATTCCTGAGATCGGCTCAACAGCGCGGATAAGGACACCGGCACCGTGAGCGTTGTTGCCACAGACTACATTGCAGCAGAAATGCATGCCGTATGAAAGATAGACGTAGAGATGGCCGGCTGGTCCGTACATAGCGGCGTTACGCTCGGTTTTGCCGCCAAAGGCGTGGCTGGCGGGGTCACTCTCATCATAGGCTTCGGTTTCAACAATACGCGCGACCAGCACGTGTTTCTCGCCAGCATAGGTGACAGTGCGTGTAAATAGACAACCGAGCAATCTTTGCGCGACGTCATCAGCTGGGCCATCCAGAAAGTCGGGAAACATGAATACCGCCAAACAAGAGATGTATCGTTTGCTGACATTCTAGAGCGTTTTGCTTTTTTGATAAAACTGAGAAGCTTAGGGGCGTGCTGAGAATAGTGAAAAATCAAGCGGTTTTATACTTCTCGCGGGCAAGCTATCGGATGTTTGCTATTATTTCAAGGCTACGTGAATTTTGCGGGCGTGGCGGAATTGGCAGACGCGCTAGATTTAGGTTCTAGTGGACTGAGTCCATGGGGGTTCGATTCCCTCCGCCCGCACCATGGGCAGATTGGAAAACCGCTGGTATATCCAGCATGTATAAGTTCGAGACACTGGAGGAACGTTGAATATCACCGTTACCGCTGACAAGCCAAAAGATCAGAAGCTTGCCGTTAAGGTCACTATTCCTGCTGCAGACGTTGACGCTGCGGTCAAGCAGGCTTACAAAGACATCGCTTACAAATATTCCTTCCAGGGTTTCCGCAAGGGTAAGGCCCCGCGTCCCGTTATCGACAGCATCGTTGGTCGCGAGGCTGTCCTTGCGCAAGCAACCAATGATCTTCTTGGTACAGCAGAACCCCAAGTACTCGAAGAGCTCGATCTTGTCCCCATCGGACAGGGCGATTATGGCAAGGACGACAATCTTGCGAATGAAGGCAAAGATTACACCTACGAGGTGACGTTCAACGTGCGTCCCGATGCGCAGCTTGATTCATACGACGCGCCGGCTATCACCATGCCTCCCGAAGAGGCAACCGAAGCCGAAATTGACCGTCAGATCAAGACGCTTTTGAGCTATCAGACCACCTTTGAGAATACAAAGGAGAAACGCGCCGCTAAAGAGGGCGATGTCGTTTCCCTTGATATTGAAAATATTGAAGGCGCTGCTCACATGGCAGGCGAAGGCCGCACTATTACGCTTAACGGTACTCAGATCCCCGAGGAGTTCCAGAAGGAACTCATTGGCATGAAGCCGGGCGAAGAAAAGGAGATTAAGTGGACTCACAGCCACACGCATGGCGATGAGGTTCACTCTCATGATTACGACATCAAGGTTACGTTTGTCGCTCATAAGAAAGCGGTTACGCCAGAGCTGACCGATGAGTTCGCCAAGAAGAACTTTGGTTTTGACACCGTGGAAAAACTTCGCGACGCTGTCAAAGAGGAGATTGAAGCCGACAAGAAGAATTCTCTTCCGACGCTTAAGGAAGACCGTGTTGTTGAAGAGATGGGCAAGCGCCTGCAGCTTGATGAGGTTCCCGCCGAGTACAAAAACGAGATCTTCAATGAGATTGCTCAGGAGTTCCTCAATAACCTGCAGCGTCAGGGAGCAACCCTTGATATGTTCCTTGCTGCCCGCGGTATTAAGACCGATGACTTTATTAAAGACCTTCAGGAGCAGGCAGATGAGCGTGCTCGTCAATCCCTGGCTCTTGATGCGATTGCTCGCAATCAGGATATCAAGGCCACTAATGACGATGTTCGCGCCGAGTTCGAGAAGGCGGGCGTTAAGGATGTCGAGAAGACCATTGAGGAGTGGCGCAGCGCTGGCCGTCTTCCGGCAATTCGTGAGTCTATCCGTCGTTCCAAGGCGCTTGACTGGCTTCGCGACAACGCTCAGGTTACCGTAAAAGATGAGATTGCCGAGCAGGATGCCGAGGCTGCAAAGGGCAAGAAGGCCGAGAAGAAGACTACCGCAAAAAAGGAGAAGGCTGTCAAGAAAGATAAGGATGCCCAGGAGCCTGCGAAAGACGCTGAGTAACACGGCGTAAAACTTTAGTTGATTTCTATACCCCGGGATAGAACATACTATCTCGGGGTATCCTTGTAAAGACTGATATAACAAGGAGGATGTATGAACTTTCCAACTGATACCCCGCTCATTCCGTACGTTATTGAGCAGACTCCGCGCGGTGAGCGCAGCTACGACATTTACTCCCGCCTGCTGAACGACCGCATCGTGTTTCTTGGTGAGCCTGTGACACGCGATTCTGCAAACCTTGTGATTGCGCAGCTTTTGCATCTTGAGAGTCAAGATCCCGATAAGGACATCTCGCTCTACATTGACTCTCCTGGCGGAGACGTCTATGCGGGTCTTGGTATCCTTGATACGATGAATTTTATCAAGCCTGATGTTTCGACTATCTGCGTTGGTATGGCCGCTTCAATGGCCGCCGTTCTTCTTGCCGCTGGCGCGAAGGGCAAGCGTCTGGCGCTTCCGAATTCCATGGTCCTTATCCACCAGCCGTCAAGCGGTGTTCAGGGGCAGCAGACCGACATTCAGATTATCGCCGATGAGACAAAATGGATTCGCCAACATCTTAATGAGGTGCTCTCAGAGTATACCGGCCAGCCGCTTGAGAAGATTAACGTCGATACCGAGCGCGATAATTACATGCGTGCCCAGGAGGCGGCTGAATACGGTCTTGTAGACCGCGTTATTTCTTCCCGTAGCGATCAATCAAAGGCTGAGTAAGGGACTACGGTAATGTCTAAAAAGCAGAGTTTTCCCTTTGACGACCAAGAAATGCGCTGTACCTTCTGTGGCAAAAGTCGCAGCCAGGTCAATAAGCTCATTCAAGGTCCTGACGGCGTGTGCATCTGCGATGAATGCGTGCGTACCTGCAGTGATATGATCAACGACTCGTTTGAGCTCGAAATGGAAGAGGCTGAACTTGCCGATTCCACAGATGAGCCTCCTATCAAAAATCTTCCTACGCCGCATGAAATTTATAACGAGCTTTCGCAGTATGTTATGGGTCAGGAAGACGCTAAGCGCGCCATGTCCGTCGCGGTGTATAACCACTATCGCCGTATCCTTTCGGGCAATGATGAGCCCTCAGAGGACGATGAGGACGTAGAGATCGCGAAGTCTAACATTTTGCTGCTTGGTCCCACCGGTACCGGCAAGACCTTGCTCGCTCAGACGCTCGCTCGTTTTCTGGAAGTTCCTTTTGCCATTGCCGACGCTACTACGCTTACGGAAGCCGGCTATGTCGGCGAGGATGTTGAGAACATTCTTTTGAAGCTCATCACGGCGGCTGATGGAAACGTTGAACGTGCGCAGGTTGGTATCGTCTATATCGACGAGATCGACAAGATTGCCCGTAAGGCGGAAAACCTTTCCATTACGCGAGACGTCTCCGGTGAGGGAGTCCAGCAGGCTCTCTTGAAGATTCTGGAGGGAACTGAAGCAAGCGTGCCTCCAACAGGTGGCCGCAAGCATCCCCAACAGGAGCTTATTCACATTGATACTACGAATATTCTCTTTATCTGTGGCGGCGCCTTTGTCGGTCTAGATAAGATTATTGCGGATCGTATCGGCAAAAAGGGGATTGGCTTCAACTCCGATGTTGCAGACCGTTTTAAGCAGGGAGAGTCTGAGCTTATCGCTAAGGTGATGCCCCAGGATCTGCATAAGTTCGGCATGATTCCCGAGCTGCTGGGCCGCATTCCCGTCATCACATCTACACGCGAGCTCAATGAGGATGATCTTGTGAGCATTCTTACTGAGCCGAAAAACGCACTGGTCAAGCAGTATCGGCGCATGTTTGATCTTGAAGGCGTCGACCTTGAATTTACCGATGACGCTCTGCGCGAAATCGCCCGGAAGGCGCTCGAGCGCGGAACCGGCGCCCGCGGTTTGCGCGCTATCTGCGAATCAACGCTTCAGGAAACTATGTTTGATTTGCCGTCCGATTTGGATATTACGCGCGTTGTTGTGACGCCAGAAAGCGTTGGTGGCGAGAAGTCCCCTGAGCTGGTAAAAGGAAAAAAGGGGAGTCGAAACTAACAAGCCGTGAGTGAAATTGATGCCCGTCAGTGAAATCAGCGGGCATCAAAGTGAGTGACTCACCCTAAAAGTACATTCGAAGCTGAAAAGTACATTCAAAGTTGTTGTCGGCTTATCCTAAAAATGACCTTGGCTAAGATTGAAATGCAGTTTTCAAATCCTGCGAAAATCTCAGCCAAGGTCAAATGCGTATAGAACGATGTATCTTTTCTATAACTCTTTAGAAACGCTCACTTCCGGTGCCATGCTCGTTTTCGGTGCTATGGTGAGGCGCAGCGTCTGAGGCGTTTGCGCTGTCTTGCGAGGACGTGTCAAGCGTGGAGCCAAAACCGTTATCACGGTTTAAGATGTTCATAAACTCCTCACCGGTAATGGTTTCCTTTTTCTGCAGGTAATGAGCAATTTCATGGAGTTTAAAGCGATTTTCCTGCAGCGTTTTTAAGGCAGTCTGGTGGCACTCTTCAACAATGCGACGAACTTCCTCGTCGATCTCCTCGGCGGTTTTTTCAGAACAGGTAAGCGATGATCCGCCGCCAAGGTAGCGGCTTTGCTGCTGAGAAAGGGTGACCATACCGAGCTTATCTGACATGCCGTATTGCGTAACCATAGCGCGAGCAATGCCTGTGGCGCGCTCAATGTCATTTGATGCACCATTGGTCATTTCACCGAAGATCAGCTCCTCAGCGGCGCGGCCGCCACAAAGCACGGCGATTTCATTCATGGCCTCACTGCGGCTCATGAGGTGCTTCTCGTCATCATCAACCTGCATAGTAAAGCCTAAGGCGCCTGAGGTACGCGGGACGATTGTAATCTTGGTTACCGGCGCCGATCCCTTTTGCAGAGCTCCGACGATGGCATGACCGGTCTCGTGATAGGCGACCACATCTTTTTCATGCTCAGTGAGGACGGCGTTCTTTTTCTTAGCGCCGGCGATAACAACGTCAACAGACTCAGTAAGGTCTTCTGTGGTAACGCGGCGGCGTCCCATACGGACGGCGCGCAAGGCCGCTTCGTTGATGATATTCGCGAGGTCAGCGCCGGAAGCGCCGGGCGTTGATTTAGCTACAAGGGAAAGGTCTACGCCGGGCTCCATCTTGACGTCGTTGGCGTGAACCTTAAGGATGTCCTCGCGGCCGGCGAGGTCGGGAAGCTCCACAGGAATGCGCCGGTCAAAACGGCCAGGACGAAGCAGTGCCTGGTCCAGCGTCTCGGGACGGTTGGTTGCCGCTAAAACGACAATGCCTTTATGGTTGTCAAAGCCATCCATCTCAGAGAGCAGCTGATTTAAGGTTTGCTCGCGCTCATCGTTGGTGTTCAGTGAGGCGTCGCGACGCTTACCAACCGCGTCTATCTCGTCAATAAAGATAATGCAAGGAGCCTTTTCATTTGCCTGTTTGAAGAGGTCGCGGACTTTTGCAGCGCCGCGTCCGACAAACATTTCGACAAATTCAGAACCCGCGATCTGGAAGAAAGGAACTTCCGCTTCGCCGGCAACGGCCTTGGCGATGAGCGTTTTGCCGGTGCCCGGGGGCCCTACCAAAAGCGCGCCTCGCGGACTGCGCGCACCAATCTCGGTGTATTTGTCGGGAGTCTTCAAGAATCCGACAATCTCCTGCATGGATTCTTTGGCTTCTTCCTGGCCGGCAACGTCCTTGAACGTGACACCGGTATCTTCGCCCTTAATTTCCTTAGCGTTGGAGCGCCCCAGACCGCCGCCAAATCCGCCAAACGGGTTGCCGCCGCCGAAGTTCATGGACGGATTATCATCGCCCATGGCACGTTTTAACGCGCGGTTCACAAAGTATCCGGCAACCAGGAAGATGACAAGCGGTATGCCAAACTCAATCAAAATACTCATCCACAGGTTTGCCGTAGGATCAGGGATGGTGGCGGAGAAATCAACGCCCTTCTCTTGAAGGGTCTTTACCAGGTTAACGTCGTTGGGAAACGCCTTGGTAGTATAGATTTTCTCCGAGTCGCCTTCTCCTTCAGTGAAGCGGATAACCTTGGTGCTGTCATTAAGATCGACTTTCTTAACTTTGCCGTCATTGACGTCGCTCAGAAACTGACTATACGAAACGTCCTGCACCTGTGATTTTGTTACATTGGGCAAAAGACCTTGGTTTATCGCGAGATATACGACGATAGCAAGGAGTACATAAAGCAACATCGATCTGCGTCGCTTGTTGTCGTTGTCCATACACAGCCTTTCTTACCTTTGGGCTATATGGCTCTGCAGAATCTGACGCAGGGCCACACACATAGTGAAATAGTTCTACCCAATTTTGATGGCCTTAACCGCCAATACCAACATCTCCAAAGCAAGAGACTTCATAGCTGCCGAGAAGTTTTACAGAAAGTTTTGTACATGAACGAACTGTTAACAGGCAAATTGAGGGGTGGCATTCTATGGCAGGCGTGCTACTATGATGCACATCGGCTGTGAAGAGGAGAGTAGCCCGGGCAGCGCAAACTACAGAGAGTGGGAAAGCTGAGAGCCCGCGTTTGCGTCCGTGTGAAAATCACCTTGGAGCTGCAGTTCAAAAGCGTGGCGAGAAGATCTTCTCGTCCAAGCGTAAGTAGATGCTGCCGGATATGGTCGCCGTAACAGACCAACCGAGTATGCGATCATTCGCCGCTGGGTGGTTACAAGCGAAGTGTAGACGTAAGCGCTTCGTCCCAGCAACAGGGGACGGGCGCTTTTTTGTGCCCAGAAAGGTTGTTTTGGATGGCA
This sequence comes from Atopobium sp. oral taxon 199 str. F0494, assembly GCF_000411555.1. Taxonomy (GTDB): domain Bacteria; phylum Actinomycetota; class Coriobacteriia; order Coriobacteriales; family Atopobiaceae; genus Lancefieldella. Next base: position 535,616 of record NZ_KE150486.1, on the reverse strand, counting down.
AACGAGTATAAGAAGACCACAAACTTGCCACGTACAGGATTTCCCATGCGTGCATCGCTGGCGCAAAATGAGCCCAAGCGTTTGGCTTTGTGGAACCAAAATGCCCTCTATGAGCTGCTTATGAAGAAGAACGAGGGTCACGAGAAGTTCGTGCTCCACGATGGCCCTCCCTATGCCAATGGCCCCATTCACCTGGGCCATGCACAGAACAAAATTTCCAAAGACATCATCAACCGCTACAAGGCCATGCGCGGTTTTCAAACTCCCTATATCCCCGGCTGGGACTGCCACGGTCAGCCCATTGAGCATAAGGTTGAGGAAATGCTCGGCACCGAGAAGTTCAATGCACTGCCTACGGAAAAGATTCGTGAACTCTGCCGAAAGATGGCCGTTGAGCAGGTTGACACGCAGCGCCAGGGTTTTAAGCGTCTTGGCGTTTTGGCAAAGTGGGACGATCCGTATCTGACGTATGCGCCTGATTACGATGCAACCGATATTGAGATTTTTAAGGCCATCTTTGACAAGGGTTCGGTATATCGCGGGACCAAGCCGGTGCACTGGTGTACACACTGCCATACCGCTTTGGCTGAGGCAGAGATTGAATACCACGACGTCACCTCCATGGCCATTTTTGTTCGCTTTGAACTTACGAGCGTTCCTGAAGGCCTTGAGGCGTATGTAGGTAAAACATGGGTTGACATCTGGACTACGACGCCTTGGACATTGCCGGCAGATGAGGCGGTCATTCTGCATCCTGAAGCAACCTACGTGGCGCTTGAGCTTTCTGACGGTCATGTTGAGATCGTGGCAGAGGCGCTTGCACAAAAATGTGCCGATAAGTTTGGCTACGACAGCTATACTCTGGCAAAAGACCCAAGCGGCAATACCTGGCAAAAGACCGGCGCTGAGCTTGCGGGTAATACCTACAAGCAACCCATCTTTGGCGAGCAGGGCCGCGAAGGTACGTTTATCTATGCCGACTATGTAACCCTTGATGATGGTACCGGCGTTGTCCACTCAGCACCCGGCCACGGCGTTGACGACTACAATGCCGGCGTAAAGTTTGATATTCCCCAGACCATGCCGGTTGACGATGACGGCCATTTCTTTACCGGAGAAGGACCCGGTACGGGCGGTCCCTTCTCAGGCATGGAGGTCAATGAGGCAAATCCTGTCATTGTTGAGTGGTTGCGTGAGCGCGGCGTGCTTATTCTCGCAGAAGACATTACCCACAGCTATCCGCACTGTTGGCGCTGCAAGAATCCCGTTATCTTCCGTGCCACCAGTCAATGGTTTGTTTCTATGGATAAGACCAACCTCCGTCAGGAGGCGCTCGATGAGCTGTCTAAGGTAGCCTTCTATCCTGCAAATGCCGTAAAGCGTATTGGCTCGATGGTTGAGGGACGTCCCGACTGGTGTATTTCTCGCCAGCGCAACTGGGGTGTACCAATTCCTGCCTATACCTGCGAGGACTGCGGCGAGACAATCATCAACGATGATACGCTTGACGCGGTAATCAAGCTCTTTAGGGAGAAGGGCTCCGACGCTTGGTTTACCGACGATCCTGCAAGTTATTTAGGGGATGCGTGCACCTGCCCTCAATGTGGTGGGCACCATCTCAAAGCCAATAAGGACATCCTGGACGTGTGGTGGGATTCAGGCGTTTCCCATACGGCGGTGTGCAAGCATCGGCCTGAACTTCGTTTCCCGGCCGATATGTATTTGGAAGGCTCGGATCAGCACCGCGGATGGTTTATGAGCTCTCTCATGACGTCTGTGGGTGCGTATGACATGGCACCATATAAAGCCGTCGTCTCTCAGGGCTTCACCCTTGACGGTCAAGGCCGCAAGATGAGTAAGTCTTTGGGTAATGTTATTGACCCCAACGAGGTGTGCGCCGAGCGTGGTGCAGATGTTTTGCGCCTGTGGGTTGCCTCTGTTGATACTTCCAATGACGTTCCTTGCGATGATGCTATTTTGACTCAGGTTGGAGATGCCTATCGTCGTTTCCGCAATACCATTCGCTTCCTTTTAGGTGAGCTTGAAGGTCAATTTAATCCTGCAACTGATGCTGTTCCTGTTGCAAAACTTACTGCGTATGATCGTTTGGTACTGGCTCGCATGTGCGAGGTGCATGATGCTGTAACCGAGGCATATGAGGGATATCGTTTTAACAACGTTTTCCGCGTGCTCTACGACTACATCATTGAGCTTTCCAATGGATACCTCAATGCCACCAAAGACCGCATGTATTGTGATGCCGCTGATGCTGAGTCCCGCCGCTGTGCACAGACGGTGTGGGCGGAAATCCTCTCTATGCTTGTGCATGATTTGCAGCCCATTTTGGTATACACCACCGATGAGGCAATGGAGTTTTTACCTGAATCTCTGCGCGATGGTCAGAAATTTGCAGCACTTCTCGATTGGTACCAGGCACCCTTAACACGCTTAGAATATGAGTCGCTGCTTCCTGCCTACCAGGTACTCTCCGATGCTCGTGCGGCATACACCAAGGCATATGAGACGGCACTTGAGGCCGGGGAGATTACAGAAAAGACCACGCAGGCAACGCGCGCCGAGGTGGTGCTTCCCGCTGAGGCATTCCAATGCGTAAATGATGTTCATGTAGACTTTGCCGAGATATTTGTATGCTCTGCAGTAACTGTTTCGGAAGGCTCCGAGCTTGCCGTTAGTGTCTTTTTGGCGGACGGAGAGCGCTGTGATCGTTGCTGGAACTGGCGCAATCTTGGTGAGGATCATCTCTGCCACCGCTGTCATGAGGTGGTTGCGCAGAGCACGATTGAATAGGAGTACGTGTGACTGTTCGCACGCAACAAAGTCTTGGTATTCGCTTGGCAATTTTTTGCTGGGCGGGTGCCATTGCTTTTTCACTTGATCAGTTAACAAAGCGCTGGGTTCTTTCAAATATCCCTGCAGGTTCAAGGCGGTCGTTTATTCCGGGCGTGCTTGATCTCTTTCATGTCCAAAACGATGGCGCCGCCTTTTCTATTGGAAGCGGACAACCTCTGTTTTTTGCAGCCCTTACCGCTGTTGTGGTGCTTGGTATGATATATGTAGTCATACGTGAGAAAAACCTCCCGTATACGTTCGTTGCGATTTTAGGTCTTGTGGCCGGCGGTGGTGTCGGTAATGGTCTTGAGCGTGTGGCTCATGGAAGCGTAACTGATTTTTTAGCTACTACGTTTATGAACTTTGCAATTTTTAATGTGGCAGATATCTTTGTAACATGTGGCATTATTGCGGCGTGTATATATTGGTTTACATGGGATTCTAAAAAGCGTGCTGGTAAAAATGACGGTGAAGCCAGCGAGAAAGAGAGTGGAGCCAACAAAGAAAACGATGAGGATGGCGAGAAAGACGGCGAGAAGGACGGCGAAGTAGCGCGTGGCTGAACGCGTTTTTGACATACTGGTGGGACCGGAAGGTGATGGCACAAGGATTGATGCTTTTCTTTCTGCTCAAGATAACCTTCCTTCACGGAGTGCCTGTGCAAAGCTTGTTGAAGAAGGCAAGGTATTCATTAATGGGACGCCGGTGTCTTCTAAGTCTGAGAAAGTGGTGCTTGGCGATCGCCTTATGGTAGTGCTTCCAAAGGGAGAACCTGAGACGGGACTTCTTGTTCCAAACCCTGACATTCCACTTGACATCCGCTTTGAAGATCAATATCTTATCGTGCTTTCCAAACAGGCGGGGCTTGTGTGCCACCCTTCACCGGGACACACCGACGATACCCTTGCCAATGCCTTGGTAGCGCATTGTGGCTACGGACATTTGGGGCTTTTGCAGGGCGAGGATCGACCCGGTATCGTACATCGTTTAGATATGGATACTTCGGGTCTTATGGTGGCGGCCAAGTCTGATGAGGTGCAGAAAGCTCTTCAAGATCTTATTCGCCTTCGCGTGCTTGATCGCCGCTATGTGGTTTTAGTACAGGGCTATGTTGCCCCTGATGAGGGAACCATTGAAACGGGCATTGCTCGCTCCACACGTGATCGCTTAAAGATGACGGTAACGGATGCACCCGGTGCTCGAGAAGCCATTACTACTTTCAGAACGCTTGAACGCTTTGAGGCAGGTCGTAGAGGTGAGGGTTATTCGCTTTTGGAATGCCATCTTTACACAGGACGCACCCATCAGATTCGTATCCATATGCGCCATGTGGGTCATCCCGTGGTAGGAGATCAGCTGTACGGCCGCAAAGACGGGCGATTTAATTTAGGCCTCAAGCGTCAGTTTCTCCATTCTTGGCACATTCAGTTTGAACATCCGGTAACGGGAGAAATGATAGAACGCAGGGACTCTCTGCCGCCAGATCTTCTCGCGGTACTAGAATCGCAGGAGGAATTATCTATGGGTAGAACAAAAACGGGTGCAGATATCTGCCCGCAGTTGGCCGGCTAATATTTAGATGCACCAACAGCCCAGAGGCTTTGTAGATATCTCGCTAACCTCAAGGGTGGACGGACGGTTATGGTGATTATGCACTCCGATGAACTAGATCAAGAAGCAGACGTTCTTCTCGATATCCAAGATGGCCAATTGCGTGTGCGTTGATGTGGGAGAAAAAATGGATTCAAAGGCATGGGCGCTTTGCCCCTTCCATTGCGCTAAGATTATAAGGTAATTGTTTATCGAGAGATTTTGGCTGATAAAACATATTTGTCTTGGGTTTGGAGCGTAGGGATATACATGCCACTGCAATTGAACAGGCTTGGACTTACACCGATTGTCGTTTTTAACTTGGTCATATGGCTCTTTTTTACGCTGGCGTACTTTTATCAGATTATCTATATCATCCGCGTGATGTTTAAAGGTGAGGTGCATCTTCCGCCTGCTAGAAAACAGCACCGGTATGCGTTTTTCATCGCGGCTCACAATGAAGAGCCTGTGGTGGGAAATCTGGTTCGTTCAATCCTGGCGCAGGATTATCCGCGCGAGCTTATGGATGTTTTTGTGGTGGCTGATGCCTGTACCGACAAGACCGCAGAAGAGGCGCGCAAAGCGGGAGCTATTACGTGGGAGAGAAATGACCTTGCCCGTAAGGGAAAAAGCTGGGTTATGGATTATGGATTTAACCGCATCCTCAATGAGTACGGCGATGCTTATGAGGCATTCATTATTATGGATGCGGATAACTTAGTGGCTCCGAATTACCTTTCCATCATGAACCAGGCGTTTGATGCGGGATATCTGGTTTGCACAAGCTATCGAAACTCAAAGAACTTTGATTCCAGTTGGATAAGCTCGGCATATGCCACATGGTTTATGCGTGAGGCAAAGTTTTTGAACAACGCCCGAATGATGATGGGCACCAGCTGCGCTATTTCCGGTTCCGGCTGGATGGTCTCCGCCCGCATCGTTAAAGGCATGCATGGCTGGGATTTCCATACGCTTACTGAAGACATTCAGTTTTCAACGTTTTGCTGCGCTCACAATATCCAGATTGGCTATGCTCCCGCGGAATTTTTTGACGAGCAGCCGCTTACCTTCAAGGCCTCGTGGATTCAGCGCATGCGTTGGACAAAAGGTTTCTACCAGGTGTTCTTCTCGTATGGGACTGATTTGCTGAAAGGAATTGTAAAGGGTCAGTTTGCCTCGTATGACATGCTTATGACCATTGCTCCCGGTATGATTTTGACGTTGCTTTCAGCTTTCATCAACGGAACCTATCTGCTGGTAGGCTATTTGAGCCATGGATTTATCGCTACGGACGCAGAGCTTGCCATGTGCTCAGGATCTCTGGTAATGACAATATTCTCAATGTATATCGTATTTTTTATTCTCGCCGTCATTACGACAATCTCCGAACACAAGCATTTTCATGTAAAGAAGCGCTGGCGCATTGTTACCAACCTCTTTACTTTCCCGATTTTTATGATCTCCTACGTTCCCATTACCGTTGCCGCACTCTTCAAAAAGGTGGAGTGGGTGCCTACAAAGCACGACATCGCCGTCAACTTTGAGGACATTGTAGCCGGCCAAAGCTAATGTTTAATCCGGTTTTACGAGGATATGGGACGTTTATGGTGTTACAGTGTCAAAGCAAAAGAGTATGGGCGGCCGTCAGGCCGGAAAGGAGCCGCACGTAATGGCAAAGTTCTTCGAGGGTGAGTCGCATACCTTCTCTGAGTATCTGTTAGTTCCGGGCTATTCCTCCGCTGAGAACATTCCTGCAAACGTGTCGCTCAAAACCCCTCTGGTGAAATTTAAAAGGGGAGAAGAGCCTTCCTTAAGCCTCAATATCCCCATGGTTTCCGCGGTTATGCAGGCCGTTTCCGGTCCGCGTCTTGCTATTGCTCTGGCGCAGCAAGGTGGACTTTCCTTTATTTACGGTTCGCAGTCGGCCGAGGACGAGGCGCAGATGGTGCGCGAGGTTAAGAGTTACAAAGCGGGATTTGTTGTTTCCGATTCCACGCTGACGCCCGATATGACTCTGGCCGAGGTGCTTGACCTGAAAGAAAAGACCGGACACTCCACGATGCCTGTTACCACTGATGGAACGTCCTATGGCAAACTGGTAGGCATTGTGACCTCTCGGGATTATCGTCCTTCTCGCGATGAGGTGACTAAGAAGGTCGCGGAATTTATGACTCCGGTTGACGCGATTATTTCCGCTCCTGAGACCACGACGCTCAAAGAGGCGAACGACATCATTTGGGACAACAAGCTCAATGCGCTTCCCATTGTGGATACTAATGGATACTTGGTAAGCCTTGTATTCCGCAAAGATTACGATTCTCACAAATCCGCTCCGAATGAGCTGCTTGACGCGTCGAAGCGCTATCTGGTTGGCGCGGGTATCAATACGCGTGATTATGAGACGCGTGTCCCGCTTTTGGTAGAGGCCGGTGCGGATGTGCTCTGTATTGATTCTTCCGAGGGCTATTCCGAGTGGCAGGCTCGCACGCTCAAGTGGATTCGCCAGACCTATGGCGACGGCGTTAAGGTGGGAGCCGGCAATGTCGTTGACGCGGAAGGATTCAGATTCCTGGCAGACGCCGGCGCTGACTTCATCAAGATTGGCATTGGCGGAGGTTCCATCTGCATTACGCGCGAGCAGAAGGGCATTGGACGCGGTCAGGCTACCTCAGTCATTGACGTGGCTCGCGCGCGCGACGCCTACTTTGAAGAAACGGGAGTCTACATTCCTATCTGTTCTGATGGCGGCATTGTCTATGACTACCATATGACTCTTGCTCTGGCGATGGGCTCCGACTTCATGATGCTCGGCCGCTATTTTGCCCGCTTCGATGAGAGCCCTTCCAACCGCGTAAATGTCAACGGTTCCTATATGAAGGAATACTGGGGCGAAGGCTCTGCTCGCGCCCGCAACTGGCAGCGCTACGATCTTGGTGGCAATAAGCGGGGACTCTCGTTCGTTGAGGGCGTCGACTCGTATGTTCCTTATGCCGGATCGCTCAAGGACGGCGTCGAGGGTTCGCTGCTGAAAGTGAAGTCCACGATGTGCAACTGTGGCGCCCGGGATATTGTCGAGCTTCGCGAGAAGGCAAAGATTACGCTTGTGTCCGCTACGTCTATCGTTGAAGGCGGCGCTCACGATGTGCTGCTCAAAGACCAGAATCAGCAGGTTAGCTACAATTTCCGCTCATAGCGTACCGTCAAGATAATGCAAGCGATGGCCACAGGCGGCTCCCGTCGGACTTCCTCTGGATTCGCTTTTTGAAAGGAGTCGTCAGATGGCAGAAAGGCCTGATGTCGAGAAGAACGAACAGTACGATGATATCCCTGTTTATGACGCTGAGGCGATAGAGACAAAGTGGCAGCGCATTTGGGACGAGGAGGGCCTCTACAAGACCGAGGAGGATCCAAGCCGTCCCAAGAAGTATGTGCTTGAGATGTTTCCGTATCCTTCCGGTGACCTTCATATGGGGCACGCTCGCAATTACACTATCGGTGATGCCATGGCTCGCCAGGCCCGCATGAGAGGCTATGACGTTTTGCATCCCATGGGTTTTGACGCCTTTGGCCTTCCCGCGGAAAACGCCGCTATCAAGCACAATACGCAGCCCTCAATCTGGACGCACAAAAACATTGAGCAAGCCGTCAAGACCATGTTTCGCATGGGCTTTTCTTACGACAAAGAACGTATGTTCAACACGTGCGACCCTGAATACTACAAGTGGGGCCAGTGGATTTTCCTCAAGATGTACGAGAAGGGCCTGGTATACCGTGCAACCTCTCCGGTGAACTGGTGTCCCAACGACAAGACCGTTCTCGCGAATGAACAGGTGGTCAACGGCCGCTGCTGGAGGTGCGGCGCGATTCCCGAGAAGCGCGAGCTTTCCCAGTGGTACCTGCGCATTACCGATTATGCTCAAGAGCTTCTGGACGATCTTGATCAGCTTGACGGATGGCCGGAACGGGTACGCGCCATGCAGGCAAATTGGATCGGCCGCTCAGAGGGCGCGGAGATTGACTTTGCCTTGGCCGCCGCTGACGGCGTAACACCCACTGACACTACCATTACCGTCTTTACCACGCGCGCCGATACCATCTACGGCTGCACGTTTATGCTGCTGCCGCCTGAGTCGCCGCTTGCCGCTGAGCTTGTCGCTGGCTCCGCCTACGAAACCGCTTTCACGGAATTGAAAGAGGCTGCGGTAAAGGCTACTTCCATTGAACGACAGGGTACTGATCGCGAGAAGCACGGCGTGTTTACCGGCCGGTACGCGCTAAATCCAATCACCGGAGAATCTATCCCCATTTGGGTTTCGGATTATGTGCTTCTTGACTACGGAACCGGCGCCGTTATGGGCGTTCCTGCGGGCGACAGGCGCGACTTTGACTTCGCGAAAAAATATGACCTGCCAATCGTTCCTATTATCTGTGAAGAGGGGACCGATCTTTATGAAGAGCTCAAGGATGTTAAGGAGCGCCGCGTAACCTCAGTGGATTGGGACGGTCCCATGGATACCACGGGCATTTTGGTCCAATCCGGCGAGTTTACGGGCCTCCAGGGAGGCAAGCACTCTGAAGCGGAGGAGGCTGTGGTCGCATTTTTGACCGACCATGCTATTGGCCGCCGTACGGTGCAGTTCCGCCTGCGCGATTGGCTTATTTCTCGCCAGCGCTACTGGGGCAATCCTATTCCGATGATTCATTGCGACCACTGTGGAGATGTGCCGGTACCCTATGACGAGCTCCCGGTAACACTTCCTGACGACCTTGACCTTTCCGCAGGTGATACGCTTGCTGAATGCAAGGAATTCTATGAGACTGTCTGTCCGGTATGCGGTCGTCCTGCGCATCGCGTTACCGACACCATGGATACCTTCACCTGTTCCAGCTGGTATTATTTGCGCTACTGCGACCCTCATAATGAAGAGCTGCCATTTTCGAGGGAGTCTGTTGACCGCTGGATGCCGGTTGATAACTACATCGGCGGTATTGAACACGCTATTTTGCATCTGCTCTATTCACGATTCTTTACCAAAGTCCTGCGCGACCTCGGCATGATTGGTATTGACGAGCCGTTTAAGAACCTGCTTACCCAGGGAATGGTGAAAGACGAACACGGCGATACCATGTCAAAATCAAAGGGTAATGTAGTTCCGCCGAGCTCTGTCATTGAGCCATACGGCGCCGACACCATGCGGCTCGCCATTCTTTTTGTTGCCCCTCCCGAGAAGGACTTTGATTGGGACGAGAAGGCCGTCGCCGGAGCAAACCGCTTTATCAAGCGCGCCTGGCGTGTTGTCTGGGAGCTTACCAAGACCGCTGACGCGGCGGCAATCCTTGATCTTGCGACTCTTGACGAGCCATCGGCAAAACTTAATCGGGAACTGCACGCGTTGGGTATCCGCTGCACTCGCGAGTTTGACGAAGGTCAGTTCAATACAGCAATCTCGGCGGTGATGGAACTTATCAACGCGGCAAGCTCGTACCTTAACGAGGTGCCCGAAAGCGAGCGTTCTCGCGCCTTGTGTTATCGAGTCGCCTCCGATATTGTCGCCATGCTTGCTCCTATCATTCCGCATTGGGCTGATGAGCTTCAGCATGCCGCGCTTCACAAAAAGACGCCAGTCTATCATGAACCCTGGCCTGTTTTTGACGAAGCGCAGGCCAAGAGCAATACGGTGGAGATAGCCGTTCAGATCAAGGGCAAAGTACGTGCTCGCATTATGGTTGACGCCGAGGCGTCTGAAGAGGAACTGTCATGTCTTGCGCAGGAGGCGGTGAGCGCTCAGCTCGTGGGACACGTTATCCGCAAGGTTATTGTGGTTCCTGGTCGTCTTGTGAATATTGTTGCCTAGCTGGAAATATACTTGACGAGAAGGATGTTATCTCGTATAGTAGTACCGTTATGAAGTTGTACTTGTGGGAAGTGGGACGGAGTTTTCGTCCCGCTTCCTTTCTATATGCAGATAGGGGGCATATGCCAAAAGATGACGCCGTACAGCGTATCATCGAAGCGCTTGAAGCGGCCGCGACAAACCATGACATAGATATCGTTGATGTCGAAGTCGTGGGTTCCGTTAAAGCGCCGGTGGTGCGGGTGCGTATTGACCATGCAGACGAAAACGCCCAAACAATCTCGCTTGATGAGGTTGCCGCGGAGACCGGATGGATTTCTTTGGCCATAGATGAGCTCGATCCTTTTCCGAACTCGTTCACACTTGAAGTCTCTTCTCCCGGTATGAGTCGTCCGTTGAGGCGCGCGCATGATTTTGAGCGCTTTGCTGGAAACGAGGTCTCGCTGCAGACAACGGCTTCAGAAGGGCGTCGCAGGTTTACCGGCAAACTTTTGGGCATGCGCGAGAATACCGTTGTGCTTGAATCTGAGGGTCAGCGGTATGAGATTCCCTTAGATGAGGTAAAAAAGTGTACGCTTAAACCGTCTTTTGATTTCTCGGCTCAGGCCAAGAACTAGTGAGAAAGGAATTTACATGGCATCTGAGATGATGGAAGCTCTGATGACGCTTTGTCAGGAAAAGCATATCGATGAGCTTTACCTTCTTGACCGCCTTGAGCAGTCTTTGGCCAAGAGCTATGCGGATGTGCTGCATCTTACATATGGAGCGCGGGTGACTATCGACCGGACGACGGGCAAGGTATACGTATACCAGCTCATTCCAAAGGGGGAGCCCGATGAGGAAACAGGCGAGTATACCGAGTTTGACGAGGTAGACGTCACCCCGGAAGACACCAGCCGCTTTGCGGCGCAGCATGCGAAAAATGAAATTCGCTCTCTTGTGCGCGATGCTGCGCGGAAACAGATTTATGAAGAGTTCTCACAGCGTATTGGTGACATCATTACCGGAACAGTGCTTCAATCGACGCCTGACTTTACCATTATCAAGATTCGTGAAGGTGTTGAAGCGGAGCTTCCGCACTTTGATCTCAGGAGGTTTCCCGAGGAGCGCGATGAAAGGCCCTTTGGTGAGCGCTATGGGCATAACCAGCGCATCAAGGCGATTATCATTGATGTTCGCAATCCGGAGAACACACAGTCTGCTGTTCGCGGCGAGCGTCAGCGTCCGCCAATCGTTGTCTCCCGTACTCATCCGAATCTGATTCGCCGTTTGTTTGAGCTTGAAGTTCCCGAGGTGTATGAAGGCATTGTAAGCATTCGCTCTATTGCCCGCGAACCGGGAATCCGTTCAAAAATCGCTGTTGCGTCTTCCGATGACCGCATGGATCCCGTAGGCGCCTGCGTTGGCCCTAAGGGAAGTCGTGTGCGCACAGTCGTGGCCGAGCTTCGCGGAGAGCGCGTTGATGTGGTGCCTTGGTTTGACGATCCCTCGCGTTGCGTCGCCTCGGCCCTTTCTCCCGCTCGTGTTTCTCGCGTCATTATTGATGAAGAGACTCGCCACGCTACGGTCATTGTTCCTGACGATCAGCTTTCGCTTGCTATCGGTAAAGAGGGCCAGAATGCACGCCTGGCAGCCCGCCTGACCGGTCTTCACATTGACATCAAAAATGAGAGTTTGGCTGCAAAGATTTTGCGTGATCTTCCTGCGACTTCCGTGGATGCTCCTCAGCAGGCAAAGCGTGAGGAAGCTCATCGCTGCCTGTATGTGAGCCCTGATGGCGTGCCGTGCCGCAACATGGCTCGTCCAGGCTCCGATTACTGCGGAATTCACGAGAAAATGGCCAATGTGCGCATTTCTGACGATGAAGACTCGCTTATCTAAGGAACATCACCTCGCAACACTACTATCGGAGGGTTTCATATATGGCAAAAATGCGCGTACATGACCTTGCTAAAGAATATGGCATGCAAAGCAAAGAGATGCTTGAACATCTTGCCGCGATGAAGATTCCGGCTAAGTCCCCTTCATCAACGCTTGAAGATGCCTATGTGGCAATGGCCCGCAAAAAGCTCAAGCCTATCCTTGAGGCTCGTGCTGCGGAGATTAGAAAGAAACAGGCTGAGGCTAAAAAGAGGGAAGAGGAAGAAAAGAAGCGTGCTGCCGCAGAGGCTGAGGCAGAGCGTCTTGCTGCCGAGAAGCGTCGTGAGGCCGAGCGCGCTGAAGAGGAGAAAAAGCGCGCGGCAGAAGAGGCGGCGCGTAAGAAGGCTGAGGCTAAAGCGGCCGCTGAAGCCGAGGCTCAGCGAAAAGCAGCGGAGGAAGAGGAACGCAGGCGCGTAAAAGACACCGCTCCGAAGGCCGCACCTTCATTCCACAGCCTGCTTGATCAAATCGCTCAACAAGAAGAGGTTTTGAAGCAACAGGCGGCAGAGTCCGCCGCGCACAAGAAATCCGAGAAGGGCGGGCGCAACCACGCTCGAGCTAAGGTGGAAGAGAGCATCGGTAACGAGCGCCGCGGTGGCCGCTCCAATGCTCATGGTGATATCGCTCCTCAAGATGATCGTTCTTCAGGTCCTTCTCGCCGCAAGAAAAACCGTCGTGGCGGGGAAGAAGGCGAAGATCGCTACAGCCGTATGGCGCGTGAGGCGGAAGCGTACAACCGCAGTAAAGTGCTTGACGAAGCGCGCCGCGACATTGAAGAGGCGTCAAGAGAGTCGGCGGGTCGCCGTAAAAAGCGTAAAGAGCGTCGCCAAAAGCAGGCTGCTGAAGCTGCTATGGAGCAGCGTATCGAAGAGGCGCTTGCGAACGATCAAGATATTTCTCAGCTTGACACGGTCAAGGTTCCGCAGGGATCAACCGTTTCGGAACTCGCCGATTTGCTCGGCGTGCCGGCAAATGACATCATCAAACGTCTCTTTTTGCTGGGCAATCCCTTAACACTTACCGAAACTATGTCTGACGACCTTATCGATCTCGTTGCTGACGACCTCGGTCGTGAGATTAAGATTATGACGAAGGAAGAGGAAAATTCATTTACGTTCTACGATGATCCGAAAGATTTGAAGCCGCGCCCGCCCGTGGTTACCGTTATGGGCCACGTTGACCACGGCAAGACTTCGCTTTTGGATGCCATTCGTCATACGGGCGTTGCCGCTGGAGAAGCGGGCGGCATTACCCAGGCTATCGGCGCGTCTCAGGTTACTATCAACGGGCGGCAGATTACCTTTATCGACACGCCCGGTCACGAGACTTTTACGGCCATGCGCGCCCGCGGCGCCAAAGTGACCGATATCGTCATTTTGATTGTCGCCGCCGATGACGGCGTCATGCCCCAGACTATCGAGTCGATTAACCATGCCAAGGCCGCAAACGTTCCCGTTGTAGTTGCTGTCAATAAGATCGATAAACCCGGCGCCGATCCCACACGTGTTCGTCAGGAACTCACCGAGTACGGTGTTATTCCTGAGGAGTGGGGTGGCCAAAATATGTTTGTGGATATTTCCGCCAAACAAAACCAAGGTATTGATGAGCTGCTTGAAACCGTCCTGCTTCAGGCGGACGTTCTTGAACTCAAGGCTAATCCCGATACGTTCGCGTCCGGTAACGTCTTGGAGGCGAAGCTTGACCGCGGCCGCGGTTCCGTTGCAACAGTGCTGGTAACACGCGGTACGCTTCATATCGGCGACGCCCTTGTCGCTGGTATGGCGTTCGGACGCGTTCGTGCCATGCTTGATCCGAAGGGCAACGCGGTAACAGAGGCAGGTCCTTCGGACGCCGTCGAGATTCTCGGCCTTCAGACCGTTCCTATGGCAGGCGATGAATTCCGCGTCTTCCAGGAGGAGCGCGATGCTCGAGAACTTGCTGATCAGCGTGCTTTGAAAGCCCGTATCGAGGAGCAAAACCGCGTCAAGCATGTGACCCTTGAGAACCTCTTTGACACTATGGCCGACGCTGAAGTCAAGGAACTTAATCTCATCATCAAGGCGGATGTTCAGGGCTCCATTGAGGCGCTGCAGGATTCGCTCGATAAGATGGATCAGTCTGAAGTCCGTATCATGACTATCCACTCCGCGGTGGGCGCTATTACCGAGACGGATGTCGTTTTGGCTGATGCGTCCAATGCAATCATTATTGGCTTCGGTGTCAGACCCGACGCGAAGGCTCGCTCGGCCGCGGAACGCGATGGTGTTGAGATTCGCACCTACAGCGTTATCTATAAGGCGATTGAGGATATCGACGCGGCGCGTATTGGTATGCTCAAGCCTACGGAGCAGGAGATTCAGACAGGCGTTGCTGATGTCCGTGACACCTTTAAGGTGCCGAAGGTCGGTATTGCTGCAGGCTGCATGATTACGGAAGGCGAGATTTCCCGCGACAACCAGATTCGCTTGGTGCGCGACGGCATTGTCGTCTACGACGGTCATATCGCGTCGCTGCGTCGCTTCAAGGAAGATGTCAAAAGCGTTAAGTCCGGCTTTGAATGTGGCATTGGCCTTGAGAACTTCCAGGATATCAAGCCGGGAGATCAGCTTGAAGCGTACCGTATCGAGCAGGTGGCTCGAACCGAATAAAAGGGGAGACTATGAAGCAAAATCAGTATTCTCGCCGCAATAATGAGATTGCCCGCGAAAAGCTCTCAAGCATTCTCTTGTTTGAAATCGCCGATCCTGATCTTCAGTTTGTCACAGTTACCGGCTGCGAGGTCTCGGTTGATAAGTCTTTTATGAGAGTGTATGTGTCTTGTGAAGTCGAGCGCTATGAGGCGGTAACCGTGGCGCTGCGGCGGGCGAAAGGTCGCATACGCTCTCTTCTGGGACGTGCGCTCAACTGGCGCGTTACGCCTGATCTTGATTTCAGGATTGATACGACCACCGATGAGGCGGAGCGTATCGCCCGCGCTTTAGCAGACGTTCCACCAACGCTCAGTGTGGAAAAGGACGAATTCGGGTATCCGATTTCTTCGGAAGACGCGACAGAGGAGTAAGGGTGCTGGATCTTTCAGCAAAAATCAACAACGTTGAGTTTGACGAGGTTATAGCCTTGATTGAGCGGGCTTCGTCAATCGTTGTATGCGCCCATACCTCACCTGACGGGGACGCTATCGGATCGGGGCTGGCGCTTGCAAGCATCATCCGTCGCCAGTGGCCACTGAAGCGCGTTACCAATCTCTTGGCTGACGCCCACGGGGAAGTTCCGCGCATCTATCAGTTTTTGCCGGGTGTCAAACACTATGTTACGGCTGACGCCTACAAGGACACGCCGGATCTCTTTATCTGCGTCGATCTTTCGTCACCCTGTCGGCTGGCTGAGGCTGAAGCTATCTTAGTGCGCTCTTCAACCAAAGCGGTCTTCGACCATCACCCGGCGTCCGATTCGTTTTGGGATGCCGGCCTGGTGCGGACGAGCGCAGCGGCGGCAGGCGTTATCATTACGGAGTTCGCTTTGCATCTGGGAGTCCGCCTCACAAAGGATGAAGCGCAGTGTTTGTTCTGCGCCTTAGTGACCGATACTGGTCGCTTTCAGTATCAAAATGCCGATAATGAAGCTTTTGAAATCGCCGGTCTGCTTGTGGAGGCTGGAGCGAGTCCTGCCGAGGTAGCACTTCATGTCTATCAAAGCGATCGTCTGGCGTATATGCACCTTGCCGCAAAGGTTATGGGACGCATCCGCACCTTTGGAGGAGGGCGTGTCGCGTACAGCTATGTTACAACCGCCGATTTCGCGTCTTCTGGAGTACCTGTTTCAGAGATGGACGGCTTGGTTGATATTGTCCGCTGCGTAGACGGCGCTGAAGTGGCTCTTTTTCTGAAAGAAGTCAAAAGCGGAGTCGTCCGCGGTAACCTGCGCTCAAAGTCGGATCTTGACATCTCCGGCATTGCTCGTGCGATGGGAGGAGGCGGTCATAAGGCCGCCGCGGGCTTTACCGTTGAAGGTACCGTAGACGAAGCTTTTTCTGCCATTGAGCCAAAAATCGTAGCTCTGCTGGAATCCTCCGACAACGCGTCCTGTCCAAAGGCGCAATAAATGAAGAGGGGAAGCAGCGGCATCAACGCACTTCTCGCTGTTGACAAGCCTGTGGGCATGACAAGCCATGACGTTGTTTCCCGCGTCAGACGGGCGCTTGGCGAGAAGCGCGTAGGGCATGCGGGTACACTCGATCCGCTGGCAAGCGGCGTGTTGGTCGTGGGAATCGGCTCCGCTACCCGTCTTTTAGGGATGCTGACCTTGGCGGAGAAGCGCTATCAGGCCACCATCTCCTTTGGCACGGAGACCACGACCGATGACTCAGAAGGCGAGGTTGTGGTTACAAAATCCGTACCTGCCGAATGTTTTGACCCGTCTTTCGCGCGTGAGACGCTCGCACAGCTTGAAGGCGAACAGGATCAAATACCGCCCAGCTACTCAGCTATCTCGGTTGGAGGAAAACGGGCGTACGCTCTCGCCCGAGAGGGTAAGGACCTTGAGATTCCTGCTCGCCATATCACCGTCTACCAGGCGCGCCTTGTCTCTCTCTCCAAATCGTCCGAGGATTCAAACGACTGCTTGTGGACCGTTGATCTGCGTGTTTCTAAAGGAACCTATATCAGAAGCATTGCGCGGGATATGGGTCGCAAGCTCGGGACCGCGGCGCATATAAGCGCCTTGCGCCGAGTGGTTTCAGGGTCAATTAGCCTTGATGACTGTATTGAACTTTCTTTGCTCGAGACACGCGGCGCGTCTTGTATCGATGAATACCGTCTGGACCCTGCGCACGCCCTGCAACTGCCACTATATCGTCTGAATGAGCGGGAGTTTGCTGATGTGGTAGTCGGTCGGCGTATTGCGGCAGGTGAAGTGGAAGACAAAACAGGTTTTTCTCGCTGTCCTTCTCGCCGTCCGCCTCAGCAAAACGAACGCATAGCTCTCGTGTATGAGGGGGCGCTCTGTGGCGTCTGGCAATGCCAAGAAAACAAGCTGGTATGCTGCGCGAATTTTTCGCAGGGAATAGGCGGGGTTTCAGCATGAGCGGCGCGATAGAAAACTGCCTTGCGAAGTCTGTTTTTTACGGAGTGGAGCTGCCTGAGCCTCTGAGAGTCTCAAAATCGCAGCTCTATACCCTTGCCGACAACGTGCTTGGCCATGAATGTGTATGCGCGATTGGCGTGTTTGACGGTCTGCATAAGGGCCATCGCACGCTTATTGAAGCTGCAAGAGAAGATGCCTTGCGCCGCCGCGTACCGCTCGTGGTGGTAACGTTTGATCCAGATCCCGCTGAGGTTTTGTTCGACCGCGCGCCAAGGCTGTTGTTGCAAGACGCCGACAGACTTTGCGCGCTTGCCTCTCTTGAACCAGATGCGCTTCTGGTGCACGCGTTTACGCCTCAATTTGCGGCGCTGACGGCTCAAGACTACATCGAAGAAGCGCTTTTACCGTCCGTATATCCGGTAGCTATTCACGTTGGTTCCGACTTTGGCCTGGGCGCGCGTGGAGAAAGTCATGTAAACGATCTGGCGGCTCTTGGGCAACAACACGGTTTTGAAGTTGTGGCGCACCAACTCGTCACGCACGGAGGCGCTCCTATTACCGCGACGCGTATCCGAAGTCTTATCGAGGCCGCACGATTAGATGAAGCCCAGACGCTTCTGGGCAGAAATCATTTTCTTAGAGGTGAGGTCATTCATGGCCGCGGGGAGGGCGCGGGATTTGGCTTTCCAACGGCCAATCTGAGACTGTCTGCAAAAGACTGTCTTCCTGCTGATGGCGTCTACGGATGCTATATCATTGATGGCGCAAGGGCTTGGCCCGCTGCAGTAAACGTTGGTGCTCCTCCAAGTTTTGCAACGAAAAGCGCTCCTCTGCTTGAGGCGAACCTTTTGGGCTTTAACGACAATCTTTATGGACATACGCTGAGCTGCGTGTTCATAAAACATCTTCGCCCTTCGATGCAATTTGGTGATCTTGAAGAGCTTAAAAGGACGGTATTTCACGACATCGAGTGGGTACGAATTCATCTAGGTGAAACGATGCTGGAGGTTGACTGTGATATCTGACGAGGACAAAGAAAAAGTGCGACAAGCCACTGACTTTGTGCAGCTCGTTGGTGAAACCGTCAATCTTCGCCAGCGCGGTAATGAGTTTTGGGGCTGCTGTCCGTTTCATGGCGAGAAGACCCCATCGTTTAAGGTTAATCCCCAAACAGGACTGTGGCACTGCTTCGGCTGTTCAAGCGGGGGAGATGTCTTTAATTACGTACAAAAAAGAGAGAATCTCGAGTTTTCTGATGCTGTCCGCTACCTTGCCGATCGGGCAGGCATAACGCTTTCTGAAGAAAAGAAGTATTCTCGCGGTCCTCGGAAAAACCGCCTGATTGAGTGCCTTACCGAAGCCGAGAATTTCTTCCACCTCATGCTTATGCGCGGCCGCGGAGAAGGCTCCGCCGCTGCTAGAGCCTATCTTTCGGGACGCGGGTTTGGCGGAGACGTCTGCAAGCGTTGGAAACTTGGCTATGCGCCAGGAAGAGGGTCGCTCGTAGCGCACCTGCGCGAGAAGGGCTTTACCGAGCGGGAAATGATTGCCGCTAACTTAGCTATCGATAGAAATGGCCGTACGACCGATTGGTTCTATGATCGCGTAATGTTTCCGATACACGATGAAAGAGGCCGCACCATCGCCTTTGGCGGGCGCGTTTTGGTGACAGCGAAAAACGCGCCAAAGTATCTCAATACGCGTGACACTGCCGTTTTTAATAAGGGTAAACACCTATTTGCATATGACAGAGCCAAAGAGACCATGGCAGCAACAGGCACTGCTATTGTGTGTGAAGGGTATACCGATGTTATAGCCATGCACGAAGCGGGGTTTACTAATGCCGTTGCGGCGCTGGGAACGGCGTTCAGGCTTGATCACGTCAAGCTCCTTGAACGGCAGCGAGTTAAAAAGATTATCTGCATGTTTGATGGAGACAGCGCGGGGCAGAGAGCTGCTTCTCGTTCAGTTCAGTTCATCGACAAAACATCGGCGGCGTTTTTGTGCGTTGTGTTGCCGGATAACCAAGATCCCATGGAGTTTTTGGCGGCGCATGGGGCCGAAGCTCTGCAGGCTCATCTTGACCAAGCGCGTCCGTTGATGGATTTTGTCTTTGAAAGCAAACTTGGTGAGTTTGATCTTTCTACGCCGGGCAGTCGCGTCGCGGCGCTTCATGCCATGGCCGAAATCCTCGCTCCGCTCAAGAAGTCAGTATTGCTTGATGAATATGCCTTGCGTCTTGCGGATGCCCTCGGAGTCAATGTCAACGATGCGAAACGCATCATCCGAGAAACACCGATACAAGAGATTCCCGAGCCGAACCGTTCAAATTTTCAACCAACACCGGCAGAGAGTCGTACGCGGCAAGACGGCGCTTCTCGCCAAGAGGTAAGCGCGCCGCCGGCGCCTCCGGACACCGCGCTACAATCGCTCTCCCATGATGACCGTATGCAGTTACAGTCCGAGCGGGAGCTTTTGTCTGCAATGGCGGCTCGTATTGACACGGTTCGTACCTATGGAAAGCGTATCGCGGAGCTTTCATGGGTCGACAGCCGCCATGAAGCTATGGCGTGGGCAATGCTTGCCACGCCCAAAGGAACCCCGGCGCCTGCTGTTATCGCCGCTGCCCAAGTAGTTGAGCCAACGGCTCCGCAGGTACTTTCGGGCGGGAAGGTGTTTTCTGCTGAGGGAATGAGCGAACAAGAGAAACTGAACCTTATCGTCAATACGCTGGAGTTTTTCTCACTTAAACGAAAAATGCGAGAACTTCGTCGTTTGTTGCAGCGGAGCGCTTCCGAAGAAACCGCTCCGCTGCTGCGACAAATCTCAGAGTTACAGAAGCAGATTAATGAAGCGGGCGAGCGATTGTCGGCAAATTGATATCTGTTTTGAAAGCCTGCAATTAATAGTTAGTAAATGGGTATACTGCTTCCAGTTGTTGCGTTGAAAGGACTTATGTGTCTGCGAAGAAGACAAAAGAGAGTGTCAAGCTTTCCGATGAACTGAGCAAAGTGGCAGATGAAATTATAGTATCCGTAAAGGATTCGGGTTCTGTCTCTGAAGATGACATTCAGGTATCCCTTCAAGAAATTGATGTTTCCGATGATGAGCTTTCCCAGCTTTACGAAACTATTCGCAGCAAAAACATTGAGATTACCTCAGCGGCTGATGTGTCCGCCGATTATTCTGATGACGTGTCTGATGATGACTTCAGCGGCTCAGATGATGATTTTGATGACTCGTCTTCTCTCGATGAGGATGAGGACGATGAAGACTCCGAGGCGCTCAATGAAGCGCGCCAGGTAAAAGAAGCGCTTCGTTCCGTTCCCAAGGCAAAAACCGCAAAGCCCAAGCGTTCTTCTCGCGCCCGTGCCCGCCGTGTCGATACGTCTACCGTCATGCTTACCGGAGATCCGGTGCGCATGTATCTGAAAGAAATCGGTAAGGTTGACCTCCTGACAGCATCTGAGGAAGTCGATCTTGCTATGAAGATTGAGGCCGGCACGGAGGCTTCGCAGAAGCTTGAAGATTTTGAGGACGGCAAAGCCGAACTGTCACGGGCAGAACAGCGGCGCCTTATGCGTATCGAGCAGGTTGGACTTGATGCGAAGCAGCAGCTTATCAGCGCAAACCTTCGTTTGGTGGTTTCTATTGCCAAGCGCTATGTGGGACGTGGCATGCTGTTTCTCGATTTGATTCAGGAGGGCAACCTCGGTCTTATCCGCGCTGTCGAGAAGTTCGACTACACCAAGGGCTTTAAGTTCTCCACATACGCCACATGGTGGATTCGTCAGGCTATTACGCGCGCCATTGCCGATCAGGCGCGTACTATCCGTATTCCCGTGCACATGGTTGAGACTATCAATAAGCTGATTCGTGTGCAGCGTCAGCTCTTGCAAGATCTTGGCCGTGATCCTACGCCGGAGGAAATCGGCGCGGAGATGGATATGTCACCCGATCGTGTGCGTGAGATTCAAAAGATTTCTCAAGAGCCGGTTTCTCTTGAAACGCCGATTGGCGAAGAAGAGGATTCGCAGCTTGGTGACTTTATTGAAGACTCCACCGCAATCGCTCCTCCTGATGCAGCCTCTGATTCTATGCTTCGCGAGCAGTTGGAACAGGTGCTTGACGGTTTGGCTGATAGAGAGCGCAAAGTTATCAAGTTCCGCTTTGGTCTTGAGGACGGCCGTCCGCGCACGCTTGAGGAAGTCGGCCGCGAGTTTGGCGTCACGCGTGAGCGTATCCGTCAGATTGAGTCAAAAACGCTGGCAAAGCTGCGTCATCCGTCGCGCTCTGCCCGTCTGAAAGACTACATGGAAGAGTAGAAGACCACAGCAGCCATGAGGAAATGAAATTAATGCTTGCATGGTTGTGAGAGTGTCTTTATACTTAAACACCGCACAAAGCATTCTTATGGCATGTGCTGTTTTACCGACATATTCCCCGATGGCGCAGCGGTAGCGCAGCTGACTGTTAATCAGCGTGTCGCAGGTTCGAATCCTGCTCGGGGAGCCAGGCTTTTCAGACCGAGATTTTTCTCTCGGTCTTTTTTATATTGACCTCACAAAAATAACGCAAAATGAGCGATTTTCGCCCGTTTACCACACGCAAACGACCGCTGGGCGAAGTTATGGGTACGTTAACATACAGGTTTGTTAACGTATTCGGCAAGGTTAGTGTCGCGTAAAGAACGCGATATACAGAGAAAGGGCAAATCCTATGGAGATGTCTCGTCGTAAGTTTGTTGAGTTCTGTGGTCTTGGCGTTCTGAGCGTTGCCGGCACAAGTGCGCTTGCGGGTTGCGACAACAGCAACAAGAGCGATGATTCCGGCAAAAATGCTTCTGCTGGTGGCGCGGTAGCAAATAAGGACAAGCCGGTTGTCTTCTTTAATCGCCAGCCGTCCAACAGCTCTACCGGTGAGCTGGATATGGCTACGTTGAACTTTAACAAGGACACCTACTATGTCGGCTTTGACGCCAATCAGGGCGCTGAAGAGCAGGGCAAGATGGTCCTTGAGTATGTGAAGAAGAACGCCGCCAAACTTGACCGCAACGGCGACGGAACCATTGGCTACGTTCTCGCCATCGGCGACATCGGCCACAATGACTCCATCGCTCGTACGCGCGGTGTCCGTAAGGCTTTGGGCACGGCTGTCGAGAAGGACGGCAAGGTTGTATCTGATCCTGTCGGCAAGAACCTCGATGGTTCCGCAACGGTTGTACAGGACGGCAAACTTGACGTTGACGGCAAGACCTATGTGGTTCGTGAGCTTGCCTCCCAGGAAATGAAGAATTCCGCCGGCGCCACATGGGACGCGGCAACCGCAGGCAACGCCATTTCCGCCTGGGCCGCTGACTTTGGCGATCAGATTGACGTCGTCGTCTCCAATAACGACGGTATGGGCATGGCAATGTTTAACGCCTATTCCAAGAAGGAAGGCCTTCCGACCTTTGGATACGACGCCAACTCCGACGCGGTGGCCGCCATCGCCGATGGTTTCACCGGCACCATCTCCCAGCACCCGGATATTCAGGCGTACCTGACGCTCCGTCTGCTTCGTAATGCCCTTGATGGCGTCGACATCAATACGGGTATTTCTTCCAAGGATGACGCAGGAAACGTTTTGTCCTCCAGCGACTACAAATACGAAGCCGATCAGCGTTCCTACTACGCGCTGAACGTTGCCGTTACTAGTGACAACTACAAGGACTTCTTGGATGCAACCACTCCGTATCCTGACGCTTCGAAGCAGCTTGACGCCTCCAAGAGCCCTGAGAAGAAGGTGTGGCTGAACATCTACAACTCCGCTGATAACTTCTTGAGCTCCACCTATCAGCCGCTGCTTCAGAAGTATGACAAGCTTCTGAACCTCAAGGTCGAGTATATCGGCGGCGACGGCCAGACTGAGGCGAATATCACCAACCGCCTTGGCAACCCAAGCGAGTACGACGCCTTCGCCATCAACATGGTTAAGACCGACAATGGCTCGTCTTATACGCAGCTCCTTCAGAACTAACCGACTGCTGTAACTGCGTGCAATCCGAGAGGAGGGGAGCTGCTCCTCTCCTCTCGGTGTTTCTCGATAGCTGGCTTCTTGCAGGCCAGAAATATACCGCGAGAAGAACAGTACGAGAGAAACAAAGGGGTGATAAAATGGCTGATTTGCAAGATGATGTCGTCCTCTCCATTAAGGGCATGAGCAAATCCTTCGGCCGCAACCGCGTGCTTGATCATATTGATCTTGAAGTGCGTCGGGGTACGGTCATGGGTCTTATGGGCGAGAATGGCGCGGGCAAGTCCACCATGATGAAGTGCCTGTTTGGCACCTATCAAAAAGATGAAGGTCAAATATTTCTCGATGGCAGAGAAGTCAGCTTTTCCGGACCTAAGGACGCGCTTGAAAATGGCGTCGCTATGGTTCACCAAGAGCTTAATCAATGTCTTGAGCGCAATGTCATTGACAATCTCTTCTTAGGCCGCTATCCAGTCAATGCCATGGGTGTCATTGATGAAGGGCGCATGAAAAAAGAGGCGAACGAACTCTTTCGCCGTTTAGGCATGACTGTCAATCTGACGCAGCCGATGAAGAAAATGTCCGTTTCTCAGCGTCAGATGGTTGAGATTGCGAAAGCGATTTCGTATAACGCAAAAATCATCGTGCTTGATGAGCCTACATCTTCGCTTATGGCTCAGGAAGTCGACAAGCTCTTCTCGATGATTCGCATGCTGAAAGAACAGGGAATTTCCCTGGTTTATATTTCCCATAAGATGGATGAGATTTTTGATATCTGCGATGACGTCTCGGTGCTGCGTGACGGCAAATTGGTGATGACCAAAGCCGCCAAAGAGACCAGTATGAATGAGCTTATCGCTGCGATGGTAGGCCGTTCGCTTGAAAATCGATTCCCCAATGTCGACAACAATCCGGGTGATACGTATCTTTCGATACAGCACCTGTCAACAAAGTACGCGCCGTATCTGCAAGATGTAACGTTTGAGGTTAAAAAAGGCGAGATATTCGGCCTTTACGGTTTGGTTGGCGCAGGCCGCACTGAGCTTCTGGAAACTATTTTTGGTGTGCGGACGCGGGCGGCCGGTCGTGTCTACGTCAACGGTCATCTTATGAATTTCTCGAGCGCTGCTGAGGCTATGGATCACGGCTTTGCCATGATTACCGAAGAGCGTAAAGCCAACGGTCTTTTCTTGAAAGGCGATCTTACCTTTAACACTACTATCGCCAACCTCAATCAATACAAGTCCGGACCCATGCTTTCCGACCCTAAGATGACCAAGGCGACAGTCAAAGAACTTAAGGTCATGAACACTAAGGCCATGGGTCCCGATGATTTGATTTCAAGTCTTTCCGGCGGCAACCAGCAAAAAGTTATTTTTGGCAAGTGGCTTGAGCGCTATCCCAAGGTATTTTTGATGGACGAGCCAACGCGAGGCATCGATGTCGGCGCTAAATACGAGATTTATGAGCTCATTATCGACATGGCAAAGAAGGGGACAACCATCATCGTGGTGTCTTCCGAGATGCCTGAGATTTTGGGCATTACCAACCGTATCGGCGTGATGTCCAACGGCCGCCTTTCGGGAATTGTGGACACAAAACATACCAACCAAGAAGAACTCCTGCGCCTCAGCGCAAAGTACCTGTAAAGAGAGGGTTGATACATATGCCAAACACAGGTGATTCTGTCCTGACAGCCGAGCAGGAGCTCAAGCTGCGCAAACCAATTGACGAGTATGTAGGCGCCATTCAAAAGCAAATCGATGAATTGCGCAAAGATGGAACCGACCAGGCTGTCCTCGCAATGAGCAACATTGAATCGATAAAGCGGGACAAGTCGATTACCGCCGATGAGCGCTCCTCCCAGATTGCCGAGCAGAAGGCTCTTCTCGATAAGGCGAAGAGGGTCGAGGCGACGCACAAAGGTGAGATTTCAAAACTGATCGCTGACGCGGAGAGCTATTTGAAGCAACACTTCTCGCCTGAATATCTTGAGCCTGTGAAAGCGAGCTGCAAAGCGGAGAAAGTTGCGGCAAAGCAGGAGTACGAGAAGCGCTTGGCGGAGCTTGAAGCCGAGCACACCCAGACGCTTTCCACGCTGAGCGATTCTCAGGAAATAAAGGACGAGAAATACGTTTATAAAAACCGTCAGTTTGACGCAAAAGTCACTTATGAGAAGGAACTGCAGCGCATCAAGGACCGGGCGCATGACGCGTTTGGGTATGAGTACCACTTGATTGACCAGCTGCGCATGTCGAAGTTTACGCCTCTTGAGACGCAGGCTCAGCGTTGGGAGAATTACAAGTATTCCTTTAATATGCGTTCATTTTTGCTGCAAAACGGCCTGTATATCGTTATTTTGCTGGTTTTTATTGGTTTGTGCATCGTGACGCCGGCCGTAAAAGGTACGCAGCTTTTGACCTATAACAACGTACTCAATATTCTTCAGCAGGCGTCACCTCGCATGTTCTTGGCCCTCGGCGTCGCCGGCCTCATCCTACTTACCGGTACCGATCTTTCTATCGGTCGTATGGTGGGCATGGGTATGACGGCCTCGACCATCATCATGCACCAGGGTATCAATACCGGCGGCGTCTTCGGCCATATTTTCGATTTCACCGGCCTTCCCATTTCTGTGCGGGTTATATTCGCTTTGCTGACCTGTATCGTCCTGTGCACGATATTTACCTCCATTGCCGGCTTCTTTACGGCGAAGTTCAAGATTCACCCGTTTATTTCAACGATGGCAAACATGCTCATCATCTTTGGTATCGTGACCTACGCTACAAAAGGCGTTTCTTTCGGCGCTATCGAGGCGAGCATTCCGGCCGCGGTGATTCCGCGCGTAAACGGGTTTCCGACAATCATTTTGTGGGCGGTCGCTGCCATTGCGCTCGTGTGGTTCATTTGGAATAAAACTACCTTTGGCAAAAACCTCTATGCCGTCGGTGGTAATCCCGAAGCGGCAGCCGTTTCCGGCATCAATGTCTTCAAGGTTATGCTTGGTGCCTTTGTCATGGCTGGTATCCTGTATGGTTTCGGTTCGTGGCTTGAGTGCATGCGCATGGTTGGTTCCGGCTCCGCTGCCTACGGTCAGGGTTGGGATATGGACGCTATTGCCGCCTGCGTGGTCGGCGGCGTTTCCTTCACCGGCGGTATCGGCAAGATTTCGGGTGTCACAACGGGCGTTCTTATCTTTACCGCTCTGACGTACTCGCTGACCATCCTGGGCATCGATACCAATCTGCAGTTCGTGTTCTCTGGAGTTATCATTCTTGCTGCGGTTACCCTTGACTCTCTGAAGTATGTTCAGAAAAAGTAAGTAAACCGTTCGAGCGTAAACAGTCATACGTAAAAGGCAGGCCGTTTGAGGTCTGCCTTTTTTGTGTTGCCGAGAAGATCTGTTGAGAGATGAGAGAGTGGTAGAGAGCGATGAGAAGCGGTCAAGAAGCAGCGCTGAGAAGCTCTATAGAGCATCCAAAAAGCGGCGCTGTCCCTGACGACCCGCACTGTCCCATTTGAAAACGCCGGCGTCTTCTAGGACGTGAGCAAATACGGCACCGACCTCATCATGCAGCAGAGATTCAATGTCTGCGGAATTTTGCGCAATGGCAGCCCTGTGGCGGCGAAACACCTCAAGGGCCCATGCGGCATGGGAGAGTGTTTCGGGCTTTTCAAGGAGCTGGGCTTCAAGTGCCGCCTCGTTGCTGCATACTGCGGCATCGACAAGCGCTTTGCCAACCGCGTCAAGCTCAGGTACAAGGCGAGGCGGCAGGATGGCAAGACCCATGACTTCAATGAGCCCGATGTTTTCTTTTTTGATGTGATGGTATTCGGCATGAGGATGAAAAACACCCAGAGGATGCTCATCTGACGTGATATTGCACCGCAAAGCGAGATACGCCTCGTACACGTCGTTCACACGGCGTACCACAGGGGTCACGGTATTGTGAGGAGTTCCGTCTTTGGAGCGCGCAACGACCCCGACAGACTCATCGGAGTACGTTTTCCACACCGCGATGACATGGCAGGCGGCCTCAAGAAGCGCTTCTCGGTTGGAAGAAGTCAAGCGAATCACCGAGAGGGGCCATGTGAGAACGGCGCCTTTGACATCAGGATAGGAGGGAAGCGCAAACGTCTCTGAAACGGCCGCTTTTATCATAGGGAACTCATGCGCGCCGCCCTGGAAGTGATCGTGGCTGAGAATCGATCCGCCTACGATGGGCAAATCGGCATTTGAGCCGATAAAGTAGTGAGGCAGGTAGTCAACGAAGTCAAAAAGACAGGTGAGCGCGGAGCGGTCGATGTGCATTGGACGGTGATGAGCGCTCATAGTAATGCAGTGCTCGTTAAAGTACGCATAGGGGCTGTATTGAAATCCCCAGCGCTCGCCGGCAAGCTCAAGAGGAATGATGCGCAAGTTCTGCCGAGCGGGATGGGCCCCGAGGGGAGAAGAGGCGCTTCGTCCCGCGTACCCTTCATTTTCAATACAAAGTTGACATGCAGGATACTTCTTTTCCAGAGATAGTTCAGCTCCTGCGGCGGCTATCTCACGGGGATCTTTTTCAGGCTTTGAAAGGTTAATGGTTATTTCAAGATCGCCCCATGTTGTTGAGGCGCTCCATTGGATATTTCGCGCGATAGCTTGGCGGCGGACGTATCCCGCATTACAGCTGAGCTGGTAAAAATAATCGGTAGCGACTTTTGGCGACTCTTCCGCATGGAGCGCCTTGAACGTGTAGGAGACCTCGGAAGGCTTAGGCATCAGCGTGCCCATGATGCGCATGGAGATGCGGTCGCGGCCGGAAAGCGTGTTCTCTTCTTTTCCGCGTCCGATGGCTTTTTCGGCGAGAAGCCCCAGAATACCTTCGAGGTCAAATTCGCTTGCAGCAACTCCGGTGCCAGCAAACGCCTGCTGCTCGTCTGTGATTTCATCAACAAATTTGTCAATGGACGGCGCCTCGGCGTGCGCCCACCCTTCATCAGGCGCGATATTCTCGGCTCCAATAAGGTCGAGCACAAAGTTATAGCTCCATATGCGGTCGTCCCAGCCGATAAGGTCGGTGGATACTGCGTAATCTATCAAGCTCTGGATAGCCTGCGCCGTACTTATAGCCATTGCGCGTATGCTCCTTCTTCAGAGATGGTGTATTGCTGGCAGGCCTGCTCGCCAAACCAGCCGTTCATCTCCTTGACAAAGGTCTCAACGATATCGAGAGGAACAAAGCACTGGATTGATCCGCCAAAGCCGCCACCGTGAATACGAAGGGCGCCGCGGCCATCAAGTATGTGCTCAGCAAGGCCGAGAGCCAACATTGCCGGCTGGAAGCTGCCTGCGGTTGAAACATTTTGCAGATACATCGCGGAGCTTGCGCCGGAAGCGCGGGTGAGAGCAAGGAACGTGTCGATGGTGCCGTGTTGCAGCGCGTTCCAGCGTTTGTCGACAAGATCGTTTTCGTACCAGTAATGAATGGCGCGCAGCAACGCGCGGTCTCCGAGTTTCTCGCGGAGCTCGGTGACGCGAGCGTTGAAGTCCTTTGGGCTTACCTCACACAAGCGGTCTTTGCCAAATTCAGCAGCGACCTGCTGCATCTCAACGGGAACCGCAGCGTATTCGTCCGTAAAGCGGACATGATCAGATCCCACATCGACAAGGCAGAGCGCATAGCCGAAATCTTCGAAGTTGCAATCGAGCTTGGCGGTCTTGGGCGCCGTGGGATCTTCGAAATCCATATAGGCAAGGCCACCCATGCAAACCGAGAGCTGATCCATAAGGCCGCTGGGCTTGCCGAAATATTCATTCTCAGAGAATTTGCACTTCAGCGCCAATTCAACAGGGGAGAGGCGAGGTCCTTTCCAAAGCGCCTCCATTGCGCGCCCCAGCGCTGCTTCGATGGCTGCGGAGGAAGAAAGACCGCCTCCGCCGGGCACAGTGCTTGTAAGGGCAATGTCGAAGCCTGCCGGTTCATAACCCGCCTCGACAAGACCTGCGAGCATGCCGCGGGTGATACCAATGGTTGAAAGGTGCTCGTCCGTGTTCTTTTTGAGGTCGTGGGCGTTAAGTTCAAAAGGCTCGTAGCCCTTGCTTGCTACACGAATCATATCGCTGCCGTTGGGAGCAGCGATACCGTTGATAGCGACATTGAGGGCGCCGGCAATGACGTGGCCGCCTTCATGGTCGGTATGGTTTCCTGCTATCTCAGATCTTCCGGGAGCATGGACTGCAAGGTACTTCTCGCGAGAGCCAAACTGCTCTGTGAAGAGGACTTGAGCTTCGTTGTGCTGGCTGCGTGTTGTTGGGGCGGTGCAATCTGTCATGATGCGTCCTTTTCAAAGAGAGATAAGAAGAAATAAGAGCCCGTGAGTAGATCCGTTTTGACTTATCGGGGAGTGATCCTATACACAATCTTTGAATGCCAGGGATGTTCTGGCTCGCAAATTGACTGGTCCCACTCCGGATGATGAATACAGTCAGGGTAGAATTCCGGCTCAAAGGCAAATCCGTCATTTGGCCTGTAGATGGCGCCCTCCTTGGCGTTTCTGTCGTTGAGCCAATTTCCCGTATAGAAATGCGCTCCCGGAGCAGTAAGGGCAATTTCAAGCCGCGCTTTAGCGCCGGTCGCTGCAAGCGCGACGCGTGGCGCGGCCTCGCTTCTGTATCCGTCGATGCAGAAACAGTGATCATAGCCGTGAGCAATGTGCAGCTGTTCGTTGTCGGCGTCGATATCTGCTCCGATGAGTTTTTCTGAGCGAAAATCAAACGGACCGCCGGCAACGGGCGCGCGCAGACCTTGAGATACGCAGTCTGCGCGGAGCGGCAGGTAATTCTTTGCGTTGATGCGCACGGCGTGGTTGCGAACGGTACCCGAATTGTGGCCTGACAAGTTGAAGTACATGTGGTTAGTCATATTGACAAAGGTTGGCTGATCAGAGACGCATTCCTGAGAAAGAAGCAGCTCGGTGCCGGTTGTGGTTGAGACAAGCGTATAGCAGACGGTAAAGCGACGCGCTCCGGGAAGTCCAAACTCACCATCGGGGACAGAAAGCGTGAAAACGACAGCGTTCTTCTCGTCATCCGGAGCGGCGTGCCAGAGACGCTTATGCAAGCCGCGGGCAAGATCGGTATGGAGATTGTTCTGTTTGGAGGGACCGTCGTTTTTAGGAAGATGGTAGAGAGTTCCGTGAAGGGGAACCTCCGCCTTATCGATGCGATTTGCCGAAGGGCCGATGGTCGCGCCATGGCAGGCGGGATTGTCAAAGTAGTCCTCAAGTTTGTCGAAGCCCAAGACGATATCGTGTTGTTTGTTATCGCTGCCAACTACCTTGAGCGATTGGACCGCGGCGCCAAAGTCAGTCAGGATCAGCTGTACCGGTCCTGCCGAGAGGGTATAGGTAGATGCAGGTAAACCTTTGGGCGTGACTCCAAATGATGTACGAGAAATCATGGCGCCTCCAAAGTTAGGTTTCCAAAGTCAGCTGTGTTTCGATATCTTTAGTATACTGATGATGTTAACGTACTCAATACCTTTTCGGGAGAAGCGGTATTCTTTTCGAGCGGTGGTCCAATTCCGGCGACAAACGGTCGGAACAAAGCAGCAAACGGTCGTTAACAAGATGATTTACCTTGTCTTTTTGAGATCGTATCTCGCCTTGCTATTATGGGTTCGTTACCATTTGGAGGTGTTCGAGTTATGCCACGGCAGCAACATAACGCGAAACGCACCGCGCGTGTTCCGCGTCCCGTGTCAATGGCCGATGTCGCGCGTGAGGCGGGCGTTTCGCAGCAAACCGTTTCCCGGGTCGCAAACGATCTGCCAAACGTTAACGAGAACACACGCAATCGCGTGCAGGACGCTATGGTGCGGCTGGGGTTTCGTCCCAACTTCGCCGGACGGTCTCTCAGGAGAGGAACGTACAATTCGGTCGGACTGTGCCTCTATGATGTTCGTGAATTTGGCAACCTGGCAACACTCGATGGTATCCTTACGGCCGCCCGAGAGCATGGGTACGCTATTACCATGATAGAGAGCGTCGATGACAATCTTTCGCTATCCGACGTTTCTCAGCGCATTACAGAACTTCCCGTGGACGGCATGATTATCAGCATGAGTCTCATGGCGTCTGACTTCGCGTCCTTTGAACCTCAGCCGGCTATGGGAACCGTTCTGTTGAGTATGTATGAGCACCCACTTTGCACGACGGTAGACTCAGATCAGTATGGCTGCTCAACGACGGTGGTTGACCATTTCTTCGAAGCGGGCCACACAAATATCCGCTTTGTCGCGGGCCCTTCCTATTCAATCGATTCAAACTTCCGACAAAAGGGTTGGCGAGAAGCACTTGAGCGTCTCGGCCTTCCCATCGTCGAACCTTTGGCAGGGGATTGGACGGCGGACAGTGGCTATGAGATTGGCTGCAAGCTTGCTGAAGACACTGAGGCGACGGCTATCTACTCAGCAAACGATCAAATGGCGCTCGGTATCATTACCGCCTTGCGCGACAAGGGAATTCGTGTTCCTGAAGATATAAGCGTTATCGGTGTGGATGATTCGCTTGAAGGCTATCTGCCGCACTGCAACCTCACTACTGTCCGTTTTAATCTGCTTGAACGCGGACGCATGGCCTTTGAACACGCGCTGAGAGGTCGCACAGCCGACTTCGTTCCTGAAGCCGTTCGCATCCCAGGCAAACTCATCATAAGGGATACGGTACGAGATCTGCATTAGCTTCTCTTTTGGCTCATGGGCTATACTCGTAACGATAGTGTGCAAATGAGAGTGGGAGCGTGATGGCTGATTCGCATAAACCAGAGCTGGCGTGGACGGTTCAGGTTTCTTTGAATACCCATGAGGTCCATGTCGGTGAGGATGTTATAGCTACCCCTTGTATTACGGGCGCGGATGCAGCAGGTTTTCGATTCAACTACGTCTGGTCCAAAGATGATTGCTGGGAAGATGGATGGTGGGATACGACTGAGCACCAGTTCGGTGGTTCCATTACCGATACAAGCTGGACGTATACCTTTGATGATCCCGGTCGCTATCACCTCTATATCGATGCCTTTGACCCCAAGGGTAATCCGCAGACGGTTACGGCCTGGGTGGTCGTTGCCGGTGAGAATGACTTTATGCGACCCTCTCTTCCGTCTCCAGAGGCTGAGACGGTCGTGAAGGTCGACCATGTGCAAGAGATTTTCAATATAGCTTCAGAGCAGTACAGCTCGCTTAAAGAATATGTCATTGCGCTTACGCGCCACGAACTCAATTTCAAAGAATTCCGCGCGCTTGATGACATTTCTTTTGAGGTCAAACGTGGTGAGGCGTTTGGTCTTGTAGGAACAAATGGTTCAGGCAAGTCAACCATGCTGAAGATTATTGCGGGCGTTCTTGAGCCAACCTCCGGTACCTGTGAGGTTACAGGCACCATTGCGCCGCTTATAGAGTTAGGCGCCGGTTTTGATATGGAGCTTACGGCAAAGGAGAATATCTATCTCAACGGAGCTCTTCTCGGCTATAAAAAAGAGTTTATCGATGAGCATTTCAACGATATTGTGGAGTTTGCCGAGCTTGAAGGCTTTATGGAAATGCCGCTGAAGAACTACTCTTCGGGTATGGTAGCAAGGATTGCCTTTGCCATTGCCACGGTTACAGAGCCTGATCTCTTGATTGTTGATGAGACGCTCTCGGTAGGGGACTTTTTGTTCCAGCAAAAATGCGAGAAGCGAATCAAGGATCTCATTTCCTCCAACAACGTCACCGTTCTTCTCGTCAGCCATTCAATCGACTTGGTGCAGCGAATCTGTGACAGGGCGATTTGGATTGAAAAGGGTACTCAGCGCATGCTTGGACCTGTGGATGAGGTGTGCGAGGCATATGAACATCTGCAACGCTGAGGTTTCTCAGTGATTTGCTACGTTTCCGTGCTATACTCCTGTTGTCTTTAAACGCGGTACGAGATACCCGAAAGCAAAAGAACTCCATACACTTTCTTGGGATGTCTGTGCCGCGTGGCTGTCAGGCATCTTTTTTTAGGAGGGTATATGGAGCAACCGTTGCTCAAGGCTGTCATCATGGATGATGCGGCCCTCTCGCGCGCCATCACGCGCATCGCTCACGAGATTATTGAGCATAACGAGGGTACGAAAAACATTGCGCTTGTGGGCATTATCCGCCGCGGCGAGACAATTGCCGTGCGCCTTGCAGACGAGATCCAAAAAATTGAGGGTACACGTCCTCAGATTGGTTCTTTGGATATCAGCTTTTACCGCGATGACGTGCGCCGCAGCATCGCTCCGGTGCTTCATGCGACCAACATTCCCTTTGAAATAAACGGCCGTGATATCGTGCTGGTAGATGACGTGCTCTATACCGGCCGCACCATTCGCGCCGCTCTTGATGCGTTGATGGATTATGGACGTCCTAAGACTGTTCAACTTGCGGTCATCGTGGACCGAGGCCATCGTGAGCTTCCTATTCGCGCCGACTATGTGGGGAAAAACGTCCCGTCCTCCCATGAGGAGATTGTCCGCGTTGAGGTGGAGCCGATTGATACGGTAAATGGCGTGAGCGTGTGGGACGCGCGCCATGAACATGCTATTGAGGGGAGCGCAGAGTAAATGCTGTCAGTAAAGCACCTGATTGACACGAACAGCCTGACTGCCGATGACATCACTCAGATTCTTGATACGGCGAAGGCTTTCGAGGCTGTCAACAACCGCGACATTAAAAAAGTCCCTGCGCTTCGTGGGCGGACTATCGTCAACCTCTTCCTCGAGCCTTCAACGCGTACTCGCTCCTCATTCGAACTTGCCGAGAAGCGTCTCTCCGCCGACAGCCTCAACATGGGTGGCTCAACTTCGTCTGTAGTAAAGGGCGAAAGTCTTGCCGACACCATCCAGACAATCGACGCTATGAACGTAGATATGTTTGTTTGCCGCGCGAAGCTCGCCGGTACTCCTCAGCGCATTACGGAAAATACGGACGCCATTGTTATTAACGCGGGAGACGGCAAGCACCAGCATCCTACGCAGGCCATGCTTGATTTGTATACCATCCGCGAGAATTTTGGTCATCTTGACGGCCTTAAGGTAGCTATCGTAGGCGACCTGTCTCACAGCCGCGTGGCGGGCTCTCTTGCTCCCGCGCTTAAAACTATGGGCGCTGACGTGACGCTTGTAGGTCCTCCCACGTTTCAGGTGGATGACCCCGATTGGTTCGGCTGCCCGCAGACCGCCGATCTTGATGAGGTCATTCCCGAGATGGACGTCGTGTATATGCTTCGCGTGCAGCTCGAGCGCATGGAAGGAGCTGCTATTCCTTCTCGCCGTGAATACAACCGCCTCTTCGGCCTTGACGAGCGCCGGGCAAACCTCATGAAGCCTGAGGCAATCGTCTGCCATCCAGGTCCTATGAACCGTGGTATGGAAATCAATACCGAAGTCGCCGATTCGGCGCGCGCCCGCATT
This sequence comes from Atopobium sp. oral taxon 199 str. F0494, assembly GCF_000411555.1. Taxonomy (GTDB): domain Bacteria; phylum Actinomycetota; class Coriobacteriia; order Coriobacteriales; family Atopobiaceae; genus Lancefieldella. The sequence continues at coordinate 500,840 of NZ_KE150486.1, read as the reverse complement.
CTTGACCAGGTCAATGCAGGCGTTTTGACTCGTATGGCCGCAATGTACCTACTGCTTGGAGGAGAATCTGATGGCCTATCTGCTTAAAGCCGCTCATGTAATCGACCCGCAGCTCAATCTTGACGATGTCATGGACGTTTTGGTTGACGGCGAGAAGATCGTTAAAGTTGGAAAAGACCTTGCCGCCTCAAAGGACGTGCACGTCATTGACGCGACAGGCAAGTATTTGGTGCCCGGTCTTGTTGATATGCATGTGCATTTCCGCGATCCTGGATTTGAATATAAAGAGACTATCGAGACGGGCTCTAGGGCGGCGGTCCACGGAGGCTTTACCGACGTCGCTACTATGCCGAATACCAATCCGGTCACGGATACGGGCGCGGAGATACGCTATCAGCTCGATCACGGTCGCGAGGCGGGCCTTGTGCACATCCGTCCTATCGGCGCTCTTACCAAAGAATCCAAGGGGGAGGCTTTGGCTGAGATTGGCGATATGGTTATGGAGGGCGCTTGCGCTTTTTCCGATGACGGTCATGGCGTGCAGAGCGCCGGCATGATGCGTACCTGCATGGAATATGTATCTCAATTTGATCGCGTGGTAGCTGCTCACTGCGAGATCGAATCTCTTTCCGCCAACGGCGTTATCAATGAAGGCAGAGCCAGCACCCGTCTGGGGATGTTTGGCTGGCCCGCGCTTGCCGAAGAGCTTGAGATCTCTCGCGATATTGAACTTTGCCGCCTGACGGGATGCGCTTTGCATATTTGTCACATATCTACAGCTCGCGGAGTCGATTTGGTGCGCCAGGCGAAGGCGGAGGGCTTGCCGGTCACCGCGGAGGTCTGTCCTCATCATCTTTTCCTGAACGAGGAAGACATTACCAATACGTATAACACCAACCTGAAGATGAACCCGCCGCTCAGAAAGGCCTCGGACGCCCAAGCGCTTCAGGAGGCGGTTATCGACGGCACAATTGACTGCATCGTGACCGACCACGCCCCGCACGCCGCACATGAAAAAGATACCGAGTGGGAGATTGCCTATTTTGGCATCATCGGTCTTGAGACTTCGCTGCCGCTCATGCTGAGTCGCATGGTAGAGCCCGGAAAACTTTCCTGGGAGCGTCTCGTGGAACGTATGGCTGTCAATCCGCGTCGTATTCTTCGTCTTGAGCCGGTGCGCATTGAAGCGGGCGGTAAGGCGGATCTGACGCTTATCGACCCCAATCGTGAAATTGAAGTGACTGAGGCGTATTTTGAGAGCAAATCAAATAACTCAGCCTTTATAGGCGAGAAGCTTCGCGGCGTTGCTACCGACGTATTTGTGAGTGGTCATCGCACGCTTGTGGAAGGCGTTGTCACTCCCGGAGGGGAAAGCCGATGACGCTTCGGGGAAACGCCAAGCTGTTTAACTTCACGATTCTCTCAAACGAGCCGGTGGCAAAGGACACGTACCAGGCAGTGCTTTCAGTCCCGGGACTTGCCGGGACTTTGAAGGCGGGTCAGTTTGTCAACGTCAACGTTCCGGGAGACAAGACCCACATTCTTCGTATTCCTCTGTCCTTCTCGCGCATTGATAACGCCGCCGGCACGCTTGAGCTTATCTATGCAACGGTAGGCGAGGGTACAAGGCGCCTCTCCGAGATGCAGCCCGGTGAAACGAGCGATTTTGTAGCTCCCTGTGGCAGGCCCTGGCGCGTAGATGCCGGCTCAAAGCGAGCTGTGCTTGTCTCGGGAGGCGTGGGCATTACACCGCTCATAGCGCTGGCACAGGTTCTTGCCGAGAAGAACATTGAATTTGACGCCTGTATAGGCGCGCAGACTGCTGAGCGTCTCTATGGCAAGAAGCGACTCCTTGCCTGCGGCGCAGGTCAGGTCTTTGAGACAACCGATGACGGCTCGCGTGGCACCAAAGGCTTTGTGACTGACGCTCTTGCTGAACTTCTCGCGCAAGGAGTGTGGGACGTTGTATACACCTGTGGACCGGAGCCCATGATGCGAGGTGTTGCACGTTTAGCAGAGGCTCAAAGCGTCTCGTGCCAGGTTTCTCTGGAGCGCATGATGAGTTGCGCATTTGGAGCCTGCAATACCTGCAACGTTGCGCTCGCGCGCGGAGGGTACGCGTCTGCCTGTATGGACGGACCTGTTTTTGATGCACGGGAGGTGGCATGGTGAGCGCTATAGCTATGGCCGTTGACCTTGGCGGCATTGCCATGAAAAACCCGGTCAATACCGCGGCTGGCACCTTCGGATACGGCTGGCAGTTTGAAGGGTTTTATGATGTATCTCAGCTTGGCGCCATCACCATGAAAGGTGTTGCTCGCGTGCCATGGGATGGAAACCCCGCCCCTCGTATGTGTGAGCTTACCAGCGGCATGATGAATTCCGTTGGCCTCGCAAATCCCGGCATCGACGCTTTTGTGGACCGGACAGGTTCGTATATGGACGAGCTTGAGGGACGCGGAACGCGCGTTATTATGCAGATGGCGGCTCACTCAGTCAAAGAAATGGTTGAGGTTGTTGAGCGTACAGAAGAGCTTGCTCCCCACATTTCGGGAATCGAGCTCAATGTCAGCTGTCCGAACCTGGCAAAAGGGGGAAGAGCTCTTGGAGCCACACCTCAGCAGGCCGCTGAGGTCATGCGCGCTGTCAGGCCCCTTACAAACCTTCCCATACTGGTCAAAATGGCTCCCGTGAATGTTGCCGAGATTGGCAAAGCGCTTGAGGCGGAGGGCGCGGATGGTCTTACGCTCATAAATTCCCTTTCGGGGATGTCCATTGATGTTCATACGCGCCGTAGTCGTCTGTCTAAGCCTACGGGCGGCACGAGCGGTCCTCTCTGCCATAACGTTGCCGTGCGCATGGTGTGGGAATGCGCGCAGGCGGTGCAGATTCCTCTTTGCGGCGTAGGCGGCATAGAGACTGGCGAAGATGCCGCTGAGTTCATTCTGGCAGGCGCTACGGCTGTTTCTGTAGGCTCTGCGAACCTGTATGACCCCATGAGTGCCCCTCGAATCCTTTCGGAGCTTACCGAGTGGGCTGAGTCTCAGGGCGTATCTGACATTGCTGAGTTGGTTGGAGCGTTTGAATGCTAAAAAATGATGCCTGCGCGCGCGACGCCATTATCGTCGCTCTTGACTGTGACCGTGAAAGAGCTCTGGAGCTCACCGACCTTCTCGCTGGCCATGCTACCTGGGTCAAGGTCGGCATGACGCTTTTTTATCGCTACGGGCCAAGTATTGTTACACAGATGAAAAACCGGGGTTTTAATGTTTTTCTTGACCTCAAAGTGCACGATATTCCGTTTCAGATTCATGGCGCCGCGTGTTCTGCGGCACTGTCTGGAGCCGATATCCTGTCCATTCACGCTCTTGGCGGTGCCTCGATGATTTCCGAAGGGCGAGCCGGCGCAGAGGAGGCTGTAAAACTGCTGGGTTTGGACGAAAGCAGGCGCACCAAGCTTGTTGCTATTTCAGTTCTTACGAGCATGAATGAAGAAAGCCTGCATTCCATTGGCGTTGCGGGAGGTGTTCCCGATGAAGTCGCGCGCCTCGCACGCCTTTCCTACGATGCGGGTGCCGATGGACTTGTGTGTTCACCGCAGGAGGCAAGCTCTATGCGTACACTTCTTGGTCCTGACGCTTTAATTATTACACCAGGCATTCGTCCTTTGGGCTGTGAGAAAGGCGATCAGCAGCGGGTAGCGACTCCCGCAGCGGCCCTTGATGCCGGCGCGTCAAAATTGGTCATTGGACGACCGATTACCGCTGCCGTCGATCCGCTTGCCATTTTTGAAGAAATTGTTGAGGAGCTTGCAAATTGAGTTTTGTGCAGTTTTCTACATAAATGGCTTCATTTCTTCACTATTTTAAATAAGTGCTGGTCGACTATTCTTTTTTTCAAGAAATCTGATTGAGTTTGCCGTGCAAATATGCAAAAATAGTGACGTTTTAAGGGAAAATGCTCTGTACCCCCTTGTAAAACCGCTGATGTTTGGCATACTAGTTCGTTGATTGTGCCTACGGCACGAAATATTGTTCGCGTACTTATACCAATGAAGTACCGATGTTTGGAGGAATAATGGCACTACCTAACCTTACTCCTGAGCAGCGCAAGGCAGCACTCGAGAAAGCTGCAGAGGCTCGTCACGCTCGCGCGGAGCTTCGTGAGAAGGTCAAGAACGGCGAGGTTTCACTCAAGGAAGTTCTTGATTCCAATGACGCTATCGCTGAGCGTATGCGTGTTTCCGCTTTGATTGAGTCTTTGCCTGGTTACGGCAAGGCTAAGGCTGCTAAGGTCATGGCTGAGCTTGGTATTTCCTCAACCCGCCGTGTTAAGGGCCTCGGCGCTCGTCAGCGCGAGCAGCTTCTTGAGACGCTTTCCAAGTAAGTGACTCGCTCCGCTAAACTTTTTGTTGTTTCTGGACCGTCAGGCGTTGGCAAAGGCACGCTCGTTTCACGTCTTCGTGAAGAGCGGCCAAACCTGGGCCTGACGGTTTCAGCTACAACGCGTTCTCCTCGCGAAGGGGAACGCGACGGCGTTTCGTATCATTTTCTTTCCGAAGAGGCGTTTGAGGACCTTGTGCGGAAGGGCGGCTTTTACGAGTGGGCTCAGGTGCATGGACACCGTTATGGCACGCTTACCTCTGAAGTCGAGCGTCTTCTCGCGCGTGGTCTGTCGGTTGTTCTTGAGATTGATGTGCAGGGTGGCCTGCAGGTCCGACGCAACAACCCCGACGCGGTCCTCGTTTTTATCGAGCCCCCCTCGTTTGAGGTGCTTGAAGCTCGTCTTCGGGGTCGTGGTACGGAAGACGAGAAGACCATCCAGACACGGCTTGCGAACGCAAAGCGTGAGATGGAGTTTGCGGACAGCTATGATGTCCGTATAGTAAATGACAGCCTTGACGATGCGCTTCGCAAGCTTGAGGCTGTATTTGATATGTATGAATCGGATGAAGGGTCTACAAAAGATGTCCGTAATCAAGCCTGAAATCGATTCGCTGCTTGCAAAGACTGAGCACAATCCATTCCTTTTGTGCTCTATCGCTTCAAAGCGTGCATGCGATATCAATAATATGCTTCATGGCCAGCACCTGCGCGTTATCGCTGTCCAGGATTTTGATGACATTACAACGGTTGTGTCCGGCAAGGATTCCATTTCCGTTGCGATGGATGAGGTCAACGACGGTACCTTGAGCTTTGAAAAAGATTCCTTTGATGATGCCATCAAGGGCGAGAATACCATCGAAGTTTAGAGTATGTCCGAAAGAATATGCCTTGTTCACTATCATGAAATTGGACTGAAAGGCAAAAATCGCTCAACCTTTGAAAATCAGCTGGTAGAAAATCTGAGAAGAGCCCTTCGTGACTTTCCGGTCATGGAGGTCTCTCGCATTTCCGGCTATGTTATCGTAAGGACGAAAGATCGACAGGCTACTAAAGAATTGCAGCAGACCATCGCTCAAGTTCCCGGTGTAGCCCGCGTTTCTTTAGCCTATCGCTGCGGCTTAGAGGAAGAAGAGTTTTATAAAGCCTCTGTTGACGTCCTTGCTGAGGCGGGAGAGTTTGATACGTTCAAGGTGCATGCGCGCCGCTCCGCTACCGACTATCCCGTTCATTCCATTGATTTAAATCGTATGGTCGGTTCTGTGTTATGCAGACACTTTCCTTATAAGACGGTCGCCATGCACAAGCCTGACGTAACAGTTGTTGTTCACGTCATCCAGGGCAATACCTATGTATACGCCGCTTCGATTGTCGGCGCGGGTGGTCTTCCTGTAGGAACTGCGGGCAAAGTGGTGTCGCTTCTTTCAAGTGGCATTGACTCGCCGGTTGCTACCTGGATGGTGGGTCGCCGCGGCGCTACGGTTGTTTCGGTACACTTTTCAGGTCGTCCTATGACAGCGGATACCAGCGAGTATCTCTGTCGGGATATCATTGAGGCGTTAGAGCCATCGGGTGTAATAGGACGGCTGTATGTCGTGCCGTTTGGTGAGCGGCAACGTGAAATCTCTCTGAGTGTTCCTCAGAGCCTTCGTATCATTATGTATCGCCGCGTCATGTATCAGGTGTCTGAACGAATTGCTCAGCTTGAAGGCGCAAAAGCGCTGGTAACAGGTGAGTCGCTCGGCCAGGTGGCTTCACAGACGCTTGATAATATCGCTGCGGTTAACGAGGCTGTCTCCATTCCTGTTCTTCGTCCTCTTATCGGTTCCGATAAGCAGGAGATTATCAGACGTGCGCAAGCAATTGGGACCTTTGATATTTCCGCTCAGGCTGCAGATGATTGCTGCACGCTCTTTATGCCTCGGCGCCCTGAAACTCATGCCCGCCTGCGTGAAGTTCTAAAAGCCTGGGATTCTTTCGACCATCAGGCAATGATCGATGATTTGGTGGCGCATGTAGAGTATCAGGATTTCAAACAGTGCCCCTCCTATAAACCGCCTCGCGAGCTTAAGGCGTTCCATACAGATCTTGCCGCCGCATCGTTTTGTTTCTGAGTGCACTACCTCTTACTGCTTTCGGTGAGAGGTAGTTTTGTATCGGCGACAGGCAAGATAATCTGTTATTACACAGAGAAACTCTGTGTAATAGGACAAGTTTGTTCTGGCATTTTGCGGTTTCTCGTCATATATCAGTCAGCAAGCCGTCAGAGCGGCAGATCATATATGCGATTTTGAGTTGGCGCTATCGCCTTGTGCCTTCACGATAGAAGGAGAGGTGATGACTATGGCGCAAAAACCATCTGCCGCAAAAACATCGTGGTCGATGCTTAAGAGACGATATGGTTTTACCGGAAACAAAAAAGTCCTTATAGGGCTTTTTGGGGTACTTACGGCGGCGCTTTTGGGAGTAGCTGCATTTTCTCAGGTGACCCATGGGTCAGTAATCCCTCGACAGCCAAGCGAAAAAGCGCAGACGGATGCCCGCAGCGAAGACGCAGCTCAAACGAACACAGAAGCCTCTTCTCAGCTGTCCTCTCAGTCGTCTGAGTCAAGCGAGACCGAGCGTAAGAAAAAGGCTCCATCTGTAGTGGTATATGTTGATGGCGCTGTGTCGGCGCCAGGCATCTATACCCTGTCTCAAGCTCCACCTCGCCTCAACGATGCTCTTGAGGCTGCGGGAGGTCCTACCGATGAAGCGGACATATCAGAGCTGAACCTTGCTGCTCTCATCAAAGATGGCGAGAAGTTCCACGTTCCCGCAAAAGGAGAAAAGCAGGCTTTTGGTCAATCATCTCCCTCGGGCACTTCGGGCACAAGCTCTGAGGCAAATGCTGAGCCTTCTCTTGTCAACCTCAATACGGCTGATGAAAAGGAACTCATGAGCCTTCCTGGGATTGGGGAGTCGATGGCTCAAACGATTGTCAAAGACCGTCTTAAAAACGGTCCCTTTAGCACGCCGGAAGATCTCATGAGGGTCTCAGGGATTGGCGAGAAAAAATTTGAGCGAATAAAAGACTATGTCTGCGTGTCTTAAATTTGCAAAATCGCAGCGTAAGGTCATGAAACCTCAGCGTCCAGCGGTTCCTCCACTGCTGTATGTTCTTATTGCCGCCCTGGTGAGCGCTCGTCTGCTTTTGGAACAGGGATGCTCTCATCAGGCTTTGCTTGGTATCGGCTTGGTATGTCTGGGAGGAGCTTGTCTGGGTGTCGTTTGTTTTGTTCGGCACGGCTCAGTTGTTGTGGTAGCCATGATAGTTGCGAGTATTCTCGCGTCATCTTTTGCTGCGTACATAGCGTATCAAGGACTGCTTCACTCTGATGAGTCATTTACGCGCACCGCTCCTTCTCGCTATGAGTATGTCCTTACAAGCGATATGCAAAAAGGGGAGTCGTCATGGAAGGGCACGGCAGACGTGTATCAAGACGGACAGCTTCAAGGCTCTGTTTTACTGCTGACGGGGCGTGAATATGATGTGGGTACCCATATACAGTGCATTGGCCGCTATCGTTCCTACAAAGAGGGAGAAGCGGGCAGGAAGAGCTGGCTGCAGGGGATTGCGGGTTCGGTGCGTGTGGTAAAGGTAGTGAAGGCGTTTGAGTCAAAGGGTGTGAGGGGAGAAATTTATCGCCTGCGAAAAGAGATTCTGAAGACGCTTGAGCCTGCGCAATCAGCGGGGAGGGCTCTTGTTGCGGGATGCGTATGCGGCTATAGAGAGGCTTATCGAGAACTCAAGCTGCAAAGGCCGTTTATGTATTGTGGCCTCTCACATTTGGTATCAGTCTCCGGATCTCATTTGGCGCTTCTCGCCTTGCTGCTCGAGCTGATATTGAAAAGGCTTTTCATGCGCCCTTTAGCGAGAAATGCCGTGAAGCTGTGCGCAACAGGGTGTTTTGTCGTGCTTTGCGGGTTTCCCGTTTCAGCTCTTCGCGCATGGCTCTTAGTTGTTGCCTCATGCGGATCAGAAGCTGTGGGGAGAAGAAAAAATTCTTTGACGTCCAGCTGTGTTATCGCACTGGTGATGGTGTTGTTGCATCCTCAAACCTGCGAATCGGTTTCATTTTTACTCTCGCTTTGCAGCGTCTTTGGACTCATGCTTTACGGTTCGTATATTCGCTATGGAGTCCGCTTGGTAACGCCGCGTTTACCGTTGTCTTCGGGGCCTGCGGGTTTTCGCAAGGCCTGTAATACACTGCTCAAAATAGAAGGCGATACCATAGCCGCTTCTCTGACCGCGCAACTTGTGACCCTTCCTGTCTCTATAGCGGTGTTCGGACAATTTTCCCTCATTGCTCCTCTTGCAAATGCGCTTGCCGTAAGTTTTTTCAGTGCGTTGGTCGTCTTGGGGTTTCTTGTATGCGCCACCATGAAAATCCCCGGTGTATGCGCGGTCGTGCTTGGTTGTATCGACATTATAGGAGCGGCGTTCTATTTCATCGTGCAGGCTCTTGCACATATTCCTGTCGCAAGTGTAGCAGTTGAGGCGCCGTCAAGCCTTCTTTGGGCTGTGTCTTGTATTGTATCGGCATTGGTGCTGGTATGGTGGCCGTCTATTCGCCCGCGTGTGATTCTTGTGGGTACGGTGTGTGTAGTGCTGAGCTGCGCGTGTTATTTTGTGAGATGGCGCTATTTCGCGCCTGCGCGCATTTGCGTGATGGACATCGGACAGGGCGACGCCATTTTGGTGACAGATGGCGCTTCATCGATGCTCATTGATACAAGCCCTGATGAAGCGGTGCTTGACGCGCTGCAGCGGCAGCATGTTTTTCATATTGATTCGGTACTTTTGACTCATCTTGATATGGACCATGTAGGCGGCGTTGATGATTTAGTTGGTCAGATACCTTGCGAAGAAGTTATTGTCGCGCACGGCGTCAACGCGCATGAACAGAAATGGCTGAAAACGGCGATTATGCAGCTGACGGGTAAGGCCTCACGAGAAGTCGTATACAAAGAGAAGCTCTCGGTAGGTCGGTTCCATATGAATGTGATATCTCCTGTTGGTGAGGTAACGGGAAATGAAAACACCGATTCGATTGAAATGCTCGCATCGTATCATGACAGCGCCGGCAATTCGCTGAATGCGCTTTTTACCGGCGATGCCGAAGAAGACAGGACAGGAGAAGCGCTGCGGAGGGGAGACGTTGGCGACATCGATTTTCTCAAAGTAGGACATCACGGTTCTGCTCGCTCGATTACTTCTGCGCAAGCACATGTCTTAAAGCCTGAGGTGGCTGTTGCAAGCGCTGGAAAAAACAACAAGTTTGGCCATCCCAAACCGCAATGCGTAGCTACACTTGAGGAGAGCGGTTCAGCCTTTTATTGCACAAAGGATGACGGAGATGTGACGGTTGGGCCTGGACGCGACGGCCCGCGCGTGCGCACGCAGCACAAACATCGGTAAGCGTGTAAAGTAGAGAGGCAAGCAGGTCTAGGGAGGTAGGGTATGGCACAAGGTCTTCTTCCGGCGTATCTGGCAGTTGGCCCCAATGAGCTCAAGAGGAACAAGACGATTGCACGATTGAAGGGACGTCTTGATGAGTCTTTTGCCACGTTTAACCTCGATGAATTTTCCGGCACTGACACTACGCCCGAGGCTCTTGTTTCTGCCCTTCAGACGATGCCTTTAGGAGATAGTTTTCGCGTTGTGATCGTAAGAGAGGCTGACAAGCTTCCCAAGATTGCCTCTGACGCGTTGGTACGCTATCTTGATAATCCAAATCCCGCTACAACGCTTTTGCTGACCGCGCAAACACTTGCGAAAACTACTAGGTTGTATAAGGCGATAGCAAAAATTGACAAGAAGGCAATCGTTGAGTGCGCTTCTATGAAATCGTCTGAGCTTTCTTTATACGTTCAAAATCTCGCAAAAAGCCACGGGTTTTCGATTGATGATTCTGCCGCTCAAGAACTAATCAATCGAGTGGGAGATTCAACGGTTATGCTAGACGCGCAGCTCAAAACACTTGCCGCGCTCGGCAATGGTCAGATGGTAACAGTTTCTTTTGTGGAACAGCATGTTGTTCGTACCGCTGAGGTAAAGCCTTGGACATTCTTGGACAGCCTCTCATCTCGGAATTTACCGCGCTCACTTGAGTTGTATGAGATGCTGCCCGATAAGAGCCCGCTGGGTCTTTTAACGCTCATTACAACGCGTGTACGAGAGCTTATTTGCGCTTCATCATTGAGCAGCCGGGGAGAGACGGCGTGTCTTGCCGCAGAATTAAAAAAACAGTATTGGCAAGTTCGAAGCTACACCGCGTGGGCTTCTGCTTTTAAGCCCGGTGAGCTTGAGGGGCTTCTCGCCACCTGCGCCTATTGCGAGCGGGAATTAAAAAGCGGTGGTGACGAGAAGACCGTTATGCTGAAGCTGATTATGCAGATGTGTAAGAAAAAGGCGAACTCCGAAGAGTCCGCCTTGACAGTGCAATGAGTGCGGCGTGCTGTGCACTTTATGAAAGCGTATTGACGAGTTTCTGAACACCGCTCTTGCGCTTGGCCGCCTGGTTCTTGTGGATGATGCCCTTGGAGGCAGCCTTGTCAAGAAGACGACCTGCCTTGTTAGCTGCAAGCTGAGCGGCGTCTTTATCGCCGGCTTCAACGGCAACGCGAACATGCTTAATGACGGTCTTGAGCTCGGAGCGGACAGCCTTGTTACGCTGACGTGCCTTCTCAGCGGTGAGAATGCGCTTCTTCTGAGACTTGATGTTAGCCACGTGTGGTTCCTTTCGAATGTACGATGTGAGGCCTCTACGCTGAGACACGATGAGGACAGCTTTGAAAGTATAGCACGATGCCCCCGGTATGAGCTATTATTTTCTCTATGAATACATACGATACTTCACATATCCGCAACTTTTCCATTGTTGCGCACATTGACCACGGTAAATCGACCATCAGCGATCGCATCTTGGAGCTTACTCATACCGTTGAAGAACGTGACATGGACTCCCAGCTGCTTGACACTATGGACATTGAGCGGGAACGCGGCATTACCATTAAGTCGAATGCCGTTCGCGTTATGTACGACGCGGACGATGGTGAGCGCTACCAGTTCAATCTGATTGATACGCCGGGACACGTTGACTTTACCTATGAGGTCTCTCGATCTCTCGCTGCGTGCGAGGGCGCGGTGCTTGTAGTTGACGCCACGCAGGGCGTCGAGGCGCAAACGGTCTCAAACGCCATGCTTGCCATGAATGCTGATCTGGATATCGTTCCTGCCATCAACAAGATAGATTTGCCCTCAGCCCATCCTGACGAGGTAAAAGAGGAGATTGAAGACAGCCTTGCTATTCCGGCCGATGATGCGGTCTGCGTTTCGGGAAAAACCGGCGAGGGTATCCACGATCTTCTCGAGGCGATTGTCTATCTTGTCTCTCCGCCAAAAGGGGACGAGAAAGCTCCGCTCAAAGCTTTGATTTTGGACTCTTATTTTGACCAGTTCAGAGGCGTAGTGGCAACGGTTCGCGTTTTTGACGGTTCTATCAAGGCCGGCGATCAGCTTATGATGATGCAGGCCAATATAGCGTTTCTTGTTGAGGAGGTAGGCGCCAAGCGTCCGCTTGAGGTGGCTTTTGAAACGCTTTCTGTCGGCGAGGTAGGCTATGTGGTTACCGGTTTGAAGGATCCCGGTGCCGTGCATGTCGGAGATACCTTGACGTATCGTGATGTTCCGTGCGAGAAGCCCCTGCCGGGATATCGAGAAGCGAAGCCTATGGTATTTACGGGACTTTTTCCCATTGACAACAAGCAATACGAAAATCTCCGCGATGCCCTTGATAAGCTGCGCGTGAACGATCCTTCACTGACCTGGACTCCTGAGACGTCAGTGGCGCTTGGCTTTGGCTTTCGTGTGGGATTTCTGGGTCTTTTGCATATGGAAGTGGTCAAGGAGCGTCTTGAACGCGAGTTCGACCTTGATCTTATTGCGACAAGTCCTTCCGTTGACTATCACGTATACAAGACTGACGGCACGATGCTTGAGATGACCAGCCCCCAAGATCTTCCTGATGTGACGCGTATCGATCGCATCGAAGAACCGTATCTCAAGGCGAAAATTATTGTACCTCCGGAGTATGTAGGCGCGGTCATGCAGCTGATCATTGATCACCGTGGCGTTTCAAACGATATGGTGTATTTAACCGACAAATCGGTTGAGATGCATTTTTCAATCCCCTTGGCCGAGCTCATCCTCGACTTCTTTGATCAGTTGAAGAGCCGTACCAAAGGCTACGCTTCGCTTGATTATGAATTTGACGATTACCGTCCGTCTGATTTGGTGAAGTTGGACATTTTACTTGCGGGCGACATTGTAGACGCCCTGTCGTTTATTGTGCACAAAGACAAGGCATATGGTCTTGCGCGTGGTCTGTGCGACCGCTTAAAGGGCATCATTCCGCAGCAACTCTTTGAAGTACCCATTCAAGGCGCGATTGGCAATAAGATTATTTCCCGCTCTACCGTTCGTGCCCGCCGCAAAGACGTGTTGGCAAAGTGCTACGGCGGCGACATTTCCCGTAAGCGCAAGCTGCTGGAAAAACAAAAAGAGGGGAAGAAGCGCATGAAACAGATTGGTTCGGTCGAAGTTCCCCAGGAGGCCTTCCTCGCTGTTTTGAACGTTGATGATGAGTGATTTTGTGAGCGCAGACGTAGCTGAAATTCTCAAACAAGAGGCCACTTCGGCAGGTCTTACCTCTCATCTTGCGCCCTTTGCCCAAGGAGTAAATTTGCGTGAGCGCTTGGCGCGCAATCCCGTTCTCATGGCGCCCATGGCAGGCGTGAGTGACGGAGCGTACCGACTTCTCGCACGCGCGGGAGGCGCGGCTCTTGCCTACAGTGAGATGGTTTCTGTGGCAGGCATTCACTTTGGTGGCGAGAAGACCTGGGAACTTGTCTATCCGCTCGTGCCGGAACCGGATATTGCGGTTCAGGTGTTTGGCTCAAAGCCCGAACAATTTCGTGAGGCGACTGCTCAGATAACTGAGCGTCTTGGCTCAAAGCTCGCTCTTATTGATATCAATATGGCGTGTCCCGTACCGAAGGTTGTCAAAAAAGGGGAGGGGTCAGCTCTTCTCGACAGCCCAAAACAGGCGGCTGAACTCGTGAGAGCCTGTCTGTCAGAGACAAACGTGCCGGTTACGGTCAAGATACGCCGAGGACGTCTGCAAGGCGAGGAACAGGCGCCTGAGTTCGCCCGCGCTATGGAGGCGGCGGGGGCGGCGGCTATAACCGTTCACGGACGCTTTGCCTCGCAGCTCTATCGGGGTACGGCTGATTGGGGCTGTGTGAGCCGTGTTGTGGACGCGGTGTCAATTCCGGTCATCGGCTCAGGAGACCTTATGAGCGCTCAAGATGTCGCATGCGCGCTTACAGAAACGGGCGTGAGCGCGGTGATGGTTGCGCGCGGTACCTACGGAAATCCGTGGATTTTCTCGCAAAGCACAACGCTTCTTGAGGGCAAGGCTATACCTCAGCCAACGCTCTTTCAGCGCCTTTCCGCCTTCAAACTGCACGTGCGCCTTTTGGACGCGGCTCATATCCATATCGCTCGTGCGCGAAGCCTGTCTGCCTGGTATTTTCGAGGCATGCCTCATGCCGCCTATTGGCGCGGGTGGTCGGTGCGATGCGAGAGCGCGTCTGATTTTATACATCTTGCCGACGAGCTTTTCTTTTGCGTGACACATGAGATTAATCCGGAGCATGAGAAGTATGCTGGAAGATAGCAGCTGGTCGGAGCGTCTGCATATGAGTGGCGTCAGGGCGCTCTATGTGCATATCCCGTTCTGCGCGCAGAAGTGCGCCTACTGCGATTTTGCTTCGTGGCAAACAGCGTCTTATGATGCGCTCATGGAGCACTATCAAGCGTCAATTGAGTCTCAGATACAAGAGACGCAGGAGTTGGGCCTGCTTGAGGATTGCCAAAGCGCCTATATCGGTGGCGGCACTCCAACGCTTCTCGGGAAAGCCCTTGGCCGCCTGGTGTCACATATACGGATGAGCGCGCCGGTGCGTGAGTTGTCCTGCGAGGCAAATCCCGATTCGCTTACCGACGGTGTGCTTGCATCCTTACACGAGGCCGGAGCAACGCGCCTCTCTATTGGTGTTCAGAGCTTTGAGGACCGCGAGCTTGCCTTGCTTGGTCGTATCCATACGGCTCAGGAAGCCTTTGAGCGTGTGGAAGCCGCGCTTGCCTTGGATTTTGACGTTTCATGCGATTTCATGTGCGCCTTAGAAGGGCAAACGGAGCGCACATGGCGCCACACGCTTTTGACCTTTTTGCAGCTTGGTGCAGATCATGTGAGCATCTATCCACTGACGATTGAAGAAGGCACGCCTCTTGCACGCCGCGCACGCCGCACGGGAGCCGCATGGAACGATCAGGAGATACAGGCTGAGCGTATGCAGGAGGCCAAGAAGATCCTTGAAGGTGCCAGATATGCTCGCTATGAAGTAGCGAGCTACGCGCGAAACAATGCCGCATGCCTTCATAATATCGCGTACTGGACAGCTCTTCCGTATTTGGGGCTGGGAACCCATGCTGCTTCAATGCTGACGTCTGAAGGATACGCGAAGCTGCGCTCACTACAAAGACAACTTCCCGCAGCTCCGCGCAATGCTGCTCGCGTCCGTCTGACAGTGCAAGATGACCGCCGTACGATAGCTGCCGGCAAGACGCTTGCCGACACCGCTTTTGACGTGGAGTTTTTGAGCGCGCGAGAGGCTGTTGCTGAAGACCTCATGTTGGGCGCCCGTCTTTCAGAGGGGCTTTCGGAGGCGCTCGTCCAGCATGCGCGTGAAACGCTTGGGGTGGCGTGTGTGGACGAGACGCTTGAGAGCTGCGTGCGCGATGAGCTTCTCGCGCAAAACGATGCAAAACGTCTGGCGCCGACAGAGATGGGATGGCTTATGGGCAACGAGCTCTACGGTCGTCTGTGGGATCTGCATTAAGGGAGCCGTTTCTGGGTACAATTTGCGAGATTTGATTCGCGACGATTCGATCATATGGTTGGAGACAATGCATGGCATCAATGAACGAGAAGGACTACTACGCCATTCTTGAGGTCTCGGAGACCGCGACCACTGAGGAGATCCGGAAGGCTTTCCAGGTAAAGGCGCGAAAGCTGCATCCCGATGTCAACAAGGAGCCCGATGCCGAAGTGCGTTTCAAAGAGGTCTCCGAGGCGTATGCCGTGCTTTCCGATGCTGATAAACGCCGTCGTTACGATGCGATGCGCTCAGGCAGCCCCTTTGCGGGAGGTTATGGTCCTTCAGGCTCGCCCGCGGGATCGGGCACATATAGTCAAGATCCGTTTGGCTGGGGTTTTCCTTTTGGAGGCGTCAACTTTTCATCGTGGCGTTCAGGAAATTCACGCCGTTCGCGTGCGTACAAGCCTCAGACCGGCGCTGACATTGAGTATGACGTTACACTTACGCCTGAGCAGGCTCAAAAAGGAGTGCGTAAAGGAATTACCTATCAGCGCTTTGCCGCCTGTGAGGTTTGTCATGGCTATGGCTCAGTGCACCATAGCGAAGCGTCTTCAACGTGTCCCACCTGTGGCGGCACTGGTCACATTCACGTTGACCTGTCGGGTATTTTTGGCTTTGGAACCGTTGAGATGGAGTGCCCTGAGTGCGAAGGTACCGGACATGTGGTGGCTGACCCCTGCGATGCGTGCAGCGGAACAGGTCGCGTGCTCTCCGCGAGCGAGATCGTAGTTGATATTCCGGCGCATGCCCACGATGGGGACGAGATTCGCCTTGAAAACAAGGGAAATGCGGGTACCAACGGCTCAAAAACAGGCGATTTTGTGGTCAGGGTCCGCATTCCTGAGGAACAGGTTACCCTGCGTCAATCTATGGGAGCGCGCGCTATTGGCATGGCTCTTCCGTTTTTTGCGGTTGACATCGCAACAGGAGCTTCACTCATCGGCGCTATTATCGTTATCATGCTCGCTGTTTTCGGCGTTCGCAATATCATTATCGACGGCGTTAAACGCTCGCCGCGCTGGTGGAGAAATCTTGGCAACGCCGCAATCAACGGAGCTGCTACGGGCATCATATGGGCGCTCATGGCCTACATGTTCTTTTCCTGCACTGCAAGTCTTGGGCGCTGGTAGACAAGTCTTGCAGCGAGAAGGACAGGGCGAGAAAGTCGTGTAAAGAGAAAGCCGTGTGGAAAAGAGCCTTTTGCTCGGCGTGAGACGGTTCAGAGTTTTAAGTAATGGGAGACGTAAAGCGTGAAACCAAAGCGAGATTATTATGAGGTGCTGGAAGTTGAGAGAGATGCCGACCAGCGCACGATTAAGAGGGCATTTCTGAAAAAGGCGCGCAAACTGCATCCGGACGTGTCTGATGACCCTCATGCTGAAGACCTTTTCAAAGAAGTGAATGAGGCGTATTCGGTTCTCTCCGATGAAACGAAACGCTCCAACTACGACAGATACGGAGACGCGAGCGGCCCTGCTGGTTTTGGCGCGTCGTCGGGGTATGTCGATATGTCCGATATTTTCGGCGGAGGCTTTGGCGGTTTCAGCGATATCTTTGACTCGTTCTTTGGTGGGCGCAGCGGACGCGGTGGCGCGGCGGCTCGAACTCGCGGCTCCGATATGGCAATTCATCTTTCCGTTACGCTTGAAGAGGCTGCTGCCGGCACGCATAAGACCATTGCCTATGACAGACTCTCGCCGTGTGAGGATTGCGACGGCACTGGCGTTGGTGAAGGCGGACGAGTAGAAACCTGTACGCGCTGTCATGGTACAGGAGCGGTGATGCAGGTTCAAAAAACCGTTTTTGGTCAGATGCAGACCCAAACCGTCTGTCCTGAGTGTGGTGGCACGGGCAAAAAAATTACTGCGCCGTGTGAAACCTGCGCCGGAGAAGGGCGTACTCCTGAGCACGAACGCCTGACAATCGATATTCCCGCTGGTATACATTCCGGCCAATCGCTCGTTATGAAGGGCAAAGGCGAGGCTGGTGTTCGCGGAGACGTTGCGGGAGACCTTATTGTGACCGTTGAAGTTGCGGCTCATGAACATTTTGAGCGTCGCGGTGATGATCTCTACCGAGCGGTTACTATCGACGCTCTGCAGGCCATCGTTGGGACGTCCGTGAGCGTTGCGGGTATTTTGCAGGATGAGAGCATTGAGATTAACATTCCCGCAGGCTGTCAATACGGTCAGCAGATTGTTGTTGAAAACCGCGGTATGCCGCGCATGAACAGTATCGCGCGTGGGAATTTTATTGCCATGATTCAGATACAAACTCCCGTTGATTTGAATCGTACGCAGCTCCTTGATCTAGCCGCCATCGTCGCTGAACGTTCGCTCAATTCATCGGACGCTCCATCTGCGGCAACGAACAAGGCTTCCGCTGAACCAAAAGCTAAGCGTCCCAGACCTCGTAAAAAGACAAGGAAGTAGTATGGCGAACAAGAGAATCGCCTTACTCAATTTGGGATGTCGCGTCAATCGCGTTGAGCTTGACCTTATGGCTGATGAACTCATACGGATGGGCTGCTCGATTGTCGACCAAGAGGACGCCTCAGCCATTATTATCAATACCTGCGCCGTGACAGCGGAAGCGGAAGCCAAGACCAGAAAAGCGGTTCGGCATGCGGCGTCGCTGCCTCAGGCGCCGCTGGTAGTTGCCACCGGTTGTGTTGCCAACCTGTTTGCCGATGAGCTCGCCTCACTTGCACCCAATGTTGTGGTAGAGGTCCAAAAGGATCGCGTTGCTGAAGTGGTCATGCAGGAGCTCGGCTGCGCACTTGAAGGCGTGAGTGATGAGGGATACCTGCTGCGTAAGGCGACTCCGACAGGGCGCACGCGTCCGGGCATAAAGATACAGGATGGCTGTGACAACCGCTGTACCTTCTGCATTGTATGGAAAGCGCGTGGTCCTGCTCGCTCGCTTGCACCGGACGAGGTTATTAAACAGATTAGAGTAGCTCAGAGCCATGGCGCCCAGGAAGTTGTTCTGACCGGCATCAATTTGGGAAGCTATCGCGTAGCGCTTGGCGAAAAGACCGTCCGGCTGCCTGAACTTCTCGATTTGATACTTCAAACTACTACCATCGGTCGGGTGCGCATTTCTTCGCTTGAGCCTCCCGATGTAGACGAAGAGCTTCTTGCGGTTATGGCCTCGTCAAACGGGCGCGTGGCTCCCTTTTTGCACCTGTGTCTTCAGTCCGGCTGCGACGAAACGCTTCGCCGGATGGGTCGTATGTACCAAACCGAGCTGTATCGTTTTGCGGTTGAAGCGGTGCGAGAAAAGATTCCTCATGTGTCGCTTGGCACCGATTTGATTGTCGGATTCCCCGGTGAGACCGAAGAAGAATTTGAAATCTCCCGCGCCTTTTGCGAAGAAATGAATTTCTCAAAGATGCATGTGTTTCGCTACTCCAAACGTCCCGGAACGCCTGCCGCGCAAGCGCTTGGACAGGTATCGCCACAGGTGATGGCTGCGCGGGCGCATACCATGCGTGAGCTTGCGTTTCAGATGCGCTATCAAAGCGCGCGCGGGCTGGTGGGAACAACGGACAGCGTTGTCGTTCAGACGCCTGGCAAAGCGGTTTCCGGAGGTTTATTTGACGTATCACTTGATCCTGGCGTTCCTGTTGATTCACTCATTTCCGTACGTTTTGAATCTGTTTCAAAGGACGCTACACTTAAGGCATCGCTTGTTTCTGTATAACGGAGGAGTATGGAGCCAACACAGATTCGCCTGACTATTCCTGACTCGGTCGATCCCACCGCGCTGATGGGTCCCTCGGACGTGCTTTTGCGCCGTATTGAAGAAGCGCTCGATACGCTCATCTCCGTACGTGGCTCTTCTGTTACCATCTCAGGTCCCGCGTCTGACGCCGAACGCGCTGTATTGGTTTTTTCTCGTCTTATTACGATGGTGGAAGCGGGAAGTGCTCCAACGCTTTCCGATGTCGATATGCTGCTTGATTACGAAGAGAGCGCAGCAACCGCCCCGATTGTCTCGCTTTCAAACGACATTGTGCTCACCAAAGGAAGCCGCTCTATCAGACCAAAAACCGCTGGACAAAAGCGTTATATCGATGCTATTTCTGAGCATACTGTTACCTTTGGCCTCGGTCCTGCTGGTACTGGCAAGACGTACCTTGCTATGGCGATGGCTATCGCGTCGCTCAAACGTAAAGATGTCAGCCGCATTGTGCTGGTACGTCCGGTAGTTGAGGCGGGGGAGTCCCTGGGTTTCTTGCCGGGCACGCTTGAAGAAAAGCTCGATCCGTATGTGCGGCCTCTGTATGACGCGCTCTTTGATATGGTTGATAGAGAACACGCAAACTCCCTTATTGAACAGGGTATTATTGAAATCGCACCGCTTGCTTTCATGCGCGGACGTACCATGAACGACGCCTTCGTTATTTTGGACGAGGCTCAAAATACCACGCCTGAACAGATGAAGATGTTTCTGACTCGTTTGGGCTTCTCGTCAAAGTTTGTCATAACGGGAGATACCTCGCAGCGCGATCTTCTCGGGGAAAGTGGGCTCGATGTGGCGCGCCGGGTGCTTCATGGCCTTGATGACATCGCGTTTATTGATTTGGGCCGAGAAGATATTGTCCGCCACGCCCTTGTTGCTAAAATTGTTGAAGCGTACGAGCGCAGCGAGAAGGACCGGCAGCAAGGTAAGGGAGCACGGTAAGCCATGTCCCATGACTACGACATTTCTATTTCAGAGGGTGTTGAGGTACCTATCTCACAAGATGAGATAATCGCCGATTGCAATCTTGTCCTTGAGCAGGAAGGTATCAGTCGTCCCTGCATGGTGTCTATCTCTGTGGTACGCGATGACGAGATACGTGCGATAAACCGTACCTGGAGACAAAAAGACGCAATCACCGATGTAATCTCCCTGGAAATGGAGCGTCCTGACGATCCTGATTTGATGCCGGGTGAGCCTTGCGAGCTGGGAGACATTGTATTGGCGCCCTGCTATATCAGCCGTCAGGCGACTGACTTCCACACGACACCCGCAGATGAATTTCGCCTGATGCTTGTTCACGCCATGCTTCATCTGCTCGGCTACGATCATCTTGAAGATGCGCAAGCGGAAGTTATGGAAGCTCGCGAAGACGAGCTTGTCGCGCTGATTGTAACGGATCGACCTTTTACCCCCGTGACCTTGACACGCCATCGTGAGGGGACAGACGAATGATTCCAGGCTCAAGAGGAAAACATCCCAATTACCGAAGGAGCCTTCTCTTTGCCGTGCAGGGCTTTCGAAACGCTGTCAGGCAAGAGGCAAATCTGAAGCGCATGCTTGCTATTGCAGGATTAGTTTTGGTTGTCAGTCTTATTGTGGGCCTGGATATCATTGGCTGGATACTCGTTATTGGCTGTATCGGCAGCGTGATTTCGGCAGAACTGCTCAACACCGCTATCGAGACCGTCGTTGACCTTGTTTCTCCCGAGTTTCATCCTCTGGCGGGCAGGGCAAAAGATATTGCCGCCGCCGCCTCATGGTTTATCAGCGGAATTGCCGCCCTTATAGGAATCCTTGTTTTTGCTCGCGCTCTCTTTCATCTGTAACAGGAGGATTTTGTGTCCAATAGTGCTATACCATCTTCAACTTCGTTTCACAGCGGTTTCGTGGCTCTTGTTGGCCGTCCGAGCGTTGGAAAATCGACGCTCGTAAATGCCTGCCTGAATGAGAAAATCGCCATTACGAGTCCCGTGGCGCAAACAACGCGACGGCGCCTGCGGGCCATTGTCAACAGTGATGACTCTCAGTTGGTTCTTATCGATACTCCTGGCCTTCACAAGCCCAAGGACGCTCTTGGAAAAGAACTCAACAAAACAGCTCTCGCAGAGCTGAATGATGCCGATGCCATCGCGTTTTTAATCGACGCTACCAAACCGGTCGGTCGAGGTGATGAATGGGTTGCGCACTACGTCGACAAAGCCAAGGCGCCCTATAAGATCTTGCTTATCACAAAAGCCGATATCGCCGTAGCCGAACAGATAACGGCGCAAATTGAAGCCGCACAACAACTTGCCCGCTTTGATGACGTGCTGGTGCTTTCCGCCGTGGAGGATTTTAATGTCAAGGCCTTCATACAGCTCGTGTCAGAGCATCTTCCCGAGGGACCTCAATGGTTTCCAAATGATATGGACGTTGACGCCTCGGATGAGGATCTTGTGGCGGAATTTGTCCGAGAAAAACTCTTGTGCAATCTGCGCCAGGAGGTTCCTCACTCTGTTGGGGTCGTATGCGACAAGTTGGAGTTTTTAACCGATGACCACGCTTCCATTTCAGCTACGATTCTCGTTGAACGTGAGAGTCAAAAGGGAATTGTGGTTGGCAATAAGGGATCGATGATAAAAAAGGTTGGGATTCAGGCTCGCAAAGACCTTGAAAAGCTCTTCGGCTGCTCAATCTACCTTGACTTGCACGTTCGCGTACAGCCCCAATGGCGCCGGGACGCCAATGAGATACGCCGCCTCGGCTATGCTTCTGAGGACTAAAACGTGCCCGGCAGACGCACACATCGCATACAAGCTCTTGTGTTGGACAGGACAAAGCTTGGCGAACAGGATCTTATCCTGACGCTTCTGTCCTTCGGTGGAGAAAAAATACAGGCTGTCGCCAAGGGCGCGCGGAAGCCCGGCGGCCGCTTTGCAGCGCGGACTGAGCTTTTTTCCGAACTTGACGCTCTTGTGGCCGAAGGACGTTCTCTGGCGGTGATTTCCGAGGCATCGCTTATCGACGCGCATGAGGCTATCAGGGGAGATCTGTCGCGCGTGTCAGCCGCGTCAGTATTGTGCGAAATCGCACGCCTGACGTGCGCCGAAGGATATGAAGATACGTTTTTATTCCCGATTCTTTCCCGAGCGCTTTCAGCGGTCGAAGAAGCCTCAGATGACGCGCATCTTGATTTGATTGTCGCGGCGTACGTTTTTAAGGTGCTTGCGCATGGGGGCTGGAGGCCTGAGCTTGGCTCATGCATCGCCTGTGGAGATGAGGCGCCAACGTTCTTCTCGCCGCGAGCAGGGGGCGCACTTTGTGCGTCGTGCGCTCATGAAGTCGAAGGAGCTGAAGCGGTAACTCCCTCGCAGCTCGCATGGCTTTCGTCTCTTATTTCATTGACGTTTGACCAGCTTGTTGAGGTAGAAATTGACGCAGAGACAGCGTTTTTTCTGCTGAGCACAGCGCATATGTGGGCAGCAACGCATCTTGACGCGCGCCTGCGAGCGTTTGAATTTATGCTGAGTGTGTGATTCTCGGACGAAAAGCTCCCTTCTTTTGGTAGACTTTTACAGGTTGGTACCTCACTCTTAGCAGACCGTCACTGCCGGCGGCTGTCCCAGTGTGAGGCGAATTCACGCGAAAGGCGGTTTCATCATGGCAGTTTCTAAAGAGCGTAAGGCTGAGCTCATCAAGCAGTACGGCAAAGACGAGAAGGACTCCGGTTCCGCTCCGGTGCAGGTTGCGTTGCTGACTGAGCGTATCCGCGAGCTCACCGAGCACATGAAATCCCATCAAAAGGACTTTCACACCCGTCGCGGTCTTCTGATGCTTGTTGGTAAGCGTCGTCGTCTTCTTTCTTACATCAAGAAGAATGACATCGAGGAATATCGTGAGCTTATCAAGAGTCTGGGCATCCGCGACAACATCCAGTAAATAAGGTTATGCAGAGGGCGCCCGCGGGGCGCCCTCTATGTTTGCGAGCCCGTCTGCAATGGGGCAGGCGGAGATAGAAGAGGAATATACATGACAAAAGTAACGCACGAGTTTGACCTCTACGGTAAACACTACGCGCTTGAGGCTGGCGAACTTGCGAAGCAAGCGACAGGAGCCTGCATTGTAAAATGCGGAGACTCTACCGTCCTTCTAACAGCTGTCGTTTCAAAAGAGCGCAAAGATTATGATTTCTTCCCGCTGACGGTTGATTTCATTGAAAAAATGTACGCCGTGGGACGCATTCCGGGAGGTTACCTCAAGCGTGAAGCTCGACCGAGCGAGAAGGCTACCCTTACCGCTCGTATGATTGACCGTCCTTTGCGTCCCTCCTTTCCTGAGGGCTTTCGCAATGAGGTTCAGATTGTCGCCACTTCGCTGGTAGCGGATCAGATTAACGCCGTTGACACCATCTCCGTTATGGGCGCCTCCGCTGCGCTGCATATCGGTGGCGTTCCATATGAAGGACCGCTTGCATGCGTTCGCATTGGACGCAATCCCGAGACCGGGGAGTTCTTGGTAAACCCGACCTATAGCGAGCGCGATCATTCCGATTTGGATTTGGAGCTTGCCGGTTCCGCGACGTTTATCTCAATGCTTGAGGCTGGCGCTCATGAGATTTCCGAGGAGGATATGCTCTCCGCTATGGCCTTCGGTCAAGAGGCGATTGCGGCGTTCTGCGAGGAGCAGAAGAAATTCTTCGCAAAATGGGAAGAGGTCAACGGTCCTATCGAGAAGCGCTCGTATGTCCTGGATGAGCCCATCAGCGAAGTACATGAGCGCATTTTTGCTCACTATGACGAGATGAGCGCGGCTTTGAAGGACGCTGACAAGCAATCTCGCATGACCAAAGTGGCCGATTTGATGGAGGCCATTAAAGCTGAGTTTACGGAAGAAGAGCAGGAGGCGTGGAGTCGCGCCATTGCCGTTGAGCTTAAGGGTCTGGAGAAGCACGCCATGCGCGTTATGGTTGTCGAGACCGGTGAGCGCGTAGACGGCCGTGCGGCAGACGAGATACGTCCCCTTATGGTTAAGCCCGATTATCTGCCGCTGGTGCACGGCTCTGGCCTGTTCCAGCGCGGTCAGACACAGGTGCTTTCCGTTTGTACCTTGGGCATGCTCAATGAGTGGCAGCGCCTTGACACCATTGAACCCGTTGACGGTAAGCGCTATATCCACCACTATAACTTCCCGCCCTTCTGCACCGGGGAAACTGGCCGTATGGGCAGCCCCAAGCGCCGCGAGATTGGCCATGGCGCCCTGGCGGAGCGTGCGCTGCTTCCTGTTATCCCTTCCGAAGACGAGTTCCCCTATGCTATCCGCGTAGTTTCTGAGGTTATGGAATCAAACGGATCGTCTTCTATGGCCTCCACCTGCGGCTCAACGCTTGCGCTTATGGATGCGGGCGTGCCGCTTACACGTCCTGTTTCCGGTGTCGCCATGGGTCTTATTCAGGAGAATGGCAAGACGGTCGTCCTGACAGATATCCAGGGTCTCGAGGACTTCCTCGGTGATATGGACTTTAAGGTTACCGGTACCGTCAAGGGCATCACGGCGATGCAGATGGACAATAAGGCAACCGGTCTTACTCCTGAGATTTTGCGTCAGGCCCTGATGCAGGCTCATGAGGGACGTATGTTCATTCTTGAAAAAATGCTTGAGCAGATTCCGGCGCCTCGCGAAGAAACTAAAGAAACCGCTCCACAGATTCTCTCGCTTTCCATTCCCACTGATAAGATTCGTGACGTCATCGGTTCCGGTGGCAAGGTTATCCGTGGTATCCAGGAGGACACCGGCGCGACCGTTGATATTCAGGAGGACGGCTCTGTCTTTATCGCCGGCACGCTTGGTGCTGCCGAGGCGGCTGCAGAGCGCATCAAGGCCATCGTCAAGGTTCCTGAAGTAGGCGAGGAGTATGCCGGCCGTGTCGTGGGCATTCAGCCTTTCGGTGCCTTTATTGAGCTTCTTCCCGGTAAGGACGGCCTGTTGCATATCTCTCGTGTTGCGCAAGGGCGCGTCGAGAAAATCGAAGATGTTCTCTCCATTGGCGATGAGGTCAAAGTTCGCGTTCTTGAGGTTGATGAGAAGGGCAAGATTTCCCTC
Source organism: Atopobium sp. oral taxon 199 str. F0494 (assembly GCF_000411555.1). Taxonomy (GTDB): domain Bacteria; phylum Actinomycetota; class Coriobacteriia; order Coriobacteriales; family Atopobiaceae; genus Lancefieldella. The sequence continues at coordinate 475,584 of NZ_KE150486.1, read as the reverse complement.
GATCGCCTTGACAAACCTGAGGCTCCCGCTTCGTCCGGTAAAAAACATGAAGAGCATGGTGAGCGCCGTCCGCGTCGGGAAACACGTCGTCCTGGCGATAACGGCGGCGAGCACCGCCAGCCGCGTCGCCACCATGACGCCTAAGGATACCTGGCGCAGTTTTGTGACTCTGTAAGCGCTGAATTGCACGCGGTAATGTGGGTACGTTGCAGCCCTGGCCCTGTGATAGTGGCCGGGGCTTCTTTTGCATACTACTGAAGATGTTATTTCTTACATCTCTGCCAATTTATGCAAACTTTTGTACGATTTTCAATATAATAAGTACTATCTGTATGTTTGGATTGAAAGGTATGCAAAAAAGAGACTCTTTTTTGCGTTGTTATAGTTTGTATGCAGAAATGCTTTGCTTAACGAAAGGATTTGTTCTTAATGCCTAAAAAAGAAGCACCCTTAAAGATTATTCCTATGGGTGGCTTAGACGGCATTGGTAAAAACATGACCGTCTTTGAGTACGGCAACGACATGGTTCTTATCGATGCCGGCTTGATGTTTCCCGATGATGAGCAGCCAGGCATTGACTTGGTGCTTCCCGATTATACCTATGTGCTTGAAAACGAACATAAGCTGCGCGCTATTTTGATTACCCATGGACATGAGGATCATATCGGCGCTCTGCCGTATCTTTTGATGGACTTGACGCGCAAGGTACCTATTTACTCCAGCAAACTTTCGTTAGGTTTCATTGAAGGCAAGCTTGCCGAGCACAAATTAACGGGCATCAAACTCTGTGAAGTCAATGACGGCTCCAATATCAAGCTGGGCGCTTTTGACATCACCTTCTTTTCCATGACGCACTCCATCCCCGCGGCGTTTGGCGTTCACATGAAGACGCCTGCGGGTTCCCTTATGCATACGGGAGATTTTAAGCTCGACCAGACGCCCATTGACGGCAAGCGTCCCAACTACGCGGCCATTACGACATTTGCCTCCGAAGGGCTTGACCTCTTGCTTTCTGATTCCACCAACGCGAACCATCCGGGCTTTACGCCTTCGGAAGCAGCGGTGGGGCCGGCGCTGAGGCATATTATCAAAAACGCAAAAGGCCGCGTCTTTGTGGCGTCCTTCTCGTCCCATATTCACCGCCTGCAGCAGGTGTGTGACGCCTCCGTTGCCGTTGGTCGCAAGGTGGTCGTAACGGGCCGCTCAATGGTTACCAATACCAAGGTCGCGCGTGACCTCGGCTATCTTAAAATTGCCGATAAAAACATCGTCGATGCCTACGATGTCGAGAAGCTCGCCGACGACCGTATTGTTGTCTTGTGCACTGGCTCACAGGGAGAGCCGCTCTCCGCGCTTGCCCGTATGGCTAACGGCGAGCATAAGTCGCTCTCTATACGCCCTCAGGATACGGTAATCATTTCCGCGACGCCCGTTCCTGGAAACGAGCGAAGCGTGCAGTCCATCATCAACTCACTTTCCAAGATTGGCTGCGCTATCTACGACAAGTCGAAGACGCTCGTTCATGTTTCCGGCCACGGAAGCCAAGAAGAGCTCAAGCTGGTTCTTGGCATGGCGCGCCCCAAGAACTTTATGCCGGTACATGGCGAGGCGGTACATCTTCGCGCCCATGCAGAACTTGCCAAACAGATGGGCATCCCTGAAAAGAATATCTTCATCCTTGATAACGGCGATTCTCTTGAGATGCGGGAGGGAAAGGTCAAGCGCGGAAAATCCGTGGAGTCCGGTGTCGTCTTTGTCGATGGTCTTTCCGTGACGGAGTCCAACCCCGTTGTGCTTCGCGATCGCCAGCGCTTGGCGCAAGACGGTATCGTGACCGTTGTGGTAACGCTGGTGGGACGCAGTCGCAAGGCGGGTGTCGTTGAAGTGTCAGGACGCGGCGTTTCGTTTGCTACGGACGACGAGCTTATGGACGGCGCGCAAAATCTAGTTCGCAACCAAGTAGATAAATTCTCCAAATCCGAGGGGTCAAACCCCGAGGCAATACGTAAAAACATCAGAAACTCCCTCTCCAATTTCCTTTGGACTAAAACGCATACACGTCCAATGGTTATTCCGGTTGTTATGGAGGTATAAGCTGAATGCCCGCTCAACGTAGTTCAAATGCAGCAAAAAGAAGAGCAGGTCAGTCGAGGCGCGCATCGGCCTCTCAAGGCTTGACACCCGTTCAAAACGACGTCATTGGCGTCGTGCTTGCCGTACTGGCGATAGCACTTTTCGTTTCGGTTATCCTGCCTTCGACCGCCCTTGTCACCAGCGCTGTCGGTCATGGCCTGAAGCTCTGCTTCGGTACGGGGGCGCCACTCTTTCCGATAGCGCTTTTCATGTTCGCCATGACGTTTTTCATGCGGGACGAAGGACCCGTTTCAACGCGTATTGCCGTTGGATTGACGCTTGACGTTCTCGCGGCTCTTGCCATGATTTCACTCAACTTTCCCGGCGCTGAGCAAAATCCTCAGATTCTGCTTTTTGAGTCGAATCTTGAAGTTGCCGGAGGGTATGTTGGCGGCGGCATTGCGCTGGTACTGCTGCAAATGCTTGGACGCATTGTCGGAAACATTCTGTTGCTTGGCGTACTTATCGCAGGCATAGTGGTGTGCGGATTTTCCATTTCTGACGTTGTCAGCCGAGCTTCGGGCCGTTTTGATGAGATGCGTGAAGACCACCGCATCAGACGAGAAGAGCGTGCCGCCGCGCGTGAGGAAGCCTCCTACGCCGAACAGGGAACGCGCATTGCTTCAGGAAAGAAAAATCGTCGCAAAACCGCGGACGAACAGCCTTCGCTCTTTGATGAAACAGGAGAGGGTAAAACTACCTTTATCGGTGATCGCAAGACGAGTGTCCTGCGCCGCAACGCGCGCCAATCAGAAGGAGAGGAGCTTCTTGAAGATGAGGATGCTGCCTCAGATACCCTGGCCGGTCGCGCGAAGACAACGCTTCTAGGCCGCACGTCCAAGGCCCACGAGGGTGACGGACAGCAGGACAGCCAAGAGGAGCAGTCCGCATCTGCTGCGACTCAGAAAAAGCGCAAAACGGCATCCAGAAAGACGAAGGGCGACGTTCCCGACTTCCTCGCAAATCCTGAAAGCTTAAAGCGACCGGGCGACGATGACAGCACCTACGAGCTTCCGCCCTTCTCGATTCTCAAAACTAACGCGAACTCAGGCAAGTCCGCCGTGTCTGAGGATGAGCTCGCGCAGACAGCCCAGCGTCTTCAGGCAACGCTTGAGGAGTTTGGGCTTTCAAGTCAGGTAGTCGGATGGGTCGCCGGCCCCTCGGTGACAACGTTCAAGATTTCCATGGGTGAGGGCGAGAGGGTCAATAAGATTACCAACCTTGAAGATGATATCGCGCTCTCTCTCGCGGCGAAATCGGTGCGTATTTTTGCGCCTATTCCTGGAACTTCGCTGGTTGGCATTGAAATTCCTAACGAGAAGTCGCAGGCGGTCAACCTTGCCGATGTGCTTCCGTATGCCAAGGGCGGTCCGCTTGAGTGCGCCTTTGGCCGCAATTCCGAAGGAAAGCCCATTGTAGTTGATTTAGCGAGCCTTCCGCACCTGCTGGTAGCAGGTACTACAGGATCGGGCAAGTCGGTACTTCTGAACGCCATCGTTATGTCGATGCTTATGCGAACTACGCCCGAGCAGGTACGCCTCATCATGGTCGACCCCAAGCGCGTTGAGTTCACAGGATACGCCGGCCTTCCGCATCTGTATGTCCCAGTCGTTACGGAACCGCGACAGGCGGCAAGCGCACTTCAGTGGGGCGTTACCGAGATGGAACGGCGGCTCAAGGTATTCGAGCATTATAAGGTGCGCGACATTAAGACGTACAACAAAAACGTTGATAGCGATAAGTACGCCGACATGGAAAATCCCCCCAAGCATATGCCGTACTTCGTGATTGTCATTGACGAGCTGGCTGACTTGATGATGGTTGCCGGCAAAGATGTCGAATCTTCCATCGTACGCATCGCGCAGCTTGGCCGTGCGGCCGGCATACATCTGATCGTTGCCACGCAGCGCCCCTCCGCAGACGTTGTAACGGGCCTTATCCGCGCGAACATCGATAACCGTGTAGCGCTTTCCGTTGACAACTCCATCAACTCGCGCATTATCTTGGACCAAAAGGGCGCGGAACAGTTGCTGGGCCGCGGCGATATGCTGGTCAAACTTCGCGGAAGCAAGCCCAAACGCGCGCAGGGATGCTGGGTTTCTGACGAGGAAATCGAGCAGACCGTCAGATACATCCGTGAGCAGCGCGTTGCCGAGTATCACGACAATATCCTGACGGTCGCCGTGCCGAGTCAGGTTGACGGAACCGCGTCTCAAGGGGCTTCTCGCGAAGACGACCCGCTCATTTGGGAAGCAGCGCGCATCGTCGTTGACTCTCAGCTGGGATCTACCTCCAGTTTGCAACGTGCTCTTTCTGTGGGATATGCCCGTGCTGGTAGAATTATGGATATGCTTGAAGCAAAGGGAGTTGTCGGACCTGCTAATGGTTCCAAACCCCGTGAGGTCCTGATTGATAAAGATGCACTTGAGGAGCTTAAAGTGCAGGATGCAGCCTATAAGGAGGTCGAGTGACCATGCCACGCCCGCGTTTCAGTGAGATGCTTGTTGCTCGCCGTCGCCAGCTTGGTATCTCCATAACCCAAGCGTCAAAAACGTTAAAACTTAAAGAGCAGGCGCTTATCGCTTTTGAGGAAGGGGACTTTGAGAACATTCCCCAGAGCGGTTACGCGCAGGGCATGCTCTCTTCGTACGCTCGCTACCTGGGGCTGAATCCCCGTGAGGTAGTTGACCTCTTCCAAGAGGAGGTCTTTGAGCACGAGCATGGAACCTACTCACATGAGCTTCGCCGCCGTACGCGAGACACGCAGTCGGGCCGTGGCATCTCAGGCTATGATGTTCCCAATGAGGCTGAATCACGTCCGAAAGCCTATGTGCAGTATCACGGTCTGCTCCCAACGGCAGGAGGCCCTGCGGGCGATATGGGCGCCTTCGCAACTACCTCAGGCGTTCGCTCTCGACAATCGAGTGTCCCCTTGGCGGGATCTTCCTCCGATTCGACAAACGCCTATTCATTTTCTGAATACGCAACAGGTCACGCTTATAACGCCTCACCGGATTCCGCGCATCGACGCAGTTCTTCTCGGCTGCGTACACGCGGCGTAGCGGCGCGCAGACGGGTAGGAATCGCTGGAGTATCGGGAACTGAAGGCTCTTCTCGGCTCATACGCGAAACGCAATCGACCCCGGGCTATCCGGCGTCGAGCGATCAGACGCGCATGATGGCGCGCGGCTCAAGGCTTGGTTCTCGCTCCGATGTCAGTACGCGCAGTGTCGCTCCGAGCGAGTATACCGATGACCTGCATTATGACGATCAAGCAGCTCCTTATGAGCGCGCGTCTACTATTTCCGGCCGCCGCGGTTCTCGTAACATTGCAAGCGTTGACAGACCAAATGTTCGCCGCCGTCAGCCGAGCAACCTTTCCCGCGCACCTCGAAGGTCGCGTCGCCGTGGCGTTATGGGAGCCATCGATGAGTTTTTCTCCAACACGGCGCGTGCTATCGCGACAATCGTGGTAGTGCTGGCCGTTATTTTGACGCTTATTATTATTTTCTCGGTCAGAGCATGCGCAGCCAATAAGACCAATCCTGTTCCGTCACGTACGGTGAGCGTCAATAATGAGTCTGCAACGCAGCAGTCTCAGTCTGAAAAAACGGATACCACGACGGAACCCAAGAAAGACTCAGAGGAATCTAAGCAGCCGGAGAAAACCACGGAAACGAAGACGGACAAAACGGAAGTTGAGATTAGCGTTCCCGATGGACAATTCAGCTGGCTGGAGATTGATGAGGACGGCACGTATGTAGTTGCCGATAAGGTCACAGGACCTTGGTCTAAGACGATTACAGTCAAAGGGACGCTGAAAATCCAGGCAGGCGTTCCGGGAGCGGTCACGGTAAAGGTGAACGGGCAAACAAAAGCGTTTGAGAATAGCTCGTCAGGAATTGGCATCATGACTATCAAGGGGTCGGAATCCAACAGCGAGGATACCTCCACGAAAAACGATACCTCTTCCTCTACAAAGACCGATGATTCCAAGACTGACACTTCCGCTCAGAGCAGCACAAATCAGGAGACTACCACGTCGTCGAGTTCGAACACCAACTAAGTTCATATAAGGTGCGCTGGTGAGAAGGGCTTCTCGCCAGCGCCGTATGAGGAGAGATTATGGCAAAAGAGTCCAGCTTTGACGTTGTGTCAGAGGTAGACATGATGGAAGTTGACAATGCGTATCAGCAGGCCACGCGCGAGCTTTCTCAGCGCTACGACCTGAAAGATTCAGGGGCCACGTTGGAGCTTTCCAAGAAGGACGCCGCGTTTACCATCGCGGCGCCATCGGATTTCGTGGCCTCTCAAGTACGGGACGTGCTCGGGAGCAAGCTGGTAAAGCGTGGTATCGATTTAAAAAGCGTTCGCTGGGCAGATCCCGTGCCGGCGGCCGGCTCTTCGGTGCGTCAGATAGGAAAACTGGTGCAGGGGATAGACCAGGAGACCGCTAAGCGCATCGCAAAAGACATTCGTGACATGAAGGTTAAAGCTAAGGCAACGGTTGAGGGCGAGAAGCTCCGTGTTGCCAGCGCTTCTCGCGATACGCTTCAGTCCGTTATCGCATTTCTAAAGGAGCAGGAGTATGGTCAGCCCCTCCAGTACGTCAACTATCGCTAGGGGCAAAAACGTCCTGTTTGTTACGTGGGGATGTGCGAAAAACGAAGTTGACACAGACCGCATGAGGGCGCTGCTTTTGGCGCACGGCTACAGTGAGACTACCGATTCTGAAACTGCCGACGTCGCCATCGTGAATACCTGTTCTTTTTTAGCGTCCGCTACGGAAGAGTCCATTGAGACTACGCTGCAGATTGCTGAGGAGGCTTCTGCAGGTGTGCGCGAGCTTCCCATTGTGATGTGTGGCTGCGTGCCATCTCGTTACGGCTCTCAGCTGCCAGAACAGCTGCCGGAAGTCGCCGCCTTTGTCCGCGCTGACGAAGAAGACGGTATTGTCGGCGTGGTGTCTGAAGTTCTAGGGGTCAGCCTTGCTTCTCCGTCTGTTATCGCGGCCCATGGGATGCTGCGTACTATTGAGGGAGCCAGCGCGTACGTCAAGATTTCAGACGGATGCGACCGCTTCTGTGCGTTTTGTGCCATCCCGTATATCCGCGGTCGCTACCATTCCCGTTCTGCTGACGAGATTCTCTCTGAGGTTGCCTCTTTGATGAAGGGTGGCGTCCGCGAGATTATCCTCATTGGCCAGGATACCGGCATTTGGGGCAATGATCTCGGCAAGACAGCTGACGGTGAAACGCTTACTCTGGCGTGGCTCATGCGTCAGGTTGCTCAAGTGGTGCATCCCTATGGAGGCTGGGTGCGCGTACTCTATCTTCAGCCCGAGGGGATGACCGATAATCTTATCGCCACCATTCGCGATATCCCTGAGTGCCTGCCCTATATCGACATTCCCATACAGCATTGCAATGAGCGCGTCCTTGCGAGCATGGGACGCTCTGGGTCCGCTGATGAGCTGCGCGTTCTTTTTGACCGCTTGCGAAGTGAGATTCCCAATATGGTGCTTCGTACTACGGGCATGTGCGGTTTTCCCGGCGAGACAGAAGAAGAGTCTGATGAGCTGTATGACTTCATCCAGGAACAGGAATTTGACTATACGTCAGTCTTCACGTACTCTCCGGAGGAAGGGACCAAGGGCGCTCATATGCCCAATCAGGTTCCAAACGAGGTCAAAATGGAGCGCACCCAGCGCCTTATCGATTTGGTAGAGGAGCTTGGGTTTGCGGCAACCGCTCGTCATGTTGGCGAGCGCTGCGAGGTCATTATTGACGGTGTTGAGGAGTCTGATGGCATAACGGAGCTTATCGGCCATGCGTGGTTCCAGGCGCCCGATTCTGACGGAGCCGTGCACATTGCCGAGGGCGAGGCCCGTGTGGGCGATATTGTCCTTTGCGACCTTGTTGATTCGTTTTGCTATGAGATTATCGGCGAGATAGTTGACGAGAAGAACGTCTAGTGGGGAGATATCTTGTGCCTAAAAAAAGCATTTGGACACCGGCAAATATTGTGACCTGCGCTCGAGTGGCGCTTGTGCCCTTGTGGCTTTTGTCGGCGCAGCTTTTAGGACGGCCTGCTGCCTCAGTCGGGGAGGGGCTTGCGATATCCTGCGGTCCGGCTCTGGTATTTTTCGGATATGTGATTATCTCACTTACTGACAAGCTGGACGGATATCTGGCCCGGAGCCGCAATGAGGTTACTACCTTTGGCAAGTTTTTGGATCCGATTGCTGACAAGCTTGCCGTTGTTGTCGCCCTCTGCGTGCTGCTTGAGTGGCATATGGTCTCTCCTTGGGTTTTGTTTGTCATCGTTGCCCGCGAGTTTTTGGTATCGGGGCTTCGCATGGTAGTGGCCTCCGCCGGTACGGTCATCGCGGCGTCCAATCTCGGTAAGTGGAAGACCGCTACCACTATGGTTGCCATTTGCGGTTTGCTGTTTTTACCGGTCATTTCCGCGGGACCCGTTCAAGACGCGCTCAGCCTTCTCTTTACTGTTCTTATGTGGATTGCCGTGCTCTTGACCGCGTGGAGCGGCATTGACTATTTCATGAAATCTTGGTCTATCATCGCAAAAGAGGCATAAGTTATGCAGACAACCTGCTGTGACAAGGAACTCTATGAGGCTGCGGCGCGTGTTATTCGCGAGGCGGCCGCTGCCCATGTAACACTAGCGACAGCAGAGTCATGCACAGGAGGTCTTGTCGCAGGAGCGCTTACTGCCGTGCCGGGTTCTTCTGAAGTCTTTCTCGGCTCCGTGGTGAGCTATGCCATTGAGGTGAAGCAGAAGGTGCTGGGCGTCTCCGAAGAGATTTTTGCCGTGCCGGAGTTGGGAGCTGTGTCGGAGCCGTGCGCTCAGCAGATGGCACAGGGAGTTCGTCGTACGATTGGCTCAGAGCTCGCTGTTTCTACTACGGGAATTGCAGGACCAGGGGGAAGTGAACCCGGAAAACCGGTGGGTACCGTTTGGTTTGGAGTCGCGAGCGCGCATGGAGTTCACGCAGGAGTAAAACATTTTGACGGGTCTCGCGATGACGTGCGCCGAGAGGCTGTGCTCTACGCGTTGCAACTGTTTCATGAGGAAATTGTGAAGAAGTAAAACCTTCGATACGGAAGAATATGACTCCAAAAATACCGGTGAAATTATGTCCGGCAAAACAGCGCTGGGCATTCTTAATCATTTCGGCGCTTTGCCTGATTTTGCGTCAGTTTTCTGATAGATACCGGTCAAAAAGCGGTCAGATTGCTTCGATAAAATCATCAGTAACATATTGACATCGAACGCTTGTTCCTATACGATGTATGCAATTCGACCCAAGGAGAAATAATGGCAAAAAGGCAGGTCACTCGCGAGATTAAACCCCGCACTACTGGTGAAGAACGTGAACATGTTCTTGAGACAACTACCTCAGAAATAGAAAAGAAATTTGGCAAGGGCGCTATTATGCGTCTGGGAGACGGTGGACCTTCCTTTGATATCCAGTCAATCCCAACTGGCTCTATCGCGCTTGACGCAGCTCTTGGCATCGGTGGCGTTCCGCGCGGTCGTATTATTGAAATTTACGGCCCGGAATCTTCCGGCAAGACAACCCTCTCTCTTGAAATTCTCGCTGAGGCGCAAGCACTTGGTGGAGTCGTGGCATTTATAGACGCGGAACACGCCCTTGATCCGGGCTATGCTGCTCGGATTGGCGTTGACATTGATGAAGTGTTAATCTCTCAGCCTGATACCGGTGAGCAGGCCCTTGAGATTTGCGATATGCTGGTGCGTTCGGGCGCTATTGACGTCGTCGTTATTGATTCAGTAGCCGCCCTCGTGCCCCGTGCGGAGATTGAAGGGGAGATTGGTGATTCCAGCGTTGGCCTTCAGGCTCGCCTTATGAGCCAGGCGCTCCGAAAGCTTGCGGGATCGCTTTCTAAATCAAACACTACATGCATATTTATCAATCAGCTTCGCGAGAAAATCGGCGTCATGTTCGGTAACCCTGAAACCACTTCGGGTGGCCGTGCTCTGAAGTTCTTCTCGTCTGTGCGCATGGATATTCGCCGTGTCGATAGCATTAAGGTGAATGGTGATGTTGTTGGCAACCGAGTCCGCGTGAAAGTAGTTAAAAATAAGGTTGCCCCTCCATTTAAGCAGGCGGAGTTTGACATTATGTACGGAAAGGGCATATCAAAAGAAGGCTCTATTCTTGACATGGCAGTTGATGAGGAGATTGTTAATAAGTCAGGATCATGGTTTACCTATGAAGGGGAGCGGCTTGGACAGGGCCGTGAAGCAGCTAAAGAGTTTTTGCTTGAAAATCCCCAACTTATGGATGAGATTGATCATAAAGTGCGCCTTGCTGCGGGTTTAATCGAAAACAATGACGAAGCGGTTGGTATTCCGGTTGCTCTGCAAAATACCGAGGATGCTAAATAGTGTCTTCACTAGCATGGGAGCTTACTTTTCCGGAGAAAAGACAGAGCACTCTTGGGCGCAAGAAGCCCTGTGTAACTCTCTCCCTTACCTCTGACGCCGGTGGAATTGAGCGTTTCTCTATTCCCGTTAGTGTCGGGCGAAAAGTGCAGTCATTAGAGCGAGAAGGGGCGTTTCACCCGGATTCAAGAGCGGAGTTCATATATGAGCTTACGCGGATACAAGAGAGCCTCATTCGCAGCCGTATTGAGACGCTGATTTGCCGCCGCGACTATTCGTCTTACGCACTGAGGGAGAAGCTCAGACTTGATGGGTACTTTTCCTCGGTTGTCAAAGAATCTGTAGAGCGTGCGGTTAAGGTTGGTCTGGTTGATGACGCTAGGTACGCAGATTCCTATGTCCGCGCAAAAGTCTCGCAAGGATGGGGCGCCATACGAATAGAGCGTGAACTTGAGAGAAAGGGGTTGTCAACCTCGTTGCTTGAGGGCTGGCCACAATCATATCTTTCCGTTGCGAGCCAAAAGGAAAAGGCGCTTTCTCTTGCTCGGCGCAAACGCCTAACCGGGAAGAACGATTATGAAAGAATAGTCCGTTTCTTAGCTTCCAAAGGGTATTCGTTTGAACTCTGCTCTTCGGCGGCCAAACAGGTGCTTGCGGAAAGCGCTCAGGCAAAGACGTAAGTTTTCAAAGTCGTGAATATATATGAATTTGCTGTCGGATTAGTCTGTTTACCTGCTTTTAATTGACAAATGATATGACAGTGAGTAGGATTAAAAGGCCATGAGAATGAGCATTTCCCGTCGGGTTTTCCGGCGTCACTTTTACAGTTCGTAGTTTTTTGAAAATGGCCTGCAATGGTGTTTGGTTACCTCCTCTTATGGCGGGTTCGCTGCCTTGGTCAAACAGGGAAGCGTCTCCTGAACATTTATGGAATACGCCATTTTAGGAGTAAGTATGGAAATTGCACTCGTAGGCATTGTCTGCCTTTTGGTGGGCGCCGCTGTTGCTTACGGCATTCTTGCCGGTAAAAGCAATTCTCGTTTGAAAATCGCTGATGAGCAGGTAAAGCAAGCTGAATCAAATGCAGGCCGCATTACTTCAGAGGCTCAACGTCAAGCGGAGACCGTCAAAAAAGAAGCAATCCTTACGGCAAAAGAGGAAGTTCTTCAACTGAAGCAGAACGCTGAGGCGGAAGAGAAGAAGCGCAAGAGCGAACTTCGCAGCATGGAGAATCGCATCCTTCAGCGCGAGGAATCGCTTGACCGCCGAAATGATGTGCTTGATAAGCGTGAGCATCAGCTTTCCAGTCTTCAGGGTCAGCTTGACCGCCGCAAGAATGATTTGGATGGTCTTGTTGCGCAGCAATCTGTTGAGCTTGAACGCATCGCGTCACTATCCCGTGATGAGGCTCATGATGAGCTTATAGAGCGAGTCCGTTCTGAAAGCGTTCGCGATGAAGCTCAGATTCTGCGTGATTCAGAGCAGAGGGTACGTGCGCAGGCCGATAAAACCGCGCGTGAAATCATTTCAACAGCCATTCAGCGTGTTGCTGCTGACCAGGCGTCTGAGATTACCGTAACTACGGTTCATATTCCGTCTGATGACCTGAAAGGCCGTATCATCGGCCGCGAAGGACGCAACATCCGTACCTTTGAACAAGTTTCCGGTGTCTCTTTGGTGATTGACGACACCCCTGAAACCGTGGTACTTTCCAGCTTCGATCCCGTTCGTCGCGAGACCGCTCGCGTAGCGCTTGAGAATCTGATTGCTGATGGACGCATTCATCCCGCACGCATTGAAGAGCTCTACAAGAAGGCTGAGAGCCTCGTCAAAGAACGCATTATTGAAGCAGGAGAACAAGCCGCTTTTGACTGCGGTATCCATGACCTGCACCCGGAGATCATCAGAACCCTAGGCGCTCTTCGGTATCGCACCTCATACGGTCAGAATGTACTTGCTCACTCTGTCCAGGTGGCGGTGCTGTGTGGCATGATGGCTGAGGAGCTGGGCATGGATGCAAAGCCGGCAAAGCGAGCCGGTCTTTTGCATGACCTTGGCAAAGCTATCGACCATGAGGTAGAAGGCCCCCACGCTGTCATAGGCGCCGAGCTTGCACGTCGTCACGGCGAGCGTCCGGAGATTGTGCACGCCATCCAAGCGCACCATGCAGATATTGAACCCAATACCGTTCTTGACGTCCTCGTCATGGCTGCTGACGCAATATCCGCAGCTCGTCCCGGCGCACGCCGTGAGTCTGCGGAAAATTACATCAAACGTCTTGAGAAGCTGGAGGAGATTTCCAACGCTCACGAGGGAGTTGAGCGCACCTATGCCATGCAGGCGGGTCGTGAGCTTCATGTCATGGTTGAGCCCGAGAAAATCAGCGATGCTGAGGCTACAGTTCTCGCGCATGATATCGCCAAACAAATCGAAGATGAGATGGAATATCCCGGCCAGGTTCGCGTTGTCGTCATTCGCGAGTCACGTGCCGTCGATGTTGCAAAGTAATTCATGGCTGAAGAAACGCATCTTTTGGATTTTGTTGCCTCTATGGGCGGTGAGCGCGCACTCCGCATCGAGGAAAATCTCGGTGCGGGGTACGTTCGTTTACGCGTAGCCGAAGCCGAACGTCGTCAGGCAAAGCATGACATCCGTTGCGTTGAAGATATTGTCATCGAAATGCTCCGTAATTCTCGCGATGCGGGTGCTCGCCATATCTATGTGGCGACCACACGCGAGGATAACATCCGTTCGCTTGTGGTTTTAGATGATGGCTCCGGCATACCTCTTGAAATGCAGGAGCGCATTTTTGACGCGCGTGTGACCTCAAAGCTTGAAAGCGTTCATGTTGACAGATGGGGCGTTCATGGTCGCGGCATGGCGCTTTATTCCATCAAAGAGAACACCCTTTCAGCAAAAGTTTTGTCTTCCGCGGCTGGTCTGGGCGCTTCAATACAAATCATTGCTGATACAAAAAACCTTTCCGAGAGAGCTGATCAATCCAGCTGGCCCCATGTCGGAGTTGATGATGATGGCCAAAAAGCGCTTGTCCGCGGGCCTCATAACATCGTTCGCACCTGCTGTGAATTTGCACTGGAGTCAAAGGGAAGCTGCGACGTATTTCTCGGTTCGCCGGCAGAAATCGCCGCAACCGCGCGCGTACGCATACCTCAGTCAATGAGTTCTGCTGACCTTCTTTTCATCGACAACCTGGCGGAAGTTCCTGTGTTGGAACGTTTCCGCGTCGCGTCGGACGCGCGGGAGCTTTGCGAGATTTGTGCCACGCTTGGCCTTACGTTGTCAGAGCGTACGGCGCATCGCATTCTGTCAGGTCAAATTAAGCCCATAAGAAGCTGTTATGCCCGCCTTTTTCATACAGGAGAGGCAACCGGGCCAAAAGAGATTGATCTTTTGAGAGACAGACGGAGTCTTAAATTGTCGAGAAAAGACGAACATGAATTTGCACGTCTGCTCGAAAAAGATTTCTCCTTTCTCTCCGATCGCTACTATCTTTCTATGAGCAACGAGCCAAAGATTCGTGTGGGAAAAGGTAAAATCGTAGTCACGTTTGAATTGGATCCGGAAGACTAACACAAAGCACACAGTAAGAGAGAGCACGTAGCAAGAAGCCGAGAATAACCATCGAAACGAAGCACTATCGCCTAGAAATGAAGAGTAAAACACGGTACCGCAGGAGTATATATGGGATTGCTAAAAGTCTCGAGCAAGTCATCACCCGCATCGGTCGCGGGCGCCATCGCCGGTTTGGTTAAAGACAGAGAACCGGTAACGCTGCAATGCATTGGCGCCGGTGCGGTGAATCAGGCGATAAAGGCGATTGCAATCGCCAGGGGATTTCTTATCCCGACAGGCTATGACATTTCCTGCGCGCCGACGTTTTCCGATATAGAGATAGCGGGGGAGAGCAGGACGGCTATAAAAATAGTCGTATATGTTCACACCCTCTCTGCGGCCGGAGCTACATTCGACACTTCTCCAGATATTCTCGGCGAGAAAAAAGTTACAGGGAAAATCCCAATCTACACGGAGTTATCTAGCATGTTTGAAGCCTCTGAGCTTGTTGGCAAGACATACCACATTAAGACATTCGGCTGCCAGATGAACCTTCATGATTCCGAACGCGTCAGCGGTCTTTTAGACGCCTGCGGATGCAATGAAGTTTTGACGACTGACGATGCCGATATCGTAGTTTTTATGACGTGCAGTGTACGCGAGAATGCCGACCAAAAGCTGTACGGCCAGGCGTCCGCTATGGTCAGTGCACCTAAACCTCCCTCGGGAAAACGCATTGTCGCCATTGGTGGCTGTATAGCCCAGCGCGATGGCGAAAAGTTGAAACAGCATGTTCCTGTGGTTGACGTTGTTTTTGGTACCAGTGCTCTCGCAAGCCTTCCTGAGCTGCTTGTCGAGGCATTCAAGGGTCATGACGGACAGGTCGTTGTTGATACTCAAGAGGAGGGCAGGGGCTTCTCGACAGAGCTGCCCAGCCATCGCGCCCAGTCCTTCCATGCATGGGTGCCCATCATGACAGGCTGTAATAATTTTTGTACTTATTGCATCGTGCCGTACGTTCGTGGGCGCGAACGGAGTCGTACGTTTGAGGCGATTGTCCGTGAATGTGAACGTCTGGTGGGCGACGGCGTTCGTGAGATTACCCTGCTCGGCCAAAACGTCAATTCCTATGGCCGTGATTTGTACGGAAAGCCCCGCTTTGCTGAATTGCTCCGCGCGGTGGCAACGACGGGAATTGAGCGCCTCCGCTTTACGTCATCAAATCCGAAGGACCTTACGGACGAAACCATTGCGGCCATGAAGGAGACGCCTGCCGTGATGCCCCATCTGCATCTGGCGGTTCAAAGCGGTTCTTCTCGAATTTTAAAGCGAATGAACCGAAGCTATACGCGCGAGGATTACCTTGATGTGGTACATCGTCTCAAGAAAGCTATGCCACACATTGCTTTCTCAACTGACATCATCGTTGGCTTTCCAGGCGAGACTGAAGAAGACTTTGAACAGACGCTTTCGCTTGTCAAAGAAGCTGAATATTCTTCGGCTTACACCTTCATCTATTCAAAACGGCCAGGAACTCCTGCCGCTGAATTTGAAGATGATACACCGCACGAGATTATTCAGGAGCGCTTTGACCGACTTGCAAGTCTTGTAGCGAAGCAGGCGCATGAGGCCAATCAAAAAGACTTGCATACAACCGTTTCCGTACTAGTCGAAGGCACTTCAAAACGCGATGATCACGTTATGGTAGGACACAGCGAGAAGAACCAGACGGTTCACTTCAGCATTCCCAACAATCACTCCTGCGATGAGTATATTGGCAAGATTGTTGACGTTTTTATTGATGAAGCCCGTACGTGGTATCTCAGAGGAACGCTAGTAGGCGATCCTAGATGAGCAGTCTTCCCTCGGTAGTATGCATCGTAGGTCCGACGGCATCGGGAAAGAGCGCTCTTGCCGAAATGATAGCGCAAAGACTTGAGACCTCGATTGTTTCAACTGACGCTATGCAGGTATACAAGGGGATGGATATCGGCACTGCAAAGGTACCAGCTGAAGAGCGTATAGTACCGCTTTTGATGGTGGATATGATTGATCCTGTGTGGGAAGACTATTCAGTTCAGCTTTTTCAGCGTGATGCACGCGCTGCAATAGATGCGCTTTTGGCCTGCAAAAAGCTGCCTGTGCTTTGTGGCGGCACGGGGCTCTATCTTGATGCTGTCATTGACGAGATGTACTTTCCTTCAGGAGCGCTGAAAACGCCGACCCGCTCAAAATACGAGGAACGCGCCGCTACCGAAGGTCCTGATGTGCTCTATCGTCTTCTGCAGGAGCGCGATCAAAAAAGCGCCGAACTGATACATCCTCATAATGTACGGCGTGTGATTCGCGCGCTTGAGATGTACGATGAAGGAGTCTCCTATGCAAAACAGCATATGGGCCTAAGAGCTCACACCCCTCATTATGCAGCGTCTTTATGGGGCCTCTCAATGAATCGCGCGAGATTGTATGAGCGTATTGACCGGCGTGTTGAGCAGATGTTTGCGGCGGGATTTGTGGATGAGGTGAAGCGTCTTGTTGAAGACGGTTTTACGGCGGACAGTACTGCAGGACAAGCCATAGGATATAGAGAAGTACTATCTTACCTTGCAGGTTCCTGTACACTCAAAGAGGCGGTAGAGGCGGTTAAGCAGCATACGCGCCGGTATGCCAAACGTCAGCTCTCATGGCTCAAGCGAGACGGCCGCGTTACATGGCTTGATTTGGATACGATAGGTATGGATGAGGCCGCAGACACCGTGCTTTCCGGCATTGGAGAGGGTCAGCATGAGTCGCTTTAAGCCGTTTTCGACAGCTCCCGTACCAGAGCGCGCGATTCTCGTAGGCGTTGATTATGGCAGGCGCGCTTGGTCTTTGGACGATTCAATGGCCGAACTTATGCGTCTTGCAGAAACTGATGGCGCAGAAGTCGTAGCAACACTTACGCAAAAGCTTGAAGCTCCCGTGCCAAAGACATTCATCGGTACGGGCAAAGCTACAGAACTCGTATCTCTTGTCCGCACCCTTAACGTTGATGTAGTTATCTTTGACGATGAGCTTTCTCCCTCTCAACAGGCAAACCTCGAGAAGCTTGTGGGTGAGCCGACGAAAATAATCGATAGAACTGCGCTGATTCTTGATATTTTTGGTACCCATGCAAAAACACATGAAGGCAGGCTTCAAGTGCAGCTTGCTCAGCTGCAGTACGTTCTTCCACGACTTCGCGGCATGTGGAGCCACTTGGTTGGCGAACAAACACGCGGAGGTATTGGCAGCCGTTTTGGTCAGGGCGAGAGTCAGCTTGAAGTTGACCGCCGACTGATTCGCAACAGGATAGCGATGCTTAAGCGAGAATTACGCGAACTTGAACAGCGGCGGAACGTGCAAAGCAAATTGCGCTGGGATTCAGGCGTCTTCAGCGTTGCCCTTGCGGGATATACCAATGCCGGCAAGTCTACGCTTCTCAATAAGCTTACTGACGCGTCCGTATATGCGAAAGACGAGCTCTTTGCGACACTTGATCCGACGACACGAGCCATAACGCTTGACGAAGGCCGCCGGATCACGTTGACTGATACGGTTGGATTCATACAGAAACTTCCAACAACTCTTATCGAGTCAT
Source organism: Atopobium sp. oral taxon 199 str. F0494 (assembly GCF_000411555.1). GTDB lineage: Bacteria > Actinomycetota > Coriobacteriia > Coriobacteriales > Atopobiaceae > Lancefieldella. The sequence goes on along the minus strand of NZ_KE150486.1, from coordinate 457,829 downwards.
TTAAGTCGACGCTTGCTGAGGCAAAGGCAGCTGATTTAATCCTTGTGATTGTCGACGCGTCTGATAAAAACAGGGACAAGGAAATTGAGGTTGTCACCTCAATTCTTGCTGATATCCACGCTTCTGCTCAGCGGCAGCTTCTCGTGTTCAATAAAATTGATCTTTTAGAGCATGACGAAATACTGACCCTGAGGGCTTCATATCCAAATGCGGTATGCATTTCCGCTCAGGAAGCAATAGGTTTGCGGGAACTTCTTTATGAAATTACTCGTATTGCTAGTGAAGGAGATGCTGTTATAAGCGCTCTTGTTCCCTTTGAAAAGGGGTTTCTTTTGAAAATGGTACATGAGCGTTGCCGAATCATACGCGAGCAGTACCTTGCCGAGGGGCTTCAGATTACTGTCCAGGCCGATGAGCGCATGCAGGCTATTCTCAAACCCTACCGAAATGACTAGATTGGCATGTGCCCGGTAAGCACACCTGCTATGAGCAGCAAAAGAGGCTGATGCAGGATATAGATGACAAGAGGATATTTTCCTATTTCTGAGACTACAGGAATGTAGAGCCTCTGCAGTGCAGGCGTGTATCCCTGCGCGAGGGCTGCTCGGTTACAAGCGGCTCCCGAAAGATAGAGCAATAGGTAGGGAAGCAATGGATAGTAGTCACTCGTTATGAAATGTAGCCCCGGAAATCCCAGCCACGCAAGATAGCCGGTTGCATAGAGCGTGCTGGGCAGACGTATACACAAAGGCCCGATTCCTACTGTGCCGGAAGGAAGATTGTAGAGCACAAGAAAGAGTATGAATAACAGGGCAGCTGTGGTATATCCCTGTACGAAAATACCGCATTTTTGAAGCAGCGCTTCAATAAGTGTGCAGGCGGCCATACAATAGATAATGCCAAATGAGATAGGGGCGTCTATACGGGCGATAGACGTAGCCACATAAATCATAAGCGCGAACAGGCCGTATATAAAGGCTCGCTTGAGCGCATTTTTTGAAAAAGAACACATAGAACCGGCAATAAAAAGAAACGACCAAGATATGCTGGCTCCCCATAGGTCGGTCAGAGGACGGGTGAACCAGAGTAAAGCAAGATCTTCTATATATACAAGGTCGTATGCAAAATGAAAGAGCACCATCGAAATGATAGACAGACCTCGCCAGGTATCAAAAAACACAATACGTAATTCTGAACCTGAAGAAAATCGCGCCGGCGTCAAGACGTCCTCCTAGGATAGAGAGCGGATTAATGCCGTAACGATACCAAGGATGCGGGGATTATCTGAATAGATAGGCTCCATCGTGTCATTTTCAGGCTGGAGACGGATGCAGTTCTTTTCTCGATAAAAAGTCTTGACTGTTGCGGAATCATCAATGAGCGCGACAACAATCTGCCCATCGTGAGCGTCTTGTTGCTCTTTTACGATGATGTAGTCGCCATTAAAAATACCGGCGTTAATCATGGATTCCCCGTGCACACGGAGGATGAACGTGCTTGCATCGCCGACAATGCTTGTAGGCAAAGAAAGCGTATCCTCAACATTTTGCTCTGCAAGAATTGGTGTACCTGCAGCGACGTTGCCGATGACAGGCAGCGTAATAACGTTGGCATTGATGTCTTGGGAGATTGAAGCGAGCTTTACGCTGGAACGAGAGCCATCAGAGCTGCGAGGGACGATTTTCATAGTTCGAGGCTTTTTAGGATCTCGGCTGATAAGACCAAGCTCTTCAAGAACTTTAAGGTGCATGTGAACGGTGGAAGGCGAAGCGAGTTGAACAGCCTTGCCGATTTCCCTTACCGAGGGAGGATAGCCATGCTCTTCTGTGTACGAGCATATGTATTCATAGATAGCACTTTGACGCTTGCTGAGCTTTCCCTTAGGCATGCGGACCTCCTTTATCGCTGTGCATATCATACACCTGTTCGGTATAAAAATCAAACGAATGTTCGTATTTTTTGTTGACACGAACAAACGTACGGTCTATAGTGAGTACACATGTTCGGTTCGATTGTTGTCCGGTTGGTAAGGTATAACCGTTCCGAGAAGCACTTCGGAAAGGATCGCACTATGGATAAGCAGTATTTAGATGCATGCATGTCTGACGGCACTTCTGCGTTGAAGACTACATCGCGCGGACTTGTTCTCATTGAGGGAGGAGCATCCGCAAAATCAGCTTCAGCCGCACAAATCAAACATGAACGGGTTGTCGCGCCTTATCAGCCTTTTTCTTTACGGCAACTCATTGTCTTTGCTGCTGCTTTTGCAGTGGTAGCTGCTGTTCTCATGTCAGTTTATAGCCTTCGTATGGCTGCGATAGAAGATTCCGTTGACGCTTCTTTGAATCAGGTTCAAACGGAGACAGTTTCTGTGAAGTCTGGCGATTCTCTTTGGTCACTTGCCGCACAGCATGGCGTTACAGGGGTATCCACCGCTGACGTAGCGCACCATATCCAAAAAATAAATGGACTTTCAGATACAACGCTTAAGCCGGGAGAAGTGCTGAAAGTTCCTTTTGCGCGCCATTAGCGGAATGTTTTAGGCCTTTAGCACCAAGAATTTTGACCGTGCTCTTCTTTTTTGGGGATACATGGTATCTTCCTTGTATGTCAACAGAGAGGATACTATGCGTTGTCCAAAATGCGGATATGAAGAATCAAAAGTTGTTGATTCTCGTTCGTCTGATAACAATGACGCTATACGACGTCGGCGCGAATGCATAAAATGCGGCTATCGTTTTACGACTTATGAAAGACGAGAGGAGATACCTCTCGTTGTTCGCAAGAAAGATGGTCATACAGAACCTTTTGACCGGCAGAAATTAATGCGAGGCCTTATCGCCGCTACGGTAAAACGCGATATAGCCGTCGAAAGACTGGACGCTTTGATTGATGCGGTCGAGTCGGGTCTTCGTGACGGCGGCCAAAATGAAATATCCTCTGAAGATCTTGGTAGCGCTGTGCTTAAAGAGCTTATCGCCCTTGATAAGGTCGCCTACATACGCTTTGCTTCGGTATACCGTGATTTCAAAGATGTTGATGAGTTCAGCGAAGAGCTAAGGAGTCTCACTAATGAATGATGGTTCACTAATGAATGAACATACCTGTGACTGTGACATACAACTTCCCATAAAACGTCTCGACCCTTCCGTTGATCTTCCGTCATATGCCTATAGCGGAGACGCAGGATTGGATTTAAGAAGTGCAGAAGAGCTGGATCTCAAGCCCTTTGAGCGCCGTCTTATTTCAACCGGACTGGCTATCGCTATTCCTGACGGATATGCCGGTTTTGTTCAGCCGCGAAGCGGCCTTGCATACCGTGAAGGTTTGTCCATGGCAAACACTCCGGGTCTTGTTGACGCTCATTATCGTGGTGAGTTGAAGGTATGTGCGGTCAATCTTGATGCGAACACTACCATCCATATCGAGCGCGGGGAGCGCATTGCGCAGCTGGTGATACAACGTGTGCCCGTTGTGCAGCTCGTTGAAGTAGATGAGCTTGATGCAACAGATAGAGGAGCAGGCGGTTTTGGTTCAAGCGGTGTTTAGCTTGTGTAGATAAGTTGTGCAAGTTCGTACATGTCTGCCAATTGCAGAGAGAGGGGAATTGGTGATGGAAAAGCTCTTTAAACTAGGTGAGCGTGGATCGTCTGTTACCCAAGAATTACGCGCCGGACTCACAACGTTTCTTGCAATGGCCTATATCATTGCCGTTAATCCTGGCATATTGGCCATGGCCGGAGTGCCGTTAAGCGCTGCAATTACGTCGACGTGCATCGGCGCGGGTATTATGACAATCTGCATGGGTCTTTTTTCCAACCGCCCTCTGGCGTGCGCGTCGGGAATGGGTGTAAACGCTGTTGTGGCATTTACCCTTACACAAGTTACAGGAGGTGACTGGCACGCCTCCATGGCCGTTATCTTTGTAGAAGGCATTGCAATTCTCCTTCTTGTTCTGTGCGGCCTTCGTGAAGCTGTTATGGATGCCATTCCAGTTTCTTTGCGTCATGCAATCTCTGTGGGCCTTGGACTGTTTATTGCCATGATTGGTCTCAAGAACGCTGGTATCTTGGTTGCCAATGAATCGACGATGGTTTCACTTGGAAATATCTTTGAGCCGACCTTTATAGTTGGTTTGGTTTCCATTGTTGCGACTGTCATTCTGTATTCCGCCAAAGTCAAGGGCTCCTTGCTCATCGGCATTATTCTTGCGGTTCTGGCTGGCATTCCGCTCGGCGTGACCGCGGTACCCGCGGGCATTATTTCCGGCCTCGATTTCTCTTCGTTTGGAGCGCCATTTCAAACCGATGCCAACGGTGTCATGGGAATCGTTAAAGTTCTAACCACTCCTGTTCTTCTCGTTTTTGCATTCTCGCTGATGATGTCGGACTTCTTTGACACCATGGGTTCTGCGATGGCCATTGCAAAGCAGGGAGAATTTCTGACAGAAGACGGAGAGGTACAAGATATCAAGCAGATTCTTATCGTCGATTCTGCAGCTGCGGCCGCAGGCGGTCTCTTTGGTGCGTCTTCGATTACTACGTTTATTGAATCCGCTTCCGGCGCGGCCGATGGTGGTCGAACGGGTCTTGCATCGGTCTTTACCGGTCTTTTCTTCTTTGTCTCAGCCTTTGTAGCTCCGCTAATTTCTATTGTTGACTCCGCTGCTACAACGGGCGCCCTGGTCATCGTTGGCTTCCTCATGATGACTGAAGTTACGGAGATTGATTGGAACGATCTTCTTGAGGGATTCCCTGCGTTTATGGTTATCGCAGGCATTCCCATGACCTACTCAATCTCCGATGGCATCGGTTTTGGATTTATCTTCTATGTGATCGTTGCGCTTGTTACGGGCAATGTAAAGAAGGTAAAGCCTTTGATGTGGGTTGCCGCGCTTGCTTTTGTCGCTTACTTTATCCTGCTTCAGCTGTAGCGCCAAGATATTTGGTATAATCCGTGAGTGGTTGAATAATGCCGATGAGCGTATATTCGACTCCGATTTACTTGCAGCTTGATATCATAACTTGTTATGAGTTCGCACCCTGTGTACTCATGTTATGTGGTGTAAGTGCACGCTTGAGCGTGTCTGGTTTTAAAGGTTTGGAGTGTTATGTCTGAGAAGCATGTGTACAGCTTTGGAAAGGATCATGCCGGTAACGATGTGACTGAAGTCGCCGGTGCATCCGTAGACGAGGCAAAATGGATTGTCGGCGGCAAGGGCGCTAACCTTGCTGAGATGTCTAAGATTGGCCTGCCTGTCCCTCCTGGTTTTTCAATTACGTGCCAGACGTGCGTAGCCTACTCTACAGCGGGCAACGTTTGGCCTGATGGCGTTATTGAAGAGATTGATTCGGCCATGCAGGATCTTGAGGAGCGCATGGGGAAGAAGCTTGGCGATAAAGAAGATCCCCTGCTTGTCTCTGTCCGTTCTGGCGCTCCGTTCTCCATGCCGGGCATGATGGATACCGTTTTGAACCTTGGCCTTAATGACGAATCGGTTCAGGGCCTCATCAAGCAGACAGGCAATGAGCGCTTTGCTTGGGACTCCTACCGTCGCTTCGTTCAGATGTTCTCAGGCGTGGTTATGGGCGTTTCCGGCCAGCTCTTTGAGGATGCCATCTCTGCTAAGAAGGCCGAGAAGGGCGTCACGCTTGACACGGAGCTTACCGCCAACGATCTTCGTGAACTTGTGACCTGGTTCAAGGGCATCTTTGCAGCCAATGTTGACGTCAAAGAGCACCCAGAGGTTTCAAAGAACGGCTTTGCCGTCTTTCCTTCCGATCCATATCTCCAGCTCCGCCTTGCTGAGCAGGCTGTTTTCGGTTCTTGGATGAACGACCGCGCCATCCTCTATCGTAAGCAGAACAAGATTCCTGATGACCTTGGTACTGCTGTAAACGTTCAGGTCATGGTTTTCGGCAACAAGGGTGAGACTTCGGCTACCGGCGTTGCTTTTACGCGTAACCCCGCCGACGGCACCAACGAGCGCTATGGCGATTTCCTTGTTAACGCGCAGGGCGAAGACGTTGTTGCTGGTATCCGCAACACCGAGCCTATTACCGATCTCGTTAAGGTTCCCGCTCTCAAAGAGGCGGGCGAAGAGCTCTTCCACGTCTTTGAGATTCTTGAGGATCACTACGCTGACATGATGGACATTGAGTTCACCATCGAAAACGGCAAGCTTTGGATGCTTCAGACTCGTGTAGGCAAGCGTACGGCACTTTCCGCTCTGAAGGTCGCAATCCAGATGTATGAGGAAGGCCGCATCACCAAGGAGCAGGCTGTTACCCGCGTTGCTCCTGAGCAGCTCGACCAGCTTTTGCACCCGCAATTTGACCCCAATGCAAAGTATGAGACTATCGCCAAGGGTCTTAATGCCTCTCCTGGCGCTGCTGTCGGCGCTGCCGTGTTCTCGTCTTCAGACGCCGAGAAGTACGCCGAGGCTGGTAAGCCTTGTATCTTGGTTCGCTGGGAAACTACGCCCGATGATCTTCATGGCATGGTCGCGGCTGAGGGCATCCTTACGTCTCATGGCGGCAAGACCAGCCATGCGGCTGTCATCGCCCGTGGCATGGGCGCTCCTTGCGTCTGCGGCGTTGATGTTTTGCGTATTGACGCGGCTAACAAGCGCTTCACGGTCGCTGGCTCTGATCTGGTTGTTAATGAAGGCGATATCATCTCCATTGACGGCACTACCGGCGATGTCATTCTCGGCGCTGTCGAGTTGGTCCAGCCTGAGCTCTCCGGTGACCTTCAGACAATCCTGAAGTGGGCTGACGAGGTTCGTCTTGATAGCTCTCGCGGCCGCAACATCGGCGTTCGTGCAAACGCCGACAACCCCGCCGACGCTCAGACATCACTTGATAACGGCGCAGAGGCAATCGGCCTTGACCGCACCGAGCACATGTTCCTCGGTGAGCGTAAGCACCTTATCCAGGACTTCATTTTGGCTGATTCCGAGGACGTCAAGCAGCTTGCTATTGACCAGCTTGGTCGCGCGCAAAAGGGCGATTTCCTTGGTATGTTCAAGGTTATGGACGGCAAAGACGTTGTTGTTCGCCTGCTTGATCCGCCTCTGCATGAGTTCCTTGACTCTCCGCGCGATCTTGAGGTTGAGATTGCCCATGATGAAGAGCAGGGTAAAGACGCTACCGCTAAACGGGCGCTTCTCGCTAAGTTTGATGCGTTCCAGGAAGCAAACCCCATGCTCGGTTTGCGTGGCTGCCGTTTGGGCATCGTGTATCCCGAGCTCAATGTTATGCAAGTTCGTGCTATAGCAAGCGCCGCCGCAGAGCTCAAGCGCGTCGGCCTTGATCCCCATCCTGAGATCATGGTTCCTCTCGTAGGCTTTGAGGAGGAGCTGGTACAGGTGCGTGAAGAGGTCGAGAAGACCATCAAACAGGTTGCCGATGAGTACGGCGTTGAGCTGGATATCCCCGTTGGTACCATGATTGAGCTGCCTCGCGCTGCCATCATGTCTGAAGAAATTGCAAAGCATGCTGATTTCTTCTCCTTCGGCACCAACGACCTGACCCAGACCTGCCTCGGCTTCTCCCGCGACGACGTTGAGTCCGCCTTTATGCCTCTGTATTTGGAGCGCAAGATTGTTAAGACCAACCCGTTCGCAACGCTTGACAAGGGTGTTGCAGAGCTCGTCCGCATGGGCGTCGAAGGCGGTCATAAGGGTAACCCCAACCTCACCATTGGCGTCTGCGGAGAGACGGGCGGCGATCCTGAGTCCATCCACATGTACTACAACCTTGGTCTTGACTATGTGTCTTGCTCGCCGTATCGCGTGCCCATCGCTCGTCTTGCGGCAGCTCAGGCAAAGCTCGCTGCAAACGGCGGACCGAAGAAGATTGCTACCAAGTAATTTCAATCAGGTTCACCACGGCGCTCTTTGCGTGTGAGATGCAGCTGTTATCAAAAGGAGAATGTCTTCGGGCATTCTCCTTTTCTGTTAGACTTTTGAAAACATTCGCCGCCTGCGCGCGCTATATGAGTTTTTTTGGGGGCATCATGAAAACCGTTACGCGAGAAGACCTTGAGCGTCGTGAGCATGAATTCCTTGCTCCGGAGGCCGCATTTTCCGATAGTTCACAAGGGCGTCTGACACCTGAGGAACCCGATGCGTTTCGTACCTGCTATCAGTGCGATAGGGACCGCATACTGCACAGCAAGAGTTTTCGCCGCCTTGCTCACAAGACGCAAGTGTTTCTCGCGCCGGAAGGCGATCACTATCGCACACGGCTCATCCACACGCTGGAGGTCGCTCAGATTTCGAGATCAATCGCGCGTCCTTTGGGACTGAATGAAGACTTGGCAGAGGCTATAGCGCTTGGACACGATCTTGGGCATACGCCATTTGGGCATATCGGCGAGAAGGCCTTATCAACAGCCATTGCTCTCTATAGGGGTCTGAATCCTTTGGATCCAAAAAATCAACATTTTTTTGCTCATAATGAACAAGGGGCGCGCATCGTTGAGCTTCTTGAACGTAACGGCAGAGGCCTTAATTTGAGCCGAGAGGTAGTAGACGGTATTCGGTGCCACTCGGGCAGTCTTCGAGCCATGACGGCGGAAGGCCGCATCGTTGGCGTTGCCGATCGTATCGCCTATGTAACACACGACATTGACGATGCAGAACGCGCTGGACTTCTCACGGAAGCAATGTTGCCTCAGGAGTCGCGCGCGCTTCTCGGGGACTCGTCTTCTGAGCGCATCGAAACTATGGTGCATGACATCGTTATCAAGAGTGCGGCTGTAGGAGACATTCAGATGTCGGATGTCATGTGGGATGCCATGATGCGCATGCGTTCGTTTCTCTTTGATAACCTCTACGCAAATGGGGATGCAAAATACGAAGAGCCCAAAGCGTACGACCTCATTATCGAGCTGTTTGACTACTTCATTTCGCACCTTGATGAAGTGCCTGATGAGTATACGGTTCACGATGCGGATAAGCCCGAACTGCAGGTAGCTGATTTTGTTGCAGGCATGACAGACAGATATGCAACGCGGACCTTTGAAGACCTGCGTCTTCCGAAATCGTGGAGGGAGAACAGAGGTAATCACAGGTAAGGCGATAAGAACAACGCGCAAGAATGGGGAAGAGCGAGCACTTCTCGCTGAAACAGAGGAATTTGAAAGAAATTCTCGCGTTATCCTTGCCTGAAAGCCCAAGGTCTAATATACTTTTCACCTGTGTGTTGAGCTATGTGTCGCTCGCCTCTGCGTCGGCACCTCTAGAGATGAGGAAATATGGATTACATTCGCGCAATTGAGCGCCAGCAGATCCGCGAGGATATCCCCGCTGTTCGCGTTGGTGACAATGTAAAGGTTCACTATCGCATCGTCGAGGGTGACCGTACTCGTGAACAGGTCTTTCAGGGCGACATCATCCGCCTTTCAGGCGAGGGTTCGCGTGAGACGTTTACCGTCCGTAAAATCAGCTTCGGTATCGGCGTTGAGCGTACGTTCCCGCTCCATAGCCCTAAGATTGCAAAGCTTGAAGTAGTTCGTCACGGTGTCGTGCACCGCGCTAAGCTTTACTTCCTGCGCGATCGTATCGGCAAAGCCGCCCGTCTTCGTGAGCAGCGCTAAGCCAAGGCGTACCTGCAGTATGATGAAGCCGTCCATAGGGGCGGCTTTTTCAGTAGGGAACTTCTTCAAGAGGAATGATGATGTCGTTTGATTCATCACGATTGACGGCAAAAGAAATCGCAGCGTTTTTGAGTGACGCATCCGAGTCTGAGGTTCTTGCGCTCGCCGAGCGTTATGCCGAAGATCCGCGAAAACAGGTGCAACACGCGCTCGCTTTAGCTCAAAAACGCCTCCTGCGTATCCGCGAAGAAAGAAAGCGCGTAGAGTCACTCTATACGCTTCAGCGCGCACTGGGCAGAGAAGGCATTATTGTCGGCGTTGATGAGGTGGGCCGTGGCCCTGTCGCTGGACCTTTGACCGTCTGTGCGGTTGTGCTTCCTGATAATCCTTATATTGAGGGACTGAATGACTCAAAGCAATTGTCGGCCGCAAAGCGCGAACTGGTTGCGGCTCAGGTTGCCAAGGTTGCGCTTGCTATAGGCATTGCCTCTATTGAGCCTGCAGAAATTGACGAGAAGGGAATGACAGCTTCACTTCGAAAGGCAATGCGGATTGCCATTGATAAAACAGGCGTTGAGCCGGACTGTGTTCTTATTGATGGAAATCCTGTTCATGCGCATCCGCTTGAAAAAACAATCATAAAGGGCGATGCCAAGATAGCTTCAATTGCCGCTGCTTCCGTTGTTGCTAAAGTATCCAGAGACGCTTTGATGGTGGCATACGACACGCGCTATCCCCAGTATCATTTTGCTGAAAACAAGGGTTATGCCTCGGCAGATCATATCGCCGCTATTGCGCAATACGGACTTTCTCCGATTCATCGCGTCTCGTTTTGTGGAAATTTTGAGAAGGGGCCGCGCCTCTTTGAATCGCCGTCATATCAATAATGTAATTACTGTCCTGGTTTGTCGCGCTTCCATTTGATACCCCTGCGCAACATGCAGGGGCATCGATTGTGGCTCTCAAAAAAATACATCAAAATTTTTTGCGGCTAGACATGCTTGTCAGATAACGGTCAGATTGAAGACAGAATGCTGTCAGATCGGCCTGTCATGATAGCTCTCTCAAGAAAGCGAAGGGAGAGCTTATGGACGAACAACTTGAATTTGATGCCAAGTATCATGCGAAGGAAGAGGACTGCCCTGAATCTGCCTCTCCTGAAGAATTTGCAGGTGATGCAAAGGATTTTGAGGAATCTGCGGAACCATCAAAGGAGTCGGAGCCGGCTGAGGAGCCAGAAAAGACTCTGGCTGAGTATTCGCCGTATGAAATAGGCGAGAAGGGCGAGCAGCTTGCAGCCGACTATCTCGCTCGCCGCGGCTACAAAATCATCCAGCGCAATTGGCGATGCAAGGGTGGAGGTGAAGCGGATATCATCGCGCGTGATGGCGAGACATACGTCATGGTTGAAGTTAAAACACGTCGCGTAACAAAAAGCGATGCGAATCTTATGCCGGAGCTTGCGGTGACAGCGCACAAGCAGCGGACCTATCGAAAGATGGCGTTGCTCTACCTTGCGTATCATGCGCATGTCAGCGTGGTTCGGTTTGATGTGATTGCAATCAATCTCGCTGCGGAGCGCAGCGCGAGCCTGCGTCATCTTATCGGCGCTTTTAGCTGGGATGAAAATGACTAGTTCAGGCGCTGTATGCGTAAAGACCGCAACCATCCGGGGCATTGAACCTGTTTTGGTAAACGTTGAGGCAAGCGTCGTGGGAGGCATTCCGGGAGTGACTATCGTAGGCATGCCGGATTCGGCTGTTCTTGAGGCACGCTCGCGGGTTAAGTGCGCCTTGGGAGCCTGCGGCTTTACCATACCCCGAAGGCATATCACTATTAATCTTTCGCCGGCGGATATGAGAAAGAACGGTTCAGGATTTGATTTGCCCATGGCGGTAGCTATCCTCGTTGCGACAGGCCAGCTTTCGCAGGAGATTATCGAAAAGAACATCTTTGTGGGAGAGCTTACGTTGAATGGGGAAGTGGCTCCGGTAAGAGGATCAATTGCCTATGTCGAAATTGCCCGAAGCCTTGGGCGTAATCTGGTCGTCTCCAATCAAAGCGAACTCGCGGGCGCCAACTGCACACATGTGTATGGCATCCAATCCCTTTTTGATGTCTGCTCAACCGCTGATTTGCGTAAATGTCATTTCAAAAGCAAAACGCATTTGAAGCGAACAACTCCTCAAAGTCTCAACCTTGAGTTTGCTGACGTTGTTGATCAGGAGCTCGCCAAGCGTGCGCTCATTCTTGCGGCGATAGGATCGCATGGGATGTTAATGGTAGGGCCTCCCGGTTCAGGAAAAACTATGCTGGCTCGGCGCTTCTTATCGATTCTACCTAAGCTCGATCCGGATGAGCTGGAAGAAGCGTTGCTGATTCATTCTGTGGCGGGAGAGCCTTCGGAATGGCTTGCTCAAGGTATCCGTCCGTTTCGATCTCCTCATCATTCTATCTCGCTTGGCGGGCTGATTGGAGGAGGAAGGCCGGTTTTGCCGGGAGAGGTTTCACTTGCGCACAAGGGTGTCTTATTCCTTGACGAGTTGCCGGAGTTTGCAACCAATACTTTGCAGGCTTTGCGGCAGCCCCTCGAGGACAAGGAGGTCCGGCTCGTACGCGTTGACGGTTTATATACATTTCCTTGTGATTTTCAATTATTAGCTGCAGCTAACCCTTGTCCCTGCGGTTTTTGCGGCGACCCGGACCATCTTTGCAAGTGCACCCCCGCACGTATCGATACCTATCAGTCGAAGGTAGGAGGACCTCTTATGGATCGGATAGATATCGTGTGCGATGTAGCTCGCCCCTCATCAACAAAGGTTATCGAAGGCGATACGGGTTTGACTTCAAGTGAAATGAGGCAGTTTGTTATGTCCGGCAGAGATTATCGGCAATGGCGAGAAGCGCGAGAGCGCGAAAGTCTGCAAAAACTTTTGTTTGAAGATGGTGCTCGACAGCTCTTTGAGCGGTATGCACGCGGACTTTCACTGGGAGGCAGGTCGATTGCGAGAGTTTCTCGTGTTGCGAGGACAGTTGCCGATCTTGAACACCACAGCCTCATAACAAAAGACGATCTTTCCGAAGCGGTTACCTTTCGCTCTCGAATACTGTCATAAAGGAGATGTCATGGCTGAAAAATGGGCGTTTGAACGTGGTTCAAAGCACTATCCGGCCTGTTTGGAAGATCTTGAAAACCCTCCAAACGTGCTCTACGGAATTGGAAATTCCGAAATATTTGAAACGCCAATGCTCTCAATCGTTGGCGCTCGACGGGCAACTCCTTACGGTATTGCCCTTGCTGAAATGGCTGCCCGAGTAGCCGCGGACTGTGGGGTGACCGTTGTTTCGGGAGGCGCGATGGGATGCGATTGTGCGGCTGGTATGAGCGCTCTTGCGGCAGGAGGAAAAACAATTGCAGTACTAGGCTGTGGCGCCGATGTTGTTTACCCGCGCTCTTCAAAAAGTCTTTTTTCCGCTGCGGTAAAAGAAGGAGCGGTAATCTCGCTAGACAGTTGGGGAACTCCTCCGCGGCGCTTTGCGTTTCCGCGAAGAAATGCTGTCATTGCCGCTCTTGGCTCTGTTTTGGTGGTGACTGAAGCAGGCGTGTGTTCAGGAACCATGTCAACAGCCGAGACAGCGGAAGATCTTGGACGAAAGGTATACGCCATACCGGGGTCTATCTTTTCTCCTACGTCCGCGGGAACTAACAAACTTATCACCGACGGAGCCAGGATTATCCCGGACGAGGCGTCGCTTGCTCTGTCCCTTGCGCTTGATTTTGGAGCAACAGTTCTAAAGCAGGAAGACAAGACGTCTCCAAAAAGCCGTGTTATGTCGGCTCTTACGGCTTCTCCGTGTCGTCCGGAAGAGCTTGCCATGCGTCTTGGAGAGAATGTGTTGACGCTCATGAGGACGCTTACAGACTTTGAAGCTCAAAGGATTGTACAGAGATTGCCCGACGGCCGCTATACACCAACCCGCGAATATCATTTAGGATTAGTACAGACAGCGAATATGAATGAGCAAAGGACGTTATGACAAAGAGAGTAACTGTTATAGGGGCAGGTCTTGCAGGCAGTGAGTGTGCGCTCCAGCTTGCCGCCAGAGGGATAGAAGTCCTTTTGATAGAGCAAAGGCCCATTCACCGGTCTTTAGCACACCATACGAGCGACTTTGCAGAGCTTGTCTGCTCGAACTCTCTTAAATCGACTAAAGAGGAGAGCGCGGCGGGTATCCTGAAGCGCGAACTGACAGAAATGAAAAGTTTCCTCTTACAGATTGCGAGAGAAAACGCCGTTTCTGCAGGAGGCGCCCTGGCGGTTGACCGAAGGAAGTTTTCACGTTCGGTGACGGCTGTGGTCGAGGCGAATCCTCTCGTTAAGATTGAACGTCGGGAAGCTACAGAAATTCCTGACGGGCCTTGCGTGATTGCGGCCGGACCGCTTTGCTCGGACGCGCTGTATGCGGCGATTTCCAAGCGCGTTGGCACAGAGGGCATGTCGTTTTATGATGCTGCGGCTCCTATTGTTTCAGCGGAAAGCATCGACCGCTCGATTGTCTTTTCGCAGTCTCGTTATGAAAAAGCAGGGCGAGGGGATTATCTCAACTGTCCTTTCAATAAAAACGAATATGAAGCTTTTATCCGTGAGCTTATCGGCGCGCAGCGCGTCGTCTCCCGCGAATTTGAGCAGGCTGATTTATTTCAGGCGTGCCAGCCTGTAGAGGAGGTGGCGCGCACAGGATTTGAGTCGCTTCGTTTTGGCGCTCTCAAACCGGTAGGACTCATTGATCCAAGAGACGGCAGACGGCCTTGGGCGGCAGTGCAGCTTCGTGCTGAAAATGAGGCAGCGACCGCGTACAATCTTGTGGGTTTTCAGACCAACCTTACCTGGGGCGAACAAAAACGTGTCTTCACGATGATTCCGGGACTTGCGCAGGCAGAGTTTGTGCGCTACGGCGTTATGCACAGAAATTCATTCGTTGATGCGCCTCATACGCTGACCGATACATTTGCGATTCCGCACTCATGCGTTCGGCTCGCGGGACAGATTACCGGCACAGAGGGCTACGTGGAAGCGATTGCTTCTGGTTTGCTTGCGGCGCTCAATACCTATGCGGATCTGGTTGGTGCTTCTCAGATGCACCTTCCCACAACGGGAGCCCTGGGTTCTCTAGTAGCTTATGCGACTAATCCAAACACTACGGACTACCAGCCCATGCACGTCAATTTCGGACTCTTTCCGCCGCTTGATACGGAGATAAAGAAGAAAGATGAACGCCGTGCTCGTATGACGCAAAGAGCGCATGAAGATTTTGACGCCTATCTGCGCCTCAGAAGCGATCTCTTTGGCCAAAGGAGCGATGATCAATGACACAGGCCTTTGATGATGCAGCCTATATAGATATGTTCCTGACATATTTGAAATCGGTGCGCAATCTGTCCGACAATACCGTGCGGGCTTATGCGACAGATCTCTCGTCGTATGCCGCGTGGTGCGGGCGAGAAGAACTTAGCATGCTTCAGGCAACACATCGAAGCCTTCGCTCCTATCTGTCCTATCTCAATCGAGCCCAATACTCTGCACGCACACGCAACAGGCATCTTTCAGCTCTCAGAGGATTTTATAAGTGGCTGAACAAAGAGGGTTATCTTGAAGCGGATCCCTCGCTTATTTTGACAAGCCCGCGTACTTCTCGCCGTCTTCCCAAGACCATGTCGGATGAAGATGCAAAAAGACTTCTTGCATCATGCGACGTACATACGTCATCCGGCTTGCGAGATAGGGCAATCCTTGAGTTCATGTATGCGACGGGCGCTCGTATCTCAGAGATCGCACGTCTTGACAGGGGAGACCTTATGCTGCGGCAAGGTGTCGTGAGGCTGTTTGGTAAAGGTTCAAAAGAGCGTGATGTCCCGCTCTATAAGACCGCGTGCGACTGGCTGGAGCTCTATCTTTATGAAGCTAGGCCGAAGCTTTTGGCAAAAAGCAGAACATCACTCAAAGTTGCGCCGGCTGAGGAGGCTCTCTTTCTCTCAAATCGTGGCCGCCGCATGAGCGCGGACGTGCTCAGAAAAATGTTTGAGGCCCATGTGCTGGAAGCGGGGCTTGATTCAGGTCTTACGCCGCATGCCATGAGGCATACGTTTGCGACAGAGCTCCTTACTGGTGGCGCTGATTTACGCGTCGTGCAGGAGCTTTTGGGCCACCAGAGTCTGTCGACAACGCAAATCTATACGCACCTTTCGATTGAGCGTCTCAAAGATGCAGCAAAACAAGCGCATCCGCGGGCTGAATCTGACTAAATCGTGGTATACTACCGCCCGGTTGTGTAAATGCACAGCCTGCCGCTGCCAAGCGGCACAATCACACACGCACGACTACTCATCGTCTGTGGTGCTCAAAGCTCAAGCCAGGTTTTGGGTTGATTGATGGGAAAGACCCCGTGCGGAGGTTAAACCAGGAGGTTACTTATGGCTGCAAAGATTACTATCCAAACCCTGCTTGATGCCGGCTGCCACTATGGCCACCAGACCCGCCGCTGGAACCCTAAGATGAAGCCGTATATCTTCGGCGATCGCAATGGTATTTACATCATTGACCTCAAGCAGACCATGCTTGGCGCTGACAAGGCTTACACCTTTTTGAAAGATCTTGCTTCTAAGGGTGGCCGCATTCTTTTTGTCGGCACCAAAAAGCAGGCTCAGGAGCCTATTGCTACTCAGGCCGCGCGTGCTTCCATGCCCTACATCAATCAGCGCTGGCTTGGCGGCATGCTCACTAACTTTGTCACCATGCGTTCCCGCATTCAGCACATGGAAGAGCTTGAGGCCATGGTTGAGGACGGCCGCATGGACGCTCTGCCCAAAAAGGAGCAGGCGCTTCGCAACAAGGAGCTTGCTAAGCTTCAGCTGAACCTGGGTGGCGTTCGCGATATGAACAAGCTTCCCGACGCTCTCTTTGTCATCGACTCAAAGCGTGAGGAGAACGCGGTTCGCGAGGCAAATCGCCTTCACATCCCCGTGGTTTCGCTTCTTGACACAAACTCCGACCCTGACGTTATCGACTACGGCATTCCCGCAAACGATGATGCTATCCGCTCCATTTCTTTGATGTGCGAACTTGCCGCCGACGCAATCCTTGCCGGCAGCGGTAAAGAGCAGATTTCCGCAGAGGAAATGAGCGCTCCGCAGGCGAGCGAAGAGGAGGCGCCTAAGGCCGAGCAGGCAGAAGAAGCTCCTCAGGCTGAATAGGTCCACCTAAGCAAGCAATACGTACGCAAGTACGCAATTATTCCTACGATCCCCAAGGAGGGGAACATGGCACAAATTACTGCAGCCCTTGTCAAGCAGCTCCGCGATATGACGAGTTCTCCTATGATGGAATGCAAGAAGGCACTCGTTGAAGCCGATGGCGACATTGATAAGGCGATTGATATTCTGCGCACCATGGGCGTTGCCAAGGCCGTCAAGCGCGCGGGTCGCGAGACTAATGAAGGCACCATTGCAACGTTCATTTCACCCGATTGTACCAAGGGCGCAATCCTTGAGCTTTCGTGCGAAACTGACTTTGTGGGTACCAACCCGCAGTTTACTGGCTTTGCAAGCGATTTAGCCGAGGCCGTTGTTGAGAGTGATCCTTCCGATGTCGACGCGTTCCTCACGTCAAAATTCGGTGAGGGCACCGTACAGGAAGCTCTGACGGATAAGATTCACAACATTGGCGAAAACATGCGTATTTTGCGCTTCGCCCGTGTTCAGGTTTCTTCCGGCGCTCTTTCAAGCTACATTCACCTCGGCGGCAAACTTGCGACGGTTGTTACCTTTGAGTTTGACAAGCCCGAGACCCGTGATTCTGAGGACTTCAAAAACTTCGCCCATGACGTCGCCATGCAGGTAGCCGCAGCCGCTCCGGTTGCTGCTCGCCGCGAGGATGTGCCTGCTGACATCGTTGAGCATGAGCTCTCCATCTACAAGGCTCAGGCTGCTGAGTCTGGCAAGCCCGAGGCTATTCAGGAGAGAATGGCACAGGGTCGTCTTGAGAAGTACTACAAGGAGAATGTCCTTACCGAGCAGGCCTTCGTTAAGGATCCCGACATGTCCATCAACGAGTACGCGAAGCTCGTTTCCAAAAAGGTCGACGACAACGTTCAAGTCGTCAGCTTCGTTCGTTTTTCCTTTGGCGAGTAGCCGCTGAGAGAACGACTCAGAAAAAGCCAGCTGCTTGCAGTTGGCTTTTTCTTTATGCGAAGCGTGTGCGTTGGTTGTGCTTGAGGCGAGTTGAGCTTGGGTCGTCTGATAAAATGTTCAGCGATTGTACGTTTGCGCGGAAGTGGAGGGTGTCTTGTCGAACTATACCTATAAAAGAGTGCTTCTCAAGCTTTCCGGCGAGGCTTTGATGGGCGAGCAGAACTTCGGGATTGATCCTTCCATTCCCGAGCAGCTGGCTCGAGAAATTAAGCCCGTCTGGGAGTCCGGTGTTCAAATCGCCGTTGTAGTAGGCGGCGGCAACATCTTCCGCGGCGTCTCACAGGCAGCGGCTGGTATGGATCGCGCCCAAGGAGACAACATGGGTATGCTTGCTACTGTCATCAATGCCCTGTCTCTGCAGGACTGCTTTGAGCGTCACGGCATGGACTGCCGTGTGATGAGCGCTATCACCATGGCGCAGATTGCAGAGCCCTACATCCGCCGCCGCGCCATCCGCCATCTTGAGAAGGGACGTATCGTCATCTTTGCCGCTGGCACGGGCAATCCTTATTTCACTACGGATACTGCAGCGGCGCTTCGCGCATGCGAGATAGGCGCTGAGGCTCTTATGAAGGCAACCAAGGTTGACGGCATCTACGATTGTGATCCGGTGCTCAATCCTCAGGCTGTCAAATTTGACGTGGTGACGTACAAGGACGTGTTGACGAAAGAGCTTAAGGTTATGGATGCTGCGGCGATTGCGTTGTGCCGTGACAATAAAATGCCAATCATTGTATTTGATATGGGTACCGAAGGCGTCTTCCACGATGCTATCTGTGGCAAGAACGTCGGTACGACCGTTGTTGAGGAGGACTTATGAGCGTCTACACCGACAAGGCAAAATCTTCAATGGATAAGGGCATTGAAGCCTTGAAGAACAACTTTGCTCGCGTTCGCACCGGCCGCGCAAACCCGCATGCGCTTGACCCCATCAAGGTCGATTATTATGGCCAGCTTACGCCTATTATGCAGCTTGCCGCAGTGAAGGTTCCTGAGGCCTCCCTGCTGGTAATTGAGCCTTGGGATAAGACTTCGCTCAAGGCTATCGAAAAAGCGATTGAGGCGTCTGATTTGGGAATCACTCCTTCCAATGACGGCGTAGCTATCCGTCTGCCGTTCCCTATGCCGACCGAAGAGCGCCGCCGTGAGCTCGCAAAGGAATGCGCCGGCCTTGCCGAAGAAGCGCGCATCGCAATCAGAAACGTGCGCCGCGACATTAACGGCAAGATTGAGCGGGACGAGGAACTCTCGGAAGACGAGCAGTCGCATGAGAAAAAGCAGATCCAAAAACTCACCGACAACTCAGTTGCCGAGATTGAAAAGCTCCTCAAGGCAAAGACCGCTGAGGTCATGGAGATCTAGATGCAGTTTGACAAGGCAAAACTGGCTGCGTTTTACCGCGATGCTCCCGGGGATATCTCGCTTGACGCGCTTGATATGAGTCGTATGCCCGCTCATGTTTCCATCATCATGGATGGCAACGGGCGCTGGGCGCAGGCGCGCGGTCTTGAACGCTCACAAGGCCATCTAGCGGGCGTCGCGTCGCTTCGTGAAACGGTGACAACAGCTGTCCGTCTTGGCCTGGACGTACTTTCGGTCTACGCGTTTTCAACGGAGAATTGGAATCGCTCGCAAAAAGAAGTTACCTTTTTGATGCAGCTTTTTGCCGAAACGCTCTTGAACGAGCTGCCGCTCTTTCATCAGGAGCAGGTAAAGCTCCGCTTTTTTGGCGACCTTGAAGCTCTTCCTCAAAAGACGCAGGAAACCTTTAAGCAGGGGCTCGCAGAAACCGCCAATAACACCGGTATGGTCTTTGCGCTTGCCGTCAATTACGGCGCCCGCGCTGAACTCGCCCGCGCCGCCGCACTTCTCGCCGCAGAGGCAAAAGCGGGAAGCATTGATCCTGCAAGCATAGGACCGGCAGATGTCGAGAAGTACCTCTACACCGCGGGACTGCCCGACCCTGATTTGCTCATTCGCACCTCAGGAGAGCTGCGCCTCTCCAACTATCTTCTGTGGCAGATTGCATACTCGGAGATGTATGTGACGCCAACGCTGTGGCCTGATTTCACGCGCTGGGATTTTCTGCGTGCGCTCGTGGCCTTTCAGGCACGGGAACGGCGTTTTGGAGGTGTGGCTTCATGACAAAGGAACGCAAGCCTGTGAGCCCGGCTTTAGAGGAAGTTTCGTATACGCCTCCCGAACCTGCCGGCTTGGACAGGCAGATAGATAAACTTGAGGACAGGCGGTCGCAAAAAGAGCCACTGCGCGCTGAAGGAAACCTTTTTGGTCAGCGTGTGCGCGAATGGACAGAAAAGCTCCTCACTCGCTCGCTTTCAGGCGCGATTTATGCCTTTATCGTGCTTGCCTGTCTGTATGCGGGTATTGACGCTACAACGGTATTGATAGCCGCGATTGGCTGGGTATGCTGCTCA
This sequence comes from Atopobium sp. oral taxon 199 str. F0494, assembly GCF_000411555.1. GTDB lineage: Bacteria > Actinomycetota > Coriobacteriia > Coriobacteriales > Atopobiaceae > Lancefieldella. The sequence continues at coordinate 437,543 of NZ_KE150486.1, read as the reverse complement.
GAGTTCTTTCACATCTGCCGTTTGGGCGGACGTATGCCCAATGAACCGTTGGGCTTGACCTTTGCGGTGGTATTTCCTATTTTGGCTCGTTTCGGATCATACGGAGTATTCGGCTCTTTGCTTATCTTGCTTATGTTTTGCGGAGCATGGTACGTTTTAACGCCGCGGGCCAACCTTGCTGACGTAGCGGTAACCTGTTTTGGCCCTGTCTATACTTCGCTGGCCTATGCCACCATCGTGATGTTTCGCTCGGCTGAGCCGTCGTTTTCGATACCTTGGCTGACGCTCGCGGTGATGGTATCCGTGTGGGCCAATGACTCGTTTGCGTTTTTCGTGGGATCCAAGTTTGGCAGACACAAAATGGCGCCCCGCATTTCTCCAAAGAAAAGCTGGGAAGGCTTTTACGGCGGTCTTGTAGGGTCTGTTTTGGTATGGGTCTTGGTAAGCACGTTCAGCCCTACCTTTCACATGCCCGTGTGGTGGGGAATTGCGGCCGGTCTCTTTGAGGGCATCTTCGCGGTCATCGGCGATCTTTTTGAATCGCGTATCAAGCGTGGTGTTGGCATAAAAGACTCCGGTACTATCATGCCTGGTCATGGAGGTCTTCTTGACCGTTCCGATTCAATGATTTTTGGCAGCGTGGCCGCTTTGTTATTCCTGAATTTTTCGTTTTACTTTATGGGAGCGCTTCTGTTTTTATGAGTATCTTTGAGGACACAGCGCCGCGTGCGCCGCGACGACGGCCTTTGCGCGTCGCCATACTGGGCTGCTCCGGCTCAGTCGGTTCGCAGACGCTGGATGTATGCCGCCATCATCGCGATAAGGTGCAGGTTGTTGCCCTTGCAGTGCACTCGTCGATTGCGCCACTTGCGGCCGCCGCACGTGAGTTTAAGCCCGCCTATATCGCCGTTGCCAATGAAAAGTGCCAGCATGACGCTCTTCTCGCCGATTTGCCCGAAGGGTGCAAGGTAACCTTTGGCGCTAAAGCGGTCAGCGCCCTTGCGGAGCTTGACGAGGTGGACTGCGTTGTCAACGCCGTTGTGGGCGAAGCGGGTATCTACGCTGGGTACGCAGCGCTCAAAGCAGGAAAGACGCTGGCCTATGCCAACAAAGAGTCAATCGTGGTCGGCGGCGACCTTCTGATGCCGCTTGTGCGCCCCGGCCAACTTGTGCCTGTAGATTCCGAGCACAGCGCCATTTTTCAGTGTCTTGCAGGTGAACGACTCTCAGAGCTGTCAAAACTATGGCTGACCTGCTCAGGCGGGCCATTTTTTGGCATGACGCGAGAAGAGCTTGCGCATGTGAGCGTTGCGGACGCCCTTGCTCACCCCACCTGGTCGATGGGAGCCAAAATCTCGATTGATTCGGCGACGCTCATGAACAAAGGTCTCGAAATACTCGAAGCCCATCATCTTTTTGAGACGTCCATCGACGATATTCATGTATTGGTTCACCGGCAAAGCCGCATTCATTCCATGGTTGAATTTATTGACGGCTCCGTAAAAGGTCAGCTTGGCCCCTCTGACATGCGCATTCCTATTCAGTACGCCCTGAGTTATCCTGAGCGCTGGCAAACCGTGGCAACGCCTGTCATGTGGGGGACTTGCGATCCTCTTACCTGCGAGGAAGTCGATGAGAAAACTTTCGGCTGTCTGGCGCTTGCGAAGGAAGCTGGTAGAGTCGGCGGAACGCAGCCCTGCGTCATGAACGCTGCTAATGAAGTTGCCAACGAGGCCTTCCGTTTAGACAAAATCGGTTTTCTCGACATTGAGCATATTGTTTCTTCCGTTATGGAGACAATCCCAAGAGAGACCGTTGAGAGTATCGAACAACTCTCCGAGATTGATACACATGCCCGCGCGCTTGCTCAGGCATGCGTGCTGAAAGGGTAGGATTTGAACATCTTGAGCGTACTGTCGCCTATTTTTTGGGGACTCGTAGTTCTTTCGATTTTAGTCTTCGTGCATGAAGCTGGCCATTATCTTGCCGCTCGCGCGTTTGGCGTGCGCGTCACTGAGTTCTTCTTGGGCATGCCGTTTCGCTATAAGCTCTCCTATAAGAGCGCGTCTCACGGTACAGAGATAGGCGTGACACCGCTGCTTTTGGGCGGCTACACACGCATTTGCGGCATGGAGGGCGAGAATAACGAGTATCTTGCGCCCGTGCTCCTTCTTGTACAGAAAAAGGGCCATGTCACGGTAGGCGAGGTTGCTTCCGAGCTCAACATAGCACCTGATACAGCCCTTGAGGCGCTCACGATTCTTACCGATTGGGCTGCCATTGAGTCCTGCGAACAGCATGAAAGCGGCGCAAAGGCAGACGATGAAGCTCTGATTACGTATCAGACCTTGGCGCGCGACGCTCTGCTTCGAACCGAATACGACCGCGGGCACGATTTTTCTTTGGAAGGCTCAACAAAGGCAGGCGAAGCCCACGACCCCTCCATGAAAGCCGAGGCGTTTCTCGCCCAGGAGCGCTCGCATACCTACCTTGGCGCCAGCATTCCCAAGCGCATCGTGATGTTGCTCGGCGGCATTGTGGTCAACGTGCTTCTCGCCCTTGTGCTGGTTGCAGGTTCGCTGATGATTGTCGGCATCGCGGTTCCTCAAAACACTCCTCAGATTGGCGCTGTCGAAGAGAAGTCGCTTGCGGCACTCGCGGGTCTGAAACAGGGCGACACCATTACCGCTATCAACGGAAAAGTGGTATCTTCCTGGACGGATATGAGCGAGGAAATTCACTCGGCGCTGTCCAATCAGAGTAACCTGACTGTCTCATATACTCGTGAGGGCATACAGCTTGAAACAGTCGTCAATCCAAAGCTTAAGCCGGAAGCAAAGATCATTGGCATTTCGCCTACAACGGCGCAGTATCGCCTTTCACTTCCCGAGGCGCTGTCCACATCGTTTGCCTATGCCGGCAAAGTAGCGCAGTTCGCCGGTAGCCTTTTGATTCCGACGCAGACCATGAACGTGCTCAATCAGTCGTCTTCTGTGGTCGGTATTTCCGTGATGGCGTCCAGGGCAGCTCAGTCCGGCGCGACGGATTTGATTATGATTATCGCTATGATCTCCATGTCGCTGGGCTTCATGAATTTACTGCCCATTCCTCCGCTTGACGGCGGCAAGATACTGATAGAGATTATCCAGGTGATTATTGGCCGCCCGCTTTCCGTAAAGACGCAAAATATCCTCACCTATATCGGACTGGCGTTTTTCCTGTTCATTTTTGTCGTTGCGCTCAAAAATGACATTTTTCGACTGATTTTCAGATAGCTGGTGAGCGTATGGCTGAAATTGCTCGTAACATAACGCATCCCGTGATGGTCGGTTCTGTGCAGGTAGGCGGTGGCGCTCCGGTGTCCGTGCAGTCTATGTGCACCGCCAAGACCGCGGACGCCGCCGCAACGCTTGCGCAAATCAAAACGCTTGCGGACGCCGGGTGTGAAATTATTCGCGTGGCTATTCCCGAAGCTCGCTCTCTTGCGGGATTTCATGAGGTATGTCGTCAAAGTCCGCTTCCCGTTGTTGCCGACATTCACTTTGACTTTCGACTGGCCGTTGAGGCCGCTCGCTTAGGCGCCTCCGCGCTCCGCGTCAATCCCGGCAACATCGGTTCATGGGAGCGCGTGGACGCGGTTATCGAGGCGGCGCAGGAGGCCCATATCCCCATACGCATTGGCGTAAATGCGGGATCTCTTGCCAAGGAGTTTGATACGCACTCTGATATGACGCTTGTCGAGAAGCTCGTAGCCTCCTCAGTGTCGTTCACAAAGCATTTCCGTGCGCGTGGCTTTGACGACATCGTGCTTTCCGCAAAGGCTCACGATGTTCCCACAACACTTGCCGTTTATCGAGCGCTTTCCCATGAGCTTCCGGAAGTGCCCCTGCATGTAGGGGTGACCGAGGCAGGAACGCTTCGCCAGGGTACAGTGAAAAACGCCGCTGCCGTGGGGATTCTTCTTGAGGAGGGGATAGGCGACACCATGCGCCTCTCGCTTACGGCTGATCCGGTGGAAGAGGTATATGTGGCCTGGGAGCTTCTGGCCGCGCTTGGTCTGCGCCGCAACAAGCCAGAACTTGTTAGCTGTCCTACCTGCGGACGTTGCGGCGTCAACATGATTCCCATTGCCGAAGAGGTTTCTGCACGTCTTGAAAGCGTTCACGCGCCAATCTCCGTTGCCGTTATGGGATGCGTGGTAAACGGCCCCGGTGAGGCGCGTGGCGTTGATATAGGCGTTGCCTGCGGTAAGGGGAGAGCGGTCCTTTTTGAGCACGGCGTTCCTACCAAGAAAATAGCCGAAAAAGACATCGTTGATGAGCTTTTCCATGAAATAGAGACGCGATTTAGCGAGAAGTCGGACGATTCGGGCGAGAACAAAACAAGTAAACTGTAAAGGAAATTTTGAGGCGAGAAGTTCTTCTCGCCTTATGCCATGAGGAAGGAACAATCTTGAAGCATTGGGTAAAGATGTCGTCACTGTATGCGCCGACCTTGAAAGAAGACCCGGCCGAAGCGGTGCTTGCCAGCCACAGACTCTTACTCCGTGCGGGCATGATTCGCAAGACTGCTGCGGGATTGTACAGCTATCTTCCGCTTGCCTGGCGCTCTCTTCACAAGATTGAAAAGATTATCCGGGACGAAATGGACGGCATTGGCGCTCAAGAGATTCTTGTTCCCATTCTTACCCCGGCTGAGCTCTGGGAAGAGTCGGGTCGCTGGGACGTGTACGGGCCGGAGCTCATGCGTCTGCACGACCGCCACGAGCGCAAGTTCGCGCTTGGCCCTACTCATGAGGAGACGTTTACGGATCTGGTGCGCAATGAGCTTAAAAGCTACAAGCAGCTGCCGGTAACGCTCTATCAGATTCAAGACAAGTTCCGAGACGAAATGCGTCCACGCTTTGGCCTTATGCGCGGCCGCGAATTCATTATGAAGGACGCTTATTCCTTCTCGTCTACGCAGGAGTCGCTGCAGGAGTGCTATGATGCGGAAAAGGCAGCGTACGCCCGTATTTGCGAGCGTACCGGCATTCGCGCTTTGCCTGTTATCGCGGACTCCGGCCAGATTGGTGGCGACACATCCGTTGAGTTCATGGCGCTTGCTGATGCGGGCGAGGCGGCGCTCGTGTATTGCGACTGCGGTTACGCGGCTGATACCGAGGCGGCAACCGTTGCGGTTCACGTTGAAGAGGGAAGCGCGGGCGAGCTCGAGAAGGTCTCTACGCCCGGAGTGAGTACCATTGAAGCGCTTGCTGAGTTTTTACACGTCAGCGAGGGTGCGACGCGCAAGGCGTTGGCGCTTATCGACGGCGACGGCCAGCCGGTAGTTTGTTTTGTTCCCGGCACCCATGAGTTGAATGAAGTCAAAGGTGAGCATGCCTTTGGCGCCTACCATCTTATGAGTGATGAGGAGCTTAAAGAGAACGGCCTGGTCAAAGGCTTTATCGGCCCTAAAGATTTGCCCGCTGGCGTGCGCGCGGTAGCGGATATTTCTTTGCGAGACTCCGAATGGTGGCTTATAGGCGCAAACGAGAAGAACTTCCATTTTGCGCATGCAAAGCCTGGTCGCGACTTTGAGATTGACGCGTGGGTAGACGTGGTGACAGCTCGCGAGGGGGATTTGTGTCCTCAGTGCGGCAAGCCCCTTCATGAGGCGCGCGGCATTGAGGTTTCGCAAGTCTTTCAGTTGGGAACTAAGTATTCCGAAGCGCTTGGCGCGACCTTTACCGCTGAAGACGGCAGTGAGCAGCCTTTCTTGATGGGTTGTTACGGCATTGGCGTTTCTCGTCTGCTTGCTGCTGTAGTTGAACAGCATAACGACGAACACGGTATTATCTGGCCGGTTTGCGTTGCTCCTTATGAAGTCGAACTTATTCCTCTGAGCGTAGGCGACGATCTTGTATGGCCGATTGCCGAGCAGCTTGCCGACGCGTTTGTCGTCGCTGGTTTGGAGACTGTCGTAGATGATAGAGACGAACGTCCCGGCGTCAAGTTCGCTGACGCCGATCTTATCGGCTTGCCCTGGCAGGTTATCGTAGGCAAGCGCGGTGCGGCAAACGGCGTGGCTGAGGTCAAGAACCGCGAAACTGGCGAGCGCTTTGATGTGCCGTTTGATGAAGTTGCCGAGTGGCTTGTTGCGCGCGTGGCTCCGCTCAGGCAGCTGTAGAGCATCTGTAGAGCTGTCGGCATTTTCTCGTGGCATTTTTCTCATGCAATCCGGGTTTTTCGCTTGCATGGCTCGCTTACTCTGATATAGTAGTTCCGCACCACTTCCGGGGAATTAGCTCAGCTGGGAGAGCGCATGACTGGCAGTCATGAGGTCAGGGGTTCGATCCCCCTATTCTCCACCATACATGACAGGCGGCGGGAAACCGTCGCCTTTTTCATACGGGCTCATGGCGCAACGGTTAGCGCAGGGGACTCATAATCCCTGGGTTGTAGGTTCAAATCCTACTGGGCCCACCAACTACTCAGCCTGGCAAGATACTATCTTGTCAGGTTTTTTAGGAGACCACGAGAGGGTGCTATGCGATGCAGGCGCTTCTTACATGGGAGACCGGTAAAGGTATTTCTTAAAATGAGATTACGTCTTGTGTGCGTGAGGGTAGAATATTTCATACTATTGCTGTCGGTAATTTTGTTGATACCTGTTGTTTGGTGAAAGGGGAGCAATGACTCCTGAAACTCGCTCAATGAAGCTCGTCAGCTTGTTTTTGCTGGCTGGTGGTCTTCTCGGCTTGGTAGTTGTAGTGATTACGGTTATCGGAAATGGACCAAAACTAGATTCAGCGCTTTTCCTCTTTGCGTGTATGATCGCTATTCTCGAAGGCGGATATGCCGCACGAGCCGCCAACGTTCCTAATCAGGCAGCAGAAGCGTTTTCGATGCTTTTTGGAGCAACCGCAGTATTGGCAATCAGTACCGTCGTTCAGGTGGTGACAGCGCAAAGTCTTACAATATTGAGTGCTGAACAACTGGTTCTTCTCGCCCTGTCGGTATTCGTTACCTTTGGATCGCGTCGGGTAAAGAAGTCACTTGAGGCAAAATAGAACAGAATCTCATACGAGCCTAGAATTGCGAGTTATTTTTTGATATGATTTGCAGGCGCTTATCGGGCGATTAGCTCAGGGGTAGAGCAATGCCTTCACACGGCAGAGGTCACAAGTTCAAATCTTGTATCGCCCACCAGAAAAGATGAAGCTGAGACTCAATCTTGGATCTCAGCTTTTTTGTGTCAGAAATGACTGTTAAATAGGACTGTTAAACGGTGTTGTTTAGTGAGTAAAGACCGCCGCCGAAACAACATTGACCGCAAGCCATACGTCGAAAAACGTCAGCGCAAGGGCAATTATTGAAAACGTGATGGGAATACAGAAGCGTTTCTTTGTCACTACATGGTTCTTCCTATCCTTGAGCCACCATACAAACGTGCGTATAAGGCTAACGGTTACCACAAGCCAGGCAACAAAAATCAGAATGGCAATAGGGAAGGCCCAGGAGTTGACGAGGGCTTCCAGTGATTGGATTGTGAGACCAAAAATAGCAGCAATGAGAATAATAGGCCAAAAAAGAATTACAAGCACCGCTCCCATATCAAAGCACCCACTTTATCGTTACTCGGCCACCTCTTTAAAACAGTATAATTCATTAAAATTATCGTTTTCTTAAGAATGGATTAAGAATCGATATGTGAAGAATGATGTCTGAAGCGCCATCTTAAACCTGGATAAATCTTTGATACACTTCATAGGAAGATGTCACTTAAACCGTACTTTGATCTGGGAGGCGCAGCTACATGTCCGAAACATCAGAAAATCCTGTTGAGCTTTTTGGAATGTACGTAGCGCATGTCGGTATTAATGCGCAAGAACCTGAAGAAGCAGAGGCTGTTGCCGACCGGTTTTCATTGCTCATGGGTCTTCCCAAAAGAGAGATGGAACCGTCGTTCTTCTCGGGAACGCTTGTTGAAATCATGAAGCAAAACGGTCGCGGTGAGAAGGGGCACATCGGTTTTCACGTGGACGATTTGCCTACGGCGGAAAAGTGGTTTGAAGCGCGTGGGTTTGAGATAGACGAGTCTTCTCGGCGCCTCATGCCTGATGGCAGTACTTTTCTTGTCTACTTCAAGGAGCAGATTGCCGGTTTTGCAATTCATCTGACGGTCGCTGAGTGAGAGCTGACTGCACTTCCGCTCATTGCTGGGTTTGCTTTCGGGCACGTTTTCGAATTCGCTTGCTGTGCGAGTCCAAAAAAGTGCATGAGTTGTGATATGAAAACTCCTAAAAAAGGCATCAGTTGTGATAAATCCCCTAAAAATGCCATGAGTTGTGAAGTATTTTTATCACAACTGTGGCACTTTTTTGGAAATCCATTTCTGTAAATCCATTCTTGCGCGGACAATGGCGAGAAGCACCTAAGATGCCGAGAAGCACCTGAAAATCAGCGAATGACCTATAATGGGTGGCTGCATTCTAGAGAGCTCGGGAGTCCTTTTGATCGCACTGGCAGATAAAATCGCAAAATCATTCGGCGGACGTGTCCTTTATTCAGGCGCAACGCTGCAGCTTAATGCCGGTGAGCGCTGGGCGCTCGTTGGTCCTAACGGCGCTGGCAAGACAACGCTTCTGAAAATCATCATGGGACAAGAAACACCAGATGAAGGTACTGTTTCCTTTGCGCGTGATACCACGCTTGGCTACCTTGAGCAGGAAACCAAGCTCATGGGAGAGAAGACGGCGCTTCAGGAAGTCATCGACTCGGCGCATGAGATTAAAACGTGGGAGCGCAAGGTGGCTGAGCTTTCGCAGACAATCGCGGAAACTTCGGAGGAGGCCAAGCTCAACAAACTTCTTGAAGCCTATGGTCACGCTATGGAGCGCTTTGAGCGTTTGGGCGGCTATGAGCTGGAGGCTCGTGCTCGCCAGATTCTCGGTGGCCTCGGCTTTCCGGTGGAGGACTTTGATAAGCCCGCCAAAGAATTTTCGGGCGGCTGGCAGATGCGTATCTCTCTCTCAAAGCTGCTCCTGCGCCATCCTGACCTGCTCTTACTTGATGAACCGACCAACCATCTTGACCTTGAATCGGTCCAGTGGCTGGAGAAGTTTCTGGCGGGCTATGACGGAGCTGTACTTCTCGTTTCACACGATCGCTCCTTTATGGACGCCTGCGTAAGTCATGTGGCAGCGCTGGAGAACCGTATGCTGGTAACCTATACCGGCAACTACTCTGGATATCTCCGCCAGCGCGAGGAAAACCTTGAACAGCTTCGTGCCAAGCGCGCGGCGCAGGAGCGCGATATTGCGCATATGGAAGTCTTTATCGAGCGTTTTCGCTACAAGCCGACTAAGGCGCGGCAGGTACAAGAGCGCGTGGTAAAGGTCGAGAAGATCCGTCAGGAATTGGTGGTGCTTCCGGAGCAGTCGCATCAGGTGCACTTCCGCTTTCCCAAACCGCCTCGCACGGGAGATACGGTGGTCTCATTTGAAGGGGTTTCCAAATCTTATGAGGATAACCTTGTCTATCGCGACATTGACGTAAAGCTCTATCGAGGCGACCATGTGGCGCTCGTTGGCCCTAATGGCGCGGGGAAATCAACGCTCATGAAACTCATGGCGCACAAGATTGCTCCTGACGCAGGCTGCATTGAGCTTGGACAGAACGTCAGCGAAGCCTACTATGCGCAGCATCAGCTTGAAGAGCTCAATCCCGCAAACACGGTCATGGCCGAACTTGATTCGGTAGCTCCCGGCTGGACAACCAGCGAGGAACGTCGCCTTTTGGGAGCCTTTCTCTTCCATGGCGATGATGTCGAGAAGCGCGTTCAGATTCTTTCCGGTGGCGAGCGTGCACGTCTGGCTCTTGCGAAGATGCTCGTATCGCCTGACCCACTGCTCTTGCTTGATGAGCCCACCAACCATTTGGATATTGATTCAGTTGACGTGCTTGAGAAGGCACTCGTTAATTTTCCGGGAACCATTGTCCTCATCAGTCACGATGAGCATTTGGTCAGAGCGCTTGCGAACAAGGTCGTTGACGTGCGCGATCATAAGGTAACCGTCTACGACGGCGACTATGAGTATTTTTGCTTCAAGCGCGCTGAGCTTGAGGCTGAAAAAGCCGGGGGCGCTGGGACACCGCAGCAAAAGATACCGACAGCCTATAGCTCCGATGGTTCGCGTAGAGAGAAGCGTCATGAGGCACCCACCAACACGGCGCGCAACGTCAAAACAAAGGAGCAGCGCCGAGCCGAGGCGGAAGAGCGCAATCGCAAAAACCGCGCGCTGCGTGATACAAAGAAGCGCCTGAAAGAAGTCGAAGCTGCTCTTGAACCTGCCCATAAGCGCTATGACGAGCTTATGCGTTTGATGGCGGATGAAAATTTGTACAGCGATGCGGAAAAATTCGATACCTGCATGGCAGAGTATAACGCGCTTGCAAAAAAGATTCCCGCGCTTGAACAGGAATGGCTTGAGTTGTCGGAAAAGATGGAGCAAGGCGCCCATGGGTAGAGTAGCTTCAAGCGTCAGACGTGCGCTCAGAAACATTTTGCGAGCAGTGGCACTTCTCGCTTTGGTGTTGGCGGCCTTGTATACCGTGATGGTCGTGCTTGACGCGCTTAAGCCGGACATACTGCGCGTGGAGCAGCTGAAACTCGATGGCTTCGCTATGCGGATGGTGCCTTCGGCGCTTGCGGGAAGATATGTATTCCCTCTGCCAACCGGTGGCGTCCTGCGCGGAGACTATCTCATTGTTGCTATCATTACTGCAGCCGTCTCGCGAGGAGCTCACTGTGCGGCGAGAAGCACAAGGTAAGCGGAAAGGTTTTGCATGAGCCAGACATACAACGGCATTCCGTGGATGTCACTTTTCATTCATATCGTGGTACTCTTTTTTGCCATCATTCTCCATGAGGTTGCTCACGGATACGTAGCGTATCTTTGCGGAGACCCAACTGCAAAAAACGCTGGCCGCCTGACGCTCAATCCACTAGCTCATATAAATCCTTTCGGCTCTATTATCCTTCCGGCGCTCTGCGTGATTTTGGGCTGGCCGGGGTTCGGATATGCTGAGCCGGTTCCGTACAACCCCAATAACCTGCGTCATCGTCGTCTGGACGAAGTGCTCGTGGCCCTTGCCGGTCCCGCTTCAAACCTGCTGCAGGCCAGCGTTGCCGCAATTATCTACCGCGTTGTATTCGCAGTAGCAAAAAGCAATCCATCGTGGGCGATGGCACACGCGAATCTTCTGGTCGCCTGGGTTATTCCGATTCTTTCCACGATCATGGTATCCAACATCGTATTGGCCGTTTTCAACCTTATTCCGTTGCCGCCGCTTGACGGCTCCAAGCTGCTTCTGCTGTTCTTGCCGGATAACTTGCGCCGGAAGTTTTACACAATCGAACCCTACTGTATGATTGGCCTCATGATCCTTTTGTGGTTTGATCCTGGGATTATCAATGGGATTATCGATGGCGGCATGTCTTTTCTCTTGAAGTTGCTGATTGGGTAAGCCATGTCGTATCGTATCAGAACAGCCGCCTACTCAGGCCCCTTTGATTTGCTTCTCCAGCTGGTCAGTCGTCAAAAAGTCGCCATAGGGTCAATTTCTATCGCCGAGGTCGCCGAACAGTATCTCGCCGAGGTAGAGGCTATGGGAGACTTGGACCTTGACGTCGCTTCCGATTTTGTACTGGTAGCGTCTACGCTTCTGGACATGAAAGCGGCGGCCCTTGTGCCTGAGGGAGTTTCGAGCCGCGCGTCGAGCGATGACGGTGAAGATGACGATGCCGATTTGCTTCAGAATCTTTCGCCTGACGAGGCTCGAGAAGTGCTCATCGCTCGGCTTATTGCCTACAAGCAGTTCAGAAACGCGGGTGCCGCTTTGGGTATGCGTGCGGAAGCCGAGAAGCTCATGTTTGCTCGCAGCGCCGGTCCCGACCCCGCATTTTTGAACCTCATGCCGGATTACCTTGAGGGCATTACCCTCAGAAGCCTCGCGGTCATCTGCGCTGACATTGATTCGCGCCGGGAGACTTTTTTGCTTGAGGCCGAACACGTGGCGCCCCGGCGAATCCCCGTGGCGCTGACCGTCGCTTCAGTGGACCGCCTGACTCGTTCGCGCGGCCGCCTCACCTTTTCTGAGCTGCTGGACGGACAGGATACGCCTGAGATTGTCGTTGCGAATTTTCTTGCCGTTCTGGAGCTCTTCAAACGCGGCATGATACGCGTCGCGCAAAGCAATCTGTTTGGCGACATCGAGATAGAGCATGTAGAAGGTGCTGACCCTTATGTGCTTGACGAGTCTGTTATGTCGGAGCTTAGCGAACTGTCAGGAGATGCGGCAGTCGCTGATTTATCGGAATTTGAACAGGAAGATGCCTAATGGCTGAAATGCTTGAAAATCTGGAAGCAGGTTCTTTGAAACAGCTGCTTGAAGCTCTGCTTTTGGTGGCGTCCGACTCTGTTTCCGCAACGGATTTGGCAAAGACTACGGGTGCCGCGCCGGGAGAAGTTGCGTCCGCCTTAGCTGAGCTGTCCGTCGAATACGCCGAAGCAAACCGTGGATTTCAGCTCCGCGAGGTGGCGGGTGGCTGGAGGCTGTTTACGCACCCCGCGCTTCATGATAAGGTGGCCGACTTTGTGCTGTCATGGGACACGCATCGCCTTTCCCAGGCGGCGCTTGAGACGCTTGCCGTAATCGCCTATCATCAGCCGGTTACGCGCGAGGGGGTCCGCGCCATCCGTGGCGTTAATTCCGATGGCGTCATAGCTTCTCTTCGCGAGAAGGGCCTCGTGCGCGAAATCGGCCGCGACGCCGAGCGTGGACAGGCTATTCTCTACGGTACAACAGCGCTTTTCTTGGAGCGCTTTGGGCTCAAGTCTCTTAGGGAGCTTCCGCCTCTTGAAGACTTTGCTCCCGATGAAGAGTCCAAGCAATTTATCCGCGAACGTCTCTCAGGCAGAAGTATTGCCTCAACGCTGGAAGAAACGGCTGAAGACCTTGATGAAGAGCAGGAACTTCTGAGCGAGGATTACCGTGGGTGATCAGCGTATTGTCCCCATGCGGCTGCAGCGTTTTTTGGCACGCGCGGGCGTGGCAAGCAGGCGCGGCTCTGAGCGGCTTATGAGCGCGGGCAGAGTATGCGTCAATGGCGCGATAATAACGGAGCTCGGCAGTAAAGTAGACCCCCGCTGTGACATAGTAACGGTGGACGGTGTAGAGGTCAGCATCGCTGACACACCGGCCTATCTCATGCTCAACAAACCCGAGGGCTGTCTTACGACGATGAAAGATCCTCAGGGTCGCCCGACCGTCAAAGGATTGGTTCCTTCAGAGCGATATCCTGGTCTTTTTCCAGTAGGGCGTCTGGACAGAGATACGTCCGGCCTCTTGCTTTTTACTACGGACGGCCTGATGGCGCAGGAACTTCTGCACCCTTCAAAGCATGTGTGGAAGCATTATCTGGCTCTTGTTTCAGGCACGCCGACCGAGGAGGAACTCAATCGGCTTCGGTTGGGCATTGTTTTGGACGATGGCCTGGCCCAACCTGCTCGCGTGGAGCTGAGAGATGACCTTTTGGAGCTCCATGGGGTTTCTCGCCACACGAAGCGCTTTGGCAGGGCGGATAACGCTATCGTTGGTATATGGATTCATGAAGGAAGAAAGCATCAGGTTAAAAAGATGATGCTAGCTATTGGACACCGCGTCATCGTGCTCCACAGAGACGCGTTCGGACCTTTGCATCTTGCCGGTCTTGCGGAAGGGCAGTGGCGGGATTTGAGCGAAGAGGAGCTTGCCGCGCTTAAAAAACAGGCGGGCTCTGCCGATGGTTCGATAGAGTATATGACGTGCAAGGAGGATATATGATCGTTGCCATTGACGGCCCAGCCGGTTCCGGTAAGTCGACTGTTGCCCGCACGCTTTCCAAGCGTCTGGACCTTGTGTTTTTGGACACCGGGGCGATGTATCGCTCCGTTACGGCGGAATGTTTGAGCAAAGGTGTCGCGCCTGAAGATACCGAAGCCGTTATCAAGGTTGCCCGTGAGATTCAGATTACCTTTGGCAACACCGAAGAAGGCCAGACGGTCTTTGCAAACGGACGCAACGTAACCGATGCGATTCGCACGCCCGAGGTCGACCGTGCGGTTTCTGCCGTTGCTGCCATTCCTGAGGTTCGTGAGGCGATGGTAGTGCTCCAGCGCCGCGCGGGGGAGGCAGGCTATGTGGTGGCCGAAGGCCGCGACATCGGTACCGTTGTGTTTCCTAAGGCGGAGGTCAAGGTATTCTTGACGGCTGACGCAGCCGCGCGAGCTCACCGACGCGCGGTGCAGCGTGAAGGCGGAGACGCCGCGACAAATGCCTCAGCCACCGCAAACGCTGCGGAAGAAAAGAAGATCCTTGAGGATATACAGGCGCGTGACAAGGCTGATTCATCCAGGGAGGTCGCGCCCTTAAAGCCCGCTGCCGACGCTCATCTCATCGATTCTTCTCACATGACTCTCGATGAGGTTGTAGATGCAATCATCTCCTTGCATCCCGGCCTCAAGGAGCGTGATACACGGGCGCCGCGTTCTTCTCGCCAGCATCACAGCGCGTCCTCCAAGCCCGCTTCGTCCGATGATAGCGAGGTTCACAGACCTTCGGCGACCAAAAAAACATCGAGAGGCGAGAAGAACTCTGAGAAGAGCTCCGACAAAAAGCCCACTAAAAAGTCCGACAAAAGGCTCCACGCGTTCCGCGGGAATTCCGTAGATGACTACTTTGACACGGGGATCAAAGACTTTCCGCTTCCCGCGCGTATATTTTTGCGGGTAGTCGTCCTTTTGCTTATGGGCGTCACGAAACTGTGGTTTCGCTGGGACTTTAAAGACGCGCAGCTTCTTAAGGACGATAAGACCGCTCGGGTGATTATCATGAACCATCCCTCGATGTTTGATCCCGTGATGAGCGTTGTCTATCTCATGTGGCACAACATACCGGTGCGCACCATTTACAAGAGCGAGTTTGGCAACAATCGGCTTATCGCCTGGCTGTTTTCGCGCGTTGGCGCCATTCCTGTCGAGCGCGGCACCGCCGACATGAAGGCCATCCGCCGAGCGGTGGCGGCGCTTAAGCGAGGAGAGTGCGTGCTCATCTATCCTGAGGGAACGCGCATTCGCGACAACTTTGCGAGACCAGAGATTCATGGGGGATTCGCACTCATCGCTCAGCTTGCGGGCTGTGATGTTCAGCCGACTGCCATCTTTGGTGCGCTTGATATCAAGAAGAAGCATTCACCTCTCGTCAAGCCGGTCAAAATTTGGGGCGCAGTTGGGAAGCGTATCGCGTTTTCCGAGCTTGCTTCTACAAAGCGCAAAGACCAGGCTCGTGAAATGGAACAGCTTGGCATGGAGCGGGTATATGAACTGAGAGATCAGCTCATGAAAGACCATCCCGGAAGGAATTAGCGTGCCTGTCATACGGATTGCAGAGGAGGCAGGAGCCTGCTACGGCGTTGAGCGCGCGCTCGCTATGGTAGAGGCCGCTGTGGCAAAGGGAGGCGCACCCGTCAAAACGCTCGGCCCTCTGATTCACAATCCGCGCGTCGTTAACTCCCTCAAACACCAGGGAGTTTCTGTCGTGGACAGCGCCTCAGACGCTGCGGGCGCCGCCTTGCTTCTCCGCACTCACGGGGTCACGCCTGAAGAAGAGCGTATCGCCCGCGACCAATGCGCAAAAGTCATGGACGCAACCTGTCCGTTTGTCAAAAAAGCGCACGCCGCGGCTGAGCTTCTGGCCAAAGAAGGCTATGCGGTCTATGTTGTCGGCGAAGCGGGCCATCCCGAAGTGGAAGCAACGCTCGCACATGTTCCCGGTTCAATAGCAATCAATTCGGCAGATGATGTCGAGAAGTACGCGAAAGCGCTGCGACAGGCGCGGCGCATAGGTCTTATCGTGCAGACAACCATGTCTGCCTCCCGCCTCAACGAAGTCGTCAGTGCCACACTGCCTCTCGCCGAAGAGGTGCGGGTCATGAATACTATCTGTGAGGCCACGGCCGGCCATCAGGATTCCTGCCGCCGCCTTGCGCAGCAGTCCGACGTTATGATTGTCATTGGCGGCCGTATCTCCGCCAACACGACACGTTTAGCGGAGATCGCATCGCAGTATTGTCCTCGTACACACCACATCGAAGGTCCGGATGAACTTCTCGCCAACTGGTTTGAGGGCGCGGAAAACATTGGAATAACAGCGGGAGCTTCCACCCCGGAGTCGCATATTAAGTCCGTGTACCAGGCCATAGCCACCATGGTCGGCGCCAACTGACACGACGATCCCTAAAAGACCATTTTGGACAAAGTAACTTGCGCACGTATACAGGTGCCTGCGGCTTGGCGTGATACCATTACTATAACTGTACGTTCATACAAGGAGAACCATGGCTAAGCCCATTGTCGCTATAGTCGGCCGCCCCAATGTGGGCAAATCTACGCTGGTCAATCGCATTGCCGAGAAGCGTGACGCGATTGTTCATGAATCACGCGGCGTGACGCGGGATCGCTCATACCATGATGCCGATTGGAACGGCCGCGACTTTCGCCTGATTGACACAGGTGGCATCGAATCCGTTAAATCCAAAGATCAGTTTGCCCCGCACATTCGTGAACAGGCTTTGCTGGCCTGCGCAGAAGCGGATATCATTGTCTTTGTGGTTGATGGAAAAACAGGCATCACCGATGAGGATGAAGAAGTCGCCCGTATTGTCCGCAAGTCCGGCAAACCCGTTTTTCTGGTGGTCAACAAGAAGGATAATCCCGCCGCTGAGCAGGACGGACTTTGGGATTTTTACGCCCTGGGCGTAGGCGAGCCGATCCCTATTTCTGCTGCGCATGGCACGGGGACAGGCGATTTGCTTGACGATATCGTTGCAGCTCTTCCTGAAGAAGACGATGAATCGCATGATGGCGCTATTCTTAACCTTGCCATTATCGGCCGTCCCAATGTAGGCAAGTCTTCGCTGGCTAACCGCCTGGCTCACAAAAAACGCTCCATTGTTTCAGATGTCGCGGGCACCACGCGCGACGCCATCGATACGATGATTGAATGGAAGGGAATGCCCATTTGTCTCGTTGACACCGCGGGCATTCGCAAAAAGAGCCAGGTACATGAAGATGTTGAGTATTACAGTCTGGTGCGGGGCCTGCAAGCTATGGACCGAGCTGATGTGTGCCTTTTGGTGGTAGACGCCTCCATCGGCGTTACCGAGCAAGACCAGAAGCTCGCCAATATGGCTATTGAGCGCGGATGCGCGCTGGTAGTGGTCCTCAATAAGTGGGACCTTATCGATTCCGACGCTCAGCGTAGTGACGTGGCCGCTTCTGTCGCCAAGCGGTTGGCATTCGCTCCTTGGATACCGTCCATTCATGTTTCCGCCTTGACGGGGCGCTCGCTTGATAAGGTGCTGAGCGCCGCTGTTGCTGCTGCCGAGGCTCACGCGGCTGAGCTGCGCACGTCCGAGCTCAACGACCTTCTCGCGCGGATTCGTGAAAGCGGCCATACGGTTTCCGATAAGGGCCGCCGCCTTAAGATTCACTATGCGACGCAGACGGGAACCAAGCCTCCCGCTATCTCGTTTTGGTGCAACGCGCCTGATCTTGTTGACGATGCCTACGAGCGCTTTATTGAAAATCGTCTTCGCGAGCGCTTTTCCTTGACAGGCACGCCCGTTCGTCTGAAGTTCCGCAGAAAAACGGAGGCACGATAATGAACGTCATCTTTGCTGGACTTGCGTTGGGAGTCGCCGCCTTCCTTATTGGAGGCATTCCCTTTGGATTGATTATTGCGCGGAGTATGGCTCACGAGGATATCCGCGAGGTGGGCTCCGGCAATATCGGGACGACTAATGTGGCGAGAAGCGCCGGCGGAGCGGCGGGTATTTTGACGCTTCTGTGCGACGCGGGCAAAGGCTTTCTCAGCGTCTTTGTCGCCCGTCTTGTCCTCACTGCGGTATCAGGGGGCGACGCGGCGGCTTTTAACGGAGAAGGAAGCTATTCCTGGCTTGTCGCCTTTATATACGCCTGCTGCGTACTGGGACACATTTTCTCTCCGTGGCTTCATTTTCACGGTGGAAAGGGGATTGCCGTAGGATTTGGCGGCGGTTTAGCGCTCAATACGGCAATGGCCTGTATGGCATTCTTGGTGTTTTTGGCGCTCGCGCTGCCAACGCGCTATGTGTCGCTTGGGTCTGTTGGCGCCGCCCTCGCAATCGTTGTCTTTGCCCTTCTATTCGGTGAATCTCTTCCTTCTGTTCTATGTATAACCGTTGTCGCCGTGACGGTTATATGGGCCCACCGAGAAAACCTGCAAAGGCTTTCAGCAGGAACTGAGCGTCAGTTTTCTCTGGAAAAAGAAAAGGATAAATCATGAGGCGCGCCTGTGTTATTGGATCGGGTTCTTGGGGTACCGCCTTTTCCACACTCCTTGCAGCTACCTGCGAAGACGTGGTCATATGGTCGCTTGAAGCGAAAATCGCCGAGAGCATCAACCAACGGCATACAAATTGCCTTCATCTGAGCGATGCGCTGCTGCCGGATACAATTCGAGCCACGACGTCGTATGAAGAAGCGCTTCAGGGAGCTGAGGCGGTCGTGCTGGCTACGCCTTCGGCATTTCTGCGATCTGTATGTCATTCGCTGGTGCCGTTTCTCTCAGATGACGTTGATGTACTTGTACTCTCAAAAGGCATGGAAGCGCACTCGCATATGCTGATGCACGAGGTTGCTGCTGACGAGCTGGGTCATCCGGAACGTATTGCCGTCCTGTCGGGTCCCAACCATGCGGAGGAGGTCATAAAAAAGAGCTTTTCCGCCGCGGTGGTCGCCTCAGAAAACCCTGCCTGTGCCCGCAGGTTTCAGCAGGCGATATCCTGCCGTTTTTTCCGTGCCTATGTAAGTGATGACATATGCGGAGTTGAGGCCTGCGCGGCGGCGAAAAACGTCGTTGCGATAGCGTGCGGTGTCGCGGCGGGAAAGGGAGCGGGAGATAACACCCTGGCCGCGCTCATGACCAGAGGTATCGCTGAAATAAGCCGCATAGTAGCCGCTCTTGGAGGCAATCCTCTCACGTGTATGGGTCTTGCCGGCATGGGAGATTTGGTGGTCACCTGCACTTCTCGCCATTCCCGGAACCGCTCCTTCGGGGAGGCTCTTGTGGCGGGCGAAACTCTTAAGGGATATCAGGATCGCACGCACATGGTGGTCGAAGGCGCTCAGGCGGTTCTAGGCCTTTCAGAGCTTGGCCGAGAGAAGGGCATTGAGGTTCCTCTTACAGACGCGGTATATGCGCTCTTATACGGGGGCAGTTCGATTGAGGATGTTATCGCGAACCTTGTGGACCGCATACCTCGTGACGAATTCTATGGTATTGAACGCTAAGAAACGTGAGGAACGCTATGACTGACACGATGACCAACATACAGATAGCCCCGTCCGTCTTATCGGCTGACTTCTCCAAACTCGGAGACGAGCTCGCAAGCATCGCGCACGCCGACTACGTTCATTACGACGTGATGGACGGCCATTTTGTACCAAACATCTCTTTTGGACCCGCCCTTATGGCTCAGGCTCAAAAGGCGACAGATTTGCCCTTTGACGTGCATCTTATGGTAACTAATCCCGAGGATATCGTCCCGTTGTTTTTGGATCTTGGCGCTAAGATTGTAACCTTTCATATAGAGGCTGCGACGCACGCCCATCGTCTGGTTGACCTTATTCATGCGCATAGGGCTCAAGCGGGTATCTCGCTCAATCCGGCAACGCCGGTGTGTCTGCTCGAGAACATCATCGAAGATCTTGATTTGGCGCTTGTCATGAGCGTGGACCCGGGCTTTGGAGGACAAAAGTTCATCTCAGGCTCTTTGGCAAAGATTCGCCAGCTCAAACGGCTCTGTGAGGCTCATAAGGTGCATCCCCAAATCGAAGTCGACGGCGGAGTCAGCGCCGCCAACGCCGCTGAGCTCACTGCTGCGGGAGCAACTATGCTTGTAGCGGGCAGCGCCATTTTCAAGGCCGAAGATCGCGCGGCCGCTATCGATGAGCTTCGCTTAGCTGCCGAGAAGGACCTTACTACACAAGCTTAAGGGAAGAAGTTTAACGACTATGCCATTGCTGTATCTGGATTATGCCTCGTCAGCGCCTACGAGAGCTACGGCGCTTGCTGCCGAGAAGGACTACGAAAACTCGGAGATTGCCGGCGTAAATCCAAACTCTTTGCACTCGCTGGGGAGAAAGGCCGCCCGCGCCTTGGACGGCGTCCGTGTAGATATCGTCAAAGCGGCAGGAGGACGCTTCAGGGCTCCTGACGTCATTTTTACTTCCGGTGGAACCGAGGGCAATAATCTGGCTGTCATCGGCATTGCCGAAGGCGCGCGTGCAAAAGACCGTTCTCGCACAACCGTGATTATGTCGTCCATCGAGCACGATTCCGTTCTCTCGACAGCGTCGGTGCTCCGCGGTCGCGGGTTCGACGTTCGTTTAGTACAGCCTAACCGTCAAGGATACGTTGAGGTTCAGACTCTTTGTGAAGCCCTTGACCAAAGCGTTTGTCTCGTCAGCATCATGTACGCCAATAACGAGACAGGCGTTGTGCAGCCCATCGCCGAGCTTTCCAAGGCGGCTCATCAGTCTGGCGCTTACGTTCATACCGATGCGGTCCAGGCCTTTGGACGCATTCCACTGCAGCTTGATGATGTTGACGCGCTTACCGTTACCGCTCATAAACTGGGTGGCCCTATCGGCATCGGAGCGGCGCTTATCAGGTCGCGCACGCCGCTGAGACCTCAGAGCTACGGCGGCGGTCAGGAGCAGGGGAGGCGCCACGGCACACAGGCTGTTCGAGGCGCCCTCGCCTTCGCGGCGGTGGCGCGAGAATGCGCTGATAACCTTTCTGAGCGGCGTGCTTTGGTTTCTGAGCGTGCGGAGAAGCTCTACCGGCGTCTTTGCGCGTCTCCAAAAATTGAGGCCACCACTTCAGTAAGCATTGGAGACGACCATCTGCCGGGAATTGTCAATATCCTTGTGTCGGATATTGATTCCGAGTCATTGGTACTTGGCCTTGACCAGAAGGGCTTTGAAGTTTCCGCGGGATCCGCCTGCTCTTCCGGATCCCTTGATCCGAGTCATGTGCTTTCTGCGATGGGAGTCTCTCGGCGTAAAGCCTTAGGCTCGCTGCGGATTTCATTTGATGAGCGTATCTGCGATAGTGAACTTGATGCGTTTGCCGACGCACTTCTCGCCATCGTTGATGCATAATAAATAACTCTTACGCGTAAAGAGAAGAGCGTGCGTCGGCATTGCTCTCACAGTTGTATACGATGCTTGTACAGGAGGGAATATGAGCGAATCAGCAGCACTGATGCGGCTTCAAAAAATTGATCTTGAGCTGCTTAAAGCCAACTCGACCCTCGCGGCAATGCCTCAGCTCAAGCGCCTCAAAACAATCCAGCTGGCTCAAAAGAAGCTATCTCTTGAGCTCAACCGCATTATCGGTCTGCGCAAAGACGCGGAGCTTGAAATAGAAGATCTTGAGGGTCGTCGCAAAGAGCATGTGCAAAAAACCGCAGAAGTTCAGGCTGCCGCGGCTACAGAGAGTGACTATCGAATTTTGAGCGATTATGACCACAAGCTGACGTCTCTGGCGAAGGCTATCGAGAAGGTTGATTTTAAACTTACAGGTGCTCGTGAGAATCTGCAGAAACTGCAAAAGGTTGAAGCTGGTGCGTATAAGATGCAGCGTAAGCTTACAGATGAGCTTGAGACTGTGACCTCCTCTCTTTCTACCGATACAACAGTTCTTCAAGACTGCGTTAACAGCTTGAAGAGCGATCGCGAGATGGTGGCCGCACAGCTCTCTCAACCTATACTTGACGCTTATGAAAAAGCTCGCAAGCGTTTCAAAGGTCTTGCCGTTGAGTATCTTGACGGTAACATGCCCAGCACCTGTCGCGTCAAGCTACAGCCAAGTTCATTTCATGATCTCGCCCATGGAGAGGCGATAACTGAGTGTCCTTACTGTCACCGTATGCTGGTAACGGATTATGCGCTTGAGGAGGAGTGTGCTCAGTCATGACATTGGAGGCTTCGTCGCAAAAAAAGGTCGCCCTTGCGGTTTGTGGGGGTATTGCCGCCTATAAGGCCGCTGAGGTGGTGCGCGATTTTCAGAGGAACGGATGTGACGTGCGCGTAGTCATGACAGAAAACGCGGCAAAGTTTGTCGGTCCCGTAACGTTTCGCGCGCTCTCGCACCATCCCGTCATCGAAAGTCTCTTCAACTTTGAAGAGAGTGCGACGCCTCATATCGATCTTGCCGACTGGGCCGATCTTTTTGTCGTAGTTCCCGCTACCGCAAACGTTCTGGCGAAACTGGCCACTGGCATCGCCGATGATGCTTTGACTGCCGCCCTGCTTGCTGCGCATACGCCTGTGCTTATCGCTCCCGCCATGAACACCCACATGTGGAATAACCCGGCAACGCAGACAAACGTTACCGTGCTGAGCGAACGAGGGTACCGCTTTGTGGCTCCTGAGACAGGTTTGCTTGCCTGCGGATATGTTGGAACCGGTAAGCTTGCCGGCGTTTCTGACATCACCGCTGCTGCCCTTGAGCTTTTTGCGCAGCCGGCGCACGATGACGCAGATGCGGCGCGCGACTTTCCCGAGCGTCCGTGTGACCTTACCGGACACCATATTCTCATCACCGCGGGGCCTACGCATGAAGCCATCGATCCGGTGCGCTTTTTGGCAAACGCCTCAACCGGCAAGCTCGGCTTTACGCTTGCGGCGGAGGCGTATCGCCGTGGCGCCAAGGTGACACTTGTTGCCGGACCCGTTTCGCTGCCAACGCCGCCTGGTGTCAAGCGCATTGATGTTGTCTCAGCCACCGACATGTTGCACGCCTGTGAAACCGCCTTTGAAAGCGCTGACGCGGCTATTCTGACGGCGGCGGTTGCCGATTACACGCCTCTTGTCTGCGCGGATCACAAGCTCAAAAAATCTCGTGAGCCGCTTTCTGAAATCAAACTTGTGGAGACGGTTGATATTCTCGCCACCCTGGCTGCCGCAAAAGGAAATCGTGTGGTGGTGGGCTTTGCCGCGGAAACGGATGATCTGCTTCAAAACGCTCAGGCTAAACTTGAGCGTAAGGGTGCAGATATGATAGTGGCCAACGATGTTTCGCGCGCCGACTCGACCTTCGGTTCTGATACAGACCGCGTCGCCTTTGTAACGAGCGGCGAAGTTCAGCAGCTTGAAACGCTGCCGCTGGTATCAGTCGCTCACGCGGTGCTTGACAGGACGCTTCGCTTGCTGGAGGCTCGTGCATGACGCCGGTTGCTTTTGAACTTACGATAGGCTGCCATTTGTCTACGGCCGCCGGCTGGAAGAAAATGGGGGAGACAGCGCTCGCGCTTGGCGCTAACACGTTTGCCTTCTTCACGCGAAATCCGCGCGGCGGCAATGCCAAAACGTTGGACCTTGATGACCTTGAGGCACTGAAAACGCTCATGCGAGAAAATCATTTCGGCAAGCTTGTGGCGCACGCCCCCTATACCATGAACCTTTGCTCAGCGAAGTATGAAACCGTCGATTTTGCTCGGCGCGCCATGGCAGAAGATCTTGAGCGTATGGAGTACCTGCCGGGAAACTACTATAACTTTCATCCGGGCAGCCACGTTGGGCAAGGTGCCGAGAAGGGCGTCAAGCTTGTAATTGAGGGATTGAATGCCTGTCTTGTTCCTGGGCAAGCTACCATGGTACTTCTCGAGACTATGGCCGGCAAGGGCACCGAGGTAGGGCGCACGTTTGAAGAACTCGCGGCTATTCTTGACGGGGTTGCCCATGACGAGCTTCTTGGAGTGTGTTTAGATACCTGCCATGTACATGACGGCGGCTATCGTATTTTTGATAGCCTTGACTATGTACTCGATGAGTTTGACAGGATTATTGGACTTGAGCGTCTTAAGGCTCTGCACCTGAACGACTCAAAGAATCCGTGCGGGGCCCACAAAGACAGACATGAAAAGATAGGCCAGGGATACCTTGGTCTTGACGCGTTTGCGTCAATCGTCACTAATTCTCGTTTGCGCACGCTTCCAATGATTCTTGAGACGCCTCAAGATTTTGACGGCTATAAACATGAAATTGCCCTGCTCCGCCGTATTGCAGCAGCGGACAATCAGACACATGAATCTGCTTTGGGCGGCGTGAGATAAATGGGGATTTTAATCGGCTGCGAGCGTCTTACGATGGAATGGCCGGGCAAGAGAGTTCTTTTTGACCAGACCGTCGGCATCAACGAAGGTGACCGCATTGGCGTCGTCGGAAAAAATGGAGACGGAAAGTCGACACTTTTGCGCCTCATAGCGCGCCGTTTGGATCCCGATGACGGCAACGTCGTCTGGCGCGGTAGCGTTCAGGTGGGATATCTTGGACAGTCGGACGCCCTCGATGCGCATGAGACAGTCGGCCACTCAATCGTAGGGGATATCCCTGAATACCTCTGGGCATCAGATGCGCGCATCCGAGGCATACTGGACGAATTGGTGGGAGATCTCAGCTGGGATGCTCTCATCGGGCAGCTTTCCGGAGGTCAGCGCCGGCGCTGTGACCTCGCTCGTCTTTTGGTTGGCTCTTGGGACGCGCTGCTTCTGGACGAGCCTACTAATCATCTTGATATGCATACCATACAATGGCTTGCCCATCATCTTAAGAACTGCTGGCCCAAAGGACAGGGCGCTCTCATTGTCGTAACGCATGACCGCTGGTTTCTTGATGAGGTCTGTGACCACATGTGGGAGGTTCATGATAGCGTCATTGATCCTTTCGAGGGAGGGTATTCGGCCTACATTCAGCAGCGTGTCGAGCGCGATCGTCAGGCAGCGGCAATAGAGGAACGCCGCCAGAATACCCTTCGCAAAGAGCTCAACTGGCTGTCGCATGGAGCAAAAGCCCGCACCTCAAAACCGCGCTTTCGCGTGGAAGCGGCCCGTGCGCTGCTTGCTGATGACCCGCTGCTGCGCAATACGCTTGAACTTAAGCGTATGGCTATGGCGCGCTTGGGCAAGCAGGTCATTGAAATGAAAAACGTTTCGTTTGCATATCCGGAGGCGGACGGCACACTAAAGCCGCCTGTCATCAACGCTATTGAATGGATTATCGGGCCGGGAGACCGTTATGGCGTCCTTGGCGAAAACGGCGCAGGAAAATCAACCCTGCTGGAGCTTATGACTCAACAGCTTATGCCGACGGCAGGACAGCTTAAGGTTGGCAAATCGGTACGATTCGGCTGGCTTTCTCAGCGTCTTGACAGTCTTGCTGACGTACAAGATCAAAGTGTCCTTGATATTTTATCCCGCTACAAAACAACGTATTATGTCGATGGCAAAGCTCAAAGTCCTACACAGCTGTTGGAACGACTTGGATTTGATCGCCGTGAGTTTTCTTCTCGCGTCAAAGATCTTTCCGGCGGCCAACAACGTCGGCTGGCCCTTCTCTGTGTGCTTTTGAAAGAGCCGAACGTGCTTGTTTTGGACGAGCCCGGCAATGACCTTGATACCGATATGCTGGCTGTTATTGAAGATTTGCTTGACAGCTGGCCGGGAACGCTGCTGCTGGTGACGCACGACCGCTTTCTTATGGAACGTGTTACTGACGATCAGTTTGCCCTTCTTGACGGCAAGATTCGCCACATTCCAGGCGGTGTTGATGAGTACCTCACGCTCGTTGAGAAGGCTCAGCGTGAGAAAACTAAGCGCGAAGGCAGCAAGCAGATACCGGCGTCATCGTTGGGCACCACGGCTGACAATGGCACATCGAAAAGCGCAGACGCTTCACCTCAAACGCTGACCAACCAGGAGCGGCGGAAATTGAAAAAACGTCTTGACTCAGTCGCGCGGCGTATGGAAAAAGCTGAAGGCGCGCCTGATGAGGTGCGTGCTCAGATGGCCGCAGCCGATCAAAGCGATGCCGAAACCCTTATGAGGCTGCAAAAAGAGCTGAATGAGGCTGAAGCGGCGGTATCAGAGCTTGAGGACGAATGGCTTGAACTTTCAGAGAGGCTTGGGTGAGGTGCGGTGAAGGAACTGCTTCGACGCTTTGTATTCCCGGCCTATGGCACGCGCACGCTCTTCGCGGTACTTGCAAAGAGCGTAGAGGTAATAGGCGACCTGCTGATGCCTCTGATTATTGCACGCATGATTGACGTTGGCGTGCAATCAGGCAATGTGTATGACATCATTCGCTATGGGTGCCTGCTCGCGCTTATCGCGCTTGTTGGATTCGGCTTTACGATCTTCTGTCAATACCAGGCCTCAATCGTGGCTCAGGGCTCAGGTACCGCCATGCGAAACGCGCTCTTTGCAAAAACACAGGAGCTTTCAAGCGCTGACGTACATCAACTGGGAACCGATACGCTTATCACCCGTCTTATAAACGATGTCAATCAAGTGCAGGTTACCGTGGCACTTGGGATTCGTCAGTTGATCCGCTGGCCCCTTTTGGCTGCCGGCTCTCTTATAGCGACTCTTGTGATCGATCCGCGTCTGGGCGGTATTTTTCTCATAGCAACGCTCATAGTGGGCGCCGTCTTTTGGTTTGTAATTGTCCGCTCGGTCGTGCTGTTTCATGCCTTGCAGGAAAGCCTCGATAGGGTATCGCGTTTTATGCGAGAAATGCTCTCGGGAGTTCGTGTTATTCGGGCGTTTCGCCGAGAAGATACAGAGCGGGCGCGCTTTACCGAAGCTGTTGGCGCACAGACTGACAAAGCAACCGCCGCCGCCAACTATTCTGCTCTTTTGAACCCTGCGACTTTTCTGGTGATGTATGGAGCCGTCGCGCTCGTCTTGTGGTTTGCCGCACCGCAAATAACTTCGCATACGCTTTCCTCGGGCAGCATCATTGCACTCTTGAGCTATATGACCCAGACGCTTCTGGCTGTGGGATACATCGCAAATTTGATGCTTATCTGTACAAGAGGAACCGCGTCCGGGAGACGTGTGCTGGAGGTATTGAACACTAAAGCCGCTCTGAGCGACAGAGAAAAGTCTTCCTTCTCTCTTTCCCGGCAGGAATGTGACCACGCTCCCGCTCTTGAGCTTCGCGATGTTACGCTTGTGTATGACGGCGGCGGTGAGCCCGCTCTTTCGCACATTTCTCTTACCGTACCTGCCGGCAGTTCGTTAGGCATCATCGGCGGTACCGGATCTGGCAAGTCTTCCTTGGCAAAACTTCTACTTCGACTGTACGACCCTGAAGAGGGCAGCGTAAAGATTTTTGGGCGCGCCTCAACGCAGTACGCCTTTTCTCAGCTGCGTCATCTTGTCTCGTTTGTGCCGCAGCACGCCTCGCTGGTCACAGGCACCATCAGAACTAACCTTCAGTGGCGAGACGCGCATGCAACCGACAAGGATCTCTGGAATGCCCTTACCTACGCTCAGGCGGCGGATTTTGTACGCGAGAAGCCCCAGCAGCTTGACAGCGCTGTTGAAGCCGGTGGCAAAAATTTCTCCGGCGGCCAGCGCCAAAGGCTTACCATCGCACGGGCGCTGGTAGGCAACCCGCGCATTATCGTACTTGACGACTCCGCCTCGGCGCTCGACTTCGCGACTGATGCGAAACTTCGCGCGGCGCTTCAAACGCTGCGTTCTGAGGCGACCTCTGTTATTATTTCCCAACGCGTAGCCGCGGTTATGCAAGCAGACCAGATACTGGTGCTCGATCACGGACGCCAAGTTGGTCTGGGAAGTCATCAGGAACTTCTCGCCACGTGCCCTCTGTACAAAGAAATCTGCCTCTCGCAGCTTCGTCCTGAGGAGGTGGGGGTGTAAATGGCTGATATGTATACCGGAGGAGGATCTGCCGCCGCCATCAGCGCCAGTGTGCGCGGCAATGGCTCAAACGACCCAGAGCGGAAAGACACTACTACAGGAGCGAGCGCAGCTCAGCTTTCTGCTTTGCAGGTCACCCGCCGCCTTGCCGGCTGGATTGCTCCGCACGCTCTGCTGTTGCTACTCTCACTGGTGAGCTCTGTTGTCACCATACTTTTGCAGCTATGGGTCCCTGTCATCGTAGGAGCCGCTATTGACCAGCTGGTTCACTTGGTTCAGGGAGGAGAGGCCGCTCTTGTTCCTACGCTTGTGAAGCTGGCTCTTGTAGTGCTTCTCGCCAGCGTAACGCAGTGGATCACCAGCTGGGCTACGAACCGCCTGACGTATTCGACTACGCGCGCGCTTCGCATCGCCGCGCATGAAAAGATTGCACGCCTGCCGCTTTCCTACATTGATTCTCATTCCCAGGGAGATCTGCTGTCGCGCGTTGTAAATGACGTCGACCAACTGGGAGATGGCCTCTTACAGGGGCTGACGCAGCTGCTGACAGGTGTGGTTACCATTGTGGGCACGCTTGCTTTCATGTTTTCGCTTTCTGTCCCCATGGGGCTTGTCGTAGCGCTTGCGACGCCGCTTTCTATCCTGGCGGCGGCTTTGGTGACACGTTTCGCGTCACGCTCCTTCGCGCGGCAGCAGGCGTTTCAAGGAGCGCTTGGCGGCTATGCCGAGGAAATGATTACCAACCAGGAGCTCATTGCTGCCTTCGCGCATCAAGAAGTTGTCGAGAAGGACTTCCGGAAAATCAATAGCGGTCTTTATACCGCAGGTCAGCGCGCTCAGTTCGCAAGTTCCCTTGCAAACCCGTCAACTCGTCTGGTCAATAACCTTATCTACACTCTTGTAGCGGCGCTTGGCTGCATCTGCGTCATCACCGGCATACCTTCAGTCCTCACTATTGGCCAAGTGCAGAGCTTTTTGTCGTACGCAAATCAGTATATGCGGCCTTTCTACGCCATCTCCGCCGTCACAACGCAGGTGCAGACCGCCTATGCAAGCGCGCGGCGTGTCTTTGAGCTGCTTGACGCTGAGGAGAACGCCGCCGACCCCGCTCATCCAAAGCATATCGATGACCCCTCAGGTGATATCGTTTTTGAGGATGTCTCGTTCTCGTATGATAAAAAACATCCGCTGCTTCAACACATCAGTTTCCATGCGGCAGCAGGTGAGCGTATCGCGCTTGTCGGTCCCACCGGCTGTGGCAAGACCACTCTGATCAATTTGTTGCTCCGCTTTTACACCATCGACTCCGGAGCCATTTTTGTCAACGGATGCAATACGCAAGATCTTACGCGCTCCGAGCTTCGCGCGCAGTTTGGTATGGTGTTGCAGGACACATGGCTCTTTGAGGGAACCATACGGGAAAACGTTCGCTATAGCCGTCCTGACGCCACGGATACAGAGGTTGAAGAAGCCTGCAGGCGCGCGCAGGCTCATGAGTTTATCGTTCAGCTGCCTCAGGGCTACGACACCAAGGTGGGAGAGGACGGAGGCGCGCTTTCCCAAGGTCAGCAACAGCTGCTTTGCATTGCCCGTGTCATGCTCGCCGACCCGCCCATTCTGCTTTTGGATGAGGCCACGTCAAGTATCGACACC
This sequence comes from Atopobium sp. oral taxon 199 str. F0494, assembly GCF_000411555.1. GTDB lineage: Bacteria > Actinomycetota > Coriobacteriia > Coriobacteriales > Atopobiaceae > Lancefieldella. The sequence continues at coordinate 408,032 of NZ_KE150486.1, read as the reverse complement.
AGAACCGAACAATTGGTGCAGGCCGCCTTCGACAGCATGATGGAAGGACGCACCTCACTTGTCGTTGCCCACCGACTTTCTACCGTTCGCAATGCTGACTGTATCCTTGTGCTTAAGGATGGGGGCATAATTGAGCGTGGTTCACATGATGAGCTGATCGCGAGAGGCGGCTTCTACGCCAATCTCTACGAAAGTCAATTTGAACGCATTCAAGACTAGCTTGAAAACTCTGTGTCAGGGAACAGAGCGAGAAGCTCATCGGCGTCACGAGAGAGGTGAAAGATGGCGCGGATATACGATGCGATTGTCATCGGAGCAGGCGTTTGTGGCTGCGCGATTGCGCGAGAGCTGTCCAGGTATCGTGGACATTTCGCGGTTATTGAACAAGAAGAAGATGTCTGCGCGGGTACGACAAAAGCTAACTCAGCTATCGTACATGCCGGTTTTGACGCGCAACTGGGGAGCCTTATGGCTCAGCTTAACGTTGAGGGATCACATCTTATGCCGCGGCTTTGCGAGGAGCTGGGGGTAGATTACGATCCAATTGGTGCGCTTGTTGTCTGCACCGAAGAAGAAGCGCAAAACAGCCTCTATGACCTGCAGCAGCGTGGTAAGAATAACGGTGTAGCTGAGCTTGAAGTTATAGACCGTAAGCGTTTAGTTGAACTTGAACCTCATATATCCGATAGGGCAATAGGAGCTCTTTTTGCTCCCACGAGCGCCATCGTCAACCCCTTTCAGCTTTGCCATCACCTTGCTGACTGCGCCGCGCAAAACGGCATCGAATTTCATTTCAACGAACCGGCTAAGAGTGTAGCAAGTGTCACAGATGACAGCGGAGAGACGCTCTGGCGTATAGACACCACGCAACGTGAATACTTCACCCGCGCGGTTATCAATGCCGCTGGCGTCTATGCGGACGTAATTCATAACTGGGTCGCTACGGAAAAACTTACTATAGGGCCGAGGCGGGGTCAGTACTATGTGCTTGATAAGTCGGCGGGAACCCATGTAAACCACACGATTTTCTCGCTTCCCACGAAACTGGGGAAGGGCGTTTTAGTTACTCCGACTACGGGAGGAAATCTCCTGGTAGGACCCAACGCCGAAGACATCGCAGATAAGCGGGGAACCGACACGACCGCAGAAGGAATGTCAGAGGTAAAAGCCAAATCAGCGCTGACCGTAAAGGACATTCCGTTTTGGGATACCATTGCAACATTTTCCGGCCTTCGAGCGCACCAGCCGGGGCATGATTTTGTTATCGGCGAGCTTTCTGAGGCTCCAGGATTTATCGACTGTGCGGCTATCGAGTCTCCGGGACTTAGCTCCGCGCCTGCCATCGGACGTATGGTCGCGGATATGGTTCAAGACAGGCTGGATCTCTCTCATAACCCCGAGTTTAATCCGTATCGTCCCACCATGCCGGACCTCTTAAAAATCTCTGAGGAAGCCTGGCAGGCGCTGATAGATAAAAATCCCGCTTACGGACAGATCGTGTGCCGCTGTAACCGCGTCTCAGAAGCGCAGATTATTGAGGCTATCACATCTCCTGTGGGCGCGCGTTCCCTGGACGGTGTGAAACGTCGCACCGAAGCCTGTATGGGCCGCTGCCAGGCGGGATTTTGTACGCCTAAAATCTTGGACCTTCTCGCCCAAAAGGTATCCGATCTTGCCCCTGATGAGGTGAGCAAAGCAGGACCCGGATCAGAGATCTTTTTCGGATGTAATAAGGGTCCTCTGAGCGCTTCATCTGCGCGTGTTTCTCTGAAAGCCGTTGATAGATATGAATAGCGTGGAGTTGAGCAGCGTGGAGTCTCTGGCGGCAAAGGACACAGCGCCTGCAAGAATAGATACCACAGGCACCGCAGCGCTTTCCTACGACGTTGTAGTTGTCGGCGGTGGTCCGGCGGGTCTCGCTGCCGCTCAAGCGGTCAACATCGGTGCCGCGAATACACATTCCGTCCTTGTCATTGAGCGTGATCGTGAGCTTGGCGGCATCCTTAACCAGTGCATTCATAACGGCTTTGGGCTCATTACGTTCAAAGAAGAGCTTACCGGGCCTGAATACGCCGCGCGGTATGTAGAAAAAGTTATGAACAATCCCAACGTTGAAGTGCTTTTAAATACCATGGTCATCAACGTCGCAGGCGATCGTACCGTAACGTGCGTAAACTCCCAGCGCGGCCTCATGCATATTCAGGCGGGAGCCATTATTCTCGCCATGGGCTGTCGCGAACGTCCCCGCGGAGCGCTTGCCATACCCGGTTTTCGACCAGCCGGAGTGTTTACCGCCGGCACGGCGCAGCGCCTTGTCAACATCGAGGGACGTATGCCGGGCAAGGAAGTCGTCATCTTAGGTTCGGGCGACATCGGCCTCATTATGGCTCGCCGTATGACGCTCGAAGGAGCTCATGTCGCCTGTGTAGCTGAGCTCATGCCGTATTCAGGTGGCCTCAAGCGCAATATCGTCCAGTGTCTTGATGACTTTGGCATTCCGCTACTGCTTTCGCATACCGTTACCAGAATTGATGGCGAGAAGCGCGTGGAGGCAGTGGAGATATCCGAGGTCGATGCTCATGGCACTCCCATCCCCGGCACGCAAAAGCTCTATCCCTGCGATACGCTGATGCTTTCGGTGGGATTGCTTCCTGAAAACGACCTCTCTCGTGAAACCGGCGTAGAGCTTTCCCGCGTCACGCGCGGACCTGTTGTTTCTGAGTGTCTCGAAACTTCTGTTCCCGGTATTTTCGCCTGCGGAAATGTCCTTCACGTCCACGATCTTGTCGATTATGTCTCTGAAGAAGCTTGCTTTGCAGGTCAGAGAGCCGCCGCTTTTGTGGAGCGAGAACAAACGTTGCCTCCAGAGGACCTCTCTCACGTTGAGCTTCTTGCAAAAGACGGCGTACGCTATACCGTTCCGCAGCATATCAGCCCTGAGGCTATGGGCGAACGGCTGACGGTCCGTTTTCGCGTTGATAACGTGTATAAAGACAGATCGATCGCAGTTTATTTTGACGATACGCGCATACTAAAAAAACGTCGACCAATCATGGTGCCAGGCGAGATGGAGCAGATAGTTCTCAAAAAAGAAGTCATTCTGTCTTATATCCATGACCACGGACCGCTTAACGTCATTACCGTCTGCCTTGAGGAGGTTGCTCATGCCTAGTACGCAGACTGTTACCTGTATTCGATGCCCCCGAGGCTGCTCGGTAGTTGTGCGTTTTGACGGCGAGAAGATCGTTGAGGTCACAGGCAACGCCTGTCCGCGCGGTGATTCCTATGCGCGCGCCGAGGTGACACATCCTGTGCGTACCGTTACCACTACGGTTCCGGTAGAGGACGGTATCATAGCCATGGTTTCAGTAAAAACGTCGGTAGAGGTGCCAAAAGATAAGGTATTCGATGTTGTCAAGGAGATCTCTCACCTGAAAGCTCGGGCTCCTGTTGCTCTCGGCGACGTACTTCTTGCCCAAGCGGCCGGGACCGACGCCGATATCATCGCTACAAAGTCTGTGAGCCGCGCTGAACTATAGGACGCAGCGGGCAATGCGGGCTTGTCCTTTGTCAGGCCTCCCAACAGCACGCTTTCATGTCAACACGACCATCGGGCAAAAACGTAACACCCTCGTTCTCAAGGAGAGTTCTTTGCGCTTCAGGTCCGCCGAACGCAAAGCCGGGCGCGAGGGAGCCATCTTTGAATACCACGCGATGGCAGGGGACCCCTCCAGCCACGCCTGGGCTTTGATGCACGGCAAAACCTACATAGCGAGCCTTACGGGGTTCACCGATCATGCGGGCAACCTGTCCGTATGTTGCGACCCTGCCCTCGGGAATCTGTCTGACAAGAGCAAAGACGCGCTGAAAGAAACTATCCATTGTTACTCCGTTTTACTCGTGACCGTTTCTCTGAATCTCTCCGCTTTTGAAAAAGAGAAAGAAATGTCAATTGTTACTTGCTCATTTTATGCCCAGATGATAAGGTACTGATTCGTGCATTGAAGAAGCACGTTTCGGGTGGTGGCGCAGTTTGGTAGCGCACTTGACTGGGGGTCAAGGGGTCGCTGGTTCAAATCCAGTCCACCCGACCATGAAACTCTAAAGACCGGAGGCCACATTTACCTCCGGTCTTTTGCCATATTCTGACCACTAGCATTTTCGCCGTCGATAGCCGAAGCCGGTGCCTTACTCAACCGCTATCTCATAGTCGAAAGGAGATTGAGTCATGTCTGAATTCAATCCTTCTGTGGGACCGATTAAGACGAACGGGAAGAGTGATTCGATGCAGTCTCCGCAGTCTGTTGTGGCGATAGCGGCAGCTGCTGTTTGGGCTGCTGCCGGATATGACATTGTCGTCGGTCTCAATTATGCGGTCAATTGGGTAAATGCAAAACACATCCATATCGCTTGTCCTCGGGTTGGCAATCTCGCTGCTCATAGGGCTTATGGGCGTGTATATGCTGATAACCGGCAAAGCGAACCTGCTCCATGATTACCATAGGGCGACTACAGATGACGGATACTCTGTACAACTTGTCTGGAACAAAATGGACAGTAAGGTCTGGAAGGCAGAACAAGTCGAAGAGTATATGGGAAAAGGCGCACAAGGAGATCCAGAAGTTTTTATCGTTATTATGGTTCCTGAAGACTCAGTTGAACATATGGCGCAAGCGGTATATGAAGTTCAAAAAGGCTTGTGGCCTCTAAAGCGTAATATGCACGTTCTGGCTGCAATAAGTGGCCTGACGCTTGAAAGTGGAGCTATCTATAACACCCCTGTCGATAAAGAGAACCTGATCACAAGAGATGATCCTCCGAAATATGAAGAGATCAAAGAGACTATTGTTGATTATCAGTTTAGAAACAAGCAGATAAAACCTGAGCAATGGGATGGGTCTGGAGAAATAGGAGACCCAAACGACAGTGATGTAGCAATTACATGGCTGCATGATCCATCAAAATGATTATGATATTCCTTTCTTATAGGACTGAGTTGCCCTATGAAGACGTTCTCAGAACTGTTGATTTTCATTTTCGGCGGAACGAGAGTCTCGAACTTAGTTTATGGTAGTCTGTCTGTTCTAACTTCAGAACGTGTCGAAAGGAAACTATGTCAGAGAAAGAAGCGACCCCATTGAATACCACGGATGCTTCACCTGACGAGGTGCTTATAGTTGAAGATGACCCTAATATCACGGAAATCCTCTCACTCTATCTGACCGGTGCCGGTTATGAGGTGCATACGGCATGTAATGGCCGTGAAGGTCTTGATACTCTGCAGAAAAACAGAATCTCCGCAGTCCTTGTCGATATTATGATGCCCGTTATAAACGGATACGATTTTATCCGTGAAGCTCGTGTCTTCTCTGACGTGCCCATCCTGGTTATCTCAGCGCGCACACAAGCAGCAGATAAAATGCTCGGACTTAATCTCGGAGCCGACGGCTACGTTACCAAGCCCTTTGATCCCGTTGAAGTCATCGCGTATGTGCAGGCAGTTTTAAGGCGCTATCGCTATAGCCAAACTACGACAAGTTCAATTCCAATGCAAGACGACAAGAAAGTCATTGCAGTACGCGATCTTATATTTGACTCGGAAAAGCTTGTCCTGCGCAAAAAAGACGAGATTATTCCCCTTACTGCGACTGAGCTTAAAATCATGATGCGCTTCATGCGAGCGCCAGGACGCATTTTTACTAAGACGCAGCTTTATGAAACCGTAACGGGTGAGACATTTGGAAGCGCCGATGAGAGCGTCATGGTTCATATTTCAAATATCAGGGCAAAGCTTGGAGATACAGGTACAAACGCTCCATATATTAAGACGGTGCGCGGATTGGGGTATCGTCTTGAAGCTTAAAGACTGGCTGATGTATACCAAATCAAGTCTGACCATACGCTGCCTTATTGTCATTGTCCTGTATGCAGCATTTGTGATTCTTGTGCTCATAGAAACAAATAATCTTGCTGACCAGCAGTTTAACGGCGTTTTTACCGATATGGAGACACTTGCCGCTCAGGAAGAGGCCCTTGCCAAGGATGATTATCAAAAGCTTGCGAGTCTTATTGGAAACGGAGCCAGTATTTCCTTCTTTGATAAAGCGGGAAATAAGCTGTACGCCTCAGGAGGAAATCTTTCGGACAGCATTACCGCAGACGAGCTGCCTATTATCAACAACTATGGCAATGCGCGAAATTCTTACCATGTATTTGAAGAAAAGAATGAAGACGGCAAATCCGTCTACCGCATCGTACATTATTCTACCGACGCGCTTGCCGGTCTTGAAAAAATCGAAGGGGAATGCGTTGTCGACCAAGATCTCAACATTCTTTCCGGCAATCTCTTCCCGGGTAAAAAACACCTAACCGAATTTGAATTCAGTTTACTGAAAGGCATATTTGAAAATAGGATGTCTATTGAAAAATATGAATACACTAATGCAGATGGAGAAGAGCGCACGCTTGTGTTAGCAACTCCCGCCCTGCAGATGTCTACGTATGAAACTGCATTCGAATCAGCAAGCCGTTTATGGCTTATTTCTATTTCCCTTTTGATTGTCGCTACCGTGCTTGTGGTACTGTCTCTTGCCTATACCATCAGATGCGCAATTAAACCGCTTGATGCTGCCATTAAAATACGAAGATTGGACAGGAAGACTCCTGTTGAAATGAGAGGTCGTCTTGCTTCTGAGCTCAGACCGACCTTCGACAACTTTGCGGAGCTTATGGACGAGCTTGACGCTTCACAACAGGAAAAACAAAGGATAATTACAGATGTCTCGCATGATCTGAAAACTCCGCTGACTGTTATTCTTGGATATGCTCAAGCGCTCTTCGACGGCACAATCCCGGACAATAAACGCTCTGTCTATCTGGCAACCATACGCGAGAAGGCCATCATTTCGTCAGATATGCTGGACTCCTTGTTTATCTATGCAAAAATGGACCATCCCAGTTATAGACCTGAACTTATTTCCTGTGATATGTGTGAGTTTATTCGCTCAATCATCATTGACAGATCTCCCGATGTCGAGCAGGCTGGATGCACCATAGAAGCGGAGATCGACGAAGAAAGCTGTCCTGTTCTCATTGACACTCAGCTTTTCCAACGCATGATTGCAAATCTTATTGACAACGCTTTTAAGCATAATGTTTCAGGCACGCAGATTCTGGTTTCCTGTCGGAAACTGGACAGAGCGGTAAGGATTAGCGTTCTTGATACGGGTCGTGGCATTCCTAAGCGCCTACGTGATCATATTTTTGAAGAATTCATTACAGAAGATGATGCTCGTTCGGCATACAGCGGTACAGGCCTTGGGCTATCTATTGCCAAGCGATGTGCTGATCTTAACGGCGCGACTATTGAATTTTCCAAAAAGCCACGTCCGCCATTTTCGACAGAGGCTGTCATTATTGTTCCTTTGGCAGATCAAGATTTTAAGCAGTAACAAACCTAAAGAAATATTTAAGAAGCTCTTAGGCTTCCATAAGGTTGCTCTTCCAAACTTGATAACAAGAGAAAGGAAGAGCTATGAATCAAAAATTAAATGTTCTTGAATACCTTGAAGAAAGCGCACGACATCATCCGAATCACTGTGCGATTATCGATGAAAGCGGAGCATATTCCTATAAGGAGCTCTTAGAGTCCAGCAAAAGGGCAGGAGTCGCGCTTGCGCGCTTTGGAGCTACTGGACGAGCGGTAGTTATTGTTTCGGAAAAGAGCTTCTCAACTCTTATCGCAATGCTCGGCACGCTTTATGCAGGCGGCTTCTATGTTCCCGTTGACCCGAATGCTCCCGTTAAGCGAATACGTAACATTTGCAGCGCGCTCAATAACCCGCTCGTTATTGATGGGAGAAAGAGCAATGCGGATTTTCTTACGCGTAATCGCCAAGAGGATCTTTGCCTTGGAGCAAAGACTGTCGTCCATCTTGACAGTTTGTTTGTAAGCTGCACGCTCAACGACACCCTAAGCCCGAGTCAAATCAAAGAAAACGACGAGCTTCTTGCAAATATCAGATTGTCGTCTATCGATGTTGATCCTGTCTACATCCTCTTTACATCAGGAACTACAGGAAAGCCTAAAGGTGTGGTTGTGCATCACAAAGCAGTCCTGAGTTTCATAGACTCATTCGTAGCTACTTTTGACATACGCGGCGATGATCGCATTGCAAATCAGGCTCCTTTTGACTTTGACGTATCGGTAAAAGACATTTACGGAGCGCTGGCGGTAGGCGCAACGCTCATACTTATTCCACGCACGCTCTTTTCAAAACCTTTTGAGCTTGCAAAATATCTTGAAATTAAAAACGTTACCGTGATGATATGGGCTGTCGCTGCCCTTTGCCTCATGACAACACTTCACGCCCTTGATGGACATGATTTGTCTTCCGTCAGAATGGTATTGTTTAGTGGCGAAATTATGCCTAAACGTCATCTTGACCGTTGGATGAAGGTACTCCATGAGGCCAAGTTCGTTAACCTTTACGGCCCCTCTGAAATCATTTGCAACTGTATGTATCACGTGGTTGATAGGAATCGCACCTATCCATATGGCATTCCTTTGGGAACGGCCTTTGCCAATAGGGAGGTTTTTCTTCTCAAAGATGATGGGAACCTTGCAACAGAAGTCGGTGACGTCGGAGAAATTTATGTAAGAGGAAGCTCCCTCGCAAGCGGGTATGTCGGTATGCTCAACAGTCAAAAAAACGTCAGCGAATCGTTTGGTTTTGTGCAAAATCCACGCAACAGTCTTTATATGGATCCAGTCTATCGTACAGGAGATTATGCGGAAATTCTGGAAGGGGGAGAGATTCTTTACAGAGGAAGGCGCGATAACCAAATCAAGCATCAAGGGCATCGCATTGAGTTGGAAGAAATCGACCGCACGGTTGAAAGGCAGGATGGCGTTACACGATGTAGAAGTGTTTACGACCACAAACGTAATCGTCTCCTTGCGTTTTACGAAGGGAATGTTGATGAAGTCCTATTAGCTCAAAAACTAAGAAATCGCCTGCCGCGGTTTATGGTTCCCAGTAAAGTCATGATGGTAACTGGCATGCCCTTGACAAAAAATGGCAAGGTTGACCGGGTTCAGTTGATGGAAGAAAGCTATATACATGGATAACAGCAAACTGAAAGAATGCGTCCGCACCTTTGGCACGCCGCTATACATTTTCGATGAACATACACTTGTTAAACGTGTGAATTTTCTTCGTGCACATCTGCCTGAAAAGACAGAGCTCTGCTATGCAGTCAAGGCAAATACCTTTATCATTCCTGAGCTTGCAGATCTTGTTGACAGCTTTGAAGTTTGTTCACCCGGTGAGAAGCGCATCTGTGAAAACCTTAGCATTCCTTGGAATATGACGGTAATCTCCGGCGTTCATAAGGATGAAGAAATGATTGACAGCCTCATTGCAACAGACGCTCCTGTGCGAGCATATACTGTTGAATCCCTTAATCAATTCCACCTTATCAGTAAAACTGCGAGACGCTACGATACAATCATTCCCGTACTTCTGCGCCTCACAAGTGGCAATCAATTCGGACTTGATACAGAGGATATCAAACACCTTGTTTGCGACGAGAAGGATAACAATCACGTTATTATAAAGGGTATCCAGTTCTTTTCGGGAACGCAAAAAGACTCAATTAAGCGCCTTGACAGAGAGCTATCTAAACTTGACGCTTTTCTAGAGGAACTTAAGCGCGACTGTGGTTTTGCAGCGCAGATTCTTGAATTTGGCCCGGGTTTTCCTGTTGATTATTTTGGCGTGGGAAAGATTGAGGACGAAGCTGTCTTTTTAGACGAGTTTGCAGAGCTTTTGGTTCAACTGAAGTTTACCGGACAGATCGTACTTGAACTCGGTCGCAGTATAGCGGCTTCCTGTGGCACATATTTAACCTCAGTCGTCGATACCAAGAAAAACGCCGGCTTACGCTATGCCATCGTCGACGGCGGCGTGCATCATCTTGTCTATTTCGGCCATGCTATGGCAATGAAGCAGCCGCCGGTACGGTTGCTTGAGCCGGATGTTTCCAGTACCTTTACTGAGGTATCTAATATCTGTCCGGATGCTCAAAGCGTTGACGGTACCGGCACTCTTGCAGATGGGCTATGGAACATATGTGGCTCTCTCTGCACCGCTTATGACATTTTGGTTAAAAAGATATCGATAAAGAATCTTTGTATAGGAAGTGTCTTTGCTTTTGACAATGCGGGTGCCTACTGTATGACCGAGGGCATGCTTATGTTTTTAAGTCGCGACCTTCCCAAGATTGCTGTCGTTGACGATACAGGCACGCCTCAACTCATCCGTAGCGGGCTGCGAACCGACAGCATGAATACGCCAGGACTCTTTATATAGAGCTTCACAGTCTCACACAACCCGAAATGATACCGCTACGGCACGTACCCCGTAAACCCTAAACATCCGCTCATACGAGAAAGAGAAATAACCATGGAAAAGATTGTTGCAATTCTGAAAGAGCTTATGCCTGGAGTCGACGTAACAACATGTACCACACTCGTTGATGACCACTATCTTGACTCACTTGCTATCGTGGCACTCATTTCAGAGCTTGAAGATCAATTCGATATTGAGATTCCCGCAGTTGACATTGTTGCCGATAATTTTAATTCAGCAGAAAACATTCAGGTCCTTGTCACGCGTCTGATTGAAGACTAAAGGAAAGGCTCAAAAGAGTATTTGAAAGAGAAAGACTACCTATGGCCTCCCTTTTTTCACCTCTTTTTCTAGTGGTGTTCCTTCCCGCTGTTATAGTTGCCTATAGTTTGACACCTGCTCGACGGCGCTGGATAACTCTTCTGATAGCAAGCTATACCTGCTTTTTCATCATAAGCCAGTGGCTTATAGTTTTTATTGCGGTATCTACAGTCTCGGTGTGGCTGCTCGCTCTTGGCATCGAGCGAATCAGATTCCGTTGCGCTACAAAGGTTAGCTCTGCGGAAAAAAGTATAAAAAAGCTTACCAAAAAGCGCTATGACAGAAGCATGCGGTTCCTTGTTCTTCTCGGCATACTATTCAACCTTGCACTGCTTATGAATAGTAAGTATCTCGGCTTCTTTGGAGGCGGGATTAAAGACCTGCTGGGGCATATCGGACTGCATCTCGAATTGCCTGCCGTCTCCTTAGCCGCTCCTATTGGTATCTTGTTTTATACGCTGATGGCCATCTCGTATCTTGTCGACGTCTACCGAAAAACGGTATGTGCCGATAAGAACCTGGGTCATGTGGCTTTGTTTCTGAGTTTCTTTCCGCAAATTATCGAAGGACCATTCTGCCGTTTTAACGAGACGATGCCTCAGCTGCTTGCGGGTTCTCCCGTACGAGCAAGTAACCTGCTCGCCGGCATGCAGAGAATCCTTTTTGGCCTCTTTAAGAAGGTTATTATTGCGGACAGGCTTGATATTCTCGTTAAAACCGTTTTCGGAAATCCTACGGCATACGACGGAGGTAGTATTGCACTGGCGGCAATACTTTATACTCTTGAGCTGTACTGTGACTTTTCAGGTGCCATGGATGTTACTGTTGGGACGGCGCGCATCTTTGGCATTACTATGCCCGAAAACTTTCGACAGCCATTTTTTTCACGTACGTCATCGGAATTCTGGAAACGATGGCATGTCACGCTTGGTGCCTGGTTTCGAGATTATATCTATTATCCCGTTACGCTGTGTCGGCCGATAAAGCGCTTGACCAAGAGTCTACGGCGACGATTGAGCGGTAGGCTCGGACCGCTTGTTGCCAGTTCTGTGGCACTGTTTTGCGTTTGGCTTCTCAATGGCCTGTGGCATGGAGCTGGTTCTCAGTATCTTTTTTTCGGTATGTATTATTTTGTTCTTATTACGCTCGGTGGCCTCGTTGAGCCTCTTGCGCAGAGGTATGCCGAGAAATATGGCGTAAATCGCAGCAGTCTTCCTTACCGTACGTTCCAGACAATCCGGACACTCATGGTGATTTTTGTCGGCGAACTGTTTTTCAGAGCTGAAGGGCTGGATATGGGCGTTTCCATGTTTATCCACATGATTACTAAATTCAGGCTGGAGTCATTTTGTAATAAAAGCGCATTAAACCTGGGTATGGATGTCCATGATTATATGGTAGTGGTCGTTGCCTTAGGCGTCGTCTTTCTTGTAGATATTTCGCTTGAGCGTGGTGCGCAATTTTGGCACGTGGCACGAAAGCAGCCATTGCTCTGTGGTGTCTTATGCATTGCACTCTTTATGTCCATTGTTATTTTCGGTGCCTATGGCTGGGGGTATACGCCCGTCGCGCCTATGTACGCACAGTTTTGAGGCGTATTGAAAAGCAACACACTTTGAGAGGAACTTTGAGGAAACGTTAATGATGTCTTTGCGAAAAACGGCAAAAGTTGCGCTGAACGCGATACTGGTGAGCTCTGTTATCGTCCTGCTTCTTATGGGGGCATCTCGTATTGTCCAGCCAAAAAACACTACAAAAGAATCAGGAACACTCAGACCGGAAGCCAATGGCGTTATGGGCGAGAGGCCCTATAGTCTGGACGCTCTTTTTATTGGCGACTCGGAAGCATACGCTTCATTTTCACCGCTACAAATGTTCAAAGACTATGGTTTTGCCTCATATACCAGCGCAACACCGCTTCAAAAACCTTTCTACAGCAATACGCTTCTGCACCGGGCGCTTGAAACTCAAAAGCCCAAGGTAGCTGTATTTGAGACAAACTCTTTTTATACGCCAACAAAACCCGAGGAGGCTTTCATGCGTATGATACAGGATACTTTTCCGGTATTCGAATTTCACGACAGATGGAAAAGCCTGACCGCAAAAGACTTCCTCACAAACCCCACGGCCACCTGGAGCGATCCGAATAAAGGCTTTGCTGTCAAAAAAGGGACAGTGCCCGCGGATGCATCAAACTATATGACGTCAACGTTCGCTCAGCAGCGGATTCCACAGGTCAATCTTTTCTATCTCAAACAAATGATTGCATATTGCAAAAGTAAAGGGATAACTCCTGTCCTTGTCAGCACGCCGAGCACTTATAACTGGAGCATGGCGCGACATAACTATTTTGCCGCCCTCGCCAAAGAACTCGGAGTTGATTATTTGGATCTCAACATGCCAGAAAACATACAAAAGATGGGTATTGACTGGGAAACGGATTCGTATGACGGGGGAGACCACCTTAATTATAACGGGGCAAAAAAGGTTTCCGACTTTGTAGGCAACTACCTCAAAACCACCTATGGCCTTGCTGATCATCGCCGCGATTCCGCGTACTCCTCATGGTGGAAGGAACTTGAGCGATACGAGAAGGAAGTAAGCTAAGGCGTTATCCAAAACTACAACGCTATACTTGTATGGGTTTATCTACAGCAGATACGAAACGATGAGGACAGGGCAATGGCTGACGATAATTCAATAACTTGGGCAAACAAAAGCGTTTTCTATCAGATTTACCCGATTGGCTTCTGCGGCGCCCCGCGCGAGAATGACGGTGTACTCGAGCATAGAATTCTCAAAGTCATTGGCTGGATACCTCATCTGACCAGGCTTGACTGCAATGCTGTGTACTTCTCGCCCGTGTTTGAGTCGGACAGACACGGCTACGACACGCGCGATTATCAAACCATCGATACTCGTCTAGGAACGAATGAAGACTTTGCCGCTGTGTGCGCGTCGCTTCATGAAGTGGGCATTCGCGTAGTGTTGGATGGCGTATTCAACCATGTTGGCCGTGGGTTCTGGGCGTTTCAGGACGTGCTGGAAAAACGTGGACAGTCCCGCTATAAAGACTGGTTTTTCATTAATTTTGACGGCAATGACGTGTATAGCGACAATCTGTGGTACGAAGGCTGGGAAGGTCACTATGACCTGGTAAAGCTGAATCTGCGCAACCCTGAGGTAGTGCAACATCTCTTTGAGTCTATTCGTCTCTGGACCGAGCAGTTTGCCATCGACGGACTTCGCCTTGACGTGGCCTACCTGCTTGATGAGGATTTTTTACGGCAGTTGCGCTCATTTTGCGACAGCCTGAAGCCCGATTTTTTGCTGCTTGGCGAGATTCTCGGCGGCGACTACAAGCGTATTGTCAACGCTGATATGCTTGAAAGCTGCACAAACTACGAATGCCAAAAAGGATTGTATTCCAGCTTTAACGACCTCAACCTCTTTGAAATCAACTATTCCTTGAACCGACAATTTAGCGAGGGTGGCATATATCAAGGCATGCATCTTTTGTCTTTTGCGGACAACCACGATGTCACACGAGTTGCCACGGTGCTTAAAGATAAGCGCCATCTGCCCGCGCTTTACGGCATCCTCTTTGGCATGCCAGGCATTCCCTGTGTGTACTACGGCAGCGAATGGGCAGCCGAAGGCGATAAGCACGACGGTGACGACGCTCTGCGCCTGAGCTACGCCGCGCCGGAGTGGAATGAGCTCACCGACTTGATCGCACGGCTTGCAGAGCTCCATTGTACACATCCGGCTCTCCAGTATGGCGGCTACCGACAGGTTTTTCTCACCAACCGCCAGTTGGTCTTTGAGCGGGAATGCGCTGGCGAGAAAATCTGGGTTGCTGTCAATGCTGACGCATGCGCCTTTGCTGTGCAGCTTAATGGGGGAGCGGCTCACGAGCTGCTTACGGGAGAGTCCGTTGATTTGTCCAGCACCGTGAGACTGCCAGCATTCGGTCTTTCCTATTGGAAGCTTGGCTAGTACTACAGCAGCTCAAAATGACTCCGATGTACACTGATAGCTCCTTCTCGAGCTAAAGAAGAGATAACTGCGGAAAGAGCGCTTCGGTCTACACCCAGATAATCGGCGAGCTGTTGGCGATTGAACGGAATGTCAAACTCACGCGAGCCTTCCATCTGGGCTCGCGTGTTCAGATATGCGAGGAGCTTACCACGGATGCTTTTGGGCGCGGAATCTTGAATACGGCGTGACAGCATGATGTTCTTCTCGGCAACCGATTGCAACAGGTTGGTAGTCAGACAATCAAGTCCCGCGCACACGGCGCATACATGCGTTGTAAGCTGTTTTACGTCCAAAAGGAGCACCTCAGATGCTTCTGAAGCTACGACACTCGTAAGCAGGGGTACATTGCCCAGTACCGCATACGCCTCGCCAAACATCTCGCCCACATGAAACGCGCCCATAACAGAAATGTTGCCTTGCGCGTCAGAACCCTCGACATGCACGGATCCTTGAAGCACGATGCCAAACCTATGCGACTTTTGACCTGCGCAAAACACAATTTCACCGCGTTGATAGCGCCTCGCTTGGGCCTTAAGATGGGCGAGAAGCGCCTCAAAATCACTTTCATCCACTCCGGTAAACGCCCTTGTCTGTGAAAGCAGCTCGTAATCGATAACAAAACTGGCCACGACACGTCCTTTTCGCCAAAACTTTCCAAAATGTTGCAACTTTCTGTTTTCACAACTAAATACAATAGTAAGAGAGAAATTGATCTAGCATTACTGCAACGTGAGATATCAAGATAGGACTGTCAGATGTTTAGCCTCTTCTCATTCTGCTGGCGAAGTATTCCAAATAAAAAGATGCTTGTAGGGTATTTATTCTCAAGTTCCGCTCAAGCAATCTTATCTGTCGCGTCTCCTTTAGTAGCAGGAAATATTATCAACATGTTGCTTGAAAATAATCCGTCAATGCGTCTTATAGCAGATATGTGTCTGTTATTGGCCTTCTGTTGTATTTTAGCGGCAGTCTTTAATTACCTCTCTTCTATACTTTATACCTACTTACAGGCGGATTCTTCATTTGAGTTGGAACTTCAGGCGGTCAGCCACATCCAGCGCCTTACTCCTTCATTTTTTGTGGGATATGATCCGGCGTATTGGCGCAAGCGTTTGAATGACGATACGAATGGCATATCACTTTTTTTCCTTATGTCGGCTACGAAAGTCCTTGAAAACGGCACTACCTTCATCGCTATGGTAGTTATTCTCGCGATACTTGACCCTCTTTTGTCCATAGCAAGTATTTTACTGACGTTCTTTGCCGGCAGTATCTATCAGTTCTTTAAGAAGAAATCCTATGATTCAAGTCTTACGTTTCAAGATGAACTCTCTCGATATTCTTCTTGTGTGCAAGAACAACTTACTAATGTTGAATTTATTCGTCTCCACATTCTGTTTTCTCGTTCGGTAAAAATGATGAGAGAAGTCTTTCAGACCCTTCGCAACGCCATGTATCAAACTAACAAGGTTGGCGCTCAAATAAATCTTTTTACGGGCATTTCACGAGGGATAGCTGAAGCTTTGCTCCTCTTTGTTGCTGCTACAGAAATTCTTGCCGGAACGCTTCAGGTTGGCTATGTTGCAACTGCGCTTGGGTTTTTTACGACTATGGTGACAGCAATAGAATACTTCACAGGATTTGGATATGACTATCAAAAAGCGTTGGTCAACTACACAAGGTTAAAACAACTCTGGAATGAACCTGAAGAGAAACATGGCTCTAAATCTCTTGACCAAACGGACAAGATCTCATTCAAACAGCTTTCCTTTTCGTATCCAGGTTCTCAAGTAAGCGTGATTCAAGATGCTTGTGGAGAGTTTGAAGTTGGAACTCTCTATGGTATTTCCGGACACAACGGCTCTGGAAAAAGTACTCTCCTCAAACTTATCGCTGGAGAGTATTTCCGCTATTACGGCGGTGATATTTGCTACGATCAGCTTCATCTCTCTGAGCTCGACCAATATGCTTTAAGAAGAGACCTCATTGGATTCGTTGAACAGGAACCTGCTATTCTTCAAGATACCCTCTGGAACAATCTCACACTTCTCGCTAAAAACAAGCCCGACAGAAGACGGGTTATAGAATTAGCTGACTTACTTGGACTTGATGACTTTATTGCGAATAACGATCTTGATGAGGTTGTCGATACCCACCATACGTCTTTATCGGGCGGAGAGAAACAAAAGATAGCGATTATTCGCATGTTGCTCAAAAACCCGCGCGTCATGCTGCTTGATGAGCCGACTTCAGCTCTTGACGCGGTAAGTAAAGCCAACCTCATTCAGTATCTTAAAGACATCCGAAAGAATCATCTCATCATTGTCGTTTCTCACGATCAGGATTTATTGGCAGCTTGCGACGCGTTGTATGAAGCTACTAACTGACGATAAAGATCTTCAATCTATAATGAATACATATTTACAGGTTCTTGATGTGGTTTACAAACCACATCAAACTCCCACTTGCGAATCGTTTCTGCGGGAAGGGCGATGTTCACTGCTATTCCCTGGACGAGGTCCGGGATCTGATGACGGCAGCAGGATTCCGTGTGGAGTGCCTTGAGGCAAGGGCGCACCTTCGCCTGCATGCTGTGGGAAGAAAAAAGCCATAATTACACAGTGAGTGAGGAAGTATTGGATGCCGCAAATGCGGCACAGCTTACAGGGAGGAAAGATGAAGTATCAACCACTTATCTGGGCAATCATGACACATGGCCTGAAACCGGAACTTCAAAAGCGCTGGCAGGGAGATGTTAAAGAAGTTATCCGAAGGTCAAAGCCAATTTACAAGGACCTTCTGACCAAAGTCGAAGGCATCAGTGATAAAAATCCTATGGCTCATAACATAACTACGGCATTTGTCATCATTGCTGTATGGCTCGCGTCAGACCGGGAAATATCTCCGGATGTGATGGGCGATGCTGTGAATGCAATGCTGGATTCCGGATTTCTGAAGGCTATCATGGGTATGGTCAATATGAACGCAGAGAAGGGAGTGCGCTTTTTAAAAAATAATATTAAGAAGAGCGCTGCCTATGCGGAGAAGCATCCGGAGGAATACAATACATGGAAATTTGTTTTTGACGACTCGCTTCACAAAGACGGATTTTACTATCACTTTACCTTCTGTCCGATTGCTGACTTCTGCGGCCGGTACGGATATCAGGAGATTATGCCTGCTCTCTGTAATATCGATTATGTGACGATCGGTATGATGCATTCCGTATTGAAGCGGGAGCATACCATTGCTTCCGGGGGAGACATCTGTGATTACTGGATTTATGGAGATAAGGTAAAAGATCCACAGTAATTTGTTCGTACAGGAGGAAAGAACAGATGTCAAAAAAAGCAACCGAATTTCAACGAAAAGTAATGTCAAAGACCTACCGGGGAAAAGGGATTTTCAAGCCTTTGAATACCGGATGGATCGATGAACACACCGCTGCGGTCAGAGAGTGGATTGCCAATGTATTCTTCTACAAGAAAGACGACCAGATATTGATGATCGATGCGGGATATAACTATGACCGGTTAGAAGAGAAGATGCAATGGCTGAACCTGAATCCTTCCATGATCCATGAGATTCTGATTACCCATCAGGACACCGATCATGTGGGAGCGGTAGAACAGGACAGCCCCGGTTTGTTTCAGGATGCGAACCTCTACATTGGCGAGATCGAAAACCGGTATCTGACCGGGGAAATGAAGCGGAAAGTATTTTTCCATCTGTATACCCTGCCTCGGGTAAAAACGGGTAACCAGAAGGTCCTCTTGAAGGACAGGGAAATTTTCAAGATTGGTAAAATTCAGATTGAATCCATTCTCTGTCCGGGCCACACAAAAGGGCATATGGTTTATCTGATTGACAACCGTTATCTCTTCACCGGTGATGCCCTGTGGCTGGGCGCGGACGGCGGTTACGGCTTTATCAACGGACTTGCGGATGATATCAAAGAACAAAACCGGTCGCTCACACAACTGCGGAAGCTCCTTGTGGATCGCGGCATCCGGCCCGTTATCTGCACCGGGCACACTGGCTGGACAGATGATTTCGAATTTGCCTTCCGCCATATCGACCAGACCTGCAATGCCTTTAAGAAACGGCAGATACCGGTCGACCCCACAGCTCCATGGGATGGATATGACGAATCAGACGACACGGAAGAGAAGGCAAGATCCGGGCGGCTGCCGGCGGCATACCAGGTACGTACCGGAGAAAGAAAAGGATGAGGGTTCTTGTCTATAGGATTGGCGTGATTGATTCTTTAACGGTTCATGAGCTCTGCCATACAGGCAATGAAGTGAAGGTTGCCGCAAGAAGCCGGTGGAGAGAAGTCCTGAGCCATCAGGGGCTGAGGATAAGATGGTGTCAAGGTTCTTATGTTCATGTAACGCTCGATGCCCCAGTCAGAACTGGCTACATGCCGAAGTCTGGCGCAGACAAGCATCAAGGCGCTATTTCCATCTGGAAAGGCTCCAATCGGTCTGGTTTGTCGCTTGGTCTTCCGATTTAGCCGTTCCGGTGTGTTATTCATGCGGATCCTGGTCCAATGCTGGCTAGGGAAATCCATGAATGTAAGGGTTTTTCATACTGTCCTCGGCTGGAAAGAGCGTTGGGTTGGAAATTTATATTTGTTTGTGATGGATGAAAATGTCCAGACGACAAATGTCATTTGAATTTTAGGTATTCTGTGTCAAAAAGTCGTTTGATATTTTGACTATATAGAGATACTACAATAGCACTAGTTGATTATCGAGACTTTAACGAGGCGCGGAAAATACAACAGCGTATTTTGGCTTCTTACGAGCAAGACTTTTCAAAGCATGCGCCCAACGAGACTGTACCGCGTATCAGAATGCTTTGGAACAGTATTCCCGCTCAGCTTGCCAAGGAAAACAAGAAATTTATATATGGTCTTATCAAGGAAGGTTCCCGAGCCAAGGAATACGAGCTGGCCATGCTCTGGCTCACTGACTGTGGACTGATTCACAAGGTACATTGGGTGACCACGTCCAGCTTACCACTCAGGGCGTATGAGGATCAGAGAGCTTTCAAACTGTTTCTAGTAGATATAGGACTATTAGCCTGCATGGCGGGACTGCGGCAAGATGTGTTGTTGGACGGCAATGAACTATTTAAGGAATTCAAGGGCGCACTAACTGAGCAATACGTTCTCCAGCAGTTCAAAACGCTCAAAGGGGTCCGCACCTACTATTGGACTGCAGAACGCGCGACTGCTGAGGTTGATTTCCTTATTGACAACGGCATTGACGTAATCCCTATAGAGGTCAAGGCGGAAACAAATCTCCAGGCAAAAAGTCTGAAGGTCTATCACGAGAAGTTCAAACCAAGATCGTCTATTCGTACATCTATGGCGGATTATAAAAAGGAAGATTGGCTACTGAATCTGCCGCTATGGGCAGTGGGAATTGCATCTGTAAAATAGGAGATGATAGGACTTCCATCCTAAAGACCATTCAAGAGTCTTGACGATATCAACCAAGCGACCATAAAACACAGAAAGCGCTAAGGTGTTTCCATATTTCTCGCCCCAAGATTACGGCGATTGTGGCACAATGGCTACTAATCTAGTAGCATTTAGTGAACGTTCTGTTCTAAGGAACAGTTTTGTTTGCTGAAAGTTCATATACACGCGTCAAAAGGGGAGAGTCTCATGGCTAAAGTCGCAGTTATCGGATGTACTCACGCGGGAGTCTTTGCCACCACATCAATCTTGGCCGCGCATCCCGATTGGGAAGTTCATGTGTTTGAGCGCAATGACACCGTGTCGTTTCTGTCCTGCGGCATCGCTCTTTGGGCTGGAGATCATGTCAGCGATCCGAATAAGATGTTCTACAGCTCGCCCGCAGCGCTTGAACAGGCGGGCGCGCATGTTCACATGACTGCTGACGTAACGGCCGCCGACGCGCAGACAAAGCATGTAACTTGGACTGATCTCACGACAGAGGAGAAGTACAAAGACGATTTCGACTACCTCGTGGTAACCACCGGCTCCAAGCCCATTGTGCCGCCACTGCCGGGCATCAACGGTTCGCGTGTCCTTCAGTGCAAGAATTGGGCTGACGGCAAGCATATTCACGACGCCGCAGGCGATGCCTCCTCTGTAGTCATCATTGGAGCTGGCTACATCGGCGCGGAGCTTGCCGAGCAGCTCTCTGACCGCCATAAGCAGGTCACTCTCATTGATATGTTGCCGCGTGTTTTGGCAAAGAACTTTGATGCCGACATTACCGATCAAATCGAAAGCGCCTACCGCAAACACGGCGTCACGCTGGCTCTTGGCGAGAAGGTCGTCTCATTTGAAGACACCGGCGACGCGGTGAGCGTTGTGACCGACAAAGGTTCCTATACGGCCGATTACGCCATTTTAGGCATCGGGTTCTTGCCTCGCACTGATCTGTTTGCCGGACAGCTTGAGATGGCAAAAAATGGTGCCATCAAGGTCGATGAGTACCTGCGTACGTCCGTTCCCGGTGTCTTTGCGGCAGGAGATTCCGCTTCCATTCTTTTTAACGTTACTGGAAAAGACGACTATATCCCACTGGCAACTAACGCGGTGCGTCAGGGATTGCACATAGGTCCTAACATGGTCGAGCCAACTTTGCCCTATGCTGGCACACAGGCGACAAACGCCGTCCAGCTGTATGAGTATTCAATGGCCGCTACAGGTCTTACGGTTGAAAGCGGCAAGGCACGCGGCTACAGCTATGACTCTGTTACCATCACCGAGAATTACCGTCCCGAATTTATGCTGACCACAGAACCTGTAACCGCAACCTTGGTTTGGGAGCCGTCTACGCGCGAAATCAAAGGCGCACAGTTCTTCTCGACACATGACGATGTTGCGCAGGCGGCAAATGTGGTTTCTGTGGCCATTGCCAACCATATGACTATTGACGGGCTTGCCGGTGTTGACCTGCTCTTCCAGCCAAACTTTACCAACCCCGTGAACTATATCGGATCCGCCGCTCTGGCAGCCGTTGCAAAGGCAAACAAGAACATGCGGTGATGCGCGAATTCTGCGGGAAAACTTACAATCGGTCAGCGCTTAATCAGCGCCTGTACGTGTGCGCCGTTGATGTCTCCGTGGTCTGTCACAAGCGCTTCCATGAGCTGCCCAACAATCTCTTCATCAACAGTGCCGTTCAGGACGTAGGTTGCCTGCGCCTTCGCCTCATCAGATCCGTTGCCAACGCAAAATGAGTAAGGAGAAAGCTCGAGAAGTGCTAAATCATTTCCAGAATCGCCACAAAAGACAACCTCTTCGGGGGTTAGACCCAGATATTCAATAAGGATTTTGAAGCCGTCCGCTTTGCTGAAGCCTTTGGGATTGACGTCGTACCAGCCGGTATAGGGGCTTACCAAATCGATGTCAGGGACTTTTGCCAAAACGTTGTCAAATACGGCCTTACGAGCCGTTCGGTCTGCGGGCGTCAGTATACCGACTGAAATAAACTCCTTATCGCACGGTACGTCATCAGGCCCTTGAACTGCCGTAAAGGAATCATAGTGCGCATTGATGTAGTCGACCTGCGTCCGCGTGGCTCCAAAAATCATCCATCCGGGCCGAATAGTCGTATCAAGTGGCGGCTCCACCGGGCCCTCATCAAAATATGCCAAGTAGGCATCCTTGTGCTGTGTGACAACTCGAAGGACTCTCTCAAGCGTCTCCGCAGACATGATGCGCTTTGCAACAAGTGCGCCCTTGCCGTAAACCACCTTACCGGAGCCGCAGATGGCTGTTGTCAGGTAGCTTGTGTCAAAGTTATAAAAGGGAAGCGCGTCATAGGCGGAGCGGCCGGTAGCCGGGCCAAAGTCAATGCCGGCTTCTTTTAGGGCGACAATAGCCTGCAGCGTGCGATTAGGTACCAGCGGCGCGTTTGCCCGTTTCAGCGTTTCATCCATGTCGGAAAGCACGAGCTTGATCATAAGACTCCTCGGATGTTTCAGTTGCAATACCACTAGTGAGTATATAGTGAGTGTAGCGCATAAACGGCCGCACAAGCGATACACTAGATAGCATCACCGCCCACGCGCCAAACCGTTCCAGCGCAGAAAGTCAGGGAGCAACAGAACGTGTCAGATAGAACGAACCGTATAAAGTCACAGGTAACCACACAAGTAAGCAAGGCCACCACACAGGTAAAAGACATTACCGATGCAACTGCCGCTCGCGCTCAGGGGGCCGGTACCGTCACAGCTCCCATCGGAACGCCTGATAACCCTTCTAACCAAGTACTTACCGCAGCTAACGGTATAACGTTTTGCCGTCTCATCCTCACCTTTGTCTTTCTGTATATCTTTTGCACGCGCGGTAACCGCTGGGTCGCGCTTACCTGCTATGCTGTCGCTGCTGTAACCGACTTTCTTGACGGTCAGGTAGCGCGGCGCACGCAAACTGTCAGCTGGGTTGGTAAGATTATGGATCCGATTATGGATCGCGTACTATTGTTTACCGGTGTTCTCGGCCTTCTAGCTGTAGGGGAGCTGCCTCTGTGGATCCCTCTCTTTGTTATCGGCCGAGATGCATATCTGACCTGCGGCGCATTGATTGTTCGACATTTCCGCCGGCGGCCAATTGATGTGGTCTACATCGGAAAGATTGCAACCGCCTGCCTCATGACGGGCTTTTCATTTTTGCTGTTGGGTATGCCAATCATAGACGGCCTCAACCTTGTCAGCGTCCCGTGGCTGCCGGTTCTCAATGCTCAGTCGGGCGGTCTGGGACTTATCTTTGTCTACGCGGGCATCCTTTGTTCCGCGGCAACCGCTATTGTCTATACTGTTCAGGCCGCACACATTATCCGTGCGGCCGAGGAAAACGAATGAGGTCCACCGTGCAAGATTTCGCGATTACCTCACAGAAGCGCATGTCAGAAGACTTGCGAGGCATGTCGTACCTTCATCGCAAGTGTTCCTGCGGGCGCGCCAATAGACAACTCGTAAAGTTTGTCTGGGTTTTTCTGCTTACGGTCATAATGTCTGTGGCAACGCTTACCTTCGGCGCTTCGCAGTACGCCTATGCCGCAGACGATGATGCCGCGGAGCCTGAGATTACGGAGGCGCAGTCCGCTATCCTGGAGGACGATCAGGGAAACGTTCTCTGGAGCAAAGACCCTGACCGCAAAATGGGCATGGCTTCCATCACGAAGGTCATGACCGCTATGGTAGCCCTTGACTCGGGCATCGATCTTGACCAACCCTGCAACATCGTGTCGGTAGACCTTGAAGAAGGCTCGGTGCTTGCAAACTATTCTACTAGCGAGCATCCAACGCTCAGAGAGCTCATTCAGGTGCTGCTGGTACATTCGGCCAATGATGTGGCATACAACATCGCCATCAACGTCGCGGGTTCTCAGGAAGCATTCGCGGACCTCATGAACAAGAAGGCCGCTGAAATTGGCATGACTAACACGCACTTCTCGAATCCCCACGGTCTTGACGCGGACGATCATTACTCCACGGCGCGGGATTTGGCGTTGATGGCTCGGTATGCTCGCCAGCATTACCCCTTCATCGCCAGCACGGTTCATATGACCTCTGTTACCGCTGTGGTCAATGGAGAAGAAGTTACGTGGCTCTCTACCGACAAGCTCCTCAGAACCTATCCGGGCATGCTTGGCATCAAGACGGGATCTGAGGACAGCGGAACAGCCTTTTTGGGCGCGGCACGGCGCAATGGCGTCACGCTCTATAGCTGCGTTCTCGGCTGCACCACCGACGCGGGACGCTTTGCCGACACGAGAATCATGTTTAACTGGGGATATGCCCATTTCAGGCACATCAGTGTCGCTAACGCCTCTACCGTCACTGCCATCCATCCTTACCAAGACAATTTCCTTATGAGCGCTGCTGTTCGCCCGCAAGCGTCATTGACCGTCCTTGCCTGGCCAGGCGCGGGAGACCTCTCGTATACCATTACAAACCTGCAATCAGGCTATCCGGTAGCCAACGGTCAGCTTGTCGGTCAGGCAACATGGGCGCAAGGGGATAGGAACGCAGGCAGCGTTCTTTACCAAGCAACGCTGACATTGCACACCGTACCAGCCTATAACATCTTCGATCTTGCTTCTGTCGCGCCCTACCTCTACACGGCAAATTGACATGTCCAACCAAACCAACCTTCACGCGGAACATGAGCTTCTCGGAGCGGCGTTCACAATCAATCCGCAGACCGACTCTTTGATTCCTGACTCATATATCGCCGAAACGTCCTTCTCGGCCGAGAAAAACAGTGACGCGTGCTGCCTGTTTGATCTTTCAGGGTCAGCGTACCAACTCGTCAGTGGGGCGGACGCTCCGGCCTTTATTGATGCGGCGTTTGCCGGACCGTATCTTGAGGCGGGAGATCTTTCGTTTCAGCCGGCGTTTGCCGGAGACGGAAGCGTTGTATCAGTTGCCCTTGTCGCGCGCTCGGGAGACCATGAGTTTTTCTACATCGACATTTCCCAGCGCGGAGCGGCTCTCTCAAAATGGCTTGAGTTTATAACTCGCATCAAAACACAGGACGCGACACCATACGGCAGCGTTGCTCTTGAGGACGCAAATTCACTTCTTGTGCCACTTATGCTCGCCGGACCAGGCGCCCGCGCCGTTCTTTCGGATTACTTGAAGCATACGGACCAGATACTTCCCGAGCAGGGCAAGATAGCTTCACTTCTGCTTGATACCAGAATCGCCGCGCTCGTTGGTCATCTGGCATTAGAGAAACTTGACGCGTTCATCGTATTGGTAGGCCCGACTCAGGCGCGGCTCATCTGGAGGAGCTTTCTGTCGTTTGACAACGTTGAAGTGCATGGGCGCCAGCAGCTTACAAAAGTTTGTCTGGACACGCTGCCATGGTTCAGGCTGCTTGACGGTTCAGACAAGATTGTCGTTCCTCAAGATATACTTGACGTTCACGGTTTTATCCGCAAATCCCGAGATTTTATTGGCGGCCGCGCGTTACAGTAACAGTGCGCATTCGCTCTAAACCTCTACCTGAGGGAGAGATTATGAAGTACTCCATAAATGCACAGGGCGTTCCCGCCGCCATTGGACCATATTCGCAGGGAACCACTGCTGGAAGGCTTGTCTTCGCCTCCGGTCAGCTGCCTATCTCTGCAAATAACAATAAAGAGCTGGTAGAAGGAGGGGTTGCTGAGCAGACCGAGCGTGTCATAGACCTCATTCAAAGTATCCTCGCTGAGGTGGGCTGCACGCTTGCAGACGTTGCTCAAACCACACTTTACCTGGCTGATCTTAATGATTTGGATACGGTCAATAAGATTTACGCGCAGCGCTTTACAACACCTGCTCCCGCAAGAAATGTTGTCGAAGTTTCGAAGCTTCCCCTTAACGCTTTAGTTGAGATGGACTGTATTGCCTGCCGTTAGCGGTATTATAGAAACGGTACGCAATCTGAAGGAGTTACCTCATGGCCTCACTACATGACCAGCAACCTGGTAAAACAGAAATCTTTCATATGCCCTCCGCTGACGCGACGGTACCTGATTTGATGGGCAAGAATCGCCCCGCAAATCCCGTGATAACCATCGTTAAGGGACCTCAGACTGGCGAAACGTTTGAACTTGACTCTGCGCATATCACGCTTGGTCGCGATCCTAAAAACAGTATCTTTCTCAATGACATGACTGTTTCTCGCCACCACGCTCAAATTGATCTTTCAAACCTCGGTCTTGGTTATGCCACGATTGAAGACTTGAACTCTTTGAACGGCACATGGGTCGATGGCGCCATCATCAATAAGGCAACGCTTCAAGACGGCTCAACCATTCAGATTGGCACCTTCCGCATGGTGTTCCATACCAGCAAACCCGCCGTATAAGAAGTTTTTATGACTGACGCAAGTTTCCTCACAATTGGCAAGGTCGTCGATAAGCTTAAAGAAAGCTATCCCGACCTCACCATCTCAAAGGTACGGTATCTTGAGGATGAAGGTCTACTTGAGCCTTCACGTTCTTCCGGTGGCTATCGTCAGTACTCTCAGCGAGACGTTCGGCGCCTTGAAACCATCCTGTATCTGCAAAAGAATCGCTTTATGCCTCTGTCCGTCATTCGAGAAGAACTTGAGCGCCAAGATCAGGGCAAAAACGCGATTGGCAGTATTTCTCGCGATACGCACCATGAAGACACTCAGACAAAAGACCAGCGACAAGTCACCGCTCCCATCATAGGGGCCGGCAATGCCGATGCTATTGTGGTGCCTGTTGACAAGCGAAACATCGTTGAAAAGTTTCACTCCATCGACCGCATGCCCGATCTTGTCGGAGCTTCTGTAGGTTTTGTCCGTCAGCTCTCAGAGGTGGACATTATCACACTGAAGCGTTCTCCCCATGGTCGAGATCTCGTCGACGGGCGTGATTTGACGCTTATTCGTCTTGCTCACGAGCTGAGACACTTTGGATTTGAGCCTAAAAACCTGCGCCAATACGTGATGGCCGCTAACCGAGAATCCAGTATGTTCGCAAAGTCGCTGGTAGTTTATGCGAAAAAGGGCGGGGGAGTTGAAGTTGAGGCAAACTCCGAGACCCGCCGCAGGTTCATGCAAGCCTTTACTCGCATGCTCGGCCTCACGAACGCCATACGAAATGAGCTCATCACACGGCTTGTCAGCGATTCGTTCAAAGATATGGAAATGGATTCCTCCGATCGAGAAATAGACTCCGCCAATCAGAGCAGCTCAGCATAGTCTTTATCGGAATAGTTTTGTCGTTCGCGTATTCAACCCCTGAATACGCGCCGTTTGAAAGGGATAACATTGTCTGAATACGATTACGAAAGCCATGTTATTAGCATTCCGGATTATCCGGAACCCGGTATTATCTTCAAAGACGTCACGCCTCTCTTCAAAGATCCCGAATGCTTTAAGGCACTCGTTGACGACATCGCTGGTCATTTCAAGGGACGCGGGATTACGAAGGTCATCGGTGCCGAAGCGCGAGGCTTTTTAATCGGAGCTCCTGTAGCGTATGCCCTGGGCGCCGGTTTTGTTCCCGCCCGAAAACCCGGCAAACTGCCTCGCGAGGTATTCACTCAATCGTATGACCTCGAATACGGTACCGATGAGCTGCAGATACATAAAGACGCTCTCACCAAAGACGATGTGGTCTTGATTGCTGACGATTTGGTAGCCACTGGCGGCACCTGCGTTGCCTCGGCTCATCTTGCAGAACAAGCGGGCGCTCGAGTAGAAGGTTTTACGTTCGCGCTTGAGCTTTGTTACCTCAATCCTCGTGGAATCATCTCAGAGCATTATCCCAATATCGACGTCTATACGCTTATTAAGGTTAAAAAGTAGTGTAAGTTTTATGTATAAGAGGTCGACCTGTTAGGGTAGAAGCGATAGAATGCTGTTGCGAGTGTTGAAAGGATATATATGAACTCTAACCGCAACATCACACGTCGTGCTTTGTTTGCCCTGTCTGCTTCTGCGGTATTTGCAGGGCTGACCTCTCATATCGCTTATGCGGATCCCCAGTCTGAGCTGGAGGCGGCCTCTGCCAAGCTGGATTCTCTCGGCACCAAGCTTACCCAGGCGGAAGATGACCTTAACGAGAAAACCTACGCGCTGGACGCCACCAATAACAAGATTGGCGACGTTCAGGAAGAGATTTCTGAAACCGAGAAGAAACTGGAGGTGCAGCGCGGTATTCTCGCCGCTGCTATGCGCAGCTCGTATAAGGCGGGGCCTCAGGAGGCTCTTGACTTTATCCTCGGCGCTTCAAGCCCTGATGACTTCATCAGCCGTATCTACTATATGGATCGCACCAGCAAAAAACAGGCTGATTCAATCGATCAGGTCAAAACGCTTGGCGATCAGCTTACCCAACAGAAAAATGAGCTGGAAGCGCAGCAAGCTCAGCTGCAAGAGCAGATTCAGGCTATGAAGACGCAGGCTGACGATGTAAAAGCTCAAATCGCAGAGGCGAAGTCCTATTACGATTCCCTTGACGCTGAAGTTAAGAAGCAGCTTGCAGAGCAGGCTGCGGCGGAAAGCAACAAAAACAGCAACGTCAACGCGGCTATCAATTACGCAACCAACGACAGTCCCTCAGCGCCAGCTGATACGAATACGGATAACAACGGCGCCAATAACGCGTCCAACAATAACAACGGGTCAAATGACACCCCTTCGGACAATTCAAACAATAACAATGGTGGCAATTCCTCCGATGGCGGCGGCTCAAATAACGGCGGCAGCGGAAGTCCTTATCCGTGCGGCGGCGTAGGATCTGCCTATTCCTGCCTCGGCTGGCCGTATGTCTGGGGAGGCGCAAGCCCAAGACAGGGTGGTTTTGACTGCGGTGGCCTTGTGTACTACTGCTTCCTCGGTTATCGCAACGGCACCGCCGGTACTATCGGCCGTAACATCAAAGCCGCCGGCAACTGGAAGGACTCAATGGATCAGCTCTCGTACGGCGATTGCGTCTTTACTCGCGCCGGCTACGAGCACATCGGCATCTACATCGGTAACGGTCAGATGATTCATGCCGCCAACGAAGCCTTGGGTGTTTGTATCGGATCTGTCTGGGCGTTTTACGGCGGAGGACCTTTCAGCGGCTAAGGTTGAGTCCTGTTCCCACAGACTACCGAGCCGCATCAGGCTAGCAAGTCTCATCCAACAGGCTTCATTTTTGAACCATAAGCACGTAAAGCGTACAATAGCAAGGTATGCTTTACGTGTTTTTTATGACGGAGAGGGGAGAAGACAATGGCGCTTGATAAGGCGGGCGACAACAGCGTAGTTGGACGTCACTTTTCCCGCCGTTTTCAAGTTGCTCTTGTCGGCGAAGGCGCGCTTGTGGGGCTGCTCGGCGGGGGAGTCGTGACGCTCTACCGACTGTCCCTTTCGTACGCAGAGCAAGAAATGCGCGCTATAACAGAGACTATTGCAAACAACGCGCTTTTTATCGCCCTTTGGTTCGTCCTCCTTATTGTTCTGACGCTGAGCGTAGGCAGACTTATGCGCTGGGAGCCGCTCACGTCAGGATCCGGCATTCCGCAGACAAATGCCGAGGTCATAGGCCGTATCGATGCTCCGTGGCATCGTGTTCTTCCGGTAAAATTCCTCGAAGGCGTCCTGGTTGCCTTCGGCGGGCTTTCCATGGGCCGAGAAGGTCCATCAGTGCAGCTTGGCGGCATGTCAGGCAAGGCGATTTCCAAGTTGCTGCATCTCAGAAGGGGAGAAGAACGCCTTCTGGTAACCTGTGGCGCTGCGGCGGGCATGTCAGCCGCCTTTCACGCGCCGCTTACCGGAACGCTCTTTGCCGTTGAAGAGATTCAAAAGGAGTTTCACGCGCCGCTCATCATCTCCGCAATGACCTCATCGGTCGTGGCGGATTTTCTCGTTTCCAACGTACTTGGCATGAAGCCTGTTTTGAAGCTTGACTACGTGCAGCCGCTGCCGCACATTGACTATGCCTTCGTGCTCTTCGTAGGCATCCTCTGCGGCGTGTTAGGCGCGCTGCACAACCGCGGCATGTTCACTCTTCAAAACGCTTACGCCAACATCAAAACTCACATACCGTATACCCGCCTCATCATTCCCTTTATGATCGCGGGAATCGTCGCGTTTACCGCGCCTGACTTGTTGTGCGGCGGCGACGCTATTATCGAGAAGATCAAAGAGCCTGCCACCCTTACGGAGCTGGGCGTTCTCGCGCTTTTGGTGGGGAAGTACGCTTTTACCTCCATCTGCTTCAGTGCCGGCACCCCGGGCGGAACGCTTTTTCCACTGGTTGTTATGGGAACACTTGTGGGTACCCTTATAGGACTTTGCGCTTCGCACATCTTTGGTATTCCCATGGCATATGTGCCAAACTTTGTGGCCATGGGCGTTGTTGGTATCTTTGCCAGCGTTGTACGGGCTCCGGTAACGGCCGTTGTTCTCGTCTTTGAGCTCACCGGCTCTCTTGAAGCGCTTGTCGCTATGACGGCCGTTTCTGTCATTTCGTATACGGTTGCTAACGTAATGCGGATTGACCCGTTCTATGACCACTTGCTCGCACAGTTTTTAGGCGTCACGTCAGATCATCCTGCCATTGGCGGTCGCACCGATGGAGAGAAGATTCTCAAAGAATACACTCTTGGCGCAGGAAGCCGTATCGAAGGTATGTGCATCAAAGAGGTTCCATGGCCCGACAAGGTACGCGTTGTCACCATCGAGCGCGCTGGCAGTGAATTCATTCCAACCGGTAGCACACGTCTGCAAGCCTTCGATTCAATTCTGGTTATTTTGGACGAAGTGTACGAAGATGACGCTGACTTGAAACTCACGCTTATGACACGCGCCGCATCGGACTTACTTGACCGTCATCCAAGCAGCCGACCATACGCAAAAAAGTAAAACGCGCACGAGTGGCATACGAAGACCTCTGGATACCGCGGAGAAGGCGAGCGCGCATTCTGATGGCTTGTGTCTCGGTTTCCGGTGCTTGGTTCTTCTCACATCTACTTTACATAATATTGATTATCAGACTTTTATAGAAACATACAGAGGATTCGATACATGACTTTACCATGACTCTTCTCAAGCGTTTTGGAAGCATCAAAAACGAGGCTCTGAGAGCCATTTTAAGCGATTAGAATCTACCTACTTGAGTAAAATACTCATAGTCGTTTAGTAGTCACATAGTTTGTTCTCTAGAAATCTGTTCTTTTCCATGTTCGCCTCTGTGGCTTTGGTTTCTACATACGCGTCATAGAACGAACTCAAAATCAATATCGTCTGCCCATCCGGTGTTCAAAGAATCCTAAAGACTATACTGCGCTTAGCTTCGTCCGGCTCATGACTTTTAGTCAAGGCGTTGTTGAGTCGGTTGTTGAGTTGAGGCTCACTCAGTTTCTTTGCCGCCTCAACCTTCTTGCTTATCTGCATCATAAAAAATTCGATAGACTTTCGTATCGCGCGGCGCGAACGTGTTCAATCTCAGACCTTCGACTCCCCTGCTTATAAAAACAAGCAATCTACCTGCGGGAATATGATATATCCGCAGGTAGATATAGTTGTTTGCAAAGAAATATTGTGCGACACGGGCGCCGTCAGCGCTTAGCCATCGACGGCCTGTCCCAGATACAGAGCAGCAGACGCCGCCGCTACCGCTCCATCGGCCGCCGCGGTAATGACCTGGCGCAGAGGCTTCTCATTCAAGTCTCCCGCCGTAAAGAGGCCGGGCGTCTTGGTTGCCATGGTCGGATTGGCTACCACATAGCCCTGCGGTGTCAAATCCGCAAGCCCCTTGAGGAGCTCGGTTGAAGGCACGCGTCCCACAAGAACAAAAATGCCGAACGAACCTTCTTCGTAGGTCTCCGTATGCTCTTCGCCCGTCTCATTGTTGCGGAAGGTCACGGAATTCAAAAGATCGTTACCGTCGACCTTGGTAATAGTCGCCAAGTAGCGTATATCGGTTTTAGGATGCGCTTCGAACTGCTCAATAGCGTATTTTGCCGCCCGCAGGTGGTCTTTGCGGACAACAAGCGTGACCTTCTCGGCAAACCGAGCCAAAAACAGCGACTCTTCAACCGCCGTATTGCCTCCGCCTATAACAAAAACGTGCTTGCCTCGATAAAACATTCCGTCGCAGGTAGCGCAATATGAAACACCATGTCCGGTAAAGCGTTCTTCTCCTTCGAAACCGGCATGGCGAGGCGTTGCGCCTCCGGAAACGATAACTGCGCGAGTCTCATACGTCGCGTCAGGAGTCGTGACTTCAAACAGTCCCGTAGCCTCATCGCGCTTGAGCGATGTCACGTTGCCCAATGTCACCTGAGCGCCAAGATCTTCAGCCTGCTTTTGCATACTGTCAGCGATGGTAAAGCCATCGGTATGCGGCATACCCGGATAATTATCAATCTCAGTTGTCAGGATTGTCTGGCCTCCCACGGCTTCTTTCTCAAGAACGACCGTGTCGAGAAGGGCGCGGGTGGCATAAATTCCCGCGGAAAGGCCGGCGGGTCCGGCGCCGACAATAACAAGATCCTTGCGTATTACATCCGCCATAATTGGCTCCAATCTCGTATCATTTACACAATGCACATATACCCAACTCCCCTGCCTTCAACGTCATAATCAGAAAGTATGAATAGATTGTGTACAATTTATTTGTCGCGGCATAGGAACTGTTGCGATGCGCAAAGTTTTGCGGCATGAAAAAAGCCGAGACGCATGCCCCGGCTTCTCCAAATCATTTACATGAAATTATGATAGCCGCCTCCGTCATTTTATATGCGGTTGCTAACTCAGACGGTCTAATTCAGGCGGTTTTTACTTCTTGATGTCTCCGTTAAAGGTTGCGCCGATTGCCCGGCTTGGCTCCTCGCCCGTCAGCGTTGACAAGATGGTGACCGAAGGTCCCAGCAGGTCAATGGAGGGAATCTTACGGACGTCAAGCTCATGGCGAATCTCACGGCGAAGCGCCGCGTCAGCGAAGGTGTGGAAGACGGCGCGGGGACGCTTGCCGTCATCGCGGCCGTCAAAATACTCGCGCATCTGCTCAACGTTCTTTACGTTAGGAACGCGGATAACATCTATCTCAAGGCCGTCAAACTGAGCCGCGGCCGCGCGAACAACCGCGATGCCAGTGTCGCCACGAGCATCGGACATGACATAGAGAATAGGAACGCCCGTATCGAAAATATCATTGTCAAGATCGAGAGGCACCATTGTACATCCTTTCAGTAGGAAGTTACTGATAGTGTTTCTACCACAACTTCTTACAGATTACTCTACTTTTTATGCGAAAGTGCACCAATATCGGCGACATGTTCGAATACCTGCGTAAACCTGTTCAAAAGACGGAGACGATTTCCGCGAACGGTAGCATCTTCGTCCATGACGAGCACTTCGTTAAAGAAACGATCAATCGGCTCACGGAGTTTTCCAAGACAAACCGCCGCTCTCTCAAAGTTCTTGTCCTCAAGCGCTTCCGCGACGTTCTTCTCGCCCTCCTTGCAGGCAGCGAGAAGAGCCTCTTCAGGAGCGGTCAACATGGTTTCGTCAACATCGGTGCCAAGCGACATGTCGCCCAGCTTAGCCGCACGATTGTAGGCAACCGCAAGGTTTTCGAAGTTCTCGGGGTCGTGAGCGCGGGCTTCATCCAGGGAACGGGCGCGCAGCAGGAACTCTTCGGGATCTATGACACCGATATGCGCGACGGCATCGATAGCGTCCTGCGAAATCTTCTCGTCACGTCCAATGGTTACCAGGCGTCCGAGGAAATACGCCTCAACGTCCGCCTGAACGCTCTGCGCGTCAAAGTGCAAGCCCTGGCGCGCGTACAGCTCAAGCGAGCAGCGAATGAAGTTCTTCAGATGCACCTGGGGCATCGTGCGGAGAAGCGCGATGACGCCAATGGCGGCGCGGCGGACGGCGTAAGGATCGGAAGAGCCGGTCGGAGGCTCGTTGATAGCGAAAAGACCGCAGATGGTATCAAGCTTGTCAGCCGCGGCCACATAGCGGCCAATCTTGCCGGAAGGAAGCGCGTCGCCGGCAAAGCGCGGACGATACTGCTCGCGAATGGCGTCTGCGACTTCCGAATCCTCACCGGCGGCCTGCGCGTAGTAGCCGCCCATGACGCCTTGCTGGCTGGTAAACTCCACCACAGCCTGGCTGACCAAATCGGCCTTGGACAGGTGAGCGGCGCGACGGGCAAGCTCAACGGCGCGGTTGTCACCGGAGTCCACTTCAGCGAGGGCGGCGGCTATTTTCTCTATACGCCCAACTTTCTGAAGGACTGTGCCAAGTTTCTCTTGGAAGACCACGTCAGACAGGCGCTCTGCAAACTCGTCAAGCGGACGCTTAAGATCTTCGTCAAAGAAGAATTTAGCGTCGTCCAAACGGGCGCGAACCACGCGCTCGTTGCCGTCAATCACCCGCTCGGCGCAGGCGGAATCGGCGTTGGAAACGATGATGAATGAGCGTGTAAGCTGGCCGTCCGCATCATATATGGGAAAATAGCGCTGGTTTGAAAGCATTGACTCGGTAATGATTTCGTGCGGTACCTTGAGGAACTCCTCGTCAAAGGTTCCCACAAGTACGCTCGGCCATTCGGTCAGATTGATAACCTCATCAAAAACGGTTTTCGGCGCGTCAACATGGGAGCCTGGGCGCTCCGCTTCCACGCGCGCGATGCCCTCAAGAATCACCTCGCGGCGGCGCTCCGCTGACAGTACACAGGCGTCCTCAAGAACCTGCTCGTAAACGGAAGAATCTTCAACGACATATGGGCCAGGACCCAGCACGCGGTGGCCTCTCGTAGTATTTAAACTGACGACATCGGCGTAGCGCACCGGTACGACTTCACTGCCGAGAAGAGCGCAGATCCAGCGAATAGGACGGACAAAACGCTCGTGCGTAGAGCCCCAACGCTGACTGCGAGGCCAGTCAAGAGCGGCAATCGTATGTTCTGACAACTCGGAAAGAATCTTCAGCGCAGAAACGCTGGGAATTGTGCGCTCAGCGAATACGTATTCATGGCCATCAGCGTCAACACGGCGCGCGAGCTTGGAAACCTCAATCCCCGCCTTACGCGCAAAGCCCTCAGCCGCCTTAGTGGGCATACCAGCAGCGTCAAAGGCAATCTCGCATTTAGGTCCGCGCATGACCTCATTGATCTCATCGGTCGCAAGCGCGACGTCCTTGACGCAGGCGGCCAGACGGCGCGGAGTTGAAATGACACGCACCTCACCGTGGGCGAGACCAGCTTCGTCAAGACCTGCGCTGACAAGCTTTTTGTACTGCACGATAGCCTTGAGCAGAGGGGCGGACGGCATCTCTTCAGTGCCTATTTCAAGCAGAAAGTCTTTAGTAGCTGCCATCAGGCCACCTCCTTCGTGTTGTGCCGATCATCGTTTTGATCAGCCACCTCTTCCAGATATGACTCGCAGCACGCTTTGGCGATGGTGCGCACGCGAAGAATGTAGTTGGCGCGCTCCACAGCAGAAAGAGCGCCGCGGGAATCAAGCAGATTAAAGGCGTGGGAGCACTTCATGACGCAGTCATAGGCAGGCAGTGGAAGTTTGCGTTCAAGACAAGCGTGGCACTCCGCCTCGTATTCATCGAACTTCTCGCGCATGAGTTCCACGTTGGCAACCTCAAAGTTATAGGTTGAAAATTCACGCTCGTTCTCCAGAAAGACCTCACCGTATGTCATTGGCGTTCCGTCGGGAAGATAGCTCCAGACAAGATCGTAAACGGAGTCAACGCCCTGGGCGTACATGGCGATGCGCTCAAGACCATAGGTAATCTCAACGGGCACTGGATCGACTTCAATGCCTCCGACCTGCTGGAAATAGGTGAACTGCGTGACCTCCATGCCGTTCAGCCAAACTTCCCATCCAAGGCCCCACGCGCCAAGCGTTGGACTCTCCCAGTCGTCCTCTACAAAGCGCACGTCATGGTCTTTCGGGTCAAGGCCGATAGCCGCAAGGGATCCAAGATACAAATCCTGCGAGTCTTCCGGTGACGGTTTGATGAGCACCTGGAACTGATAGTAGTGCTGCAGTCGGTTGGGATTCTCGCCATAACGTCCATCGGCCGGACGGCGACATGGCTGCGGATAGCAGGTACGCCACGCGTCAGGTCCCAGCGAGCGAAGAATCGTGGCGGTGTGGAAGGTGCCGGCACCGACTTCAGAATCGTAGGGCTGCATGACGGTGCAGCCTTTGTCTGCCCAATAATGTTCCAGCGCCAAAATCATATCCTGGAATGTAAGCGGCGTAGTACTCATATCCGTCTTTCTCTTAGGTCCGGGCGCTAAAGGCCTCGGGCATGGTTGAACGGCCAGAAGATAAACAGTGTCTTGGTAGTGATAGTTTCAAGAGGAACGGGCCCGAAGAATCGCGAATCAAGCGAATTGGTCCGGTTGTCCCCCATGACAAAAACGCATCCGTCAGGAACAGTATAGGGATAGTCGGTAATACGCGCGCCCGGCTGATCCGCCAGAGAATTGCTTGGCTTGCCTTCCGTATACGGCTCGTCGAGCTTCTCCCCATCAACGTACACCGCGCCGTCACGCAAATCAACCGTTTGACCTGCCGTTGCGATGACACGTTTGACCAGCATCGTATCTTTTTTGATTGGGCTGTAGAAGGTAACGACATCGCCGCGCTTCGGCGGGTCAAAATGGAGGGTGATTTTCTCCCCTACTAAAAGATCCCCTTCTTGAATGGTGTCAAGCATTGAACCGGTTGGCACGGTGAAAACGTCAAACACGAAGAACCGCAAAAGTATGGTAATCACGATGGCTGTAAGGATAATCCAGACGTAGTCGAGCAGCGCGTTGCTGTTGCGAATTGGCTTATCAGCGTTACTCATCTGCTGCGTCTCCCCTCTGTACGTCCTGCTTACATTCACGCGCCTGGATTTCTTCAACAAATGCCCGCTCATCGTCGCTCAATGGGACTGTGGCGAGAAGATCCGGCCTCCAGCGGGCAGTACGCTCAAGAGCGGAGGCGCGCCTCCAACGATCAACAGCGCCGTGATCGCCTGAAAGGAGAACGGAAGGCACGAGACGCCCCTCGTAATCAGCCGGCCGTGTGTATTGAGCATACTCCAAAAGCCCCTCAGAAAAGGACTCGTCTTGCGAGCTCATCTCGTCTCCTAAAGCCCCCGGAAGCAGCCGCGTCACCGAATCGATGACCGTAAGCGCCGCCAATTCTCCGCCGGTAAGCACGTAATCGCCGAGTGAAATAACTTCATCGGCAAGCTCAAAACAGCGCTCATCCATTCCCTCGTAGCGACCGCACACAAAGAGCAGGTGCTCTTGGGCGGACAAGCGCTCAGCTGTCTTTTGACAATACGGAGCTCCAGCCGGAGAGAAGAACACCACATGAACATGGTCGGTTGCACGCGAGGTAAGATCGCGCACCGCTTCAAAAATAGGTGCCGGTTTCATCAGCATGCCTTGGCCGCCGCCAAATGGCGCGTCGTCTACGCTGTGATGGCGATCGTATGTCCAGTCGCGCAGGTCATAGGCGTGAAATTCAAAAATATGAGCTTTTTGAGCGCGGCCCATGATGGACGCGTTGAGGTACGGAGCAAAAACTTCAGGGAATACCGAAAGCGTATCAAAGCGCATCATGCGTCATCTCCTTCTTCCTGCTCAATAAGGCCGCTTGGTATCTCTACGCAAATGGCTTTTCCGGCTGAGACGTCACGGATAAAAGCGTCAACCACGGGTATGAGAATCTCGCCTTTAGACCCGGTAACCACCCATACGTCATGGGCGGGTAAAACCAGCACGTCGGTAATCGTACCGAGCGAGCCAAAGTGTTTGTCAACGACTTCCCGTGCAAGCAGTGAAGCCCTGTCATGCAGCTCAAAGTCCTCAGGCAAGTCCGATTCGCACACAAGAAGCGTCTTGCCAACAAGCGCTTCCGCATCTTTGATGGACGTAACCCCTTCCAAGGAGATGAGACATCCTCGCTCTTGGTCTGAGGCAACAAAGCCAACCTCATACTCACGCGGACCCGTAAGCGAGGGAGGCACGGGCACCACGCGCATGCCCGACGTTATAACAGAAGAAAGACCGTGAACAGGAATAGCCACGACCTCCCCCCGTTTTCCATGCGTTTTAACGACTTGAGCAAGAGCCCGATACCGCTTGCGCACGCTTTAGCCTACAACCTCAACATCTACCGCAGTACCAACGCGCTGACCTAAAGCGCGCGCGAGCGTACGGATAGCTTTGATGGTACGGCCCTTGCGGCCGATAACGCGGCCGGCGTCTTCTTCAGAACACGTCACCTCAATGAGGGCGCCGTCTTCATGATCGGTCACATCAAGCGATACGGCGCTCTCGTCATCAACGAGACCGCACACGATGTACTCCACAAGATCGGCGACCTTATCGGAAGGCATCTCTGAAAACGACTCTAGAGCAGCGTCGTCAAGCGATTCAATACTGTCTTCTGCCACGGTTACTCGGTTTCCGCCTCGGTAGCCTCTGCTTCAGCGGCGGCCTCTTCTGCGGCAGCCTCAGCAGCTGCAGCGGCTTTAGCCTGTGCTTTCTTGGAAGGCTTAGCCTTCTTCTCTGCAACGGGAGCGCCAGTGCGAACAATCTCAATCAGGTGAGAGACTGTATTGGAAGGCTGAGCGCCCTTAGAGACCCACTCGTCGACTTTCTCAAGATTGATGTCAATCGTCTTGGGGCTGGTCAGAGGGTTGTAGCGACCGATCTCCTCAATGTAACGACCGTCGCGAGGCATACGGCCATCAGCAACGACAACGCGATAATACGGACGCTTCTTGGCACCATGACGGGCCAGACGAATCTTAACTGCCAATGAAAACTCCTTCAGTCAAGCGGCGCATCGGTTTGGTTGATAGGCTGCACCGCAAAGCCACAAACGGATTACTAGTTTACAGCAATGCGTTCACCTCGCAAGATATATTTTTAACCTCGCAAAATGAGCACGACTCAATATCCATGAAACATTTGTTCTGTTTTATCGAACATGCACCCTAT
Organism: Atopobium sp. oral taxon 199 str. F0494; assembly: GCF_000411555.1. Taxonomy (GTDB): domain Bacteria; phylum Actinomycetota; class Coriobacteriia; order Coriobacteriales; family Atopobiaceae; genus Lancefieldella. The sequence goes on along the minus strand of NZ_KE150486.1, from coordinate 368,767 downwards.
AAATGCACTATACTTGTGGCATGAAAGAGATACGAAACAGACCCGGTATGCCACCCTCCAGCGAGAAGAGCGCATCTTTTGAGAGCGCTGATGTAAACAACGCTGATAGGTGGGACGCTCCCGCCATAGGCCTTATGGATCTCGACGCTTTTTTCGCCTCCGTTGAACAGCTTGACCACCCTGACTGGAGAGGAAAACCCGTTATCGTGGGAGGCTCTCCTCACAAGCGAGGCGTCGTCTCAACAGCTTCCTACGAAGCTCGAACGTTCGGCGTCCACTCGGCCATGCCCTCCGCTACAGCGGCACGCCTGTGCCCTCAGGCAATCTGGACGTCCGGTTCCTACGCTCGCTACAAAGAGCTGAGTCAAAACGTCATGTCCATTCTTCTTGATGAAACACCCCTCGTTGAGCAGGTCTCCATTGACGAAGCCTTTTTTGACGTCACGCCCGGTCGGTTTTCTCGCGAGCATCCCATCGAAATTTGCCGGCGCATTCAGCGCCGCGTCGCCGAACTTGGGATTACCTGCTCAATCGGTCTTGGAGTCAACAAGACGGTCGCCAAAATCGCTTCCGAGCGAGAAAAACCACGCGGGCTCACCGTGGTGCTTCCTGGAAGCGAGCGGCGTTTTCTGGCTCCTCTTCCCGTTGAGACCATGAGCGGCATCGGTCCTTCAACAGCGAAGGTATTGCATTCGTTTGGCATCAAAACGCTTGGAGAGCTGTCCCGCGCCAATATAGCTCGCCTTGAGGGAGCGCTTGGCGTCAGCGGTCCCCGTCTCATCCGGCGCGCCGGTGGCCTTGAGGTGTCAGTCGTGTCCGAAGCGGCGGCGCCCAGTGAAGCCAAATCCGTATCAAACGAGCGCACCTTCAAGGAAGACCTTACCGATGAAACAGAGATCCGCGCCGCCATACGCCACATCTCATGTATCGTCGGACGGCGCCTCAGAAAAAACGGACTGAAGGGTTGTACCGTAACGCTCAAGGTAAAAAACTCCGTCTCTTCATCGCACACCGCGCAAAAAACACTTTCCGCCATGACTGACCAGGAGGATCAGTTTGGCCCTGTCGCAGAAGAGCTCCTGCAGGAAGTCTGGCATAACGGTCAGCCGGTGCGCCTTTTAGGAGTTGGTGTCAGCGGTTTTGACGCCGGCGCGCAAAAGCCGATACAGCCGGCGCTTTTTGATGAGCAGGACCTTACGCCCTCAGACGCCATCCGACAGGGCAAAAAGAAGACACGCTCTCATCGACCTCCCCTTTCCGGCGTGACCGACGCCTTAAAGGACAAATTCGGAAGTGACGTTATAAAGTACGGACGCGATCTCCGCTTTGAAGACCGCGTCTCGGATACCATGCCCATGGGCAAAAGTGACGTATAGCAGCTGCTTTCTACGCTTCAAGACCAACGTCAACGCGCGGCGCGTCTTCCCACAGGCGCTCCAAGCGGTAATAGTCTCGCACTTCCGGCTGAAATACATGAACGACAACGGAACCGTAGTCCACAAGAATCCATTTCAAGCCTTCGCGGCCTTCTGTGGAAAGCGGGCTAAGACCAGTATTTTTACGGATCTTCTCGCGGATTTCGTCCACGATGGAGTCGGCCATGCGAGCGTTATCTCCGGTGCAGATGACAAAATAATCGCAGACGTCGGTTTGATCGGACAGGTCAAGGACGAGAATGTCCTTCGCTTTCTTATCATCAGCGGCAACAGCTGCGATTCGAGCAAGTTCAAATGGGGTTACAGCCATTAAGGCCCTACCTTTCTGTTCTTTTTGTCACGTCCGACTCAGTCTCTTTGAGCGGGCACCCAATCATAGCATTGTATATGTCAACGGACTTGGGATACAAGTACTTGCCGGATTCCACAACGTACAAAAGCGTTGAGGTAAAGCTCGCACGATACAGCGCCTCAAGAGAAACATGACGTACAAAAAGCTCACGCGAGCGCACAATGCCTGGATACGATGCCCGCAGCGGCTCGATAAGGTCCGCGACATATATGATCTTATCGAGGTCGGACATCACAAGGTCAGCGGTCGTATGCTTTGCGATGGCGCTCAAAATCTCTTTCGAAAGCCATGGATAGAGCTTGGGAAGCTCATGCGCGGCGAGAGGACCATGAAGCAAGCTGATAATCTTCTCATACGCGACGCCCATCTCAAGCTGGTACTTCTCGGCAAGTAAAAGCGTATCCTCGTTAGAAAGGCCCTTCTCCCAGTCATGGAGAATGCCTGCGACGCGCGCGGGATACGGATCTATCCCGTATGCGACAGCCATAGTTTCGGCCATGTGGCCAACGGAAATGCTGTGCGCGAAGCGCTTCGGGTTTTGCAAGCGCATATGCGCGTCAAGATCTCGCTCAAGCTCTTCGATAATCGCCTGCCGCTTTGAAGTGTAGGAAACCGTTGCGAATTTGATAACCGTGTTCTTGCAGTCAGAAGGCACACTCATCGCTCGTCACCTCGGGCCGTGAGCGGCGTTGAATCGGCTCCGTAGAGTCCATGCTTATGCACATAGCCCGCAACCGTGTCAGGCGTGAGGTACCGAAGACTTTGATGCTGCTCTACACGCGCGCGCAGATAGCTCGATGAGATGGCCAAAGCGGGCACCTCAAGATAGGTCACGTCAAAATCATAGGGAGACAGCTCAATGGCCCGTCTCGCCCGATTAAGGTCATAGCCGGGACGCGTTGCCGCCACAAAGTGAGCAAGCTCCGCTACGGTGCTGGCATTGCGCCAGCTGACAATATCCGCGATGGCGTCAGCGCCGGTAATAAAGTAAAACGAGACGTTTTCGGGATAGAGCGCGCGCAGGCGTGTCAAGGTCTCGGCGGTATATGTAATGCCTTCAAAGTCCACTTCAAAGCGACTTGCCACAAAGTGGGGATTATCCGACGTGGCGAGAAGCGTCATTGAGTAGCGATCCTCCCCCGCCGTTACGCGCATATCCTGCTTAAAGGCGGGGCGGCCTGCGGGCATAAAGACAACAACATCGAGATGCAAATCGTCGTACGCGGTTTCCGCAGCTACCAGATGTCCATAGTGGATAGGATCAAACGTACCGCCCATAATTCCCAATCGGTAGGTCTTTGAGGAATCCTGGCCGAGGTTCGGAAGTCCGGGGTGCATGCCATTTACTATCTTACTCATGCCCTATCCCATCGGTAGAGTCGATTTTCGCGTCTTCGTCAGATGCCGCGGGTTCGTCCAAAGCACACGGATCGTCTTCAGCGTAGCTGTCTGGTGCAGGCGCGGACGCTGACCCTTCAAACGTAAAGGCGAACCCCAGAATCCGAACTTCATCTCCGTCGACGGCGCCCGCCTTAATCAGCTGATCGTCCAAGCCGATGCGGTCAAGCCGATGCTGCAGGTAAGCGACGGCCTCATCATTGTCCCAGTCGGTTTGGATGACCATACGTTCGATGGCGCCTCCAGAAACGCGCCAAGCGTGACGCTCTTCTCGCTCAATGGTAAAACGGCTGTCACGGCGCTGACGCCTGTGCTCCCAGGTTTCAGAGCGGTCGACAGTCGGTGCTGCTGCTGAGAACTCTTGGCGAAGCTTGGCGACTGCCGAGGCGCAGTAGGCGACAAATTCGTCAAGATTATGACCGGTTACCGCGGAAACGGCAAAGAAGCGGTGTCCGTCCACCTCCGCTGCGTGGCGCAGCTCTTCTATTTTGTCAGCCGTATCCGGCATGTCGCACTTATTGGCAACCACAATCATCGGCCGCTCGGCAAGCTCAGGCGCGTAGGTCGCAAGCTCGCGGTTGATAACGCGATAATCCTCAACAGGGTCGCGGTCTTCAAAGCCGCCTGTTATATCAACGACATGGGCGATAAGAGCCGTGCGTTCAATATGGCGCAAAAATTGATGACCAAGACCTTTGCCTTCACTTGCGCCTTCAATGAGACCAGGCACATCGGCGCAGACAAAAGACTGACCGCTCGCGGCGCGGACCACGCCCAGGTTAGGTACGAGCGTTGTAAACGGATAGTCGGCAATCTTCGGCCGCGCGGAACTGATGCGAGCAATGAGCGAACTCTTGCCAACTGACGGCATGCCGACAAGCGCCACATCGGCCATCAGCTTCATTTCCAGCTCGATCCAGTGATCTTGCGCCGGTTCTCCTTTTTCGGCAAAGGCGGGCGCGCGGCGCACCGATGTCACAAAGTGAATGTTACCCAGGCCGCCGCGGCCGCCGGGCGCCACAACTACGCGCTCGCCTGCAACCGTAAGATCAGCTATGTCATACAGGGGCTTTTGCGTCTCCGGATCAAGCTCTCTGACCACGGTTCCCAGCGGTACCTTGAGCAGCAAGTCCTCGCCGTCCGCGCCGTGACGCCGTGCTCCTTTGCCGTGCGTGCCCCGCTCCGCCTTGAAGTGGTGCTTATATCGGTAGTCAATGAGGGACGACAGCTGCGGGTCGGCAACGATTACCACATCGCCGCCATGGCCGCCATCGCCGCCATCGGGTCCCCCTTTAGGCACGAACGCCTCGCGCCTGAACGACATGCATCCCGCGCCGCCATCGCCGCCTTTTACGTTGATATGACACAGGTCGGTGAATGTATCCACGGATCCTCCTTTGAGCAGTTTATATGGTACGCGAAACCGAGCCGCAAAGAAACCGTGGCGAGAAGCGCGCGAAAATTAGAGAACCGCTACGCCAATAACAAACATGAGGCCGACAACAAGTATGACGCCATCAGACATACGCATTGGATAGCGCTTGAGCGCGGAATCCCGCGTGCGCAGATAAAACCCACGCTGTTCGGCTGAGAGCGCTGTAGCGTCAGCTTTTTTCACCGAAGAAATCATCAGCGGAACGATAAGCGGGAGTTGCAGTTTCAGGCGGCGAAAAGGATTTTTTGCGTCAAACTCCACGCCGCGCGCCGTCTGGGCCTCCTTGATTTTCTCCATTTCCTGCGAAAAAACAGGGACGAAACGAATAGCGGTAGTGATGGTAAACGCGTATCGATACGGAATATGGAGCACTTCGACGCAGGAGCTCGTCAGGTCCTCCATGCGGGTAAGGCTCATCATCGAAAGGAGCGGCAGCGCCAACGCGATGGTGCGCAGCGCAACATTTGTCGCCTGAGCAAGACCATAGTCGGTGACAATGTAGAACACCGGCGTGCCCGAACGCGCAATGAGCGCCTGAACGACAAACATGCAAGCGCCTATAACAAAAAACGCTCCCAAGAGCCGAAACGCCTTTTTGGCATTGCCTGCCACGATATTGATAAGCAGCGTGGCTGCGATAACAGCAATAATCTCAGGGTAGCCGGGAGCTACAATGCCCGCCGCGAAAAGCTCGATGGCGAGAAAGACCTTAGCAACCGGATTTGCGCGATGCAAAAAGCTCGTGCCTTCCGTGTAATCAATAATGCTACCTGACATCTGAGACCTCCGAACCGCCGCGGCCTTTGGTGGTATTGCAATGGCGATGATGTTCTTCAACGGCTTCTCTAACAAATTTCTCGGCCGCCGCGCGAGAGGTGGCGTCACTCACAATACGCTCAGTCATCCGACCAATCTCAGACACTGTTGTCAGTCCCGTATAGGCGGCGTCAACGCGCTCCGAGAGCACGCGCGCAACCTGTACCACCTGAGGCGGTTCAATAGCGGCGAGGCGCATAACAGCATCTTGTGCAAAAACTTCAGCCAGAGGACCATCAGCGATGAGGGAACCGTGCGCCATAACTGCCGCGCGACTCGCAAAGTCAGAAACGACCTCCATGTCATGGCAGACCATCAAAATGGCACAGCCCTTCTCGCGCAGCTTTTCAACCTCGTGCATGACGGTCATGCACTCACGGTAGTCAAGGCCGCTTGTCGGCTCATCGAGCACAAGCACGTCAGGCTCGCACACGACCACGGACGCCAAGGCTACCATTTGGCGCTGACCGCGAGAAAGCGTAAACGGAGAAACCTGAGCGTCAAGTCCAAAGCCGTCGATAACGTCTTTCGCCCGCTCATGCGCTTCTGATTGCGGTACTCCTTTGAGCTCCAGTCCAAAAGCGACCTCATCGAGAACCGTGTCTTTGCAGATTTGGTGGTCGGGATTTTGAAAGAGCGTGCTGACGTGGTGGGCAATCTCGCTGGTGCGCTGAGAAACGGTGGATGTTCCCATAATGCGCACATCACCGCTTTGTGGCTTCAATAAGCCGTTGACCAGCTTGGTAATGGTTGTCTTTCCAGCGCCGTTTTGACCGATAAGCGCCACAATCTCACCGGGATTTACGGAAAAGGTCACATGGTCAACGCCGTCATTGCTGCTCTCATAGCGAAACGAAACGTCAAGCAGCTCAAGCGATGGCTCAACTTCCTCTCCCTCCGGCTGAGACAGAACCTTTTTGAATGGACCGCTGTCAGCAGCCGTCACAGGACCACCGATGAGCGGCAAATACGTTGGAGAAAGAGACGCGTCTTTAGAGGTGAGCGGAGTCTGCACGTCGTAGGAGACCCCCCTGCTCTTCCCCACCGCGCGCGCGACAAGGCCGCAGGCGTCTTGGACTGTCAGCGAAACGTCTTTCTCGTCCGCATAGCCAAGTTTACGCAGGTAATTGGAAATGCGTGTAGCCCGAGGACTGTCAACGCCAAGTTCGCGCAAGACCGCTGAGCGCGCAAAGACTTCGCTTGTGGAGCCGCAGGCGGCAATGGCGCCGTCTGCCAGTACGAGGGCGCGTGAGCAATATGTGGCGAGAAGAGCGACCTTTTGCTCCACGACAATAACCGTGATGCGCTCAGTGCGATTGAGCTCGGCGAGCGTTTCAAAAATGGTGCGTGAAGAGACGGGGTCAAGGGCGGCGGTCGGCTCGTCAAGGACCATCACGCGCGGACGCAGCGCTAACATGGCGGCAAGGGCGACCTTTTGCTTTTGGCCGCCGGAAAGCGTCGCAATTTCGCGGTAGCGCAGATCGGATATGCCAACGGTATCCAAAGCGTACGTCAAACGATCCATAATCTGCTCGCGGGGAACATCAAAATTTTCAAGCCCGAAGAGAAGTTCATCCTCTACAATGCCGGCAACCATCTGCGCGTCAATATCCTGAAGAATGAGGCCGATTGAACAAGAGATGTCGGTCAGGGTAACGTCACAGGTATCCTGCCCGTCAACCAGCACCGCTCCATACAGCGTGCCGCGGTAGTGGTGCGGAATCGCGCCGGACATAAGCGAGGTGAGCGTCGTTTTTCCTGCCCCCGAAGGCCCTACGATACCGAGAAACTCTCCTTCGCTGAGCTGGAAGTGTATGTCTGAAAGCGCGGGCGTTTCGCTGTCGGGATAGCTAAACGTCACATGTTGAAAATCAAGTACGGAGTGCATGTTCTTCTCGCCATTCATAGCTACGATTGAAGTTTGATGTAACGGCATATACGAGTGTATACAAGAAACGTCCGCTGTTCAGCAAAAATCGTCAAAAGAACACCGAAAGGCGGCCTTTTTGAAGCGGATCAGCGGCGTGTCGCTTTGGACAGAGGTTCCGCGAGCGCCTGCACCACGATAGCGTTGAAAAGCGCCGTGCACAAAATTACGGGAATCATGACGAGAAAGAGGTCAAGACCGGCATGTTTGGCGGGAACGGCAATCGCGGCAAAAATCAGACCGGAAACGGCAGTCGTTATAAAAGATCCTACAAAGGGCATAATTCTGCTCTCGGCGAAGGCGCTTTTGGTAAAGGCAAACATCACGAGCGCGGCGATTGATTCCGCGACCAAATCGGCTCCAGGAAGCGAGGTGGTGATTTGAATGACCGCGCCGGCGATAAGGCCGATAATAACCGATTGCACCGCGTTCGGCTTGAGCAAAAGAATCGCTAGGCAAAATGAGGCGATGACAAACTCCGGGGCAATGCCCACCGCGCTGATTGCCTTGCCGACGGTCAAATCAAGAATGAGACCGGCGGCAATGAGTACCGCCACTGTTACCAGCGATGTTACATCAAGGGCCCCCTGTCGACTTGATTGGATCGCAATACGCGGCTGTTTGAGGTTTTGGCTGTTCAAGTTCTGGCTGCGATGAGACTTTTGGACTGTCATATGCGTTCCTTTCACGCGTTTCTTATTATCTATTACGTTGTTACCTGCGTTGCTCTGCTGCGTTCTCTTTTACATTTTTCTTTTCATACTTTCTCGCGATTTCGGCAATAAAAAAGCCCCCGGTCTTTCCGGGAGCCCTCACATATGCCAAACAGCATGAGTGACTCACAGTCAACCGAAGAGGGACAGAGTACGCCACCACCAGTTTTTACGGGATGCGGTTGCAGTGGAGTTTGTCGCTGAAGCGCAGCTTATTGCTGCTGGATTAGAGCTCATAGATAGTCTCCCTTCCTCTACAACAAGGCTGACACGGCTAAAACAGTGTCGGCAACTCAAACACACGATTACAACCTGTGAGCAAGGATACCAATTCCTCTTCACGGAGTTTTCGAAAAAGCAATCATGAAACAGCTTTGAAACGTTGAAGCGTTCGAAGATGTGAGCTATGAAGCGTTTAAGGGCGCTAACACTACAAGCATCCCTATGCCAAAAAAGGGACCCCGAAGGGTCCCCTTGCAAAAACAACAGCAAACGAATTGCCAATTATGTTACGCCTGCGCCTCAATGACGTTGACGACATGCTTGACGCCGCGCTTGAACTCGACAACGCCATCAACGAGCGCGAAAAGCGTATCGTCCTTGCCGCGGCCGACGTTAACGCCGGGGGTAATGTGGGTGCCGCGCTGACGAACAATAATCTGACCAGCCTTGATGGCCTGGCCACCGTAAATTTTGGTACCCAGGCGCTGCGCCTGAGAATCGCGGCCGTTACGGGACGAACCGAGACCTTTCTTGTGTGCCATAGTGCTACCTGCCTATCTTAAAATAATCTGAAACGTTGAAAGCCGCTTACGTGAAGAGTTGAAGGTGCTGATGCAACCAAACATCCAAACGCCGTTACTCGGCTGATTCGTCGGATGCCTTAGACGCAGCCTTGCGCGTGGTCGGAAGAGAAGTGACCTTCAGCTTGGTAAGCTGCTGACGATGTCCGTTGGTACGGTGGTAGCGCTTGCGCTTGTGGAGCTTGAAAACAAGGACTTTTTTATCCTTGAACTGCTCAAGAACCTCGCAGGTGACCTTCTTAGAAGAGAGGTCAGACGGATTGACAATGGTCTTCTTGCCGTCATTAAGCATGAGAACGTCAAGCTTGACCTTGTCGCCAGGCTGCGCGTCAAGCTTCTCGACAGCGATAATGTCATCTTTGGCAACCTTATACTGCTTGCCACCAGTTGCTACGATTGCGTACATGTGTGTAACCCTTCATTGCTGAAAACGTGCAACGATTATCAATGAGACCGGTTTCTGGAACCCGAGCAAAGGTATCCAACGCCGTAACCTGTGGCGCACGCGGGAAACTGTCGGCGCCCCATGTCCCTCGGCGAGAAACACAGCTCGAAACAGTCTACCATAAGAATCTCAAATTACCAGATTAATCCACAACTTGTGGCTGATTTTCTTCCTTTTTGATATGTTCGATGCGCATTACAATGCCGCGCGCCGTAACTTTTGTCCCAAGATATCCCATGGACGCCTTCAGCAGCCAGCCAAAACCGGGCACCACGCCCACAAGACTCCGAACAGCGCTTCGGTATGCCAATCCGGCACAAGCAACGCCTGCAAGCTCAGGAATGCGATCAATGCGGGAATCCAGACCGTAAGCCGTCGCGATATCAAGCGCCAGACGAATCTGCGAGGATGTCATCAGCGCCATGTCGGACCCGGGAATCATAGAGACCGCGCCGATTGCGGCATTGGTGGCGGCGCATCTGGAAACCAGTGAGGACACCAGAGCCTCCCGGCAAAACGGAAACGACGCCGCGCATGAGACGCCCTTCTCGGTAGCAGACGCAAGCCATACGGCTAAACGCTCAAGCACAGCTTCAGACGAAGTGCCGGCCAGGATGTTGATGCGCAGAGCGGCTTCGGCGGAAACAGCAACGCGCGGCGCCTCAACAGCCGACTCAACGATAACCGCAACGGGAATACCGGATGCGGCAAGTTCTGCGCACTTCTCGCCTACCAGCAGATTTCCTCCGGATACAATAATGGCCGCATCGGGAACTGTTGAAGTTTGCGCCTCAGACGCCGCGAGAGGCAGCACCTCGACATGCGCACTCACACGCTCAGGCACAAGAGCCTGGCGGACCGCCTGCGCCAGATACGTTGGGCAAGACCTGTCAACGTATACGCGAACAGTCACGCTCTCAATCTGCGCGAAATCCGCCCCAAGCCCGCTCACCAGCGAGCCCGCAATCTTTGTCATCGAAGCTGCCATACTCACCTGCCCCTATGCCGCCTTTACTCGGCCTGTATCGCATCAATACTACGCGGACTTCTGACGATGTCGCCACACCGACTGCACCACACCCACAGACATCATCTGCGCAAGCATCGATGTGGAACCGAAGCTAATGAACGGCAGTGGAATGCCGGTGATGGGCATAATGCCAATGCACATGCCAATATTTTGCAGCATTTGAAATGTCCACATGGCGGCGCAACCCACAAGAGTGAGCTTGGCAAACGGATTTTCAAGGCGCATGGCGAGAAGAATCGTCGAGAAGATCATCCACGCGAAGAGCGCCAGCATCACAAGAGAGCCGACAAAGCCAAACTCCTCGGCAAAGAGCGCGAACACGAAGTCGGTATGCGCCTCAGGTAAAAACCTGCCGCTTGCCTGCGTAGCATTGCCCGGACCCTTGCCGAAAAGGCCGCCGGAACCGACCGCGATTTTGGCTTGCTGCAAGTTATACCCGTCTCCTGACGGATCGATGGACGGGTCGACAAATACCACCAGGCGCTTGATCTGGTAGTCCTTCAGAATATGCGGGATACCCGGAATAAGCGAGGTCACTACCACCAGTGCCACCACAGCGACAAGCAGGGAAAACGTAATGAGAATCCATGTTTTTTTGGCACCCGAGCAAATGATGACGGTCGCTCCTATCGCCAAAAGAATGAGGCCGGTTCCCAAATCAGGCAGCAGCATAATACAGCCAAAGGGAATGAGCAGCGTACCGCAGAGCTTTACGTAATCCTTCAAGGTTTCCACTTTGCCGTGGTACTCAGCGCCCACGGCGGCCATGAGGAAAATAAGTCCAATCTTGCCGACCTCCGAAGGCTGAAAACGCAGGGGTATGAAGGGAATCTTCACCCAGCCAGTCATGCCTTTTATGGATACGCCCAGCCCTGGTATGCGCGGCATAATCATCAAAATTGAAACTGCTATCAGCAAAAACGTCGACATGTTCGCCAGGCCGCGGTAGTCATAATGCCAAATGAGGGCAGCAAGTACCGCGCCGATAGCAATACCTGCAAGGTGGCGGGGAAAGCTCGCCTCCGCGATATTTAGCGACGCCGTATAGATGACCACGATACCGATAAGAATAAGCAGGCATGCGGGTATCAGCTGCGGCAGATAGAGATTGCCCAAGATATCGCGCTTGCCGTCTGATTTTTTACCGTTGACGGTCAGCCCTTTGGGCGTGTTCGTGCGTCTGAAGCGAGAAAAACCTCGCTGTTTGGTGACGGCAGATGTGTCCAACGCCATGTTCTTCTCGCCTCCTATCGCGAAACCGTATCTTTTTGGCCGTAGATAGCGCCAAAAACATCGCGAACGACATACATTGCAGAGCCAGCGCCCGAAGGAGCGCAGTCAACGTTTGCGCAGATGCAGTATTTGGGATTGTCGGCAGGCGCATAACCCACAAACCAGCCGACCGGATCGCCTACGGTAATCTGCTGCGCCGTGCCCGTCTTGCCGTTGACCTGCACATCCAAGTTGGTCCAGTGCGCCGCATACGCGGGGTCTTCCTCATAGACCATGCCGTGAAGACCGCGGCTCACAATATCGTAGTTGGACTCCGACTCCTCGCATTCAATGATAATTTTGTTTTTGTACTCGATAACAGACCCGTTGCCTGAGCGGGCGTTGATACTCTTCAGCACATGCGGCTTCCAAATCTGGCCCCGCGTGGCGACGCCGGCGTAAGCGTTTGCCATCTGCAGGCAGGTGACGAGAAGATCGCCCTGTCCAATGGACAGGTTGCAGTTGTCGCCACCCTGCCACGCGCGCGAATCGTCGGGCGAATCGGAAAAATAATCCCACTTCCACTTGGCATCGGGAACTCTGCCGGACGCCTCTTCAGGAAGGTCAATGCCTGAAAGCGCCCCAAGACCAAACTTGCGGAAGACCTCCTGCATACCTTCGGGGTGCTCCTTGTTGTAAAAGAAACCCTTGCCTATCTCGTAAAAGACAATGTCACACGAGTTAATGATGCCGGTAACCAGGTTCACCGTACCGTGACCGGAAAGTTTCCAGCAGTGCATGCCGTATTCTTCGCCAAATCCCGTCCAAAACCCCGTGCAGTACCATGAGGATTCAGGCGTGCAAACGCCGTAATCGAGGCCGGCGAAGGTCGTCAGCGCTTTGATAACAGAACCGGAAGGATACTGACCTGCGATAACGCGGTTCATAAGCGGATAATTGGCGTCTTCAGATTGAAGGTTTTCCCAGTCAGACGAAGCGATACCACCGACAAATACGCTTGGCGAGAAGGTCGGATAGCTTGCCATGGCAATGACTTCACCGTTGGTCACGTCAAGAGCGACAACGGACGCTGCCTTGCCCATAAAGCCTGCCGCGCGAGACACCTTGATAGCGTCGACCAGCGCGTCCTCCGCCGCCTTTTGCACCTTCGCATCAATGGTTAAAACAACGTCCGAGCCGCTTTGAGCTTCGATTGACGTACTGTGATCAAGCACTTTTCCGCTTGCGTCAACGTAGACGGTCTGCTCGCCACGAACGCCCTGCAGCGCCGATTCATACTGCAGCTCCACGCCCGTTTGCCCCACAATGTCTCCATGGGCATAAACGAACCCGCCGTCAGCAGTCTTGCTGTTTTCAAGCTGCTCTTGCGTTACGGTGCCGGTATATCCCACCACATGAGCCGCAAGCGTTCCGTTGGGATAGAAGCGCTGAGTACGCTCTTCAATGCTGACACCATCAAAAACACCGGGATGCGCGTAGATAGCGGCGATGACACGGCGGGATACGTCAACGGCTACCGTGCGAAGGCTCTGCGCGCCTTCAGAGGTATCAATAATCTTGCGGTAGACCGCGCGCTTTGGCATGCCCAAGAGGTTGGCAAGCACCTGCATTTCTACGTCATCTTCAGATACGTCAGACTTCGCCACAACCGCCGGACTGGGACGATTGGTAACAATCTCTACGCCGTTGCGATCCAAAATACGGCCACGCGGCGCCGCGGTGGTAACCGTACGGGTGCGGTTACTGTCCGCCTGCTTTTGATATTCATCGCTTGATACCAGCTGCATAGACCACAGGCGAGCAAATAAGGCGGTAAAGACCGCGCCAACCGCCACGCTCAAGCCAACAAGCCGAGAAGAGAGTGTTTTTTCGGGAGAAGCGTCCGCGCCGCCGGAAGCCCGCGGGGAGCCTCCGCCGATATCAAACTTGAACGGAGAATTCTTTCTTCCGAACACCAGATAGATGATAATGAGTCCAATAGCAGCCAGAACACAGACTGCCACAATAACCAGCGTCAAATCCATAGCGATTTACCTCAAATGTTTCGCTGCACGCTTTGCGCCGCGAAACGCGCGCTCGCCGCCGAGAGAAGCATGTGAAACTTGTTGGCGTGAATACCTGTACACAAAGGGTAAAGACGCAAGCAGCGTCAGCGCGATTGTCGGTACGGCGATGAAACCAAAAGACCCTAGGAAGCTGGAGCTTTGCCCTAAAATGGAGGCAAATACTTGCTGCAGAACGGACACGATGCTGATAGTTATTGCCATCTGCCCCATTGAAGGGCCAAAATGACCTGCCAGGCGGTCACGCACTTCTCGCCCAAGGATATACGACATCACCGTCAGAAGCAGCGCCATAAGACCAACAGGGCTCGTTGAAGACAGGTCATACAGAAGTCCGGCGCAAAATCCGCAGATTGTTCCAGTTCTCCCGCCTACCTTCAGCGCCATGAGCGCCGCAAAAATCAAAGCGAAATTGATATGACCCTGCGCCAGCGAGATATTCGGAGCCAGGGCAAGCTGGAGAATCAGACACACGATGGCGAGCAGTGCCGTGGTGCGCAGCTCTTTATTTCTGTCAGCTACCTGCATGTCCCCTCCTTAATCCGTCCGGCCTGTCTCGCTATGCCGTTCGCTGTTCGTTGACGGCGAAACGGACGTGTTTCCGTTTGCGTCGGCGTTAGAACTAGTCGTACCCGTATTCTGCCCCGTTCCCGACGCAGAACTTGAAGAATCGCTTGAATTTTTGGTGTCGTTGCCATCCGAGCCCGAACCGTCACCAGAATCTGACCCCGATGACGAATTGCTGCCGGCGTTTTGAGCGTCGGCGTCGGAGATGTCAGAGGCTGTCGCCTTCTGCTCTTCCGTAAGCGAGGTAATGACCATGACCTCTTCATTGTTGGTCACATGACCGAGCGGCTCAACAACGATGGTGTAGTACAGCGCCCCCGGATTGGTTTCAACGCTCGTGACCTTGCCCAGCGGAAGTCCCTTGGGGAACACGCCACCAAGACCGCTTGCGACAACGGTATCTCCTACCTTAACCGTTTGGTCAGTACGCACCTGATTGAGCGTCAGCTGGCCTGATGCCGAACCCATCAACATGCCTTGAGCGCGGCTGGACTGCACCATAGCCGCGACGCCGGAATGCTCATCGGTAATAAGGCGCACCGTCGACGTCGTTGGACCCGCGGCGATAATCTGGCCGATAGCGGCCGAGCTGTCGGTTACCGGCATGCCAACCGCGAGGCCGGAGGTCGTACCTTTGTCGATGGTAACGGTCGAACTCCATGAATCGCTCGAACCGGAAATTACGCGCGCGCCGGTCGCCTGGAGATTGTAAGTATCGCGAAGGTCGAGAAGCCCCTGCAGCCGCTGCGCGGACGTATTGGCTTCCTCAAGCTCAGCGTTGCGGGAACGAAGCTGCTCGTTTTCCTCTTTCAGCTGCGTAAGCGTTTCCTGGCTAGCCGTAAGGTTGGAAAACACGTTGCCGATCCCTTGAAACGGCGCCGAAAAAGCCGAACCCATCAGACGAATAGGCATCGTAATAGTGGCAAAGCCGCCGCGTATCGCGGCGAAAGGTCCGCCTTCGCCCATGTGGACACCTGCGGTTAAAAGGACGGCAGAAAGTATCGTAAGGATGATAAATGTTCTGCCGCCGGTGTGCTTATTGCTATTTTCGTTGAGACTGGACGAGAAACCCCTTGTCCCGTTTGTAAGTGGCATCCTTATTAGCCTGCGCTTTGAACGAATCCACCGGAAAGCGCGTTGGCTTCAAGAACCTTGGCGCATCCCGTAACAACGTTTTCGAGCGCCGTCGGACTAACGTTGACTGGAACGCCCGTTTCCTCGCGCAGCCGCTGGTCAAGACCGCGAAGCAGACCGCCGCCGCCGGTAAGCAAAATACCGTAGTACATAAGATCTGAAGCAAGATCTGGAGGCGTCACGTCCAGCGCGTCTTTGACGGCCTTGGTAACTTCATCGAGCGGACGATCAAGCGCGCGACGAATCTCTTCCGATTCAATGCGCACGGTCTTGGGAAGCCCGCTCATGACATCGCGGCCATTGACCTCAACATCAAGCTCTTCGGCGAGCGGAGCCGCGGAACCAACCTTGATTTTAATATCTTCGGCCGTGCGCTCTCCAATTGAAAGATTGTACGCGTCACGAACATGCTCAAGAATGGTCTGATCAAACTCGTCGCCAGCGGTACGAATCGACTGAGACACCACGATGCCGCCCATGGAAATAACAGCGACCTCAGTGGTACCGCCGCCGATATCAACTACCATGGATCCGGTAGGATCTTCAATAGGAAGGTCAGCTCCGATTGCCGCCGCCATAGGCTCTTCTATGAGATACGCCTGGCGCGCTCCGGCCTGAATAGTAGCTTCAAATACCGCGCGCTTCTCGACAGATGTGACCCCTGAGGGAACACATACCACGACGCGCGGCCGCGGAGACCACGGATACTTGCGTTCGCGAGCTTTTTCAATGAAGTAGCGCAGCATGACTTCGGTCACGTCAAAGTCAGCAATGACGCCGTCTTTGAGCGGACGCTCAGCAATAATGGAGCCGGGAGTACGGCCAATCATGCGCTTCGCGTCTGCTCCGACCGCTAAAACGCGGCTCTCGCTCTTGTCGATAGCGACAACGGAAGGCTCATTGATGACAATACCCTGACCGCGCACAGCAACCAAGGTGTTTGCGGTTCCCAAATCAATTGCGAGGTCTCCGCCATATTCTCCGAAGAGCGAATCGAAGATAGACATGGTTTCCAATCATTTCTTTGGAGGCGCTGACGCCTTCCAATCCTTATCTCCAGCAACGTTATTAGTGTACCCCGCTCCCGCCCCGCGTGCACGGGGCAAAAGCGAGTTCACATCTTAGCGAGAAGAATTTTGAGACACGGCGTTGGTTACGACGTCTGAAACCTTCCAGCCGATACCATCCCTGACAAGACCCACGGTATACTCAACGCTGCTGCCATTGCTTGTGGTAACGGAAACGGTAACGGTGGATGTGGTAGCGCTCTTGTCAAGCTTGGTGATGGTAGGAGTGCCCGTAGAAGGAAGAACATCGCTGATGTCTTGAATCTTCTTATCGTCAACGCCGCTGGCAATGAACTGCTTAATGGAGCCGTTTGAGCCCTGCGTCTTCGCGGCGAAAATACCTTCGATAACGGACTGCTGCGTCGGCCATCCATAGCCTTGAGTATACGCAAATACTCCGCCGCCAACAGCAAGCGCCAAAAGGATAAGCAACGTGATAAAGACCTTAAGACCGGTATGACGGTGCTTGCGGCGAATCTTTCTCTCTTTTTTGTCTTGGGCGAGAATATCCTCTTCTGACAGGGAGAAAAAGCCCGTGTCCTCAGCGGAAGGAATGAGTTCGCCCGACTCCCCCATGGGGTCGAGAGGATCGTAGCTGCCGTATCCCGCCGCCTGCAAAAAAGCGTCTGTCTCTGACGGCTTGCGGGAGCGGATTCTTGCCACCGCGTTTTGAGCGGCCTCATAAGCCGTTCTTGCCTCGTCGCTCATCACAAAGGTTGAATCTGATGACGCGTGTGAGAAAGCGTCAACCGCTTCGGACATGCGGTTAGCGGCGACATAGGCAAGGCCAAGCTCACAGTAAACTTCAGCCTGGCTTTCAAGCGGCGTCAGGAAGTCAAGCGCCGTGCGGTAGGCCTCCACCGCGTCAACAGGACGACCCAGACCCATAAAGCACTTACCCAGACTCCGCAGGGCGCCTGACGGATTGGGGTTAGCCTCGTCAACGGCAGCGTTGCGATAAGCGATACCGGCGTTGCGCGTGTCGCCAAGCCTTTCATAGGCAGAGCCAAGCGCCAAAAAAGCCTTGTATGGCGTTGTATACGAAGCGTCTTGAACCGCCTTGGAAAGCGTGTCGATTGCCTCCTGCACGCGGCCGGCGGCCAGAAGAGCGCGTCCCCGGTTTGTGGAAAGCGCGCCTGCCTTACCGTAGGAAACATCGCTCAGAGCGCCCGCATACGCGTTGACGGCAGACTCAAACTGCCCGAGCTTCATATAAGCGTTTCCAAGAAGGTGGTCTATCTCGCCGTTTTTCTCGCCAGCCTCTTTTGCCTGGCCAAGCTGGAAGACGGCGGAAAACCAATCGCCTGCCTGGTACGCCCTCTTGCCTTGTTCATATGCTTGCTGATTCACAGTTTCCTCCAAGATACCTTTGAGCCGGAAGCTTTACGCGTTTTCAATACGGACCGAGTTCAGAACATCCCCTGCTCTGAGCTGCTCAATTACCGCTTTACCTTCAATCGTCTCTCCAAAGACGGTATAGCCTGAGTCTAAGCCATGCTGCGAACCGAGGCAAAAATAAAATTGAGATCCCGCGGAATCGGGGTGAGAAGAACGAGCCATCGCAAGAGCTCCGTCATTATGAGCATTGCAGGGGTTTGAAGAAAACTCCTCTTTGATGCGATATCCGGGGCCGCCGGTTCCAGGAAGGCCATCGGCGCCGGGGCGACCCGCCGCGACGTCTTCAGAACTCATATCGCGCGTATTGGGGTCTCCGCCCTGAATGACAAAACCCGGCACAAAGCGATGGAACTTGGTGTCGTCGTAAAACCCAGACTCAGCAAGCTCGCAAAAGTTTGCTACGTGAATGGGAGCACCGGCGCCATCAAGCTTGACCCGGATCGTGCCTTTTGACGTAGTGAAAACGGCAATCTCAGTACCGGTGACCTCGCGTTCTGGCGTATAAAGCGGATCAAGTCCAAAGCTCATGCTATGCCCTCCTGCCTCCCGCGCCAAAGCGGGAATAACGTATAACTCTGTAATTTTAGCAGTAACACGCAGTTTTCATAGTTTCAGCAGACAAACGGTAGCTCCTACTGCTTCTTCGTAGGCTTCCACGCGTCGTAGTTCTTTTCAAAAAGCTGCTGGTATTCGCTTTTGCCCGAAGAATCGCGCATGCTGTCAACGGGGTCTAAAATATGCTCTTTTTCGGCAGACGGATTCTTGGAGTCAAGCGAGCGACTCCAGCCTTCACTCAGCGCGTCAGAGCGGTTTCGCAGCCAATTTCCCAACGTGGAAAGATTGTCAAGCTGTGTTCGGTAGGCTCCATCGGCATCATCAAGGTTAGAGAGGTCCGAAACGACATTGCTGATTTCAAGGGCAATCTGTTTAGCGTCCTCAGCCGCCGCTTCACGCTCTTCTCGCGACCCGCTGATAGCGATGGTGTCAAATGACGTTTCATTATCGTTCAGACGCTTTTCAAGATCGGCAAGCTTCTCGTAGTCCGCCTCCATCGCCTGAAACGAAGGATCCCCATTGGTTGAAGGCGTATTGGATTCGTCTTCGTCCTGGCCTTTGAGTTTCTCAACGGTTCCCGGAAAGCCTTGCTTTGAAAGATCAATGCCTTGAGTGGCGCGCTCATCGTTGGCCGTAGGATTCCAGGGATGCGTGATATAAAGCACCAATCCACCCATAAAAACCAAGGCTAGCAATGCCGTCACTACAACCACGCGCATACGGGGCATGCCTTCTGCGCGACTAGTCTCCTCGTCGTGGACGGGCTCGGAAGGGATTGCGCTTTCAAAGCGGGGTGCGGGTCGGCGCTCATCGAGTGTGAACACCGCGGTGGAATCCGAATCGATTGTGTCTGTGCCGGCAGAGTGCGCGTCTTGCGCGGATTGCGCGACGGCACCTGATAGCGCGGTGGTTTGCTCGTCACTGGGCACATCAGAATTGAGTGTTGCCGCGGACCTACGCTGACGAGACGCGGATTCTTCCCCAATTTCGGGAAGTCTGATATCTCGAACAGGCCTGATTGGCGTCGCAGAAACGCCTCTTTTGGCATGCCTGGGAAGGGGCACGCCGCACTTCGGACAGACTGACATGCTTTTTTCCACAAGAGCTCCGCAGTGGGGGCACCAATGCGCGTCAGCCACAGGAATACGTTGCGTCACGCCAAGATCCGCATGACAATGCGGGCATGTAGGCGTTCCCTCAGGAACAATCGCTCCACATCTTTGACAGCGCATGCGTATATCCCTTCCTTAATGTCCTGCAGCCATCTTACTCTTCACGCGAGCCTTGCGAGCGCTCATTGTCGCCCTCACTAAAAACGCGGACGAATGCCGAGAAGACCCGGCTCTCCTTGCTGTGATCATGAAGAAAAACGTAGAGCCTGTTGAAAATTACGATTGACACAAACAGCGCAGGTACAAGAAGGATACACATATCACTTGATATGGCCGATATCTTAAAGAAGGATCTGAAGAGCGTGCATCCAAGCGTGACGATAAGAACGACAGACGCGAGGAGCGCCCTGCGAAGCGCGTTAAGCGGCAAAGAGATACGCCGTATGAGAGCGATTCCAATGATTCCCGTCACCACTAAGCAGATGGTGGACATCTCCGCAACGCTCAGATGAAGCAGGCGGCCGCTCGTCAAAATCAACGCCAACGATACGGTAATGGCTGCTGACGCCGGCAACGAGCGCTCCAGAACATTTGCCAGGAAGTTGCCGGTAATGCGCTCGTGATTGACCTCAAGGGCCAGCACAAACGATGGGAGTCCAACCGTCGCGAAAGAGAGCAACGACATCTGAATAGGAATGAAGGGATACGGCGGCATGATGATGCAAAAAAGCGCCAGAGCCGCAGTATACACGGTCTTAACCAGAAAGAGCGCCGCTGAGCGCTGGAGGTTGTTGATGGAGCGCCGCCCCTCAGCAACAACTTCGGGCATATGGGCAAAGTCATTGTCTGCCAACACGATCTCGGAGACATTGCGCGCTGCGGCAGATCCTGAGGCCATCGAAACTGAACAATCCGCCTCACGGAGTGCCAAAATGTCATTCACGCCATCTCCGGTCATAGCAACTGTGTGGCCCTGCGCCTGGAGCGCCTGCACCAAAAGACGCTTTTGTTGAGGCGTCACACGGCCAAAAACGCGGCATGTTTTTGAAGCTTTGGCAATATCACTCTCGTCTGCAAGCGTTGTCGCGTCAACCCAGTGTTTTGCCCCAGGAATTCCTGCACGCGCGGCGATAGCCGCAACGGTACGCGGATCGTCTCCTGAAATAACACGCAGGTCAACACCTTGATCAAGAAAATAGCGAATCGTTTCAGGAGCGGTGCTTCTAATCTGGTCTCGAATACCTACAAAGCCGAGAAGCTTTACCTCACCTTGCAGGGCGTCATTGTCGTCAAAGCCCTCAACCCTGCAAATTACCAGTACGCGTTCAAGTTCTCCAAAGATTTCCGATGCAAGCGCACGCTCGGCAACACCCGCGCCGACTACAAACTGAGCGGCTCCCATCACATAGGCGACTCCCGCTTCGGTGACACATCCGGAGTACTTTCGAGCCGACGTAAAGGGAATGGCGCGAGAAGTACGCGGAGGCTCGATTGATTCTTTTTTGAGATACGAAAGAATGGCACGAGCCGTATCGTTTGCATCGTGCTCATTGGCACAGACAATGGCCGCAAGGGCGCCGATTACCTCTGACGTATCCGCTTCTATATCCAGGCTGTCGGCCACTACATGCGCGACTTCCATCTCTCCTGTAGTGATGGTGCCTGTCTTATCAAGACAAAGCGTATCGACGCGAGCAAGCGTCTCCACACAATACGTCTGCTGGACCAGTACGTTTTTAACAGCGAGACGCGCCGTTGCAATAGCTAAAACAGACGATGTCAGCAACACCAATCCCTGCGGAATCATGCCAATGACCGCCGCGACCGAAGAAAGAATCGCGGCGTTGAGGTCGGACGGCGCGTGAAAATAGCTGCGCAAAAACAGACCGATTCCCAAAGGAATAAGCGCGAAAGTACCTGCGCGAATAATCGAATTGATCGTCGCCTTTATCTCTGAATTAACCGGCTTGACGTACTTCGCCTCAGCATTGATGCGGGCGGCGTAGCCGTCCTGACCAACGCGCGTAACACGGCCCACCAAACTGCCCAGGTCAATGAAGCTTCCGCTCAGCAATTCACTTCCGACGCTCTTCTCGACAGGCTCGCTTTCGCCGGTCAGAAGGCTCTCGTCAGCGGTTACGGATCCTTGGACGACTTCGCAGTCCGCGGGCACCTGATCTCCCGTGCGAAGACGGATCAGATCATCGACTACCAGCACTGAAGGCAAAACCTCCGTGTCCTTACCGTCGCGAATAACCGTCACGTTTTTGGCTGTCAGGATGGTAAGACGGTCCACCATACGCTTCGCACGGATCTCCTGGATCACGCCAATAAGCAGGTTAGCCCCGACGACCGCCATAAACAGCACATTACGCAGCTCTCCGGTAAAAAGCACCAGGACAGCCATCGCGATGTTGACGATGTTAAAAAGCGTCAGAGCGTTATCTTTGATGATGGAAGAAATGGACTTTGTCGTTACGTCCGTATTGGCATTGACGCGGCCGTCGGCAACACGTTCGGCTACCTCCGCCGAACTCAATCCTCGTAGCGCAGACGTCTCCCGCACGCCTGAAGTGTCTCTCATAGTTCTCCACAACTGGCACATATCTCAAGCGTACACATGCCACAAGCCGATGTATTCGCCGGCGCAAACAGGGCAGCATACCGTCACGTTATACCTGGTGACCCCGGTGGGGCTCGAACCCACGACCTTTTGCTCCGGAGGCAAACGCTCTCATCCACTGAGCTACGGGGCCATAGTTGGTAAGTATAACGAGCAAGCATAGGCAAATTCAAGTTCAAAATTCAGAGAAGGAAGATATCGGTCATGTTATAGACTCAAAGCGTCCCGTGATTTCCGCGCCCGAACACCGACAACTACGTCCTAGCACCGAGAGCCGTGTTCGGACACCAAGCACTCATAGTTTGAAAGAGGCATGCATGCGCGCCATTTTGACAAGCCGAGAATCACATCCGGCAGATACCTGCATTGACGTCGGATACGGGGTCAAAATCGGAGGCGGAAACTTTGCCGTCATAGCAGGACCATGCTCGGTTGAGGGAGAAAGTCTCCTCTCGCTTGCCCATGATGTGCGTCTTGCCGGAGCAACCATGCTGCGCGGAGGCGCTTTTAAGCCACGCACGAGCCCCTATGACTTTCAGGGTCTGGGCACACGCGCGCTTGAACTGCTGATGGAAGCCTCACACCAAGAACATATACCCATAGTGGTCGAGCTTACCCAGGAGGCGCTTCTCGACACATACCTTGAGCTTGGCGTTCATGTCATTCAGATTGGCGCCCGCAACGCACAGAACTTCTCGCTTCTGAAAGCTGTCGGTAAAACGCAAACTCCCGTGCTGCTCAAGCGCGGGATGGGCAGCACCATCGAAGAGCTTCTGCTTGCCGCCGAATACATCATGCGTGAGGGAAACCGCAAGGTTCTCGTCTGTGAGCGGGGCATCAGGACATTTGAAGACTCCACGCGCTACACCTTTGATGTCAGCGCGATTCCCGTGGTCAAACACGATTCCCACCTGCCGATTATCGCCGATCCAAGCCATGCCGCCGGAACTGCCGCCTACGTCGCAGACCTCGCCTGCGCCGCCGTTGCCGCAGGCGCCGACGGTCTGGAAATCGAGGTCCACGCTGATCCTCCTCATGCTTTGTCCGATGGTGAACAGGCGCTTACGCCCGCAGAGTTTTCTCAGCTTATGCAGCGCGTTCGCTCCATCAGGGAGGCGCTTTGTGGATAGAGCTTCCAACACCATCTGCCTTGACGTCCGCACCCCTTCCGCATCATATGAAGTGGTCGTTGGCGCCGGCTTGATTGAAGACGCGGGCAAAAAGCTCAGATCGTTGTTTCCCGCAGAGACGCGTCTGCATCTTGTAAGC
The DNA here is from genome assembly GCF_000411555.1 of Atopobium sp. oral taxon 199 str. F0494. Taxonomy (GTDB): domain Bacteria; phylum Actinomycetota; class Coriobacteriia; order Coriobacteriales; family Atopobiaceae; genus Lancefieldella. Next base: position 345,391 of record NZ_KE150486.1, on the reverse strand, counting down.
GATACCAATGTCTGGCCGCTCTATGGCGAGAAGCTCCTGAGCTCGCTTGGCACCGCTGGATTTGCAGCAATGTCATACACCGTCATTCCTGCCGGAGAGCATTCCAAGAGCGTTTCTTGCCTCTCACATCTGTGGGACGAATGCGCCCGTCATGGTCTGACAAGACACGACTGCATAATCGCGCTCGGCGGAGGTGTCGTGTGCGACCTTGCCGGATTTGCCGCCGCCACCTATCTTCGCGGCTGCCATGTCGTGCACATACCAACCACGCTCCTTGCGATGGTCGACGCGTCAGTCGGCGGAAAATGCGCCATCGACCTGCCGGCCGGCAAAAATCTTGCGGGAGCGTTTTTTCAACCGGACAGCGTCCTTATCGATGTCGCAACTCTGAAAACGCTTCCTTCAAAAGAATTTCAAAGCGGTTGTGCAGAAATAATCAAGCATACGGTACTTGCGGACGCGGCGCTCTTTTCGCTTTTGGAGACAGGACCGGCTGACAAGACGAGCCTCTTGGCCCCCGATGCACAGACGCTTGTCAAACTCATCGCCGCAAACATCCGTATCAAGCGCGCTTTTGTCGCTGCCGATGAAACAGATGCAGGCAGGCGGCACATGCTCAACCTTGGCCATACAATCGGCCATGCGATTGAAGCTGCAAGCGACTGTACGCTGAGCCATGGCGCGTGCGTTGCGGCGGGTCTTTGCTGCCTCATGCGTGGAGCGTCAGATCCTCATGTGCATCTTGCCAGCGCTCAAGACGCCAAACGGATAGAAGCGCTTGTCTCTCGTTTCGGATTGCCTGTCGACACGACCTTTACGCGAGAAACCCTCATGGACTACGTCTGGCGCGATAAGAAAAGACGTGGATCTTCCATCAATGTCGTCATCCCGACAAAAATCGGTTCTGCAGATATCGTTTCGCTTTCACAGGATGAAATGCGTACTATTATCGAGTACGGATGTGGCACAGGAGGAACAGCGTGTTAGCGACAATCACCCCGCATGAACTTTTTGGAACCGTCAGCGCGGTAGCTTCAAAGTCTGAGGCTCATCGCGTCTTCATCTGCGCGGCCTGCGCCGACACCGTCACGGACATCGACTGCAACGCTTCGTCAAAAGATATTGACGCAACTATCGCCTGCCTGGAAGCTTTGGGCGCTCACTTTACCAGAACCGTCAGAGGCTACCGTGTATCCCCCATCAAACAGCCCAAGCACACGTTCTTTCAGCTTAAGAAAATCGAGCTGCCCTGCGGTGAGTCAGGCTCAACGCTCCGTTTTCTGCTTCCTGTGGCAGGAGCCTTGGGGCGCAAAGTTGAATTCCACGCTGAAGGAATGCTCGTGCAGCGCCCACTCGCGCCGCTCTATGGCCAGCTCACAGAGCACGGAGTTCGCCTTTCTCCTGAAGGCGCCTATCCCCTTGCTCTTTCGGGCCGTCTTTCAGGCGGACGTTTTGTGTTGCCGGGCAATATTTCATCACAATTTGTCAGCGGGCTTCTTATGGCCGCTCCCCTTATGGAGCAGGACCTCGAGGTATTTGTCGCCACGCCCGTCGAATCAGCCCCTTATGTGGACCTGACTATTAAGACGCTAGCTGATTTTGGCGTTGGTGTCGAAACAACATATCTGGTTGAAGCTGGCAAAGAGTACGCACGGTTCTACGTGTCAGGCAACGTCAGCTACAAGACTCCAGGTCAACTTGAGATTGAGGGTGACTGGTCCAACGCCGCCTTTTGGCTTACCGCAGGAGCCCTCGGTAACGGCATCGAGGTCACAAACCTTGCTATGCAGAGTGCGCAAGGTGACAGAGCTATACTTGCAGCCCTTTCGCTTATAGGAGCGCGCGTGTCCCGGCACGGCAATAACGCGGCCGCAAGCTTCGATCACCTGCGGTCTATTCAGCTTAACGTGTCGGATACGCCTGATCTAGTGCCGCCACTCGCAGTAGCTGCAGCTTTCGCGCGCGGCTCAACCGTCTTTACCCACGCGAAAAGGCTCTGCCTCAAGGAGTCTGACCGTCTTGCAACAATAGCCAACGCCCTCAACGCGCTTGGTGGACAGGCGTCCGTACAAGATGGCGCTTTGCACGTCGAAGGTATGGAAGGCCTTGACGGCGGAGAGGTGAGCGGATCTTCTGACCATCGCATCGTGATGATGGCAGCCATCGCCGCAGCCTACGCCGATGGTCCGACTACCATTACCAACGCGGAAGCGGTGGCAAAGTCCTACCCTACCTTCTTTGAGGATTTTCGCTCTCTCGGCGGCATTGTCGAGCTGAGCGATGGGCTCGCATAGACAGGACAGATTATGCCTTCGTCATTTGGAACCACGCTTACCGTTACCGTCTTTGGCCAATCTCATTCAGAGGCAATCGGCTGCGTCATCGACGGACTTCCTTCAGGCCTTACGATTGATCAAGACGCCCTCGCAACTTTCTCCGCCCGACGCGCGCCCGGACGCATGCCGTGGGACACTCCCCGCCTCGAATCCGATTCCTTTCGCGTGCTCTCGGGACTTACCTCAAAAAGTGTCACCTGCGGCGCTCCAATTGCCCTTCTCATTGAAAACTCCGATGCGCGTTCCTCTGACTATGACCGGACAAACAGCGTTTTTCGCCCGGGTCATGCGGACTTTAGCGCCTGGAAAAAATGGCACGGACGGCAGGACGCTTATGGAGGCGGTCAGTTTTCGGGGCGCCTCACCGCTCCGCTTTGCCTCGCCGGCGGTATAGCGCTTCAAGCGCTTGAGCACCAGGGCACCCAGATTGCCGCTCATGTACAATCAGCCGCCGGCATCGCCGATGAGCCCTTTGACGCGTTCAGTAACAACTCTCAAGCTCAAGTTCACCTTGAACATCAGATTGCAGCCCTTCATGACGGCCGCATCATTTCCACCATCAACCAAGAAGCTGGCGAGAAGCTCACCGCTGCTCTTATGGAGATTCGCGCTGAAGGTGATACCATAGGCGGTCTTGTCGAATGTGTTGCGACGGGCTTTCCGGCAGGAGTGGGCTCGCCGTTATTTGACGGACTTGAAAGTCGCATCTCTCAGGCAATTTTTAGCATTCCCGCGGTCAAAGGTATAGAGTTTGGCCTGGGCTTTCGGGTATCTGAGGCACGGGGCAGCTTCAACAATGATCCTTATGAGATACGCAATGGTCAGCCTCAGCCCGCAACAAACAACGCAGGCGGCATCCTTGGCGGCATATCCACCGGCGCGCCGCTCTTGTTCTCTTGCGTTTTTAAGCCTGTGCCGAGCATCTCTTTGCCTCAACAATCAGTAGATTATACAAGCAACGAAGAAACAACTCTGCAGGTACACGGTCGTCACGATACTTGCGTTGCTTTGCGAGCCGTTCCCGTTGTGGAAGGAATGACCGCTCTGGTACTTCTTGACGCCCTGCTTTCCTATCCGGCAGAGCCAAAGCGTAATCCCTATGAGGAGTAAGCAGCTATGACAGATGTCTCCTATCCGCACAACCTCACCAGCCTCAATGAACTGCGCGCCCAAATTGACGTTATTGACGCTCAGATCTTGGACCTGTTTGTCAGACGCGCCGCCGTTGCTACGGAAATAGGCCTGTATAAACGCACGCGAGGGCTTCCTATAGTCGACCATGACCGCGAACAGCAGAAATTGGATCTCGCAGAGGCTTCTGTTCCCGAACATCTCAAAGCGTCAACAGCCTCTTTGATGCGCGTACTCATGGGTACTGCAAAGTCTCAGGAGAAAACGCCCGATGCCTGAGTCTTCTATCACGTACGGACTTCTTGGACAAAAGCTCGGTCACAGCTGGTCTCCGCAGATTCATCGCATGCTCGGGTCGGCACCCTATGAGCTCATAGAAGCGGCTCCTCAAGATGTAGCGAGCATACTCGCGTGCGACACTTGGAGCGGTCTCAATGTAACCATCCCCTACAAGCGACAAGCACTTCTCGCCGCGGACACAGCAAGCAACGCCGCACGGGCGATTGGAGCCGCAAACACCCTTATTAGGCTCAAGCGAGATGGCTCAATCTACGCGGATAACACCGATGCGGCGGGCTTTCTCTGGCTGCTGGAACGCTTTTCACAACGTCAGAACAATCTCTCAGCGTGCGCGTATATCAGGGGCAAAAAAGTGCTGGTGCTTGGCGCTCAGGGAGGTGCCGGGCGGGCGGTCTGCTACGCGCTTCAATCCCTAGGTGCACATAGTATCGGCGTTAGCCGCACAGAAGAGAGCTTCCATCACAACCTTTGTTCTCTCTGGATACCGTACGGCCGAATCAAAGACCACAGCGACGCTGCCTTAATTGTCAACTGCACGCCTGTAGGCATGTATCCCAACTGTCCGAAAAGTCCGCTAGCGCCGCAGACACTTGACGGTTTTACACAACTTAAAGGCGTCATCGACGTAATCTATAACCCGCTCAGAAGCGCTTTGCTACTTGCGGCTCTGAAGCGTGGTATTCCCGCTGAAAACGGTCTTGGTATGTTGGTTGCCCAGGCCTGCGCGGCAAGCAGGCTTTTTCTTACGGGTGAGCCGGTGTCCTCTTCTCTTTCTCCTGTCGATTTCATGACGGCCGCCGATTCTATAACGATTGAGGCAATCGAGCAAAGGCTCGTACAGCACCTGCAAAACATTGTACTTATCGGCATGCCCGGAGTCGGCAAAACAAGCGCGGGACAACAACTCGCACGGCTATGTGAGCGTCCCTTTGTTGACATCGACGCCGCTGTTCAAGCCTCAACAGGAAAAACGCCAGCACAGATCATACGCGAATCCGGCGAAGAGGCCTTTCGCGCCGCTGAATCAGCCGCGGTCAAAGCAGCTGGCCTTGGCTCAGGCCACATCATCGCCTGCGGCGGCGGTACTGTGGTTACAAGCGTCAATTACGAGGCGCTCAAGCAAAACGGTCACCTGGTGTTTCTCGACCGTCCGATTCACACACTGGACACAAAAAACCGACCTCTTACCGCAGCTCAGGGACTTGAGTCCATTGCGCGAGCACGCATGCCGCTCTATCTCAGCTGGGCCGACACGCTCTTTGCCTGTACGGGTTCTCCGGCGACAGACGCCGCGGCGCTCAAAACACTCTTCTCTCTGTAGATCTTTTCTCTATAAACCTTTTTCTGTAGCTCTTCTCTCTGACTCACCATCTTCAGACAGCCCGCCGCTTGCGGATAGCTTCAAGCCTTTCACCTCATATATTGTTCCGTCCACCGAACCGCAAAAGGATACGGGCGTTTCGAGTTCTTCTCGCCGTATACTCTGTGGACGTGGGAGGTCTCTCGCAAAAAATTCCGTATTCGATGCAGGCACGATGGATTTGTTGGGGTCCATCTCAGAAAGGGTACACGATGAATACTCAACAGGTTGCAGAAAACGTTCTTTTTGCTGTCGGAGGCTCTGACAATCTTGTCGACAATGAAGTCTGCATGACGCGCCTGCGTCTGACCGTCAACAATCCCGCGCTCATCGACCATGAGAAGCTCGCGGGCCTGCAGGGCGTGCTTGGCATCGTTGGCCGCGGCGCCAACGGTATCGAAGTCGTCTTTGGACCTAACGTAGCCAGCCAGGTTAATGCTTCCCTAGACGTCTGCTGCAACCACGCCAATCTCTCAGCGAAAATCACGCCAGATGCATCCTTATCCCCTCTCTCAGATGACGAGAATGACGTCGAACAGCTCATTTCTCTTTTGCGCGACGCCGATCTGTCCGCCGATGATCTGTCCCATACCGGCACCTTTAACGTCGATTCCGAGGTAGCCGAGGAGCCGGAGCAAGAAGAAATTGGACCACGCCTTCTGGTAATTAACGGGCCAAACATCAATATGCTGGGCATTCGCGAGCCGGAACTCTACGGAAAACAGGACTATCGCGCGCTCATTAGAATCTGCAAAGAGGAAGCAACGGCTCAAGGCTTTGTCGACTGCGTTTGCTATCAGTCAAACTACGAGGGAGATTTAATCAGCGCTATTCAAGATGCGCTTGGTGCCTATGACGCCATCCTCATCAATCCCGCCGCGTATACTCATACGTCAATCGCCTTGCTTGACGCCGCGAAAGCGGTACAGATTCCCATGGTGGAAGTTCACCTCACCGACATTACCGAGCGAGAAGAATATCGTCGCGTTTCTTATCTGCGCGATGCTTGCATTGCGCTATGCTGCGGCAAAGGATTTGACAGCTATCGGGAGGGCATCGCTATCCTTGCCGAGCGCGTCAAGGAAGCCTGCTGAATCAATTTATCCGAAGAGGCACGGAACTAGTGCTGCCTGAAGAGGCGTGCGGGACAGAGGCACGCGGAACGGCTGCTACTTGCAGTGCCAGGCTATCGACAATGCCAGACGCGCTGATCGGTCACAACCATATCAACGGCAATGTCATGACTTTCATGCGGAAGCTCATTGCAGCTCAGCTGACGCGTACGAGCAAGCGCTATCTTCTGCCCGGGATAAAATGCCAAAAAACGGTCGTAGTAACCAGCGCCGTAGCCGATGCGGTTACCTTCTCCGTCAAAGATAAGACCCGGCACCAAGCAAATTGAGCCCACGAGCTCCGATGCCTGCAGCGCTGGCACTGAAGCGTCAGGTTCGAGAATGCCGAACGAGGTGGTATGGAGCTCTTCCAAAGAGGAAATCTCTACAAACTCAAGGCCCTTCTCGGCAGTGCGGCGAGGAACGGCAACACGCTTACTCTCACAAAAAGCGTCCTCAATAACAGCTCGCGTATCAACTTCCGAGCCTATAGAAACATAGGTAAGCACAAGGTCAGCGTCTTGATAGTCGGGAGCCGCCTGCAAATTGGCCAGGATGCGCGCGTCCAATGTAGCGCAGACACGCTCAGGCGCGGCATCGCGAACAATCTGCTGTCCTTTACGGAGCGCAGTCTTTCCCGCATCTGTTCCACATGTGCTGCCCATGTCACCAACCTTTGTTTGCAATAGCGCTTAGTGGCTATAGCGTATCACTTTTAGCTTTGGCTTCTTCCCGCACTCTTCGCACAGATTGCAAAAAACCAAATGCCTACAATCAATCCTCGCAACCGCTTTATCTCCTGCAATTTCGTACCAATCCATCCTCTGTAAGCACGCTCGAAAAAACCCAAAATGTGGTAAGAATGCACTTGCATCACACACTATATGGGGTAAAGTTAAAAGCCGACCAAGTGTTTCGCTAATCGCTTCTCCGCTGCACTCAAACGCACCGAAGCAGTTACCGCACACACCTACCCAGTGGTCTGAAAAACGAACGTTGTAGTAATTGCTGGAGGCGGTAGGAAAGAGGAGTTCCCACCCATGCGTCTCCGGCCCTAGGCAGCGCCCGTCATCGGAGCTGCAAAAGAGGAGTGTGTTATGCAAGTAGGCGCAGAAGTTGTCCTCACAGAAGACCAATCTATCGCGTGGCGCGGCTTTACCCACGGTAACTGGAACCACGCTATTGATGTCCGCGATTTCATCCAGAAAAACTATACCCCCTACGAGGGTGACGAGTCATTTTTGGCAGGTCCCACCGAGGCTACCACCAAGCTTTGGACTGACGTTATGAATCTCTTTGCTCAGGAGACAGCCAACGGCGGGGTCATTGATATGGATACCAAAGTGGTCTCCACTATCACCTCACACAAGGCCGGCTACATCGATCAATCACTCGAGAAGATTGTTGGTCTTCAGACGGATAAACCGCTGAAGCGCGCTCTTATGGTCGACGGCGGTATCCGCATGGCCGTAGCTGCCTGCAAGGCCTACGGTTACGAGGTCGATCCTGAGATTGTTGACTTCTACACCAACCGCCGCAAGACCCATAACGCCGGCGTCTTTGACGTCTACACAGATGAGATGCGCGCTTGTCGCCACTCCCACATCATCACCGGTCTTCCCGACGCCTACGGTCGCGGTCGCATCATCGGTGACTACCGCCGCGTGGCGCTCTACGGCGTTGACGCGCTCATTGAAGAGAAGAAGGCCGAAAAAGCAGGAACTCACAAGACCATGGACGAGAAGACCATCCGTCACCGCGAAGAGCTTGCTGAACAGGCCCGGGCCCTCGGTGAGTTGAAGAAGCTCGGTGAGATTTATGGTCTGGAGCTTGGACGTCCTGCTCGCAATTTCCAAGAGGCGGTCCAGTGGCTCTACATGGGCTACCTCGCCTCGGTTAAAGAGCAAAACGGCGCTGCCATGTCCATCGGCCGCAACACCACCTTCCTCGACATCTATGCCGAGCGCGATCTCGCTGAAGGCACCTTCACCGAGTCCGAGATCCAGGAGTTCGTCGATCACCTGGTCATGAAGCTCCGCATGGTGAAGTTCGCTCGCACTCCCGAGTACAACGAACTCTTCTCCGGCGACCCTCAGTGGGTAACCGAATCTATCGGCGGCATGGGCGTTGATGGCCGCTCGCAGGTTACTAAGTCGGCCTTCCGCTGGCTGCACACGCTGGAAAACATGGGTACTAGCCCCGAGCCAAACCTTACGGTGCTGTGGTCGGTCCGCCTGCCTGAGAACTTCAAGCGCTACTGCGCCAAGATTTCCATCACCACCAGCTCCATCCAGTACGAAAACGACGATCTCATGCGCGTCTACCACGGTGACGACTACGCCATCGCCTGCTGCGTGAGTTCCATGCGCATTGGCAAAGAGATGCAGTTCTTCGGCGCCCGCGCCAACCTTGCAAAGTGTTTGCTCTACGCTATCAACGGCGGGCGTGACGAGAAGAGCGGCGAGCAGATCGGCCCCAAATTCCGTCCTGTCGAAGGCGACTATCTCGACTTTGACGACGTCATGGGCAAGTACCTGGACATGATGAACTGGCTTGCGGGCGTCTACGTCAATACCTTGAACGCCATTCACTACATGCACGACAAGTACAGCTACGAGCGCATTCAGATGGCACTCCACGATGAGCACGTGCACCGCTGGTTTGCCACAGGCATCGCCGGTCTTTCCGTTGTTGCGGACTCGCTTTCCGCCATTAAGTACGCCAAGGTCAAGGCCATCAGAAATGATGACGGTCTGGTCGTCAACTACGAGATTGAGGGAGACTTCCCTAAGTACGGCAACGATGACGACCGGGTGGACAGCATCGCCCATGACATTGTTGAGGTCTTCATGAAGTTTGTCCGCGAGACCGGTACCTACCGTGATTCCGTGCCCACTACCTCCATTCTGACCATCACCTCAAACGTGGTCTACGGTAAGGCAACCGGCAACACCCCTGACGGCCGTCGTGCAGGAGCTCCCTTTGCGCCCGGCGCCAATCCTATGCACCGTCGCGATACGCACGGCGCGGTAGCCTCTCTTGCCTCCGTGGCAAAGCTGCCCTTCGGCGATGCGCAGGACGGCATTTCCAACACGTTCTCAATCATCCCGAACGCTCTGGGCAAAGGAAACGATATCCTCTTCCACGAGGATGAGATTAACCTTGAGGGCACGGGAATCGACTTCTCCGATCTTGACCTCTCGTCCGTCGCCATTGAAAATACCGTTGATTGCGCCTGCGAAGCGGATGCTTCCGCTCCCGAAGGCGCTGAGGACCGTTCATAACAACCTGGCGAGAAGTACCGTGCTTCTCGCCGCATATCTAACAAGGAGATCTGACCATGAAAGCAAACGAAGTAGCACCTGAGCAGGTAGACAATCTTGTCAGCATGATCGATGGCTATGCCGAGAAGGGCGGCCACCATCTTAACGTCAACGTATTCACCAAGGAGACGTTGCTTGACGCCCAGGCACATCCGGAGAAATATCCGCAGCTCACCATCCGCGTATCCGGCTATGCCGTCAAGTTCAACTCACTCACCAAAGAGCAGCAGGATGACGTCATTTCCCGCACCTTCCACGAGGCGCTCTAAGAGTTCACGCCATCCTATGAGCAGTCAGGAAGAACAACAGGAACTACCTGCGCTCGAACGGAAACAGTCCGTTTTCGAACAGGAAAGGACTGCTCCCGATCTCAAGTTGGGTGAACAAACCGCAGATCAGGACCCGCTCACCACGCGTGGGCGGGTCCACTCTATTGAGACGTTCGGCACCGTCGACGGCCCGGGCACGCGCCTGGTGGTCTTCATGCAGGGCTGCCCCATGCGCTGCGCCTACTGCCACAATCCCGATACCTGGAAGTTTGGCATCGGTCACGAGAAGAGCGTGGCGGATATATTGGAGCTCTACGATCGCAATCGCCCCTTCTATCGAAAAGGCGGCATCACAGCCACGGGCGGAGAGCCGCTGGCACAGCCCGAGTTTGTCGGCGCTCTTTTTGCCGCCGCCCACAGCGATCCCAAGGGATCCATCCATACCTGCCTTGACACGTCCGGGATCTCGTTCGACCCGCAGCACCCGGAGCGCTTTGAGCAGCTCCTTGCCAACACTGATCTGGCGCTTCTCGACATCAAGCATTCGGATCCTCGGGGACACCGGAACCTCTGCGAGGTGGGTCCCGAAAGACCCCTCGCCTTCGGCGATGAGCTGGCACGGCGCAACATCCCCGTGATCATTCGTCATGTGGTGGTGCCCGGTATCACGGACTCGCCCGAGGAGCTTGTCGGCGTTGGCCGTATCATCGCTCACTGGGACAACGTCATCGGGCTTGACGTGCTCCCCTATCACACCATGGGCACCAAGAAGTACGAAGAGCTGGGCATCCCCTATCGTCTTGCCGACACGCCCGCCATGGATCCCAAGAAGGTCCCCGAACTTCGCCGGCAGATCCTCGCTGCACGCGCCCTTGAGCGCAAACGCCTGGGTAACTGAGCTTCTTTGCTGCTTCTCTGTCCTCGCCGTTTTCAAATCTGCAGCTTGATCACACTTCCGTACCTCCACGATCCAAGATCTTCTCGCCGTTTTCAGAAATCTGCTAAAGAATGGTCTACGGTTGGTGGATTTGAGCCTCAGAGAAGGCTTTAGAAGGCCAAAACCCACCAACCGTTCACGATTTCTTAGCGCGACCCACCAACTGTAAGCAATTTCTTAGCAGATTTTGAAAGCGAGAAGAGCAAGAAGGATCGGAACGAGAGATTGCTCCATCAGGATCTTCACCTGACCGTTAAACAAAAGTCACAGCAATCTCCGCCGAGCCCCAGCGTCTTTGTTCTGCCCCAGTGAAGCTTGGGGTGCATATTTCCATAACAAATATCATCCGTCCTGCAAAAGCCTTGCACGATTTCAGAACAGCCATGCCGGACACAAATATCCTGATAAGGACAGATCAGCATATCAAACCTCATTTCATTTTTATCCGCTCGAAGCCATCTGGCCTTAAAGCCGGCTTTTTCGCCGAAGAAATTTTTTGTCATTTTGGCGAAAAATCGAGGTACGAGACGGTACAGAGCGGGTATTCGGAGGAGGATACGAATAGCTTCTCCTGCCGGTTTGCTTTGTTCCTCATGAAAGGTATTCAGAATACTTGCCACGGTTTCTCTTCCTACGTTTTCCTCCAGCATTGCCTGAAAGACGGCAATGGCCGGGTAGATGCGCTTCCTTGTGTGCACTTGCACTTCTTTTGGCTCTTCTGCGTTTTCTTCACAAAGCCGGCTATATTTCTCCCGGGCTTTCTTTAGTATTCTGTCCGCCTTATCTTTCCCAAACTCCTTGTACACAACGGGTGTGAGTTTCCTTATGTATCCGCTATATGTCACTGTGATCCGCCTCCTTACAGTGCCGATAGGTTTATCCTGTGATCACAGCAAATTTCCATAGATACGGTTTACTCGTATCATTTGCACGCCTGCCCTCCGCTCAGCCGCCAGCCGATAGCTTGTTGGCGAATATTCACGAAGTTTCTGTATAGCCCATCCTGAGCCAGAAGTTCCTTGTGCGTACCGCGCTGGACGATACCGCCCTTGTCCAGGACCACTATCTGGTCCGCAGTCCGGACGGTAGACAGGCGGTGAGCGATCATCAGCAGCGTCTTACCGCGGGTCAGTTCTATGATCGCCTTTTGCAGTTCCTGTTCATTCTCCGGATCCACGCTGGCGGTAGCCTCGTCCAGAATAACGATCGGCGCATCCTTCAAAAGTGCACGAGCGATAGATATCCTCTGTTTTTCACCGCCGGACAGATTTGCGCCGCCCTCTCCCACTCTTGTCTCGTATCCGTCGGGAAGTGCCATGATAAATTCATGGCAACAGGCCTTCTTGGCCACTTTGATCACATCTTCCTTTGATGCTTCCGGTCTTCCGAAACGGATATTGTTCTCAATAGTGTCTTCAAAAAGATAGACGTTCTGAAATACGATAGAGAAATTGCGCAAAAGGCTGTCTGAACTGTATTCCCGGATATCGTGTCCGCCCAGCAGAACCTGACCTCCATCCACATCCCAGAATCTGGCGATCAGACTGCAAAGTGTGGTTTTTCCGGAACCAGACGGCCCCACAATAGCGCAGGAGGAACCTTCCAAAACCGTGAAAGTTATGTCTTTCAGGACCTCTTTTTCTCCATATCCGAAAGAAACGCCTTTGACCTCGATATCGTACCGGGTAGGAATCATGTCTTTGCCGCGCTCATCCAGTGTCGGGATATCCATGATCTCCTCCATTCGATCCAGGGAAGCGTCCACCACCCTGGCAACGGAAGACATGCTCCCTGCCACCTCCACAGCGGAATAGATCATAAAACTGGACACTAAGAGCAGAAGACATTTTTCTGTTGTGATCGTTCCTCCAAGCAGCAAATACGGTGCAAAAGCAAGGATCGCTGCGCGGACAAACTTGAATACCGTCTGATAGAGCGCCGTCATAGAGGAAAAGGACTTTTCCAACTCGATATTAGCCGCAGCACTCTCTTCGATAGCAGCGTCAATCACGTTTGCCGCATATCCACCCAGCCCGAACGCCTTAACTACGCCCATGCCCTGGATGTACTCCAGCACTGCCGTGACAAGCCCGGCCTGTGCCGCCTGTCGACGGGGAGAATGCTTTTTTCCCACCTGCTGGATCCTGCCATATATCAGAAGTGCCACACCAAGACCTGCAAGGGACAGTAGTCCTACTCGCCATTCGTAAAAGAGGAGCCACAGCGTGATCACTATGGCATGGATCAGGCCACCGGCAACAGACTCCATAATAGTGACGGCATTGGCTTCAATATCTCCCAGAGTTGTTGTAACAGCCGCTGTGATATCTCCCAACCGATGCTCACTGAAATATCCCATAGGTGCGCTTTTTAAGCGTTCTCCGATGGTAAGGCGTTTCTTTGTACAGACGGCAAAGCTTCCCAAGGTACGGGCATTGGTAGACAGATTGATGAAAATAATGCGCCCGATCACGCTGATCGCCATGATGGTAAAGGATTTCCATACCATATCCGACGACGCGAGCTGTCCCCTCTGCCCAGCCAGGATCCCTGTCAGCACGGTCAGGATCGCCAGAATGGGAATCATTTCAAATATGGAACTGATCATATGGAAGAGAAAAGAGCGGAGCAGTCGTCCTTTTTGCTCGCCTGAAAATTGCAGCAACCGTTTGAATAAAGCAATCACAGCCATTCTTCCTCTCTGCAATCTCTCGCTCCTGCGTGCGCCTGCCACAGTGCCTGGTAGAGCGAACTTGTCTCTAACAATTCAGCATGCTTTCCTTCAGCAACGACCCTTCCCCGGTCGATCACAAGAATCTTATCCGCCGCTGTGATCGTAGACAGTCGATGAGCGATAACGATCAGCGTTTTTCCTGCCACAAGTTCAGCGATAGAGGCTTGGATAAGTGCCTCGTTCTCCGGATCGGCAAAGGCTGTAGCCTCATCAAGCACCACGACTGGGCTGTTTTTTAATATCGCTCTGGCAATAGCGATCCGCTGACGTTCACCACCCGACAGGTGGCTGCCGCCGTCTCCGGCTAACGTGTCGTACCCCTGTGGCAGTTCCAGAATAAACTCATGACAGCATGCTCTTCTCGCTGCCTCCTCTACCTCCGCATCCGTCGCGTCCGGTTTCCCGAAGCGTATGTTTTCCCGTATGGAAAGGTGGAACAGAAAATTGTCCTGAGAGACATAGGAAACTGTCTCCATGACCTGTGAGAGAGGGATTTTTCGTACATCTGTACCCCCAAGCGTAACGCTGCCGCTGTCCGTATCCCAGAAGGAAGCGATAAGACGGGCGATCGTTGATTTTCCCGAACCAGAAGGTCCGACGATCGCAGTCATCCCGTTAGCTACGCAGGAGAAAGATATTCGGTGAAGGACTTCTTTCTCATGATAGCTGAAGCTGACAGTTTGAAGTGCCACTTCGCAATCGGTAAGAGGCACGGCTCTCTGCGGCCGGTCCATCTCTTTTAAGTCCAGAAGACCGCCGATCTCCTGCACCGTTGCGTCTACCATGGCAAGACTGTCGGTGTATTGCAGCGCCTGAATGAGCGGTTTCACCAGTCCAAGCGCCAGAATGATGCAGGAGACCAGAGTTCCGGCATCAAGCCGTCCGTTCAGATACTGCCAGCTGCCCAGAGGCAGCACGCCTAAAAGGCAGGAAGGCATAACGGCCATTCCCGCCACATAAAAGCCATTGGTCTTGCGAAACCAATCCGCTTTTGATCGTTCGCTCTCCTGGACCGCATCTGCATATTTGCGGTATGAGGTTTCTCCCTGGCGAAAAGTCTTGATTACCTGTATCCCCCCAATATATTCCACCATGGCAGCGTCCATATTTTTGTTGGCGAGAAGAACGCGCCCGTATCGCGCCTCATAGTCTTTCATCATGCCCATATAGCAAAAAAGCCCCACAGGGATCGTGGCAAGAGAGATCAGAGCAATGCTCCAGTCCAGCACAAACAGGTAGACCAGCATCAGCACCGGGATCAGTGTGTTCGCCGTAAGCTCCGGTACCATGTGAGCCAGCGGTAGTTCCAGCTTTTCAACCGTATCAACCAGCATGGCCTTGTATTTGCCGGAAGGCATGTCCAGGACTGTCCCCATGGGGACACGTGACAGCTTGGCCGAGATCGCTTTACGGATGCTTTTAAGCACCGTAAATGCAGCCCGATGCGATCGAATGGTAGAAAACGTATTCAACCAGAGTGATGCCAGATAGCCGAGAAGAGCCACAAGAGACAGCAAGAGGATCTGATCGAAAACATATTGTCCATTGATGATCTCCGCTATCATCCGGGAAACAGCAATATAGGGCACTATGCCGCATAAGGCTCCCAGTACAGCCAGTGCAACTGCACTTACCAGCAACTCCCGGCAGGGTCTTGCAAACTCCAGCAGTCTTTGAATCGTTCCTTTCTCTGATGTATTCATACCGTTTTTCACCCTCCATTCTCCACCTTGCATCTTCCGCCTTGCAGGATCTGCTCCGCCTTTTCCCGCTCCGCTCCTGTGAGATCAGCACTGATCCTTCCTTCGGACAGGATCAGGATCCGAGAACAGATCGTTTTCATAAATTCCACGTCATGTGTGATGATCAGAAGGATCTTTCCGCGCCTTGACAACTCCTGTGCCAGACGTCCGACCTCTTGCATACCGGCAAGGTCAAGCCCGCTGGTCGGCTCGTCAAAAATCAGCATATCTTTTTCGCAAATCAGACTTACTGCCACGGCAAGCCGCTGCTTCTGACCTCCGGAGAGGGAGAGCGGATGTCTTTCTCGATACGCATCCAGTTTCATAAGTTTCAGAGCACTTTCGATCTGCTCCTCATCCGGATTCTTTGCACCCAGACGGCATTCCTCCAGGACGCTGTCAGTAAAGAGCTGATGACCTACATCCTGCATAACCATATAGGATCGCTGTTTTCTTTTTTTCGTAGAAAGAAGCTCTCCGTTGATGGAAACGCTTCCGGCTCCTTCTTTTTGCAAACCGCAAATCACACGGGCCAGAGTCGTCTTTCCCACGCCATTCGCACCGGCGATAGCGATGATCTCTCCGCCCTTTGCATAAAAGGAAAGTTCCTGTAGCACCTGTCTGTCTCCAAGGCATACGGAAAGCCGATCCACTTTTAAAGTACTTTCGGATGCCGCTGGCTGTATGCTCTCTAAGTCGACCTTTTTCAATTCTCGGCAGCGCAAGCCCATCGCTTTGATCTCCGCAGAAGGAAGAGACCGGAATTCTGCTATATCCATGTTTCGCTTGATCTGTCCGTCCTGCAGATACACGACTCTATCTGCTAATTCCATCAGATACCAGAGCCGATGCTCCGCAATAATGATGGTCTTTCCGGCTGTCTTTGCCTGTGCGATCAAACCCATAAGCTCACGGACAGCCGCAGCATCAAGATTGGAAGAAGGCTCGTCCAGAACCAGAATTTCCGGATCGGAGGCGTAAACGGAAGAAAAAGCGACCTTCTGTTTTTCTCCGCCTGAGAGAGCAAAGATGCTGCGTTCGCGCAGTTCTTCCAGATGCAGTTCCTTCGTGAGTTCTGTAAGACGCTCCCTCATCTGTTCTTTTGGCATAGCTCGATTTTCCAGCCCAAATACCAGCTCACTGTCCGTATCAGTATTGAAAAACTGTGTCCGGGGATTCTGAAAAACGGTTCCAACCAGATCAGATAATTCCGCTATTTCCGTATAAACTGGATTAAGACCCGCAACCTGAACGGTTCCGGAATGCTTACCCGAATAAAAATGAGGGATCAGGCCGTTGATGATCCGAGTCAACGTAGTCTTTCCGCAGCCCGATGCTCCGCAGAGCAAGACGCATTCGCCCTTTCGAATATGTAAAGAAATACTTTGGATCGATCCCTCCCCTTCAGAGGTATAGGACCATGATGTCTTTTCAAAACGTATCAAATCACATTACCCCCAAGGAAGGAGCCATGACCATCAACGCAATGACCCCGGTATAGATCAGCCATATAAGGATGTCGCAGATTGTAAAATGGATCTCCTCAAAACAGCTCCGTTCACCCACGTGATCGATACCGCGTGTGATCGCCGCTTGAGAGATTTCATCCGAAATCCGGGATGCAGAGACCAGCATGGGAACATAGACATATTCCATGGTTCGCAGCGGATGCAGCAGCATTCCTCCTATGGAGGCAGAGATTCCCCTGAGCGCCATGGCATCCCGGATAGAGCGCCATTCCTCGCCCATGGTTGGAAAGTAACGGAGCGTTATTGAGAGTGCAATAGTAAAGCCCTTTGGCAAACGGAAACGGCTGATTCCTGCCAGAAAACTGCTCACTTTTGTGGTAGAGATCAGGTAAGTTCCCAGCATAAAGCAAGGGATCAGCTTTCGGATGTAAACGGCAAACATGTACACGATTCCCCCGACTGTCACCGGAAGATGTTGGATCAGAATCAACTGAACCAAAAGCAGGACAATAAACAATGCAGCATATCGAAGAACTTTTTTACTTTCCTTAGCCAGAAAACAAAGGACCAGAGGAATTGATACAAAAACATCCTCCACAATGAGACTTCCATTCAGAAAGACAGAAACACTTGTCACCGCAAGGATCAAAAGTTTTGTTCGTGGATCCGGTTTCATTTACACAATTCCCGCCTTTTCAAAGTGCTTTTTCAACAGGCTCCGGCCAATCAGACCTCCGATCAGCGCAAACAAGATCGTGACAACTGCCATTAACGGAACAGCCCACCAATTTGCCCCAATGGAGTGGATCGCATCAGAAAATGCCTCAAAGTTGCCCTTGTTCTGCATAAAAGCGTCAAATTGCGCCGGCATGATAACCATAGGGACGTATGCCCCCATGGGAGACAATGACATTGCGCAATAGGCAATAAGATTTTTCCGAAAGGACCGGAACTGACCGGATGCGCAGATCAGATCAGTCAAAAAACCGAAAACAACAAAAAACGCCGACATCATCCAGAACATTCCCGTCACAAAGAGCAAAATGCCGCCAATGACGCCAAGAGTAGTAAGAGCCCATCGCTTCGGGATCTTAGCAACGTAAAGCATGAAGATCGTTCCAGTAAAAAGAGCTACCACCGGCGGCATAAATGGAAATGTCACCGGTGTCATCTGTACGATGCCGCCGATCACAAAAGCAACGGCAGCATAGATAAGAGAAAATACACCCACAGAGATGAAATCTCTTGTCTGCATTTTTGTGTTTATCGGCTGAGAAACCATAGTAGTAATCCTTTGTTAGACACTGCTCTTCTCGTCGTAAAAACAACGATATGAAGCGCGTTATTCCGCCTTGAATCGTTGTGATCTGATGCTTACTGAATGCGCAAGAGACCCTCCCATCCGGCATTGAAGAAAGTTGCCAGTTCCTCTATGTATCTGATTGCCCGTTCCTTTGGCATGTCATGTACAACAGTTTCAAACACTGCCGTAAAATAAGCGCTGGTAATCATATGATGTAATTCCCGACTGGCGTCTCCCTTTAACTTTCCACGCTCTCGAAGAGCAGAAAAGTATTGTTCTGACCGGACAACATCCAGTTCCACCAAATCATGCACATAGTTTTCGTATTTTGTCCCGTCCGCACAGCACAGTACCAGCTTGAATGCATCGAAATGCTCATAAATATATTCAACGAAATAACGCAGATACTGCGTGGATAAATCTCGACTCCGGCTGGCTTTATCCGCCGGGATCAAGTCAAAATGAGCTTCCTGAGCCGCTTTGAACTTCTCGATCAATCCATCCGCTGCCTCAGAAACCAAATCCTCAAACAACGCAGCTTTATCAGGGTAGTAGCCATAGAACGCACCTTTCGTAAACCCAGCCTCAGCTACGATATGGTTCAGAGAAGCATCCTTGAATCCTTTTCTTAGAAACTCCTTCTTTCCTACCTCTTGTATTTTCTTTTTTGTGTCAGAGCTTTCCATTACTTCCTTCCTTTTTAAGCCGGTATATACCATCGGTATATACCGGTAGTATATTAGCCTGTGCCTTGAGCTCTGTCAAGAGAGGATTACTGCCGGTATTCGCGATACTTGCTTTCCGCGAATACCTTTCCGCTTCAAAATCCTTCCTTCTCGCTTTTTATAAAATCTGCTAAGGAATGGTCTACGGTTGGTGGATTTGAGCCTCAGAGAAGGCTTCAGAAGGCCAAAACCCACCAACTGTTCACGATTTCTTAGCGCGACCCACCAACTGTTCAGAACTCTTTAGCAACTTTTCGAAAATCGGGGATCATGATGACCGCAATCAAAAAGTGAACTACTAGAAAATCATCATGCTTCAAAACCTAGAGCTGTGTAGTAGTTTTTTCGAGCCCTAATTCACTCTCATTTTAAAAATCCTAGGTAGTAGAGTTGACACAGCGAGAAGAGCGCTCCTCTCGATAAAAAAGCATCAGCGACGCTTATATATTTCCCCTTTCAAGATATTTCTCGGTAATAGATTTCAACAGCTCTTTGATCCGCTTTCTCCCCATGACGTACTTTGATGTCAGAAACATCGTCGCCTACCTTGGGATATATCCTACGCTTCAAATAACAAGAACCGTCAATTTGAACCCCGTCAGCGCACTTGGCGTCTTGACCGCCTGGTCGCTTGCTCTTCTGCTGCTTATCATTGGCGTTGCTGCCTTGAGAAGGGCGTTCGCTAACAGGAGATATGTACGCTTGAAATCTGCATGCTTGGAGCGATAAGGACATCTGGCACAATCTAAGCGCAATCTAAGGGCGACACACGAACAAGCCATACTCTTTTGGAATTGAAATCACACCGTCAACTTTGTGCGAGGCGAGCACAGACAAGACATCCTGACGCTGCGTGTCCTTCAAATGAAATACCTCCGGAAGCGAGTAGACGTACGCAAGCAGATCACGTGCATCCGTTACTTCAAGAGAATCCGGATAGTCAAGCCTGACCACATCCGTAAAACACGTTTTTAGCGAGGCTGCGCCGTTTTGCAAAGTAAAGGTCTCGGGACTGTCAACGACGCCGGTAAAATGCGATAACCAGCTCCCAAGAGTTTGCGCAAGACTAGGCGTACCAAAGGTCGAGGTGTAAAAGACACCGTCGGACTTGAGAACACGGTGAACCTCCTTCAGAGCACCTTCAAGATCCGGCACATGATAGAGCATCATATTTGCGGTAACGACATCAAAACTGTTCGCATCAAAGGGAAGATCCATAATGTCCGCGCGCTCACATTGAACATTTTGATATTGCTCCATTTTGAGCGTACTGGCAGCAACCATCCCCTTGGAATAGTCAGTCAAAATCAAATCAACGTTTACCGGAAGATTTGCGTAATTCTCAGCCCATAAATCCGCTGTCCCGCAACCGACATCAAGAACACGCACAGTATTCGCACTGGCCGTCTTAAACTGGTAATGCGAGAAGATCCAACTACCAAAACCCTGCTTATTCGATGAATATTTTTCATGGAGCGCTATGCGAATATCAAGATTGTCTGTCACCTCATATTGCTTTTTAACATCTTCCTGAGAGTTCACATCATCCTCCGTCATCTATACTGAGTATGCCAAAACTGCCAGACCTATTGTAGCTGTCTGTCAAAGCAACTTGCTCGAGCAAAAATGACCAGTACCTAAGGATTCGCACGCATGACATCGGCAAAGACCGTACAGATAGCAGGTATTCCCGTGCAGCTTACCCAAAAGCGCGTCAAGAATATCAATCTGCGCGTCACCCGAGAAGGACGTGTTGTCGTAAGTTATCCATGGCATACCTCAGAAGCAGTTGTGCTTGCCTTCATCGAATCCAGATCCGATTGGATCCGCGCCACCCTCTCTCGCACCTCATTGCCCAGCGAGAAGAACTCCGCAGGTCAAAACATCATTTCCGGTTGCGAGGTCAGCGTTTGGGGACAGCCTTACGCCTTGCAGATTATCCCGGGGTCAAGACGAACAGCATATATCTCTGCACACGACCTTGTTATCACACTCCCCAACCGCTATCTCAATGACCTGACCTCCGAAACTTCCCAAAGCGCTATTCGTAAAACATTTGATGAGTTTCTCGCCAAAGAGATGCGCAAAATTCTGCCTGAGATGACCGCCGCCGCAGAAGCAAAAGCCGGTCGGAGCGCCTCGCTGTACCGCACACGGCGCATGAAAAGTCGCTGGGGTTCCTGCAATACCAAAACGGGAGCCATCACGCTCAACCTTGAGCTTGCTGAGCATAATCCGGAAGCTCTGAAGTATGTTATTGCCCATGAACTCACCCACCTCTACGTCCGCAGACATAACAAAGAGTTTTACGCTCTTCTCACCACGTTCTATCCAAACTGGAAAGAAGTACGCTCCGGCCTCAAGAATGCCCGACCGTCTTTGCGATAAAATAATCGCTGCTGACTAAGGAGCGCTGGCATCAATGGCACGCGCGCATGTTTTGAAGATTTGAGGAGCTTTTATGCCAAACGAAGGCAGCTATGAGGCGGCGCTGCGCCGTTCCAATGAAATTCAAGCAGATCTGCCAGAGCATCCCGGAAACTACACCATGCTTACCGGAGATCGTCCTACGGGCAGACTACACTTAGGCCATTACTTTGGCACCATCGTTGAGCGCGTGCGGCTGCAGAACCTTGGTGTGCACACCAACGTAATCATTGCCGACTATCAGGTCATTACTGACCGCGACACCACCGAGCATATTGCCGACAATGTATACAACATGGTCGTTGACTACCTTGCGTGCGGTCTTGATCCCGAGAAGACCATGATCTTCACGCACTCAGCCGTACCGGCGCTCAACCAACTTATGCTGCCGTTTTTATCGCTCGTCACCGAAGCGGAGTTGCTTCGTAACCCCACCGTCAAAGCCGAGCAAGAGGCATCTGGCCACGCGCTCACGGGGCTCTTGCTCACCTATCCCGTTCACCAAGCGTGCGACATCCTCTTCTGCAAAGGCAATATCGTACCTGTTGGCCGCGATCAGCTGCCACATATTGAGCTCACAACTAAAATCGCGCGCCGTTTCAACGAACGTTACGGCAAGGTCTTTTCCGAAGTTTCGGGCCTTCTGACCTCAACGCCGTTGCTCCCCGGCCTTGACGGCCGAAAGATGAGTAAATCTTATGGCAACGCTATTTCTCTTTCCATGACGGCAGAGGAGACGGCTAAGCTCATTAAAAAGTCCAAGACGGACTCAGAGCGCCTGATCACCTTTGATCCCGAGAACCGTCCCGGCGTTTCCGCCCTCCTGACCACGGCTGCTATCTGCACCGGTCGCGATCCTAAAGAAATTGCCGACGAAATTGGCATGGGCGGCGGAGGCGCTCTCAAAGCCTACGTCACAGAGGCTGTCAACAGCTACTTTGCTCCAATTCGCGAGAAGCGCGCGGAGATTGCAGAGCATCCCGACTACGTACGCGAGGTGCTCAGTGACGGTAACCGACGTGCAAATGAAATTGCAAATGCTACCTTAGATGAGGTGCGAAACGCTATGGGTATGGTTTACTAGCGTGGATACTTTTGCTCATTTTCACAATAGCGCTGCCTCAGACGCTTCTGCCTACCCTCGCAATTCCACTGCCTCGAATACCTCCGCTCATTCTCAAAACTCCGCCGCCCCAAAGGTTGAACTTGAACTCACCGTTGAGCGCATGAGTTACGGCGCAGATGCCATAGCTCACACCGCCGATGGCAAGACTGTTTTTATCTCCGGAGGCGCTGTCCCGGGAGATATTGTCCGTGTGGAGCTCACCGATGACAGCGAGCACTTTTCTCGCGCCATGCTCTCAGAAGTCCTTGAACCGTCACCTGAGCGTATACCAAACCCACTGCCCTTTGTGGCGCTCACGGGAGCTGCTCCCTGGGGCAACATGACCTACGAATCTCAGCTTCGCGAGAAGCGCGCCGGAGTTGTCTCTGCGCTTGAGCGCATTGGGCACTTCTCGCCAAACGAAACGTCCAAGCTGGTGCAGGATATCGTAGCTCCAGGCGAGCCGTGGGGGTATCGCAACAAAATCGAGCTTGCCTTTAGGCGTACCGGGCGCAAAACGCTTGTAGGCATGTACGCGCCAAACGGTCAGGACGTCGTCCGTGTCAAAGACTGTCCGCTTCTGGACAAGGCTCATGAAAAGATCGTCGGCGCAGTGAGCGGCGCCCTCTCCTACCTTTCCGGCTCCCACGAGCTTGACATTGAGCGCATTGGCATCCGCACGTCTCGCCGCACGCGAGACGTTGAAGTGGCACTATGGACGGCCCCCGGCGGCTTTCCCCGAGCACAGGTTGCGCGCGTACTGGAAGATGCTACGGACGCCACAAGCATCGTGCGCGTAATGACAAAGGGGCCGGGTAAGGCCCGACGTATTGCAGGCGTTGAGCGACTATCCGGCGCAGGCTCTTGGTCAGAGCTTATCGGCGACGAGCGTATGCGCGTCTCTGCTCCCTCGTTTTTTCAAGTCAACACCAAAGGTGCCGAGAAGCTCGTGGAGCTTGTGCTCTTTGCGCTTGACGTACGGAATAGCGATGTGGCTATGGATCTCTACTGCGGTGCTGGTACGTTTACGCTGCCGCTTGCTCGTCGTGCCAACTTTGTCTCTGCAGTTGAATCATACGGTCCGGCTGTGCGTGACCTTCGTCGCAACCTTGAGACTTCTGGTCTCGAAAATGTTGCTGCCATCGGCGGAGATGCCGGACGATCATTTCCCGATACTGATGCAGATATCATTGTGGTTGACCCGCCGCGTGCAGGACTTGCTCCTGATGTTGTGAAACAGCTCTCTGAGCAGAGTGCTCGAGCAATTGCCTACGTTTCCTGTGACCCTGCAACCCTCGCCCGTGACCTGCGACGCTTTGTTGATATCGGTACGTTTCAGCCAGTCAGCCTCACACCCGTTGACCTTTTCCCCCAAACGTTTCATGTGGAGTGTGTAGTATTGCTGCAAAAAGTGAATTAGCCAGAGATTGTCTTTACCTCTTCTGACGAATTACTTTTGCTGGATGGTATACTTCAGCGGACATCAGATTCTTTTGATTATGTTGATATTCAGAGCCCCTCCAAAAGTTGGGAAACCTATGGAAAAACAAGCGCTTCTCGCCCAATGGCTACATGAACAAGAAATCGCTCATATCAAAGGATGGGATTTCTCTCACATTAGGAACAGATATAAAGAAGAGGATGATCTTCCATGGGACTTTGGAAGTATCATCAAATCCTATCTGCACGATACTGATTATCTATTAGATATGGAAACGGGCGGCGGAGAATTTCTTTTGTCTTTTTTCGCCAATCCTGAACATACTGCAGCAATCGAAGGTTATGCACCAAACATCAAACTATGTGAAGAAAGACTTCTTCCTTTAGGGATAGATTTTAAGGCAGCTGACGGAGGAGATGAGCTTCCGTTTGAAGATGATTACTTCGATCTTGTTACCAACAGGCACGGTAAATACAACATACAAGAACTAAAAAGAATTCTTAAAAGTGGAGGTATGTTTCTTACGCAACAAGTTGGCGCTGAGAATGACAGAGACCTTGTAGAGCTTCTACTAGGCAATGTCGAGCTTCCCTTTCCTAAAGCTTATTTGAGTATTGCCAGACAAGAATTCATAGACAATGGATTTGACATTATTGAGGAAGCTGAAGCCTATAGGCCGATAGAATTTTATGACGTAGGTGCTCTCGTTTGGTTTGCAAGAATCATTGACTGGGAATTCCCTGATTTTGAAGTTGAGAAATATCAAGATAATCTCTTCAGGGTGCAGGAGATTCTTGAGAAAGACGGTGTGATTAAGGGAAGGATTCATCGGTATTATTTTGTAGCCAGAAAGAAGTAATATACCAGGCAACCTCGAATTTACGGAGACAGCTATAGATTTTTCGGAGATAGATATGAGAATCGAACACATTGCATTGTACGTAAATGATTTGGAAAGCGCTCAACAATTCTTTGTGAAGTACTTCGGGGCAACATCCAATAATGGCTACCATAACCCTCGAACGGACTTTCGTTCATATTTCCTCTCTTTTGATGATGGCACCCGGCTCGAAATTATGAACAAGCCGGGAATGCCTGACTTGCCAAAGGAGCTCAGCCGCACGGGATACGCGCATATCGCTTTCAGCACAGGCAGCAAAGAAAAAGTGGATGCTCTGACCGCAAGGTTAAAAGCGGACGGCTACAAAGTCATCAGTGGGCCAAGAACAACCGGCGATGGCTACTATGAAAGTTGCGTCGTCGCCATTGAACAGAATCAAATTGAGATTACTGTTTGAGCGCCGCAAACGGGCTTCTCGAATAGGTCTCTCTCCTAAGCACGCAATTCAGGTAATAAATCCTTGAGCATAGCTGAAAAGTACCTTTTTACCTCGCGTGGCATTAAATGTGGCCCAAATAAGCAACCAATCTCCAGCATTGCAGACGTGACATTCATTGCTTCCTGCCCAGCTTCCTTTCAAGGCTGCATGCAATGTCTACGCCTTAACTGATCTAATGCCTCGGGTGTATTCTCAGCAATAAGGTCTATCACCACTCTCAGAGGACAATCATCAATATGTTTTCTATCAAGGCGTTTTATGTCACGTTTAAACGAGGTGGTAAATTCAATCTTCAGCTGACCCATGGCTATGCTCGTATTGTCGTAAGCAAATCATCAGCATTGCCATAGGACAGGCCCGTACCACCTCTGGCAATGATGTCCTCTGTCTCCCGAATCGCTTCAAGACTTTCTTCATTTGGCTCTTCATTACCAAGGTCAAGCGGAATACGATGCGTGCGACCCATCTGCTTCCAAAAAGCACGTCTTACAGACGAGAGGTCAAAGCTATTATCTTAAAAATGACTGAATTCTTCCCCGGATGCAGACTTGTTTTTGATACGGTCGGGACTTTGGGCTACAAGCTTATGATGAGAGTAGTTCTGAAAAGACACGGGATGAGTGATTTTGGCAATCTGTTTTATACCAACAATGCCGTGCAGGAGCTCTCCACGTGGTCAGATAAAATCACTGTTTCATCTAAAGGATATATGCTTGGCTACTACTCTTTGAATTCCCCGGGTATAAGAGGCATCCACCGCCTCCTAGCACACATGACCGATAAGATAATGCGTATGCAAATCGTTAAGGTTGAGGCAGCCTGACCTTACCGATTGGCTTGACCTTGCAGCCGGTTTGACTCACCGGTTAATCTGACCTTGCCGGTTGACTTGACCCGCTTCAATCAACCGCAGCTACCTACCCAAGGTTCTTCTCGTAAAGGTGAGCAACCTGGTCGCCAATGTCCTCATACCAAACCGGTCGCTCTTCCACAAAGCAAAAGCCGCTTTTGATGTAGAGTTTCTCGGCCGGAACATTGCCCTTCAAGACGTCAAGCTGAACAGACTTGAACCCGTGCTTTTTACCATATTCAAACATGTAGTTCATCATGTTCCTTGAAACCTGTCGACCGCGAAAATCCGGATGGATGGCAAACAGATGTATCGTCAGCACTTCATGGTCAGGGCACTTAATCTTCCAGTCCACGTCACGATACATCGGATCGGCAGACTCCTCCAACACCACCGCCGACACTACCCTACCGTCAATCCTGCATGTATGGATCTCCGACTTCTCCAAATTTTTCTTCAAATCGTCTTCAGTAGGGTAAATGCCGTAGTGCCAATCGGCGCCATATTCGTCATCCGCTTGCTTTTCGCATACCTCTTTGTAGAACTCGCATACCTCAGCAAAATCCGAGGCACTCGCTACACGATAGTCTTCCATGACCTACTCCGCATCTGTATCTTGCTCGTTTCTTCTCTCTCAATATAACAGGCCCTTGCGATAAAATAATACTCAGTCAATCTCGCATTAAGATGTGCAAAGGACGTCCATGACAATTCAAGAGGAACTTTTTGCGCTCCAAGATACGGAATACGCGGCATTTCAGAGCAAGCTTACGCCCACCGTGCCGAGCGAATCAATTATCGGCGTACGCGTCCCTCAGCTCAGGAAGCTGGCTAAGAGGCTTTCCAAAACCAAAGAGGCTCAAAAGTTCCTTCTCGCCCTCCCTCATAACTACTACGACGAGAACATGCTGCACAGCCTGCTTATCTCCGAGATTAAAGACTTTGACACCTGTGTTTTGGCAACTGATGCGTTTCTCCCCTTTGTCGATAACTGGGCCGTCTGCGACATTTTGTCACCTCGGGTATTCAAGAAAACCCGCGCGCGACTGACGTCCGAGATTCTGCGATGGACAGCTTCCATTCACACATATACCTGCAGGTTTGGCATAGAGATGCTCATGACGCACTTTCTGGACGATGACTTCGAACCCAAATACCTAGAGATTCCCTCGCAGATTCACTCAGACGAATACTACGTCAACATGATGGTCGCCTGGTTTTTTGCCACCGCCTTGGTAAAGCAGTGGGACTTCACGATACCTTACCTTGAAACTGAGAAGTTGGATACGTGGACGCACAATAAAACAATCCAAAAGGCTCGCGAAAGCTACCGCATCACCAAAGAGCAGAAGCTTTACCTCAAGAGCCTGAAGCGATAATCCCCTCACCTCGCCTTGCGTCTTCCCGGCTCGCCTCTTCCTGTCTCTTTTTCTTTCCGCGAGAGCGCTTTCGGTGCGATTCCAAAAAAGTGCGTGAGTTGTGATATGAAAACTCCTAAAAAAGGCATCAGTTGTGATAAATCCCCTAAAAATGCCATGAGTTGTGAAGTATTTTTATCACAACTGTGGCACTTTTTTGGAATCTGGTCGAAGATGCACCAAAAGCCACGGCGGGAGCTGCGCTTGAAGCCGTACTCGGGTCCACACCTGATGCCGCAGCAGGAGCCGTACCAAAGCCGCACCTAGTCCCATGCCAAAAGGTTAGCCTAAGCAAACTTATACGCAGGTAAACACGCATATGAAAGGCATTGCGCTGGACGAGAAAAACGTGTAAAAACTTTATGTACAAGTGTAATTTGCCTTGCGACAATGTACGTTACACTTGAGTCAGCAATTTCCCGAGTAAGGGGCTTGGGAATCAGTGAGAGGATAGTACCATGAAGGCAACAGTATCTGAAGATTGCATCGGTTGCGGTCTTTGCGAGGGCACCTGCCCGGAGGTCTTTGCTATCGGCGATGACGGCCTGGCACACGCTATCGAGGAAGAGGTTCCCGAAGCTGCAGAAGACGCCGCGCAGGAGGCTTGCGACGGCTGCCCCGTTACCGCTATTGAGCTTGACTAACTAGCTAGAGCTGATAATCGGTTACTATGTGAGAGTCGCTTCGGCGGCTCTCTTTTATTGTCTTAAATGCCAAAATATCAAAGGAATGCCATGATTCTCGCATCGCAGTCTCCCCGACGCCTTGAACTCATCGAATCGCTGGGCATCACGCCCCAGGTCATGCCTGCCGATATTGACGAATCTCGCAAATCCGGCGAAGCTCCCCTCGCCCTGGTCAAGCGTCTTGCGCAGGAAAAGGCCGTGGCAGTCTGCCGACACCTGATGAACAATTCTCACGCTGCCGAGAAGAACAACGAGATTGTCATTGCTGCTGACACTATCGTATGGACCGAAAACGAAACGGTTTTTGGCAAGCCGCATGACGCCGAAGACGCAAAGCGTATGCTGCGGATGCTTTCCGGCAAGACGCACTTTGTTTCCACCGGTGTAGCCCTGCGGCGCTTTAAAGCCTTTGCGTCGCCCTCACCTGACGGCTCGCCGTCTGTCATCGCCGTCGCGTTTGTGCAGACTACTAAGGTAACCTTCTATGAGCTTTCAGAAGATGAGATTACGGCGTACGTAGCGTCCGGAGAATCGTCAGATAAGGCAGGCGCCTATGGTATCCAAGGACGCGGACGCTTTTTAGTGCAGGCCATCAGCGGAGACTACGAAAACGTCGTCGGCCTTCCCGTAGCACTTCTCGCCCGCGAACTAGTGAAGTTTACCGGCAACCACGACTATCTCGAACATGCACTCGAAGGCTCAGCTTAAAGGCTTAATTAAACTTCACGACCTTCTGCGCAATGTGATAGCCACCGAGCGTCACAAAACGGCCGATACGCCCCGGCAGATTACACGCTGTCCCCACGAGTCCATGGCGGGCGTGGCGATACATCCGCCCATCATACGCGCGCAATTCGTCCCACAGCTTCTCAAGCTGATCCATGGCGTCGTCGCGATCGGACATCTTTGAAAATACGGAGCAGATAGCCATGATAATGGTGAAATAGCTCATCATATACGTGCGCAAACGGGGCGACTTCACGTCGTCGTAGATGTGATAGGCGTGCATCATCACCCGAGATACGCGCCAGTAATGATCCACGCGACCGGTCAGAACTTTCTCATTGACCGACTGATCATCTCGGCCGATAAAATAGCGATACAGGTCAACATCCACATAGTAGATGGTCTCGACCTTGGGAAAGGGCACGTACGCGTACACATTGTCAACGTAGAAAGTATGTGGCGGCATCTCAATGCCGGCCGACCGCAGCACGTCAACGCGATATGTCAGAGCATGCATCAACAGATACTGCGATAGTTTGAAGTGTCCTATGTCATCCCAGCCGATAACACGGCCGGTTGGAACGGCATCGCGATAATCCACAAAATTTTGCGTGTTGTCCTCAACGTGCTCGTACACGTAATTAGAAAGCACCAGGTCAACGGGCTTCTCGCCCGAACGCGATGGAGCGTCGACAAATTCGCGGAGCTTGTTCAAAAAGACCTTGAGAGCCTCACCGTCCACCCAATCGTCAGAGTCGATGTTTTTGAAATAGACTCCATCAGCGTAGGCGACCGCCTTCATAACGGCAATACCATGGCCACCGTTCTCCTGATGAACCGCCTTGATGATATTCGGGTAACGCACCGCCCACTCATCGGCCTTGGCGGGCGTATTGTCCTTCATCGAGCCATCGTCAACGATAACAATCTGAACGTCATCGGCATATTCCGACCCCTCAAGGATTGACTCGATGCAGTGGTCCATGTACTCGGCGGAGTTGTAACACGGTATACCAAACGTAATGGTCTTTTTCATGAAAAGAACGCTCCTTTAGGACAGATTTTATCGCTACACACATTGCTAACCGGTAAGTAGTGAGTGTGGCCCAAAAAGACCACACCCACTACATTGGCAAATCTATGATTGATTAGCAATGAGTTCATCGGAAAGCTCAAGGGCAGAAGCGACAACACCATCCATGTCGTAATAGCGATACTCTGCCAAACGTCCCGCCGGGTGGAAGTTCAACACGCCCGCAACACGGTCGCGGTACTTGCAATACAGCTCCTGGTTTTCGGGCTCAAGGATGGCATAGTAGGGCGTCTGACCGCTCTCGGGCACATAGGCCTGCGGGTACTCGCGCATGATGGTAGTCTTGCCGGGAACAACCTGGCCCGTCATGTTCTTGAATTCGGTAATGCGGGTGAAGTCCTCGCTCACGGTATAGTTCACCGTGCCAACGGGCTGGAACTGATCTTGGTCGAGCGTCTCAAACTGCATGTCAAGCGTGCGGTACGGCAGCGCGCCAAGGTCAAGCCCAAAGAGCTCATCGAGCGGGCCGGTGTAGACGACCTCTCCGACATACGGCTTTCCACAAACGACCACGCTTGATTCACTGACGTCCATAATGTCGCGCACGTCAACATCGAGAAAGACGTCAATCAGGTCGTGGTCCAGCATATTCTCAAAGAGCTTGGTATACCCTTCGGCCGGCATGCCCTGATGCGTCGCTGTAGGAAAATAGCGGTCATCATCGCCGACAAAAACAGGGACGCGGCCGGTAATGGACTTGTCTATCTGGTCGGGTGTCTTCCCCCACTGCTTCATGGTGTAATGCAGAAAGACGTTCTCATACACGTAGTCAGCAATCTCTTCCAGCTCGGAGTCATTCTGCTCACGCAATTCCATGATGGGCACCTTGACGTTCTCGCCAAAGGTGGATACGAGCTTTTGGTAGAGCTTCTCGCCACGCTCTTCGCCAAAGGCAAGCTTGAGCGAGGTGTGGTTGAACGGCACCGGCATAAGCTGACCATGGATATTCGCACGAACTTTGTGCTGGTAGCCGGTCCACTCAGTGAAGCGCGAGAGAAACTCGTGCACGCGGTCATTGACCGTGTGGTAAATGTGCGGACCGTATTCGTGGATCAAAACGCCCGCCTCGTCAATCCGGTCGTACGCGTTTCCGGCGATATGCCCGCGGCGCTCAATAATCGCGACTTTGGAATTGCAAGTCTCAGCCATGCGTCGCGCCACAACAGAGCCGGCGTATCCGGCGCCGACCACCATAACGTCGTAGGCATCGGAATTGAAACCGGCAGGAAGACCGTGCGTAATAGCCATGTAAACCTCCACGAAGCGATTCTTTTAGCGAGAAGCGCCTCCCGTTGACAGTATTTCTCGCTCTCAATTTTATCACGCACTCCTATAATGAGGTTTGTATGGCGTTAATTACCTTTTTGATAGGAGTTCTTTTCATGGGCAAGTTTCTTGAACAGATGAAAACGGCAGCTAAGGCAGACAAAAAGACTATCGTGCTTCCTGAAGGCGAAGACCCCCGCACCATTGCGGCGGCCAAAACCATCATTGCCGAAGATCTGGCAAACCTCGTGATTCTTGGCAACCCTGATGAGATTGATGTTCCCGGCGCAACCGTCATTTGCCCCGCTACCGATGAGCGCCATGAAGCCTATGCGCAAAAGTTCGCTGAGCTCCGCGCCCGCAAAGGCGTCACCATTGAGCAGGCTCGCGAGACCATGAACAACAACACCTATTTTGCCACCATGATGGTGAAGATGGGAGACGCTGATGGACTTGTATCCGGCGCGTGCCACTCTACCGCAGACACCCTCCGACCGGCGCTTCAGATTATCAAGACCGCTCCGGGCACCAAGCTTGTTTCCGCCTTCTTTATCATGAGCACCGATAAGCCCCAGTTTGGCGAAGACGGCACGCTCCTCTTTGCCGACTGCGGCCTCAACATTAACCCTAACGCCGATGAGCTTTCCGAAATTGCCCTAGCATCCGCGCAGTCTTGGCGCGCGTTCATGAGTCAAGACCCGCGTGTGGCTATGCTCTCCTACTCCACCATGGGCTCTGCCGGCGGCGAAACTGCCGAGAAAGTCCAGGAGGCAACAAAGCTCGCCAATGAAAAAGACCCTGATCTCGCACTTGACGGCGACCTTCAGCTTGACGCGGCAATCGTTCCCGAAGTGGCGCGGCTCAAAGCTCCTTATTCCATGGTTGCCGGCCACGCAAACATTCTGGTTTTCCCAACGCTTGAGGCGGGAAACATTGGCTACAAGCTTGTCCAGCGCTTCAGCGGCGCCGAGGCCTATGGTCCTTTGCTCCAGGGCATCGCTCGCCCGGTCAACGACCTTTCGCGCGGCTGCTCGGCCGACGACATTGTAGGCGTTGTCGCCATTACGGCCGTCCAGGCGCAAATGGCTGTTTCTGCCGAAAAGAGCGCGCAGTGAGTGAGCTTGTCACCATCTCTGACGATGTGCTGAGCGCTTCCATTGATTCTTTGGGAGCGCAGCTCATGAGCGTCAGCCTGAATGACGCGGAATATCTCTGGCAGGGAGACCCTGCATGGTGGCCTAGGCGCGCTCCCATTCTCTTCCCTATCGTTGGCGTATTGCGCGATGGGCGCGCTGAGTCCGCATCTGGTCCCGTACGGCTGTCTCGACACGGTATCGCTCGCTTGTACGAGCACAGCATCGTAGAGAAGACCGCAGAGTGCGTTACATTTGAGCTCACTGATTCCGCAGAAACAAGGTCTGCCTTTCCCTATCACTTTTCGCTTACTATGACGTTTGCGATTGAGAATGGCGTGCTCACGCAGCGCTATCTGGTGCGTAACACCGGCTCTGTCACTTTGCCGTTCGCCCTCGGCGGACATCCTGCTTTTAACGTTCCTGTTCCCGGAAACGATAACTCCGAACTCCCTGATTACGAGCTTGCCTTTACGCGTCCTTGGACTTCAGTGGGACCGTCCATTACGCCGGAAGGTCTCTGCGATTTTGACCGCTTGCAGCATCTGATACGCAACGCTGACTCGCTGCCGCTTTCCTGGAAGCTCTTTGAGCGCGAGCTGACCGTCACGCTGGAAGACGTGCCCGACCATCGCGTGGCGCTGCTTCCTTGCGGGGCCTCCCACGGCGAACATGGAGTCGAACTTACTTTTGAGGGCTTTGAGTATCTGGGCGTTTGGAGCGCAGGTCAGGGATGTCCCTTCGTAGCCATCGAGCCCTGGACAGGCGTTGCCACAGCGCTCGATGAAGACGATGTCTTTGAACACAAACGAGGCATGACGCTCTTAGAGCCAGGCGAAACGTTTACTCGCGCTTTTACCATCCGGCTGTTCTAGCTGGCATTCGTTCGATCTGGCGCTGCTAGCTGGTGCTCATTCAATCTGGCACTGTCAGTCAGATTGCACGCCTTGCCCTACAAACCGTGCGCCTTATACAGCTCAACAAACGAACCGGTCGTCTCATCTGTCAGCTGCACTACGCGTTCGACCTCTTCAGGCCATTCGTCTATACGAAGGCCCTTGAGATCGGAAAAGCGCGCACACGTGCCACAGCTGCTCGAAAGAAAACGAGGGACAGGCATGAGTTCCACCTCGACGTTCTTCTCGCGACAAAGCCTTCGAAAACTCATAGCTCCAAAATGCGAAAAAAATGTTACGAGATAGGTCATGCCTTCCCTTTCAAAACATGTAAATGCTGGCTATACAAACTAAACACCGGGTTTTATTTGGTAATATCCAGCGTCCATTCACCGTTATCTTCAGTAACGTTGACCGTATAGTCCTGGCTTTGTGCATAGCGGGTTACATTCTCGCGAGCGGCTACCGCGTCGACAATCATACGATAACTGTCAGCTTTACTGGCCATAGCCTGGCTTATCATAACAACCGGTTCCGGGCACGACAGCCCGCGTGCATCAAGAGTATCCATTATTGCTCCGTTTCAAAATCAAGTAGGCTTTAGACTTTTGAGGCTTAAGGCCTTTTAAGCCTTGGACTTGTTGAAGGTGTTCGCATAAGCGATAGCAACCGCCGCCGCGCAAACGGCACTCGAAAAAATACTCGGCATGCACTAAGGCTTGCCGAGTATTCGTGTACACGCTGTGTCTACAGACGTTCTCGTGTGTATAAGAGGCGCTACTGAGAGATACTACTTTCCTAAAGAGAGCGCTACTTCCCCAAAAAGAGGAGCTACTTCCCCAAAAGTTCCCGCACGTCCAGAGCAATCATATACTCCTCATTGGTCGGCGCCACAAGAACGCGAATCTTGGAGTCAGGAGCTGAGATGTCGCGGACCTCGTCAGAGCGAACCTTATTCTTCTCCTCGTCAATCTTAACGCCCATCCATGCGAGCTCTCGGGCGATACCCAGGCGCATCTCAGAAGAGTTCTCGCCAATGCCTGCGGAAAACGCCATGGTGTCAAAGCCGTGCATGGACTGAGCCATTTCCATAATGAGCTGAGAAGTGCGATAGTAGAACATGTCCAATGCCAGCTGACAGTTCTTATCGCCCGCATGCGCTCCGTCCTCAATATCGCGCGAATCCGAGTGACCGGAAAGCGCCAGAAGGCCGGACTGCTTGTTCATCATCGTATCGATCTCGTCAATGGAATAGCCGCCGACGCGCGAAAGATAGAAGACTGTCGCAGGATCAAGCGTACCACAGCGCGTGCCCATAATAAGGCCGTCAAGAGGCGTAAGCCCCATAGTGGTGTCTTTATCCTTGCCATCCTCAATAGCGGAAAGCGAGGCGCCAGATCCAAGATGGCAGCTGACCAGCTTATGCGTCTGACCACCGGTAAACTGATCTACCGCACGCCAGATATAGCGGTGAGAAGTACCGTGCGCGCCGTACTTACGGATGTGGAGTTTCTCAACCACATCACGCGGCAGCGCGTAGGTGTAGGCTTTTTCGGGCATGTTGTAGTGAAACGATGTATCGCAGACGACAACGTTTCCCACCTCAGGGAACATCTCGCGGCAAATCTCAATAACGTCAGCCTCAGCATAGTTGTGAAGCGGAGCCAAAGGCGCCACCTCGCGAACCCACCCGAGCGTTTCATCGGTAATGACAGCGGACTTGGGAAAATACCAGCCGCCCTGAACAACGCGGTGACCGATGCCGTCAATGGGCTGGTCAATAGTTTTCAGGATGTCAAAAACGTACTTGACAGCCGTCTTGTGGTCAGGAAGCGCCACTTCAAGCTTTTGCTTCTCGCCGCCCATTTCTTCATGACCCACGAATGAGCCGTCGATACCGATACGCTCGCAGTTTCCCTTTGCATACACTTCGCGCGTGTCGACGTTCAAGAGCTGATACTTGAGCGACGAGCTGCCGGCATTGATGACCAGTACGTTCATGTCTCTCCTTTTCTCAAAGGGCAAAGCGCGCCCCCGCAACTTACTCACCGCAAGACATCATACTCCCCTAACGCTTTGCGGTCGTTTAACTTTTTTAGTTTAGACGCAACCATCGAGCAATCCGAAACCTGCGAAGCGAAAAACACCCCAGATTCTCCCCCACGCCTTAGACGTCCTTCTGCGCCCTAGAGCTCTTCTTCTCCAAAGGTCGCGTTAAGAGGCCGGCCTCCCAGAATGTGGAAATGCAGGTGCATGACGGATTGACCGCCCTCTTTACCCGTATTGGTGATGACGCGAAAACCGGAATCGCGAATACCGGTTGTATCAACTACCGTCTTGATTGCTTCGGCCACAGAAGCAAGCGTCTGAGCAGGAACATTATCAAGGATATCCCGATGATGCGCTTTAGGAACAACTAACACATGCACAGGTGCAAGCGGACTGGCGTCTCGAAACGCTACGACATGTTCATCTTCATAGAGAAACTCGGTCGGAATCTCGCCGTTGGCAAGCTTACAAAAGATGCAATCAGACATTCGGCTCTCCTCTGCCTTCAAACGCGCTTAATACCATGTATTCGTCACAACATAGGCCGTAGAAGGCTTATTCGTCAACATAGGCCGTAGAAGGTGCGGCTGTAGTATCGGAGATTGCAGAGCCAGCCTCAGAAGCGTCCAGAAGAACCTTAACCTTTTGCTCCGCGGTATCCAGGCGATTGCGCAAATCCTTTACCAGCTCAACGCCACGCGTATACAACGCGAGCGATTCCTCAAGTTCAAGATCGGTTCCTTCCAGCTGACGAACAATCTGCTCCAGCTCAATGGAAGCATCCTTGAACGTAAGTTCGTCTTGTTTTTTCTCTGTCATATCTGTCTCCTCTCGGCGCAATGCTCGCGCCTTTTTACCTTATTCTGCAACTTCTGTCACACGCGCCGCAAGCGAGCCTTCGGCAAGGCGCACCTCTATGGTTTGGCCCGCCTGAACGTCACGCGACCGCTTGAGAACATGTCCGCAGCTATCAACGGCAAGCGCGTAGCCGCGTCCCAAGACTTTCAGAGGCGAAAGCGCCTCGAGCTTGCCCGCCATAACGCCAAGCTGCCCTTCATACGGAACAAGCAGCTTTGTACCTGCTGTCTGCAGGCGCTCGGATGCATGCCCCAGCGTCTGTTTCTTTCTTTCCAACGCCAGCGGAAGCGCGTCATGCAGTCGCTGCTCCGTCTGAAGCAGATCGGTCCGACGCGAAACAAACAGATACATCGGATCGGAAAGACACTTCCGCTCAGCCAAAGCCTCAAAACGAATCCGCCACTGCCGAAGGTTGTTTTGTACAGCAAGGTCCGCGCGGCGAGAAGCACCATCTGTCACCTGGGCATATTCAGAAAGAATCGCCTCCATAGCTCCCGCAAGCCGGGATACGCGATCGTTGAAGGCCATCTGAAGCTCACTGATGGACGGCGCCACCGACTCAGCCGCGGCCGTTGGCGTTGACGTACGCCGGTCTGACACTATATCCACAATAGTGACATCGGGCTCATGGCCGATGCCGCTAATGACGGGTACCGGCGACGCGGCGACTGCGCGGGCGACTGACTCATCGTTAAAGCACATGAGATCTTCAAACGATCCGCCGCCTCGAACAAGCAGTATGGCGTCAGGGTTTGTGGATGCCGCAACACCAAGAGCGCGAACAATGGTTGCGGGTGCATGCTCGCCTTGTACGGCGGTGCCCGTCACCTCAATCTCAACGAGAGGATTGCGCCGCGCAAGCGTACGTTTAACATCCTCTATAACGCTGCCGGAAAGAGATGTCACCACGCCAATGCGTGTACAAAAGCGAGGGATAGAACGCTTGTGGTCCTCATCCATCAGTCCTTCTCGCTCAAGCTTCTTTGCAAGCTCGGCGACTTTTTGCCGCAAATCTCCCTCACCAGCAACGGTAAGAGACGTTGCTACAAAGGAAAGCTTGCCGGAGCCCTTGTAGACGTCATAGCGACCAGTAACCTGCACTTTCATGCCATCGCGAAGCTTAACGCCGCTGGCAAGATAGATGCCCTTCCATACGATAGCCGCCATGCTGGCGCTTGCGTCTTTAAGGTCAAAGTAACAGTGGCCGCTGCGAGCGTTTGGACCCCTGAAGCCGCTTACCTCTCCCACTACCGTCAACAGCGGAATGGTAGCGATACTTTCTTTGATGACGATAATAGCTTCGGAAACGGAAAGCGGCTCAGGCTCTTTTCTTTCCTTAACGGAGGCGTCCGGTACAGTCCAAGTCATATTAATCCCTGCTACGGCTATTTGAAATCAGATAGAGCAGCTGAATTGCGGACACGAGCGCAGCAGCCACATAGGTCAGAGCGGCAGCTACCAGCACTTGTCGAGCGCCATTCTTATTGAACGTCGAAGGAACATGGGCGCCCAAATAGGCAAGACCGCGCCTTGACGCGTCAATCTCAACCGGCAGCGTCACAATTTGGAAGAGCACAGTTGCGGCATACAGCAAAATAGCTATCTGCGTCGCGCCGGCAATCCTAAACCATACGCCGGCGATAAAAACGTAGATCCACGCTGCCGAGGCGAGGTTGACTACAGGAACCAGCGCAGAGCGCAAGCGGGCAGGCCAAAAGCCGCGCGCCGTCTGCACCGCGTGTCCGGCCTCGTGACAGGCAACCGCGATAGACGCTACCGAGCTTTCTTCAAAGTTTGCATCGGAGAGATGCAAGACGTTGCTGCGCGGGTCATAATTGTCCGTAAGATTGCCCTCGATGCGCTCAATGCCAACGTTTTTTGCGCCCTCGTCGTCAAGCATACGCCGCGCCACATCGGCGCCCGTGCCCTGTATGCCAGAGGAAACTCGCGACCATTTCTTATACATGCTGTGGATGTACAGCTGAGCTAAGCCGCCAAGCGCCAAAGACCCCAGCACAAGCACCCAATAAAACATGTCCGAACCACCGTAGTAATACATCACTCTCCAATCATTCGATTGAAAGAAGTGTACCCTTTGTACCGGACAACAATCAGATTACCGCTCGCGAGTGCGTCCCCGGGACGCCGTCTGCGAGCGCGCCTCCTCAGAGAGCCTCCTATGGGTGTATCTCCCCGGGAGCACCGTCTGCGAGCGTATCTCCCTTAGAGAAGCTCCACGCGACCATTTTTGACGGTAAGGCCCACTTCACCTGCAAGCAGACCGAGAAGCTCTTTGCCAACCACTTCAAACCGCCAGCCGCCCGCAAGCTTCGCGTCCTCTTTTTGCGCCAAGAGATCCGCCAGATCTCCCTTATTGGCAATCAGCTGAGGGGCTATCCCCTCTTTTTCGGCCACAATCTTGACCAGCGCGTACATGAGGTCGATAACACCCTCAGCTCCCATGGCGGGACGGGTGTGGTGCTCAATGGCCGGACAGAGCTCTGCAGGAAGCTCTTTTCCCCTTCTGATAGCATGCAAAAGCTTACTCACAGACTCTTGCGAGAGAGATTCCGTCCCACGGATCTTATGGAGCTTCTCGGGCGTACCCGGCACGCGGCGGCACAGTTCCACCAACACCTCATCGGAGAGGATCCATTTGCGCGGGACGTTGCGCCGGGCGGCAAGGGCTTCTCGCCACGCACATACCTCCCTTGCTATAGCCATCTGTCTTCTGGTCAACGAACTTGACCGTTTGAGATGCAGATAGGCCTCGCGCGGGTCGCGCCTGAAGTGCTCAATGACGGTGTAGTCGTTCATCTCGGGCATAAGCCATCCCAGGCGGTCCGTCTTAACGAGACGGTCGTACATTTGACGGTAGATATCCGGCAGATACCGAACGTCATCCTCGGCATAGGTGAGCTGTTCGGGATCGAGGGGCCGCCGCGACCAATCCGTCAGAGATTCCGCCTTAGCCAGGTGAACACCGGTATAACGCTCAACCACAGAGGCGTAACTCGCCTGTTGGCGCATGCCTAAAAACGCCGCTGCGAGCTGCGTGTCAAAAACCGGCGCGCAGGCGCAATTCATACCCTCAAGGAGCACCTCAAGATCCTGTGAACAGGCATGGATAACCTTTATGATGGCTTCATCTTCGAGAAGTGCCTTGAGCGGAGAGAGATTGTTGATGCGTAGAGGGTCTATCGCCGCAATCTCCTCTCCAGTTGAAACCTGTACAAGGCACAGCTGCGGATAATAGGTTTTCTCGCGGAGAAACTCCGTGTCAACAGCGAGCACACGCGCATGCGCGGCTCGGGCACAAAACGAAGCAAGTTCTTCTTGCGTAGATATATACAAAGCATCCCATTCGACGACAGTTACGCTACCATCAGATATAGCAGACATGACAAACACGACAGACATGCCGGACACGATAGACATGACAGACGTGCCGGACATGCCGCTTTTAATGATACCCAATATACGTGTCAGCCCTAAGGAGTCTTATGCGTTCCCTTATCATCCATAATCCACAATCCGGATTCGGCTCCGACGCCGTATATGAGTTCGAGCGAGCGCTGCTTGAGGGTGGCGATGAATGCGTTATGCGCATCATGGATGATTCCTGGATACCTCAGCAAGCCGTCTTTGATGCGGAATCATTTGATCGTATCATCATTTCAGGCGGCGATGGAACAGTTGCCCATCTGATGTATGCGCTTCGCGGAAGCAGCGTTCCCGTATGCGTCTTTCCTTCCGGCACGGCAAACCTGATTTGCGCAAGCATCGGCAACGCTCACGAGCCAGCCGCTCTCGCGCTTGCGGTCAGGCGTGGACACACAACGAAGCTTGACCTTGGCGAAATTTCATGGATCTCCGAGACCGGCGTCGCTCACACGCACGGCATCGCCCTCATGGCGGGCAGCGGCCTTGACGCCCAGCTTATGCGTACTGCTATCCCGCACAAAAAGATCTTCGGAGAGGCAGCCTACTTCACCGCTGCCCTTTCCAATCTCACTCCAGATGTTCAGACATTCACAATCACCGTTGACGGCATCACGTATGAGCGCCAAGGAATCGCCTGCCTGATAGCAAACAGCGCCAAGTTCCAGGCGGATATTGAGCTTCTTCCGGGAGTTCGTATGGACGACGGACTCCTCAGCGTCATCGTTCTTGAAACCAAGATGACAGCTGAGTTGGTGAAGCCTCTCTTTACCGGCATTTTT
The DNA here is from genome assembly GCF_000411555.1 of Atopobium sp. oral taxon 199 str. F0494. Classification (GTDB taxonomy): domain Bacteria; phylum Actinomycetota; class Coriobacteriia; order Coriobacteriales; family Atopobiaceae; genus Lancefieldella. The sequence goes on along the minus strand of NZ_KE150486.1, from coordinate 305,139 downwards.
GATCGCAGCGGAAAAACGCTGGGGCGTCCCCATATCGAGGGCTTTCACGGGCGAGAAATCCACATTGAGATATCCTCGCCAATTCCCGTTGAAGTCGACGGAGAGGTCTTTCCCGACGAGGCTCGCGCACTTGACGCACGGGTGCTGCCAAAGGCGTGTACAGTCATTGTTGACTCCATGAGTCCGTACGCGCAGCAATAAACTCAGGCGCTGAGCTCCTCTCAACGTGGCACCGTGTTATCGCACGGCAAGCGTACCGCTGTAGCGCTGTAGCGCCGTGTCACCACACAGCGGCCGTGACGCCGCGGCGCGATTCTTACGCGTAGCATAGTTTTTACAAGGACAGCGATTCTTACAATATTGTCATATAACGGCAAAAAACGTTGACGCAGCGCCTCTTTTCTCGCTACTCTTTTATGCGTCAGAACAGCACATGGCAAAGGGATGTCTTGGTAGAGATTGCCGAAATACGCGAGAAGTTCGATGAGCTTGCACGCCCGACCCTGCAGTCGGGACGCCTGTATCAGCTGGCGGCTTTTGTGCAGCACGGCACCACCACCACGCTCGACCACGTCATTGCCGTCGCGTATACCAGCCTGTTTACAGCGCTTTCAAGCGGAATACAGGTCAGCGAGGGCGAGCTGGTGCGCGGAGCTCTGCTTCACGACTACTACCTCTACGACTGGCATGATTGCAAGGCCGCTCCCGACAAATGGCATGGATTCACCCATCCCCGCCACGCGCTCAATAACGCCCGAGCGGATTTTCCCGATCTGTCTCCTCTTGAACAAGACATTATCCTGCATCACATGTTTCCGCTGGTTCCCATTCCGCCACGCAGCAAAGAAGCGTGGATTGTCTCGGCCTGTGACAAACTGTGTTCGTCAGCCGAAACGATGTTTGGCAACCCCTACGCAAAAGGTGGTCGCTAATGGAGTCGATTATCGCTGCTTTTTCGGGTCTTCTCGCCGTTGATCTTGGGTGGGGCATCTTAAGGCAGATGATCCCCCAGGTTATCCTCATGTTTGCCATCATTTCGGTGGGAGGCTGGATATACGAAACCGCTTATTGCTCCTTGGTCGAGCACGGCTTTTCGCGCCGCGGCTTCCTCTTTGGCCCTAGCTGTCCTATCTACGGCGTCGGCGCGGTGTCCGTCTGGATCACGCTTGGAAGTCTCGACAATCCCGTGCTCGTCTTTGTTCTAGGTGGCCTCATGGCGACCATTCTGGAGTATTCCACAGGCCTTATCCTGGAGCGGCGCTTTCATCGTACGTGGTGGGACTACTCGATGTTTCGCTATAACATCAAAGGTCGCGTCTGCCCACAGGCCTCGCTTGTGTTTGGAGCGTTTTCCGTGGTGACAGTCTTTTTTATCGCGCCGGGACTGCTGTCCTTGTTCTCGCTGGTTCCGATTGATACGCTAAACATTCTGGCAGGCATTGTCGGACTTGCCTACTTTATCGATACCGCGGCGAGCCTGATCTACCTCACGCCCGCCGGCTCCGCGCGAACGGCTCTTCTCGCCCAAGAGATTCGCACGCATATTCGCTCTCGCATGTAACAATTCGCATTGGAGTTCCATGTATACCCTTGAAAGCCGTGTCCGCTACAGTGAGTGTAACGAAACGGGCACGTTGTCGCTTGTCAGCGCTATGAACTACCTTCAGGACTGCTCGTCATTTCACTCCGAAAGCATCGACCGCGGCTTTGATGTGTTGGCTCACGAAGGCCTGGCGTGGGTTCTCGCCGCGTGGCAGATAGAAATAACCCGACTTCCCCGCTTTGGCGAGAAAATCACCGTTGGCACATGGGCGTACGATCTGAGCGGACTTTCGGCATCACGCTGCTTTGTTATACGCGACCATACGGGCGCTCCTGTGTTGCGCGCTGAGTCCACGTGGTACATGATTGATACCGTCGCCGGCAAAGTTACCCGCATTCCCCAAAGCGAACAGGCCTACCTGGACGGAACGCCCCGCCTTGCAATGCCACCGATGCCCAAGCGTATTTCTCTGAAGGGCTCGGCGCAGAGCGCCCCGCACATACTCGTCACGCAGCAACATCTCGACACCAACCGGCATGTCAATAATGCCCAGTACGTCATGATGGCGCTCGACGCTTTAGGCGAGACCGGCCAGACTTACTGTGGGCTGCATCGCATCATCGTGCAGTACCGCCGCCAGGCTCACCTTGATGACAGCATCACGCCTCGCATTTTCCGTGATGAAGCAGGTATCAGCGTTTCCCTTGACGACACAGCCGGCAAAGCATATGCGATAGTTCGTCTGGAGGACAAATAATGACCGAGAAGAACAACGCGTCCGGCAGGCCCGCCACATCTGCTAAACACGCCAAACCCGTTACATCCACCACATCCGCCAAACCTACCACGTCTGGCACATCCGCCAAACCTACTAAACCAACCGCTTCTGCCACATCCGCCAAACCTGCCAAACACGTTGTCGCCGCCATCATCTACCGCGACAATACCATTCTGGCCGCATGCCGCTCTGAAGACCAGGATCAAGGCGGTCTTTGGGAGTTTGCCGGCGGAAAGATTGAGGCCGGCGAGTCACCTGAAACTGCTCTGCGTCGTGAGATTCGTGAAGAACTTGGCGCTGAGCTGCAGCTTATTCTTCCTTATGACACGGTCGACTATAACTATCCCGAGTTTCATCTTTGCATGGAAGTTTTCATTTGCACCCTGGCGCCTGGCGAAGAGCCGCGCAAGCTCATCCACTCAGAGCTTCGCTGGCTTTCTCCAAGCGAGCTTCTCGATGTCGCATGGCTTCCGGCCGACAGGGATCTCGTCATGACACTCGGCACCCTTTGGGATGACATTTTTGAGAGTCAGCATCTGTAATCGAGTACTATGGAAGATGGTACTTTGAGGTTTTTCGGTTGAAATTCTTCGATTGAGATTCTCCGGTTGAGATTTTCTGGTTAAGGTTCTTCTCGCCACACGCGAGAAACGAAAGGGTAGTGTATGAGCAAAGCTGACGACATTTTTATCACAATGTGCTCGGATATCATTGAGCACGGCACCACCACTGAAGGAGAGAAGGTTCGCCCGCATTGGGAGGACGGGACTCCGGCGTATACGATTAAGAAATTTGGCGTCTGCAACCGCTATGACCTGCGTGAAGAGTTTCCCGCTTTGACGCTCAGGCGTACCGCCCTCAAGAGTGCTATGGACGAAATTCTCTGGATCTACCAGAAGAAATCCAACAATGTTCATGACCTGAACTCTCACATTTGGGACGCGTGGGCGGACGAGACAGGCTCTATTGGCAAAGCATACGGTTATCAGGTGGGTCAGATATCTCACTATGCTGATGGCGATTTTGACCAGATGGATCGGGTGTTGCGCGATCTCCGCGAAAATCCGTTCAGCCGACGCATCATGACCAACCTGTACACGTTCGCGGATCTTTCTGAGATGAATCTCTATCCGTGCGCGTTCAACGCCATCTACAATGTCACGCAGGAATCGGGCGCCGAAAAGCCTACGCTAAACCTGCTGCTGGTACAGCGCAGCCAGGATATTCTCGCTGCCAACAACTGGAACGTCTGTCAGTACGCTATCTTGCTCATGATGGTGGCGCAAGTCAGCGGGATGCAGGCCGGCGAGCTGGTGCATATGATTTCCGACGCTCATATCTACGACCGCCACGTTGATATCGTTAAAGAATTGATTTCTCGCCCGACCTTTGACGCGCCAAAGGTCAGCCTGAACCCTAACGTTACCAGTTTCTACGACTTCACCACTGATGATCTTATTGTCGAGGATTATCAGCACGGGCCGCAGGTCAAAAACATTCCGATTGCTGTTTAGCGGCGCTGCACGTTCTTGCGGCTTAGCGGTGCTGCACGTTCTTGCGGCTCAGCGGCGCTGCACGTTCCTAGAGAATTTCTTGGAGAATTACATGAATGCGATTGTTTCCGTAACGCACAATTGGGGCATTGGGTGCGATGGAGATTTGCTCATCCCCAATAAAGCGGACATGAAGTACTTTGTTGAGCACACCCGTGGATGCACGGTCATCATGGGGCGGCGCACCTTTGAGAGTTTTCCCGGCGGGCCTTTGAAAGGGCGGCGCAACATCGTCATCACCCGAGATTTGTCTTGGACGCACGACGGCGTTGAGGTCGTCTCATCCCCTGCGGCGGCGCTGTCTCTTGTCGCCTCAGAGCCAAGCGAGAAGGTCTGGCTTATCGGGGGCGCCTCTGTGTATCGGGCGATGCTTCCCAACTGCACATTCGCTTTTGTAACGAAACACGACATTGAGGTTCCTGCTGACTCATACTTTCCCGATTTGGACACCGACCCGGCGTGGCGTGTTGTTGCTATCGAGAAGGGCGGCGTGACTCCCAAAGGTGTGGCTTTCGAATTTGTCACATACGAGCAGGTGAAGTAACCGGGGCAAGTGTCTACAAACCCCGCCAAAATGGAGTTTTAAAGTAGATTTCTAAAATGAAATTTTAATACTGAGCGTCGCGAGGTCTTCTCGCCATCACATCAAACTTGAAATTTTATCATCTATATCCTGCAGTTTTTTCCGACGATACCGTCAACGGTCAGATACTCGTCAAACACAGGTCAGACATCTGTCAAGCATCTGCCAGATACAGGTCAAATTATCGCAAGGTTCATCAGGAATAATCTTCCTTACGTTTTAGAACTTTACGTAAGGAGGATACATGTCTCTCGTTATTTCTCATTATTCTGCGCTTGAAATCTTGCGATCTGCTAATTCCCCAGTTATACCCGAGCATTATTCAAGTGCTAGTCTCTCCTCGCGCCTTCCCTCTCACGCAGAAAGAAAAGAGCTTTGGATTGAGGTGGCTCATACCTATGAATGCAAGTTACGCCCACCGATTTCAATTCTTATGAGCAGTTCTTCGCCAACATACCATCCCAAAGGAATCTATATACACAGGTCGAGAGAATCCTTTAACAGCAAATGTTTCCTGCATCTATTCAAAGACATTTATTGCACCTCGCCTCTCTACTTGCCCTTTCAGATGAGTTCAATCCTATCTGAAATCGAGTTAACCCTGCTCATCTGTGAATTGCTCGGCACGTACTCATACAGGAGCACCGGCGTCTTGCTGTCCAAAAAGGAGCCCTTGATTACAAAAGAACAGCTGCGGGAATTTCTTGAAACAATGAAAGGTAAGCGTTGCTACAGAAAGGTGCATAATGCCTTTCTGTACGCCTGCGAAATGTCGGCATCGCCAATGGAATCGAAACTATATCTGCGATTCACATATCCCTGGCGCAAAGGCGGATATAACCTTAAGAACATCCTCCTGAACCCCGAAATCTACTTAAAACAGTTGGACGCTACAAACAATAAAGTTAGGGTCAGAAAACCAGATCTTCTTGTGTCTAATCCGCTCTTGCACAATGACTCACAACACCCTGTTAAAGCGGTAGCCATTGAATACAATGGAGATTATCATGACAGCCTGGAACAACAGCACCTCGATTGCATACGGTATAACGAGCTTTTGTCTCATGGAATAAAAGATTATGCGATTGATCGATTTACCTTCAAAAGCGTTGACTTGTTTGACAATCTTTACGAAGCAATACGAAAAGACCTGCAACTCCCCTGCTCTCATCTCACGAAGAGTGACAAACAAAAGTACCGCACTCGTCGCCTTAATTTGGTCAAATCCCTTATAGCATGCGATTGCCTCTTTATGCCACGAGAGCTCCATCCAACGGCTCGCTCAAATGAGCTCTACTCCACATGAGCCCCATCCCAGCGAGTCTTACTTCGCATAGGATTCAACCCGGAGAATCTTACCTCGCATGAGCCTCATCCCGGCGAGCTCGATTCCAAAAAAGTGCATGAGTTGTGATATGAAAACTCCTAAAAAAGGCATCAGTTGTGATAAATCCCCTAAAAATGTTATGAGTTGTGAAGTATTTTTATCACAACTGTGGCACTTTTTTGGAATCGGGGGCTGGAATGGAGCTGTCCTGAAGAATTTTGCCTGAGCAGCTGCCCAAACGAAACACGACACGGCACCTAAACGCAAAACGGCTGCCTGCGAGCTTGCAGACAGCCGTTGACGTGCGGTTTCAATGATCGCGACACACAAAGCGAGAAGGCCTAGCGAGCGCAGCAACTCAGCAGCCGCTCCGCAACCGTGTCGCAGCGGCGAGAAGGCCTAGAAGACCCGGAACAACCTAGACGTCGTAGCTCTTTGCCTCACGGTTGTAGTAGGAGTCCAGGTACAGCTCCTTGATCTCGGAAATCAGCGGATAGCGTGGGTTGGCACCGGTGCACTGATCGTTAAAGGCCTGTTCGGACATGGCATCAAGCGTATCAAGGAAGTACTTCTCGTCAACGCCATAATCCTTAATGGTTTCCTTAACGCCGATGAAAGCCTTGAGCTCTTCAATCTTTGCGATGAACTTCTCAAAGACCTCCTGGTCGTCCTTGCCCTCAACGCCGCAATAGCGTCCAGCTTCAGCGTAGCGTGCCAGTGTATGCGGGTGATCATACTGCGGGAAGGTGCCCATCTTGGCCGGACGCTCGGAAGCGTTGTAGCGCATGACGCGAGTCAGGATGACGGCGTTTGCCCAGCCGTGCGGAATGTGGTGGAAAGCGCCCAGCTTGTGCGCCATGGAGTGGTTCACGCCAAGGAACGCATTCGCAAAGGCAAGGCCACCAAGGCAGGAAGCGTTAGCCATGTGATCGCGTGCCTCAACGTCATTGGGATTCTCATAGGCACGCGGCAGGTAATCAAAGACAAGCTTCATACCGCGCAGTGCCATGCCGTCGGTGTAGTCGGAAGCCATCATGGAGACGTAGGCCTCAAGGCAGTGCGTCAAAACGTCAATACCGGAAGCGGAAGTCAGACCCTTAGGCTGCGTCATCATGTTGTCGGTATCAACGATGGCCATGTTGGGCATGAGCTCGTAGTCGGTAACGGGCCACTTTACGCCGGTGTCGGCATCGGTAATGATGGCAAACGGCGTAACCTCGGAACCGGTACCGGAAGAGGTTGGGATAGCGACGAAAAACGCCTTCTTGCCCATCTTGGGGAAGTTGTAGACACGCTTGCGGATATCCATGAAGTCCGCAGACATGTCCTCAAAGTTCTCGTCCGGGTTCTCGTACATGGACCACATAATCTTACCTGCATCCATGGCAGATCCACCGCCGATGGCGATAATGCAATCGGGCTCAAAGGCGCGCAGGCGAGCAAGACCTTCAAGAGCGCACTGAAGCGTTGGATCGGGAGCGACATCCCAGAACGAAGAATGAACGATGCCCATCTCATCGAGGGATTCTTCAATCTTCTTAGTGAAGCCGGACTTGTAGAGGAACTGATCGGTAACGATGAAGGCACGCTTCTTGTCGTAGACATCCTTGAGCTCACGTAGAGCAACGGGCATGCAGCCCTTCTTGAAGTAAACCTTCTCGGGAGTACGAAGCCAAAGCATGTTTTCACGCCTCTCTGCAACAGACTTGTAGTTCAGCAGGTGCTGGGGTCCAACATTGCCGGAAACGGAGTTGCCGCCCCATGTGCCACAGCCCAGCGTCAAAGATGGCGTCATCTTGAAGTTGTAAAGATCGCCGATGCCGCCCTGAGAAGAAGGCGTGTTAATGAGGATACGGCAGGTCTTCATGGCCTCGTAGTGCTTTTGGATCTTCTCGGTCTCGTTAACATCAACGTAAAGAGAAGATGTGTGACCATAACCACCGTCGGCAACCAGACGCGCGGCCTTAGCGAGTGCGTCGTCAAAGTTCTTAGCGCGATACATGCCGAGAACCGGAGAGAGTTTCTCATGCGCCATCTCTTCAGAAGGCTCGACAGACGTAACTTCACCGATAAGAACCTTGGTGCCCTCGGGAACCTTAACACCAGCGGTCTCGGCGATGAAGTGAGCGGACTTACCCACGATACCGGCATTAACCGCACCGTTGATGATGACGGTCTTGCGAACGGCGTCGAGCTCCTTGCCCTTAAGGAAGTAGCAGCCGCGCGCAGCAAACTCTTTCTTAACCTCATCGTAGACGCCGTCAAGAACGGTCACGGACTGCTCGGAAGCGCAAATCATACCGTTGTCAAACGTCTTTGAGTGAATAATTGAGTTGACGGCAAGCTTGATATCGGCAGTGTCATCAATAATGGCAGGGGTGTTGCCGGGGCCAACGCCAAGCGCGGGCTTGCCCGAAGAATAAGCGGCGTTGACCATGCCGGGGCCACCGGTAGCCAAAATGATGTCGGCGTTGCCCATAACAGCCGCCGTAAGCTCAATAGTGGGGCTTGGGACCCAATCGATAATGCCCTTGGGGCAGCCTGCCTTCTCGGCAGCGTCACGCACGATGCGGGCGGCCTCAATGGTGCAGCCCTTCGCGCGTGGGTGCGGCGAGATCAGGATGGCGTTGCGCGTCTTAAGGGCGAGAAGAGATTTGAAAATTGCCGTAGACGTGGGGTTGGTCGTAGGAATAACCGCCGCGACAATACCCATAGGCTCCGCGACAACCTTATAACCGCCAGCTTTGTCTTCCTCAACAACGCCGCATGTTTTCATATGCTTGTACTTGTTGAAGATATACTCGGCAGCATAGTGGTTTTTAATAACCTTATCCTCCATGACACCCATGCCGGTCTCTTCAACGGCCATGCGTGCGAGAGGAATGCGCGCCTTCTCGGCGGCAAGAGCGGCCTCATAAAAAATCTTGTCGACCTGCTCCTGGGAAAATGTTGCAAACTCTGCCTGTGCCTCGCGCATCTCTGCGAGACGAGTGTGCAAAGTCTCAACATCCTCAATCTTTGTTGCTTTCTTTGTCATCTGGTCCCCTCCTGGACTAGGTACAGACATCGTACAAATTATAACAGCGTTCGCCGATAAATATGCGCCGCTGACCGACAATTCTCCGTTTAAATATGCGGAGCCAGTCGACAATGCTCCGTTTTATAGCACAAGCTTCAGTATTTGCTGCTTAGGGTCCGTATCGTTGGCTTCAAGTCGGCGCCAGATACCGGGCTGATCTTGAGTCTGAACATCAATAATCGGACCAAAGCCGCCGATAAGCTGCGTTGAGGAAATCTTGAATTGCTCGGTGTCTTTGAGCCCCGGATACCTGAGTTGAACCACCTTGGGATGCGCGCGCAAATACGCCGCAATCACTGCCGCGGCGTCGTTTGCGCGGTGGCGAGAAGTACGTCGAGCTTCTCGAGCCTCGTCCGAGCCGGGAGCCGCTTGCACGCTGTCAGCATCCACCGCCGCCGTTTCAACTACCTCGGCAATCTGTGGATGAGCGTGTTTGGCAATGCCCACGACTACGAAGCCGGGAAACCCCGGATCTGCGTCAACGGCAAGCCGCGCGCCTAAACGACACGCCGGACTGAGCTCGCAGCCAAATCGGCGCACATCAGCTATAAGAAACGGCGTGGTGGCGGGCGTGGTGGCGGGCGTGGCAGCATCGTTTTCGCGCAGCGCTGCTAACTCACGCGCGCGGCCTTTGATATCCGCCACACAAATGGGGTTTCCAAAAAGAGGTTCCACAAGCTTAGCGCGCCATTGACATAGAGGCGCGAGCCCCTCCGGCATTGCAGCTTGCACGTCTTTCAGGAGCGCGAGCCCCTCCGGCCTTGCGGCTTGCCCGCCCTTCTCGCCCTCAACGGCACAAAGCTGTGACACAAGTGCTTCCCATACAGAAAGGGGAACAAGCCGGCAGTGGCCTGTTCCCATATGCGTTGCGTACTCAGAGAGAATTTCGCGCGTTGTCTTAGCCAAGGCGCTCGTCATTCTCCTTTTTGACGCGCGTGATAAAATCATCAAGCGCACTTGGAGTGGTCTCGTTGGTGCGGTCGCGAACGGAGATATTGCCGGCCTCAACTTCTTTCTCGCCGATAATCAACATATACGGCACGCGATCTAGGGAGCGAGCCTCGCGAATCTTGTAGCCAATCTTCTCGTCTCGGTCGTCAACCTTGACGCGGATACCGGCCGCCTGAATCGCGTCAGCCACCTGGTGCGCGTAATCGCGTGATTTCTCGGACACGGGAAGTACCTTGACCTGGCAGGGAGCCAGCCAAACCGGGAACTTGCCCTCGTAATGCTCGGTCAGGATACCGATAAAGCGGTCGAAGGAACCAAAACCCGCGCGGTGAATCATGATAGGCTGCTTCTTGGTACCGTCAGTGTCAACGTACTCTAGCTGGAAGTTATGCGGCAGCTGGAAGTCAAGCTGAATGGTGCCGCACTGCCAGGAACGTCCGAGGCAATCGGTGAGGTGGAAGTCAATCTTAGGTCCGTAGAACGCGCCGTCACCCTCGTTAAGCACATATTCGATGCCCATAGACGCAAGCGCATCCTTGAGACCCTGCTCGGCACGCTCCCAATCCTCATCAGAGCCCATTGAGTTATCGGGACGCGTAGAAAGCTCAACGCGGTACGGGAAGCCAAACTGCGCGTAATAAGCGGTAATCAGGTGCGACGCGTCAGCAACCTGCTCGGTAATCTGATCGGGACGAATGAAAATGTGGGCGTCGTCTTGGGTAAACTCACGCACCCGAAAGAGACCATGAAGAGCGCCCTTCATCTCGTAGCGGTGGTCAAGTCCGGCTTCGGCAAGCTTCAGGGGCAAGTCGCGATACGAGCGCGGTCTATTCTTATAGATAAGGCAGGCACCAGGGCAGTTCATGGGCTTGATAGCGAAGTCCTCTTCATCCACCGAGGTGGTGTACATGTTCTCCTTATAGTGATCCCAGTGGCCCGAAGTTTCCCATAGAGAGCGGGAAAGAATCTGCGGCGTCAGAACTTCCTCATAGTTGAACGCAACCATCATTTCGTGCCAGTAGTCGGTCAGCGCGTTGCGAACCGCCATGCCGTTAGGAAGCCAGAACGGCGAACCCGGACCGAAGTCGGACATCATAAAGAGTTCCATCTCACGGCCGATCTTACGGTGATCGCGCTTCTCGGCTTCTTCAAGCATCTTCAAATGCTGCGCAAGCTCGTCTTTCGTAGCAAATGCCACACCGTTCACGCGCGTGAGCATCTTGTTGTTCTTGTCGGCCTTCCAATACGCGCCCGAGACGCCCGTCAGCTTGAACGCCTTGACGCCCTTGGTGTAGAGAAGGTGCGGTCCCACGCACATATCGATGTATTCGCCCTGCTGATAAAAAGTGATGCGCTCGGACGGATCAAGGTCGCCAATATGCTCTACCTTGTACTTCTCGCCGCGCTCCTCCATCAGCTTGATAGCCTCGTCACGAGGCAGCTCAAACGTCTCAATCTTGAGGTTTTCTTTGGCGATTTTTTTCATCTCCGCCTCAAGGGCTGGGAAATCCTCCGTGTTTATTTTGGCGTCGCCGAGGTCAACGTCGTAGTAAAAGCCGTTCTCAGTGGCAGGACCATAAGCGAACATTGCCTCGGGATACAGACGCTTGATGGCTTGAGCCAGCATGTGAGCTGCCGTGTGCCTGATGACATGCAACTCTTCGGCGGCGTCAGTAATTTCTCCTACGTGGCCGTCGTTATAGAGAACCTTCATATGAAACCTTCCTTAGGTAGTACTTTTCTCGCAATATCACGCGATATTCGCAGTATCAAAGAGTTTGAACAAGCTTTGGCGAGAAGGGCGCGAAGTCTGAGCAGGCATACATAACGGCGCCTGCCCAGCCTGTAAAAGAACTGCGGGCAGACGCCTCGATAGTCTCTGTCAGTCGTACGTGTAAGAACATATGCGCTTACTGAATGCGCGTACGGCAATACGGGCAGACCTTCCAATCCGCATTGAGCGGACGGTGGCAGGTTGGACACACATTGCGTACCTGCGTGTTGCAGATAGGACACACGATAAAGTCGCGGTCAATAGGAGCCGAGCACTTGGGACAAATGCCGTAGTGCGAAAGCTGATGCTCACGAAGGGCGATGTCCAAGTCTTGCTCCTCACGGTCAATGAGGTAGCTGCTAGGACGCAAAATGACATACGCCAGAAGACCCACGATAGGAACGACCGAGATAACCGCCCACATCCACCATGGCTCAGCGCCGCGGCGTTGAGCGTCGCGAATGACGTAGATAATGGAAAGGATGTAAAGCATAACCACGCAGATGACCATGAGGTAGAGAACCATACGAACCTCAGGGGTGATGATCTGGTCGAGAATTTCCTGCATCTCGGGAACTCCTTAGAATCGATTCGAAGCTGTGGCGGGCTACGGGTATGGAATGAGAACCACAAGCGCATCTATCGTAAACCAAAATAGAGCGGATAGTCACAAGAATAAAGAATCTGCGTATAAATTGGAGACTTCGGTCATGACTCGGATAAACCCGAAGCGATGCACGAGGAGTCTCTATAAGGTGAGCTTTTTACCTGAAGCTGCGTTCTATTTGAAGCTGCACTTCCCCTAAAGGAATAGCACATACAATTCCATAAAGGGACATTCCCAGCAGGAGAACTGCAATTATAACCACTATTCCATGAAGGCATCCGTTGTGAACCTCAGCCTTTTTAACGGTTATCTGTACATAGCTATAAATCAAGAAAGCAGCAGCCATAAAAGCTACCACATAATTTGGCGCCATACGCATTATGCTTCACCGTTTATTTACAAAATTTATTCCAAAACGCAACCCAGCTGCTGTGCTCTTCTCGCTGGTCAACATAGGCAAATGTTTCCTCATCGTACCAATCGAGATTAAGGATGTCGTCAATTGTTTCCGGAACAAAGAAATTGAAGAATTCCTTTTTAAATGAGCTTCCGTATTGGAGATAATACGAGCCTGCCATTTTTACAAAGTTCTTTCTCTTCACATCCTGCGGTTTATATGCAAGCGCTTCACCAACCTGACTCAAATCAGGACTGACTTCAAGAAAAACCAGGCTTAGGTCGCTTTCCCTATAACCAAGTATAAAGTTTCGGTATTTATAAGAAACCGTGCGAATTACAGCAAAGTTAGCTCCGCCGATATCTTCTGAATACGCATAGACTATTGCATACTCCGAGCCGTTATCGATTTTTTTATCAAAAATTTCTCTCATGAGCTTTTTATTTTCGTCACTTCTTGCCGCATCCAGCTCGGTTGCTTTTTTACTTCCTCCAAATAAATCGAATAATCCCATTTCAATGTCCAATCTTAGGTACTGTTTTTTACAACGTTGCGGATTATAACATTTTTGCGTATTTTCAATCCATGAACTGCACTTACGCGTTGGATGTCCCTCAGGCAAAATCTCCCACAAGCGCTGTCACTTCTCCCGCCAGTGTAATGGTGCCACAAGCCACATATGACTCATGCTTAAGAGCGCGCACGGCGGCGCCTACCGTAGGAAAGACGGACTCCACCTGCACTCCAAGCTCTCTATATATCTCCGCGAGCTCTTCGGCCGGAAGTGCGCGCTTTGACGCCGTTTGCGTCACTATCACGGCGGGAAACTCCTTGGCTAGAAGATTGGCGATACCGCGAACATCCTTATCAGCCAAGACAGCCGTCAAAAGTTTAGGACGTCGATGCACATCGGGCTCAAAAGCGCGAATAGCCGAGAGGAACGTTGCTACCGACTGCGGGTTATGCGCCGCGTCAATAAGTACTAGTGGATCTGGACGCAGCAGCTGAAAGCGGCCGGGCGTAGGACAGCTGATTGCAGCGGTATACGCCTTGTCCGCGTTGAGTGGCCGACCGAGAAAATCTTCGGCCACACAGAGAGCCAGCGCGATGTTTGCCGCTTGATAGCCGGGCTTAAGTGTCGCGAGATCCGCATAAACAGCACGAGGCGTTGTTAGCGTCAGTTCAAGCGGAAAGCCCAGGCGCGCGGGGCGCTTGGTGACGGCAAAGGTTGCAAGCGGAAGGTTGGCATGCCGTTGCACAATACCTTCCTGCATCTCCCCTGCCACATCGCGGGCGTCGGCCGCGCGAAGCAGCGTCGGCGCTACGCCCTCTTCAGCGGCGCGGGAAAGAAAGACCTCTTCAACACTGGCAGGTGTCGCCGTTCCAACGCCAAGCACGCAGGTGCGTCCGCGTTTGATGATAGCGGCCTTCTCGCCTGCGATTTTTTCAAGCGTATCGCCTAGAATGCGTGTGTGATCAAGTCCTATACCAGTAACGGCTACGGAGACGATGTTTTGCGCCGCCGATGTAGCGTCCCAACGGCCGCCCATGCCGCATTCCAACACCGCAACATCAATATCGGCTTCTGCGAAAATCGTAAGCGCGGCTACCGTCAGCAGGTCAAACTCGGTAATGTCATAGGGGCGTTTACCTGCAGTGGCGCGCGCGTTATTCACGCGTCTGCCTGCGGTAACGGCCGCCGCAATGCCATGCCCAAACACCGCTTTTGTCACAGGGACGCCCTCTACCTCCATGCGTTCGGTAAGACTCACCAGCTCAGGAGAGGTATAGAGCGCTGTCTTAAGACCTTCTTCGCGTAAAAACGCCGCCGTGTAGCGAGACGTTGAAGTCTTACCGTTAGTACCCGCGATCTGCACACTCTTGAAGCACGCGTCAGGATTTCCCAATTCAGACAGCATGTCCACAACGGATTCAAGTAAAGGCTGGATGCCGAATTTCTTGGTAGCCTGAAGTACGGCCACGGCTTCATCATAGGTGTAGTCGCTTAACTCAAACGGTACATGATACGACATGAAACTCCCTACAGACCCAAAAGACGCATAGCTTCAGCGCGGGTCTTCTCGTTGTCCTTGAAAATACCTCTGACCGCCGAGGTGAGCGTCAGTGCGCCTGCGCTTCTGACGCCACGCATAGTCATACAGGTGTGTTCGGCTTCCATTACCACCAGCACGCCCAGCGGATCAAGTTCGCTCATCATAGCGTCGGCCACCTGGCCGCAAAGACGCTCCTGCACCTGCAGACGGCGAGAATACCCCATCACGCAGCGGGCAATTTTTGAAAGTCCTGTAATGCGGCCTCCTTTAGGGATGTAGCAAACGTGCGCCTTGCCAACAAACGGTAAAATATGATGTTCGCACGTAGAGGAAAATGGGATATCGCGAACGATCACCATCTCGTGGTTGCCCTCTTCGTGGAATTGCTTGCGCAAATGAGCGGCAGGATCTTCCTGCATACCGCTGAAGAGCTCCGCGCACGCGCGGGCGACCCTGTCGGGTGTCTCGAGAAGTCCTTCGCGCTCGGGATCCTCGCCAATAGCCACGAGAAACTCCTTGACCGCAGCGCGAACGCGTGCCTGGTCAAGAGGGGCAAACTCCGCAGTGTTGTCGGTTCCTTCTATCGTTTCCGCCACGAGGCTTCCGTCCTTTCCGCTGTCCCATGCGCGACTCTCGCCGCTCTCGTCGCTTTCTCCGCGGCTCTTTCCGCGGCTTCAATGACGTGTTTGGCGAGAATAGCGGTGGTCACGCTGCCGACGCCACCAGGAACAGGCGTATAGGCAGCCACAATATCTTTGATTGCCTCCGTATCAACATCGCCGACAAGTCTTTGCGATTTTTCATCCCAGTTGATACCTACGTCAATGACTGTCTGACCGGAAGAAACGTGGTTAGCACCGATCATGTGAGCTTGGCCTGCGGCCACCACGAGCACTTCCGCTTCGCGGGTAATGGCCGACACATCAACGGTGCGGCTATGACACACCGTCACAGTAGCGTCACGCGCAGTCAAAAGCGCCGCTATGGGACGGCCAATGACGTTTGAGCGGCCTACAACCGCAACACGAGCGCCGGTAATCTCAATACCGTAATAGTCAAGTATGGCGATAACCGCCTCGGCCGTGCAGGGCGCCAGCGCATCAGGTCTTCCGGTAAGCGTGGCAAGCAGCATTGAATCGGTGGCACAATCAACGTCTTTGCTCGGAGAAAGGAGTGCGAAAGCACCTGCCTCGTCAATCATTTTTGGAAACGGTCGCAGGGGCAGGCAGGCGTGAATGTGCGGGTCCGAAGAAATATCACGGATTGTCTCGTCAACGTCGTGCTGCGACGCATTGCGTGAAAGCGCTATCTGTCTCACGGCAATGCCAATCTTCTCGGCACGTTTGAGGGCTGCCCGCTCATAGGCCAGATCGTCAGCGCGTTCGCCAAGACGAAGTATGGCCAGCGTAGGAAGTATCCCCCGCTCGGCCAGAGCGGCAGCTCGAATGGAAAGCGCTTCCGTAAGCGCCGCGGCAACGGGAGCGCCACGCAACTCTTCGGCCATTATGCCTCCCCTTGCAAATGCTTGCTCACATGACGGCTCAAAGCTTCCGCACGCGGAATCCATGTGTCCATGAGAGCCGTGGCTTGTTCGTTAACCGATGCCGCATACGCACGGTCTTGCATTGAGCGCGTGTTGACAAAGACGGTATGAGAGGCCGCTTCCAGAGCGCCGCGTGAAAGCGCCGCACCGCAGCCGACGTCGGAGAGCAAGAGTCGTGAACCTTTGACCTGCATTTCTTCAAGCAGCGCAATGGTTTCACAAATGACTTCCATAACCCTGAGAGGCGGTTTAGCGGCCGCTATGAGTGCCTCTTCAATACGTTGAGCTCGAGAAGGGTCATCCTTGGAGATGGCAAAAGCGTCAGACACCAAAAGAAACTGACGTGAATCCTCATTGACCAGTTCAAGAAGTTCCCGGCGCAGACGCTCAGCGCGGGCGCTGTGGGAAACCAAGTCTTTTTCATAGGCGGCATAACGGGGCTTGCCCACCGCAAAGGCGCCGGCCATAGATGCCAACGCGATTCCCAAAGCGCCAGTCATTGCCGCCGCACCACCACCTCCGGGAATGGGTTCCCGGGCGGCAAGATGTTGCGCGTACTCTTCACAGGTATAGCTTGTGAAATTGACTTCTTCGGGTCTTTCAGGAATCGTCATCAGAACAGACCTACGATTCGTCCGTCATCAAGCACGTCAATATTTTCCGCTGCGGGTTTTTTAGGCAGACCCGGCATGGTCATGATGTTGCCGGTAAGACACACCACAAAACCCGCACCAGCGGAGACGCGCACGTCTCGCACGGTAATGCGGAAATGTTCAGGCGCGCCAAGTTTGGTCTGGTCGTCACTAAAGGAATACTGCGTCTTTGCCATGCAGACGGGAAGTTCCCCAAAGCCCAGCTCCTCAAGCTGCTTTATCTGTTTTGCCGCCGAGGGCGTAAAGTCGGCGCCATCGGCATGATAGATTCTCGTGGCAATAGCCTCAACTTTCTGCGCAAGGCTCTCATGCAAGTCATAGGCGTACCGAAGCTCAACGGGCTTCTCGCACAGGCGAAGCACTTCTTCTGCCAGCGCCAGGCCCCCTTTACCACCTTTTTCCCAAACCTCGGAAAGCGCCACGCTCACACCGTGCTCTTTGCACGATTTTTCAATAAGTGCCAGTTCAGCTGAGGTATCTGTAGGAAACGCGTTGATAGCCACCACGACAGGCAGTCCATAGACCTCCTGAAGGTTATCAACGTGACGGAGCAGGTTCGGAAGACCAGCTTCAAGCGCGGCGAGGTTCTCGGCTTCCAAATCTGCCCGGGCAACGCCGCCGTTGTATTTGAGGGCGCGCACCGTAGCCACCAACACCACCGCATTCGGGGCGAGATTCGCCTCACGGCACTTGATATCAAGAAACTTCTCGGCGCCCAAATCGGCCCCAAAGCCCGCCTCGGTAACCACATAATCCGCCAGGCGCAATGCTGTTTGAGTCGCCTCCACAGAGTTGCATCCGTGAGCAATGTTGGCGAAGGGTCCTCCGTGCACGAGCGCCGGCGTATGTTCAAGCGTCTGCACCAAATTAGGCAGCAGCGCGTCTTTCAAAAGCGCGGTCATGGCGCCTTCAGCATGGATATCGTGAGCTGTCACCGGGTGCCTGTCAAAGGTATAGGCAACAATCATCCTGCCCAAACGTTCTTTGAGGTCACGTATGCCAGACGCGAGGCAGAACACCGCCATAACCTCGGAGGCCACCGTAATATCAAAACCGTCTTCACGAGGCATCCCGTCCGCAATACCACCGAGTCCGTCCATCACATGACGAAGTTGTCGGTCATTCATGTCAACGCAGCGTTTCCACACCACGCGGCGTGGATCAATTCCCAGCTCATTGCCCTGTTTGATATGGTTGTCCAGCAGGGCGGCGCATAGGTTGTTGGCGGCGCCAATAGCATGAAAATCGCCGGTAAAGTGCAAATTGATATCCTCCATGGGAACAACTTGCGCGTACCCGCCTCCCGCAGCTCCCCCCTTGACGCCAAAGACAGGCCCAAGCGAGGGTTCACGAAGCGCCAGCATTGCTTTGTGTCCGGTTTGATTCAGCGCGTCAGCCAAGCCAACTGAGGTAGTTGTCTTGCCTTCCCCTGCCGGGGTCGGATTGATAGCGGTGACCAAAATAAGTTTGCCGCAAGCGGGCTTGTCGGCCAGTGCGCGGGAGTTGATTTTCGCCTTATAGCGGCCATAGGGTTCGAGAAGATTCTCGGAAATGCCAGCTCTTCTCGCTACCTCAACAATAGGAAGCAACGGCGCCTCTTGGGCAATCTCGATGTCAGACTTGTGCTGGGACACAACGGCTCACCTCATTTACGAAAAATCAGCGATTTGCTTCTTGAACTGTTCCACAAGGGTTTCAAGCTCAGCGGCGCGCAAACGCTTCTTCTCGATGACGTCAGGTGCGGCCTTGGCAACAAAGCCCTCGTTGGCGAGGGTGCGTTTGACGCCGAGAAGCTCTTTTTCAGCGGAAGCAAGATCTTTCTCAAGACGTTTTGCTTCAGCCTGCAAATCAACAAGATCGCCCAGAATCACATACAGTTCAAGGCCACCTTCAGCAACGGAAACGGAACCTTCGGGCTTTTGTATGTCCCAACCGATGTGTAACTCAGAAATGCGACCGACGCTTTGCATGAAACTGACCTGGCTCTCGAGCGCAGCAGTATCCTTTGCTGTTGCGCGAACCGCCATTTTAAGCTCGGTCTTTGGCGACAAACGATACCTCGCCCTCGTTGAGCGAGCCGCAGAAACAACAGTCTTTGCAAGTGAGAAGTTATGTTCGGCCTCGTCATTAATGAAGCGAGCAAGCTCTTGAGGTTCTGGCCATTCGGCAGTCATCAAAAACGTTGCATCATGGTTGAACACGCCCGATGCAGGAAGGGAGTCCCAAACGCTCTCTGTCACAAATGGCATCACAGGATGCAAAAGGCGCATAGACACGTCCAACACAAATACAAGGTTTCGCTGAACTTGAAGGCGCTCTTCAGTATCTCCGTTCAAAAGCCGAGACTTGCAAAGCTCAATGTACCAGTCGCAGACATCGTTCCAGAAAAATGCCTGGATGTTGCGGGCATAATCGCCAAAACCGTAGGATTCCAGCTGTTCTGTCGTCTCCGCAACCACGCGAGCAAGACGCGAAAACATCCACGCATCTTCCGGCGTTTTAGCCTTTGGCTCCCCCGGCAGATACCCATCAAGGTTCATCTGCACAAATCGGCTAGCATTCCAAATCTTGGTCACAAAGGAGCGAGCCTGATCTGTGCGCGGGGACTCAAGAAGCTCCTTGGTCTTTTTATCAAGAACGGCGTCAAACTTGACGTCTTGATTGTTGGTAATAAGCGTCAACAGGTTATAACGCATAGCATCGGCGCCGTACTTGGCAATAAGATCCATGGGATCTACGCCGTTGCCCTTTGATTTTGACATGCGGCTGCCGTCTTTAGCCAGGATGGTGGCGTAGATGTACACATCATGAAACGGAATCTCATGCGTAAAGTAAAGCGAGCTCATAATCATGCGTGCCACCCAAAGAGCAATGATATCGCGAGCGGTTACCAGTACCTTTGTGGGATGGTGGCCTTCCAGCTGCTCGGGATGTTCAGGCCAGCCCTGCGTGGCAAAAGTCCACAGCTGCGAGGAGAACCAGGTATCCAATACGTCTTCATCTTGGTGTACGTGATGGCCGCCACACTTGGGACAGACATCGGTATCCTCCATAAGAGCGTCTTGCCAGCCACAGTCGTCGCAGTAAAAGACCGGAATACGATGACCCCACCAAAGCTGCCGGGAAATGTTCCAATCACGAAGGTTATCCATCCACGTGAGATAGGTCTGTGTCCAGCGCTCGGGATGGAAGGTTACGTCTCCTTTGCGAACCGCCTGTGCAGCAGGTTCTTTAAGCTTATCAACGGCAACAAACCACTGCTCGGAGAGCCATGGCTCAAGCGTTGTGCCGCAGCGATAGCAGTGCATGACGGAGTGCTCAAGGTCTTCGATGTGATCGAGAAGGCCATGCTCCTCAAACCAGGCTACGATAGCCTCGCGTGCCTGGTCGCGATCCATGCCGGAAAACTCACCGTAGCCATCAACAACTACGGCGTGTTCGTCGAAGATGTTGATCTTCTCAAGACCATGCGCCTCCCCCATGGCAAAGTCGTTGGGGTCGTGTGCCGGAGTAACTTTGACAAAGCCGGTACCAAAGCCGGCATCAACGTGCCAATCCGAAAAAATGGGAATCTCACGGCCCACGATGGGCAGCACGACCGTCGCACCTACCAGAGCAGCCTTCTCGGGATCCTGGGGAGAGACCGCCACACCCGTATCGCCAAGCATTGTCTCGGGACGTGTGGTAGCAACCGTAATGTAGTCAATCCCGTTGACAGGCTCTTTCAGCGGATAGCGCAGATACCACAGATGGCCCTTCTCGTCAGCATATTCCGCCTCGTCATCGGAGATGGACGTTTCACAATGAGGGCACCAGTTGACGATACGCTTACCACGATAGATAAGGCCATTGTGATACCAGTCCACAAAGACCTTACGCACGGCGCGGGTATACTCCGGCGACATCGTGAACTTCTCGTCGTCAAAGTCAATGGAGCAGCCCATGCGCTTAATCTGCTCGACGATGGTGCCACCGTACTCACGCGTCCAGTCCCAGCAGGCTTCAACGAACTTCTCGCGACCAATCTCCAGGCGAGAAATACCTTCGGACTTCAGCTTTTTGTCGACCTTTGTTTGCGTGGCAATGCCCGCGTGATCGGTGCCGAGGATCCAACGCGTGGAATAGCCGCGCATGCGGCTGTAGCGGATATACGTATCTTGAATGGTGTCATCCATAGCATGGCCCATGTGGAGAATGCCGGTAACGTTAGGTGGCGGAATCACAACGGTGCGATCTTCTGTGCCTTTGCTACGGCCATAGCAGCCGGCTTGTATCCATTTTTTAATGAGCTCAGGCTCAGCAGCCTGAGGGTCATACGTCTTGGGCATTTCTTCCACGGTATATACGCCTTTCACGTGCTTTGAGTAACGTTGATGTTAGATAACAATCCTGTCAACTATTGCACAATATATTGTACTGATGTACCTGAATCGAACAGCTGACTATTATTTCAAATTTGACCCGACAGCATAAGGGGCCTTTTGGGGCTTCTCGGCGGCTCCCTGGGAGTTTCTTGAGGCTTTTTGCAGCATGCTCGAACTTATCGCCCGCCGGCATTGTTACTGAAAAATTAACATAATTGCAAAATGACTTTTCTCTTATGTGCCCGAAACTATCATTTTCACCAGTCAGAAGAGATACAAGGCACCTGGGGA
This sequence comes from Atopobium sp. oral taxon 199 str. F0494, assembly GCF_000411555.1. Lineage (GTDB taxonomy): Bacteria > Actinomycetota > Coriobacteriia > Coriobacteriales > Atopobiaceae > Lancefieldella. Next base: position 283,642 of record NZ_KE150486.1, on the reverse strand, counting down.
GGATATCTCATGAAGACTGACGCAAAAACGATAGAATCATCCACGCATCCTACCAGCAATGTTTCAACAATAAAGAAGCAACTCGTTAAAAGTCTTTTCTGGGATAACAAACTCTCTCTCTTTGGCGGACTGTTTTTCTATGTCCTACTCTTCTCGACAACGGTCTTCAGCCCTTATATAGCTTCGAGTATCGTTAATGCTGCCGTTGCCCAATCAGTCGGCGATATCTTCTTCTTCATTTTTCTGGACATTCTTATGACGATCGTCATTATTCTCATCAGACTGACAACAAGACGGCTCGTTCCAAAATTCATATATCAAGCTTGTACGAACTATCGCAACACCGCTTTCAAGTACCTTCTCAATAAGAAGATCAGCACCTTCGAGGGAGGAGGAGGCAGTGATTATGTCTCAGCTTTTACCAATGATATTTACTCGATCGAAAGCTCTTATCTCGAAAAGCTGTTTCTTCTGGCTGGAAAGAGCGTTGCCTTTGTCATAGCTCTTGTCATACTTTTTGTACAGAGCATTCCTCTTGCAATTGTAGCTATACTGTCTTCGATCGTTCCCCTGTTGGTAAGCATTACCCGACTTGGAGACAAACTTGCCGCAGATCAAAAGAAAGCTTCTGACAGCGCAAGCACGTTTGTAGCCCAGATAAGCGATCTTATCAAAGGCTTTCCGCTTATCAAAAGCTTTGATGCAGGGGCTTCGGCATTGAGACTCTTCGATCTTGATAATAAGCACCTGGAAGAAGCGAAGCAGCACTATCGCAGATCAGATCGCCTCATCTCGCTGGTAAGCGTCGCTGCCTTTGATATTTCCCAAGGCGCCGTACTGGGCTTTGGTGCCTATCTCTGTGCAACTAACCAGGGTGTCACCCCCGGCGGCATTTTCATGGCAGCTCTTCTCATGGGCTATATCGGCTTACCTATGGAAGAAGTACCTCCTGTCATCGCAGCCCGTAAAGCTTCCTACAAGCTCATCGATAAACTAGCTAGGCTTCTGGCAGAAGAGGCAGATGAAGAGGGAACTGCCTCTCTTTCTCCTGTTGAGAAGGCTATTTCTCTTGACCGCATAACGTTTGGCTACGAGAAGGACACACCGGTCCTCAAAAATCTTACTGTCACGTTTGAAGCTAAGAAGAGTTATGCCATCGTGGGTACCTCAGGATCCGGCAAATCTACGCTGTTGAGCCTGCTCATGGGCGGCTATCCTAGCTACACAGGCAGCATTTTCTACGATTCTCTTGAACTCAAAGACATCAGCAGGAAGTCCCTGTACCAAAACGTCTCATTGGTACAGCAAGAAAACTTCCTCTTCAATGCCTCCATCAAAGATAACGTCACCATGTTCGGTGATTATCCTGAAGACGCCATCATGGACGCCTGTAACCGTGCTGGTCTTGCCGAATTCATTGAGAAGAACGGTCTTGACTACCACTGCGGCGAGGGTGGTTCCAGTCTTTCCGGCGGAGAGCGGCAGCGCGTCTGCATTGCCCGAAGCTTGCTGCGAGGAACCGATGTTCTTCTTCTGGACGAAGCTACTTCAGCCCTTGATCATGCGACCGCCGATCAGATCATCAGCTCTATAGCAAACCTTACAGACACCACGCGCATTGTGATCACACACAACCTGGAGGAAGCACAGCTTACAAAATTTGACGAGATCCTGGTGATGAAGGACGGCCGCCTCGTTGAGAAGGGCACCTTTGACGAACTTATAGCCCATGACGAGTACTTCAAGGCTCTGTATACCCTTGAGCAGTAGGATAAAACTGTATGCTTAAAAGGTATAATAAACAGCAGTTTTTTCTACCCAAGGAGACCTATGGCAGAGCAGATCCCAAACGCAACGACACGTCTTGAGCTGATTCTTGGACACGAACGTCTTGCTCGCCTTCAAAACGCCTGCGTCATGGTACTTGGCCTTGGAGGCGTCGGGTCAAATTGCGTAGAAGCACTTGCGCGCGGAGGGATTGGCCACTTTGTGCTGGTAGACGCTGATACCGTGGAAGCAAGTAATCTCAACCGGCAGGCCATTGCCTTTGTGCATACCTTGGGACAAAGAAAGACGGATGCCACCCGTAACCTCATTTTAGACATCAATCCTGCAGCCGAAGTGATAACCTTGGACGCCTTTCTTCTCAAAGAAACGGTACCGGAATTGCTCAGTGCGCTTCCTTGCCCCAACGTGCTGGTTGATGCCATCGACACCGTATCCGCCAAACTGGCTGCGGCGCGCTGGGCGCAAGATGCCGGCATTTATTTTATTTCCAGCATGGGAGGCGCCAACAAGATATATCCCGAATTGCTTAAGGTCTCCATGCTCTCCCAAACTCATGATGATGCCTTGGCGCGCATTATGCGCAAAGAGTCCCGTAAGCGCGGACTTGACGATTTTCGCGTCGTCTATTCGCCTGAAGCGGCGCGCAGGGTCTTTGCACCTGAGGACACTAACGACAAAGATACCAAAAGCACAAGCGTTAAAGGCACAGCTACACAGCTTGATAACAGAAATAAAACTGCACAGCTCGGCACTATGTCTTACATTCCCCCTATCATGGGCCAGCTGATTGCAAGCGATGTTATCTTGCATCTGACAGGACTTAACGAAGAAGGCGATGCCCATGCCTGATACCTCACAGGTCAGGTTCGACGCTACTCTGCCCTCCCCAGACATTGCCTCACTCGATTACTTTGATGCTCACGTGCACCTTGATCTTATGTCCACGGCGCCTGAACTAGCGAGGAGCGCTTTAGCACATCGCGTCGGCTTCTTTTCCTGTGGCGTCTCCCCCGCTGATTTTCCCCGTATCACTGAGACGATTGCCGGTACAGCAGGTTGCTCTGTTGCAAGCGGCATACGTATCGGCCTAGGAGCGCACCCCTGGTGGATCTCGGATGGACGAGTCGGCGAAGCTGACCTTGAACTGATGTTAGACGCCATCTCTGAACAGCGCTTTATTGGTGAAATAGGACTGGATTTTTCTTCTCGCTTCAATGTCGCCGAGATGCAGGAGTGCCAGCTTCGAGCCTTCAAGAGTATCTGTCTTGCGGCAGCGCGCACATCTTCCGACGATGCGCCGAAAGTACTCTCTATTCACACAGTCAGAAGCGCTGATACCGTGCTTGATGTGCTTGAGGATACCGGCGCGCTTACAAGGTGCCGGCCTGTTTTCCACTGGTTCAGTGGCTCCTCAGACCAGCTGCAACGCGCCATCAAAGCCGGCTGCTGGTTTTCCGTTGGCGAGCAGAGCCTCAAGACTGGTAAAGGTCGCGAGTACGCAAAGGTCTACCCTGCGCATCGTCTGCTTACGGAAACAGATTTGCCCTCATCCAAGCAGCCGGCATGCAGCCTTGAAGATCTTCTCGCCAGCCTGAAACGAACCTGTAAAGGATTGAGCAAAGCGCGCGGATATGACGTGCGTCCGGAGGCGGTTGCAAACGCCGCAGCCCTTTTTGGCGCGTAAGTGCTAAAGTTTTACGTATGAGAAAACTGCGCAAAACAACTCCCCCGCGGAGCTTTATCACCAATCGAAGCCCGCTTCCCGGCGCCATGCTCGCCAGTTCATCCGACGAGCTGGGACTTGCCCTTGACGATGTCGTGCTGGTGTTTGCCTGCAGCGACAACTTTGTGCCATACCTCTCCGTTGCCGTACAGTCCATTATTGAGACCGCCAGCGCCGAGCGTAACTATGACGTCATCGTTCTCACGCGCGACCTCTCTCCCACCAGCATGATTACTCTGACACGACAGTGCCAGGTAACGCCCAATGTGGGCATCGGGTTTTTAGACGTTGACGCGGCTCTGGGCGATATTGAACTTCCCCATCACGGGCACTTTCGTCCCGAGACCTATTTCCGCCTCTTGGCTCCGTCTCTTCTGCCTAACGTTGCTAAGGCTATCTACCTCGATTCCGACCTTGTCGTCAACCACGATATCGCAGAGCTTTATGACATCGACGTTACGAGATACCTCGTAGCGGCAACGCGCGACGCCGACACTATCGGTCAGATTGACGGCTACGATTCAACCGTGGGGCCGTATCTCAAACATGAGCTTGGCATGAACGACCCGCACGACTACTTCCAGGCCGGGGTCATTCTGATGAACCTTGCCGAGATTCGCGTTTCCATTGCACCCGAAGAGTTTCTCAAGGTTGCCACCATGCGCAACTGGCGCTGGCTTGATCAGGATGTATTGAATCGGTTGATTAACGGACACTACCTGCGCATTCCCATGAAGTGGAACTATCTTGCAGACTGGCAGTTCTTGCGCCGCACGCACATTGTGGCGCAGGCTCCAAAAGACGTTCGCGATGAATACGACGAAGCTCGCAAAGATCTCTGCATCGTACACTACGCCGGACCCGACAACCGCCCCTGGCTGTATCCCAACTCCGACCTGGCAGGACTCTTTTGGTTCTACGCACGTCGTTCTCCTTATCTTGAAGAACTTCGTTCGCAACTGGAAGAGTCGAGAAGAACCGCCAAGGGCCTTGCACACCGTGTTCAGTCGGGCGTTATCTTCCGCGGCATCCTGCCGTTGTTTGACCACGTCTGTCCGCCGGGCTCGACGGCGCGCGTGCGCGTCATCGACACCTACGGCAAGCTCGGCGGCAGCAATCTGTAAAGCGCGCCGGGTGGCGCCGGCTTTGCCGCAGGTCAAGTGGTGCGGCTTGCGGCTAGCGCAGCAGGTCTGGCGGCGCGACTAATGCGTTTACCTGCAGCGATTCTGCACATATGCTGGAGAAGTACCGGTGTTTCTCGTACTTCCTAAGTTCTTCTCGCCGCGAAAAGAACTTAGGGGCGATATCTCTATGTGATTTCCAAAAAAGTGCATGAGTTGTGATATGAAAACTCCTAAAAAAGGCATCAGTTGTGATAAATCCCCTAAAAATGCCATGAGTTGTGAAGTATTTTTATCACAACTGTGGCACTTTTTTGGAAACACTTCGAAGCCGCACCTTAGGGCCGCGTGAAGCTGCACTTCGAAGCCGCACGGTACGAAGCCACAAAGCCACAAATGCAAGCGAAAGAGCCCGCTGTGGATGCCACGCCGCTAGAGCTGATTTCTCGCAAAATGGTTTCTCGCAAAAAGCTCCCAAAACGCAACAGCACTTGACGCGGCGACATTAAGCGAATCAACTTCGTGCGCCATAGGAATAATGGCCGCCCGGTCGCAAGCCTCAATGGTATGCTGGTCAAGCCCGTAGCCTTCCGAACCAAAGAACAACGCATGCTTTTCTGACGCAGAGCACTTGATGTCCGTCAAAGACGCCGCCGTATCGCTCAGTGCCAGCGCTGTGGCGACAAACCCCTCCGCATGAAGCGCTTGCATAAGGCCATCGACCCAAAGCTCCTCTGGAACCTGCGCCCACGGAACCTGAAATACCGTACCCATTGACACGCGAATCGCTCGCCTGGAAAGATGGTCAGCGCAACGCGGCGCCAGCAAAATTGCATCTACATTAAGCGCTGCGGCATTTCTAAAGATTGCCCCAACGTTGCTTACATCCACAAGATTCTCAAGCACTGCAATCGAGCGCGCGCCCGTTATCGCCTCATCCACGGCAAGGCCGGCGGGACGGCGCATAGCAGCCAACAATCCGCGTATGACGTCATAGCCCGTCAGCTTTTCAAGCTCATCTGAAGGGAGTACAAAAAGCGGCACAGGAGCGCTCGCGTTGGTCACTTCTAAGAGAGCACCGCTCTGCCCGCCGACTGAAGCGTCGCCGCTCGGCTCGCAAGCTGCAATGCCCACACAAGCCTCGCAAACTGCAACAGCACCGCCATCCTCGCCCGCGCAAACCCATCCGATAGACTCCAAAAGTCTTCGGGCAGTCTCAAGATGTGCAGTATCTGTAAGTAAATTGTATGGAGTCATGCCTTGTTTGAGCGCAACCTCAACCACAAGCGGCGTCTCGCAAATGACGACCGCTCGAGCCGGATCAAGACGACTGCGCAGTTGATTAGCGGTAAGATGGGAATAGACCGTCAGTCGAGAATCGTCAAATGATTTCAGCTGCTTTATGACAAAAGACCCCATGCTCCATCTCCAAAGAATTTTTTTCGCACTTTCCCGCGTATATGCCGTAAAATAAAACGTTGGTGCGGCCTTCAACGCAAACGTACCATAACCATCAAGAATGACGCTAGACAGGAGCGCGCGTGGCTAAGCATTTCGCCGACAGTAATGAGGTTCTCGAAGCCCAACCAAAGCACCTTTCCCCTGATGATACTACCGAATCCGACGATATCGAAACGGCTTCTTCCAATCAAGAGATTGACGAGAAGGACGAAGGTATTGACGAGAAGGACGCTGAGCAGGCATCTCAGCCCTACAGCACCGAAACTGCAATCCAAAGCATCGAGCGCTATAAGATAGACACGTCCGTCCTTCCACGCATCGATGGCAAAGGCTTCCCTGCCGGTAACGACGGCGCGCCTGTCGGTGATGCCTTCATCGACGCTACAACCGCAATGGATACCGCAGCCGCAGCGGAAACTGCCACGCCCGCCGCGTCCGGCGCCGACACCTCCGCAACCGCAGAAGCGCCCGCCGGCGCTGAAGCGACGACTCTCATCACACCTCCTGAAGCGCTTAAGCCAGCAGGCCCCACAAAGAAGCGCAAGCTGTGGCTCATCCCCGTGGTACTTCTCGCCGTGCTTGCTACCGTTTACCTTGGCGGCGTGATTGTCTTCCACTTCATCTTCATGCCGAATACCACGGTGTATGGAATCGACTATTCACTGAAGCCCGTCTCAAGTCTCGCCGCCTCTATTGAATCGGACACAGCCTCGTACAGCGGCCACATCACCGGAGCGGGAATTGACGTCAAGCTGAGCGCTGCTGACATCAACCTGACCTACGATGGAACGGGATATGCAAACGACGCCCTCTCGCAAGAAAACGTATGGGCATGGCCGGCCGAGATTTTCAAATCGCGCGAGCTCAAGCCAACAGGTACCGCCTCATATGACCATGACAAGCTCAAAGAAATCCTGTCAGGCGTCATTAAGGAGAATGAAGAAGCGGCAAGCGGCCAGGACCACAGTGGCATTACCTTCAACTCTTCCACAGGCAAATTCACGATGTCCGACCAAGCAATTGCCATGCGTATTCTGCCCGATAAGGCGGATCAGGAAATCGGTGACGCGCTGAACAGCCTTACCAAAGACATTACGCTTGACAACAAAGTCATTCAAAGTTCCGAAAACATTGAGGCCGCCATCTCCGCAGCTAACGCATATGTTGCTGCCGCACCAAAACTCAAACTCGGCGACAACGACGCAGGAGCGATTACGGCAGACCAAGTTGCCGGCTGGACCAGTTTTGACGAAAACCTTAACGTAAATCTCAATGAACAGGCCATCCGTGATTACGTCCACGGAGATCTTTCGAAGCAGCTCGACTCCAAGGGAACCGCGCGTACCTACACGCGGCCCGACGGCAAAGAGATAACCACTGTCGCAGGCGGACACTACGGCTGGGTCATTGATGGTGATAAGACCGCCGATGCTCTCATCAACGCCATTAAAAGCGGCGCCGTACAGCCAACCGTTGATGTCCCCTGTCTGCAGTCTGCGGTCACCTACGACCCAGGCAAACAGGATTGGGGCAAGCGCTATATTGACGTTGATATTTCCGAGCAGCATGCGCGCTTGTACGATGAAAGCGGCTCTATCATCTGGGAAGCCGATGTAGTCACTGGTATTCCTGATGGACGTCACAATACACCTGAAGGTGTTTGGGATATTACAAGCCATATTCGTGGCGCACGACTTCTTGGACCTAATGATGAATCCGGGCGCCCGGGTTGGGATACCAAGGTTGACTTCTGGCTCGGTGTCAAAGGCCAGGACACTGGCTTTCACAATGCTCCCTGGCGTGGCGCTTTCGGCGGACAGATTTACAAGACAGGCGGAAGCCACGGTTGCATCAATCTAAGCTACGACAACGCGCAAAAACTTTTTGAGCTTGCAAAAGACGGCGACCCTGTCGTCATCCACGAATAGCCGCCACTGCGTTTACTCGTCGTCTACACAATGCTTACGCGATGTCAGCACAACCGTTAACTTTCGTCGACTTCCGATGGCTTAAAACTTAGGCATCTGATTGCCGCCGAAGCCCATGTTGCGCATCATGGCTTCCATTTGACGGCGACCCTTTTTGGCGTTGCCACTTTGCGTCATAGCTTTCATCTTACCCATCATCTTATTCATCTCGCCCCACTGGCGGATGAGCTGGTTCACTTCCTGAATGGTGCGACCGGAGCCCGCAGAGATGCGCCTGCGGCGCTGTCCGTTAATGATTTTGGGACGCAGACGTTCTTCTCTGGTCATTGAGTGGATAATGGCCTCAATGCGCCCGAGTGAACTGTCATCCAAGCCGCCCTGCTGTGCCATCAGGCGATCTCCACCTGGAAGAGCGCTTATGAGTTTGGCAAGTCCTCCCATTTTACGGATTTGCTGCATTTGGTTGAGCAGGTCATCCATGGTAAATCCCTCGCGAAGCATGCGCTCGGCATCTTCAACCTGCTTTTCATCAGCAACTTTTTGAGCCTGCTCGACAATGGAGATAACGTCTCCCATGCCAAGAATGCGTTTTGCCATGCGGTCCGGATGAAAGACTTCAAGCGAATCGGGCTTCTCACCCATAGAAACAAATTTGATAGGCTTGCCGGTCACCTCGCGGACGGAAAGCGCGCCGCCGCCACGAGCATCGCCGTCAAGCTTGGACATGATGACTCCGTCAAAGTCCACGCGCTCGGCAAAGGTAGTCACAACGTTGACGATATCCTGGCCGGTCATAGCATCAACGACCATCAAAATCTGATCAGGTTTGACAGCCTGCTTGATAGCGACGGCTTCCTGCATCATCTCTTCATCAATCTGCAGACGGCCAGCGGTATCAACGATTACGATGTCATTCATGTGATCAATGGCTTGGTGGATGGATTCAGAGGCAATAGCCACCGCGTCACGACCGTCTCCGCGATACACGGGAACTTCAATTTCGGCGCCGAGAGTCTCAAGCTGATCGGCCGCTGCGGGACGATGGACGTCACAGGCCGCCAAAAGCGGACGCTTGCCCTCGGACTTCAAGAGGTACGCCAGCTTAGCCGCCGCGGTAGTCTTGCCGGAGCCTTGCAGGCCGACCAGCATAATGACGTTCGGAATGCGGTTCTGAGCAAGTACCAGCTTTGACTCGGTCGAACCCAAAAGCGATGTCAGCTCATCCAAAACAATGCGCACCACGTTTTGAGCGGGAGAAAGAGACTCAAGCACCTCAGCCGTCAGGCACTGCTCCTTGCAGCGCGCAACAAAGTTCTTGACCACGCGATAGTTGACATCGGCTTCAAGCAGTGCCATACGAATTTCGCGCATGGCGACGTTGATATCATCCTCGGTCAGACGGCCCTTACCGCGTAGAGCGGCAAACGTGTCTTGGAGACGATCCTGCAGGCTGTTAAACATTATTGAACTCCCTCGCCCACGAGCGCTTCACAGAAATCGTGCGCATCAAATGTTTGCAAATCATCAAGAGCTTCGCCCACGCCAATGCGATAGATAGGCAGGTTAAGCTGGTTGGATATGGCAAGGGCTATGCCGCCCTTAGCGGTACCGTCAAGTTTTGTGACGATAAGACCGTCAAGATCGAGAGCGTCATTGAACTCCTTGGCCTGGTTAAGGCCGTTTTGTCCGGTTGTAGCGTCAATCACCAAAACTACGCTCACCGACGTCACGCCCGCACGCTTACGCGTCACTGAAACAACCTTCGCCAGCTCGCGCATTAAGTCAGAGGAGGTATGCAGGCGTCCGGCCGTGTCAATAAGCACCAGCTCAGCGCCGCGCTTCTCGGCCTCATCGATAACGTCATAGCACACGCTTGCGGGATCCGCGCCGCGCTCGCGCGTAATGACTTCAACGCCTGAGCGTTCTCCCCATATCTCAAGCTGCTCAATCGCGGCGGCGCGAAAGGTGTCAGCTCCCCCGATGAGCACGCGACTGCCTTCGGCTTTCGCACGTCCTGCCAGCTTGCCCACCGTGGTCGTCTTGCCCGCGCCGTTAATGCCGACAAAGAGCACAATCGACGGCGTATCAGTGAAGGGATCGCGAGAAGCGCGCGGGAACTCCCGAGAAAGCCTCTCAATGAGCGCTCGACGAAGCTGATCCGACCGCGTGAGATTCTCACGCGCGGCCTGTTCGCGGAGGTCGTCCGTAACGCGTATGGCAACCTCAGCTCCCATATCCCCCATCACGAGGGTGTCTTCAAGGTCATCCCAAAAATCCTCAGTGACCTCGCCTCCCATATAAAAAATCTCATTGAGCGTTTCGCGTGAACGCTCAAGGCCGCGACGAAGATTGTCCATGAAACCCATCAGGCGTCAACCACCTTTCCGGTCGTATGATCAAGTCTCTGTGAGACCACATGACTTACGCCATCTGCCTGCATAGACACACCGTACAGAACATCCGCCTGCTCCATGGTGCGTCTCTGGTGAGAGATAACGATAAGCTGTGTTGTTTCTTTGAGCTGCTCAATCGCGTCAAGCAGTTTTGAGAGGTTAGCGTCATCGAGCGCCGCCTCAACCTCATCAAATACGTAAAACGGAACCGTGCGAGTCCGATATACAGCAAAGAGAAGCGCCAAGGCCGTGAGACTCTTCTCGCCACCGCTCATCAGCATCATCTTGGTAATGCGTTTGCCGCGAGGCTGAGCCACAATCTCAATACCCGTCTCGGAAAGGTTTTCCGGATCGGTCATCTCAATGCGAGCGTGCCCACCGGGAAAGAGCATCGAGAAAATCTCGGAGAAGTTTTGATTGACCTTTTCAAAGACGACAAGAAAACGATTGCGCATCTTGCGCTCGATAGCCGAAGTAATTTTTTTGAGAGAGCCGCGCGCAGCCTCAAGATCTGCTACCTGCTCGCCAATATAATCGGCGCGCTCCTTGAGGCGCTGATATTCATCCATGGCTACCTCGTTGACAGGACCAATACCGTCAAGCTGCCGCTTAAGCTGATCAACCGTTCGCTCAGCAGCCGCACGGTCCTCCGGTTCCGGTAACTTCAGCGCTTCGTCAAGCACCGCCCCTGTTGCGATAATGGCGTTAATGGCGTTTTCCACCTGCACTTCAAGACGGCCGATTTCAACCTTAACGTCATTGGCGCGCGAGCGTTCCTGCTCAAGTTCGGCCTGCGCCGCTGAGACGGCATCTTTCGCCTCGCCGATAGTCTTGCGCAGCGAATCGGAGTCCGCCTCCGCAAGTGAGGCGCGGTCTTTCAGGCGAGAAGCCCATTCAAGCGCGCGCCCGTGGAGAGCCTCATAGCGCTCATAGAGCGGGTCAACGCGCAGACGGATAACATCGAGTGCATGAGAGGACTGCTCTGTCGCGTTTATCTGCTGCTCAAGAGTTTGCACACGCTTTGCCAGTTCAGCCGCGCGAGCGTCAAGATTTGCCCGGCGCTCAGTAGCCATCGCTAATTTCATACGGGCGTCAGAGAGCTCACGCGACGCCTTACCCTGGGCGTGAATGGCCTTATCGTGCTTGGCGGTTGTTTCGGAAAGCAGTCGAGCAAGCTCCTCCGCACGCTCAGACGCCTCATGCGACGCCTGTCTATGTTCTTCAATATGAAAATGGGCGTCCTGCGCACGTTCAGACGCGACCGCACGAGCCTTTGTCACCTGGCTCTTCTCCGCCTTCGCGGAAGCCACTTGCCCTTCCAGGCGCCCTCGCTCAGAAGAGAGAGACGTAAGCTCACCAGAAAGGCGCGCCGCCTCCCCTTGGGCCGCAACGCTTTTCTCCCGCGCCGTGGCAAGCTTTGTCTCTGCTTGCGCCACTGCCGCAATCGCAGCCTCATGAGCTGCCTTTAGATGACCTCTGTCTTTTTCAAGCGCACGAATACGACGCTTGCGCTCAAGAGCGCCCACTTTCGCAGAAGCAGGCGTACCAATCCTCAGCCGGCCGTCAGGAAAGAGTATCGCGCCGTCAAGCGTTACATATGTGCACAAGGACGCTTTCTCATGAGCCGCGAGAGCTTCGCTGACATCGCCAACCACTCGCATGCTGCCAAACAGCGCTTCAAGCAGGGCACGCGATGATTCGGCCACATGAATCCTGTCAAGGAGCGCCTCGCCGGGAGCGTCTTTATCGATGCGCTCCGCGCTCTCAGAGCATCGCGCTGCGCGTGAAACAATCGTGGCGCATCCTTCAGCCTCTTTGTACGCGAGCGCGGCGGAGGCAAGCGTATCCGCTTCCGAAACGGAACCGACCACAAAGGCCGCCAAGTCATCTCCGAGCAATCGTTCAAGCAAGGGCTCAATGCGCTCATCAGCGTCAATACAATCGGCAAGACGGCTTTCAATAAGCTCAGCAACGGCCTCATCATCCGCAAGCGCCGCGGCGCGCGGACTTGTTTTTGCCGTTTCAACGTCAAGTGACGTCAGCGCCGTCAATGTCGCCTCCGCTTGCGAGAGCTTTCGCTTCGCGTCAGCTTCAACGGCACGCGCGGCTTCCAGCGCAGACGTATGTTCGGAAATCTCAGCAATCAAAGCTTCCGACTCACGCCGCGCAAGCTCCAGAGCCGCCGAAAGCTCATGCTCACGCGTTGAGCTTTGCGAGAGGGCTTCTTCCGCCGTTTTAAGCGACTCATTGATTTGCGCCAGACGAGAGACGTACATCTCATCCTCAACCTTTGCGTGCGTGATGTGCTCTTCCAGCTTTACATAAGCAAGCGTTTCCCTGTCAGCGACAGCGCGCGCGGACTTCTCCTCCGAACTCAGGCGCTGAAGTTCAAGGTCAAGTTCTTTTCGCCCGCTCGCCGCTTTTTGAGCAATTTCTTGCAGGGACTCCTGCGTTTTTTTGAGTTCGGTCTCTTGAGCGGAAAACGCTATGAGCTGGTCTTTGAGCTGTTCTGACTCGGTGGCAGCCTCTTGGCGCTGTCTGCCCATAACGGAAAGCTGCATACGCATATCGGAAAGGCGAGAAACCATGTTCTTGCCTTTCTCTTCCAAAAGACGCATGTCAGAGCCCATACGGCCAAGCACATCCTGCATACGGCGGCGCTGCTCGCCCAAATCTCCCACGAACAGGCCCTTTTGTTCAAGAAGCGACTGAAGTTTTTCGAGCTCCTGCACCTTTTCTTGAGAGCGATACCGCGCAAGTTCAATAGCAGCGTCAGCTTCCTTTTGACGAACGCTCAACTCCGCGTGAGTTTGCTGAAGCTGTCTCAAATCGTCCACAGCCAGCTGAACAGTAAGCTCGGTAAACTGCGCCTGCAGTGTTTTCGCGCGCGAGGCCTTGTCCACCTGCTTTTCAAGCGGACGCAGCTGCCGCGTAATCTCACGGGCAACCACTTTGGCGCGCGCCAGATTTTCATCCATAGCCGCAATTTTGCGCTCAGCCCGTTCCTTGCGGCGGCGATGCTTTGAGATATCAGCCGCTTCTTCGATAAGCTCACGGCGCTGCTCCGGACGGCTCGACAAAATAGAATCGAGTTTGCCCTGAGAAATGATGGAATGCGTATCCTTGCCAAGACCGGAATCATGGAGAATATCCTGAATATCCATCAATCGAGCAGGCGCTCCATTGATCAGGTACTCGGACTCCCCCGAACGATACATGCGCCGGGTGATTCCAATCTCCGAAAAGTCAATGGGAAGCGTGTGATCGGAGTTGTCCAAGAGAAGCGTCACTTCCGCAACGCCGACCGCGTTTCTCGCGGAGGAACCCGAAAAGATAACGTCTTCCATGGCCTGACCGCGCAGCATTTTTGCGCTCTGCTCGCCCAAAACCCACAGAATCGAATCGGAAACGTTTGATTTGCCCGAACCATTTGGTCCCACCACAACAGTTAAGCCGGGGTCAAATTCCATGTGCGTTTTGTCGGCAAAGGACTTAAAGCCTTTGAGGGTAAGCGATTTGAGATACAACGACGTCCTCCTACTTCAAGCCCATATCGGCGTCAACATCAACGGGATTCTTGTCAACGCCAAGCCGCACGAGGGCGTCTTGAGCCGCCGCTGATTCCGCGGCTTTTTTGGAGGACCCTACTCCTCGTCCCGCCTTGAGGCCATCGACATATACGACTGAGGTAAACGTAGGCGTGTGCGCAGGACCGGACTCATCAATCAGTTCGTATTCGGGCGTGCATTTTCCATTTGCCTGCACCGCCTCCTGAAGGCGAGACTTCGGACTTACCGAACGCTCAGCAAGCGAAGGAGAGATATGCGGCCCTAAAGTCCTCATGACAAACTCATGAGTCGGCTCGTACCCCGCGTCAAGGTACAGCGCGCCAACAATGGACTCGTAGACGTTTTCAAGCGCGGAACGCATGCCGCGGCCTCCAGTACCTTTTTCAGACACTCCCATGACAATAAGCGGCTCGATACCGAGTGCTTTTGCCACAATGGAAAGCGTGTGTCCTGAAACAAGAGAGGTTTTCAGGCGGGTAAGTTCACCTTCGTCCATACCCGGATATCGCTCAAAGAGGTCAGTGGCAACAATAGCGCCCAAAATGGAATCTCCCAAAAACTCAAGGCGCTCATACGAAGCGGACACAGGCTTGCCTTCTACCGCGGACGGATGCGTGAGAGCGGCTTCGATAATATCTTTATGTGTAAATTTGTGGCTGCAGATGTCTTCAACTGCACGCACACGCTCATGTAATTTCAAACTCAAAGCACCAATCTTTACGCTTCTTCGATAGCTTCGACGGCGTCACCAATAGTGGCAACATCGCTTAGCGATTCAGCATCAAATGTCATGTCAAATTCCTGCTCAAGATCGGTGACCAACTGCAGCAAATCAAACGAGTCAGCGCCGAGATCCTTAAATGAGGTTGTCTCGTCAAGCTCAGTGTCCTCATCAATATCAAGGGTTTCTCGAACAAGAGCAATTACTTTATCAAGTGTTTCGGAATTTGCCATTACGCCCTCCTTGCGCAAACGCAGAACATTGACAACGCAATTTTACCCGTGTTGCTGCCAGAAAGACGCGAGAACCAACCAACCTGAAAGAACTACTCAGTTTAGAAGAACCGGTCGACCTGAAAGAGCTAGTCAGCCTGAACCGCTTCCGCGATTTTCCCCACAAGATTTCCATGAGCCGCGGTGGCAGCCGCAAGCGTACCAGCACATACCGCTCCGGCGCTTGTGGAACCATGTCCCTTGATGACAGGAGCGGAAAGGCCGAGAAGAACGGCTCCTCCTACCATATCACCTGAGAGCTCACCGGCCGTTTGCTTGAGAGCGTCTTTGAGCAGAAGCGCTCCGAGCGCCGCCTTTTTTGAGGATTTCACCGAATCTTTGATACGGCTCAAAATAAACTTGCCGGTAGACTCAATCGTCTTGAGAGCCACATTGCCCGTAAGACCGTCCGCCACAATAACATCAAACCGGTCGCCCAACAAATCAACACCTTCGGCATTGCCGGAAAAGCCGACAGTTGAGCTTGCGAGAGCCTCGTGATAGGAAAGTGTCAGCGCAGAGCCCTTAGTTTCTTCCGATCCGTTGGTGAGAAGACCGATAGAGGGCTCAGCGATACCAAGCGCTACCTGCGCATACGCCTTGCCCATGCGGGCAAAGTCCACCATCATTTCAGGCTTTACGTCAGCGTTTGCTCCCGTATCAAGAAATACAGCCTGATGTCCGTGAAGGCCGGGCAGAAGGAGCGCCAGCGCGGGACGCTTTATTCCCCTGATGCGCCCGATGCCGAAGGTAGCCGCCGTCAGCACCGCACCTGTTGAACCAGCGGAAAAAAGTCCCGCCGCCTTGCCAGCGCGCACTGCCGCCGCGGCGCGCACAATGCTCGCGTCCTTTTTTTGACGCACCGCGTCTGCCGGATGCTCGTCCATGCCGATAACTTCAGTGGTAACAAGAGCGTGAGCACGAACGTTCTTCTCGGCAAAGGGCGTCACAAACTCATCAGCTCCGGCGAGAAGGACTTCGAGTTCAGGGTCTTTCTCAAGAGCCTGCGCGACTCCCGCGAGAACCACCTCAGGACTTTGATCTGAACCCATAACATCAACGCAAACGGTAGTGGGCATACGTTCCCCCTTTATAGAAAAGGAGGCCGACCCAAGCGGGACAGCCTCCTTACTCTTACGCTGTTTGAGAACTACTCGGTAACAACAACCTCACGAGCCTTGTAATGGCCGCAGTTGGGGCAAACGTGATGAGGAAGCTTGGGAGCGCCGCACTCCGGACAAATGGAACGAGCAGGAGTTGCAACCTTGCTGTTTGCGGAACGACGAGTGTGGGTAGCGCCGCGACCCTTCTTTTGCTTAGGTACTGCCATCTTGGAACCTCTCTTACTTTCTTGCGAGCGTCCCATACCTGTTAGGACGCGACCCATCTAATTTCATGCGTTGGATACTATACCACGCATGAGGGCATTTTGGACGCAAAAGCGCAATTTATTCAGATTTGTAGCTTTGCGCAACGTAGTTTTTACGCAATCACCGCTTTGAGTCGGAGTCCCTACCTTCAACGCTTTCTTTGGTGCTGTCTTCGGCGCCTTCTTCAGCGCTGTCTTCAACGCTTTCTTCGGAGTTCTTCTCATCATCAAAGGTAAGGCCAGCCAATACCGAGAAGGGATTGCTGTCCAAACGCTCCTCGCTCCGCGTGCGGTTCACCTGCGCTGCATGTCCGCAATCCTCTTCGTTGAGATTGGCGCCACAAACCGGACAAAGCCCCTTGCAATCAGGCTTGCACAGCACCACAAAGGGCGTTTCCATCACAAGCGAAGGGAGCAGCGCGCCTGCAAGGTCAATGGTCTTGTCGGATGACACAAGCGAATAGTCGGCTTCATCTTCATCATCAGCGGGATGCTCGGGTTCTTCAAAAAGATAGTATTCGTCAACCTCCGCTGCGATATCCATCGAGGCGGGAGCAAGACACCGGTCACATTCTCCAACGGCGCATGTCTTGAGTATGCCCGTAACCAAGATGCCCTCGCCCGCATTCGTCAGAACAAGGTCATACTCAATGCCGTGAGGCAGGCAAAACTCATGCTCACCGAGGGCGTAGCTCTCCTCGTCAAGATGGCCCGCAAGCGACAGGGTATCGCCCGGGTTTGCCAAGCGATCGTCAATTGCAACGATTATGGGTTTCATCGGTGCTACCAGGAAACGGTGTTGGTGGTGTTATGAGGACCGGAATTCTCGTCAAGGGTCTGGCGCACGCGAGATACGGAATTAGTAAGCGACTTCAGGTTCTCTTCCAGGTGCGCAAGAACGGTGTCAGCGTACTCTTCAGCGTTATACCGCGTGTCGCGCTCGTATTGATCAGCCTGATCGCGGACGCCATCAGCCTGCTGTTGCGCGAGACGCACCACTTCCTGATCGCCGGCCAAAATCATTGCCTGTTGCTGCGCATCGGCGATGATAGATTCGGCCTGTGTGCGAGCGCGCTCAAGCGTCTCATTCTCTTCCTTGATGATGCGGCGGGCCGTTGTGAACTCTTCAGGAAAGACACGGCGGATTTCGTCCAAAAGCTCATAGAAGTCCTGGGCGTCAATAATCTTTTTCTGACCCGCGTCCATAAACGGCGACTTTGCCTCACTGACGAGCTGTTCAAGCTCAGCTACGAGGCTCTCGATTTCCTCACCCGGCTGCATCCAGGGCTCCTTTCATACATCTACAGAACAGCTACATTATGACAGCAACTAGCCCCATTACATAATGCACCTTTTTAAGAATGGTAACAGAATATGTTTAATTCGCTAGGCAGCCCGCTTTATTTTTGGGAATTACGCAAAGCCAACAACTTTTGGGCGACACATGTAGGAACCAACAAGGACACATCAGCGCCCATCAACGCGATCTCCCGCACGATGGAAGACGAAACGTACCCATATTCAGGGCTGGACATGACAAATATGGATTCAAGATCAGGCGCGAGATGCGCGTTCAGGTCAGCCTGCTGCAGCTCATACTCAAAATCCGTCATGGCGCGAAGGCCTTTGACTACACCGCCGGCGTCGCACAGACGGCAAAACTCCACAAGAAGACCATCCATGGGTCTTACTTCCACGCCTTCAATATCCGCCTCGAGAAGCGCGTCCTGGATCATCTTCACCCGCTCTTCAAGGGAAAACGTAGTGCCCGTACCTCGCTTATCGCGAGAAACAGCCACCGCAACCGTTACCTTGTCAAATAAGCGGACAGCCCTTCTGATAACGTCGAGGTGTCCATTGGTCACCGGATCAAAGGTACCCGGAACCACTACATGATTAATGCTGTTCACTGCTCTCCCCTTCACGTGGACCGCTCTTCTCGCCGTCAGGCACAGCGCGGACGGTCTTTGACTTTATCATGAGATCAACGCGGGCAATCCCGTAGCGCTTGGATTTAATAAGATCCACGCCACCTACGGACATGCCGGGCGCCTTATCGTGATGCTCGTACACAACCAGTGCGCGCGGCGTAAGCGCGTCCGCGCCGTCCACGTTGACGAGAAACTCGGCAATCCTTTGCGCTTCTACGGCATACGGAGGATCTAAAAGCACGATATCAAAAGGGCCGCCCGGAAGCGTTTTGCGTGCCGACAAGCACAGCGCGTCTCCGCACACAATACGCGCTTCTTGCGCACCGGCGCCAAGCGTTCGCGCGTTCTTTCGTATGAGGTCGGCGGTCTTGCGGTCTTTGTCAACAAAGGTTACATGGGCCGCTCCCCTAGAGAGAAGCTCAAACCCCAAAGCGCCAGATCCTGCGAACGCGTCAAGGACCCTCTTGCCGGACAGATTGAGTCCCGCCGCCGACAAAATAGAAGACGTGACTGCCTCACGGGTGCGATCGGTTGTGGGGCGTGTGGTGCCTCGGCCTTGAGGCGCTTCAATGACGCGTCCGCGCCACTTTCCTCCAACTATCCTCATGCGCGCCCCAACTCTTCAAAATACGCACCAAAACGATCACGCGCCTCAAGACCCATGGTCTGATGCACAGGGTCCTTGAGCTGCGGATCGCGCCGATACAGCGAACGCGCGTCCTTGTAGGCGGCCTCTATCAGGTCACCATCTCCATACAAATCGGAAATCTTGAGTGTTGTCGCGCCGGATTGGCGGTACCCCAGCGTCTCACCCTCACGGCGCAGCTTCAAATCAAGCTCAGCCAGCTTGAATCCGTCTGAAGTCGCCTCAAGGGCCGCAAGGCGCTTGCGCGCCGGCGTGCCGCGCTTCGCGTCGGAGTTCAAAAACACTTCTCCTGCCATATCACCTCGGCCGACACGACCTCGCAACTGGTGCAGAGTCGCAAGGCCAAAGCGGTCCGCATTGTAGATGAGCATGACAGTTGCGTTGGGCACGTCAACGCCGACTTCAATGACGGTTGTTGAAACCAAAATCTGAACCGTCCCCGCACGAAAAGCAGCCATAGTCTCATCTTTTTCGGCAACGGACATGCGCCCTGTCAGAACTCCAACGCGCATATCAGAAAATACCTCGCGCTGCAGCGTTACCTGCGTGGCAAGGGCGGAGTGCATCTTTGTTTTTGTTTGAACGTTCTCCGGAAGGTCGTCCAGATCGGCTCCTTCATCGGAGTCATCGACAAGCGGGCACACCACATACGCCTGCCGGCCGGCGACCACAGCATCGCGTATCGCGCCGTATGCAAGATCGAGGTTGTTGCTCGTCAAAATCTTCGTTGTAACCCCTGCTCCCGCGTGCGGCCTCTGTGCAAAGCGCGTCATGGCGATGTCGCCGTAGACGGAAAGCGCGAGGGTACGCGGAATAGGAGTGGCGGTCATGGCGAGAAGGTCAACGCCTGTCCCCTTCTTTCTCAGCGCCGCACGCTGATCAACGCCAAAGCGATGCTGTTCGTCTATGACCACCAGGGTCAGACGCTTGAAGTCCATAGTTTCTGAAAGCAGGGCTGTGGTTCCAAAAACCACGGTGGTATCACCGGCTAGAACACGTTGGGCAATCTCAGCGCGTTTTTGAGGAGGTGTCGAGCCCGTCACCAGCGCCCATGAAATTTTTGAGGCTGTCAGCAGCGGTCCGAGCTTTTCTGCGTATTGCTGCGCCAGCACTGACGTCGGTGCCATCATAGCCGCCTGTGTACCAGAATCAGCGGCCGCCGCGAGCGCCACGGCCGCTACAGCCGTTTTTCCCGTTCCAACATCGCCTAACAGCAGGCGATTCATAATCTGAGGATCCTCCATATCGCAAAGGATATCGTGGACGGCAGCGTGCTGTTCTGCGGTCAACTCAAACGGCAGAGCGGCGAGAAGAGCTTGCTTTCGGGGGCCATCTGTCGTGTGAGCAAAGGGTGTATCCCCTGCAAGCTCAACGGTTCTTCTCGCCAAAAGCGCCAGTTGGAGACAGAGAAGCTCATCATAGGCGAGACGGCGGCGCGCTTGCTCGGCCAGAGCCAGGGACGTGGGAAAGTGAACTTCTCGAAGAGCTCGGGCAAGCGTCATGAAACCGCGCGCCGCGCACAGTTTGGCGGGAAGCCAATCGCATATGTCGCCCACATCCGCAAGAGCCGCCGACATGATACGCCTCATCCATGCGGGACTTACGCCTTCGGTGGCGGGATGTACGGGAAGAATCTGAGCCCGAGGCTTCTTTTTCTCCTCCTCAGTAGCAATGACCTCATAAAAGGGAGCTTTCATCTGACGAAATCCGTAGGCAAACGTCATGGTGCCGGAAAAGGCGACTTCATCGCCTTCGTGAAGTTGGTCGGCGACCCACGGCTGACGGAAAAAGACGGCCGTCATCACGCCCGTTTCATCCGAAGCCTCCACTTCCACAATACTCATACGGGATCGAGGCCGCTTTGTCGCTATCCGCTCTACTTTCGCCACTACCGTCGCGTCGGTGCCCACCGTGGTAAAGGCAATCTTCGCCACCGTTGAAAAATCAAGGTAGCGATGGGGCACATGCAGAAAAAGATCGCGTACGCGCGAAATGCCGAGACGCTCAAGCGCCTCGGCACGGTTTGCACTGACATAACGAAGACGGCCTACCTCATCAGTAAGCGAGCAGGTGCGACGAATCCGATCGGACGCCTCACCTATGCTGGGGCGAGAACCCATTAAGACCTACTCAAGGGAGAAGATAACGGGATAGAGGGGCTGCTCACCACGGTGTGCGTCAATTTCCAAGTCAGGAAGGGCTTCCTCGATACGCGCGGTCAGCGCCGAGAAGTGCTCTTCATCCATATCAGAGCCGGCAAGAATAGTCAGGGTATCCCCCTCCTCTTCTTCCTGCATCTTTTTGATAAGACCGATAGTCACCTCATCAATGTCATTGCCGACAACGTCAATGGACCCTCCCTGGATTCCCATAACATCGCCGTTATGGATGGGCGTGCCGTCGGAAGCGGCGGAATCTCGAACCGCGGTAGTAACCTCGCCATAGCGAATCGCGGCAAACGCGTCGGTCATTGTCTGTACGTTATCCTCAAGAGAGGCGTCAAGCTCAACGGCGAACATTGCCGCGAACGCCTGAAGGACCGACTTTGTCGGAATGACCGCAACCTTTGTGCCCTCGCACGCTGAAGCGGCGGCTTCAGCAGCCATGCGAATGTTTGAGTTATTGGGCAAGACGATGACATTGTCAGCGTGAGCCTGATCGATAGCGCTCAAGATATCGGCAGTTGACGGGTTCATGGTCTGACCGCCGGAAACGACAACGTCGACACCGAGCGACTTCAAGATGGACTCAGAACCGCTGCCCGCGCAGACCGCGACAAAGCCCAGGTGCTTGCGGGGGGCATTGACAGCCTCTACAGTCTTTTTGTCCTCAGCAATCTTTTCGGTGCGCTCTTTGGCCTCAAGATCCATATTGTGGATAAAGACCTCAAAAATCTGGCCATACTGAAGCATGTAGCGCAAGACCTTATCGGGCGTATTGGAGTGCACATGAACCTTATAGTCGGGATTTGTGCCCACTAAAAGCTCACAGTCGCCCATAGTCGCAAGAAAATCAAGGGCGGCGCTTTCATCAAAGGAAGCGTCATCGGCATGGAACAAAAACTCATTGCAGTAGCGGAACTCAGAACCTTCCCAGTCATCATTCAGCTCAATGGAGACTTTGGCGTGAGCCGCCGCTTTCGCGTCATCGGTACCGACTGTCGTCTTAAATTCGGACAGCTCCGTCTTGCCTTGAACCGCGTTCACAAAACCTTCAAAAAACGTTGCAAATCCAAAGGCTCCAGAGTCAACTACGCCGTTTTCCTTCAAAACAGGCAGCAAGTCCGGAGTGCGCGCGACTGATTCATAGGCTTCAACCACCAGCGCATCAAGCACTTCAACAGGCGTCAGCTTGGATTTCTCAAGCGAATCAGCCTTGGCGGAAACATCCTTCAAAACGGTAAGGATGGTACCTTCAACCGGCTTACGGACCGCTTTGAAGGCCACTTCCTTACCGCGGCGAAACGCGTGAGCGATATCTTTCGGCGTAATATGCGCTGGATTCTTCACATCGCACAGCCCCTCGGCAACTCCACGAAGAATCTGGCTGGTAATAACGCCAGAATTCCCGCGAGCGCCCATCAGAGAACCGTGAGTAATTGCTTTAGCGATATCCTCCATGGAGGCGTCTGCCGGAAGATCTTGTACCTCGCGAACGACCGTACCCAACGTCAAGGACATGTTGGTGCCCGTATCGCCATCCGGTACGGGAAAGACATTGAGCTTGTTAATTTCTTCAGCCTTATCGGCTACGGCCAGAGCGGCGGCCGGAAAGCAAGAGCGGACGACGGTTGAAATCATCTTTGAAGACCTCAGTTCCTTAATCGTGTGCAACATATCCGCGCGAACGCGCAAGAAACGTTAGCGAGAAGCGCGCATCGCCTCGATGTGGACAGTTACTTCAACGGTATTGAGCTCGGCAATCTGGCGAAGCAAGAATTTCACAGACGCTGAAAGATTGTCAACCACAGACGCCATATTGACACCCTGCTCAACTACAACGTGCAAATCAACGCTCACACCCTGCGGCGAGGATGAAACATCAATACCCTTGCGAAGTCGATATTCGGGGAGCAGCCTTGCAA
This sequence comes from Atopobium sp. oral taxon 199 str. F0494, assembly GCF_000411555.1. Classification (GTDB taxonomy): domain Bacteria; phylum Actinomycetota; class Coriobacteriia; order Coriobacteriales; family Atopobiaceae; genus Lancefieldella. The sequence continues at coordinate 260,636 of NZ_KE150486.1, read as the reverse complement.
CTCCGGCTTGCTCGTCAATAACCGCCATGCCGACAACGCCGTAGCACTCAAGGGCAGCGTACCCTGCAAGGTCAGCAATGCAATCATTTGAAACCCTGAGCGTTCCTGGAACAGTGGAAACCATGTTCGTATACTCCTCTCATAGGATTCCCGAATCTAAAAAGAACCCAAACGATTATACCGCACGTCTACGCGTGGATATCGCAAGCATTCTACAAACAATGTAAAGATTTCAGTTGCACGCGAGGTCAGCTGTGATATAGTGGTTCAGCTATTTGAAAATTCGCGTGAATACAGGATTCGCGCCTTATGGAGGTCGTTGTTATGTCAAAGGTTTGTGATTTTTGCGGTAAGCACGCTGTCGCCGGTCGTTCCATCTCCCACTCCCACCGTACCGTCACCCGCACGTTCAAGCCGAACATTCAGCGCGTCACTGTTGTTGTCGACGGCCGACGCAAAAAGATGAATGTCTGCTCTCGCTGCCTGAAGTCCGGTAAGATTGCCCGCAGCTAATCTCGCAGCTCGTCTTTTTCACAGCATAAGTACAGCTTAAAAGGCCGCAATCGCGGCCTTTTTCATGTTTACTGCGTCAGGCGCGCGTTATGCTGTGCGGCGGGTACGCGTTATCTTGTGCGATACATGCGCGTTATGCTCCGGCGCCTGTCTTCAAAAGCATCGCAAGCAGAACGCCCTTTTCGCACCTGATGTGGGCGTGCTCGTCTTGAACCACATTAGAAACACCTTCATCAGAAAGAAGTGGTAGCGCGTAAGCATCCAAGTCCCACTTCATGCCGGTTTCTGAGACGATTGTTTCTTCACGCAGAGCAATGACTGAAAGTGTTCTCCCCTGTTGACAGGAAAGTTTCCACAAGTCGCAACTCTTAGCCGTAAGAATTCTCGCTTCAACATCGTCTTCAACAACGCGAACCGCGCCTCCGGATTCAAAACGCCTGGCGAGAAGCCCAATCACTCCCAGCTCATGATCAAGCCGCCCTCCTGAGGCGCACGTCACCGTAAGCGACAGTGGCGCGCCGCGCCGGATTGCCTCGTGCGCAACCGCGTCAAGGGCCAGCGAAAGATCGGTAACGTATTTATCGGGAGGAAAGGCAATTATGGGAACTTCATATTTGCGCAGCCAATGTGCCGTCTCTTCATTGAGAGAGCCGTTTATAGAATCAAAGTCTCCACACACGATATCAGGCACCACGCCGGCTTCTTTGCATGCAGCAACTCCGCGGTCAGCAGCCACCACATAGGAAGCCTCCGCGGCAAGCTCACCTATCAGCGCGGAAGAGCTCACGGCAGGCGAGCCGTCAACAATAAGCGCCGAGAAGCATTTCCGCTCAGCCGAAAAACTCCTTTCGAAGTTTTTTTCAAAAGGGCTGTCACCTGATGGCATGCGTTCATAGTCACAAATGCGGGTCAGCGAAAGTTCACGGTAATCACGAGCGAAGATATCCGAATGAGCTTTCATGACATCGATACTGCGTCCGTCTTTGCCGTTAAAGAGCGCCACCACCGGAAAGCCCGCTTTACGCGCCGTACGCGCGCCAAACTCAGCGTCTTCAAATACCCAGGTGGAAGCCTTATCAGTGCCTAACCGGCGAAGCGCTTCCAGATAAACATCGGGCTTGTCCTTATCGGCTCCTCCCACATCTTCGGTGCTGACCAACGCTTGAAAATAGTGTTCGATGCCCTGTACGCGAAGCGCCGTACCCAAAGCGCGCCCCGGCGTAGATGAGGCTATTGCCATGGGGATACCGGCATCGTAGAGCTCTTGGAGAAAGTCCTTCGCGCCGGCGATAATTGCAATATCGTGCGTATAGACATATTGGACATGAGCTACGAACCTTTCGTAAAGTTCCTGAGCAGTAAGCGGCAGATTGAATTCTTTCACGCACACCACGCACCCATCAAAAAGAGAGATCGCCTCGACCTTTTTGAAAAAATCGGGAGTCATATCGATGGCAAAGTCCTCAAGCACGTCCCCAAACGCTCGCCGCCACATCCACATGGAATCAACGAGCGTTCCGTCAAGGTCAAAGATTGCCCCGGTTATCTTCATGAAGCGGCTCCTTCTCTCGTCACGTGGTTCTCCTGTCAAACGTACTCTCGTTAACCGTGCTTCTCGCCACGCAATCGTAGGTACCGTATTGCGCAAACCCTATTGTGCGAATCGTAAAAATCACAATAGGGTAAAGTATCACACGGCACATAGTTTACTGGTTCTGGAGGCGGTATGGCCCGTTATAGTTATCAATGTCCTGAGTGTAAAACAAAATTTGAAGTCGAACATCCTATGAGCGTTCATCCCAAAGTCACCTGTCCTACATGCGGACACTTCGCCGAACGCGTTTTTGACACTTCGGGCATTGTCTTTAAAGGCAGCGGCTTTTACAACACCGACCAAAAAGGCAAGAAATAACTATGGCGTGCACCTAGGATTTTATGACGTAAGCTTGGGTTTTATACGTACGCCTGGGGGTTATGACGTACGCCTGAGTTTTGCAAGAAAGTGCTGGTCGGCATCGATATACTCCCAGGTGCGCCCCAGCTGCAAAAAGCCGTCCTTCATTGTGGCGTGAGCCACCATTTCTTTGCCCCTGTCCGTCAGCAATTTGACGGCAGGGGTTTGTTCTATGTTTTCAACCGTAAAGCAACTTCCCTCTTTTGTTGCGAGAAAAGCCTTAATGACCTCTTCGTCTTCTGAAGCAAGCGGTGAGCATGTTGCATACGAAAGAACACCATGAGAAGCTACCTTACCCGCGGCGGCCTTAAGCAGGCGAAGCTGCAGTTGAGGAAGGGTTCCACCAGGTGCGACCGCGCCTTTTTCAAGCGACCAGCTGATTTCAGGATGGCGGCGCATGGTTCCCGCTCCCGAGCACGGAGCGTCGATAAAAACGGTATCAAATGTTTCTTGCAGACATTGTGGAAGAGCATCGTCTGCAAGACGCGTAGCGTCAAAGGTCAAACAGGCAGCCTTCTTTGCAAGGCCTGCCCGCTTAAGCCTCTCTTGAGACACTGCCAACTTTTTCGGATCAAGTTCAACGGACACGAGCTGTGCGTCATTGCCGCACCGTAAGGCGTTTTGAAGCAGCAAGACGGACTTGGTCCCTCTCCCCTGTCCAATTTCAAGTATCCGAGATCCGTCTTCTGACGGTGCAAGAAGCGCGATTACCTGAGATGAGATGTCGGCCGGAAACACTTCCGCTTGCGCGACCAATCCCGTTGCAGAAAGACCAGCAGGCGCACCCAACACAAAACTGCGGGGAGCGACGCTTGGATGAGCGTCAAAAGGAGCCACTACTTCTTCAGGGATGTCCTCACGCAATGCGACGTAGACCGGCGGCGCCTCAAGCGCCTGAAGCAACATCCCCGCCGCCGCGCACGAACCCATTGAAGCTATCAGCTGTTCGCAAAGATACACAGGATATCCGCTTACCCGCGCATACGCCTCTGTCGGCGGCAGCGTTTGCTCACAGGAGCAAAGACGAGCGCGCGCATCATCAACACGCGGCCTGTCTTCTTCGGCGATATGTCTGAGCAGAGCGTTTGCAAGACCGGCGGCTCGCGGAGAGGCCGCGCGGACCATCTCAACACCCTGGCTCACCGCGGCTCGCGGCGGCGTACGCAAGTAGAGAATCTCAAAGGTGGCAAGACGTAGTGCATCGCGCACCTTTGGTTCCAGATGAGTCGTTGTGGAAAGGTGCGAGGCAACAGCACGGTCAAGTTCACCAACGGCCGCAACGCTTCCCAAAAGCAAGCGCGTTGCAAGCGCGCGGTCCTTCTCGCCAAGCGAGTCCATTCGCCGCGCGTCACGTAAAAAATCACGCATACGCAGGCCTTTGCGCCGGCATGTAGAGGCAAGCTCAAGAGCCGCGCAGCGGGCGGGCGAAAGTCTTGTCATGCTACAGGCGCTCCCACGTCAGAGATTCATTATGAATTCCCGCCGCAAAGGCCGAAGCACTCATGGCTCTTTTGCCATCAGGACGAAGCTCGCGCACCTCAAGCGCCCCCTTTGAACAGCCCAGATAGAGATGACCTTTGCAGATTTCAATGGCGCCCGGAGCAACAGATACCTCTGAGGCTTTCTCGGCGAGAAGCACGCGCACCCCGCGACCGGCAATACACGCCCGAGCAGGCGCGGCATCAGAAGATGCCTGCACGCGCAAGACGTTAGCGCAAGCGTCATCAGCGGGGTCAAGCCTCATTTCCTGCTTGGTTACTTTTGCCGCAACCGTGGCCAGCGCTGAACTCTGTTCGTGCCAGCAAACACTTCCCACTGCAATCTCTCTAAGCGCGCAGGAAAGCTCACGCGCACCAAGGTGTGCAAGCTCAGTGGTCAGCTCGATAGCTGTCTTATGGCCAATCTCGCAGGAGCTTTGTCGACACCAGGCACCTGCGTCCAACTCATGCGCAATACGCATGATGGACACACCCGTAACGCTATCCCCCGCGAGAATGGCGCGCTGAATGGGAGCGGCGCCTCGCCAGCGAGGCAAAAGCGACGCGTGAACATTGATGCCGCCAAACGGAATACTCTCAAGAAGCGCGTCTGGGATAATGCAGCCATATGCCACAACAACAAGCACATCAGGCGCGAGATCTTGAATCTGCTCGACAATCTCAGGAGTGATGCGTCCTGCCTCTGAAACGGAGAGACCCAGCGCATACGCCGCTCTTTTAACGGGAGACGGCTTCAGCGTCTTGCCGCGACCGCGCACGGCATCGGGTCTCGTAAAAACTTTTACGATTTCATGGTCTTCAGCGAGCTTCTGAAGTGATGGGACCGCGAACTCAGGCGTTCCCATAAAGACAATACGCACGTCTACTCCTCATCAAACGTGGTGTCGCCGGGTTTTGCACCCGCGGCAAGCGCTTCCTGATAGTGCCGCAGCACTTCTATACGCGCTCCCGGACCAAGATGGTCCGGCATCGTAATGCCATTGACATGGTCAATTTCATGCTGGAGACAGACGGCGAAGAGGTCCCCTTCGGCCTCATACTGCATCAGGTCACCGTCAAGGTTGAGAGCCTGTACGATGACGTGGGAAGGACGCATCACAGGAACTGTAATTCCGGGAAACGAAAGACAACCCTCCCGGTAAGTTCTAGGTTCACCATCAGCAGCGACCACGACAGGATTGATTAAAACGAACGGATTTTCTTGACCATCGGGATAGTCAACGTCGATGACCACCATGCGCTTCATAATGCCTATCTGCGGCGCGGCAAGTCCGACGCCGTCAGTGGCATACATATCTCGCAACATATTGGCGGCAATGGTCTTAATCTCATCGTCAATTACGGTAATCTCTTCACATGACTGGGAGAGCCGCTCATCAGGCCACAGCACTATTTCATCGGGCATCTCGGGTGTTTCAGGCATTTTCATTCCTATCCTTTCAGCAGGCTTTCCGCATCATTTTTTGCAGCGCAGAGCCTACAGCAAATCATACGCGTCAACGTCTATTGTCATGCTCATACCCATTCGCTTGGTAAGTTTTGCAGCGCACGCTGACACGACGCTTCCTACATTTTCAAAAACAGGTGTCTTTACCAGCACATGTCGGCGAAATTTGTCTTTTACCCGCGCCTTCACACAATCGGCAGGTCCTAAAATCTCCCAGCCCGGACGTGCACCTGCAACTGATGTGAGAATATCCGCCATCTCTTGAGAAGCGGCGCGCACCTCACGCTCAGACGTTCCCCAGAAAATAATGTTTGTCAGACGCACATACGGCGGATAGGAGGCCTCTTTTCGCTCCGCCGCCTCTGAAGCGAGAAATTCGGCGCGCCTGCGTGTCTTGACTGATGCGATAGCCGGATGTGTTGCCCAATATGTCTGCACGATAACCTTGCCCGGCGTGTCTCCCCTACCAGCGCGTCCAGCAACTTGCTCAAGCAGGTCATAGGTACGCTCGGCAGCCCGAAAATCGGGAAGCTTTAACATAGTATCCGCATTGATAACGCCCACCAGCGTCACCTCAGGAAAGTCAAGTCCCTTGGCAATCATCTGTGTTCCCACTAAAACGGCACATTCGGCCGCGTCAAATTGCTCCAGGAGCTTTTGGTGTGCTCCCTTTTTTGCCGTTGTATCAGCATCCATACGAATGATTTCCATCCGATCTGGCAATAGCATGCGAAGCTCATCCTCAACGCGCTGCGTCCCGATGCCAAACGCCGCCATGTAACGGCTCCCACAATGGGGACAGGCGGCAGCAGGATTTGGATAAGCCAGAACGGACCAACGCCGCCCGCAGGTATGACAGACCAGCTCACGAGTCCGTTCATGATACGTCAACGAAGTGGAGCAGTGCGGACATTCCGGAACGCAGCCACACTCGCGGCACATCAGAAAATTCGCAAATCCGCGGCGGTTCAGCAGCAAAACGGCTTTCTGTCCACGCCGCGCCGTTTCTTCCAGAGCCGTGGCAAGTGGAGCGGAAAATATCGAACGGCTTCCGCCTTTGAATTGTGCGGTCATGTCCACAATTTCTACATCCGGCAGTACCGCGTTTCCCGGACGTTCCGGCATAGTAACGCGCGTCCACGAAACACCGTCTCGTTTGCCCTGACTACAGCGAGCAAGACTCTCCAAAGAAGGCGTTGCCGAACCAAGTACCAACGCGGCGCCGCGCTCACGAACCATATATGCCGCAACCTCCCGCGCATGGTAGCGCGGCAGGGAGTCTTGCTTGTATGACGCCTCATGCTCCTCGTCAATAATAATGAGCCCCGGATTTTTGAGTGGCGCAAAGAGCGCGGAGCGTGCTCCCACCACCACGTTAGCCTTGCCCTGCCGGACCATATCCCACTGATCAAAGCGTTCACCGGCAGAAAGACGGGAATGCAGCACAGCCACCTGATCTCCAAAGCGGGAGCGGAAACGACCAACGGTCTGCGCCGTCAGGGATATCTCGGGCACAAGTACGATAGCGCCTTTCCCATCTGCACGTACCGCTTCTATAGCGGACAGATATACCTCTGTTTTTCCTGAACCCGTCACACCGTCAACCAGTACTACATCACCGTTTTTCGCCTTGCAGGCAGAAGCGATGGCGGAAAGCGCCTGTTTTTGTCCTCGTGTCAGCTGATCCGGTCTGCACGCTATCGCGCTTGAAAGCGTAGTAGTTTTTGCGCCGCGAATCTGACGCCTCATCTCAACGCAGACGACTCCACGCTTCTCAAGCGCTTTCACCGCCGTCCGTGCTCCCGGAATGAGAGCGGAAAGCTCGGACAGACGCTGTGGGGCGCCCTGCAAAGCCTCAAGAACAAGCCGCTGCTTAGAGGCGTTTTTTGCAGGTGTAAACTCCCGAGCCTGTGACGTCAGCGATACCCACCGCTCATCCACAGGACCCGACGTTTCGCTTACCAATTCCCATGCCGCTCCATCAGCTGTACGACGCACCTTGACGTTTTGTCCCGGCGCCAAAAATGGCTTTACGGCATCCGTCAGCGAACACGCGTATTCTGACGCCATCCACGCGGCCGTCCGAGCCGAAGTCTCATCAAAGGCAGAATCGGCAAGCACGTATTTCACAGGAAGTATCTTTGCGGGATCGATAGACAATGATGGCGTCTCCGACACCGACATCACATATCCCACAACGTTACGATGAGAAAACGGTACATAGACCGTTGCCCCCACAACGACGCTGTCGGACAGCTCTGAAGGAATAGCGTAGTCATACGTACCCGACAGGGCGCGCGTTGGAATATCAAGTGTTACCTGCGCATACTTCACGCGCGTCTCCTTCCTGCGCTGCAAGCGTTGGCGGCGTCTGCTGGTCAAACGCATAACGGGCTACAAACGGCTGCGACTCATCCAAGGCGTCCTGTACTTCCACGCACACAAAGGCGCATTCTACTTTCGTGTACCCACGCTGCATGAGCACATACGCGTAAACGTTTGCCTGCATCCTATGAGCCGCTATGATTTCTGCAGGATTGAGGCTTTTGTCGCCCGTTTTATAGTCAACGACAAGCGCATGCATGCTTTTTGGGTCTGTGGCGAGAAGATCGATAGCACCTCTCAGATATCGTTTGTCGCCATAAGGCCTCTCAAGACAGAAAGGAACTTCGGAGCGTACCAGCTTATGGCTGAGCGCCTCCGCTCGTATAGCGGAATTATTCCAGCGCTCGAGCGCCGGCTTCAAACGCTCAAGAACCGATTTTTTCAACTGATGGCGCCTAGCAAAATTCTCGATGATCTGTTGCTGCGGATAGGAGTCTGTTTCAACCATATACTGAGCAAGTTCATGAAAGGCTGATCCGAAAGCAGTAGCTAACATAGTTTCTTCTTCGTCGCTACGCTGTCCATGCAATGATTCCCCTTGATTGGTGTCCGTCAACTGACGATGCAGTGAGGAGTAACTGTAGAATTTTTCGTAGCGCTGCTCCTGCTCAGGAGCAAAGAGATCGCGGTCATACGTATAGAGATCAAAGTCAGGGATATCCTGGTCATTGGTTTTGAATGGCTGCCAAGCTATGCCCTCACCAGCATCATCTACGCGATAGGTGCTCAAATCTTCCTCAAAGCGCAGATACACGGTTCTGAGCGCTCCTGGCTGCGAGCCTCCGTATTCGAAGAACGATCTTCCCACATCAGGCATCGCTTCCGTTTTCAAAATAGTGCTCAACGATGCCTTAGCAAATTTGGGAGTGTAGCCGTTCTCTCTTTGTTGAGTAAGCGTTGCGGTGAGAATAACCATCTCTTGCGCGCGAGTAAGAGCAACATACAACAGGCGTACGGCCTCAGCCTGCGCTGCGTCATCCTGAATACGATCAAAATAGAAGCGCCAGTCGCTTAGTGTTCTGCACTCAGACGCTTCCTTGGGAACGTCGAAAGGCTCAGCGCTAACCTTTGAGGGTTTAAGGGCAACGATGCGCTTCTCGCCAAGGCGCCCAACAAGACACCGCTTGCGACTTGGAGCTTTATCGTTCAAGTCAGAAAGAGCTCCAACAACAGCGACAACTTTGTACTCTTTACCCTTTGAAGCATGAATTGTCTGAATCTTAACCGCGTCTTGATGTTCATCGTTAAGAACTGAAGGCGCTATTTTCGTTACCTCAAGCCACTGAGAAAACTCTTTTGCAAGCTCTGTAAGCCCTACCTGAAGCTCTTCGTTGAGTTCTCGAATGCGACGAATAGCAGCGAGGATGTTGGCAGCCTGTGAGCGTTCCTGAGCGCCTCCCCTCTCAAGCCTCGTAATCCAGCCTGAAGCTCTTACTACCTGCAACAGCACATCAGCCGGATGCTTGCTCTTGATGTCTTCTCGTGCTTGCAAGAGGACTTCAAGCGCACGCTCAAGACGTTTACTAGGCTGAAGATCGTCTTGAAATTCTTGTGACAAAAGACCGCTCTCAATGCCACGTTTGGAAAGAGATCCGTCTTCGGAACCCCAATTGGTTGCGAGCAAGATGAAATCCGATGCCTCAAGCGAGAACATCCCGCTGGTAAGCACAGGAAACAGGCCTTGCTCAGTATCATGGATATCAGCGAGCGCCATAAGCAGCGAGGCGATACTTTGAACTTCCGGGAGTTTACCGAAGCCCGTACCTCCCGAAAGAACGCTTTCGATGCCCCTTTGTCTAAGGGCGTCCATATACAGATTGGCGTGAGAAAGACTGCGCATGAGAATAGCGATATCTTTCGCCTTAAACGTACCTTCAGCAATAATCTGAGAAATCCTGTCGGCAAGCTGTTGGGCAGCTACCGCATGGTATACATCAGCTTTGGCGGCCTTTTTGTTGCCTCTTTTTTCAATAGCAGTCAGTTCAATGAGAACACGAGGCACTCCTTGCAGAGGTACGAAGGTATCCGGGTTTTTGCCGGCATGCAGGTCCATAAATCCGGGAATCATACCAGAAGCGTCGCAAACCGTTCTGACAAAACGAAGAATGTCATCATGGCTGCGAAAATTGTCCGTCAGCAGCGGTCTTCTTTCTTCAGGAATCTCTTTTTGCCGATTGAAAAACACCTCGACATCAGCATCTCTGAAGCCGTAGATTGACTGTTGAGCATCGCCTACGGTTGTCAAAAACCGACCTTCTCTGCCGGAAAGGCGCTTAATCATTCGAACCTGCTGATCATTGGTATCCTGAAACTCATCAATCATCACAAGCTTGAACATATCGGAGTATTCTTTTTCCAGTTCAGGATAATCCTCAAAAGCGTGGGCGGTTTTATTGAGCAAATCATCATTATCCAGTCCACCGACCTCTTGTTTTTTTGCGGAAAAACGCTCAACTACCGCCTGTGTGACCTTTACGAGCTGAGGCGCATGTCGATTCGTATCATACAGTTTGCAAATCGCCTGAAGTTTCTTGCACTCTGACTGCACGTCTTTTGCCAGTTCTTTCGCGGATTTCCATAACCGCGCATTGGGAACCACTTCAAGAAGCTCCACAAGCTCTGCCGCCTTACTTGAGTGAGGCGAGTGTTCAAAAAGATAGGCGCTAATTGTATGCTCTTGCTTGGTAATCTTTGCCACTTCTTTTTCATTGACCCCATTTGATGTATCCGAAAGAAGCTCCACAAGCCCGTCATGGATACCTTCAAGCTCATGATACAGGTCCGGAACCGCGCCTTCTTTTTCTATTGCCAGCTCAATCGAATCGAAGCCGTTCGGCGCAGAAAGCGCTGCCACGGCAAGCTGCTCTATCATGTCATCAAGCGAATGAACCTTACTTTTCCCAGCATAAGCAGTGTCTTTTAATTCAAATGCCGAGAAAAACTCCGCGTACGCGTCATCATCTTTTAAGGAAGTCAAAACTTCCTCAAGAGCGGCTTTTAAGAGCTCGCTGCGTCTGTGATCGCTTAAGACGACAAAATCAGGATCAATGCCTATGTCAAAGGCATGCGCGCGAAGGATGCGAGCGCACATGCTATGAATGGTGCTGATCCATGCGGAATCCACTTTCAGAGCCTCATCAGCAAGACCTTCTTTTTCAAGCGCCTCTCTTACCCGTTCCTTGATTTCTTTTGCCGCTTCGTTCGTAAAGGTAATAACGAGCGCCTGGTCAAGAGAGTCAAGATAGGCTCCGCCGTTTTCTCCCGAGCCCTCACTCAGCGCCCAGACGATGCGCTGTGTCAGCGTAAACGTTTTGCCCGAACCGGCTCCAGCTGCTATAAACAGAGGCTTATCAAGCGTGAGAACAGCTTTCTTTTGCCCGGGTGTAAGCGTGTCGAAGTTAAGAGCCATTAGTTCTTCCTCTCCAGACAATTCATAACCGGGCAATACGTACAGGCTTCTTTATCAAGTGCGCAAGCGCGAATATCGCCGTTGAGCATGCGCTCGACCGCCTGGGCGATTTGAGCCTCCCACGCGTCAAGGCATGCGTTAAACGTTTCAACGTTTTCTCCGACAATGCAAGACTCCATAGTTTTACTCACGCCTTTATCGTCTCCCACGCCGAAGATCCGGTAGATATACGAATCCGGAGCAGCGCCAAGCAGCGCATAGGTGTGACGAGTTCCCATATACATGGCGCCGATTGAGGTAAGGTTGTGGGCTTTCAAGTACTTGCGCACGACCTGCGCGTAAATGATAGCCTGCACATGGCGAGGCAGCCTCTCTGAAGAAAGCTGAACAACGTCCTTATCGCGCTGCTCATCGACCGTGCTTTGAACCGCGTAGTCCTTAAGAGCGGCGGAGGATTTGTGTTTGTAATCGATAATAACGGCTTCGCCCTTGGCGTTCACATCGATACGGTCAATGGAGCCGTTAAACTCAATGCCTGCATACTGGGCTGATTCTCCCCCATCCATGCCGAACTTCAATTCAAAAAATCTCGGTTCAAACGAAAGGAGCTTATCAGCTTCAAATGACAAAAGCCCGTGGAGATCTTCGCGCAGTTTTTGCATTTGCTGATGTTGAGAAGCGCTATGGGGAACCAGCCTTTGAGCTCTTCTGCTTTTCTTTTGCGAGGTTGCGTACTGTTCTTCGGCGAGAATATCAAACTGCTCGTCAAGAATCTGAGTAGCCCGCGTGAGCGTATCTGAGGAAACACGCGATAGAGGAAGCGATGTTGTCGCGATATCCCACGTTTGATCGACAGAGAGATTATCCGCCTGCCCCAGCGCTTCTCGAAGAAGCTGCCGATGCGTCAACTCAAGCACGCGATGGACAAAAATTCCTTTTTCAATCCCACCAAAGCCGGCGTCAATCCCGTCAAGTCCGAGACGCTTCTGCGTAAACCATTTATATGGACATTCAAGATACGACTCAATCTGCGAAGCGGAGAGCTTTTGGATTTGGATGCGCTCTTCTCCCTGTCGAGAGGGAAGTAGTACAAACGGTTTCAGCACTTCAGGGATACAACCCGTGGGCTGCGATGGAAGAGAGGCGATTTTATGGGGAACTTTTCCGCTTACAAGAAGATTAGCGGAAAGCGTTTCTTCCCCTCTTGTTATCTGGGGAATAACAGGATTTTGGGAGGATCCCCCATAGCACGCAAGTAGTTCTTTCAATACAACACAGGCAAACGCTTCGTTTGCATGCTCGTCATGAAGCGTCAGCTCAAGCGAGACGAACTGACGAGCGCTTGCCAGCATTTTGTAAAAAGAACGGCGGGATTCAGCAAGCGGCGCGATCGCTTTTACGCCCGTAAGTTTCTGCGTAAGGACATCGAGCGCTCTGTCTTTTGCCACAAGCGATGTGGACACAGAATCCATTCCAAGACAGATAACGGCGTCAAAAGCGTTGGGTTCACAAGAACTTTGAGCCGAAAGGATCTCAACAGCGCAAGAAGTTTTTGCTACGCCATTCGTAAGACGCAGTTCATACTGTTCTTGGCCCATGAGGGCGTACAATCTCTGCTCGGTAGCGACGTCAAACTTCATGCCGAGACCGCGCATGGTCTGAGTCCCCGCTATCACGGCAGAAAGGGACTTCGAGATATCGTAGTACGTCTGGGCGTCATAGGCATCTTGGTGCTCGGCGCATCCCATCAAAAGACGGTTTGCCGCCTCTTTTATACGACCGGCGCGAATAGCCGTAACCGCTTCGGCGCACGCTTGAGACGTGTGAGAAGCTTGTGTAAGAGAACGCAATACCTGATGAGGCATGAGAGTACGATTGCTTCGCCATGACCTATCCAGACTCCAGGCCTTTTCGACTGAAACCTGAGAGATTGGAGAGAGCAAAAAACCAGTTAGTTCCCGTGGCGGCCACCATGTCATATCTCCTAACGATTTCTGGGAGGCATCAGGCCATGACTCTGACAGTCTCTGAAGCCGTAAAACAGTTTTTACCAGGCTCAAAAACGCCCTTCCTGCTTGGCTGCCAGCCACCAACTGCCGCACACAACCCTTTGCAAAGATACCGCGCGCCGCAAGCCGCGGCGCCAGCTCTTCCCAAGCCTCATTCGGATAAGGCGCGTATATTCCAATGTTTTGAGCACCTTGAGCTATGAGGTTCTGGACATGCTCAACAATCAGGTTTGACTTGGCTAAAATCCCTGCCGGAGAAAGTAAGACTACCTTTCCTTGAGGTTTCTGCACGTTTTGACGAGGTCTGAAAATCGTATGCAAAAGCGCCTCGATTTCAGCGTCATGCTTCTCAGAATCGTCATCAACAAACACAAGATCCACTCTCAGTTTATCGGAAAGCCGTTTGAGATACGCCCTGTTTGCATCGCCGGCATAGTTGTCAGGCGTTGAAAGAATTATATGCACATCCATGGTTTGAGCAAGCGCGCCCAAAAAAGCCTCTTCGGCAGGAGACAGGTTTTCTACGCCGCTGACAACGACACTCTGCAAAGCGTAATACGCCTTGGGAAGCGCTTCCACAAGCAGAGCATACGATTCGCTTTGCTCAAGCATTCCATGCTGGTGTACGAGGTCTAGATACCTCTCAAGGACCGCGAGCACGCGCTGTTGTCCAACGGTAAATCCCAGAGCATCATCGCGCGCGTTGATGCACGGAAGGTAGTTCCGCGCTATTGTTTCAATAGCTTTTAGCGTGCCTGTTCCCACATCAAGTGGTTTTAGCTCTTGAGCTTCAAAGGTATCCAGTGCTTCATGGATAAGCAGCAGGCGAGCTTCCTTTGAAATGACTTGGCGCCCATCGCCAAAAAGGCTCCAAAGCTCTTTAGCCCATTCAGAAAGAGACACCACGCATAGTCCCAACGAGAGCATTGGATCAGACGCAAGCAGTTTAAGCGCCGTTCGTTTTGCATCAGGCGTATCAACTAAAAGCACTGCTCGCCCACAGCGCTCTATACTTGCTACCAATGCCTCTTTGACCGGCTTATTTACAATGGAGCCTGATGTAGTACTAACGAGCGTACAAGCCATTTTCATCCTCTCATGAAAAACGTCAGTACTACGGTATCACGTTGACCGGACACAAATTAAAAATGCGAAAATTTCCTTTTCAGCGTTTTCCAAACAAACTGCGCCGCCATCGTCACAATCGTTGCGACTGCAAAAACAAACAAACCCCGTATAAATGCATCATCTTTAAGCCAGGCATAACACGGCTGATCGTAGTTGACGTTCAAATAGTTGATGATGGGTATCTGAATAAGATATACGCCTATTCCTGTGGAAGCAAAAAGCGTCAGTGTCTTTTTTACAAGCGGTGGAAGCTTGCTCAGCTGAGGCTCTAATGACCGAACACCCAGAAAAATTGACAGGACTTGCGCCACGCACAAAGGCGAGGCTGGAGAAATCAAAAAGTTACGATATTGCTGGCTGAGTTCTGAGCCAGCATACCAGCCATTGGCATGCAACGCGCGACATACGATATTGAGAACATCAGCAAAAACCAAACGTTCACCGAGCGAGATGCCTTTGCTCGCCTGCGCTGACTGATTGCTAAATTTCATCACTTCTACCGTATGTTTCACGATATACTCCAAGCATCTTTGGACAACCTTTTGATTATGCCATCATTAATCGCTTTAGATGAAAGGAAAAGCTATGCCAAACGTAGTCGACTATCTGAAATGGCGTGGAGACCTTTCCTTTTCTGAGAGGCCTTTCAATGACGTGGACAACCTGGTGCTCTCCCTTCTCGCCTACATGGGCTTTGACGGCATCGTCTTTTCCGAGCGTTCAAAGAAAACAATTTCTCTTGAGACAGCCTGCGCGAAGATGATAAGGCGCATCAAAAAAGATCCAAGCCTTGTGACAGGTCTCTCCCGTGTTGACGCAACATTTCTCGAGGCGCTTAAGGACGCTCCTCGTTTCGCTGAAGCGCGGCTCGGCAACTATGTCAACCAAATCGATTCCGATAAAAACATGCAATTTGCCGCACTGACGGTATACCTTCCTTCAGAACAGCGCTATGTCTCCTATCGAGGTACCGATGGCACCCTTGTGGGATGGCGAGAAAATCTTGATTTGAGCTTCAAGGTGACCGAAGCGGATAAGCGAGCCGCCCTGTACCTTGAAAACTGCGTGCGAGAATACCTAAAAGATACGCCAGAGCCACACGATGCTTGCATACTTGTCGGCGGGCACTCAAAAGGAGGCAACCTCGCAAGCTACGCCGCAAGCGTGCTTCCAAAAGAACTTCTTCCGTACCTTGACAGAGTCTGGAGTAACGATGGTCCCAATATGTGTCCGGGCACCGTCTCTCATACCGCTCATGACGTGCTCGGCAAAAAATATATCCGGCTGCTTCCCAACTTCAGTGTGGTCGGAATGATCTTCAACGACGCTGAAACGCCTATGACTATCGTTCAAAGTTCCGAAAACAGCGTAATGGCGCATGACGCCGTCTCCTGGCAGGTAGAGTGTGATCATTTTGTCATCTGCAGTGATTTCACACCCGAATGCAAACATATCAATGAAGCGTTTACCTCGTGGTATACAAGCCTTCCGTTGGAGTACCGCGAATCCATGACCAATGACCTCTTTGACGCCCTGATGGCTGGAGGAGCCGTCTATTTCAGCGACATCACGTCATCGTCCGCATCGCTCAGAGCCGTTCTCACAGCACTCATGAATACCGACCGGCGCACCTGGTCCGTCTTTGCAGATTTGTTTGCCACCCTTGTTTCAGCTTCCGCTTCGACCTTTAGAGAGCAGATAAACTTCGCTCAGCACTTCTCGCAATCAACCGACAGCGAGAAGAACAAGCTCCCCCAAAGAGCTCACAAGCGCACAGGAGCACACTAGTCTGAGCCCACAACTCCCGAAACAAAAGAGCTGACAAGCGCAATCACGATAGAGCCCAAAAGCGCCGCACCGAAACCGTCAATGAGCACACCGTTTAAAAACACATGACGCGACAAAAAGCTGGCAAGCTCAAGCATGAACGCGTTGATAACGAGGGAGAATATCCCCAGGGTCAGCAGCGTAATGGGAAGGGACAAAATCTTGATGATAGGTTTGATAGAGGCATTGAGAAAAGCCAGTACGAGCGCGAAAGCGATAGGTCCCGCCCAGTTTCCGCCGACAACTGACATGCCCGGGACAATAGCAACAGCCACGAGCGTTGCAATGGCCGTGGTGAACCATGTTAAGAGAAAACTTCTTCTGTTCATGATAATCCTCTCGCAGGGATGTTCTGCCCATTGAGTATACCCGTTATATAAAAAGAAACCCGACCGAAGCCGGGCTTCTCCCTCATTGCTGCCTAAAAGTTTACTCGCCAAAGCCTGCGTCTACAAGAGCGATAAGCGCGTCAAGAGCTGCCTGCTCATCGGGGCCATCGCACGCAATCTCAATCTTGGTGCCGGTGCCGAGACCTGCGGCAAGAATCATCATGATTGACTTGGCGTTAACAGGAGCCGAATCCTTATCAACGTTTTTGAGGGTAACATTGCTCTCAAATTTCTTTGCCTCAGTCACGAAGACAGAAGCCGGACGGGCATGAAGGCCAGTCGCATTGATGATGGTAGTCTGCTTTGAAACCATGGGTGAACTCCTCTTCCGAATGTCCAATGTGGAAGCATGCTTCCATAACCACTATACATATCCTAGCAAATCAAAGCGCGATTTACTCGTATATTGCCCAAGAAACTAAAAGTTATCATTCTTTATGAGATAAAATACTCATCGATCAAACTTTAAACACACCCAATGGAGGCCTTTATGTCAAATGACACTCGATATGACGAGAATAACGGCGTAGTCGATAGCGCCTCATCAGAAGCGGATTTGCAAGAAACCGAATCGCATGAGCAGGAAAAAGATGACGAGCAGCCACTTACAACCGCCCAGAAAAATATGGAGAACCTTGCAGGTAACGTAGCTGCCACCGTAGGCGGCGCACTTGGCGAAGCGCAAAATGCCGTCACGAGCGGCATCTCCGCGGTTCGAGAAGTCCGCTATGCGGCAAAAGCGCATGCGGATGCTCGCCACCAGATACAAGAGATGCGCACAGTTCTTACCTCCGACAAAGAGCAGCTGGAACATCGTCTTTATGTTCATGAGAACTATGACGGCATTGTCAGTGAGCAAACAGCAATCATCACGGAATCCACGCAAGAAATGCAGCGGCAAAAAAACACGGTCGATTCCCTTACGCAACACCATACAGACCTTCAAAAACAGTTGGAGACTATCCTCAGCGAGGATGAGCAGAATCTTCGCCCCTATCGCAATCTTTCCGAAACGGCAAAGGGCCGCCTGGATGACGTCGCGCGCACCATTACCGAAGCCAAGCGCGCTATCAAAATGGCTGAAGCTCAGGTCAAAGATGCCACTGATCGGCGTGACCAGGCCTGCGCTTCTGCCCAACGCGCGCTCGATAACTCGCATGAGCGCCAGCATAAGCTTCTGGAAGAGCTCACTGAACTCAAAAAGGATCCCGCGGCAAACAACAGCGCAATCTCACGCGTACAAAACGATATTGCTTCGGAGAAAATACGCGAATCAGAAGCGCAAGCCTCACTGGCATCCATCACCGAACAGGCTAAGAGCGCCATCGAAATAGCACAAACTCATCTCTGGACACAGAAGAAATCCCTTGAGAGCGCCCAAAGCGCAACCGATGTCGCCCACAGCGCCTACGAGGAGCGTAAAAATGAGTTTGAGCGGCTCCAGACAGAAGCACGAGCGCGTGAGCGCATTGCTCAAAACAACCTCACCGCGGTAGAGGAAAACATCAAACAGGCGCAGAACGCCTTTGATGCCGCTGCGCAACGGCACGACGACGCTTTAGCGCTTCTCGAAGACGCTCGGGCCATCCAGGCGTCACCGGAGGAAACCGAGCGCCTCAAGGGCTCTGTTTCTTCTCAGCTATCCGCTGTCGAGCAAAAGCAGGACGAGATTGAAAAACTAGCTCATGTGGAAAAGACTTTACGCGTCACAACCCGCAAACAGCGCCTAGCTCTTCTTGCTGTTATCGCAGGCTTCGTCATCTTGGTCATTCTTTTGATCTGGAGAATCTTGAACTAAACAATGAGCATGGCGTCGCCGAATGAGAGGAACCGATACTTGTTCTCTATAGCAGCAGCGTAGGCGGCCATGATTTCATCACGAGAGGCAAAGGCGGACACCAGCATCATAAGCGTTGAGCGCGGCACATGAAAGTTGGTAATCATAGCGTCTACCACATGAAACGTTGATCCTGGCATAAGATACAAGTCAGTCGTCGCGTCCGTGCGCGCCACAAGATCGCCCCTACCCGACACAGTGGCCGAATCAAGCGCGCTCTCAAAGCGCCGCGCGGTTATTGCTGGATCTGAGGCGAGCGCGTCTGCGTCCCAGGCGCTTTCAAGCGAGCGCACGCTTGTGGTACCCACGGCAATCACGCGGTGCCCTGCCGCCTTTGTAAAACGAACAGCGTCAACGACCTCTTGAGCAACGTGGTAGCGCTCCGTATGGATAACATGTTTCGTCGGATCATCCTCCGTCACCAGGCGAAACGTGTCGATACCAACTTCCAGTTCAACCGATGCCCATCCGATGCCGAGCGCTTTAATCTCTTCAATGAGCTCAGGGGTAAAGTGAAGGCCGGCTGTTGGAGCCGCCGCGGAATGTTCATCGCGCATAGCGTAGACCGTCTGATACTTCTCGGGATCTCCTTCGTATTGCGTAATATACGGTGGCAGGGGCACATGTCCCGCCGCGTGAATCGCCTCGTCAAGCGTGCGGCCGCCGACCGGCTCAAAGCGGACCAAACGCCCGCCTTTACTCTCCTCAACAAAGTCAACAATCTCGCCCGTAAGCACCACCAAAGACGATTCGGGCGCATGCAGTCCGCCCGCGCGATATTCGATTACCGCACCAGGCTTGAGGCGTTTGCCGGGATTGACAAGACATTCCCACAGATGACCAAGGGGATCAAGGTCTTCTCGGCGCTTGAGTAAAAGCGTCTCCGCAACGCCACCCGTCTCACACTTGCGACCGATAAGGCGGGCAGGCATCACGCGAGTCTTGTTGGCTACGATAAGGTCTCCCGGTTCAAGATACTCAACAATATCTTTGAATCCTCTGTGCTCAACACGGCCATCGCTTCGGTGAAGCACCAAGAGCCTGCAGGAATCACGCGGTTCAGCCGGCGCCTGCGCAATCAGTTCATCAGGTAAGTTGTAATCAAAATCATCAGTACGCATGCCTTTTAGCGGCCTTTCTTGCATCACGCGCCTCCTGGCGCTCAAGTGCGGCTTCAGCGGCGGAAAACCGGCAACCGCAGTAATTTTGTCTGTACATCCCCAGTTCGCGGGACTCGTTTGTTGCTTCGGCATAATACGGCCGAAAATCGCGCCATACCGGTGTCAATCCTTGCGCACGGGCAATGGCGAGAAGTTCGTCTCTGCACACGTCAAAGAGCTGGTACGGAGAAACGGCCAACGTTGTCGAAACAAAGGTGAACCCGCGCTCGCGCGCCACGCGGCAGCTCTCCGCCAGTCGAATGGCATAACAGGAGCGACAGCGTTTCTCGCGATCAAACGCCGCCGGCGCCGCCGCGCTCTCCCACCTTTCACGGGGGTCTCCCGCGATGATAACTTCCACGTGAGCAACTTCTCGTGCCCACGTCATAAGGGTCTCAAGGCGCCGCGCGTGCTCTTCAAGCGGCTGTATGTTTGGATTTGTCCAGCAAATGGTCGGCTCGAAACCTTCTTGCCGAAGGAGTTTCAGCGGTTCCAGCGAACAAGGTCCACAGCACGCATGCAGCAATAGCGGCGTGGCCGCTTTCAGAGCGCTAAGCTCGCAGGTACTTTTGAGCGCACCATGTGCTGTCATGTCTTTTTCCGGCACGATATCAGGCTCTCTTTTTCTTGGCAGCGCTCTTCTCAATACGTTGGATGAAGAGCACGTATATGGCGCACAATGAAACGACAATGAGAAGAGTCAGCATGCTCCCCTCAAGTCCAAAAGAACCGCCGGAAAGAAGGTCTGGTCCCTGCGGCAAGGATATCAGGATGGAAGAAGGCGCGTCATATCCCGAAACATGCATTCCAAAGAGTATCGTCGGCACCACATACCAGATAAAGTGCGCGCCCGTTCCAAACCACACGCTATCGGAATACTCAAACAGAAGGCCAAAAAGCACGCCGAAGGCAAAAAATGAAAGAATGGCCAGAGGATCTATCTGCGGCCGCAAACTGTGCAGCAGCGTAAACAGGAGCGCCTGCACCACAATAGCGGTCCATGGTTTTTTTGTAGCTGCCAGGACGCCGTTTTGCACATATCCCCTAAAAAGAAGTTCCTCGGCAAGACTTTGCACCAAGAAGCCGCCCACCAAAAGGAGGACAAACCACACGCGATAGGTACCGCTGATTTCAAAGCCGAAACCGTTGCACAAAAGAATGAGCCCCATCGCAAGGAGCGTCAACACCACGCCCAAAGAAATTCCCGGAAAAAACGAATGCCAGCCACCCACATGAAAGCCAAGCGCTTCTTTTGTCCGCCCGTTGACGCGAGCGTTCCAAAACAGCACCATGGCAAGAACGAGTGCGAAGGCGACAAATTGCGCACAGATGCCATATTCCGAAGGAATGACATACGAGCCAAAAAGACTTACGGCAACCGGAACAATCAGGATACTAAGCGCCACAACTACCGGTGAAAGCGCATGTTTTGGAGGCTTTGCTTCCGTAAAGTCAAAGCTATTGACCAGTGATTTTTTTGCCATGCCGCTCCCTTTTTGCGCCGAGCCATCTTTTTTCTTCTTCACTATAGTAGCCGCTTCAGACGAGTACTTTGGACATTTTCTCAAATACCTGAAGACAAACGACGCAAAAATGCGTAAGTTGTGAAATAATTTTGCCGTTATGTCTCAATATATGAGCTGAATCGATAGCTGTGAGGTTTCTATGGCGAAACGCGTTGATTTTTCTGAACGGCCGCATTTTCCCAAGCGTGCCATCGTGACCGGAGGCATGCCGTACGGCAACAAAAACCTCCATTTCGGCCATATTGCCGGCGTCTTTGTGCCTGCCGACTTTTTCGCACGTTTTCTGCGCGACAGACTTGGCGCGAAAAATGTACTGTTTGTCTCGGGTACGGACTGCTATGGCTCCCCCATTGCGGAAGGATATCGCAAAAAAGTCGAAAATGAAGGATATACCGGCACGATTCTTGAATATGTGACGGCCAATCACGAGCTTCAAAAACAGGCGCTCGACGCCTATGGCATCTCCCTTGATTTTTACGGAGGGTCAGCTCTGAAACCTGCGGCAGACATTCATGAAGAGATGGCCGACAAGATTATGCGGCGCCTCTACGATAAAGGCATGCTGATTAAGCGCTCTACCAAACAGTTCTACGATACTGAAGCTCATACGTTTTTGAACGGACGCCAGGTCATTGGCCGCTGTCCTATCAAAGGATGCAAATCTGATAAGGCCTACGCTGAAGAATGTGAACTTGGACATCAGTTTGATCCAGAAGAGCTCATCTCGCCCGTTTCGCAGCTCACCGGCACCAGACCTGAACTTCGCCCCGCGCCAAGCTGGTACTTTGACCTTTCAGAATACCGGGATTTTTTGACCGAGCTGGACGATCGCTGGGAACATGACCCACAGATTCGAAGCGTGGTGACTTCCACGGTCCGCGAGACGCTCGTTGACCCCATGATATATATACAGGACAAGTTCCGCGAAGCTTTCGACGCCGTTGAAGATACGCTTCCCGCTCATAAGCGCATCGAGGCGGAAAAGGCTCATCAGTCCTTTACGCTTGTCTTCAATGACTGGAAAGATCGCGACACCGCGCGCGACCTTCTTGACGCTGCGGGCATCCGTTTTCGCACCGGTAAAACATTGTTGCCTTATCGCATGACGGGCAACATACCATGGGGTCTCAAGTCTCCCGACCTTGAAGATCTGAAAGATCTCACCATTTGGGTTTGGACGGAAAGTCTTTGGGCTCCTATTACCTTTACGCGTGCTCGTCTTGAAGCGGACGCCGCCAACGGGGTCTCCCGATACGCAACTGACGATTGGCGCGACTGGTGGTGCAGTGAAGATGCCGCCGTCTATCAGTTCATAGGACAGGACAACATCTTTTTCTACTGCATTGTCCAAAACCCCCTCTGGGACGCACTAGACTGGGGTTTGACTACCGATATTCCTGTCGCCAACTATCACATCCTCTTTATGAATAAAAAGGCCTCAAGCTCAGGTGCTATTAAGCCTCCCATGGCCGAAGAGCTTCTGGACTTCTACACTCCCGAACAGTTACGCGCGCACTGGCTCTCGCTCGGTCTTGACCAGCGAGCCGTGTCCTTCTCGCCAAAAGCCTTTGATACGTCTGTTTCACGAAAGGGCAAAGACGGCGAGCCCGACCTGCTTACCAAAGATGATCCGCGCGTTGTCGATCCCGCCCTCAAAGAGTCGGCCTTTTTGACGAACATCTTCAATCGCCTTGCTCGCAGCTGCCTGTACGGCGCCGCAAACGTATGCGACGGGCACCTTCCTGCAGTTGACCCTCACCAAGGCGTCATTGATGCCTGTACCTGCGCGACACTTGCGTTTGAACAGCTTGCGCATGATTTCGATGCCCACGGCGCCCTGGCGTCTGTGGAGGAGTTTGCTCGTGCGGAGAATAAGCGCTGGGACGAAGCGTCAAAGGCCGCAAAGGGCAATGACGCCGCATATGAGCAGGCTCTTGCCGATGCCTTCTGCGCTTTGCGCACCGTTACGCTGCTCATGCATCCCGCGGTACCTGACGGATGCGAGCGCATCGCTCAAGCAATGAACTTTGCTCCTGAAACGTTCTTCTCGTGGGAGCACGCCTTTGAGGGGCCAAAGCAGCTTGCCGAGACGCTCGGCGAGGACGCCACAACGCATGCCGTTGAGGCGCTACCTCCCCGTTTTGACTTTTTCAAAGCGCACCCGAGCCAGCAGAAAAAGAAATAAGAGCTCACATGGCAGTATCCCGGCGTCACGCTAGGTGCACCTGCCACACATACCTCTAGGAGTGTTATGGAAGCCGTGCCCTTCCCGCCCGTGTACCGTCCGCGTCCCTATGTGCGTCCTACGGCGCAGCTTGCCCAGAGGCGCGCTGTTGCCACGCCCGATGGGGCGGCTATCGAAACCTATGTCTATGCGCCATCGTGCGAGAAGAGCCACGCAGCCGATGCCTCTACTCCTATCCTTATGCTCCATGGCAACGGAGAAGAACATGGCATCTTTGGCGCAATCATTGACGCCGTAGTTACGCTCGGCTATACCGTCATCGCGCCGGACTCTCGTGACCAAGGCAACAGCACTCGTGGAACAAAAGCGTTTACCTATGAAACGATGACTGAGGACGCGGCGGCAGTCCTTTGTGAGCTTGGTGTAACCTCCGCCCATGTCCTCGGCTTTTCCGATGGGGGCATTGAGGGACTGCTACTTGCCCGTGACTACGCTCACAGCGTGGCCAGTCTTACCGCCGTCGGCGCCAACCTTATTCCTGAAGGAGCGGGAGATATCTCCTGGATTCCTGAATACGTTGCAGCTCAACGGCTCTGGGCTGAAAAGGGGTATGAGGGAGCCGTTCTTGAAGACGGCTACCCCGTACCAAGCCCAAACGAGGCCGCCAAGATAGCCGAACACATTGAGCTTATGTATAGGGAGCCCCATATACCGGCCGAGTCGCTGCGTACCATCACCTGTCCTACCACTATCATGGCCGGCGAATACGATGATATTCTCGCCTCAGAAACGCTGCGCATCGCACAGGCCATTCCAAACGCCCACCTTCTCTTTGTGCCGGGAGCGCCGCATAATCTGCCGAAAGTCAACCCCAACTCGGTAGTACGCGCCCTTCTCGCCACAATACACCGGTGCAACCGATAAGAGCCAGCGAGATTTTCTCCCTTAGGACTCCAGCATATCCAAGGCAATCTGAGAAATTGATAGGTACCTAAAAATTTTCTATAGGTACCTTGCTAATATGATTGTTCTTCGCTACAATACGAAACCGTTATTAACACCACATGCGAACGGAGCAGCTATGCACACACCCTCTGCCTCCTCCGCTCATGAGATGCGCATCCTGCATGATCTCAGCTTTCTTGGCCACTACCTCTATGTCAACAGAGGCGGTCGAGGCGGTCAGCAATTTGTTCTCACCACGCTGTATGCCTACGGCGCGATGACTCAAAAGGAGCTTCTCAGCCGCACCTTAAACGCATCGGCATCTCTTTCGGAGGTTATCAGTAAGCTGGAATCCGAAGGACTTGTCACGCGTACGAGGTCAGAAGAAGACCGCAGGCAGTTTATCGTATCTCTCACGGAGCTTGGCACAAAACGCGCGCTTGAGGAAGAAGTAAAGCGCCAGGCGTTTTTGGACAAGGCGCTCGCCTGTGTAAATGAGGCCGAGCAGACCGCGCTTCTTGCAACGCTTGATACGCTTGTCGCACATTGGAAGACACTCGAGAAATCCAAGAAGGGAGAGGCTTTATGCCAACAGAAGTAACAACGCATGAACAGTTTGAACAAGAAGCGCTGTCCGCCGAAGAAACTGCCGCTCTCGCCAAAGCCAAACAAGAACGTACGGGTATCACAGATACCGGCAACTTTAGTATTAGAGAAATCATTGCGGTACTTGCCCGCAGCATCGGCGAATTCAAGAAAGCGAGCATTTGGACGCCTGTGCTTGTATTTATCGAAACCACCTTTGAGGTCTTGATTCCTTTCAGAACGGCGGATTTGGTAGATACCCTCCGCTCGGGAGCGGACGTGGCAGCCATCATGAACTCAGGCGCCGTACTTGCTCTCATGGCGCTTTGCTCGCTTGCCGCAGGTGCAGCCGCAGGCCTCACCTGCGCGCACGCCTCCACCGGCTTTGCCCGCAATCTCCGTCGCGATATGTTCTATAACATTCAGACCTTCTCGTTCGCTACGATTGATTCATTCTCGTCATCGTCTTTGGTAACGCGGCTGACCACCGATATTACCAACGTTCAGCTGGCCTATATGATGATTATCCGTATGGCCATACGCGCTCCTTTTATGCTCATCTTCTCGTTTATCGCCGCGCTTGTTATGGGCGGCTGGATGGCGCTTATCTTTGCCGCTATGATGCCTCTTTTAGGTGTGGCACTCTACGCGCTCATCACGCGCGTCATTCCTATTTTCAAACGCGTCTTTAAGCAATACGACGCCCTCAACGAATCCGCGGAGGAAAACCTCGCTGGCATTCGCGTAGTGAAGTCTTTTGTAAACGAAAATTTCGAGCGACAGAAATTTGACCGGGCCTCAAAGGATTTGCAGGCGGGATTTACCAAAGCTGAGCGCATCATCGCTTTGAACTCGCCTTTTATGAACTTTGCGGTCTATGTGGTCTTTGTCGCCATCCTCTACGCTGGCTCCTACCTCATCATCTCCACACAAGGGAGCGCGCTTGGCGTGGGACAGCTTTCCTCGCTCATAACCTACGGCTTCATGATGCTCATGAGTCTCATGATGCTTTCATTCGTACTCGCCATGATTATCATTGCCGAAGAAGGAGCGCGCCGCATTTGCGAGGTACTTCTCGCCCGCCCGACCATTACAAATCCTGAAATCGCACGGACAGAAGTTTCTGACGGAAGCATCGACTTCAATGGCGTCGGCTTTTCATATGCCGGACCGAAGGGACGCGAAGCGCTTTCCGGCGTTGACCTTCATATCAAATCTGGAGAGGTCATTGGCATTATCGGCGGAACGGGATCCGCGAAGTCAACGCTTGTACAGCTGATTCCGCGCCTTTACGACGTTACATCCGGAAGCGTCTCTGTAGGCGGCCATGACGTCCGGGAATATGATTTGGATACGCTTCGCGGCGCAGTCGGTATGGTTTTGCAGAAAAACGTCCTGTTTTCCGGAACAATCGCCGAAAACCTCCGCTGGGGCAATACACAGGCTACCGACGCGGAGCTTGTTGAGGCGGCGAAGCTTGCTCAGGCCGATAGCTTTGTGCAGACCTTCCCTGATGCGTACGAAACGCATATCGAGCAGGGCGGCACCAATGTTTCTGGTGGACAAAAACAGCGCCTCTGCATCGCCCGCGCGCTTTTGAAAAAGCCTAAGGTACTCATCCTCGATGACTCTACCAGCGCCGTTGACACCAAAACCGATTCGCTCATTCGAGAGGGCCTCCGCACGTTTTTGCCTGAAACGACCAAGATTATTATCGCTCAGCGCACTTCAAGCGTTGAAGACGCCGACCGCATACTCGTTATCGATAACGGCCGCGTCAATGCTATAGGCACGCACGAGGAGCTTCTTAAAGAAAACAAGATTTACCGCGAGGTGTACTTCTCGCAAAATAGGCAACAAACGGATGAAGCGCATGAAACGGAACAGGAGGCGAGCTTGCATGAGTAAGCAGACTCAAGCGCAGGAGGCGCAGACAGAACAGAAAAGCGACGCCGCTCCACAGCCTCGAAAAAAAGGTTCTATGGGCAAGATTATCGGCCGCACCATGAAGATGCTGTGGCAGTTCTACCCCATCCTTCTTCCCGTTGCTCTTGGCACGGCCGTTGTCCAGGCGATCATGCAGTCGGTGCCCAATATCTTCCTTGAGCGCATCCTCACCATCATTGAGCAGTATATCGGTGCGGCGGACTGGAGCGGCGCTCAGCCGGTTATTTTTTCCAACGTCGCGCTTCTCGCCTCTATGTACGTCATCAGCCTCATATGCAACGTCATCTCCACGCAGGGCATGGCCATCGTCACGCAGGGCGCGCTCCAGAAATTCCGCTACAGAATGTTCGACCACATGCAGGACTTGCCCATCAGCTATTTTGATTCCCATCTCAACGGCGATATCATGAGCTACTACACCAACGACATCGACGCTATGCGCCAGATGATTGGTATCAGCCTGCCGCAGCTGCTCTTTACCTTCATTATGCTGCTTGCCGTTATGATTATCATGTTCTACTACAGCATCCCCATGGCGCTCATCATCATCCTTGGCTCTGCTGTGATGGTAGGACTCACTCGCTTTCTGGGCGGCCGCTCCGCACGCAACTTTATGATGCAGCAAAAGACTACCGCCGACGTTGAAGGCCATATCCAGGAGATTATGAATGGCGAAAAAGTCGTCAAGGTCTTCAGCCATGAAAAGGAAACGGAAGCCTCCTTCGACGCCATCAATGATGAGCTCATGGCCCGCTCCCGTGACGCGAACGCCTATTCCAACACGCTGATGCCTGTGCTGAACAACATCGGAAACCTGCTGTATGTCATCGTTGCTATCGCCGCGGGCATTATGATTTCGACAAACTTCCAGAACGTTTCTTTTTCCGGAATGGCGCTCAACATCGCAGTAGCTGTCCCCTTCCTCAACATGACGCGACAGTTTTCCGCGCAGATCGGTCAGATTTCCGGACAGATTAACTCCGTTGTCATGGGCGTAGCCGGCGCCGGCCGCATTTTCGAGCTTCTGGACGAGCCTGTCGAGAAGGACGAAGGCTATGTCACGTTGGTGAACTCCGAGATGGTTGACGGCGAGATTCAAGAAGCCGAGTACCGTACCGGCTATTGGGCCTGGAAGCATCCTCACAAAGACGGCACCGTTACCTATACGCCGCTCAAAGGCGATGTGCGCCTCTTTGACGTCGACTTCGCCTACGTACCTGGAAATACAGTCCTTCACGACATTTCACTCTATGCGAAACCGGGCCAGAAGGTCGCCTTCGTTGGCGCAACCGGCGCGGGAAAGACTACCATCACCAACCTGCTGAACCGCTTCTACGATATTGAAGACGGTAAGATCCGCTACGATGGCATCAACATCAATAAGATCAAGAAGAGCTCGTTGAGACGTGCGCTCGGCGTGGTGCTGCAGGACGTGAATCTCTTTACCGGCACGGTTATGGACAATATCCGTTATGGCCGTCTGAACGCTACTGACGAGGATTGCGTTCGCGCCGCCAAACTCGCCGGCGCCGATGACTTTATCAGGCGCCTGCCCGACGGCTATCATACGATGCTCAAAGACAACGGCTCGGCGCTTTCGCAGGGTCAGCGCCAGCTTATCTCCATCGCCCGCGCAGCCGTCGCTGATCCTCCCGTCATGATTTTGGATGAAGCTACTTCCAGTATCGACACGCGCACCGAAGCCATCGTCCAGCGAGGTATGGACGCGCTCATGTACGACCGCACCACCTTTGTTATCGCACACCGCCTGTCCACGGTTCGTAACTCAAACGTTATCGTCGTTCTTGACCACGGCCGTATCATTGAGCGCGGAACCCACGAGGAACTTCTCGCCAAGCGAGGAACCTACTACCAGCTCTATACTGGCGCCTTTGAGCTTGAGTAGGACGTCTTTGTCCTTGTCTTACGCGACGATAAACACGCCACGGCTTGTACTACAGGCCGTGGCGTACTTTGCGCTCAGGCACCGAGAAGCACGTGGTGCAGCTCGGGAACGTTGTCAACGATTGCAGCCGCTCCATGATCAATAAGCTCCTGCTTAACCGTGGTATTCCCATAGAGAACTCCCACACAGGGCACGTCATTCGGACGAGCCGCGTCGATGTCATACATGCGATCACCCACCATAACCGCATGTTCAGTATCCACCTGCAGTTTATTCATGACGTCAGCAATCGCCTGAACCTTTGTGGATTCCGCTTCGTCACGCCGACCCACGCAGGCGTCCAAAACGCCTTCAAGACGGTTGTCTTTGACACCGCGCAGCACCAGGTCCTGCTTCTTAGAACTTGCGATGGCCACAAGCTTCCCCGCACGCTTGAGGTCATCCAAAAGAGGATAAATACCTTCAAACAAAGGCCACGTTCCCTCAACGGCATAAATTTCACGATAGCGTTTGGTGACCGCCTCTGCCTGTGCGCGATTCATGCCGTAAACCATTTCAAACGCGTAAGGAAACGGCGGTCCTACAATACGACGAATATCGCCCATTTCCTCTTCAGTCATGCCAATTTCCGTAAATACTTTCCGAGCGGTCTGCGTAATGCCAGGCATGGTATCGGCAAGCGTGCCGTCAAAATCAAAAATAACGAGGTCTCGATTGGCAAGATCATCAAGAACCTGCCGATATTGCGCGCCTTTTGCAGCGATACGTGGAACAGTGATTGCCATAAAGATATCCTTACGCCAAACGAATGCAGTACAACATTGCAGTACCACATATTCCCCTCGTCTATCTATAACATTCAACATAATAGACGCGATGCCTTGTTACGCAAAGCATTTTTCGCTGAGCTTCCGCGAATTTTCGCTGAGCGCGCTGACCGGTTACCGACAAAAACAAGCCTTTTGACCGTACGGGGTATATAGTTACCAAAAGGTGAATCATTATGCCACCGGTTGGAGGTGTATCGTGGCTCACCTTGAAAACGACCCGGAAGCCAAGCAGCCCGGTCGTAACCGCTTAGGAAAGCTGTTCTCTTCACTCGTCGACGGAGATACGCTCCCCGATGTGGTGTCTTTGTATGCTGAAAAAAACGAAAGCGCTTCTCGTCTTCTCTTTAATCAAAAACGTTCAAAACTTGATATAGAGGACCTGTCGAAAAAACTCGCCCTTGCCCAACATCCCCTTGAGGTATTGCAGACATTTGTCAGAGACGCGTTGACGCATGCCTCAGACGAAACCACTCCGACAAGCGCCGATGCCGCCGACGCGCTGAAACCCAGCGACTACAAGCTGCATCTGACCAAGCGGCTGCAAGAGGCCGGGATTAACGTCGCCGACGCGCATCTTGCGAAGATACGCATCATCCGCTTGCGCACCAGCGGGCTCTTCTACATCAGAACGACAGCCTCATCCTACCCATATCTCACTCGCTTGCGTCTCCTTGAGATAGAAAGCGCTCTGAACATCGCTCTTCTCGCCAATCATTATTTCTTGGATGCGAATATGGTGAGTAAGGATGACCTGCTTCTGTTTGAGCGCAACGTGCTGCGCTCAATCACCTCGCAGGCTCCCGCCAGTGCAGCTCGTTCGCAGGACGGAACTCGTGACGGCGAGTGGATTGTCAGAAAGGCAATCTCTCTTGCCATCGAGAATCTGCGCCTGCCCTACCGCTTGGAGCTGGACTTCCGCACCAATGTCCATGCTGGAAGAGCAGCGTTTCGCATTAAGCTGATACCGCCAGAAGTGTTTCCAAAAACACACTACCAGCCCAAGACCGGTGAGATGGCTTCGACCGAAGATGTTCTCAAACGCGCCGCCACCGACTACAACACGCGTCTCGGCATCCTTGTGACAGCATCCGCGTTTAACAGCTCACAGACTATTCGTGACGTCTGGATAGAAGGCATCACAGAAGATCCCGTTAAACACTGTTGTTTGTACACGGCGCATATCACAAGAAATCAGTTTGAAGACGTCCGGCTTACCGATATCTCGAATCCGGTTGAGCTTCTTTTGTCGTGGGGCGCGTCAATCAACAGCCAGGAAAACATTTTGTCCCCTGTCAAACCCAGCTTCAGCCTCGAGGACGAACGTTTTTGCCCTCCCAGCCGATACGACACCATCGAGGATTCCACCAAGTCACTTGCAAGCGAGGCGGCGCGCGCCCTCGGAACCACTCAGGTCTCGGGGCTTTCTATCGACGAGGGGGAACATCGAGAGGTTATAGCCACCGAAATTCTGCGCAATCTTTCTTCCTCCACTGAAGAAAACGTACGCATGATTTTGTCCCTCACCGCGCAAGACAAAGACTCTACCGTCCGTACCGCCGGCGAGCGCATCGTCGCCCGTCTCATCGATGGCACGCTCTCGGAAAGCGATATGGAAGCTGTCGGCGCAGAATTCGTTAACGGAGGCACGCTTCAGGCAGCCGTCACACAGGCTCGCGCCCTTATCGCCCAAAAGGATTTCGCTGATGCCGAGAAGTGCCTCCTCTTGGCGCTCAATGACATCGACGCCACACTAACCTACGCCGACAATGAAACGACCTGCTGGCGAGTCTTTACTAGTTATGTCGACCGCGTGCTCTACAACCGTCTTCTCGATACGCGGGCACGCACGACAAAACTAGCTCCTACGGCCTACTTTGATGCCCACCTTCTGACCTCCATCGCTGAGCTGCTGCAAGCAAAAACAAGTTCCGCCATCGCGCACGCTCGCCGAGCGGCAGAGGTAGCTCCTCTCAGCACCAGCGCACGCTTGCACCTTGCGCACTGCCTCGAGGCAACCGGGCAGCTTGAAGAAGCCATTGAAGTGCTCAAAACGCTTCTTACGTACGCCCACGATCCTGAAGGCATCGGCTTTGGATACTACCGGATGGCGTTTTTTCAATGGCGCGTTCATAACTATGCCACCGCATCGGCCTGCTACCAATACGCCCTTCGTTTTCTGCCGGGCGCGATGTTTCTTATCAGTACAGAAATGCGTATCCTGGCAATACGGGAGCCGCACTTTTCAATTGAAGAGCTGACAGACGAGCAAATTCGCAGAACACTGGCAGGCACGCAGATACCCATAGCGCCGACTCCGGAAGTATCCGAAGTCTTTATGGAAGGCACCCGCGCGTCCCTTGACGCCGAGCTTTTTAGCGTTGCAAAAAGTTTTATGACTAACCTCGGTATCATGACAAAAGATGATATCTACTACGACATGCTTCGTTCTATTGAAAGCGAGCCCGATCGCTGACGAGAGCTGACGAGAATTTCTGTCCCTATAAAACACGGGGCGAGAAAATCTTCTCGCCCCGTTTACATGCGCGTATACAGAGTATGCTGTTGCACTACAGACGGTTGAGAATGGAAACCAATCGGTCTCCGTAGCTTGAATCCATAGCCCACGTACCAGCAAGTTTTCCGATAGTTGTTGCAGGATTTGCCTTCTGCCTGTTGAGCAGCCAGTTACCAAAACGCTTGTCAACAATGGCTGTTAAGGGATAGTTTCCCGTATAGACGCGAAGATGCTGTGACTGAGCGAGAAGCCCCTCAGAGACGCTGTCGTACGTATCGCCCGAAACACCGTTGCCTGTTGCGCCAAGACCGCCGAAGTTGCACTGCTCTACCTTGACGTCACCGCCGAACTTCAGATATCCCGTCTCAAGCATTGCCTGAGCGTAAAGAACCTCAGGTCTCACTCCTTCCGCAAGCGCTGCGTCCCATAGCTGATCAATAAAGGCTTCGGGCGTTGCTGCGCCCTTCGCAGCAAGCGCTTCCGGATAGGAGATTCCGCGAACGGCGAGCCCTGCTTTCAAATCCGCTACCAAGTCCGCCTTGGTAAGGGTCGCGCTCCCAAGGATCGAAACGTTCGTAGACCAGGCGCCCCGCGCCGGCTTGTTAGAAGGATCCTCTTGATTATTGTCATCATCATCTCCCGGCTTGGGATCCGAAGCGTCGTCCTCGGTTATCAGCTTGGCACCGGCATCCGAAGAGGTCCTCAGGTACCCGTTGCCATCAGCCCATACACGGCGTCCTGAAGGAAGCGTTACCCACTGGCTGGTTGCAAGGCCAAGCTGCTCATCAATCCAGTAAGGATATCCGTTGACCATAATCATGCCGAGGTCTGCGGGATGCAGAGGATTATGAGGATCAAAGTAGAAGACGCGACCCCATTTTGTTGTCGCCCACCCTGAGGCAAGCGCACCGGAATCAGTTGCCCATGACCAGGTTCCTTCAGAGTTTTGCACCCATTCCTGACAGGCCATGCCGCTGTTCTCGTCAATGAGATAGGTCTTGTCACCGTCAGTAACCTGACCGAACTTAGCAGCGTTATGAGGAAGGGTTGGATCAAGGTAGAACCATCTGTCACTTGGCTTTGCCCAACCTGAAACAGCAATGCCTTCTGAGTTGAAGAGATGCCAGCCGTCAGCGTCTTTTACCCAGGTGTTCTTGCAGGCTACTCCATTGCTGTCAAAGTACATCCAACCGGCATCATACTTATGCCAACCGGGACTTGGCGAAATAGAGGATGAGTCATAGTTAATCTGACGAGAAACACTCGAACCGTCAGATGACCTCGCAGTAATGTAGAGCGTATAGGTACCTTTTGAAGGAGGCATAAAAGTACTTGACGTTTTTGTGGTGTTCTCAGCAAGGGTTACCCACGAACCGCCAGCTGGTTTGTAATAGTAGGAATAGGTCATTCCCGTGCCGACACCTATCAGATGAGGACTCATGACAATCTGCCCCCTCGCATCCGTTGAGACGTCAACGCGGCTCATGCTCCACCATGTATCAGATGCATAGAAATGATCCCAGATGCCCCACGCGTCCGCCCAACCGATGTAGTCGATAAACGACGGATCGGACAGCTTTGCCTCCATGGCCGGATTGGAAATGAATTCATGCTCGATAATAACGCCTAAGATACCTTGCTTGCGTGCATAGCGGATAATACCGAAATAATCGGACTCTTCGCCGGTATCGTAGGGACTTTCCGAGCCGTTTCCCTTGGTTGGCGCCGAATCCCAGCGTGTCGTAATACCCGCGCGCTTATTGAGTTCGCCGTTTATCGCTTTTGCAAGCGCCTGTCCGGCGGCATAGAGATCGCTGTTATACTGCGCTCTGCGAGGAACGAGCACCATAGATCCGACAGCATATGGACCGGCTGAGTTATAGTGCATCGAAACAATGGCGCAGCAGTTCGCGTCAACCGCCCTCTGGACGCGCTCCCGCAGTGAAGGATCCTCATGCTCTCCGCGAACAATAACGACCTGGATACCCCATTTTTCGAGATAGTACTTTGCGCGCATGGCAGTATTCCATGCCACATCTCCTTCACGCAGACCATTTGGGCCGATAGCACCCGGATCACGGCCAGCTGTGCCATCGCTGTGACCGGGGTCAATCGCAATGGGTCTTCCCGTTGCCCGAGCTGTTGCAATGGCGCTTTGCAGTGAATCTGACGTAACGAGATTACCCGATGAATCCATCGTGGTATAGGTTTCAGCCGCTGCTAATCGAGGCGCCCACAGACAGGTTACGACTAAAGCCAGCAGGACTGCCGCGCATAAACGCGTGACAACCGTGAACTTCGCTCGTTTCATATATCCTCCGTTTAGGGATGCGTAAAGCGTTTTTCTGTAAAATCAAGCAGTAGTTAATTTTACCTCATAACTCAAAATATATAAAGAAGGCACTCTCTGAAGGAAGGTTGTACTCGCATGTATCCGACTTGTCAAAACTCGCTCTTTCCCCCGCGCTTCTCGGCAGCCATCTTTGACTTTGACGGGACGCTAGCCGCTACCACGCAGCTTTGGCAAAAAATCGACCGGGAGTTTTTTGAAGTGCGCAATATTCCCTACGATCACAACCTCAGCAAAAAGCTCTCTCCGCTCGGCTTTGCGGAAGGAGCTCGCTGGGCGGTTGAGGCCTACAATCTAGACGAATCTCCTGAGCATGTCATTGCCGAATGGACCGCAAAGGGAAAAGCCGCTTATCAACATGACGTCGTGCTTCGTCCGGGCGCCGAGAAGTACATCCGGCTGCTGCGCAGTCTCGGTATCAAAACAGCGCTCGCAACGGTAAATGACGCTGATGTATTTGCCTCAATGGAGCCGCGCATTCCCTTTTTCGAGCTCTTTGACGTCATGGTTTTTGGCTCCGACGTCGGCAAGGGCAAGGATAAGCCCGATCTTTATCAAGATGTCCTTATCCGTCTCAATGCCACCGCGTGCAGCACGATTATCTTTGAAGACTTGCCTGTTGCGCTGAAGACTGCAAAAGCGCTGTCGCTTACAACCTGCGCCGTACAATCTGATGACCCCGCGCAAAATAAAAAACTGCTTACCGCCTATGCGGATTTCTTCATTGAATCATGGGAAGATCCTGAACTTCTGCCCAAAGATGCATAACTGTTCGAAGGCGCATAACTGCCTAAAAGCGCATAAAAAAGAAGACCGCCGTAGCGGTCTTCTTTGTTTTCCGGTAACGTTTCGAGAGATACTTAAATCTTGT
Source organism: Atopobium sp. oral taxon 199 str. F0494 (assembly GCF_000411555.1). Lineage (GTDB taxonomy): Bacteria > Actinomycetota > Coriobacteriia > Coriobacteriales > Atopobiaceae > Lancefieldella. The sequence goes on along the minus strand of NZ_KE150486.1, from coordinate 225,419 downwards.
GGACGCTGGAAGCCTGAAGCTTGCCGTTCTGACCGGTTGTAATCTCAAACTCAACCGGCTGACCCTCATCGAGAGTCTTAAAGCCGTCCATCTCAATCTCGGAATAGTGAACGAACAAGTCGTCGCCGTCCTCGCGAGAGATGAATCCGTAACCCTTATCCGGATTGAACCATTTAACAGTACCCTGAGCCATTTCGTGCCTTTCTTTCTTTGTCCCGCGGGACAAACGCTGCGCTTACGCGCGATACCCGTGGCTAACACCACAAGGAATATAATAACCTTAACGAACGCATATTTGCTCGAGAAACCGCTAACAGCGCAAAATGCATCGACGAACGGCATATTCTCTTCGTGAACCTCAATGAGAGCCATTCACCCTATAATAAAAGACGTCTTTATGTATTTTCTCGAACCTTACTTTTCATGCTGTACTGCCTTTATGCATGTTGTACTATCTCCATGCGAGCATGCCTGGTCGCAGCAAATACGCAGAGTTGATTGGAGCACTATGAACATCACACATCTCCAGAAAAAAAGAGAATCGCTTCTTGCACTTGCTGTGCCAATCGCGTTAAGTATTGCAATCGCTTTGACCCCCTCTCAGATTCTCGCAGACAACAACATGCCGCAGGGAAACACCTATGCTCCTTCATCTTCTGCTAACACGTCAAAATCCGAGGAAGCGCTTCCTCCCGAGACTAACGCCGGCACACCTTCATCGCAGGAATCTTCTGCAAACTCTCACAAAGCTCCGGAACATGACGGCGCGCCAGCCTCACAGGAAACCGAAGAAGCAACCGACAATCAACAGGACACTCCGCAAAATCCCGCGCCTGCGCCCGCTCCTGAGCCTACGCCTGAAGAGCCTTCCTCTCCTTGGGAAGCAAGCGAAAAGGGATTTCGCTATAAGGATGAGAATGGCTCCTATCTCAAGAACACCTGGGTAAAAGACGCTGACGGCTGGCATCTCTTCAACTCAGAAGGCATTGCTGTTTCAGGTTGGGCAAAGCCAAGTGACAGATGGTTCTACCTTGATCCAACCCTTCCTCATAACGCTGCTAAGTTCGGTCAGGTTACTGACGGTGACAAGACCTATCTCATTGACGAGAACAGCGGCATGGCCTGTCAGGAATGGGTGCAAAACTCTGAAGGAACCTGGTCATGGGCAACTGATTCCGGTGCGCTTGCCTCAGGGTGGGCGACAACAAAATGGGGTCGCGTCTTCTACTTTGATCCTCATAATCCTCTGCATCCCGCAGACCTCGGCATGATTATGGTCAACGGATATCCTTACTGGATTGATGAGCAGCTTGGCCTTGCAACCAGCCAGTGGATTCAACTTACTGACGGTTCCTGGGTATGGGCGACCGACAACGGATCTTTTGCGTCCGGCTGGGTCTGGGGTCCCAAAAACGCCTGGTGGTACTTTGATCCAACCAAAGCAAACCATCCGCTCATGACAGGAGAAATCAGTGTTGACGGTCGACAGTACTACATCGACGGAAATACCGGTATGAAGCGCAATAGCTGGGTCAAACTTGGTGAAAGCCGGTGGGCCTGGGCGAGCGATGATGGTCCGTTCATCAGCGGCTGGTTCACTGCCCCTAATGGTAGTACCTGGTATTTCAATCCTGATAGTCCATCTCATGAAGCTCTCCTTGGCGAGCAGGTTCTCAACGGCGGGCGTCATTACTATTTTGATGAAAGCTACGGTCTTGCCAGAAAGCAATGGGTTTTACTGCCTAATGGCGACAAGGTTTGGGCGACCCAGGAAGGCACCATTACCGGCCGTATTATCAATAACGAATTTTTTGCCGCTGACGGATCTCAGCCAACAGGAAAAATTGACCTTGGCGGCTTGACGATATATGTTTCATCCGATCACAAGCTCCTGACCGGCTGGCAAAAAATCGATGGTCAGTATTACCTGTACGGAGACGACGGACAACCTGTCTCAGGCTGGGTGCAGGCAGGCGGACGCTGGTACTATCTTGACTCTCAGGGCCTTATGCAAACGGGATGGATTAAGCCCGGCGGCGCTTATTGGTACCACCTTGCCGCCAATGGCGCCATGGATACCGGCTGGATTAAAGATGACGGCAAGGATTACTACCTTGATCCTTATACGGGTGCCATGAAGACCGGATATCTGTCTTGGGGAGGCAAACTCTATGCGGCCGGCCCCGATGGCGCTATGGTAGAGCAACCCTGCTACTATCCCGACATGCTCAACTATGCGCAGAGCATCTATAGCGCCACCAACTGGCTTATTCAAATAGACACCCATCAGAACCGCTTCGCTGTCTATAAGGGTTACCGGGGTAACTGGACTCCATGGTACGAATGGTATTGCACTACAGGCATGCCGGGTATGTGGACCCCTCATGGACAGTTTACTGTCGGATCCAAGGGCTTGTACTTTGGCAGTGGCTATCGATGCTGGTATTACACACAAATTACAGGCGATTACCTTATTCACTCCATCTTGTATAACAGCGATGGGTATACGGTGAGGGATGGCCGCCTAGGATATCACGGCTCACATGGCTGCGTACGCCTTGCTACTGAAAATGCCAAATGGATCTATAACAACATCCCCTACGGCACAAAAATCTATATCTGGTAGCTAAACAAGCGAGTGTTTTGCGCTTCTATCGCGCGAAACACTCGGCTTCCAGCTCAGCAAATTCTTCCGGAGCCTGACCAAGGTCACAATTAAACGATTCCGCAACAGCTTTGGCCTGCAAATGACGCAGGCCTGCTTTGTCCTTCTCGCCAAGCTCTTCGTATATGCGAGAAGTACGCTCAAGCGTGTAGCTTACATATTCGGCAACAGACTCCGCCACGCCCGACAAGAGCATCATGGTAACGAGCGAATCGGGGGCAAGAGAACACGCTGTCTCGGGGCTTAAGTCAATCAGTTCAGCCACCTGCTGCTCGGCCGTTTCAAGAGGCTCGGTGTCTTTGTTTTCCTTCGCCTGTTTGAGAGCGCGTGCGACCGCTCTGCTGAAATCCGCAATAATCTCAAGGATATAATCGCGCTGTAGCATCTTTTGTCCTAACGTTGCGATGGAATTGGAATGTCCAGATGGACGAAGGCACTCTGCGTGGCTTGGCGACCCTGCGGAGTTCTTACGATAAGCCCTTGTTGAAGCAAGTACGGCTCGTATACGTCCTCAAGCGTCGAAGGATCTTCGGAAACGGCGCTTGCCAGCGTAGTAAGACCAACAGGCCGGCCGTGAAACGTTTCGCACAGAGCGCGCAAAACACTCACGTCCATGGCGTCAAGTCCCAGTTCGTCTATGTCAAAAAACGAAAGCGCCTGAGAAGCGACTTCCCATGTAATTGTACCCCCCGCCTTTACCTGAGCGTAATCACGGACGCGCTTAAGCAGGCGGTTTGCCAGACGAGGAGTACCGCGCGATCGAGAGGCGATCTCTAGGGCGCCCTGCTCGTCTACAACCACCTCAAGAATGGAGGCTGACCGCAGCACAATCGTCTTCAGTTCTTCAACCGAATAGTAATCAAGCCTGTACGCAATGCCAAAACGATCGCGCAAAGGGCCTGTCAAAAGCCCCGTTCTTGTTGTTGCAGCGACAAGCGTAAAGCGCGGGATATCAAGCCTGATTGACCTGGCGGCAGGACCTTTGCCAATAACGATATCTAAGAAAAAGTCCTCCATCGCGGGGTACAAAACTTCCTCAATCTGTCTGTTCAGACGGTGAATCTCATCAATAAAGAGGATGTCGCCCTCTTCAAGGTTTGTAAGAATTGCCGCAAGATCGCCGGTACGCTCGATAGCCGGACCTGAAGTGGTGTGGAGCTTTGAGTCCATCTCGCCCGCAAGGACACCGGCAAGGGTAGTCTTACCAAGGCCCGGAGGACCTGAAAAGATGACATGGTCAAGCGGTTCGTTTCTCTTTTTCGCAGCTTGAATAAGCACGCGGAGGTTCTCTTTCACGCGTGTCTGCCCGAGGTATTCGTCCAAAGTCTTAGGCCTGAGCGAACGCTCCTGTTCGATATCGTCCGGCCCGAGCTCCCCCGAAACCATCCTTGTTTCACCATAGGTTTTTTGCTGGGGTCTTGTATGTGATGGACTCTCAAACAAGTTTTTGGCATCTGCCTCCCACATCAGTTACCACTCCCCAGACGGCGCAGCGCGTAGCTTATGGCCTTCTCAATCGTAGAGGCTCCCGCTTCTTCCCTGCCTTCCAGCGCCAAGGCGATTTCTTGCGACGTAAAGCCCATGGCGAGAAGAGCCTCAGTTACTTCATTATCAAGCGGCGCATGGGACGAAGCTGCAGCGCCAAAGCCAAGCGCTTCCGTTGGACCCGACAAACCCACAAGATTTCTGAGTTCGGTGTCTTTGGCGAAAACATCCGAAAGCTCTACCACCATACGCCCCGCTTTTTTCTTTCCGAGTCCGGCAACCTGCGTCATACGCGCGCTATCTTCAGAAGCTACGATGCCGGCGAGCTGGCGCGGCGTAAAGGTTGAGAGCACCGAGAGCGCCAATTTGGCGCCGATGCCAGAAATAGCGCGCAGACGATCAAAGAGCGCACGTTCTTCTCGCGAAGAAAACCCGTAGAGCTCCATGGCGTCTTCTCTGACAACCATCCTGGTAAGAATAGTCACGCCCGCCTCTCCCACCTGAGGAAGGGCGGCGGCAGTATTTGCGGATATGCCCAGTTCATAGCCAACGCCATGAACATCAAGTATCATCAGCGAGGGACTGACAAAGAGCAGGGTACCGGTAAGCTGTACGATCATAGACGAACTCTCCTTTTGCCAAGTTCTTCTGTTCTTACCAGATGCGCATGGCAGACCGCCGCGGCAAGCGCATCAGCCGCGTGATCGGGGTGCGGCTCATGGTCAAGTTGTAGGACCGTACGGATCATGTACATGACCTGTGCCTTATCGGCCGAACCGGTACCAACGACCGCCTGCTTTATCTGCATGGGCGTGTACTCTCCAACCGACAAGCCCGCCCGAGCACAAGCCACAATCGCGGCTCCCCTTGCCTGAGCGGTAGGAATAGCCGAGCGCACGTTTTGTCCAAAGTAGATGCTCTCAATTGAAAGCGCCACCGGCCTGAACTTTTGGATGACCAGAGAAATCTCATCGTAAATGCGACCCAAACGCATATCGATAGGCTCGTTTGCCTTTGTTTCCACGCATCCGTACGCACGCGCGCGGCAAGCCGACCCGCGAGTTTCAACGATGCCCCAGCCCGTATGAGCCAATCCCGGGTCGATTCCTAAAATGACCATCCTGCCCTCTTAGAGACGATAAGAACGTTCGTTCCATTTTATCATACGAAAGGCATTAATTCTCCGAAAACGGTCCCCGCCACATTTTTGGCATGCCAAACATAACGCCCGCTCCCTCAAGACCTGAGAACTCACGAAGATAGTCCAGAATCTCCTGGAGGCTCTCAGGAGAAGGCATCTCAACCTGTTCGGGAATCGCTTGCATAAAGGCGTGCTCCGCCGACGCGAGCAGGCCGTCAAACAGCGTTGACGTATCTTCTTCTACCGTCTGTTTTCGTTGCGAGTCTCTCCACGAAGTAAAGAGCGGCAGCTCGGTATCGACCAATGGACACTGCAAAAGTATAAGCAATGACCCTCTGTTCTGGCGGGTAACTCCATTGCCATACAGCGCGTCCAACACATCCGCAACCGCTTCCTCATAGCCTATTTTAGCAACTATCTCATGAAAGCTTTTGCCGAGCTCAATCGTCCTCGACAAAACGGTATCAACGAAATGCGCCTGCTCATAAAAGGACGAGAAAAGCTCATCCTTCTTTTTGAAATCAAACACCTCATATGTAACGGTCGCTGAAAGGTCAGCCTTCACTTCAGGAACCGACTCGCAAAAATCAAGGATTTCAGACAGATACAAATCGCCCAGCGGATGTAGCGCACCGGCCGCAATCATCCCACCCGCGCCAAGCGCCCAATCGCTCTTGTTCTCGGTGGTAAGCACCAAAAGGTTATTCTCGCGAGCATATGCTGCAAGGCGCGCATAGGCAATATCATATTCAAGTTGGTCTTGCGTTTCTACGCTGCTGATATATATCTGAGATGCTTGAAAGACACTTCGCGCAAGCGCCGCCGTCACTTGGGCGCTGACTGACGTGTCGAGAAGTACCGCAACGCCGTCAAAATGGCCCTGCTTTACGAACTCAAACAGACCCAGCTTGAGAGCTTTCCATCCCACAGCAGACGTATCTTCTGACGCCGGAAGAGAGAGTGCTTCTTTGCTTCGTGAGCCTGAATCAATATCAACGCAGATGAGGTCCTCTTCAAAGGCTTTTGCGCAAATGCCGCACTCTCCGTCAGGCGCTATAACGAAGCTTGAACCGATGCTAACGTGCCCTCCGTACAGACCGACCGCGTTAACGCCAATAACCCATGCTCCCAACTCATCCGCATCGGAAGAAAAACGGCTATCGCTCAGGCCGAGACCCATAGTGGTATTGACATCAGACAACGCATATCCCGAAGTGTTCAGATAGAGCATAAGGTCAGCAGTTTGATCGGCATCGCGCCAAGCATCGAGATCCTGGCAACTAAATGAAATGCCTATCGTATAATCGCCCCATTCAAAATGAGGCAGGTCAAAGCCCGGGTCTTCCTCATCGGAAAGGTCACCTTCGGTTACGCTTTCCCGAGCGAGGGCGCTCAGGTGCGCAATCTCCGCTGTAAGGCGCAGAGGCGTCACGTGCCCCTGACGCAAGAACATCGCTTCGCTGAGCACCTCATGGTCTTTTGTAACCACAACAGGAACGACTGCGGGAAGCGGGAGATTCTCTGCAAGTTGCTTAAGCGTTGCAAACAGATCCTCAAGAAACCCCTCAACGGTCGCATCGGTAAGAGACATCAGCCCCGTCAGCGATGGTGCGGGATACACAATGAGCTCGGCATGTTGCTCCTTTGCGCGCTCGGCATAGGCCAGCATGCGCTCATACGTTTCAGACAAAGCTCCGCTCTGCGTATTCATTTGTGCAACGGCAACATTCATAGTCAATCCTCCGGTTAAAGCAACCCCTCACAAGTATGCCCAAAAATACAAAAAAGAGCTGCGATTTCTCACAGCTCTTAAAAAACTCGTAATAGCCTCGTGCAAGCGGCGTTCATAACCCGCTTGCCTGCAGGTGCTCTTAGAATTCAGATTTCCAAAGGCCATGCAGATTGCAGAATTCGTAGGCAATCGCATGTTGGTCTTCAGGAAGCGCAAAATGCGCTTCCGGCTGCTGACCTGGAGCAAGGCGTTTGAGATTGACGCCCTGCTCGGTCTCAAGAGCAATGAACTCAATGTAGTGTTCGGGCAACATGGGATGAGCAACCTCTCCTACCTTCACCACTAGCTTACTGCCATCACGGGAAACCACGGGAACATGCTTTTCAGTAGCTCCGTCGGTCGTATTGGCTGAAAGCAGCTCCATGGGCTCGCCACAGCAGGAAGGAACAACGTTGCCATCCACGACGACGTAGACGATATTTCCACAGTGTTTGCAGCGATAAAACTTAGCTTGTGCCATTATTTCTCCTCTCACAAGGTACCGCCCTCTTGTAGACTGTACCGTTCTGCCTATAGTACTACCCAGACCGTGTGTTTTAAATCACAAACGCTATAAGTTAAGTAGCATTTATGAAAATTCCCGTAGCAACTGCTGCTGCGGCAGACGTTGAAATCAAACGACTCCATCTACACTACCCGCGCAAGCCCCGTTTCTCCCAGAAGGTACGATAGTTCTGTAATCATAGCCATATTGTGCGCATCAACTCGAGTAGGTATCTCCATGCGCATAATGTCGCCGGTTGTACTTTCAATACGCAGCTCAACGCAATCATTGCCTCGATACTTCTTAAAGATTTGGCTCAGCAACTCGTAGTTCGAGCGGGAAAATTCCGATGATGGCATGTGCAACTCAAGTACGCGTGGCCGCACATTGCTTTCATTAAGTTCAATGGAACCTACCCTCGAACAGATAAATTGCGTGCCACGGTCAGAGCGCTCAAGCTTGCCGCAAACGCCCACGATGACATCGCCCTGTGCTTCTCCTGTTTCCGGATCAACGGTACCAACAAGCGTTGACGCGTACTTTTTGTAGGCCTTCGGAAAAAGCACCAGCAGAACAGATCCTTCCATATCTTCCAGCGTCACGATAGCCATAGGGTCGCCGTTTTTGGTTACGCGCTTCTGAATACCCGTTACCATACCGGCAAGACGAATGGTCTCCCCTTCCGGAACCTTGAACTTCTCTTTGATAGCGCCGCTCGGAGAACGATACTCCTCTATCGCGTCAATATCAGCCAGCTCATAGTCGCGCGCAAGTGAAAGCGCATAGGCATAAGGCGTCAGCGGATGATCCGAAACGTAGATGCCCAGCACGTCAAATTCTTGGTCAAGCTTAAAGCGGCGCTCCCATTCCACGCCATCGGGCTCGGGAAAACTCTCCGTAAATCCGGAGCCTTCTATGTCCGAGAAAATATCAAACATTGAAATCTGTCCGGACGCCTTGTCTCTTTGGCGTTTTGCGGCGGAATCCAGAAGATTTTCCGGATTGTTCTTGTCAATAAGTCCCATAAGCTGCATGCGCGTATATCCCGTTGAATCAAATGCGCCTGCCTTGATAAGTGCCTCGACCACGTTACGCTTTGCTTGGCTGGCATCCATACGGTCGATAAAATCACGAAGATTGGTAAAGGGACCGCCCTTTTGACGCTCAGCCATAATCGCCTCAGCGACACCGGCTCCAACGCCGCGGATACCCGCGAAGCCAAAGCGGATGCCCTCTTTTGTTGCGGTAAAGTCACGCCCGGACTCATTGATATCCGGTTGACTGACTTTAATGCCTTCCTGTCGGCAGGCCGCAACGTAGTGGACGATCTTATCGGTTTTGCCCATGAATGACGTTAAAACCGCCGCCATGTACTCATGAGGGTAGTGAGCCTTCAGCCAGGCCGTTTGCATGACCAAAATAGCATACCCCGCCGAGTGCGACTTATTGAACGCGTAGGATGCGAACTTAAGGACATCGTCCCAGATAGTTTCCGCTACTTTTCGGTCAAAGCCGTTGCGGACAGCACCGTTTTTCCAGTGCTGCTCCATAGTTTCATCAACGCCGTCGTCCCAGTGCTGGACAACCTCCTGCATGAGCTTGATCTTCTTTTTTGCCACAGCCTTGCGGACCTTATCGGACTCGCCTGCCGTAAAGCCGGACATCTTCATAGAAATCTGCATGACCTGCTCCTGATAGACCATGGTCCCATAGGTCTCGGCCAAAATATCATGCAGACGGGGATCGTAATCGACAGGCTCTTCTCGGCCGTTCATGCGGTTGATGTAGCTGGTAACCATGCCAGCACCAAGAGGTCCGGGGCGATACAGCGCGATAAGAGCGACGACATGCTTGAACTCCGTAGGCCTCATGCCTTTGATGGTGGCTGTCATGCCGGCGGACTCAACCTGAAAGACGCCGGCTGTGCGACCGTCCGACATGAGCTTGAATATCTCGGGATCGGTAAAGGGAATCTCATCAACGTTAATATCCACGCCAAAGTTCGCCTTGATGTTTTTGAGCGCGCGGGAGATGACGGTCAAAGTGCGCAAGCCCAAAAAGTCCATCTTCAAAAGGCCCATATCGGCAACGGAATGGCCTTCGAACTGGGTGATTTCAACCTCGCCTTTGGTGTCCATCTTGGTGGGTACGTGATCGTTGACGGGCGTGGGCGCAATCAGAACAGCGCAGGCGTGAACTCCCTCACCACGATGCAGGCCTTCGATGGCAAGGGCGGCATCGATAATTTCGCGGGAGACTTCCTCGGAGTTATACGCTTCTTCAAAATCGGGATTATAGAGGTCGTTCTTCTCGCCATCACCCTTGTGGAGCACGCTTGAAAGATGCGCTTTGGGGTCGTTGGAAATCATTTTAGACAGGCGCTGGCCCTGGTAGACGGGATAGTCAAGCACGCGACACGCATCGTTTATGGCTTGCTTCGCCTTAATGGTTGAGTAGGTGATAACGTGGCTGACACGCTCGGGGCCGTAAAGCTGACGGACGTGATCAATGACCTCAAGGCGACGTTCATCGTCGAAATCCATATCGATATCGGGCATCTCGGAGCGTTGCGGCGAGAGGAACCTCTCAAACATGAGGCCGTTTTCAAGCGGATCAAAGGTAGTAATATCCATCGCATAGGCAACGATGGCTCCCGCTGCAGATCCGCGACCGGGGCCGACGCCAATACCGTTTTGTTTGGCCCAGCGCACATACTCTTGAACAATGAGGAAGTAATCTGCAAAGCCCTTCTTGCAGATAATGTCATATTCATACTCAAAACGCTCTTTGACGTTGATGCCGCTGATCTCTACCTCGCGCCAGTTCTGGCCATAGCGCCTGGCAAGACCTTCCTCGCACTCCTTGCGGAAGCGCTCCTCGGAAGTCTCCCCCTCCGCCAGGTCCGGGAACTTAGGCAGGTACATATGGGTCCAGTCAAGCTCGTAGTTACACTTGGCGGCAACCTCAAGCGTGTTGTCGATGACCTCCGGAGCCCACGAGAAGATCTCCCGCATCTCTTCTTCCGTCTTGAAATAGAACTCCGTACCCGACATACGCTTTCTGTTGGCGTCGGCAAACTTTGAACCGGTGCCGATACAGCTTGCAATGTCTTGTACAGAGGCATCTTCACGCGTGAGGTAGTGATTATCGTTGGTAGCAACGACCTTGATGCCCAGTTTGTGGCCAAGGTTGAGGATATGCTCTGAAAGCGTGCGATCGTCAAAACCGTTCCAATTGGGATCGGACAGGCCGTGATCTTGCACCTCAAGATAGAAATCATCTCCGAAGATATCCTTGTAGATGAGCGCCCATCTCTCAGCTTCTTCGGGTTGCCCCGCAAAGAAACTCCTGGGAATGATGCCGGAAACACAGGCGGATGTGCAGATGATGCCCTCATGATAGCGGCGGAGCATATCAAGCGTAGTACGAGGCTTGAAGTAGAACATCTCCTTGCTGGCGGCCTCAGACATCATCTTCATGAGATTGACGTAGCCCGCCTCGTTTTTGGCGAGAAGGATCAGATGGTAGCGCGTCTGTTTGGTACCGCGCTCGATGCAGTCATCAGTAATGAAATAGGCCTCGCAGCCGAAAATAGGCTTGATGAGCGGATGCGGTTTATTTGCCTTTACCGCTCCTATATCATGCGTTTCATTCCAAATGGACACATCGCGCTCCCACTGGCGGTGCCTTTGATCATGCTCTCCTGCGTCAAGAGCATCCGCCGGCGGTTCCTCCAGGTCCCAGCCTTTTTGAAAGCACTCGACATCCGTGCGCCATTGCTGCATATCCTTTTGCGCGTCATTGTATTTGCGGCAGGCAAGATCAAAATCAGGGATACCAAACAAATAACCGTGATCCGTAAGGGCAAGCGCCGGCATCTTCAGATCAACCGCACGTTTGACCATATCGTTTACGCGTGTAGCGGCGTCCAGGATGGAAAAATCCGAGTGGTTATGGAGGTGTACGAAGGCCATATTCTCTCTCACATCTTCAGGTTGCACTTGTGTGCCGAGGCCGCCGCTCCCCCATACGAGAAGAGCTTTCCCGGCGCTGTTTTTCTCGCTTCTCTACTATACCTGAAAGCGCCGTTTTTTGCCTGAGATACAAACATATGTTCTAGCTGCCAAAAGCTAAAAAATCGCAGGTAAAATTCGTACAAGTAATTTATCGGCTGATAATAAAATTTGCACCTCACGGAAATGTAGTTATCCGTAGATATCGGCCAACTCTCTGCATATGATCGAGAGGTGAATGGCATTCTGCCATCTGACCTGAAGAAGGAGCCGGCGCTCTGAAGAGCCGGCTCCTTCTTCATTCCATCGGTTCGGCAAAGCGTATGTCTCACTATCAGAGCTCTTTGCCGTTCGTGGCAATGCAGTGCTGGTACCAGGCAAAGGAGTCCTTGCGATAGCGCTTGAGGCTCCCGTTGCCTGCATCGTCCTGGTCTACATAGATGACACCGTAGCGCTTGCTCATCTCCATGGAGCCACAGGAAACGAGGTCGACGAATCCCCACATCGTATAGCCGATCACATCGACGCCTTCACATACTGCCTCGCGCATCTCGCGTATATGCTCTCTCAGATAGTCGATGCGGTAGGGGTCGTGGATAGAGCCATCTTCCTCGAGCACGTCGTATGCGCCCAGACCATTCTCTGCCACAAAGACTGGCAGCTGATAGCGGTCATAGACCTGATGCAGCGTGATCCTGAGCCCCATCGGATCCATCTGCCATCCCCAGTCGCTCGTCTTGAGATAGGGGTTCCTGTTTGCCATGACCAGATTCCCGGCAGTCTTCTCCCAACCTTGATCGGTAGTAGAGACCTGGGAGAAATAATAGGAGAATGCCGTGAAGTCGATCGTGTTCCGAGCGATGGCCTCGAGGTCTCCTGGCTCGATCTCGAGCGAGATGCCGAGTATCTCGAAATAGCGGTCCATATAGGCGGGGTAGGTGCCGCGTGCCATTACATCGAGATAGAACCAGTTCGAATACTGGTCGTCGAGGATCATCTGCATCACATCTTCCGGCCTGCAGGTAGCCGGGTAGGTCGTAAAGCGGGCGATCATGCCGCCGATCATAGAACCCGGGCAGATCTTGTGACCTGCCTCGATGGTCAGGGCATTGGCAACGAACTGGTTGTGCAGGCATTGGAAGATTGCTTGGTCAAAGTTCTCTTCCTGGTCTTCGATCAGGCAGACGCCGTTATAGGGATTGAAACGCCCTGCATTGAATTCGTTGAAGGGAAGCCAGTAGTCGACTAGGCTGCCCAGGCGCTCGAAGAGCGTCGTCGTATAGCGCACATAGGCATCTACCGTCTTTCTGCTTTTCCATCCGCCGAAGCGCTGGACGAGGGATTCCGGGATATTGTAGTGGAGCATCGTTGCAAAAACCTTGATGCCGCGCTTGTGGCATTCATTGAAGAGATCCTCGTAGAAGGCAAGCCCTTCTTCGTTGGGTTCTGCATCATCCCCGTTCGGGAAGATGCGTGCCCAGCATATCGAGGTGCGCAGAATCTTGATGCCGAGCTCCTGGAAGAGGTCGAGATCCTCATGGTAGCGGTGGTAGAAGTCGATGCCGTGTCGGAAGGGATAGTGCTCGGTATCCTCCAGATCGGCGAGCGCACGTTCGAGCTTGAGCGTGCTCATGCGGCGGTTGGCCTTGTCTGCCCGCTCCGTACGGGTCCACGCCGGATCGAAATATCGCAGATCCTGCGTATCGAGACCTTTCTCGCCATCTTTCCACCCGCCTTCCGCTTGGGAGCTTGCCATCGCACCTCCCCAGAGAAAGCCCTCCGGAAAGCCTGTAGGTGCCTTAAATGTCCTGTACATGGTTAAAATCCCTGCCCTGTTGATCGAGGTGTCCTGAGAGGACCGGACCCGCCATCGGGTCCGGCGCAAGCAGCTTTCTATGCCGCTTCCTTCTTGGTGATTGCATAGGAGATAGCGAAGCTCGAAGCCCATGCCACTGCCATCGTAATGAGGAGCATGAAGAAATTCGATCCTCCGTCCACGTAGGTGGCGATGGAGGTGATGCCAGGCATCGAGAAGGCATAGGTATGGACGCCGAGAAGCATGGCCACTGCACCCGCAATAGCGCCCCCTGCCATCGAGGCATAGAGCGGTACCTTCATCGGAACCGCAATACCATAGAGTGCTGGCTCGGTGACGCCGAGGATTGCAAGGAGGCCGGTCGAGACAGCGGTGGACTTGCTGGAGGTCCCCTGCTTCAGCTTGAGCGAAGCGGCAAGGACGGCACCAGATACAGCAAGGTTCGAATAGAAGAAATTCGGCAGCATATAGTCATAGCCCAGACGGCTGAGGTTGTCGAGCTCTACCACTGACCAGCCTTTGATGCCGAAGATGATCGTGAGCGGGATGATGCCGCAGAAGAGGGCTCCGGCAAGCGGACCTGCCACCGTGAAGAAAGTGCCAAAGAAAGAGGCCATGGCAACACCGATCCAGTTGCCGAGCGGCGCCACGAATGCCAGGATGATGGGACCGGCAATCAGGAAGGCCAAAAAGCCCGAGAAGACGATACGGATATTCTTGTGGATATGCTTGTCGATCAGCCTGAAGATGAGGGAGAAGACCCAGACGCCGAGGATGACGGGAAAGATCGTGTTCTTGTAGTTGATGATAGGAATGTTGAAGAATAGGAACGGCAGCGAGGTCAGCCCGTCGGCATTGCTCATAAAGGTCGGATACATGATCATGCCGGCAACGCAGAGGCCGAAGGCCGGGTTCACCTTGAAGCGATTGGCCGAGGAATAGCCGATAATGAAGGGCATAAAGTAGAAAGGCGCATCGGCAACAGCATTCAAGACGACGATGTTGGGATCTTTGGAGGAAAGCCATCCGAAGGCGACGATCGTAGCAGTGACGCCCTTGAGCATGCCGCCGGCAATGATACCGTAGAGTGCCGGCGTGACGATAGCGGCAAGCGCGTCGAGAAGACGGGTGACCCACGCAAACCTGCCTCCCTTTGCTGCATCGGAGCCCCCGCCCATGGTCTGCGTCAGGATATCGCCTTCATCTCCCTTTTCGGGGTCATAGTCCGCATCGACACTTCCGCCTTCAGGAATGCCAGCTACCTCGCAGAACTCGTGATAGACATCCTCGACCTGCGTGCCAATGACGATCTGGACCTGGCCAGCTGCATCGAGCACCTGGAGCACCCCTTCAATTTTTTTCAGCCCATCGAAATCGACTTTGTCCTTGTCCTTCACGATGAGGCGCAGACGCGTGATGCAATGGAATGCCTGCACGATATTGTCCGATTCCCCGATGTTATCGAGGATATTCCGGCACAGCTCCTCATACTCCATGAGTTCCCCTTTCGATGTGGGACTGCCCTTCCTTGACTCAGAAGTGTACGGAGGCCCCTTCCGTGATACCATGGCGGAAGAAACTGTCTTGACTGACCTAACTTACACTCTTGTTTATCTAAGTGATGACATGCAGATTTCCGTCTTATATCGTCACATGCAGAAGAGCATGCTGTCCTCATAAATCCCCCCCTCTTGGAAGGAGCAGATGATGGAAGAGGCTGAGCTCGATCAAGCACTCCGGGAAACAACGCCGGCAGAACTCCGCCATCGTATGGAAGGTCCCGGCCAGCTTTCCGAGCGCTATCGCAAGATTGGTAAGGTCATGGTCGATGGACGCGAAGTCTATCTCTTCACCTTCAACACGCTGCTGAAGGAATCGAACTTCTGTATCCGCAAGGAGTCCCGCTATACCCATATCCCCGACCATATCCACAAAGCCTCCGAGCTCCTCTATGTCTATTCCGGCTCCTGCACGCAGATGGTCGACGGGACCGAAGTGCGCATGTCTCAAGGAGATCTCTGCATCCTCGACTCGGGGGTCGTGCACAGCATCGGATACCTCGGCGAAGACGATATAATCATCACCATCGTGATGCGCAAGGAATACCTCAAGCACAAGCTCCTGGGACGTCTGGGAGAAGGCGGCATCATCAATGCCTTCATAGCCTCCGCCATCTCGGAGCGAGCAGAGCATGACAGCTTCTATGTGCTCAGGAATATGAGTTCCGAAGCCCGCCATCATATCGTACAGATCCTGAGCGAGTACTTCAGCCACGATGTCTACAACGAAGAGATCATTGCTGCCGAGATGGTGCTCCTGTTCTGCAGGCTGCTGCGGCAGTTCCGCGATACCGACCTCCAGAAGAAGTCCCAAAAGAGCTTCGATATCTTGCCGGTCCTGCGCTACATCGAAGAGAACTATGCCGACGTGACGCTTGCCAAGGCAGCTGCGCACTTCGGGTTCAGCCCCAACTATCTGAGCAAACGCATCAGCTCAGAGACCGGACACACCTTCAAGGAGCTTGTAATCCTCCAGCGAATGAGCACGGCCTACTTCCGCATACAGAACTCCCAGGATCCTATAGCCGAAATCGCCGAAGAGGTCGGCTACGAGAATCTGAGCTACTTCTACTGCAAGTTTCAGGAAATCTTTGGCGTGAAGCCTGGCGCACTCAGATCAGGGCTTGGAGCTTCTTCCCTCTGAAGGCTTGACCAAGCCCCAGTGCCCAGACATCTCAGGGACAGCTTCCCGGAGCAAGAGACAGCACGAGCGACGAGGACCTCCCCCAAAGCGCCGTCGGCGATGCCTTGAGTCCCGCCTCCGCGATGACGGACCTCGTCTGCACGACCGCGATGGATGCGCAGATGTCGCCGAGGATCTCACTCCGCACGGCAAGCTCCGTCCACTTCGAAAGGGGCAGCAGGCCTGCATGGCCCTTCGCGGTCAAACGGACTAAGTTTCTATAAGGTAACTCTTTGAAATTGATCGCTGCCTCTGGGCATATACTTAAACGGTTCTGTCATTCAAGCCGTAAAGGAGTATCTATGGACGAAATGAAAAGCATTACCTTCGATGACGTTTCTTCCGCGCAAGACAACTTTGTCTCTGAGCGTGCGAACCTGGTTGCTAAAAACGCCGCCACTGCCGCCGGCGTACGCAAAGCAGCGCGCGTTCCCGAGGGTGTCGCGGAAAATCCGCTGTCATTTGACATAGAGGTCAAGCAGGGTGAGCGTACCAATCAGAAGCACTCCGGCCGCTGCTGGATGTTCGCTTCTCTCAACACCTTCCGCTACCGTATTATCAAAACATACAACCTTTCCACCTTTGAGCTTTCGCAAGCCTATCCCCTGTTCTGGGACAAGATGGAAAAATCTAACTGGTTCCTTGAGAATATCCTCGATACCCTCAACGAACCGCTCAACGGTCGTCTTGTTTCGTTCCTGCTAACTGATCCCATCGGCGACGGTGGACAGTGGGATATGTTCAAGAGCCTCGTAAAGAAGTACGGCGTCGTACCCAAGGAAGCCATGCCTGAAACCGAGAACTCCAGCAATACGCATGACATGGACAAGTACTTGACTCGTTACCTGCGCGGAGCAGCTAAACGCCTGCGTGAGACACACGAAGCCGGAGAATCAGAGGAAACACTTCGAGAAATGAAGAAAGAAATGATGAGCGAGGTCTACGCCCTTCTCGTCACCTGCCTCGGAGAGCCTCCAGCGCGCTTTGAGGTACGCCTGCGCGACAAGGACGACAAACTCGTAGCTGCTGGCACCTACACTCCCCAACAGTTCTTTGACGAGTTTGTTGACATGAACCTTGACGATTACATCTCTCTCATCTCAGCTCCGACAGCCGACAAGCCTTTCAATCATACCTATACGGTCTCCCGTCTGGGCAATGTCATTGAAGACGGCGGCGTACGCTACATCAACCTTGAACCGAAAGAGCTCAAGCGCGTGGCCATCGCACAGCTTAAGGATAATCTGCCGGTGTGGTTTGGCTGCGATGTTGATCAGTCGTATCTCCGCGATGAAGGCATTATGGACACTCGTGCTTTGGATATCGACGCTCTTTTCGGCTTCCCGGTCGAAGGCGCGCTCAATAAGGCGGAGCGCCTTGACTATGGTGAGTCGCTCATGACGCACGCCATGGTACTTGAGGGTGTCAACCTTGATCAGAATGACAAACCGACCCTTTGGAAGGTAGAGAACAGCTGGGGCAAGGATCACGGCCGCGACGGCTTCGATACTATTTCGGATTCCTGGTTTGATGAGTACGTCTACCAGGTCGTCGTTGACAAGAAGTATCTGACTGAAGAGCAAAAGCACATCTTTGAGACTGAAACGCCAACGGTACTTGAACCCTGGGATCCCATGGGATCACTCGCCCGCTGCCGCTAAACGCATATCGCAGCAACAGCGTTTTATGTAATTCACAGTAAGGAGACTGTATGTCAGAAGCAACCATTGACCCCAAATGGGCCGCAAAACAGCAAAAGGCATTTAGCAAAGATCGGGCTAATCGTATTGCACGTAACTCTGTCACGTCCATGGACGTTATGGCGGCGGCTCGTGACGTTACCGCCATGCGCAGCTACACCGATACGTACGGCATTTCCATTCCCAAGACCGGCGATATTACCAACCAGCGCCAAAGCGGCCGCTGCTGGATGTTTGCCGCCTTCAACGTCCTGCGTCAGGAAGCCATCAAATTTTTGGATGTGGATACGTTTGAGTTTTCGCAGGCATACGGTATGTTTTATGACAAGCTTGAAAAAGTCAATTCAACGCTTGAATACATCATCGAAACTACCAACAAACCTGCTGATGATCGCTTGGTGCAGACGCTTCTTACCGAGGGTATCGGAGACGGTGGCTACTATCCCTTTGCCATGAACTTAGTAAAGAAATACGGACTGGTTCCCAAGAGTGCCATGCCCGAGACCGCCTGCTCCAAGAACTCAGACCAGATGGACGGGCGTATCAACCGTCTCTTCCGCAAAGACGCCGCACTGCTCCGCAAAGCTGCAGCCGACGGTGCTACCCTTGATGAGCTCCACGCAACCAAGCAGAAGATGCTCGGCGATTTCTACAAGATTCTTTCCGTCTGCCTTGGCGAGCCGCCAATCAAATTTGATTTTGAAATGAAAGTTGGCAAGGACTGCAAGGCTGACGCTAAAAAACTCTTCCCTGTTGAACCTGGCGAGAACAACGCGCCACAGCCTGCTGAAGGCTCCGCTGCAAAGTCCTCCGCAAAAGCCGGCAAGAATCTGGCAAAGGACGTGGACAAAGGCGACAAAAAAGACGAGAAAGGCGCCCAGATTCTCCGCGACCTTAACATCACGCCGCTTCAGTTTGCGAAAAGGTACTGCAACGTCAACGTTGATGCCTTCGTCTCACTCGTTTCCATTCCCGGCTCAAAATTCCCTTATGGCACGGTCTATCGTGTTAAGTATGTTGACTCTGTCCTTGGCGGCCTGAAGGCGCGTTTCTTAAATGTCGCTCCTGAGGTTCTTGAGGCCGCTACCATCGCATCTCTCAAGGCGGGACACCCGGTCGCCATGGCATGCGACGTTATGCAGGAGTTCCCTCGCCGCATTCAGGACTTCAACTATGTCCTGTCCACCGATACCGTTGATTTCAACGGCCTTTTTGGCGTTGACTTTGACATGGACCGCACTTCCATGATTGACCACTACGAGACATGCCTCACTCACGCCATGACCTTCCAGGGTGTTGAACTTGGTAAAGACGGTAAGGCAAAGCAGTGGCGCATTGAAAACAGCTGGGGCAAGGACGCCGGCAAAGACGGCTATCTCATCATGAGCGCCGATTGGTTCCGCCTGTACGGCGGAGAGTCCGATGTGCGCCGCGAATACGTTTCCGAGGAACTCCTCAAACTTTGGGATGACGAAACAAAGGATGTTGAAGTTGATCCTTGGTCTGGCATGGGCTATGCGCTCGGCGGATACGGCCGCGAGTAGCGGCTAGAACGCTAGAACGCGTCAAAGCGCGGGGATTGCACCATCGGCAGAAGATTTCCTGAGCCGAGCTCTCTCAGAGCGTCTATAAATGGCTTCTCTTCTCCGCTTTTGAAGTCGATGGCAAGAAAAACCTCAGCTTCAAAGTCAGCGCGCGCAACCTTACCGCCCGCATCAGACGCCAAGTGCCGTATGCGCTCGTACAGCGCATACGGCACTGTTGTCAGTGTCACACGAGTCACCGAACGCATTTCAACAAGTGAGTTGTTCTTCTCGGCATCCGTAAGAGCAATCTGCGTTGCTGCGGTATATGCGCGGACCAAACCTCCCGGACCAAGCAACGTGCCGCCGAAGTAGCGCGTCACCACACAGCACACATCGGCAAGACCGGCGCCATGTAAAACCTCAAGGATTGGCATACCGGCAGTACGTGATGGTTCACCGTCGTCAGAGCAGCGCTCACGGCCATCCGATAAAATCCATGCCGGCACGTTGTGGCGGGCGTCATGATAACGCGCGCGAACGCCGGCGATATAGTCGTTCGCCTCATCTTCGGACACAATATGAGTAAGTTGGGCAATAAAACGGCTCCGGCGATCCTCATAAATGCCGGTCGCTTCAAAGCCCGAAGCAAGCGTTTTGTATGACAAACGACTCACTATTAGTTGGCAGCCTTCGCAGAGACGCAAAGGATGGGAGCGCCCGCTTCAATCTTTTCGGTCGGCTCTACGGGAGTAACGCCTGCAAGCTCAGAGGTATTGGTTATCGCAATGATAATAACCTCAGGATGTTTCGCGGCGTGGATTTTTTTCAAATCAAAGCTCATGAGCGGTTGACCAACCTTGACTTCCTCGTCCTGTTTGACAAAAGAGATAAAGCCATCTCCGCGCATCTCAACAGTATCAACACCGACATGAATCAGAATCTCAAGGCCGTCTTTGGAGGTAAGGCCAAGCGCATGCATGGTTGGAGTGGTCGCACTGACAACGCCGCTTACTGGGGCGTAGATGACGCCTTCTTCGGGCCAGATACCATAACCCTCGCCCAAAACACCGCCGGAAAAAACAGGATCGGGAACATCGGCCAAGGCAACGCCACGACCCGTAGCAGGCGCGAAAACGGTCAGTTTTTTCTCATGTACGTGGATAGGCTCCGGCACGGCGTTCTTCTCGCCAGCAGACTGTTTCTTCAGAAAATCCAGTAGGCCCATAATCTCCCCCATATGGCTCGCTTGAATATCACTGTTTTTAATAGTACCAGTGTCGAATGCGCCGCGTAGCAAACTTTTCTATTGGGCTCGATTTAGTGTTACAATCGCCTCTGCAAAGCGGGCCAGACGACCGCGGGGCGGCCATCCAGTCTTGGAGGGCTGCCATGAGGAAAGTCCGGGCTCCACGGGCAGGATGCTGGCTAACGGCCAGGCGGGGTGACCCGACGGAAAGTGCCGCAGAAAAGAAGACTCTCACCTGCGCGCAAGCGTAAAGAGAAAAGCTGAAACGGTAGTGTAAGAGACTACCAGCGCTCTGGCGACAGGGCGGCTTGGTAAACCCCATCCGGAGCAAACGCAAATAGGAGCGCTATGGTGTAGCCCGCACTGCGCTCGGGTTGCGCGCTAGAGGATGTCGGCAACGGCATTCGTAGATAAATGGTCGTCCACGACAGAACCCGGCTTACAGGCCCGCTTTGCTCTTTCCAAAAAATCGAGAAGATCCGTGGTTTTCGGCTATCTCCTATCCCTATCTCTTATCCCTTGTCCCCTATGCCTTGTCCGCTGGAAAACGCACACCCGTGTCATAGCGCGCGTCGGTGAGAACCTGAGACACCGCCAAGCTGATTTCAAGCTGACGAGCGCAATGTTTTCTGTTTCCGGTATCAATAGCACGGGCAAAGGCTTCAAATTCCGCCTGATAATGATTCGCAGGATTGAGATCAATCTCTTCCTCTGCTTTCCCGCGCAGCAGAAGAGTCGCACGGCCACACACTCCAGGCGCCGTATGCTGTACAAGATAGCCCTTCTCGCCCTCGATAACCGAGCGGTTTGGTCCATCGCAATCCTTTGCGTCCAGCGCCACAGCCTGAAAATCACCGTAATCAAGCGTCGTAATACCGGAAGTATCAATGCCACGCTGGATAGTAGCGGCGCGTCGCACTCGCTGAGGCTTGCCAAAAAGACCCACAATCCACGTCACAGCATATAGGCCGATATCCATCAAGGAGCCACCTGACGCCTCCAGGGTAAACGCGCGCGGATTCTGTCCTGCGCAAAAAGCGTCATAGCGGCTGGAATATTGACTGTACTCTGACGACACGAGCCGTATTGCGCCCAGTTGCGGCAGCACTTCCCGGATAGCCTGATAGTTTGGTTGATAAAGCGTTGTAGTCGCCTCATACAGGAAGAGATCCCTCGTACGGGCAAGATCTGCCAGCT
The DNA here is from genome assembly GCF_000411555.1 of Atopobium sp. oral taxon 199 str. F0494. Classification (GTDB taxonomy): domain Bacteria; phylum Actinomycetota; class Coriobacteriia; order Coriobacteriales; family Atopobiaceae; genus Lancefieldella. The sequence continues at coordinate 203,612 of NZ_KE150486.1, read as the reverse complement.
TTTGAGCCTCAGCAAAATTCGACGTCATCGGCTTCTCAACAATGACGTTCTTATCCGCCTCAAGCGCAGCTTGAGCAAGCGAGAAGTGCGTGTTGTTGGGGGTGGTAATGTAGACCGTATCAAACTCAGCGCCTGCCAGGGCATCCTTGAAGGAGCTATAAGCGGCACTTCTCGTCAGCTGCGCGAGCTCTTGAGCTGCGTCAAAGGAGCGCGGCGTGCTCACCACCGCGGCAAACTCATAGCCCCACGCCACAAGGTACGATACAACTTGATGCGCGATCTTTCCGGTGCCAATCACTGCGAGTTTCATGTCATTTCCCTTCTTGCGCTTCTGATGCTAAAAGTATACGTCGAGCTGCCACAGAGCCTTTCAAGAGCTGCAAAAAACGGCGAAACGCTCGAGCAATCTGGCACACGCCTGCCGGATATGTCTACAATGAAATATCAAAAGCAAGGCAAGCAGATTGGAACTTCATGCCCTCCTACAAGCTCATCGCAAGCGATCTTGATGAAACGTTGCTTGACTCGAATCATTGTCTTCCTGAAAACGCGCGCAAGGCCATCCTTACCGCGAGAAACAAAGGGGTCAAGTTTGTTCCCGCGTCAGGCAGAAACTACCAGAGCATTCAGATTACCTTGAAAGAGCTTGGTCTTTATGATCAACCGAATGAATACACCATCTCGTTTAACAGCGGTGTTATCACCGAAAACAAAGGCAACCGCGTCATCAGCATGGAAGGTATATCGCGCGCATTCGCGAATGAGGTGCTGCAAAGAGCGCTTGCCCTCGGCGATCTCTGTGTTCATGTGTATACGGCTCACAAGATCTGGGCGTGGAACGTTCCTGAAATTGAGCGCCGCTATACTTGCAAGCTGCAAAAGATGGATGAAACCGATGAGCCAAACCTCGACTTTCTCGCCGACGAGCAAATCATTAAATGCCTGGTCATGAATACAAACGTTGCCTATCTTCACCAGCTTGCGCAAGAATGGCAGGATATCACGGACGACATAGACGTCAGCTTTTCTGCCAATCGCTATCTTGAATTTAATAAAAAGGGCGTCAATAAGGGTACGGGCCTCCTGCGCCTGGGAGAAATTCTCGACATTCCCGCAGAAGAGATTATCGCTATCGGAGATAACTACAACGACCTGCCCATGGTTAAAACCGCAGGCCTCGGAGTATTCATGGCAAACGCCCCCAAAGAACTTAAATGTCAAGCGGACTATGTGACTACCCTCGACAACAACGCCGGCGGCGTCGCTGAGGTTATCGAGAAATTCGTTCTATCCTAGCGTCAAAAAAGACTATATGTTCTCACTAGGGATACGAACTACCTTAGTTCCTCCAATGAAATCGTGCAGCGCGCGATGGCCTTTGGTAAACCACAACATAGCCACACTTATCAAACTGATTGCAATGCCCACATACACCCCATACGCTACATTGATTCCCAAGACGAGCTGCAATACATTGCGAAGGACCGTGCTTGCCGTCACGAGAGCGCCTTCCACAACAATAATGCCTATAACCTGCCTCAGCAAAAGCTGAGACACTGATGCCTTTGAGCCATCCGCCGAAACGATTTTTACATGCAAAAAGTGCTTTCCTAGGGTCTGACCCTGCCACACCAACACGGGCAACACTACAAAGTACAAAACCGCGCAAAGCAGCGAAAAAAGTCCTGCAACAAGCCCATAGGGAGCTTCAAAAGAGAGGATATTTTGCATAGTCACATCACCATAAAGTTTTTGCGCGCAAACGGCCATCGGAAGTGCTGTCACTAAGGCACCAATATACCAATCGATTAGATAGGCGATAAAACGTACGCCAAGATGAGCGTCAGGCAAAAGATCCGTCTTGCCAGGCGCTACGCAGCGCTCTTGAATATCTACATTAGCATTTTTGATATCGGTATCCACTTTATCCTCTTACATGTTCTGTCGCTAGGCTGGCAGTTCCGAGACGTTTTTGACAAGCTGACAAACGCGTTCGAATGTAACTTTTTCATACCCCACAGTGTCCGCGCCGTCAAGGTAGGCAAAGCTTACGAAAGGCGATTGGGTGGTGGGATCCTCTACCTTACTCTTGCACGAAGCGTGCACCTGGCCTACGTTAGTCTCCCGTATAAACCGACTCACGTTATCCGGCGTAATGCCCGAACCAGGAAGAATCTCAATCTCAGCACCATACTCTCTTTGAAGACGTGCAATCAAAGACACGCCGGCAAGCGCGGTTGGACGCTGTCCTGAAGTGAGGACTCTGTCGGCATGAACCAGTTCGATAAGAGCCTCAATGGCATTAAAAGGTTGAGGTGTCATATCAAAAGCACGATGAAAGACCGCAACAGCACCCGCCTCATGGACAATATCGGCCAATGCGCGCGAGCGAGCTAGATCTACCGTGGAAACAGGCGTCAGTATGCCAAAGGCAATCCCATCCGCACCTGCTGCAAGGAGCGCTTTCGTTTCTGCTTTCATCTGCTCAAATTCAGCGTCTGAATAGGCAAAACCGGCGGCACGCGGACGAACCATGCATATCGTTTCAAGTGAGGTATGTGCTTTGACAAGCCGCAGACTTGCGGCACTTGGCGTCAGACCTCCCAAAGGCAGGGCAGAATTGAGTTCCACCCTCCGTGCGCCACCCTTTTCCGCAGTCAGAGCATCGGCAAATCCTCCGCAGCAAATCTCAACAATGCGACCGTGCATACCTTGAGCCTTTTGCACGTATCCTGTCTCCGACGTATCTTCACTCTTCGAAATATGCCTGCCCTTAGACACGTATTCTGTCTTTCGCATAGTTGAGGCGACTCCTTTTCACAGACTTTGTCTTACCGGGAAAGCTCGTAAAGACTTAAGGCGTAAATCTTCGCGTTTTTGATGATATCGCTGATGGACATCCACTCGTCTGGCAGATGTCCTATGCCCTTTTGCCCGGGAAACGAAGGCCCAAACGGTACAATATGAGGCATCAGTTTGGCATAGGTCCCGCCTGTAGTAGTTACCGGCGTACCATCAAGTCCCGTCACACGCTCATATGTTAATTGCAGTGTTTTTACAAGATGAGAAGAGCGGTCAAACCGCACAGGGTCCCAGTTTAGCACTGTTTCTACACGTATTTCCGGAAGAGCCGCTTGTATACGACCTACCAGTTCAACTGCAGTAATACCTGCGGGATAACTTATGGCCATTTCAACATAGCGCATTTGAGAATCAATACGGTAGTTTTTTGTCTGGAGTTTTCCAAACTCCTTATGCGCATATGCAATCCCAAAAGTCTCCCCTGTATCGCGAGTATTCAAGACACATGAGTTTAGGAGACCTGCAACATCTTCAGGCTTACCACTTCGCGGGAAAAGACGGACTACAAGCCGACCACGCTCGGCATATACCACCGGATACTTGCAGTCAGGCGTAAAGCCCATAACGGGTGGCTTCTCATGTGCAAGGTAATACTCAAGATCTCCAAAGCCGGTTTCTTCATTGCAACCGAATATGATTCGGATCTGGGTTTCTGGCTCAAATCCTAATTTTTTGAGAGCGGCTAGCGCGTAGAGACACGCGTAGATAGGACCTTTGTTGTCAAGAACACCTCTGCCATATATGATGCCCCCTGCTACTTCCGCGCCAAACGGCTCATGTGTCCATCCAAAACCAGCAGGTACTACATCCAGATGACCTACCGCACAAATATATTCTTCCGATGAGCCAAAGGATGCGTATCCCATATAATCATCAACGTTTTTTGTTGTGAATCCAAGCTCAGAAGCATCAAACAACGCCTGCTTAAGAGCGTGCTTTACTCCTATTCCAAAAGGAGCCTCAGGAGTCGGTTCGCCTTGCACGCTGTTAATGCGCACGATGTTTTTGATGGCCTCAATCATGTATGGCGCAAAAGCATCAACAGCCTTGAAGATAACTTCATCAGAGAATGTGTTTTTCGCAGAAACAGCCATTTTTATATCAGCTCCACCGGCGCAGTACGCGCTGTCATGTATTCATCAAGCCACGCTTTCGTGGCCGGTTGATAGACGGTATGGGAGCCTTGGCGCTCTGCAACGTACACGACAGGTGCAAGTTCTTCTGTAGCCACCACAAAGGAAAATCCGTCTATATTGGTAGCCGCACCCCATGCTCCCTGAGCATTCATAGCAACGATTGAAAGGTCTCCTGCAGAGCCACGCACGCGCCTGAGCTTCTCATCAAGAGCGGCAACTGCTTGCTCGCATGCTTCCTGAGGTCTCAGACCCTCTCCCATAAGCCGTACCACCTCATATGAGATGCAGCCTCTCATGCAGTCCTCACCCAGACCTGTTACTGTGGCACCACCACGACAACTATCGGCATAAAGTCCCGCTCCACATATGGGAGAATCACCAATGCGTCCAGGACGTTTCATAAACAGTCCACTGGTAGAAGTTGCCGAGGCAATCGTACCCTTAGCATCCAGACACACCATACCAACAGTATCGTGACCCGCATAGGGTTTCAGATCCGTATGAATAGCTGTGCCGCCATCAGTTTTGAGACGGTTCATATAGCGAATTCTCGCTCGGTCAGTAAGCATCGTTTTGCGCTCAAACCCCTGACGTGCCGCATACTTCTCGGCACCTTCTCCCATCAGCACGCAATTGGCAGTAGTTTGGGAAAGAGCGCGGGCAATAGATACGGGATTTGCAAAATCCTTGAGAGCCCCAACGGAACCGAAAGCAAGTGTATCGCCGTCCATAAAGCCGGCATCAAGCTCTACGTCTCCTTCAGCATTGGGAAGACCACCAAAACCTACGGATTTGTAATACGGGAAATCCTCCACTTTACGGACGGCGGCTTCAACGGCATCACCTGCCGACTCACCTTCTACAAGCATACGCGCCGCTCCGGAGACGCCTTCCAACGCCATACGCCATGTAGCAATAATTCCCCACATACTATCCGTCCTCCGTTCTTTTAAATCTCTCTTTAGCCCGAAGTCACTGCTTTATCGTTTGCCGCTGCTACACGTTCGATTATTTTGTGTACATTTCTTTTTTGTATACGCCTCTTTGCAGCGCGTTAGAAGCAATATTCCTTTTGAAGTTCGCTGATACGGACACTGTCACCGGAATGCAACGCATCAGCCAGATCACAAATCGCGCGCAATGAACGGTCAAGGCCAATCCCGCCCTTCTTGGGAGTTTTCACCAATGGCACGCGGTCTTTGTAGACAGCAATAGTCTCTTCGTTTTCCTCGGAGAGTGCTGCAATTGCCTGAGATGTACCCGTCTCCTGTACGGCAAGAGCAACTTCAGCAGCCATACGACCAAAACCAAGGTAATTGAAAGCGGGACCGCATATGACTACGTCAGGCTTTATCTTCTCGACCATAGCGCAATACTTGCGAAGGCATTCCTGTCTGTTTTGAGCATAGTAGCCGTCGCCACAGTACAAACACGCCAGAACATGACCGTCAATTGCCTTCAAATATGGCTCCATCATGATTGCGGGTCCAACGGCACCCTTCATGATTCCTAAAGGAACCATATGATCATCTTTAATGCCAGCGCCCGCCTGGATCTGATCGAATACCATCACTATCTTCATATGCAAATCCCGCCTTCCAAACGCGTCTAACCGCGCGTACTTGCATTCAAAATCAAAACGAAAATCGTACGCATCACAGGTCATCAAAGGAAAGGTTATCGAGGTCGATATCGTCAGCCTCATCAGTCTTGGCCATCTTGGCAACGCTCTCCCGCTCTTCCTTAAGATATTCGTTATCCATAGCCTTAATAAACGGTATGTAGATAAAGACGCCCATAACAAGAAGGAGCGCTTGCAGGAGCGCACCGGCCCAGTTGGTAGCTAGGAAACCGGAAATAATAACCGGCATCGTCCAGGGAATATTGATACCTGAACATACCGGAACCAGTCCGAGCGACATACAGGCATAAGAAATTACGATGTTGAGCGTCGGAACCAGCATAAAGGGAATTAACATCGCGGGGTTCAGCACAAGGGGAAGGCCGAAGACAATTGGTTCGTTGATGCCAAAAATACCGGGCACGAGAGCCAACTTTGAAAGTTTCTTTATGCGCTCAGACTTGCAAACCATAAACATGGCAATAACAAGAGAAAGCGTTGAGCCACAGCCGCCAAAAGTTGCAAAGAGATCTTGGAACTGTTGACAGATAATGTGAGGGGATCCAGCCCCAGTGGTAAAGAAAGCTACGTTTTCAGCTGAAAGCGTCTGAAGAATAGGATTGAATACGGCGCCTACCACAGAACCGCCGTTGATGCCAAAGAACCAGAAAAGGTGCAGGAAGATATAGGCAACTACCATAGCCCCTAGCGTATCACCAAGATTGAGAAGCGGCGTCTGCAAAAACTTGTAAACGATGGTAAACGCATCGGTTTGCGCAAGACCGAGCACGAGGTTGATGCTAAAGAAAACAATCATAACAACGCAGGCAGGAATAAGTGCTGAGAAAGACTTGACGACAGTGGGAGGTACTCCGGGAGGCATCTTGATAGTCCAGCCCCTGTCTTCAACCCATTTATAAATGTGAACAGATACAAAAGCACAGATAATGCCGATAAAGATACCTTTAGCGCCGACCCATCCGGTAGAGATGCCTGGAATAGTCACAGCAGTCTTCTCGCCATTGATAAGCGCAGATCCGTTCACCCAGTACGGCATAAGAAGGAACCAGGACATGACCGCAGTCGCCGCGGCAAAAATCTTATCCGTCTTCATCTCACGCGCAAATGAATAAGCAATGCCGATCACAGCAAAGATTGCCATAATTGAAAAGGTTGCCGACGAGGGTTTAGACACAAAGGCTTCGAGCGTTTCACCAGTACTTTGATTGATGACAACGGAGGAAAGCCACTCCGTCCAAGCCGGAATAGGAAAGTTGGCAATGAGTAGGAAAATCGAGCCAGCGATAAGCAAGGGCGTCAGAACAAGAAAGCCGTCGCGAAGCGCAACAAGATACTTGTTCTTACCAATAGCTTCCGCAAGCGGCAACAGCATTTTTTCAAGCCGTTCCATCATGGTGCTTTCTCCAATCCACGCAAAGATCCGATACTGTTTTGTCTTACTGTGCTGATTTGGCCTGTTTGATAAGGAGAATGGCCTTTTTAAGGACCTTCTCTCCGTCCATCAAACCATATGATTCTTTATCAATAAGGCTGATGGGTATTCCCGTCGGGCCGAACCTTTTAACTGTTTCGCTATACATATGTGAGACTTGGGGGCCCAGAAGAATGCAGTCAGGACGTTCGGCCTCAATGATTTGCCCGATAGAGTCAACCGGCTTCGCCTCAACGGTAATCGGCAACTTATGATTATCAGCTACCTGCTGCATTGCATATGCCAACATACTTGTAGACATTCCAGCACTGCAAAAAAGGAAAATCTTTTTTGTGTTTCCCATATTCCTCACCTCCTTTCACCACTATCCATCATTCCTAGTTAGTTGCATTTTTTCAAGGTGGAACCTCCGTCAACGGTAGAAAAAATCCGTCCTTATGCAGAAGCCCACAAAATAGCCGGACGATAAAGAAAACGACAGGTCCTTAAGGGGACCTGTCGTTCGCTGGGAGCGTGCACTGTATTTACTTCAGAGCGCCAGCATGCATTACATGCTTTCTTGTCTTCTTACAGCTGACCGACAAGGTCAAGACCCGGCTTCAAAGTTTCGGCGCCGGGGTGCCACTTGGCAGGACATACCTGATCGCCATATTGCGCGACAAATTGAGCAGCCTGAAGCAGGCGCAAAAGCTCATCGGCATTGCGACCGATGCCACCGGCGGTGACCATCTCAACTTGAATGACGCCTTCAGGATCAACGATAAATGCGCCACGCTCAGCCTGACCGGCTTCCTCTATCAAAACGCCAAAGTTTCTTGCAAGCACCTGCGCGGGATCGGCGAGCATCGGATAGGTTACCTTAGAGATACGCTCGGACTCATCATGCCATGCCTTATGCACGAATTCAGTGTCGCAGGAAACGGAATAAATCTCCGCGTCGATTTCTTGGAATTTGCTGTAGTTTTCTGCAAGATCCTCAAGCTCGGTCGGACAGACAAACGTAAAGTCAGCCGGATAGAAGAAGAAAAGGCTCCACTTCCCCAGCGTGTCTGCTTTTGAGACAGTCTTGATTTCATTGTTTTGGAAAGCCTGCACCGTAAAATCTTTGATTTCGTTGCCAATCTGGGACATGTCGTCCTCCTTCAGTCGGGGTTATCAGACAACGTCAAGGTATTGCTACCTTGCTAGTAGTAATACCCACAAGTTAGCTTATTCTAACTATCTTCTGACAACATTTTGAGACGAAAACTTCTGCTGTACAACAGTCACTGTCACAGGTAATCTTGCAGTCTTCGCGCTAGTACATAAAAGCATAAAAAGTACTAGCGCACACGTTGGAACACAAGGTATCGGTTAAGATTTTCATCTTTTCCATCTGCGCTAAACTGCGCGCATATGAGCACGTGAAAGCCAAGCTGAGCAATGAGGTCATCAAGCTCGTCTTGTGTAAAGTGATGGCAGTATCGCCATGCATGAGCTTCGTCCTGCCAGCCTAGCAGGTAGTCGTGTTCCTCTAAAACGTCTGCGTCCATCTGGAGCTGCTGCAAAGCCTGGGCTGTTGTTGTATTGGCTTTAGCGGCTAATTTGACACTGTTCATAAATTGCCAAAATGAGATACAGAGATATCCTCCCGGTTTGGTTTTGTCTAGCAGAGTACGTACAAGCTGCACCCGATTTTGAGCTCCCGGCACATGGTGCATAAAGCCAAAGGCAACTACTAAGTCAGAGGCCGGCATCTTCAGCTGAGACGCCAACGTATTGTCCAACAGGCTGTTCACTACATCCATTTTGACAAAGACAATCCGATCATCCGCCGCTCCGCAGTGAACCAGCGGCTCGCAATTATCTATCGCAACATACGCCGCGGGTTTGACGCCCGATTTCATCACAAATCGAGCAAAGCGTAAGTTACCGCATCCCACATCAAGCACACGGGGCTTCTCGGCAGCCATAAAGCGAGGCATGGCATCCAAACACTGCTGCCAGCCTTGCCAAGGCGCCTGACGCGTGGCAGAGAAGCTCTGAGCCTGCTGCGCATAGAACTCAGAGGTAATGTGGCTGAGCAGACGCGCGGTCTGCTTGCTGTCAGATGAGGTACCGGCAATGTTCATATGAGTATTCATACGTGGATTTTATCTCACTATCGCTACTCCGACCGACGTGAAGTCAGGCTGACTGCGTATAATGCGAGTATGAACGAACTCATATGGGACATACTAGAGAAACTTCGCGCGAGCTCTCAGAGCGCTCTTGACGCCCATCAGCTTGAGGTGTTGCTCCGCTCACACAGCGGTACTGTCAACAACATCAGTGGCATAGATAGCCCAAAACAGATTCCCAAACGTGCTGTCCTGCCCTATTTTTTACAGGTCAAGAACAAAAATGCTGAGCTGTGGCGCTCTTGGAACGTTACGCCCGAGCTGGAAGCGCGCTTTATACACTCGGTGCGCATGAAACCGCGGCGCACTGCCTCGGGTGTAGCCACCATTACGGTCATCACACGACCACATACCTGCTCAAGCAATTGCCTGTACTGTCCCTGTGATCTACGCATGCCCAAAAGCTATATTGCCAACGAGCCGGCCTGTCAGCGTGCGGAGCAAACATTCTTTGACCCTTACGTACAAGTTGCCGCTCGTCTGCAAGCACTGCATCAGATGGGCCATTCCACAGACAAGATCGAGCTTATTGTACTAGGTGGCACCTGGAGTGATTATCCTGCGGACTATCAATACTGGTTCATAAGCGAGTTATTCCGCGCACTCAATGATTGGCCCCGTTCACCTCAGCAGATCGAGAAGCGCCTGCATTGGTATCGCTCTTTTGGATTGCAAAATACAGAAGAAGCGCTGTCTTCATTTGTTGCTCGTCAGCAAGCGGCCGTCAACGCGCATGCCGTAACGTATAATCAGGCCTTCCACAGGCTGTACGATACCAGCCAAGCACACCAAACTGCATGGTCTCATATGCGTGCTACTTTCGAAGATCTTCTTAAACAGCAACGTGCTAATGAGACTGCAGCCTGCCGCGTAGTGGGTCTGGTCATAGAAACGCGCCCTGATACGATCATACCCGCAAACCTGCGCATGTTCAGACAGCTTGGCTGCACTAAAATCCAAATCGGCATCCAAAGTACCCGGCAGGAAATTCTTGATGCCAACTTACGCCAAATGACTGTCGCGCAGATCAAACGCGCATTCTCACTTATTCGCCTCTATGGATTCAAGATCCACTCGCACCTTATGGTCAATCTGTTAGGTGCAACACCCGAGGCAGATAAGCAAGACTTTATCAATTTTGTAACTGACCCCGGCTATCTTCCCGATGAGATCAAACTCTATCCTTGCGCATTGGTAGACGGTACGCAACTGGTCAAGAAGTACCGGAAGGGACTCTGGCAGCCCTACTCCAAAAACGAGCTGGTAGATGTGCTGGTACACGACGTATTAGCGGCACCGACATACGTACGTATTTCTCGTATGATCCGCGATATTAGTGCCACCGATATTTTGGTGGGCAACAAACACACAAACCTGCGCCAAATGGTCGAACAAGAGCTCAATGATGGGGAAAAGGCTTCCTGTGTACAAGAGATCCGCTTCAGGGAGATCAACCAGCAACAGGTAAGTGCAGCTGAGCTCAGCTTACAGGACTACACCTATACTACTGCCGTAAGTGATGAGCACTTTTTGCAGTGGGTAACGAGAGATAACAAAATCGCAGGTTTTTGTCGGCTCTCACTCCCACACTGGGATGAGCTGGCGGCAGGCACATGCGACGTACATGCCGATGAATTGATAGTCCAGCCGGATCAGGCGATGATCCGAGAACTGCATATTTATGGCCAGGCTTTGTCTCTGGGCTCAGAAGGCATATCCGCGCAACATCAGGGTCTTGGCCAAAAGCTACTCGTACAGGCGGGTAAGATTGCTGCAGACGAAGGTTATACTGCCCTCAATGTGATCAGCTCCATTGGCACACGCGCTTACTATCGTGCGCAGGGCTTTAAGGATGCCGACTTATATCAGCAAAAAGAGCTGTAAAACTACATACATGCAATAAAGCCGGCATCAGATGACAGCTGCTCTATCTGATCAGACAAGAGGTGACAAAACCTTCTTAAAACCTGGCAAGAGATTGAAACGGCAAAATCAATAAGAAGCCTGCCACTTTTTTAAGCTGCCTAGCTGCCCCTTAAATCCCTACCTCAAAATTTCAGCATCAGATTGCTATTTAAAGGGCGCAGCCAATCGGCACACCTAGTGCTAAATTGAGCAACCTGAGAAATACAAGAGTTCATCGGCATTACAGCCGATTACTCAGCAGTAACCATCTGACCCGGATAACACTCTCAAAATCAGCGTAAAAGCACTGTACTCAGACTTACCGCACCATGCTTTGTACAGCGCTATTTACAACAGTACTATTGATTCAAAAAGAACACCAACGCGTATGCCGTCATTGCAAGCCAAAGTACACATGACAAGATCTTGAATACCGGTTTTGTTTCATTTCCTGTTACTGTTGCTGCAAGAAAGAGAACAGTAACAGGCACCAAAGACCATGCAAAAACCTTTGGACTTATCAACTGGAGCTGCAACAAAATTGAAGCAGCTACCGATATGATAATTTCAGCTAGCAATAACCTCCGACGCCATTTGAAATCTATAGTCATAATCAATAGAGACTTGCATCGACTATTGAAACATCTGTACGCCAAGGAGTATGGTTTCTCCGTCTATAGTATTAAACATATCTGAACCTTAAGAAACAGGTCATCGAGAAACCCGATGACCTGCGAACTTGTGGTGGGCGTTACAAGATTTGAACTTGTTAACTCTTCCGTGTCAGTCTTTTTATGTTGCCGAACAGGAAATATCAACGCGACAGTTACGAGTTTTCTACCTGTATCTATATGTCATATTCCGTATGTACCGTAAATAGCGTACAATAACGAAGTAGATATTTTGCGGCGATATTGCGGCGCATTTTGCGGCAAGGAGGAACGATGTTCTACTCATCAGCCTACCTAAGGGAGCGCAAGGGCAGGGGTTGGATTGGCGTCCTCTCCTACAAGGACGAGAGCGGGAAGTGGCGCAAGAGGGAGAAGTCCCTCGATGCTAAGGGCAAACGCGAGGCAAGCAAGGAATTAGACAAATGGCGCGATGACATGGAGGCAGAAGCCGTAAGCGCGAGTATCCTCGCACCAGCGGAAACCGTAATAGACTACGTGACGCGCTACGTCGATACCCTAGAGGCTTCCGAGTCAATCGAGAGGTCAACCGTGACCGTCTATCACGCGATGTTGAAGCACATTGACGGGGAGCTTGGTTCCCTAAGGCTCGAAGAATTGAACGCCGAAAGCGCCCAGGCATGGGTTAACTCGATGGTTTCCAACGGCTATGCAGCTTCCACCGTGCGAAAGGCTTTCAACCTCCTTAAAGCGGCAATGACCCACGCAGAGGATACGGGGCGCATAGTCAAGAACCCCCTACGCACCGTGAAGCTCCCCAAGATTCCAAAGAAGGAGCCAAACGCATTGGACACCGCCCAGAGAGCACGGCTTGTCTCGTTTCTGGACATAGCAGCATCCAGCCCCGTGAACCTTGGAATCAGGCTCGCCCTCTTCACTGGTATGAGAGAAGGCGAGATTTGCGGCCTCCAATGGAAGAACGTTGACCTCGAATCGGATGTAATCAGGGTTCGCACCGTAATAGGCAGGGATAGAGGCAAAACCTATGTGAAGGAGCCTAAGACAGGGGGTAGCAGGCGCGACATTCCGGTATCTGATTCTATTATCGAGGCACTTAAGACACAGCGTACCGAGATGGTCAGGCAGTGTCTAGAAGGCGGAATCCCCTTCTCGAATGACCTGTACGTTCTGGGCAGGATGGACGGTACAAACTTGGCCCCACACGCCCTCTGGGAGGCTTGGAAGGCCATTGCGGCATCACTCGGCCTAGTGGGCACCCAAGGCAGGGTCCCCACGTTCCACGACCTGAGACACACGTTCGCCACGGCGGCGATTTCCGAGGGTGTAGACGTGAAGAGCGTATCAAGCATACTGGGGCACACCAACGCCGCAATGACCCTGAACATCTATGCAAGTGCAGACCCGGACGCCAAGCGCAGGGCAGCGGAGACCGTGAGCGAGGCAATGGAGCGCAAACCAAAAGACGCAACAATCATACGTTTGAAGACGGGAACCGATGACAAATGAGCAATCTCATTGAAGAGTTGAAGGAACGCAGCTTGCCCGTTCCCAACGACAATAAGCCACTTGGTGAGGTGGAACCGGGACGCATTGAGGCAATCCGCACCGAGCTTCTATCGGGCGTAGGACAAGCAGAGGTCGCCCAAGGAGTAGGCTTTAAGTCACCGGAGACAGTCAAGAATTGGAGCGACGACCCCTCATCACTCAACAGAGATAAGGCAGAGAAGCTCGTCGCATATCTCGCTACATTGATTGCAAAACGCTATGGCATACCCGAGGAGACAGCGCGAAAGGTAGTGCTTGACGAGCTTACCAAGGATACGGCGGAAGAAGCCTACATAAAGGGCATGGACTGTATCCTATCGAACGTTTGCTATTACCTCTTCCATGACGAAGTGGAATCGCTCTGCGACGTGGCCGCGTTAACGGTGCTAGACGAGAGGCGCACACAGGCGACCCAGACTGATTTGGTGGCCTTCCTTGAAGTTGCTGAGGCGTGGAGGCGTATGTATAAGGCAAGGAAAAGCAGAAACAACGCGCAAGTCATAGAGGCCGGAAATGAGCTGCGAGATGCAGTTACAGCCTTCAACGCGGCAGTCACGAAGCGGGCCACTCATGTTGCAGACGAAGGACAGAGCGTGTAACAATCGTTTTGTGACGTTTTTGTGTAGATAAAAAATATCTCATCAGATCAAATGGGCGACGGGGCGAAAAACCTCTCGCCCATTTTTTCGGGTCATGTTTCCGAGTGCCTAAAACCTCTCGGAGACCCGAAAAATAACGCGGGATTTCTTCCTACTCAGTCGGTTTATGTACCAATCTAACTGCGGTTTCTCTGTGATACCTTATGTGTCGTACCGGTACGAGATAGTCAGTAAATCGACCTAGGAGAAAGACATGAGCACAATCACGGCGGGGCTTAGAACCCCGCACAACTCACGATTCACTATCGAGCAGGTGCGAGACGGAGCAGGCAGTCTCCCCGCCCTTATCGACACGCCAACCGTTGCGGCACTCGCAGGGGTTAGCGAGAGGCATATTCAACGAATGGCAGGCTCTGGAAAGCTTTCCTGCGTAAGGATTGGCAATCGCTACCGCTTCAACACGGTGGATGTCCTTGAAAGACTCGGCCTAAGCGAGGCGATGACCGATGCCCACTAGAAAGGGAACGGCCCCCGTAGCGGTCGCAGCCGCCACAAGGGCCGAGAGCGAGGAGCTTGTAGACGCCTCCTCACAAATGATAGCCGAGAGGCACAGAAGGTTCGCCCACGAGGCAGCCGAATGGGTCAAGGAGAACGAGGGCGCCTGGTCATACATGGTCAAGACGGCACAAGGCTATTCCTCCCAAGGGCGGAAGTTCGGTATGCAGGAGCTTGCCGAGAAGGTTCGCAGGCGTGAGTTCACCGACAGCCACGGACGTACGACCAAGGTCAACAACAACCACGTCCCCGCCCTCGCCCGCTTGCTTGTGGCACAGGTACCCGCGTGCCGTACGCTCATCGAGCGCCGCACACACGCCTACGACGGCCTCATGGGTTGAGGTCACGGATATGAGCGGCGAGAGCGAGCCATTCACGCGAGTATGGGCAGGAATGCTCGCCGCCTTGACAGAGGCCAACGTGAGCGGAAAAGAGCTTGTCGTGCTCATCTCCCTGATGCGTTACCAGAAAGACAGAGACAGGGAGATTTGGCGACCAGTGAGCGAGATTGCCGCCGAGTGTGGGCTTTCCGAAAACAACGTACGTAACAAGCTCACTTCGCTCACGCGAAAGACGTTTAGGGGCAAGGACGGCTCCCCCGTGCCCGTAATCACAAGGGTGAGGGAGGGTCACAGAGGGCGGGCGGCAACGTACACCCTCAACCTACCAAGGGAATGCGCAACAGATTCGTTGCCCAATACCAGAGGAGGTGTAAATCAGAATGCGCAACAAATCAGTGAAGAATGCGCAACGTTTTCGACAAAAAGCGCAACAAATCCGGGGTTAAAGCGCAACAAAGTTGTTGCCCCATTAAAACCAATAGAACGTTTCAATAAAAAAGATATGGTCGATTTTGGCAAATCGACTGCAGTTTTTCCCTCCAAAGACGAGTGGGCTAGGTTCATGGAAGAGAACGACGTACCGGAACCCTACGGCGACGAATACGAAAGGCTTAAGAGTAGAGGCTTTACTGATAAGAGGGGAAACCCCATCCACGATTGGCGGGCTTACCTTCTGCGCATCTCAAAGAGGGTCAGTGAATCGTATGGGCATGAAGCCTCACGCGCATGGAACAGAAAACCCGCAGGGGAACCCGACTTGTCCGACTGCCCATTCTGAACAGCGAATATCAGTTTATTAGCGCTTCTAAGCGATTTTAAGCGCCTTGTTACTAGGAAAGGTAAGTACACACAATGTCAAAGAATAACTACGAGCGCGCTGTAGCGGCTCTGGTAGCCTGTAACACCACAAAAGAGGCGGCAAGGGTCGCGGGTATGGGAGAGTCCACCTTGCGCGCCTACAAGTCCGACCCCGAGTTCGTGGAGCTGTACACGACAGCGAGGCACGAGCTTCTCGATACAGGCGTTAAGGCTCTGCAGTCCAAGTTTTCGGACGCCGTAGATGTCATCTGCGAAATTATGACCGACAAGGAAGCATCTCCCAGTGTGCGCCTCTCTGCTGCAAACTCGATTATTCAGAACGTTGTTCGTCTCACCGACCAGACCGAGAGCATGGAGCGCGCCGCGACAGACCGCAGGTTGAACCGCAAGTTTTTCGGTGACCTCAGCGACATCTTCCCCGCCGACAAATAGACCAAACAACAAGATTGGAGAACACCATGAGCTACAGAGATTCAGTCAAAAAGACCATCACTACCATCAGCACCGCCGCTGCCCAAGCGCAGACAAAGATAGATGAAGCGCGCCGCTTCAAGGAGGGCAACCGTCAGAACCTGCGTGACCGTATCGTGGGCGAGGAGGGTTACAAGCAGAACAACGCCGCCTATGACAAGCAGATTTCGGACGCTAAGGCGGCCTTCAAGGCGACCGCACAAAAGGCTATGGACGAGTACACCAAGCAGCGTAGTGCATCATTCGCGCCCCGTCCCCGTGACGTTAGCCTAGAGACGATGCAGTTCCTCTCCCTCATCGACCTCACACAGGCCGAGGCCGCCCAGCTTGTCAGGGAGGCCAAGCAGAAGGACGGCAACTACACGCTAGCCCGCATGATTTATGCCAACGTCAACAGACAGGGCATCGACTTGCACGACGATGCCGCCTCGTACATCGAGCGCTGCGAGGACGCCCTCTCCTCACTCACCGATACGTGCAACTCGATGCTCGATGACGAGAGCGGGGCTTACGCAAAGTCTTTCGGGCAGGTGGTTGCCAGCGCAGTCCAAGACGTATCCGAGGCGTCGGACGCCTACATGGGCAGCGCAGGGGTTACCTCTGAGGGGTTGCCTGTAGAAGGTTAGGAGCGCAATTCCACGGCTACAAAGGAAGCGCGTTTGAGCTATGAGGAGGCTCGCGAAAGCGGGTCTCCTTTCCTTGTCTTAGAGGGAAACTCTGAGCTTTTGCGGCAATTTTGCGGCGGGATTTGCGGCAAAACAAAACAGGCCAGAAGCTTTAAGCCTCTGACCTGTGAACAGTTGGTGGGCGTTACAAGATTTGAACTTGTGACCTCTTCCGTGTCAGGGAAGCGCTCGTCCCCCTGAGCTAAACGCCCTTATATGAGCTGCATACCGTATGCTCGGCAAGCACAAGCAAGCCGCGATACCGCACCTGCAGCGAGGGATATGGTACGACAAAACCCACAGCACATGCAAGTGCCATTTGCAACTTTCTTCGTACGACCTACTTCTTTTTGGCCTTGGCTCCCATCTTGACACGGATACCACCGGCCGAAGCGGGCTTTTTCTGCCCCAGGCGCTTCTCGCCAGAAATGAAAGCGGAAAGTGAAGACACAGCTTGCGTCCAGCGCCGATACACTGTTGGACCGCCATGGGAACGCAGACCCAAAAGCATGGAGGCAAAGAGCGTGGGGAGGAAATACTCGATGGCACGCCAAAGCACAAAACCCGCCGCGATTTTCTCGCCAAACATATGTCCAAAAAGAAAGGCAAAGCCACCTTCAGCGCCACCGGTGCCACCGGGAAGCGGAATTGCCGAGGTGAGAAGTTCAAGCATAGAGCCGGACGCCAGACAGGTCAAAAGGTCTGCGGGCTGTCCCAAGGCATGCAGTACAAAATACGGCAGCGAGTACAGACAGCCAAGCTGAAACAGAGTGATAACAAGCACTGCAAGCATCTCGGGAACATTCTTGGCGGCGTTTTTGAATCCTGATGAAAACTCATGTACCTGCGTGTTGATGATCTCATACCAATGGTCGTAGCGCTTCACGATATTGAAGCGTGAGAGAACCCGGAGCCCCCAGTTACCTACGGCAATGACCATGCGCGGAAGCAAGCAGATAGCAAGCATGCCTCCCACCATGAGGATCTTTGCGCCAAACAATACCACGCCGACAATGGTAACGTCACCGAACTGCTCAAAGAAGTAATTGAACCTAAAGAGCAGGATAAGAGCAGCAAATATCCCCTCGCCCGCTTCATACATCACAAAGCGCGTAAACTGAAGCGCTCCTGCCTGTCCCACGGAAATACCCGCGCGAGTAAGACGAAAAATCTGCGCAGGCGCGGCTCCCGCACCGTTGGGGGTCAGGTTCATGAAGAAGATGCCCGCCGCTTCAACGCTCATGAGGTCGCGTATGCCAACGGGACAGTTAGGATCCGTAATAACCGAAATGATATAAGCGAGAATGCCTAAAAAATAATAGGTGAAGTAAGCGAATGCTCCGGCAATGAGCCAACCGGTATCAACACCAGCAAGAGCGCCGACAAACTCGTCAAACTGACCGGAAAACACAATGTAGATGCCGTACAAAACGGTAACAAGTACAAGAAACAGAACGCTTTTGCGAACCTGTCCGTAGCTTTTGCGGGCGTCCTCAACCGACTCGGTGGCAGGGCTTGGCGCGACCGATACCTTAGTTGCCACCTTAACCTTTGGGCGGTTTGTGTGTCCGGATTCGGCAGCTGCGGATTGGGAGGTCTTAGGCGCAGAAGTCGCAACGCCAGCGTCCACGGACGCAGTGTCTTGAGGCTCTTTTTGGGACTCTGAGCGCTTTGCCTTTGCTTTGGCTTTAGCTGTGGCTTTGGCTTTTGCTGTAGCAAGAGGCTTTGATGCGGCAGAATCTTCCAAACGACCCATGAACACCTCCTCGGACTCTTTGACGTCTATCCCCGGAATTTCTTTTCTGACCTGTTAAGTATACCCGTGACGGGCAATCCTCACCGAGACAACACGACTGTTTCCTCTTTGGCGATTGCCTGTCCCCTGGTGCTGTTTATCCCCTGGCGGCCGTTTACTTCCTGGCGACTGACTGCTTTCTAGTAACCGTTTATTCTTTGAACTGGGCGAGAAGTCCATCGTCTCGCTCAATGATTCCTCCGCCTACACACACCAGCCCATCATACAAAACGGCTGACTGACCGGGAGCCACCGTGCGAACCGGCGATTCATAGGTAATGCGCGCGGTTGCGTCTCCTGTCTTTGTCAGCAGACAAGAACGCAGCTCTCCGGTGTGACGCGTGCGCACCGTATACCTTCCATCTGCAGGAGCGCTTCCTGAAATCCAATGCGTATCAGCGATATCCATCATTTGCGTCCAAAGCGCCGGGCTTTTGTTGTCCGCCGTCACATACACGATGTTTGTATCGGTATCCGTTGCTACGACGTAGCGAGCAGGTCCGCCGCCAATCGACAACCCCTTGCGCTGTCCGACGGTAAACAAAAACGCGCCGTCATGCTCGCCGAGCTTTTTGCCGCTCTCCCATTCAATGATATCGCCTTCTTTTTGCTCAAGCGCATTCAGCAAAAACGTACGGAGTCCTACCGGTCCGATAAAACAGATACCGTCGGAATCAGGCTTGTTCTCAATACCCAGGCCACGCTCGGCGCACATGGCGCGTACCTCGGCTTTTGTGGGAATATCACCAATCGGAAAGATTGTCTTCTCAAAAAGACGCCCCGGCACACGCCAGAGGAAGTACGTCTGGTCTTTGTACTCATCAGCGGCGCGCATGAGACAAGAAATACTTGCTTCGCGAGAAGTACCGTCTACCCTTGCATGGTGCACGCCTTGGACGTTCTTCTCGCCATACGCCACGCGAGCATAATGACCTGTTGCCACATAATCGGCCCCTTCAGCAAAGGCGCGCTCGGCAAAGGTGCCAAACTTGACCGTTTGATTGCACATGACATCGGGATTGGGCGTATAGCCGTGGGCGTAGGAGTCAAGCAGGTAGTCAACGACTGTTTCCCGGTATTCCTTCTCGCAATCCCAAACGGCCAAGTCGATGCCGAGAGAGACGGCCACGCGTTCCGCGTCAGCCAAATCGTCGGCCCACGGACAACGAAATCCCGGCAGGTCTTGCGACCAGTTGCGCATATAAACAGCCCTGACGTCATAGCCCTGCTCCAACAGAAGGGCAGCCGAAAGCGCCGAATCAACGCCGCCGCTCATACCCAGGTATACCGTCTTAGTC
Source organism: Atopobium sp. oral taxon 199 str. F0494 (assembly GCF_000411555.1). Classification (GTDB taxonomy): domain Bacteria; phylum Actinomycetota; class Coriobacteriia; order Coriobacteriales; family Atopobiaceae; genus Lancefieldella. The sequence continues at coordinate 183,738 of NZ_KE150486.1, read as the reverse complement.
ATTGGCGCTCCTCTTTGCCATGCGAAGCGTGTTCGTGAATGCGGCGCCGCGAGCCTGCTCCGCATGAACAGCGCGCATTAGTGCGGAGGCGGCATAGACGATATCGTCTTGCGTGGTCGTGCGTCCGAGGGTAAGGCGAAGGCTTCCCGCCGCCGCCTCATGCGATGCTCCGATTGCCTCAAGGACATGAGATATTTGCATTTTTGATGCCGCGCAGGCCGAACCTGTTCCCACCGAGACGCCTTCGCGCTCAAGCAAAATTACGAGGCGGCGCGCCTCAACTCCCGGAAACGCCACATGTAGCAGGCTCGGAAGACGAAGTTTCGCGTTTTTTGGACCTGAAACTACCATGTCGAGAAACTCATGCGCAAGTTGTGCTTGCAGGAGGTCGCGCAGATGAGCAAGGCGGCGCGCTTCTTCCTTTTGATGTGCTTGCGCGCGTTCAAGCGCACAGGCAAAGCCAATGACGCCGGCTACGTTTTCCGTTCCTGAGCGCACGCCTCCCTCCTGTCCGCCTCCCAGCACCAGCGGCCGAAGCCTTACGCTGTCGGAAGCCCACAACAACCCCACCTGCTTGGGACCATAGACTTTTGCAGCGGAGAGCGTAAGCATATCAACATCAAGTGAAGAAATATTCACTGAAAGCGTAGCAGCTGCCTGCGATGCATCGGCATGCACATGAAGCGGACGGGTCTCCCCTGCTTTGAGGCGGCGGCTGCGCTCGCGCGCCGCTACGGCGGCTATCTCGCGAATCGGCTGGATGGTACCAATCTCGCCGTTTGCGAGCTCGATTGAAATGAGCTCAGTCTGAGGTCGGATGGCCGCTGCAACACGATCTGGATCCACACGGCCGTCCGCTCCGACACGCAGGGTTGTATGGCTGAAAGTATTTGCGCAGGCAAGCACGCTTTCATGTTCGATAGCGTCTACGATGACGTGTCCATCATCGGACACCGTAGCAAAAGCCAGGTTGTTTGCTTCCGTGGCGCCGGCAGTCAAAACGATATTGTCAGGACGGGCGCCGATGGTATGAGCCAGTTTTGCGCGGGCTCGCTCAACTTCATCTCGAACCGCTCGGGCTGCAGCATATGGAGCGGAGGGGTTAAAAAAGCGATCCGTAAAATAAGGCAGCATCGCTTCAACGACCTCGGGAGCCATAGGCGTTGCCGCAGCAAAATCGAGGTATACCTCACGTTCCTTTTTCTCCCCCTGCGGAGAGTAAGGGTTTTGCAGAGAACTGAGGTCTCGCGGAGGGTTGAGGTCTTGCGAGGAGCGGGAATTTTGCGGGGAGTGGAGGTTCTTCTCGTCAGCCATACTACTTGGTCCCCTCAACGTGAACGGACATATTCTGGAACCGCGCGGAAATGAACTCGTTTGAATAATGCGTGTCCACCCACTCCTCGAAAGCGTTATGCGGAGAAACTCCCGCATCGCGCGCGGTGGCGCGCGTAAAACACGCAACAGTCATGCACACGTCAGCGACAACGTATACCGAAATAAGCGTGATGAAAATTGCCTGACGCCTGGAAGTTGGCTCGCCAATATGATAGAGCGCACGCGGCATGACAAAGCGACACCAGGCAAGCCCGAGAAGTCCCCAGAAAAACAAAAACCGCCAGGCGACAAATTCGGTGATGTGATCGGGCAAATGCGCGTAGCTCCACGATTGCGTATGGAAAAACGTCAGCATACCCCACCCGGTAACCTGCTCAAGGATGCCGCCGATGCAGGCTGAAACGAGAAAAACCACGAGGTTGGAGACATGACGCCTGCGAAGCCAATAACAGATAACCGTCAGAAGCACAGTGCCCGTACCATACAGCGGGGAAAACGGTCCCCATACAAGGCCTACGCGCGACTCGGTCAGGCCGGCGGTCACAAGCATCCATATCTCCTCCAACAGAAGGCCTGCCATACTGCCGCCTACAAAGAGAATAACCACCTGATACCAGCCTATATGCAGGACGTCAAGATACTGTTCTCTCTCTTTTTTAGTGGAATGCAACTTACCTGATACGCTCAACGTTGTTTCAGCGTCCAGTTTTTCACCGCCGGAAAGCCAACGCGCGAAGAAATAAAACGCATTCGCAAAGCCGCGCACTACGAGCCACGCGACAAATATAAGCGCGATAAGTGACGCAAGAATAAAGAGCATGAAGCAAATCCAATCAGCCGCCAGCTTCTCTAGGATACGATATTTCTGCGCTTTGATGAGCGTTCATGTTTATTGCCCTGCATAAGAGCTGGCTTTCTACGAAATCGACCATACGATTGACAAAAAGTTTGGGTGAATTTGTGATTTTCGCTTGCATTGGCCGCGCGGTTTGCGTATATTATTCCTCGCGCTTCGCGGGCTTAGCGCAGTTGGTAGCGCGCAACCTTGCCAAGGTTGAGGTCGCGGGTTCGAACCCCGTAGCCCGCTCCATGAATTTTCGGCCGGTTTCGATCGGCCTTTTTTATACGGCATCTTCGGCGAGATGGCCAAGTGGTAAGGCAGAGGCCTGCAAAGCCTTTATCCCCGGTTCGAATCCGGGTCTCGCCTCCAGCGAACGTTCAAAACACCTGGTACCGATTGGTGTCAGGTGTTTTTTTGAAAGTTACTACCGGACGTTTTGTGAAGATCTATACCAAGTTGTGAAAATCTATATCAAGCGTTGTAAAGAATCACGAACGCACCAGTTTCACAAGATGCACCACAGTCCCCTTGCCCGACGGCTTGACCGAAATCGACACAGCATCAGTCAGCAAGCGCATCAGCTTGATACCGCGACCCCTCTCAGCACAGCAATCAACGTCGGGAGGTTCCTCATCGTCTGCCAGCGCATATCCCCTGCCGCAATCAGCGACGTCCACCGTTACACGATCGGGATACATTGCAACGGTTGTTAAGATGCCACCCTCACACGTATGATCCGCGGCATTGCCAAGAGCCTCGCCCACCGCGAGCTTGAGGTCAAACATCGCGTCGCTTGAAAACGGTACGCTGGCGAGAAGTTCATCCACACGAGCGCGGGCAGCGTACAGCGCGGAAGGGTCCACCCGAAACGTCGTCTGCCAAAGCGGACGCACCCTAGGATCCAAAGGAGCAACGTGCGCATGCGCGCCAACGCGTGTCACTGGCATAAAATCAACCAGACGCATACGCGAAAGACAGCGAAACACCGGCTGCGACACATTGGTAAGGCTCATAAGTCCACCGGTTGAACGAACACGGCGCAAGGCGCACATGATAAAGCTCATGCCGGCCGAATCAATGTAGGATACATCGGCCATGTTCAACACGATACGCTGACAGCCTTGATTTAAAAGCTCTTCGACCTCGCGTCGCACTGCAGGAACTGCGGTGACATCAAGATCAGAGTTTACAGAAAGCAAGGCTATGTTTGGTTTTGTGCGCATACAGGCTTTGTTCCCACATACGTGCATTTATTTCAGCGCAGAGCACAGCGCGCCACGCTCCGCATCACCAATGCAGGAACCACGCTCCACGTCGCTGGCACATCGCCAACGCAAGCGTTACGCTACCGCGCGACGCGCTACGCCGGCAGCCCGGAAAACCGCAAGGCGACCATAGCAACGTCATCTTCAAGGCTGCGTCCTGTATAGGCATCCAGCGTCGCCAAAAAGCGGTCAAGCAGTCCTTCAAAGCCATGAGGAACTTCACTCATGACCATGTCACGCAAGCCCGTCTCGCCAAAAAATGCACCCTCGGGGCTTCTCGCCTCAGTCGTACCGTCGGTGTACAGAAATAAAACGTCATCTTTACGCAGCTCAACGTAGCCGTTTTTGTATGTCATATCCTGAAACGCTCCCACGACACCGGACTGCACATCCAAAAGCTGCGCCTCGCCCGTAGCGGCGCGCACAAGCGCCGCGGGTGGATGTCCCGCTGAACAGTATGTCAACACGCCCTTCGCCAAATCGACCACGCCGACAAACAACGTCGCAAACGTTTCGATGCGCGAGAAGCCCAAAAGAAACTCGTTTAGATTCGCCACCATGCGAGCAGGACCAATCCCCTCCCACGCGTATGCGGAAAGCGCCGTCTTCACGGCCGATGACACGGAGGCGGCTTCAATGCCCTTACCGGAAACATCGCCCATAATAACGCAGGCTCGACGTCCCGAAAGTCTCACAAGGCTGTAGAAATCGCCGCCGACAAAGGCTGCCGCGGTCGCGGACGAATAGATTCCTTGCGCCTCGATACCATCAATATGCTGCAGTTCATTCTTCATGCCTGTCATCAGCGCCTGCGAGATACGCTTGTTTTGCTTGCTTTCTTCCGCGCCCGCCACAATAGCCCTCACATTGAGAGCCACGCGCTGCAGCAATTCAAGGTCGATGTCGCTCATAGGCTCCGAATCATACGGCCGCAAGAAAAGCCAGGTCCGGCGCTTGTCTTCTATTTTCCCAGCGAGAAGAGCCGCGCCTATGCACGGTTGCTGCAAAGCGCGGAGTTCCTCACTTATGACAGAGTCGGGAGCAATGGCTATGACCTGAGCTTCCTCGTCCTTCTCGGAAATCTCCCCTAAACCAGCGGGCAGCTCAAATACCGGAGCGTCCGCGGGGTGAACTACAGGCCTGCCGGACACTTCGCAGCACACGACAGGATATACCACGGCATCGAGAGCCTCTGCCACCTCTTGCATGACCTCGGGCAGAACTCTGCTGGCTCCACCCTCTTGAGCGCCGGCAGCGGCCGTCAAACGGTTGCGAACATCAAGCGCAAGCTCACGCAACTCATTGCGCCGTTGCGTCCGCATCGTAGAAAGCGCACCCACCAACTGCACTGAAAGGTAATTTGAGATGGAATCAAGCAGGCGCGTGTCGTCAGAATTCAGGGGATGCACGGTTTTCCAGCCCACTTCAATCAGCGCTATAATCTGACCACCAAACCACACAGGTACCGCGATAAAACTGACGAACGGCGGCAAATGACGAACCGCAACCTCATACACCTCACGCGTATCGTCGTTGACTACATCACGAGAGGTCAGGCGTCCGGCACGCAAATCCTGAGGATTCGGCGGCGCCACGCGCAGCCTGAGCGCATGGCCCGTATCCGCGCAGAGATTTTCTATCAGATGCCCGTACCCCACAAACCGCGGCGCCGATGAGCGCGCGATAGACTCGGTTGTCCCATGTAGGTGAAAGCCATCATGTTCCGCAAGATAGATGAGGGAACCGTCGGCCTCCATAGTGTCAGCAATCTCAGCGATGACACGCTCAAGCAACTGCCCCATATTTTCGGAATCAAGCGTATCCAACACGATATTAAGTGCTCCGGAAAGCCGCTTGTTTGCCCGGCGGAGCTCCTCTATGGTGCGCTGTTCTTCTCGCTCAGACGTCGCCTCGTCACTCACCGGTACAACAACAAGCACAAAAGCCTCTGTGGGCGCCCCTGCCCGCTCAGAACGCACGCGCAGCGTCAATGGTTCACCGGCGGCGTCCGCGACCGTTACAAGCGCTGTGCTTCCGTCAACTGGGAATGGGAGCGCCTCCGCGTCAAATGCCGTCGACCGATCTTCCGCGTCGCCAGGCGTAAAGAAGGTGCGGATATCAGATCCTATAAGGTTTCTTTCGTGGTATTCAAACAGTCTGACAGCTTCGTCATTGGCGAGAAGTACCCGTCCCTCTTGGTCAAAAACAATAACGGCGTCTCCCACGAGCTGCAAAATACGCGCAAGCGTCGCGGTAACACTGCCTTCAACGATACCGTCAATGGATCGTACGCTCAGTTCTTGTTCTGCCATAGACGCCGCCTTTCTTTTTCAGATGTTATTGTGCCACGAATCACATGGCGACAGGCATTCCGTCTAGCGCGCGCTGGAGCGTGGCGGGTACGCGCGGGTGCGGCCGATGGGCGCGGACAGCCGATGTGAACAGCTAAACACGCGCGGTCACTATGTAAAATCGGCAAATGAGCGACTGTCCCATAATTATGGGACATCATAGAAAAGCTGAAATAGTAAGAAAAACTGAGCTGACATGAAAATGGAATGGCCGCAAACTGGGCTGACATGAGGAGCTTATAGGGCATGGAGGGCTCATAAGGCATGAAAAAGCGGACCCCGAAGAGTCCGCTTTAGCGTGCTGTAAAACAAGGAGGCTAGGTACTGAAGCCTGCTGAAGACGGTTGAGGGCGTTTACAGCTAGCGGTCGGCGAAGTCGACTGAAGCCAACCGAGCCCGGTGGAGGACCACCGAAGCCACTTCTCGCCGTCTATTTCTCCCAGCCGATATCTTCGGTGCGGATGTCAAGATACAGGTTAGGTCCGATATTCGCAATGCCCTTCTTGACAACAATGACCTCAGGTCCGGAGTAGACGGGTAGGTAACCGTAAGAGGCCATGCTCTTCTTCTCGGCATCATTACTCGCCTTGACCTGCTCGGCGTGGTCAGCGATAGAGGGAACCTTGGCGAAATCGGCGTCAATCTCCGCGCTTCCGCACTTGGCAAAGTTGGACTCAGACGTAGACCCGTAGAGCTGTCCGCCATTCCAGATAGAAGTCGCAGTACCGCTCCACCCGAACATGCAGGTGTCCCAGTCACCGGAAACCAACACTTTAGAAAACTCGGAAGACGGGTGATTGTCAATGGTGACCTCAATACCCGCGTCCTTAGCCATCTTCTGAACTGCGGCTGCGCGGTTCTTGGTGGTAGCCGAATCTCCGAACGTCGTGAAAGCGAAGGTGACCTTGGTGTCGTCCTTAGCATAGATGCCGTCAGAGCCAAGCGCATAGCCTGCAGCTTCAAGGGTCTTCTTGGCAGCGGCGACATGGGCGGCGCTGTCAGTAAGGTCTTTGACATCGGAGGGCAGGTTGTTTTCATAACCATCGGACCACGTCTGAAGGAGCAACGAGCCCGGAGCCTCTTCTTGCCAGTTAACACCCTGGAAGATAATGGAGACAATGACCGCGGGGTCGATGGACTGGCAGAAAGCCTTACGAACATTGATGTCGGTAAGGGCACCGCGCGTGGCGTTAATCTCAATGTTGTAGACCGACTTGCCGTAAGCACGGCGTATCTGCGCGTCTTCCATGCTGTTGAAGTTGGAGAGCATCTCGGCAGAGCCAGACTGAGTCACACCGGTCGTATCAATCTCGCCGTTCTTGAAGGCGTTGAAGAGCGCCTGCGACTCCATCTGCTTGAAGACGATGGTATCGAGCTTAGGAGCGTCTCCCCACCAGTTAGGATTGGGCTTGAGGGTCACCTGAGTGTCGCTGAAGGAGTCGATGGTAAACGGGCCAGCACCCCAATCCACATGCGGCTCATTAGCCCAGCCATTATTGAAGGTGTCGGGATCGGCTGCCGATGGGTGCAGTGCAGTGCCAAAAAGCGCCTCGGCGGGATAGACCGGTTCCGTCATGGTAACAACGGCGATTTTGTCAGTCGCGCCCTTGGCAACGCTTTCAATCTTGTCGTAACCATCGGTCGCAGAGGGAGTGTACGCTTCGTCTTTACCACTCATAACGGTATAAACGGCGTTAAACGCCTGCCAGTCTATTGGAGTGCCGTCATTAAAGACGGCCTTCTCGGCATACTCAACCGTAATGACCTGTTTACCGCTACTCTCATCCACCTTGATGGACTTAATGAAGTCGGGATTGGGCTCAATCTTAGAGCCCGTAGCGTCACCCAAAACGCAAAGAGCAGGCATGTAGTAATTCCAGAGCTCGTGCATGTAGAGCGTATTGCCAGCTACATTGAGGTAATTCCAGTCCGGTCCAATCTCGATAATGGGAAGGGTGAGCGTGCCGCCATCCTTAATCTCATCGCGCGTCTTGGCGTTGATGTAGACCTTGCCTTTCTCGGGGATAGGAAGCTTATCAAGGGCTGTGGTAGCCGGACTTCCTTCCGGTGGCTCAACATCGCCGGACGCTTTATTGCCATCGTTGGCCGCGCCGTTGTTGCACCCAGCAAGGCCAAGCCCTGCAGCCGCAGCACCGGAAAGCGTCAAAAACGAACGGCGGGAAAGATTACTGTAAGCCATAAGATCACCCATTCCATTACGAGACGAACAGTTGATTTGCTCACTGTAACAAATCAAAAAATGGGTCTTTAGCCGGAAACATGTTGTTTAATATGTGGAAACAGATTGTTTAACATTTGGAAACGAGCTGTTTACAAAGGAAAGACGCTGCAGAATATTGAAGGGCGCTGCGGGGCACTGCAGGATACACGCCCGCTTAGATGATTACGTCACATTCAGACAAAAAGCGGACCTCCGAAGAGGTCCGCCGCATTTCCATGGTGTCGGAGGCGGGACTTGAACCCGCACGACCGTTTAGTAAGTCACTAGCACCTCAAGCTAGCGCGTCTGCCAATTCCGCCACTCCGACATGCCTTGCAGCGAGGGATATACTAACACATTCCACTGCGCTGCACGCGAGAAAATCAAGAAAGTTTTTCTCAGCAAAACCCTTCACGAAATTCCAGCGCAATAGCAGTTAGTCCTTTTGCCAACCAAGGTTGGTAACAGCCGGATCCTCAAAGAGCGCAGGACCGTAGTTTGCCAGACCCTTCTTGACAACAGAGCAGTCAGGACCGGTGAACAGAGGCAGATAGGCGTACGTCTCCATCAGCTTCTTCTCGGTAGCGTTGCACTGCTTGAATTGCTCGGCCTTGTCTTTGATAGAAGGAACCTTCGCAAACTCGGCATCGGTCTCAGCGGTACCCTGCTTACCAAAGTTGGAAGAGGACTCAGAACCATAGAGCTGGACACCATTCCAAATGGAGGTTGTGGTGCCGTTCCAGCCAAAGAGACAGGTGTCCCATGCGCCAGAGCTCAAAATCTTAGAGAACTCAGAAGAGGCGTGGTTGTCAATGTCAACCTGGATACCGGCGTCTTTTGCCATCTTCTGAATAGCAGCGGAACGGTTCTTAACGGTTGTGGAGTCACCAAAGGTGGTAAAGGAGAAGCTTGCCTTGGTATCGCCCTTTGCATAGATACCATCAGAGCCCGCAGTATAGCCTGCATCTTCAAGCGTCTTCTTTGCAGCTGCGGTACGAGCGGAAGCGTCTTTAAGATTCTTCAGATCATCGGGACGATTGTCCTCATAGCCGTCTGCCCAATAAGGGATAAGCATAGAGCCCGGAGCATCCTCGGACCAGTTGACACCCTGGAAGACGATAGAAACAATAGTCGCAGGGTCAACTGCCTGGCAGAACGCCTTACGGACCGCAAGATCCTGAAGCGCTCCACGCGTAGAATTGATCTCAATAACCGCAATAGAAGTAGAAAGACCACGGCGAATCTGAGCGTCATCCATGCTGTTAAAGTTGGAAAGCATCTCAGCGGTACCGGAAAGGCCCGTACCAACAGAGTCAATCTCGCCGTTTTTGAACGCATTGAAGGTAGCCTGAGCTTCCATCTGCTTATATGTTACCGTCGTGGATTTAGGAGCATCTCCCCACCACTTAGGATTGGGCTTGAATGTGGCGTGAGTGTCATCAAACGAATCAACGATGTAAGGACCAGCGCCATATTCAACATGCGGATTATTCAAGAATCCGCTGTTAAACGTATCAACGTCAACGATATCCGGGTGAAGTACCATGCTTACGATAGCTTCATACGGATAAACCGGCTCTCTCATAGTAACGACTGCGGTCTTGGCGGTATCACCCTGAGCAACCGTTTCAATCTTATCCCAGCCGTCAGTAGCGGCAACCTGATAGTCCTCACTCTGACCAGAGAGACACTTCCATACAGTCTCAAACGCTTTCCAGTCGATATCAGTGCCGTCGTTGAACTTAGCCTGATCGGCATACACAACGGTAATAATCTGCTTACCTGAAGACTCATCGGAAGAAAGTGATTTGATGTAGTCGGCTTTAGGAGTGTACGTAGAGCCAGTCGCATCGGCACTAACCAGATTAATAGGCATATACAAAGACCACATCCAGTTCATGTAGGTTGTATTACCTTCAAGACTTGAATAGTTCCAGTTAGGGCCGACTTCGTTGATAGCAAGCGTTACCGTACCGTCGTCTTTGACTTCGTCGCGCTTCTTAGGGTTGTTGTAGGTCTTACCCTTCTCAGGAAGCGGAAGCTTGTCGAGAGCGGTCGTTGCCGGAGAGCCGTCCTGTGGCTCAACTCCCGTATCGCCGGAGCCTCCCTGAGTTCCGTTGCCACCACCGCAGGCGGTAAGTCCAAGACCTGCTGCAGCAAGACCAGAAACCTCAAAGAAAGATCGACGGGTCAGACTGTTAGCCATAAAATCACCTATTCCGTTTATTGGCCTACAAATATTCATATGAATATACGCCCTTTTTAATTACTTGTGCAAGAAGAAACAATTACGTAACAACCGCAACATAATAAACACAACGTAACAAGGCACTGTGACAGCGCGCGGCTTTTGGCATCGCTTGGAAAGTCACTTCTCGCCGTTTTGCTTGATGCCCTTCGAATTCCCTGCCGCTTCTATGCCGCTTCCGCGCCGCTCCTGCGCCGCTTCCCTACCATTTCCAAAAAAGTGCCACAGTTGTGATAAAAAGATTTCACAACTCATGACATTTTTAGGGGATTTATCACAACTGATGCCTTTTTTAGGAGTTTTCATATCACAACTCATGCACTTTTTTGGAAACTGGGAGCCCCGGAAGTTTGAAACCGTAGGAAAAACTGCCTGGATTTCTCGATGACCCTTCTTGCTTCTCGCTTCTCGCTTTTCCAGTTGTTCTCGTTTCTCGGAAATGCATTAACAGGCATAAAAAACCGGCGCTCAAAACACAAGCGCCGGCTCGCCAATCCATAACAATACGCAGGACAAATACGCTAATTAATACCCATAGTCCCCAAGGGGAAGGTAAGCGCCATGATAACGATGCAAATAATAAAAATTGCAGTGGTGATAACAGTCAGACGGTCAAGATTTTTTTCAAGAATGCCGGTGCCCGCATTGGAATTGTACATGGACGCGGCAATCATGTCCGAGATGCCCGTTCCCTTGCCTGAGTGCGCCAGCACCAGAAAAACGGTCAGAATGCCGGAAATGAAAAGCAGCACAAGCAAAATAGTATTCAGTACGCCCACGAAAAGTCTCCTTTTGATGCTTACATTTTTGCCGCGCAGGCCGGTCGGCGAGAAGCTCGTACATCGGCAAGCGCAAACTGACGTAATAGAATAACACATGCCGTGCCCTTTTGAGACACGACATGTGTGTATTTACGCAAAATGCGTATGTCCACGCTTCAGTGCGTAGCACCTTAGGCTCGCAGCGCATAGCGCCTTAAGCTCGTGGCGCATAACGGCCTCAGACTCGCAGCGCATAACAACCTTCAGCGCATAGCGCCTTAAGCCCAGTGCCTACGCCGTCCCGTCCTTAGTTCATGGCGCTCTTTACCATAGCGGCAAAGGAATCGGTCTTGAGCGACGCGCCGCCCACCAAAGCGCCGTCGACGTCCTCCTTCTCAAGGAAGCCGTTGATGTTCTCGGGCTTTGCCGAGCCGCCGTACAGAATACGGATGCTCTGTGCCGTCTCAGCGCCAAAGATCTCGACGAGCGTCTTGCGGATAGCACCGCAGACTTCCTGCGCGTCATCAGCCGTAGCGGTCTTGCCGGTGCCGATAGCCCAAATAGGCTCATATGCGATAACATACTTGGACGGGTCAGTAATTGTAAGACCTGCGGTATCAGCCTTGATCTGCTCGACGACAAACGCAACGTGACCACCGGCTTCACGAACCTCCAAAGGCTCGCCACAGCAGGAAATGGGCGTAATGCCGTGAGCCATCAACGCCTTGGCCTTGCGATTGACGTCCTCGTCGGTCTCACCAAAGTAGCCGCGACGCTCAGAGTGACCAATGATGCAGTAGGTTGCGCCAACAGATTCGAGCATCGCCGGAGCAAGCTCGCCGGTATACGCGCCCGACTCTTCCCAATACACGTTCTGCGCGGAAAGAGCCACAGAAGAACCGGCCTGATTGAGCACCTCCGAAACGCCCTTGAGGTCGACCGCGGGAGGAGCAATGACAACGTCAACGGCGCCGGTCCCTCCTGCAAGCTCGTCGACAATGCCCTGAGCAAGGACAACGCCCTCGGAGAACGTCTTGTTCATCTTCCAATTGCCGGCAATCATACGGTTACGCATCGAGAAGCGCCTCCACTCCAGGAAGAGCCTTGCCTTCAACGAGCTCCATAGAGGCGCCACCGCCCGTGGAAATCCAGCTCATCTTATCGGCAAGACCAAACTTATTGATAGCGGCAACAGAATCGCCACCGCCGATGATGGACGTACAATCAGAATCCGCGATAGCACGAGCAACCGCTTCAGTTCCTTTTGCAAACTGATCAAACTCGAAAACGCCCATCGGACCGTTCCAGAAAACGGTTTTCGCGCCCTCGATGGCATCGGTATACAGCTGCACGGTCTTAGGACCGATGTCCATACCCATGCGGTCAGCGGGAATGTTGTCAGAATTGACAGCCTCCCCTTGCGCGTCCTCGCCAAAGTGGTCAGCCACAATGTTGTCAACGGGGAGCAAAATCTTACAGCCCTTAGCCTCTGCTTTTTCAAGCATCTTCTTTGCCGGCTCAACCCAGTCGGGCTCCTGAAGAGAAGTTCCCACGGTATAGCCCTTAGCGAGGAAGAAAGTGTACGCCATGCCGCCGCCGATAATGAGCGTATCGGCAGAGTCAATCAGGTGATCGAGAACGCCAATCTTGGAAGAAACCTTAGAGCCGCCGACAATGGCGACGAAAGGACGGGCGGGATCCGCGAAGATAGAGGTCAGTGTATCTACCTCTTTTTCAAGCAGGAAGCCGGCGTAAGCAGGCAGGTACGCGGCAGGTCCAACCACAGAGCCCTGCGCGCGGTGAGCGGTACCGAAGGCGTCGAGGACAAAGATGTCGCCATAGGAGGCAAGAATCTTTGCGATCTCCGGGTCATTTTTCTTCTCGCGCTTGTCAAAGCGGACGTTCTCAAGAACGAGAACCTGGCCATTCTCAAGGGAATCAACGGCTTCTTTGGCCTTCTCGCCATAGGTATCTTCCACAAACAGAACGGGCTTGCCCAAAAGCTCGGAGAGCTTCTCGGCGGCAGGACGCAGTGAAAGCTCGGGCTGGAAGCCGGTACCGTCAGGGCGTCCGAGGTGGCTCATCAAAATAACCTTGGCGTTGTGATCAAGCAGATACTGAATAGTAGGCAGGGCTGCACGGACACGGGTGTCATCGGTCACGACGCCGTCCTTCAAAGGCACGTTGAAATCAACGCGCATCAGGACACGCTTACCGTCGACATCGGCGTCACGAACGGTCTTCTTTGTGAAAGCCATGTCAATCCTCTTTCTCTCAAAACTTTTTGGACTCCGGCACGTCTTATCTCGCGAGAAGCGCCCGCGGTCCATTATTCACAGACAAACAGTTCTAAACAGTTCTAATAAAAAGGCGCAGTCGCGGCAGATGCTGCGACCGCGCCAAGGCGTCACATATGCGTGCGCTTACGCAACGAACTTCTCGAAGTACTTGATGGTACGGACCATCTGAGAAGTGTAGGAGTTCTCGTTGTCGTACCAAGAGGTAACCTGAACGAGAGTCTGGCCGTTGCCAAGATCGTTGCACATGGTCTGCGTAGCGTCAAAGATGGAACCATGGGTCTCGCCGACGATATCGCGAGAAACGATCTGGTCCTCGTTGTAGCCGAACGTCTCAGGAATGGTCTGGGCATACGCCTTCATAGCAGCGTTGACCTCATCAGCGGTGACCTTCTTGTCAACAACGGCATAGAGGTTGGTAAGGGAGCCGGTAGGCGTAGGAACGCGCTGAGCGGCGCCAATAAGCTTGCCGTTGAGCTCAGGAAGAACAAGGCCGATTGCCTTGGCGGCACCGGTGGAGTTGGGAACGATGTTCTCAGCGCCCGCACGAGAGCGGCGGAAATTGCCCTTGCGCTGCGGACCGTCCAAAATCATCTGATCGCCCGTGTACGCGTGGATGGTAGTCATGATGCCGGAAACGATGTGGGCAAAATCATTGAGGCCCTTTGCCATAGGAGCAAGGCAGTTGGTGGTGCAGGAAGCCGCGGAGATGATGTTGTCATCTGCGGTCAGGGTCTCATGGTTGACGTTGTATACGATGGTTGGCAAATCATTGCCCGCAGGAGCGGAGATGACGACCTTCTTGGCGCCAGCGTTGATGTGGGCCTGTGCCTTCTCTTTGGAAGTGTAGAAGCCGGTGCACTCAAGTACGACGTCAACGTTGAGATTGCCCCAAGGAAGATTGTTTGCGTCCGCCTCCTTGTAGATGATAATCTCATGGCCGTCAACAACAATGGAGTGGTCGGTGGACTCAACCTTGTGGTCGCGAGCGTAATTGCCCTGAGTGGAGTCATACTTCAGAAGGTAGGCAAGCATCTCAGGGGATGTAAGATCGTTGATAGCAACAATCTCGGAACCCTCATGGCCGAACATCTGCCTGAAAGCAAGACGACCAATGCGGCCAAAGCCGTTAATAGCAACCTTTACTGCCATATGTAATGCTCCTTTCGATGACGTCAGGGCTTCTCCCCAACGACCATACAACATTTACACCATACACCGTTTATATTACCGCACTCGCCGAAAAGTTAAACGGAGTTATTGAAATTTTCTGCGTCTTCAACAATTTTTTCCAAGCGCAGCAGCCGGTGGTACATGGCTGATTTTGAGACAGGTGGCACAAAAGAGTCACCTAACGCTGCAAGAGACAGTTCGGGGCTTTCACGGCGAGCGCGGCAAAACTCCTGAAGCGCAGGGGGAAGGTTCTCGATACCCACGATTTTCTCGACACGCTCAATCAGACGAAGCTGAGAGGCGGCCGCGTCGGAGGAGCGCTTTTGATTTGCCACTTCAGCGTTGACGCCGCGATTAACATTGTTGCGCACGAGCTTCATCTGACGCGCCGCGAACACCACCTTTGCCATGTTTTCGGCGCCGATGAGGCGTAAAAAAGCGATAATGTCGTCGGAACTCTTCAGGTACACCGCATACAGTTCTTTCGTCCGATCCAGTCGCTGTACATGGCGGTTGCGGTGATTGAGTCGTGCGGTAATGCCTGCGGTAGCGATAAGTGCCACAAGGTCGCGAGCAAAACGCTCGCCTGTCACCGCAATCTCTAAATGAAAATCTTTGCGCGGGTCGGCAACGAAACCTCCCGCCATAAAAGCGCCCCGTACAAATGCTGCCCGAGCCTGCTTGGTATACAAAAGCTGGCGCGGAATTCCCTGTTGAATACCTGTTTCGGGCGTCAAAATGCCAAGAGCCACCAGAGCGTCTCCGAGCGCCTGCTGATTGGAAATCTCCAATAGATAGTTGCGTTTTTTATGCATGATAGAGCGTCGATACTCAATCGACGTGCCCAAACCAAAGAGCTGACGCGCAAGCGCTACCACAGTGCGGGCAACAGTACCTGTCTCAGTTACGATGCGCACGGTATAGTTGCGAGCTCCATGAAAGGACAGCGTGCCCGTAACGCGCATGAGCGCTGAAAGCTGCGCGAGATCAGCTTCCTGTGACGAGGAAGGCACACGCGAAAGTTCGTTTTTCACCTCAGCGGTAAATGACATAGACCCTCTTTATCGCTCCCCTTTTGCTGCTTTACCAACGTGCGAGCGCAATCGCGCACACGTTGTCGCTGCCGCACGCGCGCTATCCGCTATCCATCTGTTCGCGTATTGGCGCGTGCAAGATCACGATGTGAAAGTGTAGCACGGTACCCCGCCTGCAGAAGATGCTCGGCGGTCGCCTTTGCGATAGCCACACTCCGGTGCTGACCTCCCGTGCAACCAACGGCGATAGAGAGGTGCGACTTCCCTTCAGCGACATAGCCCGGCATAATTACGTCTAAAAGTTCAAACCACGATTTCAAGAATTTCTTGGCCGTCGGATTATCGAGCACATAGGCGGCAACGCGCTTGTCAAGCCCCGTCATCACACGCATTTCCGGATCGTAAAACGGATTGGGTAAGAAGCGCACGTCAATCATAAGATCCGCTTCAACGGGCATGCCATGCTTAAAGCCGAACGAGAAAACGCTTACTTCAAGAAGCTGCTGGTCGGAAAGTTTCGAAAAGATACGGCGCAGACGATTACGAAGCGTTGTCGTGCGCATGGTAGACGTATCAATCACCACATCGGCCGCTTCACGCACCGCTGCAAGCTGCTTGCGCTCACGCCTGATGGCTTTTTCCAGTGTTTCTCCCCGGTGCGCCACCGGATGCCGGCGACGGTTCTCGTCATAGCGGCGCATGATGACCTCGTCGGTCGAGTCGAGAAAGACCATGCTGTAGGTCAGCTCATGATCAGCAAGCGAATGCAGGACCTCAAGCATGTCGTCAAAGAGACCCTGTGAGCGTAAATCACAGGTAACGGCCAGATGTCGCCCGATGCTTGAATTGATTCCCACCACATGAGCAAGCTGCAGGATGAGCGCCGGCGGCAGGTTATCGATGCAGTAATAGCCCATGTCTTCAAAGACATGCAGCGCCTGCGTACGCCCGGACCCCGACATGCCGGTAATAATCACGATGTCGGGCACGGAAACCTTCCCCGCTGAGACAGGCTTGTCTTGGCTCATGAGTCACTCCCTCTTTGAAAAGGTTGACGGCGAGAAGTACTTCTCGCCAACGCCTACGCTTCAATCGCCGCCTTGAACCACGAAGTAATTGAGGTTGGATGTGTGATGCCTGTACCGGAAACGACCGCCCACGCGCCGGCGTCAATGGCAGCCTTCGCATCCACGGGTGTATGCACATGCCCCTCACAAATGATGGCAATGCCGGGGAATTCGGTTGTTGCCTGGCGGAGCAGCGGCAAATCGGGACCGTCATCGAGGGTGGTATCGATTGCCGCCTTGTTATGCGAAAGCGTGGTTGAGACCAAGTCGCAACCGCACGCTACGGCGCGATGTATATCGTCCATAGTCATGCAATCAGCCATGACGAGCGCATCGGTTGCCTCACGGAGCGAGCGAATTGTCTCTGCAAACGTCCTACCGTCAGGACGCGCGCGATCGGTCGCGTCCAGCGCCACCACATCTGCTCCGGCATTGACAACCGCGAGGGCGTGGCGCAGGGTGGGCGTGATGTAAACGCCTTCGTGTCCCTCCTTCCAAAGACCAATGACGGGGATTTCCACCCGCCCTTTAATGGCGGCGATATCAGAAAGCCCCTGGCACCTGATGGCAGCGGCTCCTCCCAGCTCACAAGCGCGCGCCATTTGCGCCATGGTCTCGGGGTGGCGAAGCGGCTCTCCAGGATAAGCCTGCACACTGACTATGAGTTTGCCTTTGAGAGACTGTACAAGCGGATTTAATGACATGTGTTTCTCGTTTCAAAATACGCGGGATCAAAGAGATTTTCGACAGCGCCTATAAGCGGGGCTTCGGCACCCAGCGCTCCTTGTATGATGGGCGTCGTCTTGACCGGAGGCATCGCCTGGCTCTCAAACGCCGCATGCAAAGCGTTGTGCCAATACGGTCCGCACTCCGCCACAGAGCCTGAAAGAATGATGGCTGAAGGGTCAAGCATATTGCACATACTGCCCAAAACCTCCCCCAGCGCCCGTCCGGAGAGCTCCTCCGCCGCTTGGGCGCGTATGTCTCCATTGTTTGCGCGAAAATCAATTTCCGCGCCGTCTATAGGAGAACCGTCATCGCGGCTGTCAATACCTCCCAGCCGTACATATTCGCGGATGATGCCGGGGCCTGCGGCGACAGGTTCAAGGTGTCCTGTAGCTCCGCAAGAACAAGCCACGCCCGCGGCTGCCAAAGCGGCGACGTGTCCTATATGACCGGCTTCGTCATGAGCGCCGAGCATGATGGTGCCGTGGTCTACGAATGCGCCGCCGATACCCGTTCCCACGGCGACCACCAATACGGAAGATACGTCTTTGCCGGCACCATGGCGCGCTTCGCCAAGCGCATGGGCATGCACGTCATTGAGCACCGTGCACGGAAGACCGCACGCTTCGGTGACGGCGCGGGCAAGAGGAGTACCGCCCCAACCGGGCATCAAATTATTGGCGAAGGTAATATCGCCGCTGCGCGGATCCACGACACCTGCCGAAGAAATGCCGACCCCCACGGGCTTCTCGCCGCGCTCTGCCGCACGGGAAAGAGCGCTTTTAACCGACTCAATCACCAGCTCAAGCACATGGGCGCCACCTTGATCCGCCTCCGTGGAAATCTTTGTGACATCGTGCACCCGCGGGACCTCTTTCGCACTCAGATCAACAAGACCGCAGGCAATCTTTGTGCCACCGATATCAACGGCCACAGCAATTTTTCGAGCATCGCATTCGTAAGACACAGCTATCCCTCCCTGAAAGGTCAAAAAGGTTACAGCAGCTCATTTTTAACAAGAACCGCGCGGATCGCCTCGACGTTCTCAGCAGAAAGTGGCTTCACGGGGCGAGGCATCTGCGGCGTGTCAAAAATTCCCATAAGGTGAAGAGCGCACTTGAAGGCGCCAACGCCGGCGCCGTATCCCTGTACGCCCGAAGTAACGTCAAAAATGTGGGATATTTCGTTCAGCCGATCCTGTTCGCGCTTGACCGAGGTCCAATCCTCCCTCTGCGCAGCCTTCCACATACGGACGTAGCCTTCGGGCTCAATGTTGGCAAGACCCGGAACGGAGCCGTCTGCGCCAGACAAAAGCGCGCCATCGACCACAATTTCGTGACCGGTCAGAAGCGCCATAGGATGGCCGTTCTTTTCGTTTTCCTGCACCAGATAACGGAACGATATGTCGTCACCGGACGAATCTTTTACGCCCGCGAGAACCCCTTCCGCGCCCAAGCGCGCAAGCAGCTTCCAGGGAAGCTTCGTATGCACGCACACGGGAATGTCGTAGGCAAACAGGGGCGCACCCAGCTCGGCGTGGATGATGCGGAAGTGTTCTTCCGTCTCGACCTCTCCTTCCAGGGCATAGAATGGCGCTGTTGCCACAAGCGCATCGGCTCCCAGCTCAAGTGCACGATAACCGTGCTCAAGCACGCGCTCAGTTTGCGTATCGATAATGCCCACCAATACCGGAACGCGGCCTGCGACAATACGGACCGCCTCGCGGACAATCTGATCGCGGCGATCATCGGTGGCAAAAACAACTTCCCCTGACGAACCGAGGAAAAACAAACCATCAACGCCGGCGTCAATCATGCGCTCAATGGAGCGCTCCAGTGAAGCTACGTCAAGCTGACGGTCTTCGGTATCCGGAGTAACAACGGGGGGAATGACTCCTCTGAATACAAAATCTGTGGACATGCACCGTATCCTTTCCTGTTGAACGCTGCTTACCCAGACAGTTAAAGT
This sequence comes from Atopobium sp. oral taxon 199 str. F0494, assembly GCF_000411555.1. Classification (GTDB taxonomy): domain Bacteria; phylum Actinomycetota; class Coriobacteriia; order Coriobacteriales; family Atopobiaceae; genus Lancefieldella. The sequence continues at coordinate 164,451 of NZ_KE150486.1, read as the reverse complement.
CTACCGCCTGAGCGCGTCAGCAAAAAGTCAATTTGCAAGTTTTCAAAATCGTTGATGCGCTCATGCGCATGTTTGGGATACACCGCTATCCGCTTGCACGTCGCAGGAATGCGATTGTATGCCGCAAACGTTCCTTCAGGTGGAGACGCCTGATCTTCCAGCGAGCACGCCATAAGCGTCGGGCAGGTGACTTTTTCCGCGAAACTAGTCGTGTCGAGAAGACTGAAAGCGGAGATAACCTGCGCGTTCTTCAGCGCTGCCTCAGCGCCAAAGAGCTTCTCCGCCGCGATGTCCACGCTGTCGGCAAAGAAGGGATTTTGCGCCATCATTCCCGCACATTCGGGGCCGAGCAGAGCCGCGATGTCCAAAGCAAGCGTGCCACCAAGTCCTTCTCCCCAGGTCATAAGACAGTCGGCAGCAACATATGGAAGCGATTGCGCCGCACGAGCCACTGCATACGCGTCAGATATCAGCTGAAAGAGTGGGGTCGCACGCGCGAGCTCAGTGATGGCGGCGTCCGTTGCGGCTGCCGCGCTCATCGCGCCTGCCATGTCCATCGCGGCTGGCGCGTCCTCCGCGCCCGCCACGCGCGTTGCGCTTGTACTGAAGCCATATGCCGCCAATTCAGGGGCACTAACCTCGCCTTTCCATGCTTTTTCGAAAAGCGCGTGCGCCTTTGCGGGAAGTTCTCGAGTTTCGGGGGCCACAACGGCAAAGCCCAGAGAAGCGAAGCGCGCCAGGTGTAACCAGCCGCGCGCTTTTCGGCCAAGATCGGTATAGAGCACAACGGTTGGCCTAGGAGTCGCTCCAGCAGGACGCAGCGTATGCACTTTGAGAAAAACGCCGTCAGAAGCGCGGCAGGTGAACTCTTCGCATACGAGGCTCGCAGAGCTCACAGGGGCCTTCTGCACCTCTGTCACCTCCGGCTCATTGAGCGAGCAGGTCTGCGCCCAAAACGCATCAAACACATCTGGCCGTGAAGCGCGCCCGCGATAGTTTTGAAGCATTTCCCTATATGACGAAACGGTCCTCATGAGCGCGCCTCCTCTGCAAGCCAGGAGCGCGCGTCCTGCGCGTCAAAAAAGCCGATGATCCTGTCGTCAAAGGCTTGAATTTCCTCATGCCCATAGCCTTCAAACAACAGATGCCGCTTGGGACATTCCAGCGCGTTATACACCGCAAACTGCGTAGGCAAAGGGCATACCTCGTCATCAAGACCGGATCCAAAAAGCACCGGACAGCGCACAAAACGCGCGAAGTTTGCGCTGTCTACATACGCAAGCTTGCCAAAGATTTCATCTACGCGCTCCCCGCGCGGATCAAACCAATGTGTGTAGTAGCGAATACCCTCGTAGGCCTGCTTGTCGGCGCCCAGCTCCCAAACGGCTCTGAAGTCCGAAAGAAACGGGAAAAGAATGGCTGCACGGTTGACGAGCTCTTGGTTGAGAGCACAGCACGCGATACCCATGCCGCCTCCCTGTGACTGCCCGTTGACAAAAACGCGCTTCAGATCGATACCATCCATAGCACACACAATACGGCAGAGAATCCGAACGTTTTGATAGAGGCGCACGTAGTAGAGATCCTTCGCAGGACCGTCAAGTCCTGCAACAAGATGACCCGCTACGGTTGTTCCTGCATACCCGTCTCCGTCATAGCTCCGCCCGCCCTGTCCGGGATTATCAAGCGCGAGAAGCGCGCAGCCTGCGCCTACAAAAGACGCCTGCTCAAACCAGGAGCGAGAAGCACCTGGATACCCGTGGAACTGCAGTACCAAGGGTACGTTCTTCTCGCCATGCGGATAGAGAAATTTGGCGTAGAGCTTCGCACCTTTCATGCCGTCAAACCAAAGATCGCAAAAGGCGCACGTTTTTGCCTGCGCTACCTCATCAGAAGGCTCAAGCCGCCAGCTCAGCGGCACAGCGTCAGCCTCAGCCATACGAGCTTCCCAGAATTCGCTGAAGTCAGCCGGCATCGGCGTCAGCGCACGGGCGGCGCGCAGCTCCCTATAATCAAGCTTTGAAAGAGACATCCGGGTCCTTATCAATCGTTTGAGATACAAGGAGGGCGCATCCTTTCGGATACGCCCTCGACATGTGATTATTCGCCAAGCTTCGGATGAAGCAGCGAGGGCGCGGCTCCAAGGAGCGTCTTGGTATAGGGGTCTTGAGGGTGTTCAAACACCTGCTTCGCAGAACCGTCCTCCATGATCTGCCCGTGATTCATAACGATAATACGGTCGGACACGTAGCGTACGGTCTGAATATCATGCGAGATGAAAATCATAGAAAGCCCTAGGTCTCGCTTGAGATCGGTAAGCAGGTTCAGGATTTGCGCTCGCACAGAAACGTCAAGCGCCGATGTAGGCTCATCAGCAATGATGGCGGACGGATTGAGCGACATGGCGCGCGCGATGGCTACGCGCTGGCGCTGACCGCCCGAAAGCTGTCCGGGAAGCGCACGAAGCGCCGATTTTGGAAGCCCGACAAGACCCACAAGTTCGTTAATGCGTTTTTCCCGCTCGTCAGGCGTTCCCACCTTGTGCACCAAAAGCGGATCGAGGAGCTGGTCGCGCACGATCATCCGAGGATTTAAGGCTGTAGCGGGATCTTGAAAGACCACCGAAACTACACGCCCAATCTGTTTGCGCAGCTCAGGCGTGCGCTTGGTAACATCGTGCCCCTTGAAAAAGACTTTACCTGACGTTGGCGACTGAAGTCCGCACATCACGTTAGCCGTAGTGGACTTGCCGCATCCCGACTCGCCGACAATGCCGATGGTTTCGCCGGGCATCAGTTTAATTGTCACGTGCTGAACCGCGTGGACCTTATGAGGATGAAAAACGGAGCCGGTACGCGTCTTAAACGTCACGGAAATATCATCGAGGAAGATGATGGGCTGCTGTTCGCTCACTTACTCCACCTCCTTTTTCTGTACACGCTCAAGATACGGCACAAGTCCATGCTCTTTCAGATACTCGTCGGGCAACTCCGAGAAGCTATGGTGGCGCCCGGGAATCTGCTTGAGCAGCGGATGAACCTCAAGACCAAGTTCCGGATGGCTTGAGCGAGGCGCGAAGCGGTCTCCTCTTGGAAAATCCTCGGGAGAGGGCACCGAGCCCGGAACCTGATGAAGACGCGTTCCATCCTGAGCGCCTTCCTCGATGGAAAGGACGGAGCCTAAAAGGCCGCGGGTATATTCGTGCACCGGATTGGTCAAAAGCTCCGTTGTCGGCGCCTGCTCAATTACCTGCCCGGCGTACATAACGGTAATCTCAGAAGCTACCTCCGCCACAAGCGCAAGGTCATGACTTACAAAGATCATGGCAAAACCAAGACGGTCCTGCAAATCATTGAGGAGCTTGATGACCTGCTTTTGAACGGTCACGTCAAGCGCGGTTGTAGGTTCATCGCAGATGACCAGCGATGGATCACGCGTCAGAGCCATAGCGATAAGCACACGCTGACGCTGACCGCCAGAAAGCTCATGGGGATAGGATTCCAAGGTGCGCTTAGGGTCAAGACCTACCAGCTCAAGAAGCTCTTCGGCCGAGCGTGTACCGCCTCGGCTTGTCAGCTGTTTCATCTGAGAAGCGATAAGCATCGAGGGGTTGAGCGAGGACAGAGCGTCCTGATACACCATGGCAAGCTCATGGCCAAGCAGCCTGCGGTGTTCATCTTTGGATATCGCTACAAGATCCTGGCCTTTATAGAGCACCTCGCCAGTAATAGTTTCTTTCGGATCCGTAAGACCCATAATTACTTTTGTGGTAATTGACTTGCCGCAGCCCGACTCACCCACCAGCGCCATACACTGACCGGGGCGGACGTCAAAGCTCACGCCGTCAACAACCTTTACCTCGCCGTGTGACTCAAAGCTGATGGAAAGATCCTTAACTTGCAGAATCGGGTCAACCGTGAAGTTGGGCTTATGCCTGTCTGTTCTCGCTAGCTCGACCACCTTGAGATCAGACAGACGCCGATTTAGGGATTTCTCCTGTTCAGCATAGGCGCGCACGGGGTCTGAAGCGAGAATATCGTCAGCTCGCCGAGACTCCGAGGTATCCGCGTCAACAGGAGCTCCCGGTGCCGCGGCCATGGCATCGGTCAGACCCTCGGAGAGGATGTTGAGCGCCAGGCAGGTCAGCATGATGGCAAGGCCGGGGAAAAACGCCTGCCACCAGCGGCCGGCCAGAACGCCGCCGCGAGCATCAGCCAGGATATTGCCCCATGTGGGAGTGGGCTCTTGAATGCCGGCTCCGATAAAGGTAAGCGACGCCTCAAAGATGATGGCATCTGCTACCAGCGTAACCGTAAAGACCATAATGGGTGCGATGCAGTTCCGAAGCACATGCTTCCACAAAATCCAGGGCGCACGGGCGCCGGAAACGATGGTGGCGCGCACGTAATCCTCGCCATATTCGCTCACGATATTAGCGCGCACGATGCGGGCAATCTGAGGCGTGTACATAAACCCAATCGCGAAAATAATGGACGGAATGCTGTTGCCGAGAATGGAGACGAACACCGCGGCAAGCGCGATGCCCGGAAAGGACATGATGATATCGAGCAGGCGCATAATAACTTCGGAAACCGCTTTTCTCGACACCGCCGCAACGGCGCCGATAATAGATCCGAGCACCAGCGCCATACCGGTAGCGCCAAAGCCGATGACCAACGAATACCGTCCGCCGTACAACATGCGGGACAGGATATCGCGACCCTTATCGTCAGTGCCGAAGAGAAATCCGTTGCCGGGAGCCTGTCGAGCATTAAAGATGTCAAGCGGATTATGAGGCGCGAGCAGTGCGGCAAGCACTGAAGCGAGCACTACAAGTACCAGAATGGCCAGAGCGATTTTCGAGGTGGTCCTCATGTTTTTGAAGCCGCCGAACTTGAGTCCTTTTGCCGCGGCCTCCTCAAGCTTTTCAGTCTGTTTTTTTCGTATCTCAATCATGGCTACACCGTCCTGATACGCGGATTGATGAGGATGTAGAGCATGTCAACCACGATATTGATAATGATGAAGGACAGCGCGACAACGATAACAACACCCTGTACAAGCATGGTTTCGTTGCCCTGAATGCCCTCGAGGATGGCCATGCCCATACCCGGTAGGTTGAAAATAACCTCAATAACTACGGCGCCGCCCATAAGATAGCCAATCTTGAGTCCGAGCGTAGTGACCGGAGTAATGAGGGCATTGCGCAAGACGTTACGCGCGATGACGATGGGTTCTGGGATACCCGCGCCGCGAGCAGTGCGAACGTAATCGCGGTCCAGCTCTTCTACCATCGCCGTACGGACAATACGCGTCATTTGACCAGTCAGCGGAACGGCTAGAGCGACAGCCGGCATAATCATGCGCGCCATGTAGCCACCGAAGTTTTTGGAGGGGTCGGGCAGCATGCCTGACGCGGGAAGTACTCCGAGGGTAGTTGCAAAGAGCAGGATGAGAAGAACCGCAAGCCAGAACGAAGGCGTCGCGAGTCCCGCGATGGAAAACACTCGAATGATTTGGTCGGGCCATCTGTCTCGATAGAGCGCCGCAAGGACGCCGAATAAAAATGAAACAACGGCGCCGATGATGAGGCCGATAAAGGTGAGCTGCATGGTTACCGGAAGCGCCCGCGCGATGCGATCCGCCACCGAATAGCTGGCGGCTCCATAGGAGCCCAGGTCACCATGGAGCAGGTTGCCCATGTAGCGCACATACCGGACTGGCCACGGATCGTCTAAGCCGTGCTCGGTGTGATACTGCGCAATGGCCTCCGGAGTAGCGCTTTCTCCCAGCGCGTTGTACGCGGGATCTACATGTGAAAACGACATCAGGAAGAATACGAGAAACGTGACTCCCAAAGCCATAATCGGCAACGCGATAAGACGACGACCGATAAGTCGAAGCAGGTTATTCACAGTCTCCCCTCTCTTGAACGAAATGAAACCGAACAAAAGGGCTCGAGCGAAGCTGCGTCCGCCCGAGCCCCACAAATCACCCGCAGCTGGTTCCCGCAGTTATTTCTGGGTTACCGTATTGACGTCAATGAAGGACATGCCTGTGGTGCCAATGCCCTTGAAGCCCTGAAGCGCCACGCCGTTTCCGTTGGGCTTCTCGCTCCAGGAAGCCGTAGAAGTCTTCGCAAAGAGTACCGGATAGAGAGGCACGTTCTCCGCGATAATATCGAAGCACTCGTTCCAGGTAGACTGCTGATCGGCGCCGGACTGAGTCAGAGCCTTGTCCATGAGCTCATGGAGCTTCTTCCACTCATCGGAAGCACCCCACGGGCAGCGCGTCTTCATCCAGATATTATCGCCGTACCACCAGTTGAGAAGCAGGTCGGTATCGCCGCCGAAGCAGGAAGGATCTCCCGGCGCCAAGAGCATGTCCCAGGATCCGTCAGCGGCGTCAATGGCGGAATAGGTAGCAGGCGAAGTATCGGTCTGAATGGTGACCGTAAAGCCGAGCGCGTCAAGATCGTTCTTGACCTGCGTGGCCATATTCTTAACCTGCTCGTTGTCGGTCGTGCGCAGGACAACCTCGCCCGGCGTGATGCCTGAATCTTTGATAAGGCTCTTCGCCTTATCAGTGTCATGCGTATAGACCGTGGCGGCCTTGTGGTAATTGGAGAACGAAGACGGCAGATAGCAGGTAGCGGCTTCAGCCTGACCGGACAGGGCGTTGGAAATCATCTTGTCGGTATCCAGAGCGTAGAGCACCGCCTGGCGAACCTTGACGTTATCCCAGGGAGCCTTGGTCACGTTATACATCAGGAAGCGAACACCGAAGCCCTGCACGGTATCAACGGTGCAGCCGGCGTTTTTAAGCTGGTCGATAGCGTCAGCGGGAACCATCTCCATAGCAAGCGTGGTGCCGTCGGTCTGAGCGGTCAGACGAGCCGTCGGGTCCTTCAAAATGTCATAGTGAAGCGCCTTATCCTTGGCGGGAGTAGCGCCGTTGTAATTGGGGTTGGGCTCAAGATCAAGTGTGTTATCCGAAATCGTCTTATACATCCACGGACCGGAGCCGACCGGCATCTTCTTCATGTCTTCCTGATTCGATGACGCAGGAACAACACGAACGATGGACAGACGCTCTTTCAAAAGCGAGAAATTAGGCACGTTAGTCTTGATGGTAACCGTAGCGTCATCTTTCTTCTCAATGGACGCAATGGGGGTCAGCATAGAAACGTAAATGTTCTTTTCGGCTGTTGCGCGCTTGAAAGATTCCACAACGTCATCGGCGGTAACTGCCGCGCCGTCAGAGAACTTTGCCTCTTTTCTGATGCTCACTTCAAAGGTAGTATCGTCGACCTGCTGAGGATCTGCGGTAGCAAGCTCGTTAAAGGTGTGGTAGTCATGGTAATTCATGCCATACAGGCCCTCTGAGACCTGCCAGTTGACACCAAGTGCAAGAGCAGATGACGTGGAGGATGGATCGTAGTTCTGCGTCGAGTACGCCGCTCCGGCGCTGATAGTACCGCCGCCGGCCTCGCCCTTTTGCTCGGTACCTGAAGTATTGTTAGCGTTGTTGTTGCCACCACACGCCGTCAGGCCCAATCCAGCAGCAGCAGCTCCACCGAGGAAGGTTCGACGTGAAAGCTGACGACCGAAAAGTTTGCTCATTTCTGCCTCTTTCTTAGTGCTATCAAGCCACAGACGTGGCACCGCGCCACAACCGTGGCTTTTACCTTTTTTATCATACGCACAGGTGAACGGGAAAGAAATGATCATTCGGCCGAACGGATGCTTTTGAAATGCACTCAAGAGAAGCACTATCACAGACGCCGGCGCCTACGCTATAATAGTAAGATTACCAGAAAACTTGCCGATCAAATAAGTCGCTGTACAGCGGGTTTATGCATTTGCTACCAAGCTATATATCAATAAGTTAACTAAGCCGTTTACAGAATAGTAATACCAGTCCTACCGCTTACCGAAGGAACTATACCGTTTACCGCCATATATCGGGTTACCTGGTTTCAAATTTAATACCAGGTGGTTTTGAATAAACATACCAGATTGCAACATTTAGGATTGCGGCAGAGCACCGTAAAACAAGAAGTGAGCCCTTCTCGCCACGCGAGAAGGGCCTTAAAAATCGCGTATCTATTCTCTGCGAACGGCGTCGAGCAAATCGTCGACTCGATTGGTCTGCTCCCACGTGAAGTCATCATCATTCCGGCCAAAGTGCCCGTAGGCGGCAGTCTTCTCAAAGATGGGGCGACGCAACTTGAGGTCACGAATGATGGCACCCGGACGCAGGTCAAAAACCCTTTGAACGGCGGCTTCAATGACCTCGTCAGAAACCGTGCCGGTGCCGAAGGTGTCCACCATGACCGAAAGCGGACGCGAAACGCCAATGGCGTAGGCAAGCTCAATTTCACAGGTATGCGCAAGACCCGCCGCAACCACGTTTTTGGCTACCCAGCGAGCAGCGTAGGCCGCCGAACGGTCAACCTTGGTGCAATCTTTGCCCGAAAAGGCTCCGCCGCCATGACGACCCATGCCGCCGTAGGTGTCCACGATAATCTTACGACCTGTAAGACCGGTGTCACCCATCGGACCTCCAACGACAAAGCGACCCGTCGGATTAACGTAGATGTCGGCTTTATCCCACGCAATGCCGACTTTGGCGAATACAGGCTCGATGACATGAGAAATCATATCCTTCTTGATAACGCTCATGTCTTCAATCTCAGGCGCGTGCTGCGTTGAAATAACAATCTCCGTTACCTCAACGGGCCGGCCTCCCTCATAACCAACTGTCACCTGTGTCTTTCCGTCAGGCCGCAGGTAGTCAAGCTCGCCGGTTTTACGCACTTCCGCCAGACGTTCGGCCAGCCGCTGCGACAAATACGCGGGCATCGGCATCAATACGTCAGTCTCATCGGTGGCATAGCCGAACATCATGCCCTGGTCGCCAGCACCGATACGATCAAGAGGGTCGGTCGTGTGTCCTGCCTGCACGTCATAGGATTCATCAACGCCCTTGGCGATATCGGGACTCTGCTCATGGATGAGGTTCAGCACACCGCACGTCTCGCAGTCAAACCCGTACTTGGCGCGGTCGTAGCCGATACGCTTCAGCGTCTTGCGAGCGATATCCTGCACGTCGATGTAAGCTTGCGTGCGAATCTCACCGGCAATGATGATGGTGCCGGTCGTCGCGAAAGTCTCGCACGCGCAGCGAACATGATCCACATTAGCTGGCTCTCCGGTCGGCGAAATGTAACCGCGCTCCTGCAGCGCTATCTCCTTTGCCAAAATAGCGTCGAGCACGGCGTCGGAGATTTGATCGCACACCTTATCGGGGTGACCTTCCGTAACCGCTTCAGAAGTAAAGTAATACCTATTGCGAGCCATGACCGTTCCTTTCTTACGCGGTAGTATTCGAAAAGGGAATTGCGAGAAGAACTCACAATTCCCTGTGGTATAACACCTGACACGAGGTATGTATACCCCAACTAGGCTGATAATTTTGAATCAATTCCTATTCCGTTCAAAATCATTGCCAGCAGATGATCGACAAGCTCATCAACGGTCATCTCGTGGCCATGATGACCCATCAACCCGATGGCGGAAAGCACAAGCGAACCCGTTATCGCGCAGGCAGCAAGCCTCGTATCCGCGTCTTCCCTGATGAACTTCTCGCTTTTTCCTCGCTCAAGCTGAGCCGCAAGCAACACGATGACACGGGACAAATGGGAATCCATCGTGGGAATCAAGTCTCGCTCAGAGCCTGCGAACTTATTGATGAGGGCAAGCACCAACGGAGAGCCAGGCATAATATGAGACGCAAGCTCACACATGATTGCACGAAGCGAATCAACGGAAGCGGAAACTCCTACCGATACCTGGGCCACCGCTTCAGTCAAATCATCAACCGAGCTGTCAAAAATCGCTTGGACAAGCGCATCGCGATCAGCAAAGTAATAATACAGGGCGCCTTTGCTAAGCTGCGCGCGAGAAGACACTTCGCTCATCTTAAAATCGGTATTTCCCCGCTCCGTCATAATCTTGGTTGCCTCGGACATAATGCGCCGCCGCGTCTCGATACTCTTTTTTGTACGGTTCTCCGCACGCTTATGCGTTACGGCAACTACGGCGTCGTGGACAAGCTCATGCGCCTGGGCGTGAGCGGCAACAATATGCGCGCCTGCCTCTTCCAAAGGATGAGCGTCTCTTTCAATCATGGCAAAATCCCCCAGTGTCTATCGGTCGGTCGCAACGGTTCAAAATAGAAATTTTGAACATTATTTAAAAAACAGTCAATTCTTCTATTATGATGACGGTAGGTAGGGTAAAGTTCAACAGTCAGCCAAACGGTACCAAAGGGGCATCTGTGAAAAACATAGCTCGCATTTTTATACGAGACCTTAGCAGGATCCTCAAAAATCCCATCGCAGTCATCGTTACAATTGGCGTCTGCATTATCCCCTCGCTCTACGCATGGTTCAATATCGCCGCTAACTGGGATCCATACAAAAATACTCAAACGATGCCCGTGGCTGTCGTAACGGAAGACAAAGGCGCTGAGGTGGGCGATCAGGGTCATCTCAATGCGGGCGCCATGGTCATCGATAAGCTTAAGGAAAACAACCAGCTCCAGTGGACGTTCGTATCCAAAGAGGAGGCGCTCCAAGGCGTTTCTTCCGGCACCTACTACGCCGCCATCATTATTCCAAAGAATTTCACCGCTGAGCTGGCATCCGTTCTTTCAGGGAATCTGGAAAAGGCCCATATCCAATACTACGTCAACGAAAAGCTTAATCCCGTAGCTCCCAAGGTCACTGATTCCGGCGCAAAGACAATTACCACACAGATCAACGAAACCTTCATATCAAAAGCCAGCGAAGTCGTTTCCGAGAAGTTCGTCGGTGTCGCCGAAACCGTAACATCCAAGGCAGACGGCGCCGTTGAGACAATCTCCTCTGAGCTCGGCGGTACCAAACAAGATCTCGACGGCATTGCAAAGAGCATTGAGTCTTCTCAGGCCACTATCGACAGCGCGCGCAACGCCGTTGCCAGCGCACAAAACACCGTTGACGCGCTTATAACAAGCGTTGACGCCTCCTCAGAAACCCTCGCTCAAGCAACCTCGCAGCTTCCTCAGGTAAAAAAAGATACCAATACGCTTTCAGCAAAACTCTTCTCGTCACTGACGCAAGGCGGCGTCTCAATGAGCAACGTCGCAAGCCACGCTAACTCCGCTATCGGCCAGATTACCGGATCGGTTGGTGGCGCGCTCGGTACCGTTGACAGCACGCTTGCCTCCGTAAGAAGCCTGATTGCCACCAATCGGCAGCTCGTCGCTGACCTTGAGGCTATACGAGACACGCTACCCACAACTGCTCAGAAACATCTCAATAATCTGATCGATGAGCTCAAGAGCTCCATTTCTCAAGAAGAGACTCTTCTCGCCCGCCTGCAGACGGCTTCAAACGACGCGCATGCGAACAATGACGCGCTGGCCGGCGTATCGAGCGCGCTGAACTCAACGGTCACGACAAGCGTTGACGCTCTCAATACAACAACTTCAACGCTTTCCGCCACGTCCATTCCTGAGCTCAACGATTCGCTTGATTCGTTCAGCGACGCCACCGGGAGCCTCGCTTCCGCCGTGCATGCAATCAAGCCGACGCTCGTCCATCTCAAAGGCATCCTGACTCAACTTGACAACACGCTCTCTGAAGCGAGAAAAGCAACCGCCCTGACGCAAGAATCACTCTCTTCTACCGCGTCAACTGTAGGAAATCTCGCCTCTGACGTGGAGGTTATTCAAAACTCGCAACTCATGGGACAACTCAGGGACGTCACCAATCTTGACTCGAAAAACATCGCCGCATTCATGGCATCTCCCGTTAAAATCGCCGATGACGCGGTCTATCCCATAGCCAATTACGGTTCAAGCGTCACGCCGTTCTATACGAACCTCGCGCTTTGGGTAGGCGGCTTTGTGCTGATAGCCATCTATAAGCTTGAGGTAGACAACGAAGGTATCGGCCGATTCGCGCCTTGGCAGGGCTATTTTGGCCGCTGGCTCCTCTTGATGGTCCTCGCGGTGCTCCAGGCGCTCATCTGCTGCGTAGGCGATTTGTTTATGGGCATTCAGTGCGTCAATCCCCTCGCCTTTCTTTTCGCGGGTGTCGTTGAATCCGTGGTGTACGTCAACATCATCTACGCGTTTTCCGTCGCCTTTAAGCACATCGGCAAAGCTCTCTGCGTTCTTCTGGTCATTCTGCAAATCCCGGGAGCCGCGGGTCTCTATCCTATCGAAATGATGCCCGGCTTTTTCCAGGCCATCCATCCTTGGCTGCCCTTCACCTACGGCATCGCTGCCATGCGCGAGTCTATCGGCGGGTTCTATGGAACGTTCTACGGCTGGAACCTCTTCATGCTCTCGCTGTTCATTCTTCCCTCCCTGGTTATCGGTATCGCGCTTCGCCGTCATCTTCTCAACATCAACTTCCTCTTTGACCGCCGCCTCGCCGCGACAGGCTTCATGGCGCACGAGCGTGACGGCATCAGCGTTGAGCACTATCGCCTTTCCTCCCTTGTCCGCGCCCTTCAGAACAGCGATGACTACGCGCAGGATGTCGAGAAGCGCGCTCAGCAGTTTGAGAAACGCTATCCCACCTGCGTGCGCCTGGGGCTTATAGCGCTTCTCGCCCTTCCGATTGGCCTGCTCCTTGTTATGTTCATCGCTCACAACAAGCTGCCGTGGCTCATCACATGGGTCGTTGTTCTGGTACTTATCTGCGCTTACCTTATCGTCCTTGAATACCTACACGAAACCATGAGGAGAAGAAAATCAATGGTAGGTCTTGGCAAACAGCAGATGACCGAGATGATCAGCTCTCAACTTGAGCGAGAAGAACAGGGTGAGTAACATGGAGAAAATCAAAACGCTCTTCCTGCATGACTTCCGCGCCGTTTCACGCAATGTCATCGCCCTTGTTGTATGCGTGGGTCTTATCGTTCTTCCCTCCCTGTACGCCTGGCTCAATATAGAGGGCAGCTGGGACCCCTACGGACACACCAACGAGCTTAAAATCGCCGTTGCAAATGACGACGACGGCTATAAGAGCAAGCTCGTTCCCGTCAGCGTCAACATCGGTGAGCGAGCCGCGTCAAAACTTCGTGAAAGCACTTCCATCAGCTACGTGTACACCACCCACGACGACGCCGTGGAGGGAGTGCGCAGCGGCCGCTATTATGCGGCGCTCATCATTCCGCCGGATTTCTCCCAAAAACTCCTTGGCGGCCTTGGCAACGCTCACAGCGAACCCGCGACAATCACCTACATAAGTAACGAGAAAATCGGCGCTATCGCACCTATCGTTACCGATAAAGCGGCGGAATCCGCACGCACGGAAATTGAATCCGGCTTTACCGACGCCCTAACCGAAGTCGGAGCCGGCGTGCTTGACGAAATGTCAACGTCTCTTGACGATCCTCATCTCATGAACGCCGCGGCGTCCTTAGACAGTGCGCTGACGCGGGGCAGCACCGACCTGAGGGGCGTTTCGCGCCATATGAAACTCTACGGAGATCTCATCACTTCCGCTCAGTCCATCGTTTCGAGTACCTCCGATCTTATGAACTCAGACAACAGCGCGACGCAAGACGCGGGCGATGCACTCAATGCCGCCTCAAGTGGCGTCCATAAGTTGAGCGGCAGCGTGCAAAGCGCCGGAGATACCGTTGACAGCGCGCTTGCCTCAACCCAGTCAAGCTTTGACACGCTTGGTAACGCGATTTCCACCTCACTCGACAGCGCCACCACAACCGCTCAACACACCTCATCTGATATGCGCGACCTTTCGGGAAAAGTCAGCTCGGTCGCTTCGGGGTATGAATCGCTTTTGAGCGACATGAAGGCTGTGCAGGCGGCGCTTCCGTCAGGAGCGCAGTCCCTTCTCGATTCCCCCATCGCACGCATACAGAACGTCGTTGATACGCAGCGGGCTTTGCAGAAGCACCTTGATGCCGCGGCAGACGCCATTGACAGCGGAGTTACCCTTTCCCAAGACGACCGCGCCGCTATAACGTCTTTGGTTACGCAGGCTCAAACAGACGTCTCTTCCGCGCGCACGGAGCTCAAAGGCACCCTTGACGCACAGCTCGATTCCCTCTCCGTGTCACTTGACAGTGTCAGCGGCGACACATCCGCCATCGCCGGTTCTCTGCAAGCTACCGTATCGCAGCTCAAGGACGTGTCGGCTTCCACTAATACGAGTCTCGACGCTCTGAAAAACGACTTCGCGCGCGCCCAAAATCGTATCAATCTGCTTGCCGATAAGCTTGACGCTATACACACCTCTCTCTCCGAGGCGCTTGCAAGCAACGATCTTGTCACCGTTCGCCGCATTCTCAGCGCCAACAGCGAAGACCTCGCGTCGTTTGTGGCGGCGCCGACAACGCTTGATCGTACGGCTGTCTATCCGGTTGAAAACAACGGCTCGGCTATGGCCGGTTTCTACACTACGCTTTCTCTTTGGGTAGGCGCCATTATCCTCGTAGCCATGCTTCTCACAGGATCTGACCAGGCACTTCTCGACTCAATCGGCGCCCAGCCTCGTCATGCCTATATGGCTCGCCTTCTTACCTTCAGCGTGTTCGGATTCCTGCAAGCTACGCTGGTTGGTCTCGGCGACCTCTATTACCTGGGAATTCAATGCGTTGATCCCGTGCGTTTCATGCTGACGCTTTGGATATCGTCGTTTGTCTTCGTCAATATCATGTACGCGCTTACCTATTCTTTTGGCGACGTAGGCAAGGCAATCGCGGTGTTTCTTCTCGTCATTCAAGTTGCGGGCGCCGGCGGCACGTTCCCAGTGCAAATGCTTCCGCAGAGCTTCCAAAACATCAACATTCTGCTGCCCTTTGTGCACGCCATCAACGCCATGCACGAAACGATTGCCGGCTATTACGGTACTATTTGGCTGCAGGAACTAGGCATCCTCTGCGTCTATCTCGCCTGTGCCCTGCTCTTGGGACTGGTGCTCCGCAAACCCGTGGCGCGAGCCAACGCGTGGATTATCGAAAAGCTGGAATCGACCAAAATCATGTAGACATCGCGGGCGTCAAGAGGGCGAGAAGTGCTTCTCGCTCATTGGCAACCTCACTGGCAAGGTAGGCTTCAAAAAGCTGCCTGAGATACATGCCTACGGCAGGTCCAGGGGCAAGGTCGAGCGTCCGCATGACATCATCGCCTGAAACGGCCAGGTCGCGAGGGCTTTGCACGGCGCCAACGCGAATCTCGTCATGCAGCATGCGTGCAATGACGTCAAGCTTGACGGCATAAGTTCGACAATACGGCGTCTTTGCCAGCGCGTCGGCTCGCTTGAGTTCAATGATCTGCGTAGCCAGGCAGGCACCCCTCCCCGCGCAACCCTCATCAAGCGTCGCGATGAAGCGTCGAATGGACGAAGCGCTTGCGCTGACCTCCAAATCATGCCAGCGGATAAGCTGCGCGGCTTGAGCTACCAAAGACTGCGGCACGCCCATAGGCTCAAGAATCTCGTGAGCCATCCGGGCGCTCTCTTCAGGATGCCCGAAGAAATGACCGCGGCCGCCCTCGTCTTCGGAAAAGGTCATAGGCTTAGCAATGTCGTGGAGCAGCGCCGCCCAGCGCAACGCGCTCTGTGCGGTGCCGGCGGTAAAAGCCTCAACTCCCGCGCACACGCGAGCCGTATGTTCGCGCACGTCATAAGCATGAAAGGGACTTTGCTGATCAAAATCGTCCATGGGTGCGAGCTCGGGAATGGCTGCCGCGAGGGCGGGAAAACCAATACGAAGCGCGCGAGCGGTACGCCCCGTCTCTACGATAGCGCGCGTCTCCGCGCCGATGCGCTCACGCGCAATGGATGCAAGACGAGGCGCGCAAACCGCGAGCGCATGATCCGTTGCAGCCTCGATAGAAAAATCCAGTCGGCAGGCGAAGCGCACGGCCCTCAGCACCCGAAGCGCGTCTTCTTCAAAGCGCTCCCGCGCGTCTCCGACCGCGCGTATCAGACGCAGGCGAAGGTCACGCTGGCCCAGATACGGATCGAGCAATCCACGCGATGGATTAAACGCCATGGCGTTTACGGTAAAGTCGCGACGCGCGAGATCCAAACGTATGCTGTCGGAAAACCGGACATCGTCGGGATGGCGACTGTCGGAATACGAACTTTCTATACGATAGGTTGTAACTTCAAGAGGATGATTCTCAATGACAACCGTAACGGTGCCATAAGCGCTGCCCGTTTCATACACCGCGTATCCGGCACGCCTGAGCACCTCAGCCGCCTGTTTCCAATAAGCGTCCGTAGCGATGTCAACGTCATGAGCCGCGGATCCTAAAAGCGCATCGCGAATCCAACCTCCCACAACCCAGGCCTCATATCCAGCGCCTTCCAGCACGGCAAGAGCGTGCTTCGCATACCGTGGCAACACCTCGGACAGGGAAAGAGCAAGTGTATCTGCTGTGGTTTGTGCGTGGAGCGGCGCATCCATCACGACTCTCCCGTTTTCTCATCGTCCAAATACGTTGACAGTACGAGCATACAGAAAACGCTGTGGAACTGCAAAATAGAAAATTTGTTCTGTTTTTCTCCCTGTCCGCGCCGAAAATGCGGTACAGTATAGATAGAACTTATGTTCTATCTGACGAGAAGGGCCTCGCGTGGATACCTTAGACAAGCTTTCCATCCTTGCCGACGCTGCGAAATATGATGCCGCCTGCACTTCCTCCGGCGTCAACCGCGCGCCACAAAAAGGCAGCCTTGGCATGGCTTCGGCCGCCGGCTGCTGTCACTCTTTCGCGCCTGACGGACGCTGCATCACCTTGCTGAAAGTACTCTTCTCAAATGCCTGCTCATACGACTGCGCATACTGTGTCAACAGGCGTTCAGCCTCGTGCGAGCGCGCGTCGTTTACACCGCAAGAACTTGCCGATCTTACGGTCGACTTTTATAAACGCAACTACATAGAAGGGCTCTTTCTTTCGTCCGGCGTTGTAGGAACGCCTGACCACACAACGGAACTCATGATTGCCTGCCTGCGCATTTTGCGCGTACAGCACCGTTTTCGCGGCTACATTCACGCCAAAATCATTCCGGGAACCGCGCCGGAGCTTATCGGCACCATCGGCCTTCTGGCCGACAGGCTCAGCGTTAATCTGGAGCTTCCAAGCTCCAAATCGCTGCAGCTGCTTTGTCCGGATAAAGACGGCAAAGCGGTTACGGAGCCCATGAAACTCATACACCGCACCCGCGTAGAAGAAGAAACGTCTCTCTTGGAGGCTACGCAGAACAAAACATCAACGCTCGCAAAATATGCGCCGCGCCAACGCGCGCTTTCGGAAGGCCGCAAGCTTTATGGCAACGCGGCAGCCTATACGCTCCGCCCTCGACCCCGCGTTTCTTCCGCAAAGAGGTCCTTCTCACCAGCAGGACAATCAACACAAATTATCATCGGCGCCACTCCGGAAAGTGACAACCAGATACTTCGCCTTTCGCAGGCGCTCTACGAACGCTACGACATGAAGCGCGTCTTTTTCTCGGCCTATATGCCCATGCTGGACGATAAGCGTCTGCCCGCGCCCGATACGCCCGTGCCACTCAGACGGGAGCACAGGCTATATCAGGCAGACTGGCTGATGCGCTACTACGCGTTCACTCCTGACGAGCTTGTTTCTCCAGAAGCTCCCTGGCTTGATTTAGACGTTGACCCCAAACTCGCGTGGGCGCTTGCCCATATTGACCAATTCCCTGTCGAGATTATAGACGCCCCACTTGAGCTGCTCCTTCGCATTCCCGGGGTAGGTCCTGTAGGCGCAAGAAGGATTATCGCCGCCCGCAGGAAGCGCCCGTTGAGTTTTGAGGATCTCGCGAGACTCAACATTACCTTAAAGCGGGCGCGGCATTTCATGTGCTGCCAAGGCAGGCGCGACCGCAACTTCCCGCTCGACGCCGAGCTCATCAGAAAGCTGGTGATAGAAGATGCCAGAAAAAGCTCCTATAACAAGACGAGAAGAGCAATTGAATACTCACAGCCAACGCTCTTTTGATGACGGCTCTCCCCTTCTTGCGCACGCCATACGTCAGCTTCGCGAACTCGACTCCTCCTCCAACGTGGCGCTGACCTGCGAGCCCTCCGTTGAAGGCGTCGTTTCCTCGGTCGGCCTTACTTATTTGGCACGCCTGCCGCCTTCTCGCGTTCGTCTTGTGAGAGAAACCGGGTGCCAGGCGCGCCTTGGTGAAGTCATCGTGCAAGGTCTTAATCCATCTTGGGATGAAACGGTCGTCTTGGCGCGCCGGGTCCTTGTGGGGTTTGAACAGAAACAAAATCGCGAAGCCGTCAGGCGTCTGGTACTGGCCTGCGCGTCAGATGATCCTCGTATGCCTGAAACGGTCCATCGCTTTATGAGAGCGGGCTTTTCACGGTCAACGCTCCTCGTTGAAGATCCTGCGGACGAAGTCTGCCACGCGCTTAACGCGTTGGCTCGACAGGTTGACAATGAGCGCGAGCATATGCGGCAATTCGTACGTTTCTCGCGCATGGCAGACGGTTCGTTCATGTCGGTATTTCGGCCTAACGCAAACGTGCTACCTCTGACAACCGGCTACTTTGTCCAACGCCTTGGCAACGAGCGCTTTCTCATCGTTGACCCGCTGCACCACATCGCCACGTTCTACACTCCCAAGCAGAAACGCTTTGGCACTGTAAAACTTGATCAGAGCGGCATTGATAAGCTTGTGGCGCGCAGCGACCTTGCTGACAACGAAGCCTCTATCCAGGCCCTGTGGCAGTGCTTTTACGAGAGAGTTGGGCTCCCCGGCAGAGACGCCTCACAGCGTGGATACGACTTGCGGACACACTGGATGCCTCAGCGGTTTTGGAGCGAGCTTACCGAGCTTGCTGTGAACGTCCACGAAAAAACGGCACCAGGCGTAACCCGATGCCGTCGTATTACTTCGTAGAACTGTTGCTACATGCCACCGCTCACGTCGGCGTTCATATCGCCACGGTCGTACTAGTCAAGATCGCTGAAATCAGTTGCCGAAGGCGCAGGAGCGTTTTGCGCAGGAGCTCCGGCAGGTGTTGTTGCAGCAGGAACCTCAGGCGTATGCGCATTGTTGAGCACGCCCTGCGGGAAAACGGAATCGGCATCGTCCATGAAGTGCTGGAGAAGCTTGCGGTACTCGGCGCGGAAATCCTCGCGGGACTGTTTGAGACGATCAATCTCATCAAGCTCGGTTTGCTTCTCGGCAAGCGCCTGACGAATGACCTCACGAGCCTTCTGGTCGGCCTCGTTGCGAATGCGCTCGGCATTGTCGCGAGCGTCAGCTACGAGCTTGTCAGCAGAAGCCTGCGCCACAATAAGCACCTGGGAAATCTGGTGCTCGGAGGCAGCCACGGCCTGAGCGTTTGTTTTGTCTGCCGCAGCCTTCTCTGAATTCTCCTCAAGACTTGCCACCTGAGCCTGAGCCGCAGCAAGTTGCTGCTCGGAGTTGGTCAGACGACCCTTGAGATCGGCGATTTTCTGGAGCATTGCGTCAATCTCAGAAGAAACTTGCTCCAAGAAGGAATCCACTTCTTCAGGATTGTAGCCAAGCTCAGAGGGAGAGAAAGACTGTTTTTCGATGTCTGCCGGTGTGATTGCCATTCTTGTTCCCTTTCGTTGTGCGTAGTATCGCAAATACCTGCAGTTAGTAAAACCCCTATCGAGGCACGCAAAGAAGCTGCCTAGACAAGTATATTCCAAATAAGGCGTTCAGCCACCTGAAGCACGAGTAATGCCACAATCGGCGAAAAATCCATACCTGAAAACGTTGGAATGATGCGCCTGAAAATCGAGAGGTACGGCCCGACAAGAACGCCAAGAGCATCATGGAACGATCTGATTTGACGGCTGTTTGACGGAATCCAAGACAGCACACACCAGATAAAAACCAGCAGTTCATATACTTCTATCAGACGCACGATAAGTGACGCCAGCCGTAGACCAAACACGTAAAACCTCCGTCGAATCCTTCGTAAACAAAATTATCTTGTAATATCCCCATCGGCGGCAAGTTTATCCAGATCGGCCTGAGAAAGTTCCATTCCCTGCGGAAGGACTACGAAAACGCGCTCTCCTATTGCCTCAACCGCGCCTTCAAGTCCATATGAAAGACCAAAACTGAAGTCAAGGATTCTTTTAGCGATCTCGGTATTGGTGTTCTTAAAGACAAGAACTACCGGCTGTCCTGTGCGTACACGGCGCACTACAGACTGAACGTCTTCATAGGCAACGGGACGCAGCACGTAGGGCGGCAGCTGCCCGGATCTCATGCGGGAAACCGGTCTGAGGCCGGCATCGCCCGGCGTCTGCACCGTGGTTCCGGAGGCAAACTGAGTAGTTGGCTGCGGGCGCTGATATTCATGAGCCGCCGCGGACGCAGGAGCTGGAGACACCGGACGGCCGGAACGGGTATACACAGAAACGCTCTCCGCCTCAGGGCGAGAAGGATTGCCTAAAAGCCTGTTGGACGAAGCTGCCTCACGGGTATGTGGCTGACCCGCGCCCTCCTCGTCAAACTCATCGTCCTCATAGTACTCATCGTCATAGTAATCGTCATCCTGCGGACCTCTGAACCGATCCCGTAATGTATCAAGAATGCTCATCTCTACACCTTTCGCTTGTCATAGAGCAACACTGCAATCAAATCATTTCTATTGTAGAACGCTTGCCATAGTATGTTCGGGGCTAAATACCAAGCGACCCAGCCGAATCATGGTCGAACCTTCCTCAATAGCCAACGGAAAATCATCACTCATACCGCAGGAAAGCGCGGGAAGCGTGTGTCCTGTTTTTTGCGTAAGCTCATCTCTAAGCTCACGCAATCCGGAAAACGTTCTGCGCGCCGCGGAAGCGTCATCTTTTGGAGCCATCGTCATCAGGCCGCATATCTCAAGGCCGGGAAGGCCAAAGAGCTCATCTGCCGCAGCTCGTATATCCTGGGGAGAAAATCCCGATTTTGACTCCTCACCGGAGACATTGACCTCAAGCAAAACCTTACACGTCAGACTCCGCGCTTGAGAACGCACGGATATCGCATGAGCCAGGTGGGCTGAAGAAACAGAATGAATAAGTCCCACCCTGCCGATGACGTGATTGATTTTATTCGTCTGAAGATTGCCAATCATGTCAAAGCGGGCGTCACTCATGTCGGGCCAGGCCTTGAGCGCCTCAATCTTTCTTCCGAGCTCTTGAGGGCGATTCTCGCCAAAGATACGATACCCTACCTGATAAGCGCCTCGGACCGCCTCAGGCTGAACGGTCTTTGTCACTGCCACCAGTTCAATCTCTGAAGCATCGCGTCCGGAGCGTTTTGCGGCGTTGGCGACAACCTCAAGAATCTCTGAGCGGCGCTCGGCAAGAAAAGACTCGTAATCCACCTTAGCTCCTCAACTTCACGGCAACCGCTCCATGACGGCCGCACTGCCCCTGCTCGGCGCGATAGGAAAAGAAGCGATCCGTATGGGCTGCCGTAGATTCCGTAACTTCAGCGATGTTTTCGGCGAGAACACCCGCCTCTGTCAGGCAAATGCGAACCGCGGCGCCCAAATCAAGGTGACGGCCACCTGCGTCAGGCGCCACTATTCCCGATCCAAATTCACGCGTAAAGCGGTCGATAACTTCTTGAGAAACCTCATACTCACGCGGTCCTATATGAGGCCCGATATAGGCGAGAAGGTCCTCAACGTTTGCACCCGTCTCCGCCGTCAAAACATGAACCGCCTTTGACGCAATGCGAAGGAGCGTACCTCGCCAGCCCGAATGAACGACTGCAAACCCCTTGGGCGCCGCCAATATGACAGGCACGCAATCGGCAAAACACAAAAGAACCGGTACGTTTTCCGCACAACAGACAATCGCGTCAGCGCCCTGGACGCATTCGACTCGTACGGCCGCCAACTCAT
This sequence comes from Atopobium sp. oral taxon 199 str. F0494, assembly GCF_000411555.1. Classification (GTDB taxonomy): domain Bacteria; phylum Actinomycetota; class Coriobacteriia; order Coriobacteriales; family Atopobiaceae; genus Lancefieldella. The sequence goes on along the minus strand of NZ_KE150486.1, from coordinate 142,498 downwards.
CGGCGGCTGACGTGCGGACGACAAGAATCTTATCACCATGAACCTGATGAGGATTGATTAGATTGTCCGCGCACGCGTGCGCGTCAAGCGCTGAAAGGACGCGCGACCTGTTCTCACGCACCGCCTCAGGCGCGTCTCCACAGGCGCCACCCAAGTTAAGGGATGTAAAAGCACCCTTTGACACCCCTTGCTGCCGCTCGGTAAAAGCGAGCGTGACCCCGTACGGACGCCTCACGTCCGTAATCAGAGCCACGCCTTGCCTACGCTGTGTCTCCAGCGCAATCATGCTAGATTCTGCTACGCTTCAGAAAATCAGGAATATCAAATTCCTTGTCGTTTGAAGAAGCGGCGGGACGCGAGGGTTCCGGCGCAGGAGCCGGACGGGACGGCTGCTGCCGAGCCGCAGGACGCGCGGCGCGAGTACCGGGACGGGAAGCCGTCACATTGCGAGCCGTCGGCAAAGACCCCTGCTGCACATTGTTGTCGTTGAAGCCAGTGGCAATGACCGTCACACGCACCTGATCGCCAAGGGACTCGTCCACAACCGTACCGAAGATGATATTCGCTTCAGGGTCAACGTTTTTGGCGACAAGGTCGGCAGCATCGTTAATCTCCTGAATACCCAGATCCTTGTTGCCGGCAACCGAAAGCAGCACGCGCGTCGCGCCATCAATGGAGCTCTCAAGCAGGCGGCTGGAGATGGCCTCGGTAGCCGCGTCAGCAGCGCGATTGTCGCCGGCGGCGATGCCGATGCCCATCATTGCAGTGCCGGCGCCCTTCATAATGGTGCACACGTCGGCAAAGTCGAGGTTGATGAGGCCCGGAACGGTAATCAAATCGGTAATGCCTTGGGTTCCCTGGCACAGCACGTCGTCAGCCATGCGGAACGCCTCAAGCATGGTGGTCTTCTTTTCGGAAAGATCCAGCAGACGGTCGTTAGGGATTACGATGAGCGTGTCAACGTTCTCGGAAAGGTTCTTGATGCCGTCAGAAGCAGACTGATACCGGCGGCGACCCTCAAAGGTAAAGGGCTTGGTGACTACGCCTACCGTAAGAGCGCCGACATCATTTTTGGCGATATCCGCGACAACAGGAGCAGCGCCGGTGCCGGTGCCGCCGCCCTCGCCCGCGGTGATAAAGACCATATCCGCGCCAGCAAGCGCAGCCTTAATCTCATCACGGGAGTCCTCGGCTGACTCTTTGCCAACCTCAGGATTTGCGCCCGCGCCAAGACCCTTGGTGATATCAGTTCCGATGTGAACCTTGATATCCGCGTCGGAAATGGCAAGCGCCTGCGCGTCGGTATTGATTGCAACAAACTCAACGCCGCGGATGCCTTCCTCAATCATGCGGTTCACGGCGTTCGTACCGCCGCCGCCAACGCCTACAACTTTAATGACAGCAAGGTAGTTATTAAGGGTGTCAGTGTCCTTAACCATCTTTCCTCCTCGTGGCATAGTACCTCTATTCCTTCGGTCGTGAGCGCGTGTGCGCTTTCTTGCTACATTTTCGTGCGCTCGCAGGAACCGCAGGTAATAACCCTGAACCTCAAGTTAAGGCTTACGCTTCATGCAAAGCGGGGTATGATTGCATAACTTGAGGGTTTTCGTCAACAATTATGTAAAAATAATGGAAACAGCCGGTAAACGGTTAGTTTTTCTCGCTGGACGACGACGTGTCCTGCGTGTCATGATCCTTGAGATCAGTCAATGAGTCAGAAGAAGACCCCTGCTCTTGTGACGTAGCGTTGGAGATGCCTGTGCCGTTTTGCGTATTTCCGCTTGTGACCCTCCGGTAGGTGGGGCTTGCAGGTACGCGCACGTTCAGGTAGGTCATCTCGCCGGCATACTGGCGCACCATACTCAAGATGACTTTTTCCTTATCTTCAATTTGCGTGGGAGAACCAAGGGCTACCTGAATACCGTTGGACAACGTTATGTTAATGCTGTCCGCACTTGCCGCGGAATAGCTGACAATCTGAGAGGTAAGCTCTGACGTAAACGTCGATTGATACGCCAGTACGGCCTCAATCACTTCATCTGTCGCCTTCGCGCCTGCCACGGGGCTGACTGTCGCGGGCACGTCGCTCACCAAAAGCACGCCGTCCTTCTCGGCTTGCGCAAGCGCGGCGACGCCCACAGAGTTGTTCTCCCCTACAGACAGGTTGATCTGCTGCAGCCAGGTACCCTCATCGCTGAGATACCACGCCGTGGGACCAGTGGACATGGCTACAAGCGCGGAGACTTTATGCTCCTGTATGGTGATGTGCAGCGTATTGGGAAACTGACGCTCATAGGTAACCGACGCGACCCAGGGATCCTTTTTGAGGTTCTCCGTTATCTGCTGCTCATCCATGTTAAGAAGGGTTGTGCCTTCTGGAACCGCAACTAATTTTTGAATGTCCTCATTGGTCACGTGGGCAGTCGGCTCAACAGTAATGTTGGTAATGGCAAATACCGGAGCGCTCCGCAGGATAAAAAAGGCGATAAGCGCGACGATCGCGCAGGCCGCAAGACCTATGAGTACGTTTCGTACGGTCTTTCCGTTCCACCGGCGCGCATTGCGCTGCCGGGCGGCGCGCGCCTCAGACGGCGTGACGCGTGCCGCGCCGTTTTTCGTTCGCATCCGTGCGGAGACGCTCGCAGGAGACGTCTTCGTTGCGCGAGACGGCTTACTCGTGCGGGAAGCTCGCGTTGAGGCGCTTCTCTGCTCCTGAGATTTGGGCGCTTTTTTTGTGTTTGCCTTGCGTGGCGTACCACGACGGCTGGTATCGCGTGCCATAAGTGCTACCTGAGCCTTACCGTTCTCCTGTGCGCTCGGACAGCGCTTTGATATATGCCGGACCAATCTGGGTAACGTCTCCCGCTCCCTGCGTGATGACTAAATCACCCGGTTGACACAGCTCACAAAGCGTATCGACGAGCTTATGACGAGAAGGAATATAGCGAACGTCCGGCACATTGCCCGCAGCTTCCACGCGGCTGGCAATCGTCTTGCCGGAAATGCCGGGAATGGGCAGCTCTCCTGCGGAAAAGACATCCATCACCAGCAACTTGTCTATCCCATCAAAGGCATGCGCGAAGCTGTCCGCAAGGTCTTGAGTACGACTGTAGCGATGCGGTTGAAACACGCAGATGACACGCTTGAATCCCAGCGGAAGCGCGGCGGAAAGCGTCGCCTTGATTTCCGTGGGATGGTGTCCATAATCATCAACTACCGTAATACCGTTGCAATCGCCAACATGGGTAAAGCGGCGGCGGGCGCCCTTGAACTGAGAAAGCGCTGCGGCAGCGTCTGCAGGATCGTATCCCAAGCAGTCAGCCGCAGCGATGGCCGCGCAGGCGTTCGCAATATTGTGCTTGCCGGGATTTGCCGGGAGCGTCAGGTCAACCGTTACACCTGACGGAGTGGTCACTGACAGAGGATTTTCGATGCCCTTCTCGCGCTTACGAGGACGACATACATAGTCGCACTGCTCGCTAAAGCCATATGAGACCGTCTTGCGCCCTGTGGATTTCGCCAAATCGACCCAATGAGGATTGTCTCCGTTGATGATGACCGTTTCATCCTCATCCAGAAGGCCCATGAAATCGCAGAAGGCCTTCTCGATATTTTCAAGGGTGCCATAATGGTCAAGATGGTCAGCCTCGATGTTGGTAATCACAATCAAACTGGGATTGAGATACATAAACGAGCCGTCTGACTCATCGGCCTCGCATACGAAATAGTGACCCGAGCCGTTGCGACCGTTTGTGTCGTACCCCTCGACCACCCCTCCAATCAAAAATGACGGATCCGCGCCGAGTTTGTCGAGCATTGTGGCAATCATCGATGACGTCGTAGTCTTGCCATGCGTACCCGCCACGGCCACGGTCGTGCAGCCGCGCGAAAGATACGACAGCATCTTCGCCCGTGGCCAGATGGGAATAGTCAGCTCACGAGCGCGAATCACCTCGGGGTTAGTCTCGGGAACAGCGGTTGAAGTGACTACAACGTCTGGCCGGACCTCATCGATAGTAGCGGCGGTGTGTCCAATATGGACGCTCACGCCCGCCTCTTCAAGCTCACGCACATAGCGGGAGCTCTTAAGATCAGAGCCTGTAACGATGCAGCCACGCTCATGCAACACAAGCGCGATGCCGCTCATGCCAGCTCCACCAATGCCGATGAAGTGGGCGCGCGTAACCGTTGGTATATCCTGATTAGCCATGGTAAAGCTCCTCCGATAAAGCGATAAGGCTTATAACTTTAGCCGAATATCCTGTCATGAGCACGCTCGTGCGGCAAGTTCCACGCGGTTCGCAAGAAGACACGCCGCTTGGCCTTGGTTGAGTCCGCGCGCCGCTTCATGCATCAGCTCGCGTTTTTGCGCGTCTTCCACAAGTTCTAAAAGAGGTGACGATAAGGACGCCGTTGCTACCTGATCGTCCGGTACCAAAACGGCGGCTCCCGCATCCGAAAGCAAATGCGCGTTGGTAGTTTGATGATCAGCCGTAGCCAAGGGGAACGGCACAAGCACACTTGGAACGGCTCGCGCTGCAATCTCCGCCACAGAAGACGCTCCTGAGCGAGAAACGACAAGGTCAGCCGCAGCAAGCGCTTCTCCCATATTAGAAATATAGGGCCTTACATCCCACCGGCACGCCTCCTCATCAGAAAGCTTCAGCGCCGCGGACACCTCATCAAAGAGCTCAGCTCCGCATGATTGCAATATGCGCAGATGAGGGTGGCTTAACAGCTGATCTTTGAGGGCGACCACCGCGTTGTTCAGGCTGCGCGCCCCCAGGCTGCCGCCAAACACAAGCAGGAAAACCTCATCTTCAGCAATACCAAGAGCCTGGCGCGCTTTCGAGCGGTCGGCAAAAAGCACCGAGCGCCTCACGGGATTTCCGGTTACCACGATGCAGTCAGGATCTGCGACATGGTTTTCAAATGCGGCTCTTGCCTGCGGAAATGCAATGCATACGCAGGAGGCGTCTTTTGCTGATACGCGATTGGCAAGACCCGTCACAGAGTTCTGTTCATGCAGCACATAAGGAACCTTGTGCGCGGCGCAAAAACGCATGAGCGGCAGTTCCACATAGGCGCCGAAACCCACAGCTACGTCAGGGGCACCCTCTTGGGCAAAAAGCCGGCTGAGTCGCCGTTTCGCGCGCTCCATTTGAACGCCCGCCGATACGAGCGTCCAGGGCTTTCGGCGATTAAAACCGGAAACATGAATGGGCACCAGCTCAAAGCCGTTCTCAGGCACAAGTCTGCCCTCAAGCTTATCGCTCTGACCAAAAAAACGTACCTGGTGCCCGCGGTCCCTCAGCTCTTCCGCCAACGCGAGAGCCGGGTTGATGTGGCCTGCCGTGCCGCCGGCAGCAATTGCTATGGTAAGAAGCTTTTTCGTGTCAGTCACGGGAATTCCTTCCGTTGTTTCGATTGCGCTTTTTATCCGAGGAGGAGCGCAGGCGCTCACGAGCGCTTGGTCCCAAATCGATGCGATGGCGAGAAGTGCGCAGTGACTCTTTCGCGCCGCCCTCAACCATCGTGAATGACGCGGACGGAGAAGACGGCCGTACCGTTCCGATACCGGCGCTATATCCTGCGCCGTAATCGTCACCGTAGGCTTCTTCAAAAGAGTCGTCAATCCTCTCTCCTGCAATCTGCCAGGAGCGACGGCGAGAATCATGCTCTGTCTCGGGAAGACTTGACCGAAGCGAAATGGACATAAGCACGCCCACCGTCATTAAGCTAGACAAAAGCGTCGATCCGCCATAGGAGATGAAAGGAAGCGGCTTGCCGGTAAGAGGCAGCGCGCCCACAACACCGCCAACATTCAAAAGTGCCTGAAAAATAAACATTGACGTGAAGCCCGCCGCAACAAGGCGGCCGGTCAGATCAGGAGCATATCGAGCAATCTGATATCCCGCCCAAGCAACGAGCGCGAAGACGGCAAACAGACAGAGAATACCGATAAATCCCGTTTCCTCACCGATAACTGCGAAAATGAAGTCGTTATGAGCCATAGGAAGATAGGAATATTTCTGGCGGGAAAAGCCAATGCCCACGCCAAAAAGGCCGCCGGTTCCAAAGGCGTATTGTGCCTGAGCCAGCTGATAGCCCGTATTGTGGTAGTCGGCCCACGGATTGAGTCCAATCAAAAACCGCGCGCGTGAGTATTCGTCACGCGTGGCGAGAAACAGCAGGATTGCCGCGCCCACAATCGCGGTGAGCACCACAAAGCGCATGTCAAAACCGGCGAGAAAAGCCATGATGATGATGGCGGAAACGATGATGAGCGTTGTCCCCTTATCCGGCTGAAGCAAGATGAGCAGAAGCGGAATGCCGACAACAACGGCGCAGGTAATGAAAAAGCGCCGCTGGTCAAGGACGCCATCAACCAGGTACTGCTGAATCAAAAACGCAACCATCATAATGATGGTGATCTTTGCGAATTCGGACGGCTGGATAGTAAAGCCGCCTATGGAAATCCAGCGCGTAGCGCCCAGAGCGTCAGCGCCGGCAAAAGGCAGCAGCACCACACCAAGCATGGTCAGGGTAATAAGAAAAAGAATACGCCACCCCATGCAGATACGCCGATAATCAACGACTGCGATAAACACAGCGATACCAGTACCAACCAGCGCGATAATTGCCTGCTTCTTAACGTAATAAAAGGGACTGTTACCCATATCAGGATTGGTCATCGCCGTTACCGACGATGCTGAATAAATTATAAGCATGCCAAACAGCACCAGAAGTACCGTGGCAACCACTAAGATAATGCGCGGCTTCATAAACCGTTCAGGCACGCCAAACAGAGTGCGCTCCTTGCGACGGCTCTTCGTCATGAGAGAACACCCTCTCGTTCTGCAAGATCGTATACATACTGTTTGAAAACACGGCCTCTCTCGGCCATGCCGGAAAACTCGTCAAATGAAGAACATGCCGGGGAGAGAAGTACAACATCTCCTGGCGCGGCCGCTTTGACGGCGGCGTCAAAAGCGTCTTTCATATGAGGCGCTTCAATGATATCAAGACACGAGGCGCTCTTTTCCTTTTCAGTCGCAAGCGCCGCAGCAAGGCGCTTGCCCGCTGCTCCGTAGCAAAGCGCTGTTTTGCAGACGCGGTTGACAGCGGTGGCAAGCTGCGTCAAATCCGTACCTTTATCATGGCCACCTAAAAGAAGCACCACTCCCCGTCCGGAAAACGATGTGAGCGATTTTTCAACAGCGTCGGTATTGGTAGCCTTCGAATCGTTCACATAGAGCACGCCGCTAACCTCTTTAACCGGCTCAATACGGTGTTCAAGCGGAGCAAAATCAAGCAGCGCATGACGGATGGAAACCGGATCAACGCCAACCTCCAGCGCCAGCGCGGAAGCCGCAAGCGCGTTGAGCGCGTTATGAATTCCATGAATCTTCAGGTCATCTTTTCGCACCAACTCCGTTTCGCGCCCATTGCGGCGTATCACCAAAACCCCTTCGCGCACAAACGCCGCGCACGAAGTCTTTGGATCTTGGGTGCTTACGTGACAGACGCGCATGCCGCGCTCATCCAGACGCTTTCCGCAGGCGCGACAATACGCGTCCAGGTCGGAGATGACCGCCAGATCGCACGGATCAAGGTTCTCAAAGATGCGTTCTTTTGCCGCCGCATAAGCCTCAAGCGAACCGTGCCATTCAAGATGGTCGGGAGTGATATTTAAGAGCGCTGCTGCGCGGGGGTGCAGGCGCTTGATGGTCGCCAGCTGAAAACTTGAAAGCTCAGCGACAAACCACTCACTGTCTTGACGGCCGGCAAGCTCATCGGTAATAGTGCAGCCGATATTTCCTACAGCAACGGCGTCTTCGTCAGCGGTCTGCAGGATGCGCGTGGTAAGAGCGGTCGTAGTTGTCTTACCGTTCGTTCCCGTAATGGCAATCCACTTGTTGGGACTTTCACGATACGCAAACTCAGGCTCGCCGATAATCTCTTTTGAGCACGACGCGGCGGACAAGAACAGCTTTGAGGAATCAGGGATGCCCGGGGAGGCGATGCAGATATCAAACGCGCCGTCCACATCGTCGGTACCGGTGATGACACGCACGCCAAGCGCTTCAAGTTCAGCGGTCTTCTCGCCCGCGTGAGCATCGGATCCGCCGAAAAGCGTGACAGACTTCACCCGAGAGGCGTCGAGGCCAGCAAGATATGAACAGACGGACAGCGCCGTCTTGCCCAGACCAAGAACGCAGACGTCACCAAGTTTTTCAGGTACGTGCACCGACATGAGGTATGCCTCCTAGGCAGACATCTTATCCGAGTTGAAAATAGAGGGCGAAGCCAAGCGCAGCGAAGGCTCCGGAAATGATCCAGAAGCGGATAACTACCTTCGTCTCATTCCAGCCGAGCTTCTCAAAATGGTGGTGCAGGGGCGCCATCAAAAACACGCGCTTGCCTGTGAGCTTGAAACTGACCACCTGGATAATGACTGAAAGCGCTTCAATGATGAAGAGCCCACCCATCACCAAAGAGACCACTTCGGTCTTTGTGAGCACGGCCAAGGCCGCAAGAGCCGCTCCCCAGGCAAGAGAGCCGGTGTCGCCCATAAAAATTGAAGCGGGATAGCTGTTGAACCAGAGAAAACCGATGCAGGCGCCGGCGATAGCGGCGGCAAAGACAGCTAGATTGACCTCACCGTACCGAAAGGCCACGGCCGCCATGACCAGCATAACCACCATGACGCACCCGCCCGCGAGGCCATCAAGGCCATCAGTCAGATTGACGGCGTTAGACAAACCGGCCATCAGTAAAAAGACAAAGAAGAGATACAGCCACGGCACGTTCACTGTCGTGTTTCCAAACACAAACGTTGACGTCAAGACGCCTAAATTGATGCTGAACCCGCCCGGAAACGCAATTACGGGCGCGATGCCCAAGACGTTGACGGACAGCAGACAAAACACTACCGAAATGGTAATCAGACCCAGCATTTTCTGAGAAGGTGTCAGGCCCAGCGAGCGGCGATGCGCCACCGATTCAATGTCGTCAAGAAGACCCAGCGAGCCGGTCAGCAGCATAGCAGCCATCGCGAGAATAAGATCGGTACTCCAGGTAGAGCACAGGACGCAGGTGGCTACGGTCGCAAGCAGCATGACCACGCCGCCCATCGTAGGAGTTCCCTGCTTTTTCAGATGCTGCTGCGGACCGTCCGCACGTATCTGCTGCCCTACGCCCTCCTTGCGCATCATCCGTATGAAGAGCGGCATCCCTACAAGCGTGATAGCCGCTGAAATACCGAAGGCGAGAAATACCTGATAGGTTGGATAGGCCGGATTACCGATCATTCGCAACCACTCCTTTGACAAACGCATCAAGTCCGGCAGAACGAGACGCCTTAACCAGCACGACATCTCCGGCCTCTACTACAGGTGCAAATATCTTAGACAAATCTTCAACAGTATCAAATGTCTCAATGGCGTCTTCCGAAAGACCCATCACGCGCGCCGCCTCAGCCATCTCGCGCGCAGGACCCGTGCCGACAAAAACCGCCATATCGATGGGTTTCGCGGCGACATAAGCGCCCACATACGCGTGGAGGCGCTTCTCGTCAGCGCCAAGCTCTCCAATCTCGCCAAGAATAGCAATGCGCCGTCCCTTGGCCGGCATGTGACACAACACGTCAAGCGCCGCCGCGACAGAGTTCGGACTAGCGTTGTACGAGTCGTCAATAATGCGCGCACCGTTAGCGGCGGTAAGCACCGAAAGGCGCATGCTGACGGCAGGCATAGACGCAATGGCGTCAAGAGCGGCATCGCGGTCAAGCCCCAAGAGCGTGATTGTTTCCAGGGCCATTAAGGCATCGTCCACCACGGCGCGACCCGGCACCGAAAGCGTTACCGTCTTTTTCCAGCCATCACAGGCTACAAAGGTTGCGGTAGGAAGACTCTCCTCATTGACGGATATGTCTTCAGCTCTCAAAACGTCTTCAGCTCGCGTTCCCACGCACACCGTGGAGACACCCGCAGGACGCGCGAACTGCTCGCTGATAAATGAGGTAAAATCGCCCGCGCTTCCCAGAATGAGCGTAGGTTGAATGCTTCCGTGAGCCTCCATGCCTTCCACAATCTCAGCCTTGGCGCACGCGATATTCTCGCGGCTGCCGAGAAAACCGATGTGGCTGGTACCAACATTCGTAATGACGGCAAGAGCCGGACGACAGCAGCGTGTAAGGCGCGAAATCTCGCCTTTGTGGTTCATGCCGCATTCGCAGACCAGCACCTCCGTGTCCTCGGGAGCCGAAAGCACGGTCATCGGAAGGCCAATGAGGTTGTTGTGATTGCCTGAAGTCGCATGCACGCGCTTGGCCGTCGCGATGCCTGTTTTCAGCATGTCTTTGGTAGTGGTCTTGCCGACAGAACCGGTCACGGCAACCACCGTCCAGCTCGGATGCAGGCGCCGCCACTCCCCCGCAAGGCACAAGAGAAACTCTTCGCAATCATCGTCAACCGCGCGAAGTACACTTGCTCCCATCGCACCGGCGTGGTCGAGTGTGGCCGCCGCGGGCTCAGCGCTGACGCATACGATTGCGGCTCCTGCGTCAAGCGCCGCGTCAACATAGGAGTTTCCGTCGACCTTCTCGCCAGCAAACGCGACAAAAAGCGAGTCCTTGTCAACGCGGCGGGAATCAATCTCCACCTCGCCGGCAAGCGGGCGCGTTCCCTCTACAAGAAGCGCGGCTTGTGTAGCCTTGGCTACGTCCCGCGCAGACATGCGAATCATATGACCTCCCACTTACTGTGTCGCAGGCGGAATGCCCAGCTGCGTGACAGTCGCTTTCATGAATGTTGAAAACGTTACCGCAGCCGACTGGGACGCCAGCTGGGACGTATCGTTAAGACCAACATATACCAAGACGTCAGGATCTTGCGCATTGGCGAAGCCACAAAGCGAAGAGACGTAGTGGCCAGAGTTGTCATAGGCGCTCGTCTTTTTGTCCACCTGCTGACCGGTTCCCGTCTTACCGGCGACGTCATACCCCTGCACCTGCGCGCGGACGCCGGTTCCCTCCCGGATGACTGTGCGGAGCATGTCCTTCTCGCCGTCGCACGTCGCCTCACTCAAGACGCCTTCTTTGACCGGCCAGTCAATATCCTTGCCGCCCATGGAGGTAGCAAAGTGGGGCGTTACCAGATTTCCACCGTTGGCGACGGCCGCGTAGACGCGCGTGACCTGAATGAGCGGGATGGCAAGCCCCTGCCCAAACGACATGTTGCCGCCCGTATACGACTCATATTTGTCAATCGGTTTCACAATGCCGTCCGCTTCTCCGGGAAAATCAATGCCGGTCGCGTGGCCGATGCCGAGGTTCTCAACGCCTTGAGCAAAGCGTTCATCACCGATGATTTGAGTCTCAAGGGTTGCCATGCCAACATTGGAAGAACGGCGCATCATTTCGGTGACCGTCATGTCCATGGCGCTGCCGCGCCAGTCATCGTCTTCAACGGTATGGCCACCCACGTCGATGGTAAGCGGAACAGTAAAGGTGGAATTGGGCCCAAAGAGGTTGTTTTGCATGCCAATAGCCGTGGTTACAACCTTAAAGACCGAACCGGGCTCGTAGGAATTGGACACCAGCTTAAACGTCAGTGAATCAGGGTCAAGCTCAGTTTTGCCCGAGAAGTCCGGTAGCGGATACGAACATGCCGCGTAAATTTCGCCGTTTTTGGGGTTCATGGCGAGAAGAGAGCCGCCGTCTTTGGCTTCATTGTCCTTGACTGCCTGCGTGAGCTGTTTTTCCGCTTCCTGCTGCAAGGCGATGTCAAGCGACAGTACAATATCCTTGCCGTTTTGTGCTTCAGTTACCTGAGAAGATCCCCCGGCGATAGGCGTGCCACCAAGACCCGCCTCCATAATCATCTCGCCATCTTTGCCGGAAAGCTCTTTGTCGTAATAGTATTCGAGACCAGATATCCCCTTGCCCTCGCTGCCGACATAGCCCAGGATTTGGACACCAACGTTTCCATACGGATACACACGCTTGGTGTTGTCAACGTAGTACACGCCGGCAAGCTTCTTTTCCTCAAGCGCGGCTTTGACCTTCGCCGCCGCGTCTTTGTCCGCCTGACGCTTAACGTAGGCGAAGGTAGTATCTTGCTTGAGAGCGTCAAGATAGTCGCCCGGTTTTCCGCCGAGGTTGTCCGCAAGCACCTGCGCTACGCCGGAGGGGTCTTTAATCTCCTTCGGATTGCAATAGATATCTTTGCAGTCAACGCTCATAGCAAGGACGTTGCCGTTTCTGTCATAGATGGTGCCGCGCTTGGCGTGAAGCGTTATAACGTTCGTTCGATTTTCTTCAGCGCCTTTTGCAAGGCTTTTTTGATTGATGACCTGGTAGAAGAAGAGAAATCCCAAAATAACGACGGCGATAAAACCCATGATGGCAAAAAGCACGGTAAAGCGGCGCCCAAAAAGAGTATCGTCGCTTGCCGCGTTGCCGACAACGCCCGCGCGGGTGCGATAACGCACACGAGAGGCCTCGTCATACGAGGCCTCCGGAGCATTCCTCCGCCTGCGGCGGTTGTTATTTCTCGTCGTAGTACTCACAGCATATAGTTTACGCCTGCGGAGAGCCGTTGAGGTTCAGGACCGCACGGTTCTCAGAAAGTTTCATGCCATAGTTCTGCGTCGCGATTTTCTCGATTCGAGTATTGCTGGAGAGAAGGGAGCGAGAGATGCGAAGGTTGTCGTTTTCCGTTGTCATCTGACGCATCGTCACACGCGTCTCATTGTTCGCTTGGAGTTTTGAGACGGTCATTGTGGAGATTGCCACACGTCCCACGCCCACAGCGAAAACAAGTGCAAACGCGAGAACCGCCATCACAACGGCAGAGACAAATTGAGAGGACACGCCACGGCGCGCATGGGCATCAAGGCCACCGCCGGTAACCACTTCAAATGAGGGACGAGCAGATGTCTGACGGCGCTCGTAGGCCCTCTCTTCTGCGGTCATGTCAATCGCCTCTGATGCATAGCGTGCCATGTTGTTCAATCCTCTCGTGGGCTTTCACCCGGTGCGCAGGCTTCCCTGCTCTTCTTTCATATGTTCGCGTCGCGTTTTACCGCTACGCGCATGAGCGCGCTTCGCGCCCGTGGGTTTTTCGCAATCTCTTCCGGCGTGGCCGTCAGAGGTTTTTTGGTCTTCACATCGACTATCGACACTTGTCCGCACACGCAGACCGGAAGGTCAGGCGGACAGATACAACCCTGGCTGAGCTCGGAAAAAACATGCTTGACAATGCGATCTTCAAGCGAGTGATACGAAATCACGCAGATTCTGCCCTTGGGATTTGCCCATGCAATCGCAGAACGAAGACCGCGCTCAAGCACGTCAAGTTCATGATTGACCTCGATACGCAGCGCCTGAAAGGTCTTACGGGCGGGATGTCCGCCATGACGACGGGCCGCCGCGGGAATTCCTTCCTTGATAACCTCCACAAGTTGCAAGGTCGTCTCGATAGGAGCCTTCTTGCGCGCTTCCACAATGCTGCGCGCGATGCGCGGCGCAAACTTCTCGTCGCCAAAAACGCGAAGGATACGGGTGAGGTCGGCTTCGGTATAGGTGTTGATGACCTCTTGCGCGGTTGGAGTGTGTTTCCCCGGATCCATTCTCATATCCAACGGGGCGTCTTCGCGGTACGAAAAGCCCCTTTCTGGGATATCAAGCTGCGGTGACGACACGCCGATGTCAAAAAGGAAGCAGTCCACGCCGGGAACTTCCGCCTTGACGAGAAGTTCGTCAAGGTCCCCGAAGTTGCCCTTGAGCGGCAGAAACTCCGCGTCAGGAACTTCGCGCGCCATGCGGGCGGCTGCGGCCTCGTGCGCCATAGCATCCTGATCAATGCCAATGGAAAGGCCGTCGGGCACGATACGCTTTGCAAGTTCAATGGTGTGCCCAGCTCCGCCCAGCGTGCAGTCGCATACGATTTCGCCCGGCTTGGGATTAAGTTCTCGAAGCACTTCGGCGAGCATCACAGGTTGGTGCCGATATTCAACTGTCAAGTTGCTACGTTCCACGTTCTTCTCGCCTTTGCCCTACGAGCCGAAGATGAGATTCTCAAGAGCGTCGACACCGCTATCGGCATTGAAGTAGTCGTCCCACTTCTCGGTGTCCCAAATCTCAATGTGGTCACCGTTGCCAACGATAGTGACGTCGCGCTTGAGATCAAGATCCCCGCGGGCAGTCGGATCGGATTCGTCGATCTTGCCCAGAGCCACGCGGCCGGCCGAGTCGATATCGACCGTCGTCGCACGGGCATTGAGAGACCGCAAAGCCTTATCCACCTGACGGGGATCCTTACCTTCCATAGGAATGGACGCAACAAACGCCTCGTAGGCTTCAGGCGCGTAGCCGTGAAGCGCGTCCTTGCGGCGAATGAGAACGACAGAATCGCCCAGCTCTTTGCGCTGAGTTGCCGGAAGCGTGACACGAATCTTGGAGTCCAATGAGCGCTGATACTGACCAGTGAGCATGTCCTCCTCCTTTCGTATCGTCTCGAAGCCTTGAGCTTCAACGTCTTGGGTCCTTTGGGCCGCAAGACCGATGCCGGATCGTGTAGTCGCGTCTGCCGAGTGTGCCGCGCGTAGTGTGTTTAGGGTGTATGTGCGCGGCGGTCGTCGGCATAACGCTCATTCGCCATTCGAACGTGAGATAAATATAGCTCAATTCAACACTTTTAAACACTAGAAAACACTTTGCCCCACAAAATATTTTCTCCACTTTTAGCTGGGAGGATGTCGCTTGTATGAAATTTCGTCCTGTAACCACAATATCTAGTAGAAAACCCTGCTTCTCCATACAAGAAGCAGGGTTACCAGTACAAATGTACTATTTTTTAGAAATGTGTTTAGATTATGTGGGAATCACACACAACGCCTCCGCTATAGCGGCTTACGCTCCTCAGCGCTCAGGCTCTCGTCATACAAATGGCACGCACACACATGGCCCGATTTTGGTTCCAACAGCTCGGGCCTCCGCTTTGAGCAGACCTTCATAGCCTTGGGACAGCGCGTATGGAATACGCATCCCGAGGGCGGATCGGCCGGACTAGGAACATCTCCTTGCAGAATCTTTTTGTCCTGGATATGCTCATGACGAATGCGCGGAATGACGTCGAGAAGAGCCTGGGTATACGGGTGCAGCGGATCTTCGAACAGCTCTGACTTAGACGCAAACTCCATCTCATGGCCCAGATACATCACCATAACGGTATCGGCAATGTGGCGAACCACGGAAAGGTCGTGGCTGATGAAGATATACGACAGCCCGTGTTCGCACTGAAGCTGCTCAAGCAAGTTGATTACTTTTGCCTGCACAGAAACGTCTAAGGCTGATACGGGCTCATCACATACGACAATCTCAGGCTCAAGCACAATAGCGCGGGCGATACCAATACGCTGACGCTGGCCACCGGAGAACTCGTGCGGATAGCGGTACTTGAAGGCAAGGTCAAGTCCCACTTCCTGCATAACCTCTTCAATGCGGGCGTTACGCTCGGCGCGGGTCGGATATGCTTGTGCAATATCTATCGGCTCGCCGATGATATCCATGACCGTCATGCGAGGGTTCAAGGAGCTGTACGGGTCCTGAAAAATGAGTTTCATCTTCTGCCGGGCGTCTTTCAGCGCGGAACCCTTGAGGCTGGTAAAGTCCACTCCATCAAGCATCACTTTGCCTGAGGTAGGCTCAGTCAAACGAAGCACGCACTTGCCGGTTGTAGACTTGCCGCAGCCGGACTCCCCGACAATAGCAAGCGTCTCGCCCCGGTGCAGCTCAAACGAAACGTCCTCAACGGCGTGAATAACAGCGCTCGAACGGCTGAACACACCCGACTTGATAGGATAGTGTTTGACCAGATGTGCAACGCTCAGCACCACATCGGCTGAATCATTGTTTTTTTGCAAGCTGTCGGCCATTATTCACCCCACTCCTTACGATACTTCCAACATGAGACGGTGTGACACTCGTTTCCCTCAACCGGCTCCGACTGCGGACGCTTCTCGCGGCAGATATCTTTCGCAAACGGACAGCGCGGATGAAACGGACAACCCGTCGGCATCGCGGAAAGCATCGGCACGTTACCGGGAATGGCGTACAGTTCCTCAGAGCGCTCATCAAACGACGGAATGGACGCGATAAGACCCTGGGCGTAGGGATGTAAGGGATTCGTAAAGAGCTCCGCCGCCTGCGCATATTCAACACGGTGGCCCGCATACATAACAAGGACCCAGTCGGCCATCTCGGATACGACACCCATGTCATGCGTGATGAGCATAATCGCCGTACCCATCTCAGATTTCATGCGGTCAATAATCTGCAGGATTTGAGCTTGTACGGTCACGTCGAGCGCAGTCGTAGGCTCATCGCAAATCAGAAGCGATGGCTGGCACGCCAGAGCCATGGCAATCATGACGCGCTGCCGCATACCGCCGGACAACTCATGCGGATAGCTGCCAAAGACCTTCTCGGGCGCGGGAATACCCACAAGCCTAATCATGTCGAGCGCGCGGGCTCCCGCCTCCTTCTTTCCCATTTTGGGATTGTGTACCAAGATACCCTCGCGGATCTGATCTCCCGCTTTCATAACAGGATTAAGCGAGGTCATGGGCTCCTGAAAAATCATGCCAATGCGGTTCCCGCGGAAAGGTCGCATGCCGTCACGCGAAAGCCCAGCTAGGTCAATGCCTTCAAAAACGATACTGCCGCCCGTGATCTTTGCCGGCGGCTGAGGCAGAAGTCCCATCACCGAAAGCGCAGTCATCGATTTGCCGCAGCCCGACTCACCCACCACAGCCAGCGTTTCACCGCGACGCATACTGAACGAAAGGTCGTCAACGGCGGGCAGCATTCCATCTTCGGTAAACAGCGTAACGTCCAAGTGACTGACGTCGAGAAGAACGTCTCTGTTGCGCTGTTCTTCTCGCTGCTCACGCGCTGTCTTTTTGGCAAGTTCACGCTCTTTAAGGCTGCAAAAGTCAGCGATTTTGGTAGTGTTTTCCATGGTGTCCCTCCCCTACGAGCGCATCTTCGGGTCAAGCGCGTCGCGCAGGGCATCGCCGAGCAGGTTGAACGCCATAACAGTAATGATAATGGCAATACCCGGGATAATACTGTACGTTGGGTTGCTTTGGATGTAGGGCTGTGAGGCCGAAATCATCTGCCCCCAACTTGCCGTCGGCGGCTGCACGCCAAGACCCAAAAACGAAAGGGAGGCCTCAGACAGAATGGCGCTTGGGATGCCGAGCGTCGAAACCACAATCAGCGTCGACACGCAGTTAGGAAGCAGGTGGCGCAAAATAATGCGCAGGTCGTTGCCACCGGATAAAACGCATGACTGAATGTACTCGGAATTTTTGAGCCGCATGACATCGCCACGAATCAGCCGCGCTGTAGTTGTCCACATCAAAAGGCCAAGCGCCACATAAAGGTTAATGAGACCTGGTCCCATCACAAACATGATGAGAATGGCAAACAGCAAGAACGGGAAGCTAGAGAAGACCTGAATAACAAAGGAGATAACCGCATCAACGCGGCCGCCGTAATAGCCGGCCACAACACCGGCGGTAAACCCAATCAACAGGGCTATCAGCTGCGAAACAACGCCTACGGAAAGCGAAATCTGGCAACCGTAAATGACGCGCGACAAAATGTCACGGCCAAACTCATCGGTGCCAAAGGGGTGCGCCGCACCTGGAGCCGCCAGCATATTGGAGAGCTCCTGCGTCTTGAAGTCATAGGGCGCAAGCACCGGCGCGAGAAGCGCCACCAGCACCAAAATACCCACGATACCGAGGCAGAACACGCCCAAACGATTGCGCTTGAAAATGTTCCAACTTACCGCCCAATAGCTGGTTGCCCGAGTCTTGCCGGTGCGGACGGTTTCGGCTTGCTGAGCCTGCATGGCGTCGGCGGCAATGCGCTCCGCTTTTTGGACGCTCTTGCTGTTATTGTCTCCGGTAAATATCGCCATTACTCCGACGCCTCCCCTCCGAGCCGAATACGCGGGTCGACAACTGCGTACAGGATATCCACCACAAGATAGATTGCCACGCAGATGACCGCGATGTACATGACGCTTCCTTCAATGAGCGGCAGGTCACGCGCGTTAATTGCATCAAGTAGAAGCTTACCCATGCCGGGCATGGCAAAAATGGACTCAATCAGAATTGATCCCGTAAGAATGTCTCCCAGCTGCGTTCCCGCGATGGTAATGATGGGAATCAAGGCGTTGCGCAAACCGTGCTTGATAATGATTGACCAGCGGGAAAGACCTTTTGCCTCAGCGGTTCGTATGTAATCTTGGTTGAGTACGTCCAACATGCTCGTGCGCGTAACGCGAGCAATGCTTGCAGCATAGCGGGTACCCAGCGCGATAATCGGCAGTACATACGCGGCAGACGTCTTGACGCCAGATAGCGGAAACCATTTCAGATTCAGCGCGAACACAATCTGAAGCACGATAGCCACCCAAAACACCGGAGCCGAGATGCCAAAGACCGCCAGTGACATAAGCGTACGGTCCAGCCATTTTCCATGATTGACAGCAGCGATAATGCCCATCAGCAGACCAAACACCACCGCAAACACATAGGCAAAAGCCGCCAGCTGCAGCGTTACCGTAAGCGCCTTGCTCATAAGCGCGATGACGGATTTTTTCTGCGTGTACGATGTGCCAAAATCGCCGTGCAGGATATTGCCAAACCAGTGCGCGTATTGCTCCGGCACGGGCCTATCGAGCCCCATGGTATGACGTACCTGCTGGACGGTTTGCTCGTCAGCCATATCACCCATCATAACGCGGACCGGATCTCCCGGAACCACATTCAAAATGAAAAAGGTCAGCGCGGAGATGCAGATAACAACTCCCACCGCCTGAAAGATTCGTTTGATGAGAAACGATCTCACCAGTGCTCCTCTCCTGGCCTTAAAGCGGACGGCGCGCGCGAAAAGCGTACGCCGCCGCCGGCTCAAACATAGGATATCGATTAGTCTTCAGGTACTTTGTATTCAGCGTCAGACGTATCAATATCAAGGTCGAAGAAGTGGTAAATCAGGTTTCCTACTTTAGCACCTTTGACGTAGCTCTTTGCCACAAAAGAGTTCTTTGGCCAAAACAGCGGAAGAGTCGCATACTCGGTGCGGGTCAGCAAATTATCCGCGGCCTTATAATCCTCCGCGCGTTTATCCTTGTCCGTTTCCTTGCGAGCATCCTCCAGATACTTGTCAAAGTCAGCGTTGTTATAAAACGATGATTTCTTTACCGCATTCTTGCTGGAGAAATAGGTATCCAGATGCTGAGAGCCATCGGCAAAGAGCGCGTACCAGCCCAGCGTCGTTATCTGAAGATTGCCGTTCGCCCAATCCTGGTTCCACACGGCGTTATCTTCTACCTGCACGTCAAGCGTCACGCCTGCCTTTTGCCAGTAGTCTTGCACGGCAATGAGGAGTTTCTCGCTTGATTTTCGAACCTTGCCGGTCAGTTTGAGGTCGGAAACTCCCGCCTCAGCGAGAAGGGCCTTAGCCTTGTCAACATCATAGGCAAAGACCGGCGCATTCACATCGAAACCGGGAATTTGCTGCGGCAGCCATCCGGAACAGGCAATGCCATTGCCATTGGCGAAGGTGTCCACGAGCTCCTGACGGTTAATCGCATATGAAAGGGCCTGACGAACCCTTACGTCAGTAAGGCCGTTGTCTTCCTTGAGATTCAGATTGATAAAATTCACACCAAGCGTCGGATAGCTGGTGATCTGGTCTTTGAGATCCGCGTCACCGGAGTATTGCTTAAAGAGGGCCGCCGGCAAATCGCACCAGTCGAGGTCCCCGTTTTTGTACGCCAACAGCTTTGTGTTGTCATCGTCATAATACGTAATGCGAATTTCATCAAGCGCGGGCGCACCATCATGATAGTCATCGAACCGTGTGAGCTTGACGGCCGTAGTGTCATCGTTTTCAGCAAGCCGATACTTGCCGGTACCGACAAGATTTGTACCGGTGCCCCAGTTCTTGCCGGCCGCCTCACAAGCCGCTTCCGGATAAATGCAGGCATACGAGATGCCAAGCACACTGATAAAAGCCATATTTGGTGCAGTAAGCGTAAAGGTAAGATGCGTATCGTCTTTGATACTCAGACCTTCAAGCTCTGTAGCGGTTCCCGCGAGCATCTCCTGAGCGCCTTTGATACCAGAAAAGAAACTGGTGGAAAGCGCTCCTGTTTCGGGCCTGAACATACGCTCAAAGGTGTATTTGACATCCGTTGCCTTAAGTTCAGTACCGTCGTGAAACTTCACGCCGCTTTTGAGCTCAACGTTTAGCGTAATGCCATCGGGCTCAAAGGAAGGAACCGTCTTCGCAAGGCAGGGCACGAGTTCGTTTTCCTCGGTCC
Organism: Atopobium sp. oral taxon 199 str. F0494; assembly: GCF_000411555.1. GTDB lineage: Bacteria > Actinomycetota > Coriobacteriia > Coriobacteriales > Atopobiaceae > Lancefieldella. Next base: position 122,087 of record NZ_KE150486.1, on the reverse strand, counting down.
AGCGCAAGAGACCCTCACAGATAGAATCGGCCACGGCTGCTGATTGTGAGTTGTTCGCACGCTGCATATCCAGCCCCTGCTTGGAGTTGGTGGAACCAAAGCGCAGAATCTTCTTTTTATCACTGCCGCCGCTCTTCTCGCCTTCACCACCGCCGCATGCAGCAAGCATCATAGATGCGCCACCACCTGCTGCTGTCATAGCGGATGCCTTCAAGAACTCACGACGGCTTACAGAATTGTCCAGCATTGCGCACCTCTTTCATAATCGACGTTGATAGGCTACCCTGCTGGGGCCTGATTACTATACAAAAGCGCGCGGACTTCGTTTGCGAAAGCGAGTCGTGCGAAATAACCCGGTAACAAACTATGAAATTGAAGGGTCTCTTAAAAACCACTATGCTTGACTAGATTTTGATATATCAACGCCAATGCAAGGAGAATCTATGGAACGCCCTAGCGCATGGAAGTCTTACTCACCAGAACAGCTTGACGAGCTGCACTACTTCAGTGAAGGATACAAGGCGTTCATCTCCGACAACAAAACCGAACGCGAGTGCGCCGCAGCGGCTATCCGTCTTGCCGAAGAGGCTGGCTACATTCGCCTTTCTGATGCCATAGCAGCCGACCAAAAACTCAAACCCGGTGATAAGGTCTACGCCGACATTCGCGGTAAATCCGTCATCTTTATACAACTAGGGACACAGCCGCTTCAGAGCGGCCTCAATATTCTCGGAGCTCATATTGATTCGCCACGACTCGACGTCAAGCAAAATCCTCTGGAGGAGCGCAGCGAAATCGCAACGCTCGACACGCATTACTACGGCGGCGTAAAGAAGTATCAGTGGGTTACCATTCCCTTGGCCATTCACGGTGTCGTTGCTCTGAAAGACGGTTCAACCATCACTGTCACAGTTGGCGAAGACGACGAAGACCCTGTTTTTTGCATCTCTGACCTGCTTATCCATCTAAGCCGTGAGCAACTCGGCAAGAAGGCTTCCGACGTTATCGAAGGAGAAATGCTCGATTTGATTGTCGGCAACCGCCCTCTTGTTCTTGACGAGAAGAGCCGTGAAACTGACGGCGGCGGTGCTGGCGCAGGTGCCCATAACGCCTCTACTGACAGCGCGTGCAAAGCCGATAGACCCTCTGCACAAGAGGCTGTTAAAGCCTCTATACTCTCACTGCTCAAAGACACCTACGGCATTGAGGAAGAAGATTTCCTTTCGGCCGAACTTGAAATCGTTCCCGCAGGCGCCGCGCGCGACATGGGCTTTGACCGCTCAATGATTCTAGGTTATGGCCATGACGATCGCTCCTGCGCTTATCCGTCGCTCATCGCTCAACTTGACTCGGGAACAACCGAGCGCGCTGCCGTTACCGTGCTTGCCGACAAAGAAGAAATCGGATCGCGCGGCGCAACGGGTATGACCAGCCGTTTCTTTGAAAATACGATTGCTGAGGTCCTAGAGCTCGCAGGCGAAGGCGGCAGCCTGGCACTCCGGAGATGCCTCGAAAACTCCCGCATGCTTTCAAGCGATGTATCCGCCGCATTCGATCCTAATTTCCCAAACAGCTTTGAAGCAAAGAACTCGGCGTTTATGGGTCACGGCCTTGCATTCAACAAGTACACAGGCAGCGGCGGCAAGGGCAACTCAAACGATGCAGATGCCGAATATATCGCGCTGATTCGCCAAATCATGGACGGAGCCGGCATTGCGTGGCAGACTGCTGAGCTGGGTCGCGTTGACGCAGGCGGCGGCGGAACCATCGCCTATATGCTTGCCCGCTACGGCATGCAGGTCATTGACTGCGGTGTTCCGGTACTTTCCATGCACGCTCCTTGGGAAATCGCAAGCAAGGCGGATCTCTACGAAGCCTATCGAGGATATGTAGCGTTTTTGCGCCGCTCTGTGTAGGCTTCAAGACAGACGCGCGTGTGTGACTTTATCATATAACTCCTTATGAAAAGCCCTTGCAGCATCTTTGTTAGAAAACGCATGAAGCGGAACAATAAGCGCCTCATCGCCTCGTTGGAATATGAACATGTCAGGATATGAACTGAAACAAGTGAATTCACCATAGGGAACTAGGTGTCGTTTCTTCCTTTCTGCTGTTTTCTCTGTAACGAGAAGTCCATTGTCCTGAATGGTATATATGACCGGATACACCGCTTGAACAACCGGCGTATCCTTTTGCGCTTTACAAATTGTTTGGTACATGATGTAAGACCATAAAGACTTTGCGACCACCATGATCCACATGACGCAAATCAGTAATACCGATAGGACAATCCAGGTATTTTTAGATGCATTGAAGAAAAAGAGAAGGCTTACCAACAGACACGGCGGGGCAATGTAAAAGAAAAGCCGTATGCCACGTACACTCTTCTCACTTTCAGCTCTATGAGCCAGAAAGTGAAGATATTCATCAGATGTAAGCAGCACCTCAACCGAGGTGCTGCTTTTTGGAGCAAATACTGTCACAGAAACTCTTTTCCAACTTCCAACAACTTATACAGCAAGAATGGTAGTAAAGTAACCGACGATAGCTATGGCAAGAAACAGGAGCATCGTCTTGCCTGCTGACCAACTCTTTTTCACCATAAGCCAATAGGTAAAGAACGCAAAGAGAAGTACTGGCAAGCCCGGCAAAATGGAATTGAAGATAGCGGCAAGATTTACTTGCAAATCGCCACTGGTATACACAAGACCAATGTTGAACTTAGCATAGAGCGCCGTAATGGCGCCAACCACAATGAGTCCCACTGTTTCTGCGGCACGTGTCACGATATCCTTGACTCCGCCCGAAAGCACCAACTCAGCCGCATTTGCGCCAGCCTTAACGCCGTAGGAAAAGAGGAACCAGGTCAAAGGAATCATTATGGCTAAAAAGGTCACGATATAGAAGAGAGGACCGATAACCTCGCCATGCTGACACATGCCAAGCGCAATGCTCAGCAGAATCGGAATGAGCGTACCGGGAAGCAGCGAATCGCCGATTCCGGCAAACGGTCCCATAAGCGCCGTTTTGATAGCATTTATAAACTCAGCAGAAACTTCATCATTACCTTCAGCCTTGGACTTTTCCATGCCAAGCACAATACCCGGAACGATAGCACCTAAAAACGGTTCGGTATTAAAGAAGACTTCGTGGCGCTCCAACATCTCCTTTTGCGCTTCTTTGTCCCCGGGGTACAGGTCATCTCCTACATCGGCAAGCATCTTGATGATGGCTGGTCCTTCCATCCTTTCAAAGTTCTGAACTGAAAGATTGAAAAACATCCAGTCCATATATGCGCGCCTGATAGCAGCTTTACTCAATTTACCCTGAGTTTCAGTGATTTTCTCGTCAATCATGTTATCAGCCATGTTTATTCACCATCCTTAACAGCCTGCGCCGCTGCGTTTCCCTTGTATTCAAGATAAGCAACGCCAAGAGCGAGAATAACAATCGGCACCATGCCAAGCTGTAACACTGACACAAGTACAAAACCGATTGCAAAGAAGATAAGATCGAGATCTTTTTTGCAAATCATACGCATCAACAGCATGAAGCCCACGAGTGGTAACATGTTGGCAAAGATCTGGAGGATAGCAGTGACTTGCTCAGGCATCATACCTACAAGCTGAGCAATAAGATCGGCACCAAAATAGTTAATGAGGAAAATTGGGAAGAAACGCAGAACAAAGTTGGTAACCTGTCCAACAACAGGAATCATCGCAGCTCCCTTGAGATCTCCTGCCTCGATGAGAGCGTCTTGCCGATGAACAAAGAAAAGGTTAATAGCACAAAGACCATATACTGCAAGAACACCAAGAGAGCTCAGAGGCACCGCTAGGGCAAGAGCATATTCCTTTCCGGCGCCTGCAACCATTGCAAGCGGAATGCCAATCCATGCGGCAAAGTTGACATCAGCCGGCATCGTACCACCGGGAGTAACAAGGCCAATATAGAGCATCTGAATAGCTGCACCCATGATAATACCTGTGGGGATATCGCCCAAAATTGCACCGATAATGAAGCCTGATACCAACGGGCGACCAATGGTGTACCAGCCTCCTAGCCCACCGATAAGCACCGGCGAATAGATGGAGCCCATCCATCCAAAAAGAGCAAGGAGTAGCGCCTGAATGATACTCATAACGATCCTTTCTCCTACATCCGCTAAAAGCGGTCTTTAACATCGTTCCACTCAACCACTGGCTGAGAAGGAATCTGCTGGAAATAAACGTGCGCGCCCTTTGCAACCACATCCTTGATGGCCTGTGCTTCATCAGGAAGCAGGTGCGCAGCCGGATGCACCTCAGTTGTACCCTTCCGCTTGGAGACAGGTCCCACATTAAGTTCAAGCGGAAGCTCGGGAACTTTCTCCAATAAGTCGCGATAGGTAACGGGGGTCTTCATAAGCACGAGCGTCGGAACATCATTAGCAAGAGCTGCCTCGATCTTTGGTACAGCTTCGTCGACGGTATACACGCCCGCCTTCATGTTGGCGGGGACCGCTGTTTTGAAAACCGCCTTCAATATCGAATTGCTGGCAGTAAGATTATCAACCACAATAATGTCTTGAATGTGATTGATCTTAACAACCACCGTCATAGTCTGCCCATGAATCAGTCGGTCATCGCAACGAACAAGCGTAATCATGCAAACTCCTTCTCTTAGGCGTCAGCCTTTTCCTAATACACATCCTGAGTTGACAGAATGTCGTAATACAACGCGCTTTGACGCAGCTGACTCACCATTAAAAAAACGTTATCAATATCGGAAACCGCCATTGGCACAAGACTGGGATATGTCTTCTTTCCTGTCGAACCCTGTATCGAAGAAATAAAATTCTTAATCACTTTAAAGGTTTCCTGCCGCTCATCCCTATACAGAAGATATACTGCGCAGATATTAAAAAGCGTAGCGAGAAGAGCTAGAGACTGCGAAAGATGCTCGATTACCTTTGCCTGAGTCTCTCCAGTCCCGAATACCTGGCTGGTTATATCAGTCTGAATCCCATCTTTAAAAGTAACAGGTTCACCGTCTTGCGTAATGGTTAGTAAAATTCTTGATCCAAAGCTGACCACAGCATGATTAAGAGGAGCCTGGTCATCTTGAGTTGCAGCCGTCGCATTGGTACGTATCATTTGCTCAATTCCTGCATTGCCTTCTTCCTCAATAACGGGCACGTCCAAGTGGGATGAAATGAGTTTGACAAGCTGAGCTTTATCAAAAGATATTGCAGAAGGTTCGCCAAAAGATTTATCACAACTGTTTTCTGAAGAGTTATCGAACGTATCTCCAAAAAGGATACCGAAAGCACGAAGTGGGGCTAAAGAACGCCCTGCACTTGAAACCCTCAGCTGCTTCAGGGTTGCAGTGGAAACTGACATTGCATCGAAAACTTCAAGCTCAAAGGTTGTTTTAGAAAGCTGATTGAGCCCCATATCAAACTCAAAAAGCGTTGCCTTGTCTGAGTTGATTGAAAGAACTCCTAGACTCCCAAAACTTGCATTGATAACAAGTGGTATGCGGCTTCTTCCGACCGTCCGTATGTGGTTAGTATCCTCTGCAATAACACCGCGTGTCATAAGTGCAGCTATAACCCGCGTCACGGTACTCGGCGAAAGTCCTGTTTTCTCAGCAAGCTCAACGCGGGACAGAGAGCCATTATCCAGAATGGTTTGAACAACAATACGCCGATTGTTGATGGCAACATCTTTTGTACTTTGTTGCTTCACCCTCATATCTCCTGCGTACACTCAAAAACCTATAGATATACTGAGCTCCTTGCTCATTAGAGCGCATCCCTTAATTTCACTCTGAAAATTAGCATTTAAAAGGAAGATTTTTAATGATTTTTTACAAGCACTACGGTAAACGGTAGGTCTAGTACTTGTAAGCGGTATCTTACTTTATGTCTATGCATATCCCATGCACATCCGGTCTCTGTTTTTCAGTACCACATAAACCTATCGCTGTCCAAACCGCTACAATAGACAACATTGGCATGAAAGATTGCTCCTTTAGCTATATTCACGCTCAGGAGCTTATGATTGGAGTTTACATGTGCGGTATCGTTGGCTTTACTGGTCACCAGCGCGCAAAGAACATTCTCATCCAGGGTCTTGAGCGCCTGGAATATCGCGGCTATGATTCCGCCGGCATCGCACTTCAAAACGCTTCCGACAAAGAACTCACCGTAGTACACCGTGTCGGAAAAGTCGCGGGACTTGCCGAAGCGGTCAAGTATCTCGATAATGAAAGCCCCTGTGGCATCGGACATACTCGTTGGGCAACGCACGGCGCTCCAAGTGAGCGCAACGCCCATCCTCACACCTCCTGCGACAATACAATCGCTGTCGTACACAACGGCATTATCGAAAATTTCGCCGAGCTCCGCGAGCAACTTGAATCACGCGGACACAAATTCCGCAGCGACACGGATACCGAAGTCGTAGCCCATCTTGTGGAGGAAGCTTACAACGGCAACCTTCGCAACGCCGTCGCCAAGGCATGCTCACAGATTGTAGGCACCTACGGCCTCGCCGTTATATGCTCCCAAGAGCCCGGACGCATTGTGGTTACCCGCAAAGATTCCCCTATCGTCCTTGCTCATGGTGAGAAGGGCAGCTATGTTGCATCCGACATCATTGCGGTCATTGAAGCCTCCCGAGACGTTGCTGTCCTTGGCGACAATGAGTTTGCCATTATGGAGCCTGACGGCATCAGCTATACCGACGCTGAAGGCAATCCCGTTCAACCTAAAATTATGCATGTTGATTGGGACGTTGATGTTGCCGAGAAGGGCGGCTACCCCGACTTTATGCTCAAGGAAATCCATGAGCAGCCGCGCGTCATTCGCGACACGCTTGCGGGACGCCTGACTAACGGCGTGCTTTCCATTGACGAGCTGGGCATGACCCTGGAGCAACTTCGTTTAATCGACCGCGTCTACATCATTGCTTGCGGCACCAGCTACCACGCCGGTCTTATCGCCCGCCAACTTATCGAGGGTTGGGCGCGCATACCTGTTGAAGTTGAAGCCGCAAGCGAGTTTCGTTATCGCAATCCTATTATCACTCCGTCAACGCTAGTAGTTGCTGTATCTCAGTCTGGCGAGACCGCTGATACCCTAGCTGCCATCCGCGATGCTCGCATCAAGGGCGCCAAGGTCTTTGGTATCACCAACGTCATCGGCAGTCCTGTAGCACGCGAGTCTGACGGTGTTATCTACACCAAGGCCAACAAGGAAATTGCCGTCGCTTCCACCAAATCATTTTTGGGGCAGATTGTCAGCCTGACACTTCTTGCCATGGTGCTTGCGCAGGCAAAAGGTAAGCTGTCAGTTGCGCAGATACGTCTGCTCTTTAAGGAGCTCGCAGACACCGCCGAGCAAGTTGAAGAAGTCCTCAGTGACACGAAGGCTATCGACGTCGCGGCGCAGGCCTGCAAAGACGCCAATGACGCTCTGTTTATTGGACGCGGTATGGGCGCCGCTATCTGCTATGAGGGAGCTCTCAAGCTCAAAGAGATCAGCTACCTGCATGCCGAGGCATACGCTGCCGGAGAAATGAAGCACGGCCCTATTGCGCTTCTATCTGAAGGCTATCCTGTCATTGCTGTAGCAACAAATTCTCCGGTTTATGACAAGATGATCTCCAATATCCAGGAATCCCGAGCACGCGGCGCCATGATTATTGCCATTGCAACCGAGGGTGATCAGGAAATCAAGAAGCATGCTGACTATATCATCTACGTGCCAAAAGTCAGAGACGCATTCTCACCGATCATTGCCTCGGTACCTCTTCAGCTTTTTGCGCGCTCTGTGGCTCTTGCCCGCGGCTGCGATGTCGATAAGCCAAGAAATCTTGCGAAGTCAGTAACGGTTGAATAACACACGAAGCAAAACGAGACAAAAACTCTTTCAAAAGCCTAACAAATCACGATAAAACGACCCCGAACACCATGTAGATGTTCGGGGTCTCTTCCGGGAAGCAGATTAAAACTCAATACATCAGAACCCGCTCAACGCACGATGTGGTTGCCACCAGACCGATACAGCCTAGTTCCAACCCTTGCCGTCAGAGCCGAACTGCTTGATGAGTTCTTCTGTGCGGGCAGTAATAGCTTCACGACCAGGCTTCAGGAGCTTACGCGGATCGTAGCCCTTGCCCTCTTCAATCTTTCCAGCCTCAACATACTTCTTAGTTGCATCAGCAAAGACAAGCTGAAGATCGGTATTGACGTTAATCTTGGAGACACCCATGGTGATAGCCTTTTGCACCTGCTCAACAGGAATACCCGAGCCTCCGTGCAGAACGAGCGGCAAATCGCCGACCTTATCCTTAATCTTCTGGAGCTGCTCAAAGGAGAGGCCCTCCCAGTTTGCAGGATAAATGCCGTGAATATTGCCAATGCCGCATGCGAGGAAATCAACGCCGAGATTGGCGATCTTCTCGCATTCTTCAGGATCGGCAAGCTCGCCCCTTGCAGTCACGCCATCTTCTGTGCCACCGATGCCACCGACCTCTGCCTCAACAGAAATGCCCTTAGCGTGCGCGGCCTTGATGACTTCTTCGGTGCGCTTGAGATTGGTCTCAAAATCGGGCTCATGGGAGCCATCGTACATAACGGAAGTAAATCCTGCCTCAATCGCCTTGAATGCGTCCTCATAGGAACCATGGTCAAGGTGCATAGCAACGGGAACGGTAATGTTCATATCCTCTACGAGGTCACGAACAAGGTCAGCAACGACGCGATAGCTGATTTGCCACTTTGCCGCGCCGCCGGTGCACTGGATGATAACAGGAGACTGAGTCTTCTCCGCCGCATCTAAAATGGCAGCTGCCCACTCAAGGTTGTTAGTGTTGAATGCGCCGATGCCATAATGACCCTTTTCAGCACTTTGGAGCATAGCTTTTGCGCTTACTAACATAGTAAAACCTCCGTTTGACGGACGACCAATACAACTAAATGATACCGCTATTCTGGGAAAATTATTCCCCGTAATCAAGCTTTGGAAAATTATTTAATCCTGGCTGCGCCGGTTGACATCTTTGAGAAGCGGCGTAACATCAAGTGCTCTACGATTACATCGCCCCCGTTTACCCGGGCTCCTTGTAGTGCGTAGGGAGGAGATACTATGACTTCTTTTAATCGTGAGCGCAACAGTGTGCAAGAACCTCATCACACCTCATGCGACACTTCGAGCGCTGCACGCCATTTTACAGGCTCCGTTGCCGAGAAGAACCCTGCAACCGACAGCTCTGACGAATCCCCCTCACTTTTGAAAGATTTGTCCCTAGCCCAAGTTATCGCTTCATCCTTGGCTGCCGTAACGGCTTTCGCTCTATCGTCACGCATAGGCATTGCAGGCTCCGTCATTGGCGTCGCTGTCGGCGCAGCAGCATCTGGCATCGCGTCTCAAATCTATCAGAATATTCTTAAGAAATCCGCATATACGTTGCGTGGTCTTGCCAACAGCGACAACGATGGTAGCAACGGCAGCAATGACGGTGACGGCAGCAACTCCCCTGCTCGCAGAGTATATGCTGCGGCCTCTGAAAATCATGGTCGTATGACACCGGATAGTCTGTGCCAGCAGGCGGCTCATAACCATAAGGTCAGAATTGCTCGACGCGCAGCCATTGTGTCGGCACTTTTTGCCATTGTCGCGGTACTGCTATATGCACTTCTCGTCAACGTCTTTACACAAGGAACGGGCATCGGTCCTCAAATACACGTTTCGTCAATCGTTTCTTCTTCCGGCAGCGACGCAGGCGAGCAATCCGGCACCTCGGCAGACGACTCAAACAAAAATGACACTCAAGACACGACAGCCGACAAAGAGTTTTCCGACACCAGCGACTCAGAGACTTCAAAGAGCACGTCTAACAAAGACTCGAACAACACTGATACATCATCCACGGACAGCAATTCAACCGATTCGAAAAAGGATTCCGGATCTTCGTCAGATAGCGAATCGACAAGTGATACTTCGAAAACATCACCGTCCAATCAGGGAACTGCCGGCTCCGATTCAACAAACAGCGGAGGCGCAACGGCCAACTCTGACAGCTCTACTTCAAAAACGTCAAACTGAGACCTGAAAACTCAGCGTAAAACTTGAACGCCTGCGTCCTTAAATTCATGGTCGATGAGGGCCTCCACAGTGGCGTGGTTTATTCCCACCGTATAGTCTTGCATGAGATAGGTCTTGAAACCATTTTTTACCGCGTCAAATGCAGTTTCCTTAACGCAATAATCAGTGGCAATACCGCTGATGTAGACGGTATCTACGCCAAGTTTTTTGAGCGTCTCAGCAAGCGAGCTGCCCGTAGCTTCATCTACGCCATCAAAGCCCGAGTATGCCGCCTCATACATACCCTTATGGATACACGCGTCTCTCCCATGTGCCTGTATTGACGATGCGAGTGGCTCCACGATTTTTGCGCCATGCGTATCGGCGACACAGTGACGGGGCCACGTATCAACGTAATCCGGCATATCGGCAAAATGTCTACCTGGATCAATATGCCAGTCCTGCGTGGTAACAATATGCGCGATTCCATTTGCGCCGGCATCGACAAAAGCTGCCAGTCGCCGTGCAAGATCTGTACCACCTTCGACCGCAAGACTGCCGCCTTCCACAAAGTCATACTGAACATCTACGATTATCAGCGTTTCATTATTGCGTGCCATATGACCCCTATCGCCTTCTTTTGTGACTGTCCTTAAGAATCCTAACAGTGTTTCAGTATTTCGTGTTTCAGTATTTCAGTATTTCATGCTTTGTGTTTCAGTATGTACATCTCACATGAAAAAAGGGGCGGTCGAAACCGCCCCTTACTATGCGCATTATAAAGCTGCTTCCACAGCGTTCGTGCTAACAGATGCTGCGCTGCATTTGAGCTTATTTGAAGCCCTTGCGCCAAACTTGAAGCTCTTGCGCCAAACGCTTACTCAGCGCTCTCTTCAGTCACTTCAGCCTCGACGTTCTTCTCGGCCTCGGCCTCAGTGGCCTCAGTCTCCGTATCCGCGGCTTCTTCGGCTTCCATTGCCTCAGCAGCGGCTTCGTCCGCTTCAATGGCTGCCTCTGCTTCAGCGGCGGCAGCCTCAGCTGCGGCGCGCTCCTCTTCCGGAAGAGGCTTAACGTCAATGTCAATGCCAAGCGTCTCAGCAGCAGCTTTCATGGACAGAGAAATGCGGCGGCGATCAAGATCAATCTCCATGACCTTGACCTGTACCTTGTCGCCCACAGTGCATACCTGAGAAGGAGCAGTGACGTGCTGCTTTGCCATCTCGGAAATGTGGACAAGGCCCTCAACACCGTCGCCGAGGTCAACAAAGGCGCCAAAGGTAACGAGCTTGGTAACGGTGCCCTCAACAATAGCGTCAACGGGGAACTTGGAAACGAGAACGCGCCACGGATCCTCGGTTGTCTGCTTGAGACCAAGGGAGATGCGCTCACGGTTCAGGTCAACGTCGAGAACCTGAACCTCAACTTCCTGACCGACCTTAACGACCTCGGACGGGTGATTAACGTGATTCCAAGAAAGCTCGGAAATGTGAACCAGACCGTCAATGCCGCCCAAATCAACGAAGGCGCCAAACTCAACGATGGAAGAAACGGTGCCCTGAAGCTTCATGCCAACCTTGAGCTTGCCCAGGATGTCCTGACGCTCCGCCTTACGAGCCTCTTCAAGAACCACACGACGGGAAAGAACAACGTTGTTGCGGTTGCGATCCATCTCAATAACGCGTGCCTCAATGCGTGTGCCCATAAAGGTGCTGAGATCCTTCACGCGGCGAAGGTCGACAAGGGATGCGGGCAAGAAGCCGCGAAGACCGATGTCAAGGATCAAGCCGCCCTTAACAACCTCAATGACTTCACCCTCAACAGTCTCGCCAGCATTGAACTTCTCTTCAACGGCCTTCCAAGCGCGCTCGTACTCAGCACGCTTCTTTGAAAGGACCAAGCGGCCCTCTTTGTCCTCTTTCTGAAGGACAAGAGCCTCGACCTCTTCGCCCATGGAAACAAGCTCGGAGGGCTCGACATCCTTGCGAATAGAAAGCTCACGAGCAGGGATGACTCCTTCGGACTTATATCCGATGTCAAGCAGGACCTCATCGCGTTCAATCTTGACGACGGTGCCGTTAACAAGGTCTCCCTCGTTAAAATCGGTGACAGTGCCGTCGATGAGATTGTTCATCTCCTCATCGGAGATGTCATCCAGCGCAAAGATGGACGAATTCTGAATCTCACTCAAAGGTGGACCCCTTCCAAAACGGGGCCCCGGTCGTCATGGTCGCTGCCTGCAGTGCCAAATCCTAGTGGGCGTCTACGGAAACTTACATGCTCTCGGGGGCCAATAGATACGGTGCATGTCCTTGTGGGCATGCAGTTCATAAGCATAGCGAAAAGTACCTCTAGCGGCAAGTGTTTCTCGCGAAAAACGCATGAAAACCCGGAGGTTTCACATAAAGCTTTTACACGCTTTTATAAGTTTTTACACAGGCCCCGCGCGAAAGATTGCAGAGGTTTACGCGGAGTTTATCGGGCTTGTGTAAGTCGGCGCGGAGCTTGTACGAAGCTCACGCGGAGGATTGAGCGAGTCTGTGCGGAGTTTTTGTGACCGTTGTGATGATTCGGTGCGGCTGCTGCAATGATTTGGCACGGCAGCAGCGGAGATTCGCCGTGGCGTTTACGCAAGAAGCCTATAGCCTGCGGATTCGACGGCCTTCCTATACGCGTCAACATCAAGCGGAGACTTTGAACGAACGCGAGCCTGACCGCCCGCAAGCGTAACTGTCGCCCAAGTTCCCGGTACGGAATCAAGCGCTGCAGTCACATGGCGAACGCAGTTCTCGCACGTCATTCCGCCGATTTCGTAGGTTGCTACATACGGATAATGGGACTCGTCCTGATCCTTCGGGGCCGCAACCTCAGGGGCTTTTGCGGTATTGCAGGTTGAGACGCCGGTGCCTTCATCGCTGCAGCAGCCCTTTTTACCCGAGGCAACGCCTACAAATCTGCGTACCGCAATAACAAGTATCAACACGACAATGATGCCGATAACGATATTGATATCCATAGTCACCGCTCCCCTTCTTGTATGCGCGCTTCGCACGTCTTCTGGTGTACCACAACACCGTTTGTGTGCACTGCACGCCGTTCTCGTACACTGCGTGCGCCTCACGCGTCATTCCCGCACGTCGCTTCCGTCCACCGCACGCGTATCTTAGTTATATATGGTGAACTTTCTTTCACCTCTCTGCAAGTGAATATGCCAGAGGATACCTACTGCACGCGCAAAGCTTGCGATAGTACTCCTACGCAAAGAAGAACCCGGAAATTCCGGGTTCTTCTCGCCAAGTCAATTTCAAGCAGAGGGACTCGGAGCTAGGCCGAAAGCTTCGCGCCAAGCGCCTGCAGCGCAGTGATTGCCTCGTCATCGGGCTCAAGGTTGCAGATGAGCGTCTCGACAACATTGACGCCTGCTGCCTCGGCATTCTCGCGCCATGTGTCCATCCAGTCACCGGTACCCCAGTCATACGAACCAAAAAGGGCAACGGGCTTACCGTCAAATTTGGAAGCGCAGTCGTTCCAAATTTCCTCGAAATCGGGATCGAGCTCTTCGTCGCCCATCGCAGGGCAGCCAAACGCAAAGGCGTCATAGTCAGCTACGGAATCCGGCGAGAAGGTTGAAACCTCAATGGCCTCGGTTCCGGCGGCAGAAGCAAGTTCATTAGCCATGGCCTCGGTGTTTCCGGTCTGGGACCAGTACACAACAGCAACTTTACTCATGTTTCCTCCTTTTGCCCGAATTATCGGGCCTCGCCCAAGCTTAGTCGCATAAGCTCGGGAATTTCCATCTTATGCAGCAGATACATTGGTATCGCCTGAAGACTGAAGTAATGCGAAAAGTGACTCTCCTTGAGAAAATCTTGTGCGAAAAGCCTGTTCAGCAGTGGCAAGCCTTTTGAAGCGCACGCGAGCAGCCTCCACGTTTCCGTAAGCTCGCCACGGACCGCGGCAAGTCTCGCGCCCTCCTGATATAAAACCTTTAACGTCTTCAAGGGGATATCCGAGAATAACCCCAATTTCATGCGGATACTTCTGTGACAAGCCGCAGTGATATCGTGTCAGTCTCGCGCGGAAGTCCCTTATGACGCGCTGCCAGGAAGACGGCATGAAACCGCGCTCACGCAAAAACTCTTGCGTCTGAACATCTGAAATGATGCGCTCTACCTGATCGGCTCGGTATACGAGAAAATGAACCCTCGTACTCACGGGACTGATCGGTAAAATTTTTATACCAAAAAGCTCCACTTCATAAGCAAAATCGCACATCATCGACCGATACTGCGCCACAGGGCATGCTCGCAAAACACATGACGAACACCGGGAAGTGATTTTAAATGAATACACGGCAGCAGGTTTTACTCCGGCAATAACACCGGCAGCGGAACGCACGAAAGCGCCTATGAACTCTTGGCAAAAATCTGACGAGAAGAGCTTCTCGCAATGCGATGGCGCGTGCATATCAGAACTATCTGACAGAGGCGTAACGTCCACAAAGCTCCTTTCGCACAAAGTGGCGACGCCAGCCAGGTAGGAGCTGGCATCGCCGAGAGGTACCGGTTGCTTGGGGAGAGGGGTCCAAGTTCCGGTCGGATAAAACAGACTCGAAAACCAAGACTACACAGATTAGAAGACAGGCCGCAGCCAGCGCTCACCGTGCGAGTTAGTCTCGGTTAACATGAAAAGTGTAAACCATGTTTAACTATTTGCCTAGAGTCTTTTTTAACTTTTGAGCATTCGGCGCTGGGGCCGGATAAGAAGTCTATTAGCATTTCCAAAAAAGTGCCACAGTTGTGATAAAAATACTTCACAACTCATGGCATTTTTAGGGGATTTATCACAACTGATGCCTTTTTTAGGAGTTTTCATATCACAACTCATGCACTTTTTTGGAATCGCCTCGCGCAAACACCTACATGCAAGTACTTCTCGCCTCGCGTGCACCTACATGCAAGTACTTCTCGCCTCTGCATGGCACCTACACGCAAGTACATTTACGTGAGAGCGCCTGTCAACAATGGTCGCGTATTAGCCACCGTCACCGCAAAGGTCAACTCATTATGCAGCGACGCCGCCGTTGTCGTAGTGATAAGCCCGGTCACGCCTCCGGCAATAAATCCCGTGTTCAAAGCGACAATGGCTCGATAATCACGATGAATGCGCTGCATCACGCGCTGCGAAAGCAGGCGCATAACAACCAGCGATTCAAGCGACGCATTGCGAATGGAAATGTCCGCGACGGCTCGCGCGATATCGCTTGCGTCCGACATTGCCAGCGACACGTCCGATGCCGCCAGCGCTGGCGAGTCGTTGATGCCATCGCCGACCATAGCGACGGTATAACCTTCCGCCCGGTACTTCTCGACGTAAGAGCGCTTGTCCTCCGGAAGCACACGCGAAATGTATTCGTCAAGGCCAAGCTGCGCCGCCACATTTGCAGCGACATTTTCGGAATCGCCTGTCAACATCACAAAGCGCTTGACGCCCAATGCACGCAGCCGCGAGATGACCGAAGCAGCCTCTTCGCGCAGCGGGTCACTGATGCAGATTGCGCCTACCAGCTTTCCGTCTTCCGCCATGTAAATAATGGACGCGGTTGGCGCCGATGCGTAAATGCGCTCACGTGCGCCGTCCGGATACACCACGCCCTCATCGTCAAACAGAAAGTGCGAGGAGCCTATGCAGACTTCCTTACCGTTGACCTGCGTGCGAATACCATGTGCCACAACATATTTGACCTCAGCGTGGAGCTCTTTTTGGTGATCAAGGCCACGGCGCTCGGCCTCGGAGACAATCGCGCGAGCCATGCTGTGCGGAAAGTGCTCCTCAATACAGGCAGCCAGCTTCAAAAGCTCGTTTTCAGAGCGGTCGTCAAAGCTAATGACACCCTCAACATGCGGTACGGCTCGGGTCAGAGTGCCCGTTTTGTCAAAAACGATAAGATCGGCGGCGGCGAACTTCTCGAGATATTTACCGCCTTTGACAGTCATTCCAAACTTGGCGGCCTCATCCATCGCGCTGCCCACGGCAACCGGCGTCGACAGCTTAATGGCGCACGAATAATCGACCATCAACACCGTCATGGCCTTTTGGATGTTGCGCGTTATAGCGAGAAGAGCGAAGAACGCCACGAAGTTATAGGGAACCAGCGCGTCAGACAGACGTTCAGCCTTTGACTGAGCTCCAGCTTTAAGCTGAGCCGACTGCTCAACCATCTCAACGATACCGTCAATGCGAGAAACGCCGGGAGGCGCGGTAACCCGAATCTTCAAATCACCGTCTTCAAGAGCTGTACCTGCATAAACGGTAGAACCTTCATGCTTGTGCACAAGACGGGACTCTCCGGTCATGGACGCTTCGTTAAGCTCGCCCTCACCCTCCACGACACTGCCATCAACAGGCAAAACACTGCCCGCGTTAAGATGCAGAATCTGTCCTTTTGTGACGGATGCAATAGGGATGCGAACGTCCTGACCGTCAATAACTACCCAGACGTTATCGGCTCGGGTAATCAAGCCGTTGCGCAGCGCAAGACGCGCGCGGCTGGCTACATGATCTTCCATAACGCCCGACAGGTTAAGCAGGAACATGATTTGGCCTGCTTCTCCCCAATTACCGCTCATGATGGATGCGGAAATGGCCGCCGCGTCAAGAAGTTCAACCTTGAGCTCGCGCTGCACAAGACGCTGCCAGCCCGCTCTCAAAAACGGAACGGCGCGAAGCATCACCCAAACGCGCTGCATAACCAAAGGAAGTGGCAGGAAGCGGAACAGCCACCGGCGCATAAAGACATAGACCAGCTGCATCTGAAAGCGGTTATTCTCGCTTGCCATCTCAATGGCATTGCAAAAGTCTTCAAGGCCCGCTTCGTCTTCGCGAGGAAGTTTAAGCGGGTCAAAGGCCGCTATAAAAGCCAGAACCTCCGCGCGCTTCGCGGGGTCGAACCGCACCAGCAACGAGCAGTTGGCGGGATGGACTTCCGCATGCCGCACCAGCCCCGAACGCATAAGGTCATAGGCGATACCGCGAGCTTCTCCCTCATCAATGAAACCAAGGTCGCACCGCATACGGATGCGACCGGCTATTTCATTTGTAATGGTAAAACGCATGCGTTATGCCTGAGCGCCTTCGGTATCAATCTGCTTGATGACCTCTTCGCGAATACCTTCTTCCAGCTGAGCCAGGCGGGCGTCAACCGCTGCCTGAATCTTAGCCTCACGACGAGCTTCGGCAACGACGTCGTTAGCCTCATCGACAACATTTTGCGTTTCCGCAGCGACACAATCAGAAACACGCAGACCGCAGGCGGTCGCCTTCACCGCTGCCTTATGAAGCGTTCCGTTTGACGCGAAACCTGCGACAACGCCAGCAAGAGCCGCACCAGCAGCGCCAATACAAAAGCCAGTTCTCTTCTTCATAGCAACTCCTTATCCTTTATGCTTCCCTTCCCGCGCAAGACTGCACGACAAGAAGTAGTGCAACAAAATAGCGTATTTGACCATACGAAGTTTTTCGCCACAATGCAAGACTCAATTTCACTTTTTTGGATTCTGGAATTCTGAATTCTGGAAATTTAAATTGTGCACAATTTATCTCTTGCACAAGCGAGAAAACCGCTACACTTCTCTTGTCCCCACTAACGGAGACAAGAGATTCACTACGAAAGGATCACCATGAGCACCAACATATATGATTTGTCTGTTACCGACCGCACGGGCACGTCCGTTCCTCTTTCCTCCTATAAGGGAAAGGTGCTGCTTGTTGTCAACACCGCGACCGGCTGCGGTTTCACCCCGCAGTACGAGGACCTGGAGAAGATTTATTCCGAGTTTCGCGACAAGGGCTTTGAGATTCTCGACTTCCCGTGCAACCAATTTGCCGGCCAGGCTCCTGAATCTGACGATGAAATTCATCAATTCTGCACCATGAAATTCGGGACTGAGTTTCCACAGTTCAAGAAAATTGATGTCAACGGCGAGACAGCAGATCCACTCTTTTCTCGCCTTGCCACCACGCTGCCGTTTAAGGGATTCGGCCACAGCCCCAAAGCGCTTCTGCTCAAGCCTTTCTCGGATAAGAACAACAAACAATTTGGCGACAAGGCCTACATCATGTGGAACTTCACCAAGTTTTTGATTGACCGAAAGGGCAATCTTGTCTCGCGCTTTGAACCAACGGTCGACATGAAAAAGGTTGAAGCCGCCGTTAAGGACCTCGTTGAGACCAATGTCGAATAAGAGCGAGCTTTCCGTGAATGACACATCCCCGCAAGACGCGCCCGAAAGCAGTATGTCCCTCGAGGACATGCTGCTTCTCGACAATCAACTGTGCTTTCCGCTCTACGCGACAGCTAAAGAGGTGGTGAGGCGCTACACACCATTTCTGGCGCCGTTTGACCTCACCTACACGCAATACATCGCTATGATGGTTTTGTGGGAGACAAAAACCGTCGGCGTTAGCGAGCTTGGCGAGCGCCTCATGCTTGACTCGGGAACCTTAACTCCCCTGCTTCGTAAGCTTGAAGACAAGAAGTATCTGGTTCGCGAGAAGAGCAAAGTAGACGGTCGTCGGCTGGTTGTCTCACTTACGCAAGAGGGAGCCTCCCTCAAGCACAAAATGACTGTCGTTCCGCAAGAAATGGGGAGCTGCGTGCACTTATCGCCAGCAGAAATCTCCGAGTTGAAAAGGCTGCTCAAAAAGGTAACGGACAATATTCTCAAGAGCGCGGACAGCCGCGAGTAAAGAAGGCGTCATGAGCGATACCTCACATACCTCACATCATCCCGGAACAAACTCCGCGGCAGGCCGTGTCCATGTGCGAAATCGCGAGAAGGTCATTGTTCGCACCAGCATTATCGGCATCGCAGTAAATGTGGCGCTTGCCGCGTTCAAAGCCGCGGTCGGGCTGCTTTCAAATTCCATCGCGGTAGTGCTTGACGCTGTCAACAACCTGTCCGATGCCATCTCGTCCATCATCACGATTGCGGGCACCAAGCTTTCCAACCGCGAAGCTGACCGTGAGCATCCGTTTGGCCACGGGCGCATCGAATACATCACCACGACCGTTATCGCCGCAATTATCATGTACGCGGGCATCTCTTCGCTGATAGAGTCCATTAAAGGGATTGTGAACCCTGAAACGCCCGCCTACTCCACCACCTCATTAGTCATCATTGCCGTGGCGGTTGTCGTAAAAATTCTTCTCGGGCGCTTTGTGCAGGCCAAGGGCCGGCAAGTCCACTCCGACACGCTCATTGCTTCAGGCTCCGATGCCCTGTTCGACGCTGTGATTTCCACGTCAGTCCTCGCCGCCGCGTTGATTTTCACGTTCACGAGCATCAGCTTGGAAGCGTACGTTGGCGTCGTGATTGCGGGCTTCATCATCAAGGCTGCCATTGAGATGTTCAGAGACGCCATGAAAGAGATCATCGGCATGCGCTCGGACTCCGAGCTTTCCATCCGCGTTGCCGAAATTGTCGCGAATGATCCCGAAGCTGAAGGAGTATACGACCTCATCCTGCACAGCTACGGACCCGACCGCTATGTTGGCTCATTTCACACCGAGATTTCCGACCAGATGACGGCAAGCGAGATTGACACCATGACACGCCGTCTGACCAATGAAATCTATGACCAGACGGACGGCCAGATTATCATGGCCGCAATCGGCATCTACGCGCGCAACACGCAGGACAACGCCGTCATCGAAATGCGCACGGAAGTCACCAAAATTGCCATGCAGCATGGCGGCGTCATTCAGGTCCACGGATTCACGGCCAACATGGACGAAAAATACATGGCGTTCGATATGGTCGTTGTCTTTGGCATTGACTCCGAAGCACTTATGCACCATATCATGAACGACATTAGCGAGAAGTACCCGGATTTCTCGCTCAACATTAAAATCGACCGCGATACCAGCGATCTTGCTTCCATGTCCTGCGAGTTGGATGCCGATCCATACCGGAAGTAAGCCGGCAGCACACCGTTTGCAGCGCGAGCACGCTTGCGGCCGCAGGTACACTTGCGCTGCGAGTGCGTTTGCGTTGTGGGTACGTTTGCGGTCGCGGGTACACTTGCGGCTGCGAACACGTTTGCAGTCGCCTATAGCGTGCGCACATGCCGCGACACTCTCCCCAATATCTCCCTCTCTTTCACAACATCTTCTAAAATCGCTGTAAAAAGGGGCGAGCCGCCGACACCCAGAGTCAGCGGCTCGTGTTCTTTGCCTAGAAAGTAGGGAGAGGGTCTACCATCTCAGGCATGTGGAACCAAAGAAGAGAACGATTAGGGAAATCGTCTCCCGGAAAGGAAGTAATCCGTTCCGTGGTGTAAGAATAAGTTAACCTGATGATACTTTCTAGTCAGAAGGCACTTCTCGCTATTCCTTCACAAAATCTCCAAAGTTAGATTTGACTTACTTCGTATTGTCCCACTCAATCCTGCTGCTTTGCTTGGCAGCCCTTCTGAATTCCATATTCTTTTCAAAGAGATACATGAGCTGCGACAGAAGATTCCAGATTTAGGCATGAGTTGTGATATGAAAACTCCTAAAAAAGGCATCAGTTGTGATAAATCCCCTAAAAATGCCATGAGTTGTGAAGTATTTTTATCACAACTGTGGCACTTTTTTGGAATTGCGAGCGGAACTGTGAAGATACAACCAGCGTATCGGAAATACAGCCAAAGCCTCGATAAACGCGCATGAAAAAGCATGAGAAAACAACAGGAAGCGAGAGAAAAAGTAAGCTTACTTGTAAAACAGACTGCAAGCACACTAAATGCCTGCAGCCTGTTTGAAAATCCTCGTTGATCCCCTATCCCCTAGACACGGGTACCGTAGGTGACCTGAACGCCGTGAGCAGCCCGGGTACTCCAAATACCCTAGGACGCCCAGACGCGATTCTCGCCTTTAGCCTTTACTTCGCAGAAGCAACGTTCAGGCTGGAGAGAATCTTGTCGTCTTTTTTATCCCACTTGGGAACCGGACGGAAGAGCTGGAAGAGAATGGCCGCCAGGAAGATCAACGCGACCACGGTCCACACGCCAAACGTGCCGAGAACAAAGAGTTCCCAAAGCTGATTGATAATCAAGCCGACGACCCAGGCAAAGATGCACTGATAGCCAATGGCAAACCAGAACCACTTGGGGCTGTCCATCTGACGACGGATAGTACCAATTGCGGCGAAGCACGGAGCGTCAAGCATATTGAACGCCACAAACGCGCACATAGCGCCGACGTGGAGAACGCCGTTGGGATCGGTAAACATGCTGCCGAAGCCGGTCCACATGGTAACGGACTTCTCCGAAGCTTCACCCAGACCGTACAGAACGCCAAAGGTGGAAACAAGGTTCTCCTTCGCGATAAGCGCGGAGATAGACGCCGCGGTGGCTTGCCAGTTTGCAAAACCAAGCGGTGCGAAAATAACGCTCAGGAAGCCGCCAACAGCCGCAAGCAGCGAGTAGTCCATAACAGCGTCAGGAGCGCCGTCAAAGCCGGGAAGGAACCCGAAGGCGCCATTGCCACCGTCCCAGGTAGCCCAGCCGAAGTTGGAAAGAGCCCAGATACCGACAGCTGCGGCAAAGATAATCGTACCCGCTTTTACGATATAAGCGGAGATGCGCTCCCACACGTGCATGGCCCACGATCTGATGGACGGCATGTGGTAGTCCGGCAGCTCCATGACGAACGGAGCGGGCTCGCCGGCAAAGGGCTTCGTCTTCTTCAGCATAATCGCCGAAATGATAATAGCGGCAACGCCCATGAAGTAGAACATGGGGGCAATCCACCAGTCGCTGGAGCCACCGATAAGAACGCCCATGACTAAGGCGATGATCGGCTGCTTAGCAGAGCACGGAATCATCGTGGTAAGCATGGCGGTCATACGACGGTCCTTCTCGTTTTCAATAGTACGCGTAGAAAGAACGCCGGGAACGCCACAGCCAGAAGAAATCAGAAGCGGAATGAAGGACTTGCCGGACAGACCAAAGCGACGGAACACACGGTCCATAACGAAGGCCACACGGCTCATGTAGCCGCAGTCCTCAAGGAAGGACAGCAAGATGAAGAAGACGAGCATCTGCGGAATGAAGCCAAGAACGGCACCAACGCCGCCAATGATACCGTCAACGACCAGGCTGACAACAGCAGGACTTGCACCTGCTCCCTCAAGAGCATCCTTCACCACGTCAGGAATACTTGGTGACCAGACGCCGTAATCGGAAGCCTCGGGTTCAGTGGCCGCGCCCTCGATAGCAGTCTTAAAGCCATCAGCGGTTACGCCGCCGGCTGTCTTGAGCACCTGACCTTCAGCAAGAATCGGCTGACCATCAGCATCCAGTCTGACCGGATTATCATCGGTATCAATCAGGTTGCCGTCCTCATCATGCAGTGGCGTGGTTGTCGCAATGACATTTTGCTTGGAGGCTTCCTCAATGAAATTCGCGAGGTCCTCAGAGTCCCATTCCTTTGCCTCAACCGCAGCTTTAGCGGCCTCAACATCAATGCCAGCCTCTTCAGCGGCGTCAAAGTAGGCGTCGATGGTATCTCCGTAGTGGTGCTCATCAAATTCTTCTTTGGCCTCGTTATATTCAGCATCACCAATGCCAAACACATGGAAGCCTTCACCGAACAGGTTATCGTTCACCCAGTCGGTCGCGGCGGTGCCCACCGTTGAAATGGCCAGGAAATATACGAGTGTCATAACCGCGATAAAGATAGGAAGACCCAGGATACGATTGGTAACGATGCGGTCGATCTTCTCGGAACGCGTCAGCTTCTTGGGAGCCTTCTTAACGGCCGCCGCCATGACCGTTGCAATCCACTCGTAGCGGTCAGACGTAATAATCGACTCCGCGTCATCATCGCGAGACTTCTCGACAGCAGAAATAATGTCTTCAAGCTGGGCGTCCTTCTCGGCAGAAAGACCGAGAGGAGCGATGGCAGACGCGTCGCGCTCAAAGACCTTAATGGAGTACCAGCGAGAAAGCGCGGCGGGAGCGGCGTCGGCGATAAGGTCGGCAATCTTTTCGAGCGCCTTTTCCACCTCTGGCGAGAAGCACTTGGGACCCTGCGAAGGCACACCCTTCTTGCCAGCCTCAACTGCGGTCTTAACGAGTTCCGTAACGTTTGTGTTGCGCAGCGCTGAAACCTCGACGACAGGTACGCCGAGCTTCTCGGACAACACTGCCGTATCAATGACGTCGCCGCGCTCCTTGAGCAGGTCGATCATGTTCAGACCGACAACTACCGGACGACCCGCCTCAAGAACCTGCGTCGTCAGATAGAGGTTGCGCTCGAGGTTGGTAACGTCAAGCAGGTTGATGATGGCGTCGGGGCGCTCGTTTACGATGTAGTCTCGCGAAACCGTTTCTTCAGGAGAGTACGGTGACAACGAGTAAATGCCAGGCAAATCGACAAAGGTGACGTTTTTATCGGCGCGCCATGTCGCCTGCTTCTTTTCAACGGTAACGCCCGGCCAGTTGCCAACGTATCCGTTTGAGCCAGTAAGCTCGTTAAACAAAGTGGTCTTACCGCAGTTTGGGTTACCTGCGAGACCGATGATGGTTTTATCGGACATCCGCTACTCCTCTAGTGAACATCGGTGACTTCGATACTTGCCGCTTCATCCTTGCGGATGGAGAGCTCATAGCCGCGAACGGTGAGCTCAATAGGGTCACCGAGCGGGGCAACCTTTTTTACATGAACCTCAGTTCCTTTGGTAAGGCCCATATCCATGATGCGGCGCTTCACCGCACCGGTGCCAGTCAATTTGGCAACAGTGCAACTCTGCCCCACCTTCACTTCCTTCAGAGTGGACATGTTTCCTCCTTTTGCCAGCTTTCTGGCACATCAAGCCGCAAAATGCAGCGTTATACAACGATTAAAGAGTCACCATGATGTGACTGGACATTTGACGATTGAGACCTAAGCGAGCGCCTTTAACGCTCACAATCACGTCTCCATTGACGCGTGAAGCGACCGTCACCTCAGCTCCCTCGACAAATCCCAAAGTTGCCAGATGCTGGCGCAGCTCAGACGCTCCTTTAACCTGCACGATACGGGCAGTCTCGCCCTCGCCAAGCATTGCCAGCGGAAGCTGAGACGTCCCTTGAGTGTCTGTATGTTCTACGGCCATACCTCTCCCAACATGTAACAGCAAGCTCACTAAGTTCGCCATAATGAACTTTTATCAGAGTTAGTATAGGCGCATAAGTTATACAAATTCAACTTTAATTATCAAAAAGTTAGCCAACTTCATCTTTGCTGCATATCAGCCGGTATTTTGCAAGCCCGCAGCTACGCCGGACACCGTGCAGAGAATGAGATAGAGGAAGCGTTCGCGCTCTTCCGGCGTCAGCGTCTCCTTGCGAATGCGCAGTTCAGACAAGGCGTGTACCTGCGTGACAGAAAGCACGTTCACAAAGGGAAGGCGCAAACGGATAACCGGACCAAGCACGCGACGGTTCTCGAGCGGCCATTTATTACCCGTAATGGCCAGCACCCATTTGCGGGTCAAAGCCATTTCCGAGAGCACCATTTCCGCAAGATCATCGCGATTGTCCAGCGAGAGATACAGTCGAGCTATGCGCGTATCAACTTTTGAAAGCGACATCTCTATGTTGTCGATAAACGTTGTAAACAGTGGCCATTCCTTATATGCCGAACGCAAGCGGCCCAAATCTCCCACCGCCTCGCACGCGGTGCCCAAACCATACCAGGCAGCCAGATTGATGCGCGCCTGCGACCAAGAAAAAATCCACGGAATCGCGCGAAGATCTTCCAGCGACTTCGCGCCAAGACCGCGCTTGGCAGGTCGTGATCCGATGGGGAGAAGACCAATCTCCGTCAGCGGAGTCACCGCGGAAAACCACTCGGCAAAACCTTCGGCGTCCAAAAGACTATGGAATCGTTCCTGAGAGGTGCGGTCAAGCTCAATCGCAAGGTCAGTATATTTATCCGTCGTTTCGGTGATACGTCGCTCCACAGATGGAGCCGACTGCAAAAGCGTGGCGCCGGCGACCGACTCCACATGGCGGCGAGCCAGTGTCGGATCTCCATAGCGAGCAAAAATAACCTCTCCCTGCTCGGTAAGCTTAAAGCGACAGTTCACCGAACCCTTTGGCTGGGACAGGACGGCGCGGTTCGCAGGTCCTCCTCCGCGTCCGACAGCGCCGCCACGCCCGTGCATCAAAACGAGGTCGATATCGTGCTTCTCGGCCCATTGCGCAAGGGCTGCCTGCGTAGCATGAAGTACCAACGTAGCTGAGGTAGGACCGGCTTCCTTGGAAGAGTCGGAATACCCCAGCATCACTTCGAGCCGGCGATGCGTCTGCGCAAGACGGCGCTGCACGTCTGGCAGCTGGATAACCTTTTCCATTGTCGTTACAGCGCTTTCAAGGTCCTCAAGCTGCTCAAATAAAGGAATGACGTCAAGCACGGGAGCGTCTTCCTCATGCGAAAACGAGAGGCGCGCCAATTTGTAGACGTTTTCTATATCCTCAGCCGTTCTCGTGAAAGAAATGATATAGCGCCGTGCCGCGTTGACGCCGTTCTTGCGTTGGATAGAGCCGATGGCACGGAAGGTGTCCATCACCTCGTGCGTCATATGGTCAAGCTCGCCCTTCTCTCCCGCTCGGCCATGCTTGAGGATATCCTCAAGCGCGCGCTTGTGCACCAGCGAATGCTGACGGAATTCCATCTCAACAAGGTGGAACCCAAAGGTTTGCGCTTGCCAGATAAGCTTTTGCATGGGGCCGTACGCGGCGCGGACAGCACCGGCCTGAGCCAGAGAATCCTGAACAATGCGCAGATCAGCAATGTACTCGTCCGCGTTTTGATACATGAGATCGGAATTGCGTTTGATAGTAGCGTTCAGACGGTCGGAAATGACGCGCATCGTGGCGCGATGCAGCTCGGACCCCGCCTTGTCAAACGCGTGAGATGACAGTGACTCACTCATTTCGGTCTGATGACTCCACAGCTGCGCAAGCTCGTCTGAAGGCGGCGTTGAAATGCCATCAAGCGTCAAAGAGCGAGAAATTTCATGCGTCGCTCGGGCAAGGGCGTCCAGCACGTGCACACGATACTTCTCGGCAACCTTGCGAGAAACCCGCGCGGTCACGTTAGGATTTCCATCCCTATCAGAACCAATCCAGCTGCCCGGGTGGAAAAACGGCGGACAGACGGGAGGCACTGTACCGGCAAGCTCTCCGAGTTCCCAATCATCAAAGCGACGATACACGCTGGGCACCATCTCAAAAAGCGTTGCATCAAAGATGTTCAAAATGGTATCGGCTTCTTCGAGAGGCGTTGGTTTTTTGTGGGCAATCGGAGACGTGCGGAACAGCGCGTCAATCTCCTCAAGCATGCGGCGCTCGTTCTCAAGACGCGCGATGCCGCCCAAATCGGAGCGCTCATCCAACAGCTCGGAGATAGTGCGGATACGCTTCTCGATAGTTTTTCGGCGCGCTTCCGTAGGATGGGCGGTAAAGACAGGATGGAACTCCAGGCGCTCAAGGCGCTTTCGAGCGACTTCTTCACCGCATTCATCAATGAGCTGGCGGTATGCCACGGTAATATCATTGATAGGGTCATCGACCGACGTAGTAGACACCGATGCCTCACGGGCGCGCAGACTCTGTACGCGGTAGTTTTCCTCGCAGAGGTTAGCGAGGTGGAAGTAGGTTACAAACGCCCGCATCAAAAGGGTGGATTTTCCGACCGAAAGATCATCAATCTTTGAAGCAAACTGCAAAAACGAGTTGAGCGACTTTTTCTCCGCGTCAGCCGTCCGCGCGGAGTCGATAGCCGCCGCAATGGAAGCCACAAAGCCCGCCGGCGACCCTTTTCCACTCACACGCATCTCTTCAAGGCGCGCCGCCGTATCATCGGGGCCGGCGGCAATGGCGTTTATCAGCAGCGTATCAAAGCTCACACGAAGTTCGACATCATACTCAGACAGCACCTTGCGCACCAGGCGCAAAAAAAGCGCCAGATTATCACGCAGCTCAGCCGGAGCGTTCACCGCGTCAATGACTGTGCGAGCCGCCGCAATCTCAGCGTCGCGACGCTCTATACCATAGTCACCGCGATGCACAGCGCCTCGAATCTCATCAAGATCCTGGCGAACAGCACGCGCCTCTTCTCTGCCGGAGCGAATCGTATCTCTACCACTGTCAGACATTGCAAGGAGTTCCCTTCAAATCCGAACACGCGTTATCAATATTCTCTCTATACCGTACTTCTCTCTATACCCTACTCGTTTGTGGCGACTTTTACACAAAATTGCGTCATTCGTAATCAGATGTACATCGTGCCGTACAATCAAGAGAGAACACGGGTAAGAAGAACATGTAATCCATACGCTTCTTATCCGCAGCAGGCACTCCACCCGAAAGGACCTTCGCTCGTTTATGTTTGGCCGTACACCTCAGAAAACCGAAGCACCCAGATATCGCACCCCTCGCTACTCAGATCGCGCTGCCACTGATACTTCTGGCAAAGATACCTCAAACGCGTTCACATCACTCGTTGGGCAGTGGTGGGACCGTGTAATCTCTTCGATTTTTTCCGGCGGGCTTGCCAAACAGAGCGCGCAATACCTCGCTCATCAAACCAAACGAGACTACCTCGCCAACATCGTAGGGCAAAGTTCGTGGGGGGCGCTTTTTCCCTTGCTTGCCGTTGTCTGTTCGCAACTCGTCGGCGTTGAGCAGGCGGGACTCTTTTCTATGGCTTTTGTCATAGGCATGCTCCTGCTTTTTGTGGCGCAGTACGGCGTACGCACCTTCCAGGTCTCTGACCTTGACGAGCTGCTGTCCTTCTCCGATTACCAGGCACAGCGCCTTTTGTCCTGCCTTGCGATGCTGGCGCTCGGAGGTATGTGGTGCCTGTTTCGCGGCTACGGCGAGCCTATGTTTTCACTATGTACAGGCGTCTTTGTATTTCGATTTGCCGATGGCATGGCTGACGTATACGAAGGAAGACTTCAGCAAAAAGACAAACTGTATCTGGCTGGCATTTCACAGGCTCTTCGGTGCATCCTGGGAGGTGTCATCTTTTCCCTCACGCTCTTGATAACGAGAAATCTCACCTGGGCCTCATGGGCAATGGGCATCATCGCAATGCTGACCCTTGTTGCGGTAACCATTCCGCTTGCGCTTCTGGAAACAGAGAAGAGCGCACCTTTAACCATACAAGGCGTTAAGAAAATCTTTGTCCAATGCTGGCCCCTCTTTTTGGGACTCTTTTTGTACAACCTTATTGATTCAATACCAAAGTTCGCTATGGAGGGAACGCTCTCCTACGACAATCAGCTTTATTTCAATGCGCTCTACTTCCCTGCTCATATGATTTTAATGGCATCGATTTTGATATACCGTCCGCAGCTGGTAAGGCTTGCCAATATATGGGAAGATCCCGATTCCAAACATCGGTTTGGACTGGTAGTGCTTGCTATGCTTGGCGTCATCGTCCTCATTACCGCGGCTACTGTTCTTTTTGTTGACCTTATCGGCATCCCTCTTAATACCTTTTTGTACGGCACCGATTTTGAGCAGTATCGAAATCTTGCCCGCGTCATGGTAGTTACCGGCGGGCTTTGCGCTGGCATCGATTATCTCTATCAGATTATTACAATTCTCCGGGCTCAACGCGACGTGACGCGTATCTACGTTATTTCGTTTATTATCGCAATTCCCGTCATATATATGATGGTTGGATTCGACGGACTTAACGGCGCTGTCATCGGCAGCTTTACCACTATGGCAATCCTCTTTTTATTGCTGGTCAGCGACTATATCAGTCTTCGGCGCCGGTATAGAAATGAATAGGCTCGAACACCTGAGTGCCGAGCCTAAATTTCTTACAACCTTTTTCGTTTTAGAAAGAACAGCCGCCACCGATGGTGCATGAGCCGCCGGTCGAAGTGCTGCTGTCCTTCTCGCCCTCGCCCGTGCTGCTAGCGCCGAACGTCTTTTTCAGATACTCAATGATGTCATTGGACTCATAGAGCGCCGTACCATCGATAAAAAGACAGGGAACCTGACGCTTACCTCCCTCGTTGATAAGACGCTCACGAGACGCCTCATCAGCTTCAATATCGTGCAGGGGCAACTTGATGTTGTTGGCGTCCATAAAAGACAGAACCTTATGGCAATACGGACAGGATGGCTTAAAGAAGAGTTCAAGATTGGCTGTAGCCATGATATAGCTCACTTTCTGTCAGACAGCGCATGCGCTGCAATGGTCAAACTATCCCTCGTATACCCGCTTCACAGCAAGCCTTTCAGCGCCGTCTTGCATCTCAGCCCGCCCTCAGCGGCCGATGCTTGCGTTCACCGGAAAATGCCGCCGCATCACCGATGATTCGCCACGCATCAATTCAAATAGCTATACTTGGAATACATCAGAAAAGTCGTTTCGCAGAAACGCCCTGTGCAATGTGCGCCTTACCCCTTGCACTTTGCAAAATGTATTTGATGAGGTATTCGAAGGAGAGAATATGTTATTCAACGTCTATGGCGATCATGCCGCTTTTCAGTGGCTTGGTTGGATTGCTGTCTTTGTGGCTCTTATCGTCACAAATGAAATCGCGCGACGCTCAAAAGCCGGCGGCATCTTTATGTTCGTTGTCTTGCCCGTTGCCATGACCATCTACTGCGTCGCAATTGCCGTAGGCGTTGCAAACGGCCAGGAATGGGCTATCAATAACCCTACGAACATCTATCAAAACAGCTGGTTTCACTATGCCAAGGTGTACGCAGCTCTTGCGGGTTGTTTGGGCTTTATGGTTATCAAGTATCACTGGGGCGCACTGGGTAAAGCGCACTGGTTTAAGGCATTTCCCTTTGTCATTGTCGCTATCAATATCTTGATTGCCGTTGTCTCAGACTTCGAGAGCGCGTATCACTTCTTTGCGCTTGGTGAGCAGACATGGGTTACCTCCGAGGGAGCCACGCAGGTCGCCGGCTGGAACAACGTATTTAACGGCATCGCGGGACTTTTGAACATCTTTTGCATGACCGCCTGGTGGAACGTCTATTCCTCCAAGGACGGACACGATATGCTTTGGCCCGACATGACGTGGGTCTTCATCATCGCCTACGACATCTGGAACTTCTGCTACACCTATAACTGCCTGCCGCACCACGCGTTCTTCTGCGGCTTCGCGCTCTTGCTTGCCCCAACCGTTGCTAACGCGATTTGGAATAAGGGCGCGTGGATTCAAAACCGCGCTAATACGCTTGCTATCTGGTGTATGTTCGCGCAGGTCTTCCCTGCTTTTCAGGAGAACAGCGTGTTTGTCACGCACTCCGTGCTGAACTACAACACCAACGTCATTGTCTCAGTCATCGCTTTGGTGACAAACGTTTTGGCGCTCGGCTACATCATCTATCGCTCCAAGATGCAAGACATCAATCCCTACACGCACGATGTCTTCCGCAGCACCCGCGATTACGATCAGGCGCTGGCTCGCGTCGCTCCGGGCGAAATTGACTAGCCGCCACGAGCAAAGTCGCATAACCGCTACATAACGTTTGCTACCGTAGTCCAACGGGCAAATGACGGTTCATATTTCACGGTTCTGCTCGCAATTCCAAGTTCGTAATTCCAAGCTCGCAATTCCAAAAAAATGCCACAGTTGTGATAAAAATACTTCACAACTCATGGCATTTTTAGGGGATTTATCACAACTGATGCCTTTTTTAGGAGTTTTCATATCACAACTCATGCCTAAATCTGGAATCTTCTTCTATAGCTCACGCGACTCTTTGAGAAGAATATAGAATTGCGTCATCATCGCGCAGGAGCAACGCCTCAAACGTAAGGTAGCCGTTGAGGTTGATCCCCTGCGCAATTACATCCTTGCTGAGAACTACCATCAAAGCCACCTCAAGAAGAACCCAGGAGGTTACTGTCACATTGATGTCAATGCGGCAGGTAAACCGCTCACTTCTGAGGAGTAGCTCTTACTCGCCTTCTCAAATTGTTCACAAGCGCTCAGAGGCGCCTGGCGCTAGTTGACAAACAGCGAAACCAGTCCCGAGAGCATCCTGTAAAAAGAAGTTACAATCTTTTCAAAAATAGTGAGTTGGTCGAACTTGTCCTTATAAATCCGATCAGATCCGTCGACGCCCAAAAGGTGGTCGATAAGCTCGTTGACCGGATCAATCTTATTGGTATTCTCGCGAGAATCATTTGGTGATTCAGAGTCGTCCTCAGTATCACCCTCAACGTCGCCTTCGCCTTCCTCGCCTTCTTCGCCTTCCTGATCGTCTTGATCCTGATTTTTCTGTTTAAGACTATTCGGAGTGTTATCTTCACCCTTCTTCTTCAGGCTACTCAAAGCCTCATCAGAGCCAAGAGTTACCTTGAACGTCTTGCTCTCGCCGTCTCGAATAACATCAACTGTAACGACATCGCCAATCGAATGAGAACGCACTTCCACCAGGACCTCATCAGAGGACGAAATTTTCTTACCATTAATGGAGATGATGATATCGCCGTTTTTAATTCCCGCTTTTGTCGCTGGCCCTGTGGGATCTGAATCGGCAACATAGGCGCCATAATCGATGTCCAGGTCGTTTGACTTGGCGTTTCGCTCGTTTACCGTCTGCATCGACAGACCCAGATACGCATGGGTCACCTGCTTACCGGAAATAATCTGCCTCGCGATATCCACCGCGTAATTTCCCGGAATAGCAAAGCCTATGCCGGCAAACGACTTGGTATCTGACGAGAAGAGCGTGCAAATTCCCACCAGCTTACCGTTGGAGTCAACGAGCGCTCCGCCGGAGTTCCCCGGATTGATAGCCGCGTCCACCTGAATGAGGTTTGCATACACGGCAATCTCGCCGCTCTCGGTTTGCATAAGGTCCCCGCGGGAAAGCGCTGATACGATGCCGGCGGAAACGGAATGCTCCAGTCCAAACGGACTTCCAACGCTCATCACCCAACTGCCGGGAACAAGCTTAGAGGAATCGCCTATCTCAATGGGAACGATTGAAGTTCCCTTGAAGTCCGCGTGGAGAACCGCCAGGTCAGAAGAGGCGTCATATCCCACAACAGTCGCGTCGTACTCCGTGTTTCCCATCGATACCGTTACTTTTTCGCAATTTTCTATAACGTGATAATTGGTAACGATATTTCCGTCTTTATCAAAGATGACACCTGAGCCTGATCCTTGCTTTCCGTCTTTATAGGTGACATATACCGACACAACCGAAGGGAGAGCCTTGGATGCGACAGCTTCGCTTACGTCTGCATTTTGCCGACTGGCGTTGATGGTCACATCCTGTACGGGCTGATTTGAACCACTCACTGTTACATTGGTAGACCGGTTGACCACCTGTCCGGATTGACCAAAGACACCTGCCGCAAAAAGGATGCCCACAATGAGCGCCGCGCCAATGCCGCCTCCCAGCACACTTACCAGAAAACGAAGCGCCATCCCGCCCCCGCCGCGTTTCTCTGGCGTTGGCTTCGGTGCTAGCGTTGGCTCTTCTGGTTGCCCTTGCGCCTGCACATGCGACATCTCAAGCGTTTGCTCTGCTTGAGGTGACGTCTCTGAAGGCGACACAACGGCGCCGGGTATCTCTGACATGCCGTTTTCGTGGCTGTCCATGATACATCTCCCTTACGTTCTTATCGAACAAACCGATAGGCTGTCACCACATGACAGGACTATCAGCCATCGTTTCTCGTGCGCATACCTCATACTCATACGCGTACATGTTATACGCATACGCTTTATGCGCATACTATTCTACAAAAGGATTTCATTTCCATGCGCGCGCGTTACACGCGGAATAGGTAACCGACGCCGCGCACTGTTTCGATATGAGCCGCCGCCTGTGGGCCAATCTTGGAGCGAACACGACGAACATGCACGTCAACGGTGCGAGTGCCACCGCAATATTCAAATCCCCACACGCGCTGCAAAAGCACTTCTCGAGAATACGCGCGCGATGGGTGACTTGCCAAAAACGAAAGCAACAAATACTCCATATACGTTAAATCAACCGGAGCATCGTCAATATAGACCTGATACGTTGCAAGGTTGATTTTGATATTGTCCACAATCACCAAATCGCGAGAGGTACTTTCGGCCCCCGGCCAAAGCAGCAACGAACAGCGCAAGCTGAGTTCCGGAAGACCCGCCGTCGCGACAATGAAATCATTGTGTCCCTGAGATGGAGGAGTAAAACTGACAAGCGCCTCCAAATCACAAACAAACAGCCGTGGAATGGAGCTGTTTTGCGTACAGAACGCATCAACGGCAGTAGCAAACTCGGACGATAGGCCCTTCTCGTCAATGATAACAAGGTCAAAGGTGCGTCCTGATATCGGTACCTGCGAAAACGTCGCTTCAGTAGCAAGGGCGACAGAAACATCAATCACACGCGTAAGCTCACGCATGCGCTCATGCAGACGCGCGGTAGCTGAAATGAGCAGGATGTTCTTATGGTGCATGAAACTCTCCTCGGAAGCGTACGTTTAGCTAGCGTAGCACAAATGCAGCGCTCAGACGCCCGCGTAATACTTCATACGATCCCAATCGGTCACGGCAATGCAGCTCTCGCGCCATTCCTGCTCCTTGCGCTCACACAAATAGCCAAAGATGTGATCACCCAACGTCTTACGCATGAGCTCGGACTCTTTGAAGCGAACAAGGGCTTCTCCCAGCGTTGCTGGCAGAGGCTCGCCAAAATCGGCGGGATTCCCTCCCTCATATTCAGGAGGAAGCGGGAGTTCGTCCTCAATGCCCTTCAACCCCGCCATCAACGTCGCTGCAAGCGCGAGATACGGGTTTGCACAGGGATCGGGATTGAGAAGCTCCGCGCGCGTGGCAATATGCTTGCCCGGCTTATGCGCAGGAATGCGAACCAAAGCCGCCCGATTCTTGCAGCCCCACGTTGTGTAATGTGGAATAGCCTCGCGATCAAAGCGCTTGTACGAGTTGACCGTCGGATTGGTAATCAACATGAATTCCGGCGCGTATTTCAGAAGGCCGGCAACATAGTGCTGCGCCAACGGCGACAGATGCGCCGGATGACTTGATTTAGGAGCCCAGAACAGATTTTCGCCTTTGTGGTCAAGGAGCGACTCATACAAAAACATCGCGGACCCCGGCACACCCTGCAGGGGCTTGGGCATAAAGGTTGCAAAGACGCCGTGAAGCGTTGCAATGTGACGGATGACCAAACGTGCGGTCATGATACTGTCAGCGCAGCTCACAGCTTCGGAATAACGCAGCTCCACGCCATTTTGCGACGGGCCGGCCGCATGGAAGGAATACTGCACCGGAACGGACATGGCTTCAAGCGCTCGCGCTGTGGCGTAGCGCAAATCATGCGATAAGTCCGCCGAGGCGAGATCAAGATAGCCCGCATGATCGATAGGGGTCGGGTGCACGCTGTCGGTAAAATAAAAATACTCGAGCTTAGGACCAACGTTCATGGCGTAGCCCTTCTCGTCAGCCTTCATAAACGCGCGCTCAAGCACACGGCGCGGGTCCCCCTCAAAAGGTTCGCGCGATGGCGTTTGAATATCGCAAAACACATTGGCGACCGTTTCGCCATCGTTTTCCCAGGGCAGGACTTGAAACGTTGCTACATCGGGAAACGCCAAAAGATCAGACTGTTCATGGGACGCGAAGCCCTCGACAGCGGAACCGTCAAAGCCAATGCCCTCAACAAAAGCTTCTTCAAGTTCCTCCGGCGAAATCGACAGCGCCTTCAGATTCCCCTGCACATCCGTAAAGCAAAGACGCAGGTAGCGAATGTCGCGTTCTTCGACCGTGCGTAGTATATAGTCAATTTTCTTATCGTCAGTCATAAGTTCCTCCGAGACAGCTGCACAATGCGACACCTATACATTCTCACAAAAATGTTTCGTGACTGTTTCGTCTTTTTGGGACACTACGCTAAAGCCGGCCTCAACTATGCTGAAACTCCATCATGCGCGGATATGGCCGCGTCCGCGTCTGCAATCATCTTTTCGGCAACACCACAGTGTCCGTCTCCGGTTTCATGAGCAGAGCAGCTCTTTGACGAAGCACAGCCGGAGCACTTCCCTCCTTTGAAACCTTTGACCAGCGAGCGGATACAAAAAGCAACTGCAGCTACAACCACAAGCACAACTACAATGTCAATCACGTGCATAACCAAGACCTTTCATTTGCGCGGCAAAAAAATACCACACATGATTTTGATGTTAACTGGAGCAAACTATACCCAAGTGAGGCATACTAATACCTGTAAAGAGTCGCTCACACATAATTCGGTGAGCGGCGGCGCGGCTGGCGTCGCGCAGATTTCTAGAGAAGGGACACCTTCATGGCAAAAGACGAGTACATGCACCTTGTTATTGTGCGCCACGGCGAATCTGAGTGGAACAAGCTCAATCTCTTTACCGGCTGGACCGATGTTGATCTTACTGAGACCGGCCACGAGGAGGCAATCGCAGGCGGCAAGGCTCTCCATGAGGCCGGCTACGACTTTGACGTTTGCTATACCTCCCTTCTGAAGCGCGCAATCCACACGCTCAATCATGTCCTTGACGAGCTCGACCGCAATTGGCTACCCGTTCACAAGACCTGGCGTTTGAACGAGCGTCACTACGGCGCGCTCCAGGGCCTCAACAAGGCTGACGCTGCCGCTGAGCACGGCGAAGATCAAGTTAAGATTTGGCGCCGCTCCTTTGACGTCCAGCCCCCGGCGCTTGAGCCCGGTGATGAGCGCGACCCCCACGTACAGGAAATGTTCCGCGAGGTTCCCAAAGAAGATCTGCCTTACACCGAGTGCCTGAAAGACACTATCGCTCGCGCATGGCCGTATTTTGAGTCTGAGATTAAACCCCAGATGGAAGCTGGCAAGCGTGTCCTCATTGCTGCCCACGGCAACAGCCTGCGCGCTCTTGTGATGCAGTTTGAGCATCTTACTCCTGAGCAAATTCTTGAGGTCAACATCCCTACCGGCATTCCTTGCGCGTACACCTTCAACAAAGACTGGAACGTAGTCGACAAGCACTATATCGGCGATCCGGCAACCATCGAAGCTAAAATTAACGCCGTAGCTAACCAGGGAAAAGTTAAAAAGTAGTTGTTCTTCTCGGCATGTAAGATTGCAACGGAGTCGTATCGTTTGATGCGACTCCGTTTTGCGTTTTGTGCATCTTGTACGTTTTGACGCAACTCGCCACCCGTGAGCCCTTTCTTAGCAGGTTTTGCAAGCAAGCGAACAAGCGCAAACTGCCAAGCGCAAGTTGCCCTTACTCTGCCCTTACTCCAGCTCGCGGGAACCGGTATAGAGTTGGTAGTATTCGCCGTGTTGGGCGAGAAGTTCCTCGTGAGTGCCGCGCTCGATGATGCACCCGTGCTCAAGCACCATGATGGCGTCAGCGTTGCGCACGGTGGACAGGCGATGCGCAATTACAAAGACGGTACGTCCTGCCATAAGAGCGTCCATGCCACGCTCAATCAGCGCCTCAGTGCGAGTATCAATACTAGATGTTGCCTCGTCCAGTATGAGGACCGGCGGGTCAGCGATAGCCGCGCGAGCAATAGCTAAAAGCTGGCGCTGGCCTTGAGAAAGATTGGCGCCGTCAGAGGTAAGCATAGTCTGGTACCCCTTGGGCATACGGCGAATGAACTTATCAGCGTTGGCTATCTTAGCGGCAGCCACTACCTCATCATCGCTGGCGTCGAGCTTGCCAAAGCGAATATTGTCCGCAATGGTGCCGATAAACAGGTGCGTATCCTGGAGCACGATGCCAAGTGAGGACCGCAGCGCCGCCTTTTTGATGTCATTTACGGGAATACCGTCATAGGTGATGGCACCGCTACGCACATCATAGAAACGGTTGATTAGGTTGGTAATCGTTGTCTTGCCGGCGCCGGTAGAGCCGACAAACGCGATTTTCTGACCCGGCTTCGCAAAAAGCGAAAGATTGGCAAGAACCGTCTGGCCCTCGTCGTAACCAAAGGTCACATGGTCAAAACGAACGTCTCCGGCAAGCGGGATCTTCTCGCCATCGGGCTTTCGCCATGCCCATCGCTCATCACCCGTATCGTAGCCGCTTGTACGAACCAAGGTAACGCTACCATCATCTACCTCGGACGAGAGTTCCATAACGCCAAAGATACGCTCCGCGCCGGCAAGCGCCGTCATGAGAAAGTTGCCAAGCTGCGTGAACTGGTTGAAAGGCATAGCGGCTTGTCGAACAAAGACCAGATACGAGGCGAGGCTTGCCACATCGGCGTAACCATTGACGGCAAGAACAGCGCCCACAACGGTAACCACGGCATAATTGATGTACGTCAATGACACTGTAATGGGAACCATAGTTGCCACATACATCTGGGCGCTGGTGCCAGCAGCTCGAAGCTCTTCATTACGCTTCTGGAATTTCTTGAGATTTTCAGCCTCGTGATTGAATACCTTTACCACTTTCAGCCCCGAGATGCTTTCTTCAGAGTACCCGTTAAGCGCCGCGAGCGATGTTTGCTGCCTGGCATAATACGCTGCCGAACGTCCGCTTGAATAGCGCGCATACCAAGCAATCAGCACGTCAAAGGCCACGGTAATGATAGTGAGGCGCCAATTCAAAACAAACAGCAGGACAAGCGTGCCAACCATCTGGATAGATGCCAAAACGAGATTGGCAAAGCTGTTATTGAGCGCCTCGGAAATAGTGTCGACATCGTTGGTAAAGTAACTCATGATGTCGCCGCGAGTCTGTCCATCAAAGAATTTCAGGGGCAAGGTCAGAATATGCTCAAAAAGGTCGCGGCGAATGTCAAATACGATTGTCTGGGCTGCTCGAACCATAACCTGCGTATAGCCTACGCTGGCAAGAGAGCCCAGCAGATAGACGACCGCCGTAAAAATCACCAGATGCGTAAAGCCGGAAACATCGCCTGTTCCTACCGCGGTGACGACCGGTTTGATCATATAGGTACCGAGAAGCGCGGCAAGGCCGCTCACGGTCACAAGAAACGCCACCAGAAGCAGGCGTTTCTTCGCATGGTCAAGATACGTTATAAAGCGGCGCAGCGTGTGGCCAACATCTTGAGGACGGGCAACCGCTCCGCGAGAAGCTGCGACTCCGCCTCCCTGAGCAGTTGAACCTCCGCGGTTAGCCATGGCGCACCTCCCCCTTCACCGCAGCAGTCTCCTGCGCATCAGAGCTGTGCAGCTGCGACTCGTACAACTCCCTGTAGATAGGGCTTACGGCGAGAAGTTCCTCATGCGTTCCTGTCATATGAACGCGACCGTTATCGAGAACGACAATCTGGTCCGCCTCCATAACGGAGTTCACGCGCTGAGCGATAATGATCTTCGTCGTCCCCTTAAGACGCGCGAGACCGCTTCTGATTTTGGCGTCAGTCGCCATGTCAACGGCGCTTGTTGAGTCGTCACAAACAATAATCTTGGGGTGTTTCAAAAGCGCTCGTGCAATACACAGGCGCTGCTTTTGACCACCGGAAACGTTCACGCCACCTTGACCCAAATCACCATCAAGGCCGCCAATACGATCGAGAAACTCATCCACACAGGCAATTCTACAAGCTTCAAGCAGCTCTTCGTCAGTTGCCTGAGAATCACCCCACTGCAGATTGTCACGAACGGTTCCTGAGAACAGAACGTTTTTCTGGAGCACCACGGCCACAGCATCACGGAGAGCAGCCAGATCATAGGCGCGGACATCATGGCCGCCAACCTCAACCACGCCCGTCGTCGCGTCGTAGAGGCGCGCAATCAACTGTACCAGCGTAGTCTTGCCCGAACCGGTTCCGCCAAGGATTCCAACGGTAGACCCGGCTGCAAAAGAAAGCGTAACGTCTTCGAGAACGTCTTCTTCAGCATCAAGGCTGTACTTGAAAGAAACGTCTCTAAACGCAACTGCGCCATCTGAAACCTCAGTCAAACCGTCTTGTGGCGACTGAATGACAGGTACCTCTAAAAGTATCTCGCCAATACGATGCACGCTGGTAATGGCGCGAGCGGTAAGTAGAAAAATGCCGGAAATCATCATGAGCGAGTTCATAATAAGCAGGACATAGCTCATGAAACCAGTAAGCTCTCCAACGCCAAGCGTACCTGCCATAATCATCTGACCGCCAAAAAGCAGGATGGCAACGTTTGCCACATACATGGCCGTCTGAAATGCCGGAACATTCATAACCGATGTACCAAATGTGCGCGTTGCCGTTTGAGCGTAAGCGCCGTTAACAGCGGCAAGTCGATCAGACACAAAGCCTTCGCGCACATACGCCTTAATCGCGCGGATAGCGGCGAAGTCCTCCTGAAGCGCCTCGTTGATTTTATCCATGGAGCCTTGGAGCGCCTGGTAGAGCGGACTCACGCGGGTCACAATAAAGACGAGGCAAAGCGCCAGAAAAGGCAGGACAGTAAAGTAAACGAAAGCCAGCTCAGGGCTCATTAAAAACGCCAAAAGGACGCCCATGACCAGCATGATAGGTCCGCGCATAAACGGACGCGTACCCATAGCGACAGCGTTTTGAATAACCGTAATATCGGAGGTCAGACGAGTCACCAGAGAAGACGTATCGAACCGGTCAAGGTTTGCAAAAGCGAAGCCTTGCATGCGGGCAAACTCATCCTCACGAAGGCGCGCACCAAGCCCCATGGCGGCACGAGCCGAGAAGCGCGCGTAACCAATGCCTGCTCCCATGGCGAGAAGCGCGAAAGCAACCATGGCAATACCGTTTACCAGCACCGTTTGCAAATTGGCCCGCATGATACCGTCATCAACGATACGCGCCATCAAAAATGGAATGAAAATCTCCAGCACGGACTCCGCAAACACGCAGAGTCCTGACTTGATAAAGTCGCTGCGATACGCGCCCAGATGTGAAACGAGCACTTTGATGTCGGAAAGCGCCGTAGCGTTTCCAGAAGCCGCAACGACGTTGTTCTTCTCGCTAGATGAAATGGTTGCCGTATAAGAAACGTCTTCAGACACAACAGTCTCCCCTACAACGTGCGGAGAGACACCTCCTTCAGCTGATCGTCAGTCACCGGCGACGGCGCGGCGGACATGAGATCCGAGCCGGAGGTCGTCTTAGGAAATGCCATGACGTCACGGATGGAATCGGCACCCGCCAGCAGCATACACACACGGTCGAGACCGAGCGCGAAGCCGCCCATAGGAGGCGCGCCGTAGGTCAGCGCTTCCATCAAAAAGCCAAACTGAGCCTCAGCGCGCTCCCTAGTAAAGCCAAGTTTCTCAAGAATACGAAGCTGCAAGTCTGCATTGTGAATACGCATGCCACCGCCGCCGGCTTCAAAGCCGTCCATAACAAAGTCGTAGGTATGAGAACCGATAGACAAAGGATCTGTATCCAGAAGGTCAATCTGGTTTTCATTCGGCTGTGTAAAGGGCATATGTTCGGAGGCGTAGCTTTGCGTTTCCTCGTCCCAATGGAAGAGCGGGAAATTAACTACCCAGAGAAAATCATGACCTTCGCGAGGAATCTCCAGCACGCGCGCCATGTGCAAGCGCATGCCACCCAAAATCTCATCCGTCTCAAGTCGAGCGCCAACCGCAAAGAGGATAAGGTCACCCGGCTGCGCCTTCATCTCTAAACGCAAAGCGTCACGCTCTTCTGACGAGAAGAACTTGGCAATGGGGCCACCCACGCTGCCGTCTTCCTTGTACGCAATCCATGCGAGGCCTTTAGCGCCAAAGGTAGCGGCGATGTCGCTAAGCTTATCAATTTGCGAACGGGGCCAACTACCGGCGCCACGCGCGTTGATAGCCTTTACATAGCTGCCTTCGGCAGACGCGGCGCTGCTGAAGAGCTTGAAACCGGAATTCTTAAAAATCTCGGACACATCGTGAAGCTCCATTCCAAACCGTGTATCGGGCTTGTCGGTGCCGTAGGTATCCAACGCGTCCCAATACTGCATGCGGCGCAGCGGAGTCTGCATGCGAATACCCATCTTTTCAAAAGCATCAGAGAGGATATCCTCAAGCTCAGACATCACGTCGTCCTGGGTGACAAAGGACATCTCCATATCAACCTGGGTAAATTCAGGCTGACGATCCGCACGGAGGTCCTCATCGCGGAAGCACTTGGCAATCTGGTAATAACGCTCCACGCCGCCAATCATCAGAAGCTGCTTTAAGAGCTGCGGAGATTGCGGAAGTGCGTAGAAGCTGCCTCCCTGCATGCGGGAGGGTACCAGAAAGTCTCGCGCGCCTTCAGGCGTCGACTTAAACAGCGCGGGAGTTTCCACCTCGGTGAAGTCACGTTTGTGGAAGGCCTCACGGAGCGCGAAGGCAAAATCCGAACGCAGACGAAGGTTGCGCGCCATGTGCGGCCTGCGCAGGTCAACGTAGCGATACTTGAGGCGCAGGTCCTCGTTCACGTCAATATGATTTTCAATTTGAAACGGCGGGGTCTGAGCGGTATTCAGCACCTCAATCTCAGATGCCAAAACCTCAACTTCGCCGGTTGCCAGCAATTCATTAGTCTGCCCCTCGGAGCGATGCTGAACCGCGCCTTCGATAAGAACAGGCCACTCGGGACGGATGCCCTCAGCCGTCTTAAATGCCGCGGGCGCTACGTCAGGATCAAAAAGCACCTGCGTCAGTCCTTCACGATCGCGAAGGTCGACAAAAACGAGACCGCCGAAGTCACGGCGCCGCCAAACCCATCCGGTCAGCGTAACAACTTCGCCGATATTCTCGGCACGCAACTCGCCGCAGGTGTGCGTATGCATGCTGTGCTGATCTACAGCGCTATGCTGTTCAGCGGCGATGTGCCGACCAACGGCGCCATGTTGCTCGGCGGCGTCATGCGAAATTGTATCTGTCTGGAGTGTTGAAAAAGCGTCGCTTGAGTTGGATATAGCCACTAAAAATCCTTTCGTCTCTCTGCCCTGTGTCAAATCGGGCAGTGCTCAGCAGACGGCAAACGTGCGTAGACGGCGCACCCTTGCACTGGTTTGACATTGTACTCCGCAGAGGTGACTTTCGAGTGGGTAACTACTATATTGGTAACGGTTTCACGCAATTGTTACGTTAACGCATCGCCGCGGCTCAGGCTTTTTCTTCCACGGCGAGAAGAGCGAGGTTTTGGCTATGCCCTATAAAGCTGCAATATTTGATCTTGACGGAACGCTTCTAAACACAATCACCGATCTTACCTGGGCAACTAATTATGCTCTCAAGCACTACCATATGCCTACCTATACCGTTGAAGACGTCAAGCACATGGTAGGCAATGGCGTCGCAAAGCTCATTCGCGATGCCGTACCTGCGAACACTTCGGAAGAGCTTTATCAGAAAGTCCTCGCGACGTTTAAGGAGCATTATGCTGACCATAGCCTCGACACCACCGCTCCCTATCCCGGCGTTACTGAAGCTGTAGACCAACTGCGCGCCGCAGGCGTAAAGTGCGCCGTTGTTTCCAACAAACCCGATTTTGCCATCGCGGATCTTATGAACCACTTCTTCCCAAACAAATTTGACTTCGCCTTGGGCCAGCGCGACAATCTCAAGCGAAAACCGGACGCGGAACCGGTTCTCTTTGCGCTCAAGCAGATTGGAGTTTCCCCAAACGATGCCGTCTACATCGGAGACTCAGAGGTTGATATCGCAACCGCACGCAACAGTGGCATGCCGTGCATTAGCGTCACCTGGGGATTTAGGGATAAAGAGGTTCTTCTCGCCGCAGGAGCAACCGCATGCGCAGACACTGCCGACGAGATGACCGCTCTGATTCTCGGACATGAAGTGTAAGCCGCAAGCCGCACGCTCGCTGCGCAGATAGTACGCCTACCGTGCAAAAGCGTACGTTTGACCGATGAATCAAAAACGTTTGAATAGTGAAGCCTGGTAGGCGGTATATTCAGTAAAAGTGCGTCCCACAAGATGGTTTTGCCATCTACG
This sequence comes from Atopobium sp. oral taxon 199 str. F0494, assembly GCF_000411555.1. Taxonomy (GTDB): domain Bacteria; phylum Actinomycetota; class Coriobacteriia; order Coriobacteriales; family Atopobiaceae; genus Lancefieldella. The sequence continues at coordinate 79,086 of NZ_KE150486.1, read as the reverse complement.
GAGAAAGGATAGCATCATGGGCAAGAAAAGTTCTGAGGCACTTGAAATCTCTTACGAGAACCTGGCCGACTACCTGCATAATCATCATTCGGTATATATGAAGGTCGGCAACCAGGTATACTATCTCACAGACGTTAATTTTGAAGCATGGCGCGCGCAAGACACCAGCATTCGTAATTCCAAGAACCATTTCGTTGATTGTTCTGAACTTGTCCCTACCGTTGACGAGTTCCTCAGTCTTCCTTTCATTAACGGAAAAACTATCCAGGACGTATTTTCACATGCGACCTTCTATGAGTCCGTTAAAGATACGAAGGACTAACCCTATTTTTTTCTTCATGCTCGTAACTTAATCGGAAACCCTGACTTCGGCTTTGATTGTTTCGCGCAACCGCGTCTGAATCTCAGCCGAAGTTTTTTGTGTCATTTTCCGCCATCGCCGAGCAGTGCCAAACTCATGTTTTTCTCGGCGCAAGCACCGCAGTCTGAAACCAGCCACTTTGCAGAATCAGTCACTTTGCAGAGTCAACACTTTTCAAAGTCGCTTACTTTGTTTTAGGTTTCTGTACCTCTCTGACCTCAGCGATTTCAACCTCAGGAGAAACGGAGCCGGCAAGCTCGGGAATGAGCGGGTTGTACTCGTTTTTGGTGGCAACATCTAAAGCCGCCGTCTTCGCGTAGCGCTTTACCGCAGCAGAAGCTCGATTGATAGCGGAAAGCGTGCCGGCACCGGCAACGCAGCCTCCCGGGCACGCCATGCCCTCCAGCAAATATCCCGGATACTTGCCTTTAACGGCGTCTTTCATCATCGATCGGCAGTTATCGAGGCCTTCCGCCGCCATAACATGGACCTCAAGATCGGGATGTTTGTCGTGAATGGCGTTGACTACGGCCGTAGCGACGCCACCAGAAACAGCAAACCCTCGGCCGTCCCGTGATGACGCTGCAAAATCGCTCTTATCGTCAGCAAGTGACTCGAACTTGATATCCTTTGCCTCCATCATGCCGGCAAGCTCTTCAAAGGTCAGAACAAAATCGACCTCGGATTTAACGGAACGACGCATGGCTTCCAACTTCTTGGCAGAACACGGTCCTACAAAGACAATCTTCGCTTTGGGGTGCTGTTTGCGTATCAGACGCGCCGACAAAACCATGGGCGTCAGCGCCATCGAAATGGCGTCCGCATTATCGGGAAATTCCATCTTTGCCATGACTGACCAGGACGGACAGCAGCTTGTACCCATAAACGGAAGTTTCTCAGGCACCTCATCTAAAAAGTCTTCGGCTTCCTGCACTGTACACATGTCAGCACCGGTTGCAACCTCTTCAAGACCAGCAAAGCCAAGCTGCTTGAACGCCTCGCGGAGCTTACCGACACTGCCTTTGCCAAACTGACCGACAAATGAAGGCGCGACTGTCGCGATGACCTCGTTTCCCTGGTTGATAGCGGTAATAACCTGAAAGATCTGGCTCTTGTCGGCAATGGCGCCGAAGGGGCAGTTGACCAGACATTGTCCGCAGGAAACGCACTTCTCGTAATCAATGTCTGCGCGGCCGTACTCATCGGAGCCAATAGCATGCATGCCGCACGCCTCGGCGCAGGGACGCAGGTGGTGCAAGATAGCATGATACGGACAGACCTTCTCGCACATACCGCACTTGATGCACTTTTCCTGATCGATAAAGGCTTTTTTGTCGACAAAGCTGATGGCGCCCTTGGGACAGATTTCGCGGCACGGGTGCGCAAGGCAACCCTGACAGGCGTTTGACACGCGAAACACATTATCTTCGCAGGCATTGCAGGCGAATTTGATGATATTGATGAGCGGGGGCTGGTAGTACACCTCAGGAATAGCGGCTTTTTCAATGCCTTCGGAGAGGTGCTCGGGATGGTCGACACCCTGCATCGGCATACCCATAGTCATGCGCACGCGCTCTCCGGCCACCGCGCGCTCCAAAAACACGCTTTCGCGATAGGTTGCAATTTCTCCCGGAACGATAGCATACGGGAGATTTTCCATCTTGTGAGCTACGTCCTCAAGGGGCTTCTCGCCACTTTCATAGGCAAGTTTGGAAACCTCTCGAAACACCTTACGGCGAATCTCCGTAAGATTAGTGTACACACCACGCATAGTACCTGGCATGAAATCCCCCTCGCTTTGTCTCGGCGGCGCATCCCTCATACGCTGCCGACAGAAATCGTCTACCTGCCTGTACGCGCGTCAACAATCATCACACGCGCAACGATTTCACCTTATGGTCTAGTATGACCGACTTTTAGAGATTCTGCACGCTCCAGCCGGAAAAAAGCGCGGGCCACTCCGTCCGCAACGTATGATTCTCACCCGTTACAGGATGAATAAACACGAGCTCATAGGCGTGCAGCATAAGCGGCTCCCGAGAAGCGGCGTCTCCATACAGGCAATCCCCGACAATCGGAAAGCCCAATGCCGAGAAGTGCACGCGAATCTGATGCTTTCTTCCCGTACCCAACTCGATGAGCATAAGAGAGCGTTTACCTGAATCCTCACAGCGCACCTCAAGACGTCTGACATGTGTCAACGCTGGCTTTCCCGTCTTTGATACGCGCATCTTCCGGGCATCGTGGCGGTCTTTTCCAAGCGGCAACGCGATGTCACGCTCCTTTTCCGGAAATTCTCCCCTCACTATCGCGAGATAGTATTTGTGCAGGTCACGGTTGCTTATCAGCGCGTCAAACAGCGACTGCGTTTCCTTGTTAAGCGAGAAGAGCACGATGCCCGTGGTATCCCTGTCAAGACGGTGCAGCGCTTGAAGATTGCGCGCCTGTTGCAAACAGCCGTTGCCCTCCAGGTACGCGCGGACTTGATCGGTCAGAGTTTCAGCGGCAACGCCGGAGGTACGCGCTGTACCGTCGCTATGGATAAGTGTGCCAGCGCGCTTATCAACCGCAAGGATGTAGTCGTCCTGGTAGATGACACTCACGGGAGCACTCATGAAGTTACTCACGGGGCCGCTCATGAAGCGCTCGTCTCAGAAGCGACTTCCGTAAGCTGTTCTTTAAGCACCTCGTCAAAAGACGTGATGGCGCTCCATACATGTTCGGCCTTTCGCCATGCAACACTTACGGAATAGGTCATGTTTCGGCCAAGCTCTATCACATACAAGCCCGCGTCCTCGGGATTTGCGAATGTAGAGGCAATCAGCTCGGATGGCAGAAAACAAGCGCCGACACCGCGCAATGCCAGAGCCAAAAGGGTTTCCGAGTTTCGAGACATGACTTTGATATGCGGCGTAATGCCCGCACTCGCAAACGCTTGTCGAGCCAAATTGCCCGCGACATCTCGCTTCCCCACCGTCAAAAACGGAAGATCCGCAAAAGATGAGAGATTGTTGGTTTTCTCAACCTTGGCGACAAGCCCCTCAGCGTCGTTTCCATACAGTTCGCTCAGAAGACTATGGGCTACGACCAGCACGATTTTCTCGCGAAAAAGATCATGAATCACTAAATCATAGGCATGATCTTTTATAGTAGCCACCACAAGGTCAAGCTGGCCGCCTGAAAGCCATTCCACAAGCTGGTCATTCTCCCCTTCATGCAACTCGATGGAGATGAGAGGATGTTGCTTTTGAAAGGCTGCTATCGAGCGCGGCATGATGATATGGCCGCGTGTCGCCGTTACGCCAACACGCAGGCGTCCACGCTCATTGCCCGAAATATCTCTGAACTCCTGACGCATGGCACGGCGTGTGGTCTGGAAGCGCCGCGCGTATTTGAGAAACTCTTCCCCCGCGTAGGTCAACGTCAGCGGTACGCTGCGATCAAGCAGCCTGGTACCGAGCTCCTTTTCTGCCTGAGCGATATTTGCCGAAAGCGTCTGCTGCGTTACATTAAGCCGCTCGGCGGCCCGCGTAAAACTGCGCTCCTCAGCAACAGCTACAAAGTAGTCCATGGTTTGGAAGTTCATACCGTCTCCAAGCGTATGTTCTCTTGTTTTCCAGTTCAACTTAACACAAATTTTATCTGTAATAATGACCAATGAAAACAGTTAGACATATCTTTTTTGAGCACGTACGCTATACCTTGAAAGGCAGGGTTTCAGGGAGTTGGTTGCATGACAGAATTTGTGGTTATTGGCGCCTTTGCCGTGTTGCTTATTATCGGCACTGTCCTGTCCGTTCCACTTATCTCTATCTTACTTATCGGCTTCTTCCTCTTTTTTGGCTATGGCGTTTCCCGCGGCATCTCCGCAAAAACGCTTTTGCTTTCCGCGGCAGAATCAATCTGGGAAGTCCGCGCCGTCATTGCGCTTTTTGCTATTGTGGGCGCTATGAGCGCTGCATGGCGGGCGTCGGGGACCATCCCTGAGATTGTCAGCATTTCATCCAACCTGCTCTCACCTTCAATTTTTGTACTGGCAACCTTCCTTCTGTGCTCCATGATGTCAATGCTTATCGGTACCGCCTTTGGAACTGCGGCTACCATGGGCATTATCTGCATGTCCATAGGTCGCGCCATCAATGCTAATGAACTGATTATCGGTGGCGCGGTACTCGCCGGCAGCTATTTTGGCGACCGCTGCTCCCCTATGTCCACAAGCGCCCTGCTGGTTTCTCAGCTCACCGACACCAACCTATCCAAAAATATCGGCCGCATGCTCCGGACTAGTGTTGTTCCCTTTATCATTGCCTGCCTCATCTATGTTGCCTGGGATACGTTCATGGGCGGCTCAGGGGCAGTGCCTGATGTCACCGCCATTCTTTCACGCGCATTTCGTCTTTCATGGGTCGCGCTCGCACCCGCTATTTTGGTAATTGTTCTTGCCCTTTTGAAGGTCGATGTCATTATTACCATGCTCTCCAGCCTCCTGCTCGCCTGTGGCATCTGTATCTTTGTCCAGCACGTTCCCATCATGGAGCTCCCTCGAATCCTGCTTTTTGGTCTACGCGCCCCGGGAGCTACCGTCGCCAACATGGTCAACGGCGGCGGGGTATTCTCGATGCTGAACGTAGTGCTTATTGTTGCCATTTCTTCAAGCTACGCCGGACTCTTCCAAAGCACGCATCTACTCAGACGTATGTGCGAAATGGTCGCCGACCTCAGCGATAAATCCACGCCTTTCCTGAGCATCCTTATTACCAGCATGTTTACTTCAATGGTCTCCTGTAATCAAACGCTTTCCATCATGTTGACCAACAACCTTTGCGAGCATACGGAAAAATCTTCAAGCGCACTTGCCCTTGATATCGAAAATAGTGCCGTTATCTTGGCTCCTTTGGTTCCCTGGTCCATCTCAAACATCTCGGTACTTTCAGCTATTGGTGCGCCCTCTATGAGCCTTCTGGCAGCATCATTTTTGTATCTGTTGCCTCTGTGGTCGCTGGGGATTTCCATTTGGCTGCACCACCGCCCCGAGAACATCAATTGCCGCCGCGCTCGCTTGCTTGGACTTTCACCTGACGACCTTGCGTCCTCTGCATGGGCGCGAGCACATCAAGAGGCTGATCTGGAGAAATGCCTGGAAGTGCAAACGGCGTAAGGTCTCTTATGAACCCTCCCTATGCTCTCTCTTATCAGTATGTATCTTTGGTGTTTGCTCATCTTCCCACACCCGATCTCGCTGTTCGTCAAAGATTTCGATAGAATCGGCATCAATATATGATCCTTTACGATCATAGGGAAAATAACTTATCGTGACACGGTCCCCAATTTTGTAGTCAGATACATTTACCAGAACACCGCTCACAGGTTTTTCACCAAAATGCACGGTTAAGACTCTCTCAGAGCCATCCTCGACGAGCACGCGTAGTTGAAAGGTATTTACCTCCTCGTCAATGCTGACAATATGACCCGTTACACAAAGCAGGTAAGAGTCTCCCACCTTATGACCTATACTTCTTTCTTCATCAACCTTTTTGTAGATCATACAAATGGTTCCAATCAAAAGAAAGACTACTGTAATTAAAAATATATGGAAATACTTCCTTAAAATACTCATGGACACACTGTCTATCGTGAAAAAAATACACCGAAAGTATCAGTATATCTTGCATAGTTAGGGTTAAGGTATCGAGCTGTGCCATACCATCCGTCCGACACACAAAGAGCGGCCATAAAACTCCCCATAGACTCTGCAATTTGAAACCGCATATATCCTTCAACTGGCATGATATGTCCTTTACGCTGTCCATTTTGATTAATTCCACAACCAAAGATTCCAAAGTTTTTGCTAATAACTGTATTTTTAAATTTTAAAAATACAGGAGTTGTCGAAGATTCAAACTGTATCGTTTGCCAATACTGCGAACAATATGAAACTAATGCGGGACCCAAGTCACTAAAATTAGTAGAGCCAAATTTAACTCCACCTGACGAATAGATCTCTTTAGTATTAGAAAGTGACCAAAGAGTATCGTAATGGTATTTTGTTCCATACTTAAAAAATGATTCAGCTGGAATATAGAACTCTGCGCAGCATAACAAAGCCGAAACACCACATGCATAACTTTTTGTTTTTTGTTTGATGATATCTTCTCGATAAGCAATAAACTCTCCTGAGGAATATGCTTTCTCAATAATCTTGAATCTAGGATTTACTGAGAGATTGTCTGCAAAAAATATATCATTCCAACTGCCCGAATCAGGAGTACTACTCAGCGGAATAACCGCATCCGAATCATACCCATACGGCTCTGGAGCGCTAAGGACTATCCCAGAATCCCTCTCAACAGCAACGTAGGAGAACGGTCCTGTCTTGAGAGCAATTACCGAAGAGTCATCATCACGATAAAGCATAGGTACATCTTGAGAAACTGATGCATACGGACTAATCACATCAGGTTCAAAAGAGTATTCGGAAATCAAACTGTCATCAGTCACGTCGTAAATAATATATCCATGAGGACTTCCGAACGTATCAGCTATATCAACTATATATCCGATGGCACCCAAATCAGGATCATAGATTTTCGTAGTCCCAGTAGGCACAAGGCCAGAAGTTTCTCCCATACCTTGGACGAATGTCTTAGCGAACTCAAGCGCCATTTCTTCTGTAAACTGAACCCTGTTCGATTCTTTCTTTCCCGCCGCAAGCACAGTCCTTGGCGCTCCGATAAGAGAAGCGGCATATGCTGCAATAAGAAGAAACGCCCGTCTACTAACCTTCATGACAACTTCCTTTCCGCCTGACACTACCATGCCTTTTCTGTCACCGGAAAAACGAACTTAAAGCCATCACAATCAGCTGCGACATATCATTCGTAGCTCAGTATTTAAAACATCATTATACCTCCACATCCGCACTGTTGGAAAGATGTCGAGAAGGTCTTGGGGCTTAAACATTTAACGGATAAGCTTAAATCCCCGTCCCGAATGCAGGTACGGCAAAAATTCCATATCAGCAGCAACCACGTGTCCTGCAACGGTGTCACGGGCATCCAAGGGACGTTCGGTACGCGCAATGGAGAGCTCACCGGCATAGCGTCCGTAGGCGGAATTGCTTACCAGCACCGTACCCGCAGGCACGCTTTCAACAGTGCTTTCAACAGGTTTGACAGTCGGTCCATAAACCGGAGCATCCTTCCACAGACGCGACTCCTGCGACCTAATAAAGTACTCTGACGAATCAGGACGGTCATGCTGATCTCTGTCGTACAGATACTCATATTCCGGCGACAACTTTGCTCGGATCTCCAAGCAATTCTCGCCAAGTTGTCTTATACGGTTCCAAACCTCATGCGATACGTCAGAATCTCCAATCATTACCACATCGGCAGCGGCATCATATAATGCCAGCATATCGCACACCAACTTGTCGCCGGTATCTCCACGATGACTTTCAACGGTGGGCAGCCCCTCATGTAGGGGTCCTCGATAGGTTTCTCCCGGCACAAACGCTATGGTCTGAAAGCCCTGTGTTTTAAGGCGCTCATTGATTGTAGCCACGCGCTCAAGCGAAAGTGCGCTAAATCGCTTGGGGTAAAAATTATGACACGCCGTAAAACGCGTAAAGTCCGCTCCTGCCGCCTGCCATGCAATAATATCCTTATGCAAAATAGTAGATGCGTTGAACACTATGTGGAATCTCTTTGACAGCGTCACCGTCTCTTTGGCTGAAAACCCAAAATCAAGACGCACGTACGTAATTCCAAACTCTTTAAGGCAGGTAAAATCCGTAATGCCTAATTTCCCCAAAGTGACCGGAGAGATGTCAGCGATAAGATCAATACCGGCATCTTTACAAAGCTTCAGCAAACGCACGGTCTCCGCGCGATAATCAATCCCCTCTTCTTCCGGTATGTGCAAAGAAGTGAATGCGTACCGACAACCGGCGGCTTTTGCTTTCGCAACAACTGTCACATTTGTTTCATATCCGTTTGCGCAATAAAGCGAAAAACCCGTGTTCATCTATGCTCCAAAAATCTTTCAATGGCGAGAAGGGCACAGCGCTCGCGTTCTTCTCGCAAAATCCCCTCACCCAGTATGCCTGAGCGAGGGGAAGTATGTACGAAAAAACAATCGCCCGGCGTTATATGTTACTTGCCAAAGACGTCGTCAATGCGATTTTCGTCAACGCCAAAGAACCACGTAAGCACAAAACCCGATGCATACGCAACAATCATGGCAAGCGCGTAGAAGACCTGATTTCCTGGCTGGACGATTAAGAGGCCAAAGAGACCCGAGACACCTTGGGAGACCGTACCGAGGTGGAAAAGGTAAGCCACAACGGAACCGATACCTGAACCAAGGCAGGCAGTGATAAACGGCTTTCCAAGAGGCAGGGTAACCGCATACATCAAAGGCTCGCCAATACCGAGAATACCAACAGGAATAGATTCGGTCAGGTATTTCTTAACGCGCGTGTTTTTGGTCTTAAGAAGCAGTGCAAGACCGGCTCCTACTTGACCACCACCGGCCATCATCAAAAGAGGCAAAAGGAAGTTGATACCTTGAGTCGGACCCTCCGGATTGTTCAGCATAACGTGAATTGGAGTCAGTGCCTGGTGAAGGCCCACAGAAACTAGAGGCAGGAATGTAGAGCCAAGAAGATAGGCGCCAAAAACGCCGAGCTTGTCGTAGAAGAACTGAAGAATGAAGAAGATTGCCTGAGTCAGGAATGCGCCGAGCGGCTGAAGTACAAAAACCGCTGCAATGACGCCAACGATAACCGTGCAAAGCGGCGTTAAGAACGTATCCAAAACATTCGGCATAATCTTGTGGAAGTTCTTCTCGAGCCACGCAAAGAAAATGGCACAGATAATTGCACCAATCATGCCTCCGGCAGCTGCGTTAAAAAGATTGGAAGCGCCAACCGTAAACGTACCGTTTGCAAACGCCACTGACGGAAGTTCAAAAGGAAGGTGTACAAGGCGAACCGCTTTACCGTCAACCATCTGAGTAGCAAGAAGCGGCATACCGGCGTTAGCGATGGAGAGTGCACCGGCCATGGCTCCCAGCACTCGAGAGCCACCAAACTCTTTGGCGGCATTCTCACCGGCTAGGATGGGAAGATATGCAAAGAGTGCCCAACCCATGGTCCAAATGGCTGCAAACCACCACTCACCAACGAAAGCCTTTTTGGTTGAGAAGTTAATGACGTTGATGATACCGTTGATTAAACCTGCAGAAATGATACCGGGCAACAATGGGACAAAGATGTTCGCGATCTTTTTGAGAAAGCGCTGCACGGGTTTATTCTCATAGGTAGCTTTTTGAGCAGCCTTATTACCTTCTGCTGCCTGAGAAGCACTCTCATCAGAAACGTCGCCTGCGGCAATGCCGGTAAGTTTCGCAAACTCAACGATTACTTTATTCACGACGCCAGGTCCAAGAACCACCTCAAGCCTATCGCCATCCTCGACCAAACCCATAACGCCGTCAATGGCTTTAACAGCCTCGGAATTCACTTTCGCAGGATTGGCTACTTTAATACGAAGTCGTGTCATACAAACCATATTACCTAGGACATTTTCCTTACCACCTACCGCAGCAAGGATGTCACCTGAAAGTTTGGTGTAATCCATATGCTTCCTTCTTTCTCTCAGTTACCTTAGCACGCTTACATTTCATGCAATTAAACACACTCAATTGAAATTTTAATCATCGTTATATAAAGCGTTACTCCATGTATAAAACACTCGGTGAACGGTAACTTTATGACAATTGCCAGATCCGATTGCTAGATCCGACTGACAAATCCGATTGCTAGATCCGACTGACAAATATGTGCGTACAGAGGCTTTTATAGAGCATCTCTCACATGACCTTGAGCGGCATCAAGTTGGTTTTGTGCTTCTTTGGCCGAAACCTTGGTAAGAAGCATTACAATCGCAACTTTTGCGCTCCCATTTGCTTCATGTAAGGCTGCAGCTGCCTCATCCCGTGCACAGCCGGTAGCTGCCATAGTGATATTTTGGGCTCGTACTACAAGCTTGTTATTAGTTTGTTGCACGTCAACCATCAAATTCTGATACGCCTTTCCAATGCCTACCATTGAACCCGTTGAGATCATATTGAGAATCATTTTCTGGGCAGTACCCGCTTTTAGGCGAGTGGATCCGGTAAGAACTTCCGGACCTGGCGTTGGCTCGATGGCTAAATCTGCTTCCTTTCCTATGGCAGAGTTTTTGTTACATGCTATGGCAACGGTTCTGCAACCAATTTCTTTGGCGTACCGCAAGCCTCCAATGACATATGGTGTGCGCCCGCTTGCCGCAAGACCAACAGCCAAGTCACTTTCTTTCAAATTGATGGCAATAAGCTCTTTTTTACAGAGTTCAGGATCATCTTCAGCACCTTCAACGGCTCGTACGAAAGCTCTTTCGCCACCTGCTATGAGACCAACAACCACATCAGATGACACGCCAAACGTTGGCGGACACTCAACTGCATCCAATACTCCCAAACGTCCCGATGTCCCCGCTCCAAAATAGATAAGGCGGCCACCCACTTCAAAGGCTTCCTTCGCCCATTGAACAGCAATGGCAACTTGAGGTAGAACTGTCTTAACGGCGGATACAACGCACAAGTCTTCCTGATTCATTACGCTCACAAGCTGAAGCGGACTCATTTCATCCAAATTCATAGTTCGAGGATTTCTCGATTCCGTCGTCAGTTTTGCTAAATCAATCACACACTTCACCTTCTGTGAGCTACGTAATTCTCGCCATTTGAGCCGGAAGTCTCAAAGCTACGCCAAGCGTTGACGCACCTCTTCAACAAGTTGATCTGCAGGAACCTGTACTTGCTCGTGAGTTGTCATATCCCGAAGCGTCGCTACACCCGCAGCTACCTCATCGGGTCCGAGCACGACACAAAGCTTTGCTCCCAACTTATCTGCCTGCTTGAACTGAGCTTTGAGAGAGCGGCCTGTACGATCAGCTTCCGTGCGGATGCCGGCACCACGAAGTGCGAGCACGACAGAAAATGCCTCACGCGCCTCTTCGGCAGAGGTAGTTGCAACGTACACGCAACAAGGAGCTGCGATATCCGTTTCAATGCCCTGTGTCGCCAGCGCCAACATGATGCGCTCAAAGCCGACGGCAAAGCCAACGCCTGGCGTAGGCTTTCCACCTTCAAGCTCCATAAGACCATCGTATCGGCCGCCACCGCCGATGGCACCGACGCCTGCGTCCAGCGCCTCGACTTCAAACACGGTGCGCGTATAGTAATCGAGACCGCGCACCAGTGTTGGATCTTCAACATACGCAATACCGGCTGCATCAAGATATGCCTTAACCTGCTCGTAATGTGCTCGGCAGTCGTCGCAGAGATTGTCGGAAATGAGAGGAGCACTCATCATGACAGCGCGGCAACCTTCGTTTTTACAGTCAAAGGCGCGCAACGGATTGACCTCAGCGCGCTCTAGACAGTCATCGCACATCTGATTGGCATGATCAAGAATGAACCGCCTGACCTTCTTGCGGTATGTCGGCCGGCACGCGGCATCACCCATCGAATTAATCGCAAGTCGCAGACGCGACGTATCAAAGCCCAACTCGCGGAAGAACTGCATGAGCATGATAATGGACTCAGCGTCAGAGGCGGGATCGGACGCGCCAAGCCACTCCACACCTACCTGGTGGAACTGGCGAAGCCTTCCTTTTTGCGGACGTTCTCCGCGAAACATCGCTTCCGCGTACCACATCTTGGCGGGAGCCGCCCCCTGCGGCACGAAGTTATGCTCGACAGCCGCACGCACGACGCCTGCAGTCCCTTCAGGGCGCATGGCCATGCGCTGACGAGCCTTCAAGCCCCTCTCGCTTCCCGAAGCCAGAAGGTCTTCCAAAAGCGCGCCGGAAAATACACGGAATATCTCCTTGCGCACCACATCAGTTGACTCGCCGATACCGTGAACAAAGGTGTCTACCTGCTCGATTGCAGGCGTTTCAATACGGTCAAAGCCATAGGTGCCAAACAAATGGCGCGCGATATCCTGCATGCGCTCCCATGAGCGCATATAACCGCCGTACAGATCCTCGGTGCCTTGAATTCGCTGGCCCATGTACCCTCCCGTCGTGATTCACAGATGGTGCAAGTATACCCGCATGCGCAAAAGGTTGCGCAAAAAGATTGCGCATCGCATAAAGATCGCTCCACATTTTTCGACAAACTGTCCCCCGAGGCTTGTTTTTTAATTCCTATAACTTAGTATGAATTAGTCAGCCTTCGGGTATGACTCAGTCGTTACCAGTATGCGCATACCAACCCAGGGCCTGCGTATAGCGATACAGGAGAGATATATGACAGATACACTCCTCCGCGTAAGCGGTGTCTCTGCAGGTATAGAAGATAAACCTATTCTGCATGACATTAATCTCACCGTCGGTTTCGGTGAAACCCATGTGCTCATGGGGCCGAACGGCGCGGGCAAGTCAACGCTTGGCCGTGTTGTTATGGGAGACCCGACATACGGCGTCACGTCCGGCTCCATCGTATTTGACGGCCAGGACGTCACCGACGTTTCTCCCGACAAGCGTTCTCTTGCCGGCATGTTCCTTTCATATCAGGCGCCCGTGGAAATTCCCGGCGTGCCTCTCTATTCCTTCCTACGTACCATCACGCAGATGCGCCCGGAACTCAAGGCTACCGCTCGCAGCTTCCGCAAGCGCGTAGGAGAGATTTCCGACCAGCTTGAGCTTGACCAGAGTTTTCTGATGCGCGAGCTTAACGTAGGCTTCTCAGGCGGTGAGAAGAAAAAGATTGAAATGCTTCAGCTTCTGCTGTTGAAGCCCAAGCTCGCCATTCTCGACGAAACCGATTCCGGCCTGGATATCGATGCGCTCGCTGTCGTTTCGCGCGGCATCGAAGCTTACCGCACATCCTGCGACGGCTCGCTCTTGATCATCACCCACAACACCCGCATCCTTGAGCGCCTGGACGTTGATCACACGCACGTGATGGTTAAAGGCTATCTTGTGGCCGACGGTCCCGCCTCTCTCATTGACGAGATTGACCGCACCGGATTCGAACGTTTTGAGCGCGAGAAGGACGTCGAAGTTTCCGAAGGCGGTGCCCACGAGTGAGCGAGAAGAAGCGGTCAGAGGTCGCTGACATTAACCGCTCCCTGTATGACTTCACCAAGTCCGAAGAGGGCTATGAGCGCTATGAAGACGGCCTTACTCCTGAGATTGTACGTGCCATCTCGGCCAAAAAAGACGAACCGGAATGGATGCTTCAGTTCCGCCTTTCGGCGCTGGAAACCTATCATGCGCGCGCCATGGCGTCCAACTGGGGGCCATCCATTGCAGGACTTGATATGGATCATATCTCCACGTACGTCTCGCCTCAAACAAAGCAATCAAACAACTGGGAAGACGTTCCCGAAGATATTCGTGACACCTTTGAGCGTCTGGGCATCCCTAAGGCGGAGGCAGAAAGCCTTGCCGGCGTCGGCGCTCAATACGATTCCGAGATTGTCTACCACAACATGCGTGAAGAGGTCGCCAAACAGGGCGTCATTTACACCACGATTGAAGATGCTCTGCATGACCCTGTGTGGGAGCCCGTTGTTAAACAGTACTTCGGCACGTTGATTCCTCCTTCCGACCATAAGTTCGCGGCGCTTCATTATGCCGTCTGGTCAGGCGGATCATTTGTCTTTGTGCCGGCCAGCGTGAGCCTTGACTATCCGCTGCAAAGCTACTTCCGTCTGAACGCCCAGGGTGCCGGACAGTTTGAGCATACGCTCATTATTGTTGAGGAAGGCGCTGACCTGCACTTCATTGAAGGTTGTTCTGCACCGAAGTACTATGCCGCAAACCTCCACGCGGGGGCCGTTGAGCTCTTTGTCAAAGACGGAGCGCGACTGCGCTACTCAACCATCGAAAATTGGTCCAAGAACATGTACAACCTCAACACCAAGCGCGCTCTTATCGGCTCTGACGCCCGCATGGAGTGGGTCTCCGGCTCTTTTGGCAGCCACGTTTCGTATCTCTACCCATCGACCATTCTCAAGGGCGACCGCTCCAACTGCGATTTTACGGGCATTACCTTTGCCGGCGCTACGCAGGATCTGGACACTGGTTGCAAGGTCATCATTAACGGCGCTGACAATACGGCGTCAGTTGACACGAAGTCCATCTCCAAGGACGGCGGCATCAATACCTTCCGCTCCGCCGTCACGATTGGACGCAAAGCGGCCAACGCCCGTGTATCTGTTTCTTGTCAATCGCTCATGCTCGACGATATCAGCCGCTCAGACACTATTCCGGAAATGGACGTCCGAAACGCCACCGCGCAGGTTGGCCATGAGGCAACTATCGGTCGCATTTCTGACGACACCATCCTCTATCTCATGAGCCGCGGCTGTTCTGAATCCGAGGCGCGTACGCTCGTGGTTAACGGTTTCGCAAATCCCGTCTCAAAAGAACTCCCTATGGAATACGCCGTTGAGATGAACAATCTTATTAAACTAGAAATGGAAGGAGCGATTGGCTAATGGCTGAACACAGAGCTGAAAACATCCGTATCGAATCCGCCAATGTTCCTCCCGCGCAAACATGGAACCGCCTGCACGCTAACGCGCTGACGCTGACAGTCCCAAAGACAACCAATGCGGGAACGGTATATCTTCCACTCCCCCGTCTTTTTGAGCGTATTGAATGTGGCATGGGAGCTGAGGTCACAAGCTACATAGACTCTCAGGTCTTTGAAGCAGCCTACTATGAAGTTCCCGCTCATACCAAGCGCGAAGAACCTGTTGTCATCTCGGTATCGGCTGCCACAAACGAATGCGCAAACGCGGGCATTATGGTGTGCGAAGGCGCTGAAGCAACTGTCGTTGTCGTTGCTCGCGCTGGCGAGAAGAACGCCGAAGCCGCAGGCGGCAATAACAACACAAACGGCGCGGACAATACGGACGTTCCAGCGACAAGCGGAGCTCTCGTGCGTATTGTCGCCGAAGCAGGCGCTCATGTGCACCTCATAGAAATGCTCGGCATTGATGATGATCAGCAGCATCTTGAAAGCATCGGCATTGAAGCGCATAAGGACGCCCTTATTGACGTGCACCAATATGCGCTTGGCGGAGGCGCTCTCGGCATAGGATTTGCAGTCAACCTCGCGGGTGACCGTGCGCATCTTGACTTGAACAGCCGCTATCATGCCGATCACGAGGAACTTCTCGACATCAACCACGTCGCCCGCATGCGCGGACGGACCACGCGCGCCGAAATCGCCGAGTCCGGCATCTTGAACGACTCCGCGCGAAAGACCCTGCGCGCCACTATCGACCTCATCCGCGGCTCCAAGGACGCCAAGGGCAACGAGGCCGAGACGGTGCAGATTCTTGGCGATAACGTTGTCAGCAAAACCATGCCCGTCATCCTCTGCGACGAAGACGACGTTGCCGGAAACCACGGCGCCACTATCGGATCAGTTTCTCCCGAGCAGATCGAATATCTGCAGGCCCGCGGGCTTTCTCGCCGTGAAGCGGAGCGTCTCTTTGTACGCGCTCTCTTTGAAGACGCCATCATCCATGCGCCTGAAGCCCTCTCCCATGACGTTGCAGTCGAGCGTGCCGAGAAGGTCCTGGGTGCTGACGTTGCTCATGACTTCGACGATGCCTCAGAGCTGGCGTTTAAGGACGGTGTCGCGTAATGGCTTCTCGTCTTAGCGCCTCAGAGCTCGCTGAAATCACCGAAAGTCCCTATAAGAAAGACTTTCCTCTCCTGGCCCATAATCCCAAAATCGCTTATTTGGACAGCGCGGCAACCTCGCAGCGTCCCAGCGCAGTCATCGAGGCGCACAAACGCTTCTACGAGACCATCAACGCGAACGCCCTGCGTGGCCTGTACCGCCTTTCTGTTGAGGCAACCGCGGCTATCGGAGATGCCCGCAAGGCGTTGGCGCGCTTTATCGGAGCGGTGGATGCTGATGGCGCGCCGCGTGATCGCGAGATTATTTTTACCCGCAATACCTCGGAGTCATTGAATCTTGTGGCATCCAGCCTCGGACGCTTGGTGTTGAAGCCCGGTGATGACGTGGTCATTTCCATTATGGAGCATCATTCCAACCTCATTCCCTGGCAGCAAATCTGCGCCCAAACAGGCGCTCACCTTGTGTACCTATACATGAACGATGACTTTAAAATCACGCAAGAGGAGCTCGAGTCCAAAATCACTGAACGCGCCAAGATTGTTTCAGTCACGCAGGTATCCAATGTACTGGGAGTTTCCAACGATGTCTCCGCTCTGGCCAAACGCGCGCATGCCATGGGCGCTTATATGGTGGTCGACGCTGCTCAAAGCGCACCTCACCTCCCCATTAATGTTCGCGCGCTTGACTGCGATTTTTTGGCCTTCTCGGCTCATAAGATGTGCGGACCTATGGGTATCGGCGTGTTGTGGGGAAAGTCCGAGCTGCTTAACCAGATGCCTCCCTTCCTCACCGGCGGCGAGATGATTGATTCCGTCACAAAAACCGGTGCTGTCTGGGCTCCTATCCCCGAGAAATTTGAGGCTGGCACTCAAGACGGCGCGGGTATTTACGCTACAGGAGAAGCTGTCGCATATCTTGAGGGTCTCGGCATGGCAACCGTTGAGCGGCGAGAAGCACTTCTCGCCCGCTATCTGACTGAACAGCTTAATGAGCTGGATTTTATTGATATCATTGGCCCGCGCGATGGAACAAGGCACATCGGAGCTGTCTCCTTTAACGTGCGCGGCGTTCACCCGCACGACGTTTCGTCCATTCTCGATATGGACAACGTATGCATTCGCGCTGGACATCACTGCGCTGAGCCGCTTCTTACGGAGCTTGGTCAATCAAGCACCTGCCGAGCAAGCGTGGCGTTCTATAATGACGCGTCCGACATTGACCGACTTGTTCTTGGACTTGAGCGCGTCTGGTCTATCTTTAACGGTAACTAGCGCATTTGGTTTATCTTTAACGGTAACTAACACTGGCATGAAAGGGCGCCGAACAACAACATGACTGGTAACGACCTTTATAACGCAGAATTTATGGATCACGTCTCACATCCTGACTACAAGTATGAGATGGAGCATCCAACCTACACGCATGAAGGCATCAATCCCTCCTGCGGCGATGAGTTGACGTTTTCTGTCCGCCTTGCGGATAACGGAACTATTGAGGAAGCCGCGTTCACCGGTCATGGATGCGCCATCTCGCAGGCAAGCGCCGATATCATGAGCGATCTTATGGTCGGCCGCACACCCGCGGAGGCTATTGAGCTCTGTCAACTCTTTGGCCGCATGATACGCGGCGAGGAAACCGATGCCGCGTCATTGGAAAAGCTGGAGGATGCTAACATCCTCCACGACATCGCTCATATGCCCGCCCGTGTTAAATGTGCTGAGCTGGCATGGCGCACCTTGGAAGAGATGCTTGAGGCGCAGGGAGCTCAAAGTTCCGCTCAGGACGGGAAGTAACTATGGCAAACATGTTCTCGACAAAGGGCATGTATGCGCTGCGCGCTATGGCAGATTTAGCCGTGCATGACGGCTGGGTCTCGCTTGGCGACGTTTCCGAACGTCAGCATATCTCACGCAAATACCTTGAACAGGTCATTTCTCTTATGCACAAGGCTGGCTACGTTGAGTCTTTACGCGGCAAAGGCGGAGGTTATCGACTAACACGTAAGCCTGAGGATTACACGCTCGGCGAGATTTTGCGCGCCACCGAAGGAAACCTTGCTCCTGCAGCATGCTTAAGCTGCGCAAATGAGTCGCTCTGTCCGCAGATGGAGTCCTGTACCACCGTTAAGGTATGGCGCGATCTTGGCAAGATGACCTCAAGTTTTCTCGATAGTAAGACGCTGGCCGACATCGCACGTCAAGAAGAATTGCCAAAACACTGACGTCACAAGCTGTCACAGACAAAGCGCAAGCACTTCTCGCTTAGCCGCTAAGAACTCATCTGTAAGCTCAAAAGCCACAGGAGAGACTGCTGGACTAGCGCTCTTTGAAGTATCAGCTAAGCCGTCACGTGAAGTAACTTGCAGCAGAGGTCGCTTGGGCACGACCTCCCCTACGATTTTTGTCACAATGCCCTGTGCGGGATTTCCCTGCATCACAAAAATATGCGATGCCATGGAAACCGCTTCATCCACGTCATGGGTGATAACCAGCGCAGACATGTTCATCTTTGCCACCGCATCCATAAGCCACTCACGCATTTCTCGCCTGGTCAGCGCATCAAGTGCCGAGAAGGGCTCGTCCAAGAGAATTACATCGGTTCCCGTCAGGCTGGTACGCAAGAAAGCCGCGCGCTGTCTCATGCCACCCGAAAGCTCGGAAGGCCAGCTTTGTGCCACTTCCCCCAAACCCATACGTGCCAGTAATTCTTGAGCTCGCGCGCGAGCTTCTCGTCGAGAAACACCCTGAAGCACCAACGGAAGCGCAACATTGTCCACGATGCGCTTGTGTGGCAAGAGCAGATCCTTCTGAAGCATGTAGCCAATGCGCCCCGGCGTGCCCGTTACGTCTTCGCCATGCAAAAGCACCGAGCCCGATTGCGGCATGAGAAGTCCTGCGAGCGCATGTAAAAGCGTTGTCTTTCCACAGCCGGAGCGGCCGACCAGACAGCACACTTCGCCGGGGTTGATTGCAAGGCTGATATCGCGGACGACTTCTCGGCCATCGCCCCAAGCAAGTGCAAGATGCGCGGCCTCAAGGGCAGGTACCGAGGTTGCTTGTTCCCTGGCGGCTTGATCTCTGGCGGCTCTGTTTTCGTCTGCTTGCTCGCTCATTGTTGCCGTTGACGCTACCGTTGCTGCTGTTTTCGCCAATCCCATACCACTCACTTACTTCAGATACTCGGTGGTAAATCCTGCTGCAACGTCAATTTGCTTCTCAAGAAGCTTTTGATCGTTCAACCATTGGTAAAACTTTGACCAGCGGTTTTTATCAATCGCTCCCCAACTCTCCGCATCGTCAATATACTTAGCGGCGAGGAACTTCTGGCTCTTATGCACAAGATCTCGATCAAGCTCAGGAACGGCCTTCAGCAGTATGTCGGCCGCGTCCTCCGGATTGGAAACAGCATATTCATAGCCCTCTCTAACAGCCGCGAGGAAACCCCTCACTGCCTCGGGATTACTCTTCCGGTATTCATCGTTGGCGGCGATAACCGGCGTATAGATGTCAAAGACCGAATCAATCGACTGGAACGAGAAGTAATTGTAGGGAAAGCCCTGCACTTCGGCGTTTTGAACCGCCCACTGCTCGTAGACCCATACGGTATCGAACATATTGGCCTTAAGTCCCAAAACCTCATCGTCAACCTCATACGGCACCATCTTGATGCTTTCAGGATCTCCACCGTCAGTCTGAACCACAGACTTAACCGTCGCCTGTTCAACAGGCAGATTCCATGTTGCATATGTATGGTTTTGCATCTCACGCGGACGGGTAATGCCATCATCTTTACGACTCATAATACCTGAGAGATTGTGCTGAATAATGGCAGCCACGGCGGTATAGGGAAGCGGATGCTCGGAAGCTAGGTTATTGGCGATAAAATCTTGATACGAGACACCCATCTGCGCGCCGCCGGAACCAATCAGCGCGTCAGCTCCATCCGCGGGAGGCTGCTGAATCTCAACCTCAAGTCCGTGAGCTTTGAAGAGACCTTTTTCCCGGGCAACATAAATACCGGTATGGTTGGTGTTCGGAGTGTAATCCAACACAAACGTAATCTTGGAGCTTTCAGACGAGGAGTTCTTCTCGCCCAATGGAGCCTTTGGCTGTTCCGGCGTACATCCTCCAAGGGCAAGTCCAGCTGCCGAGAAGCCCGCCGCCCACAGAAAGTTTTTACGTGAAAGAATTCCGACAGGTTCGGTAGAAAGAACTCCGGTATGTGTATGACAATTCATTCCTTACCCCTATTCCACTTCATTTTTGATTGGTTTATCCCATGGTATAAGTTGCCTTTTAAGGCGGTTTACCAGCCACATCAACAAGAGAGAAAGCGCAGAAACCACCACAATGGCCGCAAACATCCGGTCATAGGCGAAGGCTTTTCTCACTCGCGTCATATAGACGCCAAGGCCCGAGTCTCCGCCAAGCCACTCCGCAATGACTGCTCCAATCACGGCATAGGTCACGCTGATTTGCAGTCCCGAGAAGAACTGGCGGGCGGCGGCGGGCAATTTTGCATGACGGAAAATCTGCGTGCGATTCGCACCCATGGTTTTCATAAGATCGATTACATCGGGATCAATTGATCGGAAGGCCGATATGAGCGCCACGGTAACCGGGAAAAAGGTAGATATCGCCACGAGAACTACCTTAGGCAAAATTCCGAACCCCATCCACAGCACCAAAAGCGGAGCGATAGCTACCACAGGAATGGTCTGCGATACCGTAATAAGCGGAGAAAATGCGTGATAGAGCCACTCAAAAAGGTCCATCATAACTGCGATTACAAAACCTAACGCTACGCCAATCGCAAGGCCCAGCAAGGCTTCTTCAAGTGTTACCCATGTGTGGAGCGCAAGCAAAGGAGCGTCTTTTACAAGCGCAAAAAAGACCTGATAGGGAGACGGCACTAGATAGTTAGGAATGATATTTGCCATAACGGCAATCTGCCAGATAATCAGCAATATCGCAACAGTCAGTGTTGGCAGAAGTGCTTGTTTCAACCTTGTCATGTCATCTCCTCTCAATACCGCCGCGCGGGACATGAGATGACATGATTCCTACGCTGGCATTATCCAGATCAGGTGCGAACAGCCCTTACTTTTTCGCAAAGGACTATTCCGGGTCAAGATCGCGCTGGATCTTATCTCAGCCGGCGTGCACCAGCTCCCCGCTTCTTTTTGAGTGTAGCACGATTTGCTACTCTAAACCAAAAAGTTCCTTCAGGCCAACACGATCCTTCTCGCCAATCTTACGAATTGGTTGTGCAGGAGACCCCATCGCGAGGGACCCCGCGGGAATGTCTTTGGTAACTAGGCTATTCGCGCCGATAACACAACCATCACCGATGGTCACGCCGCCCAGTACGGTCACGTTTCCGCCAAACCAGCAACTGTCTCCAACGGTGATGGGAAGGGCTCGCTCTATACGCGAGTTGCGTTCTTCAGCGTCAAGGGGGTGTTGTGCGGTATAGGCTTTGAAATGCGGGCCAATAAAAGCGTCGTCGCCGATGGAGATTGGCGCGCAGTCCATAAAATAAGCGTCATGGTTTATGAAACAACGGTCGCCGAGCAATACGTTAGCACCATAGTCCACATAAAGCGGAGCTAGAATGTTTGAGCCATCACCAAGGCGGCCGAGAAGTTCGTGCAGGATCTCTCTGCCTCGGATTCGATTGCTGGGACGGGTTTGGTTGAATTCCCATGCCAGATCTTTTCCGCGCCAAAACGCTTCGCCTAGCTCCGCATCAGGTTTTTCTCCGTACCATTCGCCCGAAGACATACGCTCAAGCATAGATTTTTCCGACATGGACACCCTCTCACCATAGTAGCCAGACACATCTCTATCAGACGCATCTGGCTACATCATAGCGTACCTATTTCGAAGCATGCGCCTCAGTCATGTTCTTCATTTGTAAATGACCGAGTGTCGCCATGGTCTTACCGGAATTACCTGAGCCGCTTCGCTTCTTCAGGTGTACAGTTGAGAACCGCGGGGGTGGAGCGGAAACCAATACCCATACGATCAATACCCATGTCAATAAGCTGCAGGAAGTGTTCGCGAGTGCGGATGCAGCCGGAACCCTTGACTTTAATTTGACCCTGAGCGGTATCCATCATCACCTTAACAACCTCGGGAGTGGCGCCCACGTTCTCGTGTCCCGTGAAAAAGCCGGTAGAGCTCTTGATGAAGTCGGCACCGGCATCAATGGCGCAGCGAGTACCGTCAGCAATCTGCTCGGAAGTAAGGGTATCAGTCTCGATAATAACCTTGACTTGCATGTCGTATTTGTGGGCAACGACAATCGCGGGTTTCAGATCCTCGACAACCTTGTCGCACATGCCAGAGCGTAACCAACCGTAATTGGCAACAATGTCCAAATCCTGAATGTCCCACTTGGAGCAATACTCTTCAGCGAGAAGCGCTTTAGCTTCTCCGGTGGCCAGACCAAAAGGAAAGTCACAGACCACACAGAGGCCGGTCTCTGTGCCCTCAACCATCGGAGCGACGATTGGAAGGTTAGAGGGGTTGATGCAGATAGTGGCGCAACCAAAATCAATGCCTTCCTGCGCATACTTCTTGATCTCATCAACGGTGAACTCGGGCTTAAGCACAGATTGATCGATATAGCGAGAGGCTCTCTCGCGGTACAGTCAGGCGCTGCTTCAAAGATCTCGTCGATGAGGGGCGCGTTGTGCGCCGTCGCGGCAAAGGATCATTCGTCAACTATCAGCAACAAGGCCATAACATGGAAACTGCGTTCAACTTCACCGCGGAAATGACGGCGCTTGGAAAGCATCCTTCCTCAAAGGTACTCGGGCTGAGGCGACACTCGTCAAGCAAAGGAATCTCAAAGAACCTTCAAATTCCCGACGGAACCCAGGTTTGGGAAATTCGGCGTGTTCGTCTTGCCGACGATGAGCCCATGCAAATAGTTACTGCCTACATACCATATGAAGACTATCCCGAACTTACCGAAGAGGCACTTGAATCTTCTCTTTATACCTTTATCGCCAATACATCAGGACGCATGCCGGCGCACGCGATTGAAATATACGAGGCGATTAACCTCGATGCGCGCGAAGCACAGGTGCTCGGCGTACTCAAAGGTACGGCGGCGCTTCGCACTCTCAGAACAACATACGACTCCTACGGAAAACCGTTTGAAACATCTATCATTGTGCTCAGGGCAGACTACAACCGCTTCATGCTCAAGCTCGATACCAACGGCACACACTTCTCGAAGATTACCGCGTAAAGTTCACTCATAAAAACGGAGCGCATCATTTGATGCGCTCCGTAGCAATGCAATTTTTGTCGCTTATCTCAGAATCAATCTGCCTATGCCTCGAAAGACTTACCTATCAAAAACCTGTACTAGTAACCTGTTCGCCAGCGATTTACATTCCGTCGTAGACATTTACCCAGCGAAGCAAGAACTCCGTCTCATGTACCCGACCGCGCGCAAGCTCAGCCGCCGCGACAATGCCCATCCATTCGTTCACATATTCACGCGTGCAGCCCTGTTTCTCACAGTACTTTGCGATGTACTTCTCGGCAAGTTCTTTCTCGCCGTTCAGGAGCAGGCGCAGGTAGGAAGTGGCGCAATCAGCGGCACCATTACCTTGAGTGGCATGAGCCCAGTCTACAATGACCGGCTCTCCTTTCTCGGGAATAATAACGTTTGACGGGACGAAATCACCGTGGCATACCTTGGCGTGGTTCTTCATGCCGTCAAGCTTCATCAAAAGCTCGTAGCGAACATCGTCTGAGAGCACATCGGGGATGCTGTTAATCATGCGTGTAAATTTATCCCTCTGACGCGGAAGCAGCGGAGAACGGTGCGCGTGAATCGCAAGCTCAAGATCTACAAACTTATCCAAGAGTTCATCGGTTTTTTCCGGATGATCTTTGAACAGTTGACGAAGGGTTGGACCTTCTACCTTAAGCGTTGCGATAGCCCAGCTATTCCCTACTTTGCTGATTTCTGTCAGCGCTGGAACGGCAATACCTGCCTGCTCCGCGCGAGCCAGGTTCAGGCCTTCATTCAAAATGTCCGCTGCGGGTTTGCTGCCGTTAAAAACCTTTACAACGGTATCGCCATTGTCATATACAACCTTGTTATGACGCTCAACGATAACCTTCTTGTCTTTGGACAGTTCCATAAGCTAAGCCCTCCTCTTGCAAAGCTACACGCATAAACTCCAAGTCTGGAGGCTAGGGACGCGCACGCTTCCTCTAGTCATTGTTATTTTCCCTCAACAATTTCATTCTGGCGAGAAGAACAGGCGTTGATATGGTTGAACGGAGCTCATCATGTCGTAAGCGGAGAACACAGGTCAGTAAATCAACGCCCTTCAGGGTGATATTTTCCAATCTTTTTTTCGGTAGCCATAACATCACCCTCGGATTTGAAATTGATCTTGGCATACGTCATAACATGGGTGCAGCCCGCCTTCGCTCCGACAAGCTGACAGTTCTTAAGAATCTCCATGCAGAGGTCATAATCGCCTTCGATGACCGTTTCAAACGGCCCGACAAAATAGTCCACTCCACTGCTTGCAATAAAGGTGATAACCTCATCGACAATACGACACGTCTCCTCATCGCAAGAAGCGTCCATCGGCAGATACTGAATCGCAACAGAACAATTCATACTTACTCCTGGGATTCTTTTTCCAGCTCTTCTTCAGTCCGCTCAGAACCACGCATGCGCTCGTATTCTTCCTCAGTTAAAACATCCTCGATACGCAAATTGATACCGGTAACCTCAAGGCCCGTCATGGCGTTCACCTGCTGAGAAACAGCCTGCTTAACGTTTTCAAATACTTGGGGAGCATAAGCGCCGAAGCGAATCAAAACGGAGATGTCAATGCGGACGGCATTCTCATGTGCCACTTCAACGCTGACACCCTTGGCCGCGTCCGTTGCTCCAAGAACATCCTGCACGCGATTAAGCCAGTTTCCGCGAGCTCCCACAACATCGTCAACGTCGCGTAGCGAAAGCGCCGCTATTTTTTCTATAACGCCATCGGAAAATGTCAGGGAATCCTCATCGCCCATGTCTGCGTCGGATTGAGTCTCGTTATTCTCAGTCTCGTTATTCGCAACCGCGCTACTCTCAACTGCGCTATTTTCAATCACGCTATTTTCGGAGTCCTCACGAGGTTTTGTAAGCGCGGCCTCCTCTACAGGAACAATCTCCGCATCGACGGTCTTGTCGACATCAGCACTATTGGCGGCGCCGGTGGTTTCAACCTCGGCAGTTTTAGTATCACTAGTTTCAGCAGCCATGCATTGGCCTCCTTATCGATTAACGGCGATCAGAAAAGAATTCACGAATCTTCGCAATAAGCGTCGCGCTACCGTCAAATATCTGACCAACAGCAATGCCCGTCAGCACCAAAATAACCAGAAACAGCGTACGCCAAAATCCCAGGTTAAAAAAGAGAATCGCCACAATAAGGCCAATGACACCGCCAATAAAGGCGTTTTCATGGCCAGGAAAATGATCATGTATCCACGCTTTGATAACATCCATGTGCTTACGCCTCCCGCGCCGCACCATCAGAGCCTGCTTGCTCATGCTCTGATGTCATAGGCAGCCTAATCTCGGATGACGGCTCTATTACAACCGCAGGCTGATGCGACGGCTCCATAGCAGTTGTTATTTCATCGGAAGAATCCACAGGCTCTTCTCGCGCTTCTTCTTCATGTGGCGAGAAGTGCGCACCCTCTACAAATGATATATCGATAGACGTCACTTTGTCACCGCAGACCGCCGCTAATTGATCTTCAAGTCTGCTGTGAAGGAGCGGACCAACTTCAACGATATTAAGCGGCTCTTGTGGCAAAACCCATACTGCAACCTGCACGGTATTGTTGCGAGAAATGATAACGCGCACGCGATCGCACGAGCACATTCCTTCGGCTTCAATAGCGTTTTTTGCCTGAGAGACAATAGCGTCGCGCGTGACGGAGATAGTGCCCCCATCAACAGTTGTAACCGTAAGCGAACGAACCTTTTTGGAGAACAGACCGCTTAAGAAACATACTATAAAGCCGACTATCGTTATAAGCATGCAAACCTGTAGCACGGCAAGATACACATTATTCAGCAAAAGATCATACGCGGCCTCAGTCCATGGGCCAAAACACGTTAAGGCAAGGCCGACAAGGGACGCGGTACCTGCCAGCGCAAATACAATCAGACAAAACCTCTTGAAACCGCTCATGGAACCTCCTGCCAGAATTACTCTCTGTAACAGTTTACCCCATCGCGCTTGCTTCATTATGTACGTACCGTATGCATGCAAAAGATGTACGCAAAAGGCTCCATGCTTGCCCGGCACTGTGACGCTGTTTTCCCACTGTGGCGCCGTTTTCCAAAAAAGTGCATGAGTTGTGATATAAACATCGCACAACTCATGGCATTTTTAGGGGATTTATCACAACTGATGCCTTTTTTAGGAGATTTCGTATCACAACTGTGGCACTTTTTTGGAAACCTGGAAGCACACGCAGGCCGCAGCACCACGACGTGTGGACTGTTGACACCAGAGCCGCAGCGCACGCAGACCGCAGCATGCAAAACCGCGGCGCATGCCTCCGGCGCGGAGGCGGAGAAGGTGACAGCGCTGGTAGCAGCGGTAGTGGCGATGACGGAGGCGTTAACGGTGGCGATGGCGGCGTCCCTGGTACTTCTCGCCAAAACGCCTAGGCGTTCTTCATAATCACAGAGCGGACAATACCTGCTGCTTTATCGCAAGAGTCGAGAGCTTGCTCCATGCGGTCAAAGATGCGCAGCCAGGCAACGGTTTCGCGGCCGGTCATTTCATCGCGGAACAGGCGGGAAAGCGCGTTGTGGTACACGAGGTCTCCCTCGTCCTCAACGTGACCGACGGCAATCGCCTTTTCCATCACAGCGGAATCCTTCTTGTAGTCGGCCAGGTGGTCGAGCATCTCCTTGACTGTAATGCAGGCGCGAAGGGTAAGCTCAGCAAGCTGCGCACCCTCTTTGCGGAACTCGTCAACATTAAAGAGGTCGAGTCGCTCGGCAACGGAATTCATACCGTCAACGATGTCATCGAGGCCAAGCGCCAAATCTGAGATATCCTCACGCTCAAAAGGAGTAACAAACGAGGCGTAAAGCTCCTTCATGATGCGCTGAACCTTCTCGTCGCACTCGCGCTCGTACACTTTCATTTGCGGAATACGCGCGGCCGTCTCAGGATAGCCGTCAAGAATGGTCGAATACTCTTCCGCGGTCTCAACAATCTTTGCGCCGAACTCCTTGAAAAGGGTGTAGAAAATATCTTCTTTAGGCTCACCAAACATACGGTCCTCCAATGACGTCACAGTCGGAATTGCACTCAGAATTACGCTCGAATCAGAACAACATCAAAAACAGTTTTGCAAATAAATATCCGATAAGTCCACAACCTGGAAACGTAAAGACCCAGGCAAGAACCATATCTTTAGCGACACCCCAGTTTACCGTGCGGGGATTTTTAGCGGCGCCGGCACCCATCATGGCGGTCATCTTAGTGTGGGTAGTAGAAACAGGAAGTCCCGTGAGCGTCGACAAAAGCAACGACGCCGCAGCGGAAAAAGAAGCGGCAAAGCCCTGGTAACGCTCAAGCTTGACCATTTCCATCCCAACCTTTTTAATGATGCGGCGGCCGCCGATAGCGGTGCCAAACGCCATGAGACCGGCGCAAGCCACCTGGAGCCAAAGCGGAAAGACCTCGGTGCCAGCGGTGCCCGAACCGGCGGAAAGCGCAATGGCGAGCATAGCAATGGACAAAAACTTCTGCCCATCCTGTGCGCCATGCATCATAGCGACAAATCCCGAGCCGACCACCTGAAGGTGACCAAATATAGCATCCGCGCGCTTGCGGTTCACATGTTTACAGGTAGTGTGGATAATCTTGACAATGACCCAACCGGCTATAAAACCGGAAATGGTCGAGAAAATAAGGCCGATAATAACTTTATTCCACTCATCCCAGTTCACGGCGTTGAAGTTACCGTGAAGCGCCAGCGCCGCGCCGGTAAGTCCTGCAATAAGAGCGTGCGACTCCGAAGTAGGGATGCCGAGCGCCCATGCGCCTACCGCCCACGCCACGATACCCACACACCCCGCTGCAAGGGCAATCAAAGCCTGGTGATAGTCGGTACCGAAGTCAACCATGCCGATAATGGTGTCTGCAACCGCGGTGGAAACAAGGCACATGACCACAAGGCCAACAAAGTTGCAGATAACGCTCATGGCGATAGCATGGTTTACTTTAATGGAACGGGTGCCGACGGACTCGGCAATGGCATTTGCGGCATCTGTAGCACCGTTAACGAAGATGCAGCCAAAAATGAGGACAATGACAACGGCAAGAAATGGATTCGCCACAATCATGTCGACAAAACGTCCAAGTGTAATCATTCAGTACCTCTCCAGTACTTGTATTAGACTTCTCCCATAATAAACGAAATGGGCACCGCTAAAGACCACAATGCTACCGTTGGCCGAAATTATCCGAGGGCGAGAAAGACGAAGGCGCCTGCGAGAGCCGCTCAACCATACGCAAGACTATCTTGGCGCACCTTCGGGACGCGGTCTTTTCAAAAGCGGCGTAGTCAAGCTCGGACGACACGCCAGGCTTATCGGACATAAGGCGCACAATCACAAAGGGAACGTTATTAAGCCAGGCGACCTGCGCTATAGCAGCGCCTTCCATTTCACAGCACACTGCCCCGAAGTCTTTAAGAGCGTCCGCTTCCGCAACGTCAGCAACAAACTGATCACCGGATACAATCCGCCCCTCAACAGTCTTCACGCCGAAGGCAGTCTCTTGAGCTGCGCATACCGCCTGTCGCCGCAGTTCTTTGTCCGCGCTAAATGAAACAGTTTCAACACCGGGAATCTGACCTTGAGGATACCCGAGAGCGCGCAGATCCACGTCATGCTGCATGCAGTCGGTAGATATCACCACACTACCGACAATCAAATCATCCCCCAGAAGGCCGGCAATGCCGGTATTGATAATACAGTCAACCCCGAAGCGATCAATCAGAATCTGCGTGCAAAAAGCGGCGTTTACCTTGCCAATGCCGGACTGCACTACCACAACGGGCGTCTGGGCGATGCTCCCTTCATGAAAGGTTCGCCCCGCAATCTGCACCACTCGCTCAGACGTCATCTCTTGCTTCAGGAGAGCGACTTCCTCTTCCATAGCGCCAATGATTCCGACTTTCACGTCAGTCCTCCACTCCCGCAAGCCACGGACGTCCTGCTATGGCGCGCACCAGTCGGTCTGCCACAGGCTCCGCCTGCACGTCATCCCGAATATGAAGATGAACGATTGCCTGGACGCCAACGTTCGTAATGCTTTCAAAGCGCACTTCAACCGGAAACGTTAAATCAAGGTCGTGCTCAAGGGTGACTTTAGCCGTCTCAACAATCTCGTTGGCTACTTCTTCAAGGTTCGCTTGTGGTTTCACTATAACCGGCACGTCAACATTGGTTATCGCCCAACGAGTGCAATGTGTAAACGCCGTCTTATTGAGCACCGAATTAGGAATGATCTGGACGCGCCCGGTTCTCTCTCGCACAATAGTAGAGCGCCAATTCATATCGATGACCTCGCCTGAAATGTCACCGATAGTCACATGATCGCCGGGCTTGATAACCCCCGCCAGCATAAGACCAAGGCCGCCAACAAGATTGGAAATGGTGTCCTGCAGGCCAAATGACAGCGCGATGGACGTCACTCCCAAAGCCGTTACAAAAGCGGTCGGCTGTATGCCAAAAACAGGCTGCAAAACGGACAGGACGGCAAATACCCAGATAACGCTTCGTACAATATTGATAAAGATTGACGCTGAGGGAATACGAGAGGCGTTCAAGGCTCTTCTCGATACGCGTACTATCACATGTTCCAAAACAAGCGCGGCGAGAAAAACTGTGGCGAGAAAAACTGCACGGTACAAAAAGTCCGCTGGCGCAAGGCCTAAAATCGTCTGACCCGTATCGGATGTCATCAGCATCACTGACTTTCTATCTTGACGATGGGCGCAAAGCCTTTCATCAGCTTCTTAACCTTGTTCGTACGCGTAAACTTCACTTCAATGGTATCGCCTTCAACGGAAAGAACAACGCCCGGTCCAAAGGTTTTATGGGATATGTGGTCGCCGGACGCAAAGACCGCTTTCGCCTTTGCGGGATCCTTTTTGATTGAAGGGGCAACGCTCGGCTGAATACGTCCGCCTCTGCCGGTAGAACGCGTACGAGAGCCAAAGACATTGCCTCCGTACACCTCAGCGCCACGGCCTGATCCAAAGGTGCCATGGCGGTCTCCCCGCTTTTCCCAGCCAACACCCGAAAAGCCTGACGAGCCAACGCCGATAGCTTTGATGTGTTCTTCGGGTATTTCGGCTATAAAGCGAGAGACCGGATTTGCTTGGACAGATCCGAACATGCGACGCACAGATGCGTATGTAAGGTAGAGTTTTTTGCGAGCGCGCGTGATAGCGACATACGCCAAACGCCGCTCCTCCTCCAAATGCGCTCCATCAGATTCAAAGTTCACATGCGGGAAGATGCTTTCTTCCATGCCCACGACAAACACAACGGGAAATTCGAGACCTTTTGCGGAATGGA
Source organism: Atopobium sp. oral taxon 199 str. F0494 (assembly GCF_000411555.1). GTDB lineage: Bacteria > Actinomycetota > Coriobacteriia > Coriobacteriales > Atopobiaceae > Lancefieldella. The sequence goes on along the minus strand of NZ_KE150486.1, from coordinate 48,350 downwards.
TGGTCATAAGAGTAACGGCGGAAGCCGAACCGGCAAGGCTGTCCAAATCCGACCGAAGCGCCAGCCATTCCATAAATGCGGGGAGCTTCGCAGCTGCAACCTGAGGATATTCTATCACAGCCGCGGACGGCACGGGCGATGCTGTCGGCGCAGATGGCTCAGATGATGCGGGTGGCTCTGTCGCACGCACCACGGACAACGCCGCTGGCTCAGACGCCGTCGCCGATGATTCGCCCTCCTCATCAAGAGAACCCGCTTCGCGCAGCTGACGGAGACTTTCAAGCATTTCTTCCGCGTCGTCATGCGTTTCATCAAATTCAGCAGCGACACCAAAAAACTCTCGGATGTTCTCAATGCGGCCGTCGGCCTCCATAGTATGCTCGGCCTCGTAGGCGCGAATGAGTCCCGACCGGTCAACGATTGTCTCAATAACCTCTTCGAGCTCGCCGTCCAGAGCGCGACCCGCTTCAACAGCTCCGGTAAACTCTGTAAGAGCGTTGCGGACTTTAACAGACAGGAGGCTTTCCTCGCCAATGCAGGCTTCGCAGGCGGCAAAAAAGGACAGCCTGTTTCTCAACGCGTACGTCTGGATTTTTTTGATACTGGTAGAGCCGATGCCGCGCCGAGGAGTGTTGACCACGCGAAGCGCCGACACATCGTCATCGGGGTTGATAACCATCTTGAGGTATGCCATGACATCGCGAATCTCAGCGCGATCAAAGAAGCGCATGCCGCCCACAATCTTATAGGGAACACCCGCTCTCAACAGCATATCCTCGAGTATGCGCGACTGCGCGTTGGTACGGTAAAACACGGCGACATCATCATAGGAGGTTCCCGCATCATGCAGCTTCTCAATCTCCGAGCCAACCCAGCGGCCCTCATCGCGTTCGTCTGCCGCGCGGTACACGCAGATCTTCTCGCCATCGCCTTCATCGGTAAAGAGGCGCTTCTCTGTGCGGTGCGTATTGTGAGCGACAACGGCGTTCGCTGCTCCCAAAATATGTCCTGTTGAACGGTAGTTCTGCTCGAGCTTGACCGTATGCGCGTCCGGGTAGTCCTTCTCAAAAGCCAGAATATTCTTGATGTCCGCGCCACGCCACGAGTAAATGGACTGATCGTCATCGCCCACAACCATGAGGTTTCTGTACTTGGAAGCCAAAAGATTGGTGATAGCGTATTGAACGCCGTTGGTGTCCTGGTATTCGTCGACATTGATGTAGCGAAAGCGCTCTTGATACGCGTTAAGAATGACGGGATTTTTGGACAGCAGTTCAAAGGCTTTAACGAGAAGATCGTCAAAGTCCAGGGCGTTCGCCCGTTCAAGACGTTGTTGAAGCGTCCGGTAGACGCGGACGGTAACGTAGTCGAGAGGTGACGACGCCTGACGCTCCATTTCATCCGGCAGTATGAGGGCGTTTTTCGCCGCGCTGATTTTACTTCTGATAGAGTTCATCGGAAACTGGCGAACATCAATATCAAGGTCGGCCATAATAGCCTTAACCAGCCGCTTTGAATCATCGTCATCATAGATGGTGAAGTTGGGACCAAAGCCGACGGCTTCGGGGTCTTCTCGCAACATGCGCACGCACATGGCGTGAAACGTACACACCCACATGCCGCGCGTGCCACCGGAAAGCAAGTGCCCAAGGCGCTCCCGCATCTCGGCTGCGGCCTTATTTGTAAACGTAATGGCGAGAATCTGCCACGGACGCACACCTTTATCGGCAATCATGTGCGCGATGCGGTGCGTCAGCACACGCGTTTTGCCGGAACCTGCGCCGGCAAGCACGAGAAGCGGACCTTCGGTGGTTATGACAGCTTCATGCTGAGACGGATTGAGGTTGCCCAAATCTATCGCAGACGGCACGGTCCGCATAGACAGCCCACCGGCAGACTGCCCGTCAGCAAGTGGCGCGGCAAACAAAGGAGACTGAAAAGCGTCAGACATGTTGCTCCAATTAAATCGGCAATGTTCGTAAAGATGGCGTGAGTGCAAAGTTCCTAGGCAAACAAAGCAAAGTAGACGATGACCGCGATGCCAAGCACGATGCGGTATATTCCAAACGGCTTAAAGTCATGTTTGCGCACATAGCCCATGAGAGCTCGAACCATCACTAAAGACACTGCAAAAGCCACAATGCAGCCAACAGCCAAAATCGCCGCCTCAGACGAGGTAAACGAATTGCCCTTCAAGAAAAACTTAACAAGCCGCAGACCCGAAGCGCCAACCATTGTGGGAATAGCCAAAAAGAAGGTAAATTCGGCCGCAACGGCACGGGAACATCCCAGCACCAAGCCACCGATAATAGTCGCTCCCGAGCGAGACGTACCTGGAACAATGGCCAGCACCTGAAAGAGCCCGATGCCAAAGGCGGTCTTCCAATCAAGCTTATCAATGTCGGTCACGCGGGAAAGTTCATCGGCACTGCGCCGCAAGGGCGTGGCGTCAGTAGGCAGGCGCATATGCTTGCCTTGCGGCTGTACGACAGGAGCAGTCCGGGCGATTTTTTCCCGATGCGTCTCAAGAGCAATAAAGATCAGACCATACACAATGAGCGTGGAAGCAATGACGTAGGGTCCTCCAAGATGCTCTTCAATGAAATTATCAAGCGGAATGCCAACCGCCGCCGCGGGAATGCAGCACACCACCACTTTTGCCCAAAGAATCCATGTGCTTTTTCGTTCTTCCTTTGTCTTTTTGAGCGAGAAGGGATTGAGTTTGTGGAAGAACATCACGCAGACGGCAAGTATTGCGCCAAGCTGAATAACTACGAGAAACATATCCCAAAAGTCAGTTGTTACCGCAAGCGGCACAAATTTGTTCAGCAACAGTATGTGCCCTGTTGACGAAATAGGCAGCCATTCTGTAATGCCTTCAACAACTCCGTACAGAGCAGATACTATGAGATTCCAAACGTCCACGACTCCCCTTTCGTTTTGTCTGTACATCATCGCTCAAAGCGGGATGCGCTACAAGTGCCGAGTTCTTCTCGCGGCAAAGCCTGAAGCAGAGCAGGATAAAGCGGGCATCTACCTGCAATTCTTGCAAAATATATATACCAACATGTAAACTTGATACCCTTGCACGAGCGGAAAAGAGCATAGTGCGAACGCGAGGAACCTCCTTACAGGTAAGGAGTCCCTTGCAGTCAGGCGCATGCAAACCCCAATCGCGGAGGTTCGTATTTTGATTTTCAATAAGTGTGCTTCTCGCAGCTTCGGCGGCTCAACCCTGGCACATGCGGCAGTTGCCATTGCTGTTTCTTTCGTACTCACAGTTTCTCTTACGGGTATGCCCATCGCGGCTTATGCGGAGTCTCTTGAAGATCTTCAAGCAAAGATTGAAGAGACCAACGCAACGTATGAAGCGGCCACAAAGCAGGTAGAAGATCTGGAACAGCAGATTCAGAACAACGAGGCCCGCATTCAGGAAATCGAAAACCAGCTGCCGGAGCAGCGGTCAAGAGCTGCGGCATCCATCGCTAACATGTTACCGTATGCAGCAGGGATCTCTTGGGATTATCGATCTTATTTTGTCAGCGGACAGCTTTAACGATTTGATTTCGCTCCTGCAGTACCTAGACATCATTTCAAGTCGCAACGCTGACGCTGTCAACAGCTTGGTCAATCTTTCAAACGAGCTTGAAGACACCAAGAAAAATCTGAACGACCAGATGGCTGAGGCAAAAACGCAGAAGCAGGCCGCTTCCGATGCGCTTCAACAAGCTATCGATGCTCGCAACGCTTTGCAAAAACAGATGGAAGAGCAGCGAGCTGCTGAAAAAGCTCAGGAAGAAGCCGCTATTGCAGAGGCGCAAAAGAAGGCGGAAGAATCCGCTTCCAATACCTTTACAAACGCGTCCGGCAAGGAAAGCACCTATGTCGCGCCGGACAACACGAACTCTTCAGACAATTCATCCGGATCTGTCGACTGGTCTGCAGGCAAGACTGACTTTGTCGCCAAGTGGAGCGGCCGCATTGACGCCTACCTCTCCGGTTCTCCTCTGTCAGGATACGGTTCGACCTTTGCCGAAGCCGCTTGGGATTACGGTGTAGACCCGCGCTTCTCGCCTGCAATTTCAGCAGTTGAAAGCACCAAGGGAGCTTATTGCTTCCTGCCGCACAACGCCTGGGGCTGGGGTTCTTCAAGCTGGGGTTCATGGGAAGAGGCAATTCGCTCCCACGTTTCAGGACTTGCTGCTCTTTACGGTGGCTACCTCACGTACTCAGGCGCCGCAAAATACAACCCTGCAAACCCCAACGGCTGGTACGCGGCAGTTCAAGCGAATATGAATCAAATTTAGGTGCGGGAGTACGCCTAGTATATCTGCCTTGACGCTCTCACCTTGACGTGCCTGTTCTGGCGCGCCACCTTGACGTGCCCACCTTGGCGTTTACGCTGTCAGCACTACCATGCCCAAAATCAATCCGAAGCCAATAAGGTCAGTGGCGCTGAGCGAGGTGTCCAGCACCATAACGGTCGTAACCGTAGCCATAACAGGCTCGATAGTACCCAAAAGAACCGCACGCATGGGTCCCGCATCCTTAACGCCCTGCAGGTACAACCCGTATGCCAAAAACGTACCGACGGTGATGCCAATGACTACAAGAATCCAGCCAAAGGCGTCAAGCGGTGGCATATGATTCCACGGCTGGTACACAAGGGCGAGAAGTACGCCGGAAAATAAAAACGCTATCCCATTGAACACAAAGTTGCCCCAGCGCTCCATAAGCTTTTTGGGCAGAATAGAGAGCGCCGTCTGAGCCAGAGCGCACAGCGAGCCCCAAACTATCCCACGCAGAGGCAACTGGAGACTAGAAGGATTGCCTCCCGTTACCAGCAGATAGGTGCCTATAAGCGCCATAACAACGCCAAGCGCTTCTCGCTTTCTCGGTCCGCGCCGCGCTTTACAGCAGACATATAACAGTACGCCCAGCATGCCGAGAGCCTGCATAACCGTAGCCGTAGCGGAATTTGTCGCGTCAACGGCATAGAGGTATGCAATCTGAGAAAAGAGAATCGCCGCAAGGCTCACGACAAAGATCCGACCGAGCGCGTGAACATCATGCGCCGCTTCACTCAGGCGCCGGCGGTCGATGAGAGCCGCCGCAGCCAAAAAGAGCAGCCCCGAGAAGAACTCGCGCGCGTCAATGAGCCACAGGGGTTCAACGCCGTATACGTCAAGCAGATATTTTGCCGCAGTGCCAAACGCTCCCCACGCAGCGCCGCCGACAAGTACGCACAGCATGCCTCGGTGGATTCGTGCCTTATGCCTGTCTGACACAAGACCAATCGAGGCTTCCGCAGCCTCCTGTTCAAACGTTTGGGAATCTTCGTCACGTTCCTGCAGTGTATCAAGGATCGAATCAGACATGGAGATATAAATCTTTCGTTACAAATGAAGTGCGAAGCGTGTGTCCGCGCGACAAACAGGTACAGTTATAAGGCACAGTAACCATACACGACTATACCCGCATATCTCGCGAGAATTTGAGAGGTGTCTATGGCCATACAGGAATCACGGAAGCTCAACGTTGGCGACCGCGTCGATGACTTTACCGTTACCGGTATCGAAGCGCTGCCTGAAATCTCCGGTACCGCCTATGTCTTTTCGCACACGCCTTCAGGAGCCCGGCTTCTCTGGCTTGCCAACAGTGACGACAACCGTTCATTTGCCATCGCCTTCAAAACGCCACCCGCAAACGATACCGGTGTCTTTCACATTCTTGAGCATTCGGTGCTTTGCGGCTCGGACGCCTACCCCGTCAAAGAGCCCTTCGTCAATCTTCTCAAAGCCTCAATGCAGACATTCTTGAACGCCATGACGTTCCCGGACAAGACTGTTTACCCTGTTGCCTCCACCAACGTAACAGACCTTGAAAACCTTATGAGCGTGTATTTGGACGCGGTTCTTCATCCCGCTATCTATCAGCGCAAGCATATTTTTGAGCAAGAGGGCTGGCACCTTGAGGCAGACGACGCGGGTACCCTGTCGTATAACGGCGTCGTCTTCAACGAAATGAAAGGCGCGCTCTCCGATCCTGATCGAGCCTTGTATGACCAGGTCAGCAGTAAGCTTTTTCCCGACACTGCCTATGGAAAAGAATCAGGTGGAGCGCCGCGCGTTATTCCTCAACTTACTTACGAAGAGTTCCTCAATACCCACGCGCGCCACTATGACCTCTCCAACAGCTATACCATTCTCTACGGTGACCTTGACATAGCTCGTGAGCTGGCCTTTATTGGCAAACGCTTTGCGGGTGCCGAGAAGCGCCACGCAGGTTCTCCGTATCCTCTTGACCTGCAGGCGCCCGTCTCCCCCAAACCCGCTCGGTTTGAAATGGCAACCACGCCCGACAACTCCGCTATAGGTCTTGGCTATGTACTGGGAACCGCGGCGCAACGCGTCCGCATGCTTGCCGCCGACATTCTCTTTGACACCCTCATGGGGTCTAACGAGGCCCTCCTTAAGCGCGTCTTACTTGACAGTGGCCTTGCCGATGACGTGAGCTACTATTTCTCCGACAGCATGCTTCAGCCGCTTCTGTTCCTTGAGCTCAAAGGCCTCCGCGACACCGAAGCGTCTCAGCGATTCCGCGCACTCGTTGAGTCAACCTGCGCGGAACTTGCCGCCTCTGGTCTCCCCTACGATAAGCTTGAGGCGTCCGTCGCGCAGGCGGAATTCAATCTACGCGAGCACGATCTGCCGTTCTCCGATGGTATCGAATACACCCAAAAGTCTCTTGAGAGCTGGCTCTACGATGACGCTCGTCCCTATGACTACATCAAGTATGAAGATGCGCTAACAGAACTTAAGAACATGCTTGCTGCCTCCGGCCGTCCCAAGGGCGCCTTTGAGACGCTGCTCCTTGAACTTGTCTGCCACAACCCTCACTGTGCTCAAGTCGAATTGGTACCTGTCGAAGAAAGCGGTTCAACCGAAGAAACAGAAGAACTGGCGCAACTCCAACAGAGCATGACCGAAGACAACATCGCGCGTATCCGCATAGAAGTTAAGACGCTTCGTGTGGAACAAGAAACGCCTGACGCGCCAGAAGATATCGCAAAGCTGCCGTTCCTCTCGCTTTCCGACCTTGAGGCTACCAAGGCGCAGCCGCAGCCACATGAGGTAGAGGCACCACTTCTCTGCCTCGCCCATGAACTTGACACGCACGGCATTGATTATGTCTCGCATTATTTTGACCTGACTCATGCCGTTTCCTATGACGAGCTGCCCTTGGTGGGTATTCTTTCCGATGTTCTCGGAAAACTTGGAACCGACGCCCACACGGCATCAGACCTTGACACGCTCATCGAAGCGAATCTTGGTGATCTTTCATTTTCTACGGAAGTTTACTCACGAGACCGAATCGACTCCGCTCAGCCGACCATGGTGGTCAGTGTTTCCGCCTTGGCTGACCGCGTCGAAAAGCTCGCGACTATTCCCAAAGAAATTTGGGGTTCTACGAATTTCAATGACCTCGCGCGTCTCAAAGACATTTTGACCCAGCGGCGTATCGGCCTTGAGCAATACTTCATCGGCTCGGGACACGCCGCCGCCCTAAATCGCACGTTCACGTCGTACGCCCAATCAGCAACGGTCTCGGATGCGCTCGGAGGCCTCACATTCTATCACTACCTCAAAGAGCTTCTGGCGCACTGGCACGAACGTTCTCAAATACTTCCCGCACAACTTGCCGATCTGGCGGCTCGCATATTCTGTGCTAATGACGTTGTCGTAAGCTTCACCGGCTCCGCTGAAAGCCGCGAGAAGTTCTGGCGGGCAGCGGGCTCCCTTGATCTTGCGATGCGCCCCTCACATGACCGCACGCTCATTGTTCCCACACCAACACTCAAGCGCGAGGGCATTGTTATTCCCTCAAACGTCAGCTATGTGGGTTTTGGTTTTCCCAACGCCTTTGACGGACAGCCCGAGACCGCAGGAACATGGCAAGTTGTAAGCCGCGCGATGACGCTTGATTATCTTTGGAACGAGGTTCGCGTAAAAGGCGGAGCGTACGGCGTCGGTTTCAGGCCTTCTCTCATGGGACTTGATTCGTTCTTCTCATATCGAGATCCGTCTGTGGACGCCACGCTTGAGCGCTACCTTAGCGCCGGCGCGTGGCTCTCGTCGTGGAATCCAAGCGATACCGAGCTTGAAGGCTATATAGTCGCTTCAGTCGCAACCGTCGACGCGCCAGTTCGCCCTCGAGCCCTCGCGCGCCGTCAGGACATCGAACGCTTCAACGGACGTCCCACAGATCGTCTTGAGCGGCTTCGCGAGCAAATCTTGCATACCGATACCACGCATTGTCAGGCGCTTGGCGCATCGCTTCCAACGGATGCCGCCGATACGTCGATTGTTGTTTTCGGTCCGCGAGAAGCACTTGAGGCCTCCCAGCTTGACCTTGAGATTATTGATTTGTTCTAGTTCAACAGCTTTTCCAACACGACCGCACTCACACCGGGCGCTCAAAGCGCTAACTCAAGCACTAGTCCAAAACACTAGCTTGAAGCATTACAAAACCTCCCACGATATAGTGCGTGGGAGGTTTTACTACCTGTACAAAATATACAAAACCGCATGTGAAGATACCTGCGACCGAGAAATACGGTTTAGAAGTGCATGTGCTTGCCCTTGTACGAACCGATAGCTGAGGCTCCGACAAACGCTGTACCAAGCAGAGCGGCAGTCATTGCGACAGAGGAAGCATCACCGGTCTCAGGCAATTTCTGAGACGTGCTCGCGGACGTTTTCTCGCGCTTTTTTGAAGCGGTCTTGGCATGCTTACCCCGCATACGCTCGGATTGAGCTTTTTCAGGCTGAACGCCTTCGGCCTTGGAGGATTCCTTCTTTTCTGCAGCCTGTTTGAGCATGTAAAGATTCACTTCAGCGGCAAGCTTATCGGCATCGGCCTGAGCCGCTTTTGCCTTCGCCTCATCATACGCTGTCTGCTTTTCAGCAAGAGCTTCATCCGCATGCTTAGCCGCCTCAATCGCGCTGCGCAAGCGCTGAATGTATGGATTCAGATGCATAAAATCAGCGTCTGTCGTATCGGGAGTTTCTGCACCCTTATATGCAAGAGCCTGCGCACGCGCGTTGGTATCGTGAGCGGAGCGCAAACGGTCTTTTGCAGCCTGGAGGCGCGCAGGGGCATCAGCGGCGTTTTGGCGCGCGCTCGCAAGCGCAGTCTGCGCCTCCGCAAGCGCTTTTGATGCTGCAGCCGCCGCGGCACGCTTGTCCAGCACCTCCTGCCAGATACCGAAGTGCTCATCGTAGTCGTCTCGGAGTTCTTCGTACTGCTCTTGAGCGGTAGCGGATTTTGCAGCGGCGTCGTCAGCCTCCAGCGTTGCCTGATTTAGATTCTTACGAGCGGCCTCTTCTGCAGCGCGCGCTTTATTGAGTGCCTCCTGAGCGGCGGCACGAGCCTCGGGAGCCGCATCTTTTAAAGCCTGCTCCTTAGCAGCAAGGTCTGCTCCAGCCGCAACAGCTGCTTTATGAGCAGCTGTGAGCTTTTCTTGCGCTTTTTGTACAGCTTCTTCAGCCTTATCAAACTTTGCTTTGGCGTCATTCATCTTCGCCTTGTCCTGCGCCACAACCGCTTCAGTCACATGAGCATACGCGGCGTTTCTCTCGGCTGTTTTGAGCTTGCTTTTTGCATCGGTGTCCTTGGCAGTTGCCTCGGTAACATTCTTCTCGGCGGCCGCAATGTTCTTGGCAGCATTATCAACGTCGGACTGCGCCTCACTGACGGCGGATTTCGCCGTGTCTTCGGCAGATTGTGCGTCAACCTTTACCTTGTTAAACGCATTCCGTGCATCAGAATCAGCGGCTTTTTTATCAGCAGCAGCCTTATCGGAGGCTTCCTTGGCCGTATCAAGCTCACCTTTTGCCACGTCTTTTGCAGCATGCGCTGCCTGCGCAGCAGCTGTTCTTTCAGCAACTTGCTTCTCAGCCATGGGAATGGTAGTTGGCATAGCGCTTGCATTCTCCGCTTCAGCGGTTGGAATGCCGCTTGCAGGAACTCCCTGGGCTGGCTTTGCAAATGCCGGAGCGGCGGTTGATGCCATAACGGCAGCCGTAGTAATCGCGGTCGTTACTGCAGCAATGCGCTTGCGCTTCTGGACTTTCTTGACGTTCATGGTACCTTCCTGTTCACGTTCATAACTTTGTTACACCGTCTTTTCAACTTGCACCTGCTATCAAATTGTTACCAAACTGTTACCAGACACAAGCCGTACGACAGTACCATAAAAGGCGCGCTGCACCAATAAGACAATGCTTATTCGCTTCTGAGCGCTTCAACAGGATCGGATTTTGAGGCCCTTCTCGCCGGTAAAAGACCTGCCAGCAGCGTGAGCACTACGCTGATTCCTATCAGAATGAGCGCGGCATTCCATGGCAAAACAACCAGGTTCTCTACGGCGAACATCTGCTTGACCGCAATGTTCGCGGGAATGATTAAAAGAAACGTAAGCAGGATGCCCATAACGCCTGAAATAAGGCCTTCGATGAACGTTTCCGCGTTGAAGACGTTGGCTATATCTCGCCGCGAGGCACCGATGGAGCGAAGAATGCCTATTTCCTTCTTACGTTCAAGCACTGAAATATAGGTAATAATGCCAATCATAATGCTGGAAACAACCAGCGAAATAGAGACAAAGGCAACGAGCATGGCAGAAATCATGTCGATAATCTGCGTCACAGAACTCATGAGCACGCCCACAAGATCAGTGTATGTGATGACTTTGCCGTCCTCTCCCGCCTCACGCGCGTCAGCATTGTAGCGCTCGAGAATCTCAACTACCTTCTCTTTGCCGGCAAAATCTTTGGGATATATGTTGATCGATGACGGTGTATCAAGATCCGCATAACCCATCTTCGCAAGATTGCTGTCATAAGTCGCCGATTGCGAACTGATCATTGACGCTGCTATAGCGGCAATCTGCGCCGGGTCGGCATTAAGCTTAAAGGCGCTTTTGAGAGCTTCAGGATCAACGTGCATGGCACCCGACATAGTTGCTATCACACTTTGCATGGTCTGACTAAGAGCCGAAGCAATGCGAATCTGCAGCCTGGAGGATACCTGCGTCATGACTGATGCCATCGCCTGCTGCATGTACGCGCTGATTGCTTTGGTGATTGCCTGAGACAGAGCGGAGGCAATCTGCTCCTGGTACGCCTTCATAATGCGTTCAGCCACTTCTTTTTTCAGACTCGGCACATCTGCTGCGGTTCCCAGCTTTTCGGAAAGCGCTGCAACGAGCTGCTTTTGAAGATCATCAGTGTCTATTGCCGCGCTCACCGCGGAAATCATCTTGGCGCGCACTTCATCGGTGGCGAGATAATCCGCTATGGTTTTACCGGGGTTAGCAGTTCTCCACGTATTCCACCCAAGCACAATCTCACGTATAGCCTGCGAGAGAGCTGCCTGACCTCCGAGTTTGAAATTAATCCGGATGCCCGAAAGCACCTGCCGGATATCATCGGCGGAAAGCTCCGGAAACGCCTTTTGCAAAACGGAAGGATCGAAACCGTCTGGCATGGCAGCAAGCAAATCATCGGAATTCAGGTTCAGGCTGGCAGGATCAAGCTCCGGAAGATTCACCTCGGAGAAATCCATCTCGGACAAGTTGATACCGGACAAGTCGATGTTTGAAAAATCCAGTGCCTGGGGATTCATAGAAAACGCCGAAGCAAGAGCCGTTTCGTCAACACTTATCAGCGAAGACAGAGAAAGACCTTCCGTGGCGCCGTTCTTCTCGTCAGCAAACGTTTTGCCGGTAAACACATCAATATCGGAACGGTTCTGCTGATCCTTGACTATCTCTGAGTCGGCTGCCGCGGCGATAAGACGCTGTTCAAGCTCGGGAGTGTAATACAGACCGTGATTCAGGCCTCCCTGCGCCGATGGATCTTTTGCCTGCACAACGCCAACGATTTTGATATCAGGCGCCTTTTCCACCAAGTTGTTGACATAGGTTTGGTCGTTGGACATATCCTTCCACACGCCAAGACCCGCGTCCCACGCGTACAGATCAGCAGCATTAACCAGCTTGAATGTCGGAGACATCAGCTGATTGTAGGTGTAGGTCTTGTCAGATTCGGACACGGTCACGTTGCTGCCGTCGGCAACCTGATCCACTATCTTGCGCACGTCGGCATAATCACGCAGTCCCATAGAGTACTCAACGTAGTCGGATATGGTGCCGTTGGGGCGCAGCACTAAAACCACTTCATTCCATGCCTTGGGCCAACGACCGGCGCGGACAGTATAGCGGCTTTCATAAATCGAGGGATCGGATGGCAGCTGCGCAAACGATGATGTCGATGAGAACTGCGCCATCGGACTATACGCAGGCACATTGGGGCTGATACGCGAATACGTCTGATCAGGATTTACCTGCACCGGGTCGCCTGACGTAGAATCTGCTCCCGCCGGCAGGTACAGATGAGGTTTGACGTTGTACTGATAGGTAACGGCGCTGGTGTAACTTTTGATGTCGCCGCCGTTATTGTCGATAAAATCCTTCAAAGCCTTAAGGTCGTTCTTACCAATGCTCGTCGTCATTTTTTCGAGATACTTGCTGGAAGAAACGGTGCCTTCGAGGGACTGGTTCTCAGGCGTTGTGGTATCGTCTTGTTGATCCGCCTGATCCGCCGCGCCGCTTTTCTGCGACGAGGCGCTTGCAGTGCTCATGCTTGCCATGGCTGACGTAAGATTGACCGATTGTTCGGTAATGGTCAGCGGATAGATTGACAGCATGTCTTCCTCGACCCTGCGGATGTATTCATTGGTACCGTTTGCAAGGGCGAGAATAGCAGCAATGCCGATAATGCCGATGGAACCCGCGAAGGCTGTCATCAGCGTACGGCCCTTTTTGGTCATAAGGTTGTTAAAAGAAAGGCTGAGCGCTGTTAAAAATGACATTGACGTGCGATGTGTCGGCTTTGCTTTGCGGCGAGAAGCCACAGACACGTCAAAAGGATTGGAATCGGCGGTAATACACCCATCAGCAAGTTCAACAATGCGCGTAGCATACTCATGTGCAAGCTCCGGATTATGCGTCACCATAATGACCAGACGATCGCGCGCCACCTCTTTAAGAAGATCCATCACCTGCACCGATGTCGAAGAATCGAGGGCGCCGGTAGGCTCATCCGCCAAAAGAATTTCCGGATTGTTTACGAGGGCGCGCGCGATAGCTACGCGCTGCATCTGTCCGCCTGAAAGCTGACTGGGGCGCTTGTCGGCATGGTCCTTCAGGCCTACCTCTTCAAGGGCTTCAAGCGCACGGCGGCGTCGCTTTCCCCGAGGGACTCCCGAAAGTGTCAGGGCTAACTCAACATTGGAGAGCACACTCTGGTGAGGAATTAGGTTGTAGCTCTGAAATACGAACCCGATGCGGTTGTTGCGATAGGCGTCCCAGTCGCGTTCCTTAAATTCCTTCGTGGAAACGTCATCAACCAGCAAATCTCCTGAATCAAAACGATCCAGTCCGCCGATAACATTCAACATGGTGGTTTTACCCGAGCCGGAAGGCCCAAGAATCGCCACGAATTCATTGTCGCGAAAAGCTATGGAGACCGCATCGAGAGCCGTCTGTTCAAAGGTGCCGGTACTATACCGTTTGCAAACGTTCTTCAGCTCAAGCATAGATGCCTCGTTTAGTAGCGCTAGGTGCTGTTTTAGTGTGATCCACTCGTCTTGGTTTACTCGCCTCTAGTTCACTCATCTTTGGTCGAAGCGTTACCTTCGGCGGAAGTCGCGCCTGTGGCAGCAGCTCCGTCTTTAGCGGAAGTTGTATTTGCGGCGACAGACTCGCCCTGCGTGAGGGTCTTGTGATACGTGCCAGACACCAGCACGCCATCAGGCTCCGATGAACTTTCGTCTGCAGAGGCGCCATCAGCAGCACGAGAGTCTGGAGATGCAAGGTTCTTCTCGCCAGACGATTTAGTCTGAGCCCAGCTGAGCCCATAGAGAAAACCAAAGACGCCCAGAATTATCGGCGCCATAACCGCAACAAGAAGGAGCAGCGAAACGAGAACTTTGAAAGCGTGTACGGGAATGCCGAAAATCGCGGACGAGAAGATCATCAGCCCAAAAATGCTGCCCGCCAGAACACGAAAGGTAATCTGAGCCGCTCGCGAAAGCCGGACATTCGTAAAGTTGGCAATCTGCAACCCGATAAGCGCGAGCGCCGCAAACCAAAGCATTGCTGGCGCCAAAGCATATGTCATCAATAAAACAACGTCATTCGGCTTTTCTTCGGGTTTAGTCAGTATGAAAAAGACACTTACGGCAATAAGCACCACAAAAACGATGTCATTGACCAGAATTGCGGGAGTTCGTCCTATTTTTTTCGTCATATGTAGCTCCTCCAGACGTTTCGCCCGATTATACTTGAACTTGCTTATTGTTCCCTGAGAGTTTGCGCTTTAATCAAAACGCGCAGCTACCTGTAAGGATATAAGGAGAAGCTATGGACGACGCAGCATTCAAGTCACATGTTGAAGCCTATGTTGATGAAAATTGGGAAACAATCGTTGAAGATATCCGCTACCTTGTGCAAGTAGAATCCGTCGAAGATCTTTCTGCCGCCGAACCGGGCAAGCCGTGGGGGCCAAAGTCCTACGAAGCGCTGCGTCGCGGCCTTGAGCTGGCAGAGCGCTTGGGTCTTGAGACCACCAACGTCGATGGATACCTTGGTTTCGGAGACCTTCCCGGCGCGTCAAAAACGTATATCGCCACAATCGCCCACACCGACATTGTGCCGCTGGGCTTGGGCTGGACTGTTGACCCGCTGGACGTGACGCGCAAAGACGGTTACCTGCTCGGACGTGGTGTTTTGGACGACAAAGGCCCGTTTGTGCTTTCTCTTTGGGCTGCTCACTTTTTTGTTGAACACGTCAAGAAAACTGGCAAGCTCTTGCCCTACACCCTGCGCGCTATCGTGGGCAATAACGAGGAAACCGGCATGGGCGATGTCCCTTACTACCTCGAGCGCTATCCCGAGCCGGCATTTTGCTTTACGCCCGATGCGGAATTTCCGCTTATCTGCGGCGAGAAGGGCGTCTATCATGCGGAGTTTACTTCCGATGCCATTGCCGGCGAGAAAATCCTTGAGCTTGACGGCGGCACGGTTCCCAACGCCATCCCGGGTCTTGCCTGCGCTCTCGTGCGCGCTGACGCCTCAAAGCTACCGGATGCACCTCACATTGACATCGAGGACGCAGGCGCAGACGAGCAGGGACCTCTTGCCCGCATTTCAGCTCATGGCAAGGGCGGTCATGCCTCTATGCCTGAGGGCACGGTAAATGCTATCGGTCTGCTCGACGCGTACCTGCTTGAAAACAATCTTTGCAGCGATGCTGAGCGTATCTTCCTCAATTTCTCCGCGCGGCTTTGTTCCACGACAGACGGCACAAGCGCAAACATTCAAAGCGCTGACGATAAGTTTGGCCCTCTGACCTGTATTTCCGGCACCGTCCGCACAGTTGACGGTCGCTTTGTTCAGACCGTGGATTCTCGCTATCCCACCTCTACCACCGGAGAAGCTCTGACCACCGCTATGACCAGCCTCGGAAAGGAGTATGGCTGCACGTTCCGCGTGCTTTCGGACGCAGTCCCCTTCTATATTGATCCCAACTCCCCTGAAATCGCCACACTACTCGATACATATCACGAATACACCGGCCACGAGGGCACAGCGTTTGTCATCGGCGGTGGCACCTATGCCCGCCATTTCAAGCGCGCTGTTGCTTTCGGTCCCGTTGAACGCGCGGAAGTCGATACAATCCCAGCATGGGTAGGCGCGGAACACGGTCCCGACGAAGGCGTTTCCGAAGAATGGCTCCGTCGCGCCCTGAAGATCTACATTGTGAGCATTGCACGGCTTATGGAGCTTGACCTCTAACGCCTTGCTGAGAAGAACGCAAACCATGCGAGTGTTAGGCAGTCTAAACACCGATAACGCCTTCAATGACGCCTTTGGAATCACAGGTGTTGCCTAACGCTCGCTTAGTGTGAGTGTACTGTACTGACGAGCGCGCTATGATTCACTGGACACGCCATGTCCCGCTGGACGCAAGGGCTACAAGTGCAATGCGTCTGGCGGGCGCGTGCTGTCTAACGACTGCGTTTCTTGGACGGAGTTCTGAAAAAGACAGACCGTAAAGGCAGACGGGGTAAAATCCGAGCCAATATGCTGTCCGGCAATTCTTCCTCAACGCGGACTCCCAAGTAAAGCATAACGAGGTTATATACCACTGTGACCACACTGCCTGCCTGAACGCTTGTTAAACCTCCTACGAGAGCGTTCCAGACAAGGACAGCGATATTCAAAGACGTTATCAAAAATTGAATAATAACAAAGGGTCTGATAAAACGCGCGTTATTTGACCCTCTCAATGCAATCAGAACCACGAAGAGGGTAAACAGCGCCGAGGCAGCATCAAAGAGGATTGAAAGCGGATTTGCACCGGCAAATACCGCCTTAATATCGGCAGTGTTAAGCATGGGAACGTAGTTGCCTACATCAGCCACGCCTAAAAGCACCACAAGCACAATAAGGTAGACCGCATTGACACCAATTGTAGCGACAGCGAGAAAATGCAGAATTCGCTGGTAGCGTGAGCGCATAAAAACTGTTCCAGAGACGCCCGCGTCATACTCACGTCTTACCTGTTCTCCAAGGTTTGAGAGGATACCCACATATATGATGGTGATGATAATAACCATGGGATCAAAAATAATGAGCTTTCCATCACCCCATGCACTCAGCGTCACAACTACCAAAAAGAGCGCGACAAGATAGCAAAGCGCAAGAAACGAATTGACCTTTGACGAGTCATTCGCGGCGCGAATGCCCAGAAACCCGGTAAGCATCTGCAGAAGACCAAGCGCAATCACAAAACCGTAAAACAGCAGGTACTGATTGCCCTCTCCCAAGACATGTCCGCCTAACCGCGTTACATCGGTTGGGAGTGCCGGAGTAAGGCCCATAAGTATCGCGCTGCCCGAAACGAGCGACGTCACGATATCCGCAACACCAAACAGCAGAGCGATCCATGAGACGAAATACAGCATATGCTGGGCGGTCGTTCTCGGAATGGAAGCTCTGACATCATCGTGTTGAGGCTCTGCCGCAAAATCACACTTCTCGGCTATCAAGACTTTCTCCGCTGTTGAAGCCGCGGCGCTCAGAGCCTCCGCACTTTTGGCGAGAAGTTTTTCTCCCTCACGAATGCGCTTGGCGACTTCACGTTCATCTGTCGTTTTTTGCTTATCTTGATCCATGCCTCATCATTTCCGAAACGCTTCTAATCTTTAGCGTATACGCGCTGAATACACAGGTATTTGTTCTCTTCTATCATGACACAATACACACAAACCGAACCATTTTATAGATAAATCAACATCTGCCTCGTATGACGCCTGTTTTTTGCTATGATAGCAAGCTATTATGGCATACAGGTGATTTACCTGTATAAACATCGCTTTCTCTATGGTGTTTATAGGTGCAACAACCGGTATATCGCATTGATTTTGAAGGGAGTATCAAGAGTAATGTTCTTGAAATAACACATTTTCGTATTGCGCTTCATGTCCGCGCTGCGATTTGCATGTGCAAAGGCAACTGCTTTGACAGGTACATGGGACATGCTTCTTGAACGATACTACGAAAGGGTGTTATGGAACAGAACAAACTCTTTGCGGAAACTCCCCCGCTTCAGCTTTTCTTGCGAGCCGCCATCCCCGGCGCCATCGCTATGCTCGCCTCCATGCTTTACGATACCGCCGACGGCATCTTAGTCGGTCGCTTTCTCGGCGCTGATACCTTTGCCGCGGTTACCATCTCACTTCCTTTGGTCATTATGAGCTTTGCCGTTTCTGACCTCGTAGGCGTTGGCTCCTCCGCCGTCATTGCGGTAGAGCATGGCAAACATAATTTTGACCGCGCGAACGATGTATTTACCCTTTCGGTCATCATGATCCATATCGGCGGCTTTGTACTGGGCGCCATATTCTTTCTTTTTGCGCCGGGTATCTTGATTCTTCTGGGCGCAAAGGGAGAACTCGTTGAACAGGGATCGATCTATTTGCGTGTCTACGCCTCCTTTTTGCCGCTCATATCTATCAACTACGCCGCCGATAACTTCCTCAAGATCTGCGGCATGATTCGCCGCTCTATGATGCTGAGCTTCATCATCGCTATTCTCGGCACCGTCCTTGAATTCTTTTTCTTGGCCGTCCTTCGCCTTGATGTAGCATACTCAGCGCTTGGCTACTGCATCGCGATGCTTTTCTCCGCGGTATTCGGCATGTGGCCGTTCTTACACAACAAGCAAATTCTCAAGTTTGTACCTCCGCATTTTTCATGGGAGCTTGTGCGCGAAGTCTGCGCCAACGGTTTGGCGGTTTTCTTGCAAAACATTTCAGGCCGCATTTACAGCCTCATCATGAATTCCACGCTTCTGGCCCTTGGGGGTGCAAACGCTGTTACCACATATGGCGTCATTTTCTTTTCAGCAGGTATTATCACACCTCTTGTCTACGGAGAAGCAGACGCCGTGCAGCCCGCCATTGGCTATAACTGGGGCGCCAAAAACAAGCATCGCGTTATCGCTCTCACTCGCTACGTTTTTATTGCGGGCGGTCTTATCGGCCTAACTTCCGCGGCGCTTATGTTCCTCTGTCCTGAACTGCTGGTGCATCTCTTCATTCCCGACGCGACACCGGAGCTGTTTGCTATGGCCGTTCCCGCTTTGCGCACTTTTTCCGGCGCGCTGTGCATCAACTGGATCTATTTCTGCACGCAGGAATTTGTCATCGCGCTGAAGCTAACCAAGATCTCAAGCGTCATCAGCGTACTGGCAACCTTTGTCTTTCCGGTTACCGCCATTGCGCTTCTCGCCCCGTTTGGTCTTAACGCTCTCTGGTATGCTCCTGTAGTCGGCACTATCCTCACGGTAATTACCAGCATTGCCATTCTGGTTCACATACGCAACAAGCACTTTAACGGCATACCTGTGCGTCATCTGGATACAACGCGATAAAAACGATGGTGCCATTGGGTTTTATCAAGCTAAGCAAAATTTGATTTTACCCAACTAAGCGAGAAAGCCTGTATCTTCAAGAAGGTCTTGGCCATCAGCGGCTGTAGTTGCAAGCTCGTCGCAGCGCTCATTGAGCGGCTCTCCGGCATGACCTTTTACCCACAGGTACCGTACTTCATGAGGAGCGCTTGCCGCTAACAGGCGCTTCCAGAGATCAACGTTTTTCACATCCTGCTTGTTGGACGTCTTCCAACCGCGGCGGATCCATCCGGATATCCAATCCTGGTTAAAGGCATCGACCACGTATTTTGAGTCGGAGTGTACTTCAACGCAGCACGGGTGTTTGAGCGCTTCAAGCGCAACTATTACCCCCAAAAGCTCCATCCGGTTGTTAGTCGTGACACGATATCCCTGAGAAAACTCACGAGTATGACGAGCGCCGGAAGGATCGACATAGACCAAAACAGCGCCGTACCCACCCGGTCCGGGATTACCTCGGGAGGCGCCGTCTGTGTACGCGACCACGTGCATCATATCTGCCGCACCTGAGTTTTTTCTGTCCACCAAAATCAGCCTACTTAGCCTCTGCCCAGTTTGGGCCATATGAAACATCGGCTATGAGGGGCACTTTGAGCGTTGTTACGCCTTCCATCGTTTCCTTTACCAACCGGGAAACCGTTTCAATTTCGGCATTCGGTACCTCAAGATCGAGTTCGTCATGAATCTGTAAGATGAGCTTTGAGGCAAGCGATTCCTCGCGCAGGCGCTTCTCGACACGAATCATAGCAATTTTAATGATGTCAGCGGCGCTTCCCTGCATGGGATGATTCATAGCAGTACGCTCACCAAAGGCAATAAGCTGGCGATTATGCTGCGCAAACTCACGAATGTGGCGCTTGCGTCCGTACATAGTGACAGCATAGCCCTTCTTGTGCGCTATGCGAACTGACTCGTCTAAATACGCCCGGACCCCCGGATATGCTGCGAAGTACCTGTCAATCATATCCTGAGCCTCAGAACGCGGAATCTTAAGGGAGGTAGCCAAACCGTATGCCTGCTGCCCGTACACGATGCCAAAGTTGACGGCCTTTGCGCGGCTGCGAAGCTCCGGGGTAACGTCTTCCACGGGCACTCCAAAAACGCGTGAAGCGGTTGCTGCATGGAAATCCGCGCCCGAATTAAAAGCCGCTACCAGGTGCTCATCAGCCGAAAGGTGCGCCAAAAGACGAAGCTCAATCTGAGAATAATCGCACGCGAGAAATACATGATCTTGAGGAACGGTAAACGCGGTGCGCACGCGATGCCCCAACTCGGAGCGGGTGGGAATGTTCTGCAAATTCGGATCGGAACTCGAAAGGCGACCCGTTGCCGCCACCGTCTGATTAAAGGTGGTATGGACGCGCTTGTCGCCACGGATCAGTGCGGGTAACGCATCCAGATACGTCGACTTGATTTTGGCGCGCTCACGATACTCAAGTACATCAGCGACGATTTGATACTCATCCGCCAGATCGGCAAGTACCTTGGCGTTGGTTGAGTAGAATCCCGAACGTGTTTTTTTCAACCCGAATGTCGGCAAACCCAGCACGTCAAAAAGCACATGGCTCAGCTGGCTTGGTGAATCAAGGTTGAAGTTTTCACCCGCCGCCTCGTGAATGCGAGCTACGCGAGAAGCGATATCTTCTCCGAGATCAACAGACTGTTCTTTGAGCTTCGCAGGATCTACATACAATCCGCGACGCTCCATCGCGGCAAGTACGGGAAGCAGCCCCATCTCAATGGTCTTAAAAAGTTCAAGCGAGCCGTCGGCCTCAAGCTTTGTACATAGCACTTTGGAAAGCGCGCGGACAGCATTCGCTTCAAAAGCGGCAGCGGGAACTTTGTCGGTACCTTTGTTGGTACCTTTGCCAGCATCTTTACCGGTGACTTTGTCGGCGCCGTCAGGAAGCTCCACGCCAAAGTAGCGCTCTACCAAACCGGGAACCGCGAAATCCGAACGGTCAGACTCAAGCAGATAGGCAGCTACGCCCGTATCAAAAATGCGCTCGGCAGCCAACGTATCAGGATCGAAAGACTCAGGTTCCGAGGAGTCCACGGGACTCACGTCGTGCAGAAGCTCTTTTACGTCTCCTGCTGCAACCTTGCCTTCCTTAAACAGTCGCAACAACGCCGAGGTCGCGTTATCATCCTCAAACTTCAGCAGATGAGAAGAAGTCGCAACCCACAGCGTGTGTTCAAGTCCAAAAAGCGAGCCGTCTTGTTTGCCGGTATCAAGGGCGACACCCAGCCATTCCGCGCGCGCCAGTGACGCCGCCAAAGCCGTATTGGCATCGTCAGCCTCAAGGATTTCGGGAAGCGCAAGCGCCGCTGGGACAGAAGCTTCTTCGCCCTCGGGAGCTGTGGAAAGTCCGCCCTTCTCGCCAGCCATACGCGCCAACCGCCTTGTCATACCGGTAAATCCCAGCTTTGAAAAGGCCGCGACAACAGCATTTTGATCAAACGTAGGGAACTTTGCGTCGGCAAGATTGATGGCTATCGGAGCGTCCGTTCGAATCGTGGCAACTTTGCGCGAGAGCAGGGCGTCCTCTTTATGTGTGCGCAGGTTCTCGCCCATTTTTCCCTTGACATCATCAGCGTGGGCCAGCACCTCGTCCAAGCTGCCGTACTCTACAATAAGCTGAGCGGCCTTTTTAGGACCGATTCCGGGAACTCCGGGGATGTTATCGGACGAGTCTCCCTTGAGTCCGTAAAAATCCGGCACCAGGGCGGGAGTAATGCCTGCATAAAGGTCGGCCACGGACTCAGGGGTCATAATGGAAACGTCGGACACGCCTTTGCGCGTAGACACAATTTTGACGTTTTCAGTCGAGAGCTGATACATATCGCGGTCTCCCGTAAAGAGGAGCATCTCATAACCGGCTTCCTCACCGCGGCGAGCCAGCGTGCCCAGGATGTCATCGCCCTCCCAGCCCTCAAGCTCGCATACGGGAATGTCCAACGTCCGAAGTAGATTTTTTACGATAGGAAACTGCACATGAAGAGCATCGTCCATAGGAGGACGCTGAGCTTTGTACTGCGGGAGCATGTCAATGCGAACCTGCGGTTTTCCTTTGTCAAACGCGCAGATAACGCCATCGGGCTTAAAGGACTCGACCATCTTGATGAACATATTGAAAAAGCCAAAAAGCGCGCCAGTGGGCGTACCGTCGGGAGCGGACATGGGCTGTCTGATGGCATGAAACGCGCGGTGCATAAGCGAATTGCCGTCAATGACCGCGATGGTCCTGCGGGAAGCACCGGCCGCGACGTCTGTGTGGGCGTCTGTGCGAGCAGCGTCTGTGGTGGCGGTTTCTGTGTGGGCGGTTTCGGACATACCTCTCCTATCGCAAGCTTATCCGTCCATTGTACTCGGATTGTATCGGCAAGCAGTGGTATATTCGCAAGCTCCTTGAGGTTCACGCAAGCCGCGAGGCCCGCGAGGTCCACGAATTAGCGAGAAGGACTTCATAGCACGTTTTTGTTTCACGGTACGCACTCTCTTTGTGGCACACGCACCGATTTCCAAAAAAGTACATGAGTTGTGATATGAAAACTCCTAAAAAAGGCATCAGTTGTGATAAATCCCCTAAAAATGCCATGAGTTGTGAAGTATTTTTATCACAACTGTGGCACTTTTTTGGAATGACCCCAAGTAACTTCTCAAGTGACTTCCAAGTGTACCTCTCCCCACGCACTTCTCGGCGCGCTTTGGAAATGCGAGCAAAATTCCCGTCCATTAAAAAGACGTTTTTCTCGCTGTCGTGCGAAAATCAATGGCGTACAGTAGAATCTGTGACGAGAAGAACTTCTTGCGCTCGCTGTCTGTAGCTGTCTGTAGTGAGAAGCGCTTCTTGCCCTTGCTTACCCGTCCAAGGAGGCCTCGTGGCAAACGACAAGGTATCACGCGAGTTTGGAACACTTTTATTCACCGATGCTGATATGCAGGAGCGGCTGCCTAAACCCACCTATAAACGTCTGCGCGATGTCATCAGACACGGAAAACCGCTTGACATCGACATTGCCAACGAAGTGGCTCATGCCATGAAGGAATGGGCGCTCGAACACGGCGCCACACACTTTACGCACTGGTTCCAACCGCTGACAGGCATCACCTCAGAAAAGCACGATAGTTTCATGACGCCGCAAGGCAACGGCACGATCTTGATGACGTTCTCCGGCAAGGAGCTCGTTCAAGGCGAACCAGACGCGTCAAGCTTTCCCTCAGGCGGCCTACGCGCGACTTTCGAAGCCCGCGGTTACACGGTTTGGGACCCCGTAAGCCCCACCTTTATCAAAGACGAGGTGCTCTGCATTCCAACGGCGTTTATCTCCTATACGGGAGAAGCTCTCGATAAGCGCACGCCGCTTTTGCGCTCTCAACTGGCACTGGAGCGCCAAGCCAAACGCGTGCTTGCACTCTTTGGGCAGACGCCCGAGCGCGTTGTCACCAATATCGGCCCTGAGCAGGAGTATTTTCTTATTCGCGAAGAGGATTTTGAAAAGCGTCCCGATCTGATTTTGTGCGGCCGCACGCTCTTTGGCTGCGAGCCGTCCAAAGGTCAAGAGCTTGATGAGCATTATTTCGGCGCCATTCGTCCAACCGTCAACGACTTCATGAAAGAGCTCGACGACGAGCTTTGGAAACTAGGGATCCCCGCTAAAACCAAACACAATGAAGTCGCCCCCTGCCAGCACGAGCTGGCACCCGTCTTTGAGCAAGGCACACTTGCCATTGACAACAACCTTCTGACCATGGAAAAGTTAAAGCTTTTGGCTCCGCATCACGGTCTTGCCTGTCTTGAGCATGAACGCCCCTTTGACTATGTCAACGGATCCGGCAAACACGACAACTGGTCGCTGTCTGCCGATGACGAGAACCTTCTTGAGCCGGGTGAAAATCCCGGAGAAAACCTCCGCTTCCTCGTCTTTTTAGCGTGCTTGGTCGCGGGCGTTGACGTTCACGCTGACCTTTTGCGCATGTCTATCGCTTCCGCAGGCAATGATCACCGCCTGGGCGCCAATGAAGCCCCTCCCGCTATCGTCTCCGTCTTTTTGGGCGACGCGCTTTCCGCTGTCGTCAATGACCTGATGAGCGGCACTGACGTGCACGGCGCCAAGCGCACCCGGATGGATTTAGGCGTGCCGACGCTGCCCAAGGTTCTGCGCGACAACACTGACAGAAACCGCACCAGTCCCTTTGCTTTCACAGGTAATAAATTTGAATTCCGCATGTGCGGCAGCCAGCAAAACATCTCAGATCCCAATGTCGTTTTGAACACGATTGTCGCGGAGCAATGCGACCGATTTGCCACGGACCTTGCCGACGCGTCCGAGTCCGAATTTACAAAGCGTGCGCTCCACTGGGTCATTGATTCCTTCAAAGATCATAAGCGCATTTTCTTCGAAGGCAACGGCTACTCAAGTAAATGGGAGAAGATTGCCGAGAAGCGCGGCCTTCCCCACCTTCGCACCACACCTGACGCGCTTCCTGCGCTTATCGCCCCCGATAACATTGCTTTCTTTGAGAAATATGGCGTCTTGTCAGAAAACGAGGCGCACGCTCGCTATGTGGCAAAAGCGGAGCAGTACGCCAAGGTACTCAACATCGAGGCTAAAACCATGTCGTACATGACCCGCCACATGTACCTGCCGGCGCTGTTCAAGTATTCAGGAAACGTAGCTGAGTCCGTGGCTCACAAACAGACGATAGGCATTAAGTCTCAAGCTGAATTCGACGTTGCGAAGCAGCTGACCGAGGGTATTGATGAGATTTACGCCGCTGTTGGTGAACTTGAGGCAAAAAACACCCATGCCGCCACACTGCGCTCAAAGCCTCAGGTGCAATGCGAGTTTTACCGCGATGAAATTATTCCTGCAATGCAGCGTCTCCGCACAATCGTCGACGAGATGGAGCTCATATGCGGGCATGACTTCTGGCCGGTTCCCAGCTACAACGAGATGCTGTTTTACGTCTAGACTTCACGGGGTGACTTCGCACCTAACGTAATTCGCGGGGCGCCTTCGCGCTAACGTACTTCATGGGATGACTTCGCACCTAACGTAATTCGCGGCGCACAGACGCGTTCGGCGCACGGACGCGCTTCAACGGTTTGCTTACGAGAGAAGCGCACTTCTCGCCAACGAGCCCGCCTGGGCAGGTGAAAGCGTGTTGCCATTGGCATCAACGGATTGAGGCGCCTCGCGCAGGGCAGTAACCGCACCGTTAAGGTGCACTCGATCCATATACCACGGCGCCTTCACGCCAGAAATCGCCGGCATAGCAAACGAATTTGTCGTTTCCATCTTGCTTGCAAAGTCAGCTGACAGGCAAAACTCAATCCATAAACGGGCAGCATTCATGTGCTTAGCCGCGGCCGATATCCCCACTCCATAGGTTGTAAAGCGAGTAGGGCTCAACGGCAGGAGCGGCACCACGTTGTCGAAATCATCTTTGCCAAGCGTGTAAAAGGCCTCACTCGCACGGCATATCGCAGCCAGCGAGCGGCCAAACCCCAGGTCAGTCATCATGGCATAGGTATCACCATGTAGCTGAGGTGTATGAGAAGCGAGCTCCGTAAGAAAAGCAGTCCCCTGCTCCACCCCAAGATTTCCCATCATGACCGCAGCAAGACTATTGCCGCTGTGCGTTGTTCCATATTCAGGCACCGCTATCTGATCTCTGAGGTAGGAATCGAGAAAATCATTCCAGTCGCGCGGATGCGAGAGACCCATGGCCTCCAGACGCTCCAAGTTGATTGCAAGAACCAGAGGATCTGTTGCTACGCCATACCAAAGCTTCTTCTCGCTTGCAAACGTCGATTTCAAAAGATGTTCCGCATGTTGGGCATCATAGCTTGCTAGCAAGTTCTTCCCGCCAGCTTGATCCAACAGTTCGGAGTCGGCAAAAAACCAAACGTCAACGGGGTGCTTAGAAGGCGACGGATTTAACTCATTCGTATCATCGGAATTGGCCGCAAGATAGAACTCCATCTTGTCGGATGGAACGATTTGATAATCAACGACAATTCCAAAGAGTCGCTCGAACGTTTTTGCCGCTTCCTGGATACGGTCAGGATCGTCGGTATAGACAGTCACCTTCTGCTCAAGATATGCCGCGGCGACAAGATCTGGATCGTAGCCCTCCGGAGTCTTTTGCGGAAGACTCAAACTGGCGGGCGCTTCCGAAACTTTGAGCCCAAGCAAATCAAGCATCCCGCTTCCGCATCGCCGGATACCCATACAAAAATACACAAGACCTACACAGCCAAGGCCAAGCATGAACGTGCGGCGCACAACGGAGGAAGCGTCGGCATCATCGGACGAAGTGTCGTCCGTATCTTGCGCATCAGTATCGGACATATGCGTCTTTTCCCTTATTTCAGTAATTTTCGCGCGAATGCCGGTGCGAAATCTGTCAAACACAACGCCTCCTCTCGAACGCAAGAGATTATATCAGCGCCGCGACTGTCCTGCTAGGAAAGCGACTACTCTGCGCGAGAACCATTGACCTGCTGCAAGAACACCGCTCTGCTGCGAAGCCACTAGCCTACCAGAGAAGCGTCACTCTGCACGAGAATACCTACTCTTGAAGAAAGCCAAATTGTATTTGACCGGCGTTTCGTGGGATACTGATACTTGTAAGAAATTTATAAGGAGCAAGATGCCTGCTTTACTTACACATTTTATTTTCGGGGCGCGTATAGCTGACGAAATGCCCTCTGACCTCCTCAAAACATCCGAAGAGCTGAATGCCTTTCTATTGGGCAATCAAGGTGCTGATCCTTTTCTAGCTCGTCACCTTACCTGGCCCAATCACGCCATCGCCTGCAACCGTCTCCACCGCCGTATGCATGCCAGTCATATCACTGACGTATTTCTCGCGGTCAGAGAAGGCGTAGCCTATCTGCCTGAAGCTGACCGAGCGGCCGGTGAGGCGTTTGCGCTGGGACTTTTGTGCCACTATGCGCTCGACAGAACTGTACATCCATTTGTATACGCTCAGCAGGATGCCCTTGTGGACGTCGACCCAAGCCTTGCTTGCTCCTACCATGAGCTTCACTCGATTATTGAGACCGATCTCGATTCATGGCTGCTCTGGCACCAAATGCGCACAACGGTCGAGGAATTCTATCCTGCATCTGCGCTGGAAGCGGATAGCAGTACGTGCCGCGTTGCGGGAGCCCTGTTCTCCCAGGTAGCACTTTCCGTCTTTGGACTCAACGTCGGAGCCGACGAATACGAAAAAGCTATCGCCGATTACGCACGCATCTATCATGCTATCGAGAAAACCGATCCAACGTACACTACCAAGCTGCCAGAGGTTCTGTATAAGACCGAAATGTTTGTGCGGCCATCCTCGAGCTCGTATGTCGCCGCTATGTGCCATCGAGTCATTCGTACGGACGATATCGCGGCGGCAAATCCTAAACGGCTTCCTTGGAAAGACCCGGCCACAGGCAAAAGTAGAACCGAAAGCTTCTCCGACCTCATGGACGAGGCCGCCGGGTTGTACCACAAGCTCGCCCACGCGTTCATTCACAATGACCGCATGAAGATGGAAGAGATAGTCACTGGCATAAACTACTATGGAAAGCCGGTCACAGACTTACTTGACGAGCAGGACTAATTCTCAAAAATCAAGGCAAGAAGCTTTAGAGCAGATGCTCTTCCCATTCCGATTCCCGAAAACCTGTCAGCACAAAATCAGGTCCAACGACAAGCGGACGCTTCACCAGCATGCCGTCAGTAGCAAGAAGCTGGCAAGCAGCGGAGACAGTCATGCCAGCGTCAAGCTGCTCTTTAACGTTCTTCTCGCGATATACCATGCCGCTGGTGTTAAAGAAACGCCTGATAGGAAGGTTACTGAGGGCATGCCACGACGCCAGCTCAACTTCCGTGGGATGGTCTTCCTTGATGTCGCGCGGCTCATAGGCAATATGATGCTCATCAAGCCACTTGAGAGCTTTTTTGCAGGTTGAACAACGAGGATAGCAAAGCACGAGGATTGTATCTGAAGCCATGAATGTCTCCATTTCAAGAATCAATTACGCGACGGGCGGCTCGCCGGTCTCAAGAATGCGGTCAAGGTCCGCCTCACTCAGCACCGATACGCCAAGAGCCTCAGCCTTAGTAAGCTTTGAACCTGCAGCTGTGCCCGCAATGACAAAGCTCGTTTTCTTAGATACCGAGCTCGACACCTTTGCGCCCATTGCTTTGAGCAAGGAGCCCGCTTCGTCGCGCGTATGCCTTTCAAGGGCACCTGTCAGCACAAACGTCAATCCTTCAAGCGTGCGCGGCTTGTCGGAAGAAACTGCCACTTCCTCCATAACAACTCCAGCAGCACGAAGACGCTCAAGCACTGCGATATTTTCAGGAATCGAGAAGAACTCTTTGATTGACTCGACAATTTTTGGACCAACACCATCGATTTGAGCCATTTCTTCTTCTGTCGCCAGCTGAAGCGCCTGGATAGAATGGAAGTTTTGAGCGAGAAGTGCCGCCATGTTGGCTCCCACATGCCGAATACCGATACCAAAGAGGACGCGCCCCAAGCCGCGCTGCTTAGACTCCTGTACCTGCACCATGATTTTCTCGGCAATCGTCATGCCAACGGGAATGGAGTCTCCTGAAAGATGACCGTCGGTATCCGTCTCATACAAACGGCCCGTTGGAAGTTCCGCAATATCGCGAACGGTCAACGCATCGTAAAAATCAGCTACATCAGAGAGGATGCCGTTTTCTACCAGTCTGTTGACCAGCTCATCCCCAAGACCATCAATATCCATTGCCTTGCGGCTGCTCCAGTGGATCAGGCGTTCCACGGATTGAGCGGGGCAGTCAATAGAAACGCAGCGATACGCGACTTCTCCCTCCTCTTTGATAACGGGGCTTCCGCAGCTCGGACAGGTTGCTGGCATCTCAAAGGGCTTGGAGTCGGCAGGTCGTTTCTCAAGCACAGGGCCTACGACCTCGGGAATAACATCGCCGGCCTTATGAACCGTAATAGTATCCCCTTCGCGAACATTTTTGCGGCGAATCTCATCGATGTTATGGAGCGTCGCGCGCGCAATAGTTGAGCCCGCTACAACCACAGGGTCGAATTCCGCCACCGGCGTTAGAGCTCCAGTGCGACCAACCTGAATACGAATCTCGCGAAGCACTGTCTGCTTTTCTTCCGGCGGAAACTTAAAAGCGATTGCCCAACGTGGTGCCCGTGAGGTAAACCCAAGCGCTTCCTGACTGGCAAAGGAGTCGACCTTGACCACTACGCCGTCAATGTCATAGTCAAGCTTTGACCGCTCTTCAAGCGCGCGGGCGCAAAAATCATGAACCTCCTGCGCATTAAGACAGCGCTTCGCATGCGGATTTACGCTGAACCCGCAGTCGCGAAGCCATGCCAAAAACTCCCATTGGCTCGTCACAAACAAGGGATCCTCATCCGCGACGGCATAGATAAAAGTTTCCAAGTCCCGATGAGCGGTAACCTTCGGGTCTTTTTGTCGAAGTGAACCCGCCGCGGCATTACGCGGGTTGGCGAAGGGCTGCCTGCCTGCTGCATCGGCATCTTCATTCAAGCGTACAAACGAATGCTTGGGCATATATACCTCGCCGCGCACCTCAAGCGATTGATTCAGACCACCATTGCGCACATGCGCAAGTCCAGCAGCTGCCAAAGCGCGCGGAATATCCGATATGGTCAATGCGTTGGCGGTTACATTTTCACCCGTAGTGCCATCGCCGCGCGTCGCACCGCGAATCAGCTGACCGTCCCTATACGTCAGCGCGATGCCAAGTCCGTCTATCTTGAGCTCACAGGTATACGCTATGGGATGTGCCGATGAAGCTCCAAGCGCTTCATCGGTGCGTGCAAGCCACGCGTCAAGTTCTGCAAGATCCATCGCATCATCTATCGAATACATGCGAGCCGCATGAGTCACAGGCTCAAATTGCTCGGACACATAGCCACCTACACGCTGCGTGTAGCTTTCAGGAGTTACCAACTCCGGATGAGCCGCTTCAATGCTCTGCAACTCAACAAGCAGACGGTCAAACTCCGCGTCGGTCAGTTCGGGATTATCAAGCGCATAGTATGCGTACGCCGCGTGATTCAGGATTCTGTTGAGTTCCGCCGCGCGAGCGCGGAAATTCTTTGCTTCCTCAACCATAGACGTCGCACTTCCTACTTGCGCCCGCGAAGCGTGCGTCCAAGAACTTTCAGCGCTTCTCGCCGCGCGCTACCATACGGGGCGATGGGGTCGATGATTTTGCGCAGAGGGCTTGCGTCCGAGAGGGCTCGCTCGTGGAAGACCTCAGTGATATCAGAGTCCTTCCGCGCGCCGGGCGTCATATCCTGAATGATAACTTCGTAATAGGGTGTCTCGCGCGCGTACTGCCAGAAATACTGCGCCATATCGCAGCTCGCATTTTGCCACGGCTTTATGGCGCCGGCAAAATGCACTATCTGCGGATGAGCGCGGCCGGCAAGATAGTCAGCATACACGGCTTCGGGAGCCTGTGGATACAGCGTATCCACACGGCCGAAGATATTGTGCGTCACATTCCACTCTGCCGGTATATACGTCACGCGACCCTGGCATTCCTGATTCAGAATATCCTGATCGTTATAGATATAGATGGAATTGCTCGCAATCTGCAGCCATTCAACAATGCTGTGCAAACGGCGCAGTTCGCGCGTATTAAAGACCATGACGCCCGCTTGGAAATACTCATACGGATGATTCATATCAAGTACCTCAAGGCTGTATTTCATGCGGTCACCGCCGCGCACATTCAGATTTGCGAGGTAATCAATATCGTGCGTGGCCGCAACGAGATTATCGCCCAAATCGATATCAAAGAGCTTTGCCACGTCTCCATTAACCACCAGGTCAGAATCAAGATAGACCACCTTGTCATAGGCGGACAGGATATCCTGCGCAAGGAAACGGAAGTACGTTTCAACGCTAATGTGCGCGTTATTGGTATCAAGCTTGTAATCTTTGACCATGCGCCATACGTTGAAGAAGGTTATGCGTGCATTTGCATAGCGCGAGAAGTACTTCTGAAGTACGGCCTGCTTATTTCCTCCGATATTGGTGTGCAGAATAACCACATCGTAAAAGCGTGTTGAATCCGCGTTTTTGAGCATCGAATCAATGGCAACACTCAAAATGGGAGCGTAGTTATTATCCGCCGCAAACACCACGGGTACGACTTGTTCAAGCGATACGTCAAGACGCTCCGCGAAAAGTGGCCTGAAGGCCTGCTTCTTCTCGGGGTTGGTAAAGTGAACGCACTGAAGCTCCTTGACCTTCCAGTCTTTGCCCTCGGTACGCAGCATATGAATGCGCCATATATTAAAGAGACGCTCGGTCAGATGACCCGGAGTGCGCAGCGCTTCTCGGCTGTAGTGCGTCATGTCCGTACGGGCGCACCACTCGTCTACCAAGGGAAAGACCCATGCGGCATACGCATCGAAAATCGGTTTGCGCATAATGTACATGTTGCAGAAACACTGTTTGTGACCGTTAAGGAACGTATGGACATCCTCAGCGAAATCGGGGTGCATCTCGACCACAAGGGCCATCATCGTATCGATATCGCGCGGATTGAGCAGTGGCGCCGCATGGTACTGCTCAAGCGGCGTTTCTGCGCTGCCCGGAAATTTGCGGATGTCCTTTACGCCGGTGGTGATAAGGTCATAACCTTCGATGCAGGTACGAATAGTCTCGTCGTCAAAGCCATACGCGCGCGCTGTTTGACTATCAATAAACGTGTCCATCACTTCACCGAAGGGATTTTCTTTGTAGATGGTATCGGTAAAGTTAAAGTAACGGCGATAGTGCGCAAAACCCACGTACTCGGCATCGGTAATGTTCTTCCACGCCCAATACTGCGTGGTCATTTCACAGTACATGGGATTCTTCTCAGTGATGTTGTCTCCGATATCATCATGCAGCATCCAATTGAAACGCGTATGACCTTGCTGCTGCCCAGGCCCCACCTGTATAGGCTGAAGAGACAGAGCGTGAGACACGTCCACATCCTTATGAGACGTCACTAAAATGCGGATGGGCTGTTTGGCGTACTGCTCTTCAAGGTCTTTCCGCTCAAGATACCTCATGTGTTCATCGGCAACGTCTTTCATGCGTACCGCCCGGGTAACCTCTTGCCCGTCTGCCGCACCCATCGTTGCCGCGAACTTTTCGGCATAGGCATACAACCGATGTGCATCGGAGTCCTTTGGCAGCGGTTTCTCAGAAGCAATGGCGCTATAGGCAATGTCGCGCACAAAACGATACAGCTCGCGCGCTACCACGGCATCATTGAAAGCATCGGCAAACGCGGTGAGCGCCTCCTCCTGTTCTGACGGATCAACGCGTATCAGCCAGTCATTTGCGAGAAGCTCCAAGAGCTTGTGAATCATCCCGCGGCAGGAATCCTGCATTTCATCGCCATCAGTGCACGTTGCTATAAAATCGCGCGTACTTTGGATGCACTCGGCAAACTCGCTGCAAAATATTCCGAATCTCTCTGCCGAAATTCGCGACGTTCCCGTAACGCCGATACCGTAGTGATAGAGATATCCCCGGCAGGATTCAAAACCGTCGGCCGTCTGAGAGAGCGCTGCAAGGACAAACACTTCATACGAATCCTCAGCTCGCTCAAGCCGGGCGTCCGTCATGCGCTCAAAGGCCGTTTTAAACAGCGACGCGCGGTACAGGCGCTGTGTTACGCGCCAATCAACAAGCTGGCCGCTTGACTCGTCAAAAATGACTCGAAGGATATCCGCCTCATTCAGCAAGCCGGTCGGACGGTTGATGTATGCGGCAAAACCATCGGCTTCCGCTTGCGTCACACCGT
Source organism: Atopobium sp. oral taxon 199 str. F0494 (assembly GCF_000411555.1). Lineage (GTDB taxonomy): Bacteria > Actinomycetota > Coriobacteriia > Coriobacteriales > Atopobiaceae > Lancefieldella. The sequence goes on along the minus strand of NZ_KE150486.1, from coordinate 15,384 downwards.
TTTCCGGAATAACGGTAATGCCCACATGCAGCATATCAACAGGATGTTCATCCATACGGCTGACCGCCTGCTTGAGAAAGTCAGGGGTAAGCTCATCATCACCATCAAGGCAGAAGGCATATTCGCCGGATACGAGCGCTGCGGCGGTTCGGCGGGTAAGATGGCGACCTCGGTTGCGTTCATGGCGTACCACATGAAAACGATTGTCGTCTCCAATTGCCTCCATAAGCGCGGCGTTGGTTCCGTCGGTCGAGGCATCGTCAACAACGATGGCTTCAAAATCAGTAAATGTCTGATCCTTTACGCTTTGGATACAGCGACGTATATAGGGTTCAATGTTATAGGCGGGAATAACGAGTGAAACCTTAGGCATACAATGCTCCTTACTATCAGACATCAAACGACACGTAGACTACAGCTATAAACGTAGTTAATTTTACCTAATTTGTAAGCCGCACTCATGCTCACGCGGCAACTCATACTCACGTGATAAAGAGAATCGGCCTTATTGTTGCGAGCGTTAGTCAACGCTCTTCAAGCTCTCTACCATATCGATCTTCGCCAGTTTGCGGCGCATTGCCACATATACGAGCAGCGAGAAGAGCAGGGTAAGTCCAAACGCGTACACAAAGCTCAGCGGATGAATGACACGGCCAAACATCACGGTATCGACCTCCGCTGTCTGCACGACAAAACCTTCAAGCACACTGCCCAGCACAAGCCCGAGTCCCGAGCCGCCGAGCGTCAGCAGAAAGACCTCCCGAAACACATACGCGTCAACTTCCCTGCGCGTAAAACCGAGCACTTTCAAGCTGGCAATCTCTCGGATACGCTCTTCGATATTTATGTTGGTGAGGTTGTACAACACAATAAAGGCGAGAAGCGCCGCCGATATAATCAAAATTGCAACTACCTGCCCCACTACTGCAAGCGACTCCCGGTACACTTTAATGGTAGCGTTGATATCGCTTGCTGTAGCCACCCGAGAGTCTTTTGAAAGCTCATCGCCGAGGTGCTGACGGATTGTTTCATCGTTCGGAGCGGAAAAGAGCAGCGCGTAAGAAATGTTTTCTCGAGACCCAAGCGACTGTTCGGCGTCGACCCCCAGATACATATAATGCCAGGCGTAATTCTCGGTAATTCCTGTCACAGTAAGCGGTCTGCCGGCATCTGCGACGTTGCCGATGCGATCCTGCTCATACACAGTAATCGTGTCTCCAACCTGTACGTTCAGCTTCTTTGCGATTTTTTCGGAAAGCACCACGGAATCGCCAGTAAACTCAAGAGGTTGTTGGGATGTTCGCTCTCTCAGCGTCACGACTTGCTCAAAGCGCTTTGCATCAAGAGGGGACATCGCTGACACTGAAACGGCTTTGTCCTTTGGTACGGAAGCGGAAGAAAGCAACACGTTCTCACGGCGGACAACGGCAACATCATCGGACACCACTTTATCGGCTGCCGTCCGCGTAACCGCTACGATACTTTTTTGGACCGCTTCGATATCATCAAGCGTAGCCTCCTGTTTCATCCCTACTATGTAGTCATACTGAAAGATGCCAGGCCATTGGGCATTGATAACGTCGTTGATGGAATCCTGCACGCCAAAAGCCACCAACACAAGCGCCGTACAGCCGGCAATACCGATGAGCGTCATACATAAGCGCCGCTTAAAGCGGAAAAGGTTTCGTACCGACACTTTCCACGAGAAAGACAGCCGCTTCCAAATCGGCGTCATACGCTCAAGCAAGACGCGCGATCCTGCTTTCGGAGCCTTAGGAAGCATAAGCGCCGAGGGCTCCTCACGAAGTGTCGAAAGCACGGCAAACACCGTCGCAAGAAGCGTAACACCTACCCCAAGGCCGCCGGAGAGAAGTGCTATGGGAAGGCTCACCGGCAGCGCGGCTGTTGCGTGGGGAATAGTGTAGATCGAGGCATAAGCGGAAATGATAATACCCGGAAGGATTTGAGAGAGAAGCGCGATACCGAGCACCGCCCCTATACTGGAAGCGCTTGCCGCATACAGGACATATTTTGCGGCAATCGCGCCCTTTGAGTAACCGAGCGCCTTATGCATACCAATGACGGTGCGCTCCTCTGAAACCATACGGGTCATTGTAGTCAACGCGATAAGGGCAGCTACCAGAAAGAACATCAGAGGAAATACGTTGGCGATATCATCGATTCTATGTGAGTCATCGTCGTAGGCTACATTTCCTCTGTCTTTAGTTCGGTTAAGCACATACATATCAGGTGCCTCAAGCTCATCAACCTTTTTTTGAGCCTCATCAATCTGCGCTTTCGCATCGGACAGCTGAGCTTCGGCTTCCGCCTTTGCTTCCTCATACCTTCTCTGTCCTTCGCTGTGCTGCTGGCGAGCACTGTCGAGCTTTGCACGGCCCTCTGTCAGCTCCTGAACTGCCGCATCGAGTTTTTCTTGAGCGGAGGCAAACTGAGTATTTGAATCGCATACGGCTGCCTGATATGCTTTCTCACCCGCGCTGAGCTTTTGTTGAGCATCATTGAGATTTGCGGTTTGAGCATCAAGCGCTTCGCGAGCGGCGACAAGCTCAGTCTGCTTTTGTTTGAGTTCAGCATCAGCCGCTTGAAGTCTTGCCTGCGCCGCAAGTAACGCGTCGATGTCATCAGTCGGATATCCCACAGTTTCAAGCTGAGCTTTCGCTTCTTCAAGTGTCGACGCCGTAATGCCTTGAGATGAAAGGACAGCAAGTGCCTGTGCGCGGGCGTTGTCAAAGGCGGCAAAGCTTTCCTCATAGTCAGCCTGTCCTTGCGCAAGCTGCGCTGCGCCTGCAACATACTGTTCTTCTCCTGCGGCGAGAAGGGCTCTTCCCTCTGAGATTTTCTGTGCCGATGCGTCAAGTTCTTCTCGCGCAGCTGCAAGCTGTCTTTGAACTCTTACCTTTTCCGCTTCCAAGCGAGAAGTTCCCGTCTCGGCCTCTCTCTTTCCTGCAGAAAGCTTGGACTCACTTGCTTCTATCTGTGCCTGCGCATCGTCAAGTTGCGAGCGCGCGTCACCAAGTTTGCGGTCGGCTTCAAGACGAGACTCATCATATGCCGCACGCGCCTCATCAACACTGCGTTGCGCTTCTTTGCGCACGTCTTCAACACGCGCACGCGCAAGAGAAGGAAGCTCGTCCTCAATACGGTTTTCAACGGAAGCAATAGCGCTCTTATAGGTATCAGAACCAGAAACGGACGCACGAGCTTCTTTTACTTGAAGGTATACGTCGGTGTACGGATCATTCTCTTCAAAGGCAGCCGCTGGCACATAGGCAAACTCTTCCACTACTCCGTTTCCGAGCGAGGTTGATCCGAAGTTATTGCTGGATGGAAAGGTTGGCGCGTTGACATAGCCAACAACCGTATACGCGCCTCCCTTAAGATGCACTCCACCAGAACTTTCGGGAATGTCGATGGTTGAGCCGAGAGGAACATCGTTGTGTTTCTTAGGGTCAGACGAAATCACCACTTCATTGGCTGTCACAGGCCAACGACCTTCCGTCAGAACCGGCTGATTGAAAGGGCGCTCTTGTGCGGCGTCTGAATTTTCAGATGCCGCGGCCCCGTCTGCGGGAAGTTCTATAACGCGGGTAACCATCCGAGTTGAGTGTATGGTAGCCATGACGTCAGCCGAACGAGACGGAAGAGCTGCCTCAACGCCTTCGATTGCAGCGAGGCGATTGATGTCTGCACGTTCAAACCCCAGCGTAGAGACTACGCGAATATCATAGAGCCCCTGGGTATCGTAAAATTCATCGGCAGCCAGGCGCATATCGCGCCCCGTCATCTGAAGCCCCGAAAAGAACCCGCAGCCTAGAGCTACGATGCCCATGATGGCAACGAAGCGGCCAAGTGAGCCTTTAATGGCTCGCAAGGTCTCCTGTATCAAAGCGCGCGACATGCTACCACTCAACTGTCATCGCGTCAGCAGGATGCTCGTTTATTTCAATTTTTGATGCCTTCCCTTCATGCACATGAATAACCCTATCGGCAATCTGAGTAAACGCAAGGTTATGGGTAACAATGGCCACCGTTTCATGCTGTTCTTTACAGGTGTTCTGTAAGAGCTTCAGAATTTGCTTCCCGGTCTTGTAATCAAGAGCTCCTGTAGGCTCGTCACATAAGAGCAGACGGGGATTTTTCGCCAGAGCTCGAGCAATGGAAACGCGTTGCTGCTGACCACCGGAAAGCTGCGAGGGAAAACTGTCTTTTCTCTCCGCTAAACCTACAGCCTCAAGGGCGTCCAGCGGGTTCATGGGATTTTCGCAAATCTGCGTTGCCAGCTCAACATTTTCCAGCGCAGTTAAATTCTGCACCAAATTATAGAACTGGAATACAAAACCGATATCGTAGCGGCGGTACAGTGTTCTCTCGCGCTCGGAGAGACTCCCTACGTCTTTTCCATCAAGCGTAATAGTGCCCGACGTACAGGTGTCCATGCCTCCAAGCATATTCAAGACCGTTGTCTTACCTGCTCCTGAAGGACCGACAATGACGCAAAGCTCCCCTTTTTCAATTTCAAAGTTCATCCCGTCTACCGCGTGCACCTCAACAGCACCCATGCGATAGATTTTGCGGACATCTTTGAATTCAACAAACGGCATGCCGTCTCCTACAGATTGTTACCCTGCACCTACTTAATTGTATAGCTTTACAGTACCACGCTCTCACGCACGCGCCGAACGGCTTCGTCGCCCAGAAAATAACGAACAATCTCAAGAGCGAACAGCATAGCGGTTCCCGCTCCCTGACTGGTGATGAAAGAACCATCAACTACCACAGGATCGTGAGCAAGTACGGCTCCCTTCTCGCTCAGTACGTGCTGAAAATCGGGATTAGCCGTAGCGCGTACACCTTCAAGAAGTCCCTGCTCCGCATAGATAGAAGGTGCAGCGCAGATGGCAGCCAAAGCCTTTCCTTGTGCCGCATATACACCGATTGCCCGCATAAGAGACTCTGACGCAGCCAGATTGGGCGTACCGGGAATACCACCAGGCAGCACCAGCATGGCGTAGTCATCAAAGTCTATATCTGAGATGCGTTTATTGCAGAGAAACGTTACCTCATGTGAGGAAGTCACTTGATAGGTATCTGAAATGGATACCTTGTCACAGGGAATGCCCGCGCGAAAAAGAAGGTCCACAACGGTAAGCCCTTCAATCTCTTCGCATCCATCCGCAAAGAATACCGCAACGTGCTGATCAGTCTGTTTTTTAAACATTACCGCCCTCGTTTCTGCTACCCGCTGTTTCTAACGCCCTCGTTTCTGGCGTTTTCTCTGCACATACATATGCTGTTGCTCTAAGAATAACCAGTCACAGCTTACCTCGGTAAAAGTAATGGCCTTGACAAACTGCCGAGGCCATTACAGAACGCTGCAGAAGGCAAAACTATGCTTCGATGCCCGCGTTGATAGCGTCAGCAATCTTCTGCTTGTCGTCGGTGCCGTGAACAAGCGCCTTAAACTCGTCCTTCATCAAGAGCACCGCAGTCTTGGAAAGAAGTTGAATATGAGTAGTGCCAGCCTCGCCATCAGGGACGAGCAGAGCAATCGCGACATCAACGGGCTTTTCGTCAAAGCTTGGCCAGTCAAGGGTCGTGTCATTTTTAAAGACGATGACACCAGCGTTTACAATGGATGCGTCCTTAGCATGGGGAACAGCAAAGCCGTCGGTCATACCAGTTTCACCCATGCCTTCGCGGGCCATAAACGCCTCGTATGTTGCATCAGCGTTGTTGGAGATGCCCTTGGCCTGTGCCTGCTCGGAAATGAAACGCAGGACTTCTTCGCGACTCGTCGCGTGCTCGTTGACAAAAACGTCATCGGCCTTTACAAAATCACCCATATGAAATCCCCTTCATACCGCGCGGACACCAATCCGCGCATAATCCTGAACACGTTCTATAATACCCGCAAACGACACTTAGTGCAGAACAATCAAAATCCCTCTTGAAGACAGCGCATCTGAAGCTGTCTGCCGCTGCTGCAGGACTCAAGCGCGGCCCTTTGCTCCCCACCAAAAGGTTGCGACCGTTCCGGGGCCCGTATGAACGCCAATAGTCGCGCCAATGTCGAAAATATCAACCGTTTTCACCTGCGGGAAATTCGTGCGAACCTTATCGGCGACCGACTCCGCGTCTTTCAGGCATTCGGAGTTGGAGATAAATACCTTGTCAGCGTAATCTGAGCCACCTTCACAGGAATTGCGCATGATATCAATGATGCGGCGCTCAGCTTTCTTTCTTCCGCGCGCCTTCTCTTTTACCGCTAGCGATCCATCGGGCTCAACGTCCATCACAGGGCAAATGTTCAGCATGCCTCCGAGCAGACCGGCCGCCTTGGAAATACGCCCGCCGCGAATAAAAAACGTGAGGTCTGTCGAAAAGAACCACGCGTAGACACGGTCGCGATTCTCCAGCGCCCATGCCTCAAGCTCATCTATGGTCAGACCTTCGTCACGCTTATCGGCAGCTTTATCAACGAGCAGACCATAGCCCGCGGAAGCCTGCAGCGAATCAACCACGACAACCTTCCTGTTTGGAAACTCCCCTTTCAGCTCTTCTCTGGCGGCAACGGCGGACTCATAGGAGCCGGAAATTCCCGAGGAGAGCGTCAGGTGAAATACATCCTGTCCAGCCTCAAGAAACGGTTTCCAAAAAGTCATATACTGTCCGACACTCACCTGCGATGTACGGCATGGCTGTCCTTCAAGCATCTTACGATACAGCTCAGAGGGAGTATTAGTGCGGCCAAAGTCATCCCGACACTGGACTCCGTTGAGTTCGTAGTTGAAATAGACATACTTGATATCACGAGATTGAAGAAGTTCCTCAGAAACATCAGCGGTTGAACAGCAGCAAAGCGCGTAGTCAGCCATTAGTCCTCCTAGAATACAGGGATAGTGCTCATACTCCCGAATAATTGTACGACCTCCGGCTGCATTTGAAAACTTCTACTGCATGCCGCGCTCAGAGAAAAGCGGTTCATCCTCCCACAAAACGACCTCTCCCGCTTCCAGTGTCGAAGGTACGTCAATAAGACGCTGATTTGACGAGCCTCTGAACCGCAGAGTAATGTCGTAGAGTTCCTGCACCCATGGTCCATCGACAAGAACATCAAGGCATCTCAAAATACGATCGGTAGGAGCAAGATGCCACTCACCTTGTGTAAGCTCTTCCCACGTATGGCCGGAATACAGCCAAATGGTCTTAGTGGGATACGTCTCCTTAACGCGCTCAAGAAAGCCGACAAGAACCTCCTGGTTTTCAGGCTCCATAGGCTCTCCTCCAAGCACTGAAAGTCCATCGACATAGGAGGGTGCCAAAGAATCGATAATCGTCTGTTCAACTTCAGGAGTAAACACCTTTCCGCTCTTGAAGTCCCATGCCTCAAAGTTAAAACAGCCTTTGCAGCGCAGGCGGCACCCTGAGACAAAAAGCGTCGTACGGATGCCTACCCCGTTGGCGATATCGGAGTATTTGATATTTGAGTAGTTCATAGCAATGCTTCCATATATCATCTTTTGAAGAAAAGCGAGCAGAGCCGCGTACGCCGCCCTGCTCGTCAGAAACTCCAAAAAAGTCTACAGATGAAGGACGCGGTCCTTGATCTCCTGCGTACGGCCCTGATTCCAGAATTGAGTGCCGATATAGCCACAGGTACGACGCGCAACATTCATCTTATTCTGATCGCGGTTGCCGCAACGCGGGCACTCCCACACCAGCTTGCCATCATCCTCAACAATCTGTATCTCACCGTCATACCCGCAGACCTGGCAGTAATCAGACTTGGTATTGAGCTCGGCATACATGATGTGGTCATAGATGAACTGCATAACACGGATGACGGCTTCAAGGTTATCCTGCATGTTGGGAACCTCGACGTAGGAAATGGCTCCACCCGGAGACAGACGCTGGAATTCGGATTCAAATTGCAGCTTCTGGAAGGCGTCAATCTCTTCCGCGACATGAACATGATAGCTATTGGTGATGTAGCCCTTGTCCGTAATGCCAGGAATGACGCCAAAGCGGCGCTGAAGAGCCTTGGCGAACTTATAGGTCGTAGACTCAAGCGGCGTACCGTAGATGGAGTAGTCGATGTCCTCGGCGGCTTTCCACTCGGCGCACTTGTCATTCATGTGCTGCATGACCTGAAGCGCGAACGGCGTAGCTTCCTTATCCGTATGGCTGTAGCCAGTCATAGCTTTAACGCACTCATACAGACCAGCATAGCCCAGGGAAATCGTGGAGTAACCACCATACAGCAGAGAGTCGATCTTCTCGCCTTTATTAAGGCGAGCAAGAGCGCCATACTGCCACAGAATCGGAGCGGCGTCGGAAAGCGTTCCTTTCAGGCGCTCATGGCGGCAGCGAAGCGCACGGTGGCACAGCTCGAGACGCTCATCGAAAATCTCCCAGAACTTATCTATGTCACGACCGGAAGAAAGCGCGACATCAGGCAGATTGATGGTCACGACACCCTGATTGAAGCGGCCGTAGTACTTTGGCTTGCCGGGTTCGTAGTTTTTAGCGCGGGCTACGTTGTTATAGCCGTTACCGGAACGATCGGGCGTCAGGAAGGAACGACATCCCATACAGGTATAACAATCGCCCTCGCCTTCCTTCTCGCCAGCTGAAAGCTTGTACTCTTTCATCTTCTTTTCCGAGATATAGTCGGGCACAAGACGACGAGCTGTGCATTTTGCAGCCATCTTAGTGAGATAGAAGAACTCTGAATCCTCATGGATATTATCCTCTTCAAGCACATAAATGAGCTTAGGGAACGCGGGAGTGATCCAGACACCCTCTTCGTTCTTAACGCCTTCATAGCGCTGACGCAAGGTCTCTTCAATAACAAGCGCGAGGTCCCGTTTCTCTTGCTCGTTTTTCGCCTCGTTGAGATACATAAAGACGGTAATGAAAGGAGCCTGGCCATTGGTGGTCATCAACGTAACAACCTGATATTGAATGGTCTGGACGCCGCGGCGAATTTCGTCGCGAAGACGACTCTCAACCATGTCACTCAACTGACCGGCATTCAACTCTATGCCGATAGAGTTCATTTCTTCGAGAACCGTCTTGCGGATCTTTTTGCGGGAAACATCCACAAAAGAGGCAAGATGCGCGAGCGAGATGGACTGACCGCCATACTGGCATGAGGCAACTTGCGCGATAATCTGCGTTGCGATGTTGCATGCCGTAGAAAACGTATGCGGGCGTTCAATGAGCGTACCCGAAATGACAGTGCCATTTTGCAGCATATCCTCCAAGTTGATGAGATCACAGTTGTGCATATGCTGTGCGAAGTAGTCAGAGTCATGGAAGTGAATAAGGCCTTCGTTGTGAGCGGCTACGATATCTTCAGGAAGCAGTTCGCGCTGGACAAGATCTTTGGACACCTCACCGGCCATATAGTCACGCTGCACAGAGACGACCGTAGGATTCTTATTGGAATTCTCCTGTTTGACCTCCTCGTTGTTGCATTCAATCAGCGAGAGGATCTTGTCGTCTGTAGTATTCTTCTGACGCTTCTGGTTTTGTACATACCGATAAATGATGTATTTGCGAGCCACTTCAAAATGATCAAGCGCCATCAGCTGATCCTCGACAAGGTCCTGGACCTCCTCAACGGTAACGGTATGCCCCGCCTCCATGCATTCGTCGGTCACATTGAGCGCCGCAAAGCGGATTTCACGTTTTGTGAGACGCTCGTCCTCGCTCACCTCCGCGTTTGCCTTGGCAATAGCGTTTTCAATCTTGTCGACGTCAAAGGTTACCTCTGAGCCGTTACGTTTGATGATTTTCATGGACTATCTCCTTGACAAGCCCCTTGAGAGTCTCGCTCCCAAACCCATTTGAAGCCGTAAAGCGTAGGCAGGGCTTTTAGTGTCATAGTATTGCAGCCTTGCGCGCGCTTTTGCGTGCCATCTACTATGCCACAATATATAGTATTTTTGCTCGAGAATATCGTCAATATATTGTGAATTTTTAAAATTCCACAAACGAGGACTTGCGTCTGAGCGACAGATGCTATCTATGCAGGTAGCGCACAAAAGTTTTTAATGAAAGGGCCTTCATATACCCAAGGCCTCCACATACGCGCACACAAAAGTCCCTCTCTATGCAAATGCCCCTTGTTGGTCAGCGACGTCCTGCTCTCCCACGGACTTCCTCCGCAGTACCATCGGCGCTCGGGAGCTTAACTTCTGGGTTCGGAATGGGACCAGGTGTGCCTTCCCTGCCATAATCGCTGACCAACAAGGGGTATTCGACTTTCAAGCGAGGCTTTCGCTCACGTACCCTGAGGGCCGCACAGTGTGATTGTTCGATCGAAGAAGGATCGCGTTTGGTAAAAGTATGTTTGAAAAGAAGAGCTCGACCGATTAGTATTGCTCGACTAAATGCGTTGCCGCACGTACATCTGCAACCTATCAACCTCGTAGTCTACAAGGGGTCTTACCGAAAGGAAAACTCATCTTGGGATGGGCTTCCCGCTTAGATGCTTTCAGCGGTTATCCCAACCGGACTCAGCTACCGGGCTCTGCCATTGGTTGACAACCCGTACACCGGAGGTCCGTCCACCCCGGTCCTCTCGTACTAGGGGCAGCCTCCCTCAATTTTCCTACGCCCACAGAGGATAGGGACCGAACTGTCTCACGACGTTCTGAACCCAGCTCGCGTACCGCTTTAAATGGCGAACAGCCATACCCTTGGGACCTGCTCCAGCCCCAGGATGCGATGAGCCGACATCGAGGTGCCAAACCTTCCCGTCGATGTGGACTCTTGGGGAAGATCAGCCTGTTATCCCCGGAGTACCTTTTGTCCGTTGAGCGACGGCCATACCACTCTGAGCCGCCGGATCACTAGAACCTGGTTTCCCATCTGCTCGACTTGTAAGTCTCGCAGTCAAGCCTGCTTATGCTCTTGCACTCAAAAGAATGGTTGCCGACCATTCTGAGCAGACCTTACGTGCGCCTCCGTTACATTTTAGGAGGCGACCGCCCCAGTCAAACTACCCACCTGACACGGTCCCCACGCCGGATAACGGTCGCAGGTTAGGATGCCGAAACGTCGAGGGTGGTATTCCAAGGGTGACTCCCCAGAAACTGGCGTCCCTGGTTCAAAGTCTCCCACCTATCCTCTACACGACGAACCGGCAGCCAATGTCAAGCTGCAGTAAAGGTTCACGGGGTCTTTCCGTCCTTCTGCGGGTAAGTCGCATCTTCACGACTAGTGCAATTTCACCGGGTCTATGGTTGAGACAGCGTCCAAATCGTTACGCCTTTCGTGCAGGTCGGAACTTACCCGACAAGGAATTTCGCTACCTTAGGACCGTTATAGTTACGGCCGCCGTTTACTGGGGCTTAGATTCGCTGCTTCGCATACGCTAACAACTCCTCGTGACCTTCCAGCACCGGGCAGGCGTCAGACCCTATACGTCGTCTTACGACTTCAGCAGAGTCCTGTGTTTTTGATAAACAGTCGCTTGGACCTATTTACTGTGACCGGCCGAGGCTCAAAGAGCGTGTCTTATCACCCAAACCGGCACCCCTTCTTCCGAAGTTACGGGGCAATTTTGCCGAGTTCCTTAACCATAGTTCTCCCGATCGCCTTGGTATGCTCTACCCACCTACCTGTGTCGGTTTTGGTACGGGCTCCGACAAGCTCCCTAGAGGTTTTTCTTGGAAGTATGGGCTCACTAGCTTCACTCAGTTGCTTCGTCAGACACCTCAGCCTCATAAGAAGCGCGTTTTACTACTTCTTAGCCTACGTGTCTTCACGGGGACGTCCAGAACCCCGACCAGCTACCCTGCTCCGTCACCCCATTGGTGATAGCGCTTGTGCGGAGGGACAGGAATATCTACCTGTTGTGCATCGACTACGCCTTCCGGCCTCGCCTTAGCTCCCGCCTGACCCTGGGAGGATTAGCCTTGCCCAGGAACCCTTAGGTGTACGGCGGACGAGTTTTTTACTCGTCTTTCGTTACTCATGCCAGCATTCTCACTTCTGGTCAGTCCACAGCCGGTTATCCGACTGCTTCAACCCAAACAGAAAGCTCCCCTACCACTTACACATACGTGCAAGTCCGCCGCTTCGGTACTATGCTTAGCCCCGTATATTGTCGGCGCATGTCCACTCGACCAGTGAGCTATTACGCACTCTTTAAATGAATGGCTGCTTCTAAGCCAACATCCTGGTTGTCTGAGCAAACGCACATCCTTTGCCACTTAGCATAGATTTTGGGACCTTAGCGGGCGGTCTGGGCTGTTTCCCTTTTGAATACACAGCTTAGCCCACATATTCTGACTCCCGGACTTTGGACCCTATGGTATTCGGAGTTTGATTAATCTTGGTAGGCGGTGAAGCCCCCGCAACTATTCAGTGCTCTACCCCCACGGGTAAACGTCCGAGGCTAGCCCTAAAGCTATTTCGGGGAGAACGAGATATCTCCAGGTTTGATAGGCCTTTCACTCCTATCCACAAGTCATCCCCTCAGTTTTCAACCTAAGTGGGTTCGGCCCTCCACGGGGTCTTACCCCCGCTTCAGCCTGCTCATGGATAGCTCACCTGGCTTCGCGTCTACGGTATGCGACTCACGCGCCCTATTCAGACTCGCTTTCGCTGCGGCTCGCTTTTGAGCTTAACCTTGCCACATGCCGTAACTCGCTGGCTCATTCTACAAAAGGCACGCCGTCACAGACAAAAGTCTGCTCCGACTGCTTGTAGGCAAACGGTTTCAGGTACTATTTCACTCCCCTCATCGGGGTACTTTTCACCTTTCCCTCACGGTACTGGTTCACTATCGGTCACAAGAGAGTATTTAGGATTGGAGGGTGGACCCCCCAGGTTCCCACCGGGTTTCACGTGTCCGGCAGTACTCAGGTGCCACACGAGAAGACATCGCAGATTCGCATACGGGGCTTTAACCCTCTTTGGCCGGCCTTTCCATACCGTTTTGCTTCCACGATGTTTTGTAACTTCTATGGTGTGTGGTCCTACAACCCCGAAAGCGCTTGCGCAACTTCCGGTTTGTCCTATATCCCCGTTCGCTCGCCACTACTTGGGGAATCTCGTTTGATTTCTCTTCCTCGGGGTACTTAGATGTTTCAGTTCCCCCGGTTACCTCACTCCTGCCTATAGATTCAGCAGGAAGTACTAGACGATTAAATCTAGTGGGTTTACCCATTCGGACATCCACGGGTCAAAGGTTATGTGCACCTCACCGTGGCTTATCGCAGCTTATCACGTCCTTCATCGGCTTCTTGTGCCAAGGCATCCACCGTTTGCCCTTACCATCTTCTTTTAATGGTTTGAACATACTTGATTGCACTTTTGCCGTATCGGCAAAAGTATCTACAGATGCGATCTTCTTGAAGAAAATCGAATTAATCACACTATGCAGCTCTCAAGGTACGCGAGGGCGAACCCTCGAGACCGGATACTGACGCATATGCGGACAAAGATTTCAGTGTTGATACATTGCGAGGGTACTCAAATAAAGTAAATCAATCTAGATGAGGGTATCTCCCTAGAAAGGAGGTGATCCAGCCGCACCTTCCGGTACGGCTACCTTGTTACGACTTCACCCCCCTTACCAACCACACCTTCGGCGTCTCCCTCCAAACGGTTAGGCTGACGACTTCGGGTGCAATCGACTCGGGTGGTGTGACGGGCGGTGTGTACAAGACCCGGGAACGCATTCACCGCGGCGTGCTGATCCGCGATTACTAGCAACTCCGACTTCATGGAGGCGGGTTGCAGCCTCCAATCCGAACTGGGGCCGGCTTTCGAGATTCGCTCACCCTTGCGGGTTGGCAGCTCATTGTGCCGGCCATTGTAGCACGTGTGTAGCCCAGGACATAAGGGGCATGATGACTTGACGTCGTCCCCACCTTCCTCCGGCTTGACGCCGGCGGTCTCGTATAGGTGCCCGGCCGAGCCGCTGGCAATATACGACGAGGGTTGCGCTCGTTGCAGGACTTAACCTAACATCTCACGACACGAGCTGACGACAGCCATGCACCACCTGTATAGGCTCCTTTCGGCCACGACGTTTCCGCCGCTTCACCTATATGTCAAGCCCTGGTAAGGTTCTTCGCGTTGCTTCGAATTAAACCACATGCTCCGCTGCTTGTGCGGGTCCCCGTCAATTCCTTTGAGTTTTAGCCTTGCGGCCGTACTCCCCAGGCGGGACACTTAATGCGTTAGCTGCGGCACGGAGGAAAGGCTCCCCCACACCTAGTGTCCATCGTTTACAGCTAGGACTACCAGGGTATCTAATCCTGTTTGCTCCCCTAGCTTTCGCTCCTCAGCGTCAGTTATGGCCCAGAAGGCCGCCTTCGCCACTGGTGTTCTTCCTAATATCTGCGCATTCCACCGCTACACTAGGAATTCCACCTTCCCCTACCAAACTCAAGTCTGCCGGTATCGGGAGCGGACGGAGGTTGAGCCTCCGGATTTAACTCCCGACCTAACAGACCGCCTACGAGCGCTTTACGCCCAATGAATCCGGATAACGCTTGCCCCCTACGTATTACCGCGGCTGCTGGCACGTAGTTAGCCGGGGCTTCTTCTGCAGGTACCGTCACTTACGCCTCGTCCCTGCTGAAAGCGGTTTACAACCCGAAGGCCTTCGTCCCGCACGCGGCGTCGCTGCATCAGGCTTTCGCCCATTGTGCAAGATTCCCCACTGCTGCCTCCCGTAGGAGTCTGGGCCGTGTCTCAGTCCCAATCTGGCTGGTCGGTCTCTCAACCCAGCTACCCATCATTGCCTTGGTAGGCCTCTACCCCACCAACAAGCTAACAGGCCGCGGGCCCATCCTTCTCCGCAAAAGCTTTCTCACTTGAGTCATGCGGCTCAAGTGAAGTATCGGGTATTATCCTCGGTTTCCCGAGGCTATCCCCAAGAGGAGGGCAGGTTGCCCACGTGTTACTCAGCCGTTCGCCACTTTATACACACCTAAAAGGTGCTTTAATCGTTCGACTTGCATGTGTTAGGCGCGCCGCCAGCGTTCATCCTGAGCCAGGATCGAACTCTCCATTCAAACTGATACAGACACATGTGCCTGTAGAGGTTAAAAGAGGTGAGTATAAATCCTCGCTTAGATCACGCTGATCTCGGATTCGCTGAAATATAAGAATTGGCGTGAATTTGCATTCACATTCGATTATTTCGCTAGTCTGTCTTTGTCGATCTTTTACGATCTCAGTATCCGGTTTTCAAGGTTCGCTGCGCTGCGCTTTTAGTAGGTCTGTCAGCGTCGCGCGGGGAATAACTATAGTCTCTACCCCCCTTCGAAAGACCCGAAAAGGCCGTCTTCACAAATCCTCCACAATTCGGGAACGAGAGGGTGGGTGGAAGGGAGG